>CALELS010000001.1 GCA_937902735.1 uncultured Caryophanales bacterium
AGATCGGTCTCGGCATTCCTGCTGAACCGCTCTTCCGATCTTCGATTCTTCTAGAGAAAGTCCATAGGACTTGATAATGCGAAGAAGCTCATCGAACTATGCAGAAAAGAATACAAAGAGGATCCTAAGAATCTAGTCAAGTTAAGAAACTACACGATGATCTATCTGATGCTTCATATAGGCCTTAGAACTGTGGAAGTCTCAAACGCTGATTTTTCCAATCTCAAAACCATTGAAGGGAAGAGGTTCTTGTTTGTTAAAGGGAAAGGACATAACGATCCTGATGACGCTATTAGATTAGAGCCAAAGGTATATCAAGTCCTTAATCGTTACATCAAGAAAAGGAAATTGACCGAAGGGGCTATTTTTGTCAACCACAGCAACAGGAATCCTAATGGGAGGATAGAGCCTAAAATCATTTCAAAGATAGTAAAGCAGCATCTTAGAGCCATAGGCCTTAACGATGATATCTATACCGCACATGCCTTGAGGCATACATGCGCTGCAATCGCAATTGCTAATGGTGCCACCATACAGCAAGTCCAACAGTTGTTAAGACATAAATCCATCGAAACAACAACAATCTATCTCCGTGAAATTACCCCGGAAAATAATCCAAGCCAAGGATATATAGAAAGGGCCTTTGATGACGGAGAGGAAAACGAAGAAGAGTGACCATCTAAATGCGTGGAAGATGTAGAAAGACGAGGGAAAAATAATGTCAAAAAACGAAAATAATGAGGTTATGCAGGGAAATTCCCTAGAAAAAGAAGAGCAAGCCTCACTCAAAATTGAAATCAAAACATTCACATCAGAGTCATTAGGAAGCTTAAGAACTGCCTACGATAACTATGGTAGGCCAGTTATCTGCCTAAAGGATGCATGCAACATCTTAGATATCAAGAATCCAAGTGATGCAAAAGGCAGATTAAAAGCCAGTGGTGTAGTTAGGCTTACCATGAACGATGGAAGCAAATTCAGAAACTATCTATATGTCACCGAAGATAACCTTTATCGCTTAATCTTCCAATCAAGGAAAGAAGAAGCCGTCTTATTCATGGATTGGGTAACCGAGACCGTTCTTCCTACGATTAGGAAATTCGGAAGGTTCGACGTTCAGCTAATCAACGGATCACCAGAAGCCGCTTTGTCATTTTTAGATTCTTATAACGAACTCAAGATTCGCAATAACATCCTAGAATCCATAAACGCCGAAACGGTAGAGGCCAGAGAATATGTCAAAAGGATGACCGATAGCGGTGTTCTCATTGATTTATTTGATGTCCCTAGCAAACTCAAAATCAAAGGCATTAACAAAGTTAATCTCTTATCCATTTTGAGAAACAATGATGTCTTAAATGCTGATAATCTCCCAAGCCAAGAATTCATCGATAAGGGATGGTTCAGAGTCATCGATTGCACCTATAGCGATAAGAAAGCTGGCCAAGTCACCCATAAGAGAGTTTTCTGCTATAAAACCGCCATAAACGGAATGAGAAGAATCATCGAAAAGATGGCTGGAAGGAAGGACTAACCATGAAAATGACATTAGAAATATTTGGCAAAACTGTAAATCATGCACCAGATTTAATCGCTGGCTATTATTCCGCTCTTTTTGGAGTGAATGAAAAAATCGATAGCCTTTATTTCAAAGAAGGCAAAACAGAAGAAGAAAAGGCAGAGTTGGAAACTCAGGAGAAGCTTCAAAAATATCTTATCAAAAAGATAAACAAAACATTCAAAGTCATGAAGGCATTGCCAATGTTCACGGCGATGCTTGGGGAATTTAACACAATTGTGTTTTACATGAAGTTCGTGGATAGCGAGAAATATGGGGTAAGCAATCAGTCTGAAGGGTTCAATGAGAAGTCCATAAACGAGGCTGTTCTGGCGATTCGCAAGAACTATGAATTCTTCTATGAGACATACCTTAGGAAAAGTTCAAAAAGCAATGAGAAATAATGCATGTTATTTCGCTTTGAACATAAAGGAGGGTGGTTCCTATGGCTAATCCGAAGAGCAAGCTCGATTGGTTTCCCGTGGACACGAGAATCCTGGAGGATCCTAAGGTCAGGAAGCTGGTCCATAAATACAAAGTGGAGGGATATGGGCTTTTTCTCCATGTCCTTTCACGCATCTATCTGAACGGATATTTCATCAAAGATGACATTGATTCTTTTTCTTTGGATATCGCCTATGACCTCGGCTATAACGATACCGAGGAGCATATCGCGTTGGTGAAAGAGGTGATTGAGTACATGATGAAGATCAATCTGCTCGATAGCTTTTCCTATGAATACGAATCCGTTTTTACCTCTAAAGCGATACAGATTCAGTTTGTCAAATCGACGTTAAGGAGAGTGCCTAGGGAGAAGCCGCATTGGTTATTGACACCAGAAGAGGAAGCTGACGCTAGAACCTACATGAAGAACAGAGAGGAGGATTCCGACTGATTATGTCTACATTATGTTTGCAATATGTGTACAGAAACTTTGATTCTGCAGACATTATGTTACATTCGGAAACATTCCTCTCTTTGAGAAAAGGAAAAAGAAATAGAAAGTGAAAAAGAGAATAGATATACAAGATAAATACGATATAAGGAACTGTCCGTTCCATTTGAACTATTGGACTCGTTGCTTAATCGAAGATCATCTAATCACTGTCTACGATAACGATATATTCCTCTTCAACCAGATGTTTGATGAAAATAGCGATATTGATGAGGATCTCTTTAAGAGATGCTTTAGATACACTAGGGATTATTGCAGAAAGAATAAAAACGGAATCCATAGGATGTTCAGCTTCTTTAGAGCGGCTTTCTTTGAAAACCTGAGGAAGATGGATGGATACGATGAAAGGATGGAGAAGTGGTATGAAGAAACGAGTGCCTACCTTAGAGCAATTCGCGAAGATAGTGAGGACTAATAAAAGAAGACTTGAAAGGCTATACGAAGACTTGGGCTACGCCAGGTATTTGATGTACGCCGCTCAAGGAATAGATTATTCAAAACCCAACGTCCAGCATTCGACTCCTCAATTCGACAAGATAACCATCGACCTGGATCGAATAGATAGGATTGAGAAGAAAATCGCCTACTATGAATCATTCAATATCTTATGGGATAAATGGCAGAAGAAAATGACCCCTAGAGAGACTGATGTCTTCCATAAACGCTACATGCAAGATAAGGCAGTGGTAGATATTGCTTTTGAACTTAATGTTTCTGTCCAAAGAATTTATATCATCATAAGCAGGTTGGAAGAGAAGTGGAAGCTGTTTCACGAAAGTACTCACGCTGATGAAGGGTGATAAGGTCATCAATGTTATCTAGTCTTTCTGCGATCCGT
>CALELS010000002.1 GCA_937902735.1 uncultured Caryophanales bacterium
ATCGGTCTCGGCATTCCTGCTGAACCGCTCTTCCGATCTTCGATTCCTTTTTATCTGAAACCTCATTAATTTGCTTTCTTATCTCGTTTTTGATGGTTTCGAATGCGTCGCCAGTTAAATTAGCGTAGTCATCTTGTTTCGTTCTTAAATTAGCGATTTGGGTATCCAATTGCTTTATTTCAGTGATTAAGGAATCATCCTCTTTCAATTTGAAGGCTTTTATAAGCTCTTTTCTAAATTCTGATTCATTGTCCTTAAGCTTCTTTACAAGTATGGGAATTATGTGTTTCAAGTCTTCTATGAAGACCGATTCGCTTTCCTGACATTTGAATCTATCCTTGTTTGAGTTGCAATAAAGCATTTCTGTCTTTCGATTAAATTTTCTGAAGTAGTGGTTGCGACAATATGGACAAAAGCCGAACCCTGTAAAAGCTGTTTTTAGATTCATGCATTGTTTATGTCCAATTTTGTATGTGCTTGCATTATCATTCATTCTGCCTTGGCATCTTTTCCATAAATCCTTTGTAACAATAGCTGGGATAGCATCTTCAATAAGGTATTGTTCTTTCTCCCCATGATTAATTATTCGTCTTTGTGATAGTGGGTTTTCAGAATAAGTCTTTTGAAGGAGAACATTGCCACAGTATTTTTCGTTTCTAATTATTCTTCTAATAGAAGAAGGTGACCATCTATCTAATCCTGTTAATGTTTTGACACCGTTTCTTTCGAGCAAATCAGCAATTTCAGCTGAGTTATGACCATCTGCATACATCTCAAACATGATTCTTATCCATTTTGCCTCTTTCTCATTTATAATCAGATTCCTATTTTCATCGAACATAAAACCGTATATTTGGGCAGCATTTATGAAGAACTTCCCGTTTTTCATTTTGTTTTTAATGGTCCAGTTCACATTGTTGCTCATTGAGGTAAGTTCCTCTTCGGCAAACTTTGAGTAAAGGGTTATGTAGGTGTCGTTTTTTGTATCAAGAGTCGATAGATTTTCTTTCTCGAAAAAAACCTCAACATTTGCATCTCTTAGTTCCTGTATTAGTGGTAGTGCATCTAAACAGTTTCTTGCGAACCTGGAAATGGACTTAACTAGGATGATATCTATCTCTTTAGCAAAGGCCTTAGCAATCATCAATTGGAATTGATTTCTTTTATGAATTGATGCGCCGCTTATTCCATCGTCTGCGTATATGCCAGCAAATTCCCACATTGGGTTTTCTGATATTAAAGTAGTGTAATGTCTTATTTGTGATTCTAGTGATGATTCCAAGTCGGTTTTATCTTTAGAAATTCTAGCGTAAGCAGCAACCTTTAGCTTTTCACCAATCTTGGCTTTATGTAGGTAGTTAATCATTTTTATTTTCCTCCATTTTAAGAATTCGATATTGAATTAATGTCTTTCCGTCTTTGAATTCCCTTAACTCTAAATAACGGAAATCATCAATCCTGTTTTTTATTGTTTCTAGCAATGATGGATCCACCTCTTTTTTTGATACGATTATCAGAAGTGAATTGTCATTTAGCCTATAAATTCTTCTAATTACTTGAGATACTATTTGAGGCGATAAAGATGTGTTTTTCTCCAAAAAAGCACTCAAATCCTTAATTAATTCTTTGTTTTTATTAGAAATGTATTCTTCAGAACTTATCGTTTCTATCTCTAGTTCACATGTTTTGATTTTGCCTTGAAGCTCAGAATAAACTTCTTTGTACTCTTCGATATTTACACCCTTTTGGATTTGCTCGGTAACTAACTCGTTGATTCTAATTTTGTAGTTATTAATCTCCTCGGTTAAGGCGTTGATTCTATCCGTACTTTCGGTTATCGCAACCGCTGAACTAACCGATTTTGATAATAGTGAAATATCGATACTACCAAGTTCATCTTTGACAATTTGCTCGATTAGCTTTAGCAATGAATCATAATCAAGCGTGCTCTTTATATCGCAGTTGATGTAATTAACACTGTTCTTGATATTCATCTTGCAGGTTAATGCAAACCTCTCATATTGTTGGCCTTTGTGATATTGAACCCTGTGCATAGGCCTTCCACAGTTAGCACAGTAGACAAGCCCTGCTAAAGGCATGTTGTTTCTATTTTCGATGGGTTTGTAGTTTTCCTTCCTTTTCTTTCTAAGAAGCTGGACATACATGAACGTTGCCTTATCAATGATTGGTTCATGGTGTTGAGGGAGGAAGTACTGCTCAAGTTCCCCATTATTCACAGATCTTTCGTGAGTAAGGTAATTCTTTGTAAAGGTCTTTTGATAGATGATGTCGCCACAGTACTTTTCGTTTCCTAGGATAGAAGTAATGTTAGAAACTAACCATTTGACTTCCCCTTTGGTGTTTTTCTTTCCTTGCTTTATGAGCTCGTTGATTATCTCTCGATATGATGAGCCGTTAATGAAAAGGGAAAAGATAAGCTGTACTGTTTTCTTTCCTTCTTCATCGACCACCAATTCTCCGTTTTCGTTCTTTCTAAAGCCAAGCATCGGATTGGCGATGCGGTATTTTCCATCTCTCATCCTGGCTCTTATTCCCCAGCTGACGTTAGTGGATATTTGCCTGCTTTCTTCCTGAGCAAAAGAAGCGTAAACCGTGAGCATAGTTTCACTCGTTTCATTAAATGAAGAGATGTTTTCCTTCTCAAAGAACACTTCAACGCCTTTGCTTTGCAAATCTCTTTTAGTTTGTATGCAGTCAACTGTGTTTCTGGCAAATCTTGATATCGATTTAACTAAGATGAGGTCTATCTTCCCATCCATCGCATCCTTAATCATTTGATTGAAATCTTTTCTTTTCTTAAGTGATGTTCCGGTGATGCCTTCATCGGCATAAAGCCTCACAAATTCCCATTCAGGGTTTTCGCTAATTTTCCTAGAGAACTCCCTTTTCTGGGTTTCTAAGGAATTGAGCTGGTCATCCATATCGCTAGAGACACGGCAATAAGCTGCAACTCGCTTTTTCTTGATTTTGCCAGAAGCAACGTCAAGGTTAGGCAGTATCGTTTTTGGGATAACTATAACTTTGGATCCTTCCATTTCGTTTTTCTCCTTTCTAATACATATATCACTCTATAGAGTGATATTATCAAGTTGATTATGTGCAGGATAAATACCTAGAAACGGGAGGCCTAATTCCTTTCTGATATTGCATAAAGCTAGGTTAGTGGCATCAAAAGAAATGATCCCTTTTTCATATAAATTGATTACTTGTTTCCTATATATAACAAAAAGAGACTCTTTGCCTTCTTCGTATTTATAGATGCCTTCATCTTTAAGCGGATGGGCCAATTGTATA
>CALELS010000003.1 GCA_937902735.1 uncultured Caryophanales bacterium
AAATTGACAAAATGTCAAATTACAGGAAATGTTGCGTTAACTTTGTCACTTAACATTGATGACAATATCTTTAATTTCTTTGACTTAGCGTATGTATACATATATAATTGCATTCGCGTGTTTACGACACAGGAGAAAAATTATGAAAAGAACTTATCAACCAAGTAAAAAACACAGAAAAAATGTTCATGGTTTCCGTCAAAGAATGGCTACCGCTAATGGACGCAAAGTTTTAGCCGCTCGTCGTGCTAAAGGTAGAGCAAGACTTACTGCTTAATTATGAAAGTTAAAAATAGAGTAAAGTCACATGAAGATTTTCAAAAAGTAATCGCTGATGGAAGTTTTCTAACTAACTCTGTTTTAAATCTTTATTACCTTCCTAACAAGCTTGGCTATGCCAGAGTAGGGATTTCTGTACCTACAAAAAGTGGTAATGCCGTTGTTAGGAACAAAATACGTCGCCAAATAAGAGCGATCTTAGCCCACGAACTTGATTTCACCCTATCGTATGATCTTGTATTTATAGTTCGTAGGAAATATAGTGTCGAGAATTTCTTAGATACCACTAATGTAATTAAGGAATTGCTCGAGAAAGTAGGACACAATTAGTGAAAAATAAAACTCGTAATTTGTTATTCGGGATTGGTGCTCTTATTCTTTCGGTTGCTTTAATGAGTGGTTGTACTCAATCATTTTGTAGCGAAGCTGATACCGCAAATATTTTGTTTGCTGTTGATCCAGGTGTAACAACATACCTTGATAAAGGTGACGAAATTACACTTGATGAACAAAATGTATATCATGTTAAATCTTTGGATGAAAAGAACGCAGCCATCGAAGATGAAGCAAAAAGAAACAAATATGTTTGTGAAAAAGTTTTTGATGACAACGATAACTTATTCCGTGTTATCGAGCAAAACCACGAAGGATATTATTATCAATCCAAAAACGTTTTAGTCACCATTTATAATGAAGACAAAACAGTTTCTTACAAATCCGCTGTTGAACTTAAGAAAGATTCGGTTTTGAATTCTCCAGTTCAAACCGCTATTCAAAAAACAGTCAGTGCTGGTGGATTTGCTCCAAGCATCAATTATTATCGTTTATTCGATCAATATGTCCTTGAAGATGTGATAAATGCAAATAATGTTGATACAAAAACTTTAACCTCTGAAGGTGTTACAGCACTCTTAGACCAAAACGCATCTATCAAATACCATGTAATTGATAGTAAAAACGATTTATTTGATTCAATTCGTGACATCCATAATAGAGTTGTATTAGCTCTTCCTTTAGAAGAAGTTGCTAGTGAAAACTATTATTCGAACTACAAATCCAATTTAAATTCGCAAGTTTCTTCACTTAAATCATGTATTCGCACTATGGATCATGGCGAGATAAGATACGGAAACTATGGCGCCTATGGTTCATCTGTACAAATAGAACAAAAGAGTTGGGGATTTGCCTGGGGACTTGGTAATTTTGGATTCTTCGAAGGATTACTTGTTTACCCAGTTGCTTGGATGATTGATGGATTTACCACGTTATTTGGTGGTGTTAAAGGTAATGCTGTTCCACAACTTCTAGCATTAATTGTTGTTACGGTTGTTGTTAGATTGTTTATCTTCGCAGCTACTTTCCCATCCACAATCCAACAACAAAAGACACAAGCTTTGCAACCTGAACTTGCAAAGATTCAAGCCAAATATCCAAATTCGAATACTTCTCAAACAGAAAAACAAAGACTTGCTCAAGAACAACAAGCTTTATATAAGAAATATAAAGTTCACCCACTACTCTCATTGCTTGTAATGGTCATTCAATTCCCAGTCTTTATTTGTGTTTGGGGTGCTATGACTGGTTCAAGCGTTTTGTCTACTGGTCGAATTCTTGGTTTAGATCTTTCATCTTCAATTTCGTCCGTTTTATTTAATATTCAAGGATGGCCAGGTAACGCTGGTTGGTGGACTGCCCTCGTTTTATTCTTGTTAATGGGTGGTGCACAATTCTTATCCATGAAATTGCCTCAATGGATTCAAAAAGCTAGAGCAAAGAAGATTACCAAACTCGGTAAGAATCCAGCTCAAAATCAACAAAACAAGACCATGAATATTGTAAGTTATGTCATGCTTGCAGTTATCATCTTCATGGGCTTCACTCTTCCTGCTGCGATGGGTGTTTATTGGTTTGTCGGTGCTCTTGTTAGCTTGGTTCAATCATTCATTACTCAAGCTATAGCTGGAGCACTTGTTAAGAAAAACAAGAAAAATAGATAATTTTAGGAGTTATATATGAAGGAATATTCTGCAAAAACTGTAGAAGAAGCCGTTTCTCTTGCTGCAAGCGAACTCGGTGTCGAAGCTACAGATTTAGTATACGAAGTAGTTTCCGAAAAGAAGGGGTTATTCAATAAAAAAGCCGTCATTGGTGTTTATGAACTTGCTGATGCTATTGAATATGCCGAACAATACGTCAAGGACGTAATTGCTGTTCTTGGCGTAGGCGAAGCTAAAACAAGCGCCACACTTCAAGGCGATATTATTCACATTTCCCTTGATTGTGAACATAACCCAATCTTAATAGGTAAAAACGGTGTTACTTTACAATCACTTAACGAAATTACTCGTTTAGCCGTTAGTGGCAAATTTAGAAAACGTTATCGCATCTTGCTTGATATTGGCGATTACAAGAATGGTAAATATAGTCGTGTTGCTTCTCTTGCTAGAAGAACCGCTAAAGAAGTTCAAAAAACAAAAATCGATGTCAAACTTGATCCTATGCCATCTGATGAAAGACGCGTTGTGCATAACGTTCTCTCAAACTTCTCTCATATTGCTACCGAATCTTCTGGTGAAGGTCGCAATAGAGCAGTTACTATTAAATATGTTGCATAATAGAGTCTTGTAGACTCTATTTTCAATTAGAGGAAAAACATGTTTGAAACAATTGTTGCTTTAGCTACCGCTCCAATGAAATCAGCTTTAGCCATCATTAGGTTATCTGGTGATGATTGCTTTAAAATTGTTAACAATGTTTTTAGTAAAGATATCTCCAAAACCACAAATCGGGATATTTATTACGGAAAAATAATTGATAAAGAAAAGACTATTGATGAAGTAGTTCTTTTAGCATATAAAAATCCTCATTCATTCACTGGCGAAGACAGTGTTGAAATTATTGCCCATGGTTCAATGCTTATTGCTAAACAGATAATTGATGTTTTATTAGCTAATGGGGCAAGAATGGCTACAAACGGAGAATTCTCTTCAAGGGCTTTTCTAAATCACAAGATTGACTTAGTACAAGCAGAAGCGATTAATGATGTGATAAACGCTACAACAGTTGAAGGCATAGAATTGTCTGTTTTAGCCTTAGAAGGAAAAACTAGTAAAGTATTCAAACCTTTAAAAGAAAAACTTGGAGAATTGCTTGCTAAAATTGAAGTCAATATCGATTATCCTGAATACGAAGATATTGAAGAAGTTTCTCGTAATGAAATCAAACAAGTTTCATCTGATTTAGTGGACTCTTTACGTGTTTTAGTAGAAAACGGAGAGAAAGATCGCCTATATCATGAAGGCGTAAAAATAGCGATAGTTGGGAAACCAAACGTTGGTAAATCATCTTTGTTAAATGCTTTGCTTAAAGAAGACAAAGCTATTGTAACGGATATTGCTGGAACAACTCGCGATGTTGTTGAAGGTGAGATTGTTTTAGATGGCGTACCTGTTAAATTGTTTGATACAGCAGGATATCGCGAATCTAGTGATGTAATTGAGACAATCGGTATCTCAAAAATACATAAGATACTCAAAGAATCTGATTTGATCATTTATGTCAAAGATGAGACGGGTATTGATGATGCACTATATAACGAAATTAAAGATTTAAAACATCTTGTTGTGAGAAATAAGTCCGATTTATTAAAAGAGAAAACACACGATATTTGCATCTCAATAAAAAATAATGATTTAGACCAGCTGATTTCTGCCGTTAAGAAAGAACTGAATATTACCACCCTTAAGGCTCGACCAACATTTTATAACGTTCGTCAATTAGCTTTGCTAAAAAGAATGGTAAAAATGCTTGAAACAGCAATTAACGATGTTGATAACAATGAACCCATTGATTTAATCTCGGTATCAATAATGTCGGCATATAACGCTGCTTTAGATTTGCTTGGTGAAAGTAATAAAAACGATTTAACTGATGAGATTTTCTCTCGTTTTTGTGTAGGTAAATAAAATGATTGATTCACATTGTCATATAAATGATCCCGCATATTTATCTGATCCAAAAAGATATGTCTTAGAAGCTACACAAAATGGTGTAACTTCAATGCTGATTGTTGGATATGATTTAAAATCATCTAAAGATGCAATTAGAATTGCTGAATCGTTTGATAATGTTTATGCTGCAATTGGTATTCATCCTTCTGATATAAAAAAGATGGGTGAACATGACTTAAAAGAGATTGAACAATTAACTAAATCTAGGAAGGTCATCGCAATTGGAGAAATTGGTCTGGATTACCACTGGGACAAAACTGATGAGTTAAGAGAAAACCAAATTTATTACTTCAAGAAACAAATAGATATTGCTAATAAACATAATCTACCAATTGTTATCCATTCAAGAGATGCAATAGGTGAGACCCTTAATGTTTTAAAAGTTCACAAAGTGAAGTGTGGTGGAATCCTACACTGTTATAGTGGTAGTAAAGAAATGATTAACGATTTCACTAAACTTGGATTTGTTTTAGGAATCGGTGGAACAGTAACATTTAAAAACGCTATTGAGATAAAAGAAGTTACAAAAAGAGTAAAACCCAATGAATTTGTTTTAGAAACTGATGCTCCATATTTAGCGCCAACACCACACCGCGGAGAACTTAATCATTCGAAATATTTGCATTTAATTGCGTCAGAAGTCGCCTCAATTAGAGGAGAAGAAGTCGCTGATGTGATTAAATATGCTGATGATAATTTTAAAAGAATAATGAAATTATGATTCAAAAGTTAAATGCCGTCTTAGTTGTTGAAGGGAAAAGTGATGTTTCCTTTTTATCAAATTATATTGATGCTTTATTTGTTACAACAAACGGTAGTGATGTTCCTATTTCAACAATCGAATATCTAAAAGAATTATCAAAAACAAAAGAGATCATAGTTTTAACTGATCCAGACCATCCAGGTAATATGATTAGAAATAAACTTGATGATAATATTCCAAACTTAAAACATTGTTACATTAATAAAGAAAAAGCGATCAAGCACAACAAAGTTGGTGTTGCTGAAGCCGATATTGACGAAGTCTTAAACTCATTAAAACACTTTTTTGTTCAATCAAAGGACAAGAAAGGGATACTCTCGATGTCTGATATGTATGATTTAAAATTAAGCGGACATAATATGAGCGAAGATTTAAGAAACTTAGTTTCAAATCATTATCATTTAGGACATAACAACGCTAAAAGTTTGTTGAACAAGCTAAACGTCTTATGTATCACAAAAGAAGATATTGTTGAGGTGATTCGTAATGCCTAATGATTTTTACGAAAGAATAAGATCTTTAAAACTCGCTGCCAACAAATCACTTGGACAAAATTTTCTTATTGATGAAGATATTTGCGAAAGAATTGTCAAAGAAGTAGGTATAGAGGAGGGCGATAATGTTTTGGAAATAGGTGCAGGCCTTGGCTCGCTCTCATATTATCTTGTAAAAAACAATGCAGAAATCACCTTAATTGATATTGATGAAACAATGCTGATTGAATTAAACAACCAATTTGGAAAACGAAGCAATGTGAAAATTCTTAGACAGAATATTCTTAAATATGATGTGTCATCCTTTGATAGAATCGTTGGCAATCTTCCTTATTACATTACATCGGGAATTATTTCTCATGTTTTATTAAATTCTACAAATGCTAAAACGATTGTTTTTATGACGCAAAAAGAAGTTTTACAAAAATTGTTGCCAAACTCTAAAGAAATTTCACCATTATCTTTACTTTTGAACCACGTTGCATCTATTAATATCGTCAAAAATGTTTCGAGATATTCTTTTGTGCCCGTTCCACATGTTGATTCCATAGTGTTTAAATTAACACCTAACGAAAACATTAAAAACCCTCTAAATAAAGAAGTTTATGATTTGATGAATCAAATATTTCTTCACAGAAGAAAAACTATTCTGAATTGTCTTTCAAATGTAGTAAAAGACAAGAATCTTGCAGGACAAATTTTAAAAGATCTCAATATTAATGAATTAAAAAGACCAGAACAACTTGATATAGATTTTTATTTTTCTCTTAAAAGAGAAATAAAAAAGCATACAATATAGTAGAAGGTAATCTTATGTACGTCAAAGCTTACGCAAAAATTAACGCCTATCTTGATGTTGTTTCAAAAAGAGACGATGGATATCACAATTTGGATATGGTCATGTTACCAATAGAATTACATGACTCTTTACAAATATCTCTTTTATACAATTCGTATGATTCATATGTAACTTGTGATCACATTGAATTAAAAGAAGCAAAATATAATCTGATTAATAAGACTATTGCTGAAATGAAAAAAAGATACGGTATCAAAGAAACTTTTAATGTTGTTGTTCATAAAGAAATTCCTATTGCTGCAGGTCTTGGTGGCGGCAGTTCAAACGCTGCTGCAACAATTCTAGCAGTAGAAAAAATGTTAAAACTAAAATTAAGCGATGAAGAAAGGATAGATCTAGCCAAATCTCTTGGAGCGGATGTTCCTTTCTGTTTAATAAATAAACCTGCTCGTGTAACAGGAATAGGCGAATACGTTAAACCGTTCAAGATGAAAAAAAGATATAACGTTATCATTATTAAACCCGAAGAAGGTTTGTCTACAAAACATGTTTTTGAATATGCAGACACTTTAAAACTAGATCATGGAAA
This sequence comes from uncultured Caryophanales bacterium, assembly GCA_937902735.1. GTDB lineage: Bacteria > Bacillota_I > Bacilli_A > RFN20 > CAG-826 > Fiminaster. The sequence goes on from CALELS010000003.1 coordinate 6,935, forward strand.
TGGGGATAATGTTGAAAAGGCTTTAATTGAAGGTGACGACGAATTACTTGCTAAATCATTGTTTAATTCTCTTGAAAAACCTGCAATAAGTCTTGTGGATTCTGTTCAAAAGGTTAAAGACATGCTACATAAAGATGGTTTTGATTTAGTGTTAATGTCTGGATCTGGAAGCTCCGTCTTCGCATTAACTGATAATTTAAAAAAGGCACAACAAATGTCTAAAAAATATGAGAAAGAAGGATACGATGTGTATCTAACGAGGACTTTATAATATGAAAAAATTTGCAATTATTTTAGCAGCTGGTAAAGGAACGAGAATGAAATCACTTCTCGATTACAAATCGAAGGTTTCATACGAAATCTTGGGTGTACCATTAGTTAAACACGTTCTTAACGCACTTAGACCTTTATCTCTAGATAAGGTTGTTACAATCGTTGGTTTTGGTGGTGAAGTTACAAGCGAAATTGTTAAAGATGAATCTGCTATCGTTTGGCAAAGAGAACAAAAGGGAACTGGACACGCAATTATGCAAGCTCGTCCTGAACTCGAAACTGAAAAAGGTTCAACTTTAATTCTCTGCGGCGATACCCCGCTTCTAACAACAAAAACTCTTAATCAAATGCTTGAAGACCATCAAGCAAATGGTAATAAACTTACTGTATTAGGCGCAAGAATTGATAACCCATTTGGTTATGGAAGATTAATTACTAACGAAAATGGAGAATTATTAAAGATTGTTGAACAAAAAGACTGCGATGAACAACAAAAATTAATCAATATTGTTAATACTGGTGTATATGTCTTTGATAACGAACTATTATTCAAGTATCTTAATGAAATTAAACCTAACAATAAAGCTGGTGAATATTATCTCACTGATTTAATAGAAATCTTTAAGAACAATGGTCATAAAGTCGCCGTTACAATCGTTGATGGCGATGAAGAAATGCTTGGAATTAATGATAGAGCTCAACTTGCATACGCGGCAAAAATAATGAGAATAAATATCAACAAAGCCCATATGCTTGCAGGTGTAACTATCGAAGATCCAGAAAATACATATATTGGACCATACGTTGAAATTGAACCAGACACTATTATTAAACCAGGCACAACCATCTTGGGTCATACTCATATTGGTCAAAGAAACGAAATTGGTCCAAATTCATATTTAGTCGATGTGGAAATCGGTAACGATAACAAAGTTATAATGTCCCACATTGTTGATTCAAAAATCTCAAATAAAAACGAAATTGGTCCATGGGCTAGAATTAGAGGAAAAGCAATTATTCATGATGGATGCCGTGTAGGTAATTTCGTAGAAATGAAAAACGCCGAACTCAAAGATGGCGCTAAAAGCGCACATCTCACCTATTTGGGTGACTGTGACGTTGGTGAAAAGACCAATATAGGCTGTGGAACAATTGTTGCAAATTACGATGGATATAACAAAACACACACGTCCATTGGTAAAAACGTATTTGTTGGCTCGGGTTCTATTTTAATCTCACCTATTGAAGTTAAAGATGATTCATTTATTGCTGCAGGAACTGTCTGTACTATGAATGTCGAAGAAGATGATCTTGCAATCGGTAGAGCTAAACAAGAAAACAAACGCCATTGTGCTCATATTGTTAAAAACAAAGCTAAAGCAAAGAAAGAAGCAATGTTAAAAGGACAAAAATAATGTTATTTCTTGATTCTTTCGGAAAGAATGTATATTTCGATGATGAATTAGTTGGATATATTTCCCCATCAAGTGGAGACATGTATTCAAACGGACATAAATTTGGCACACTCACTGAATATGGTGAAATCTATTTCAACGGAGAATATGTAGGATATATTGAAGATAATGGTGATATTTTTATCGGGAACAATCCTGCAGGGTATGTTTCAAGTACAGGAGATTTATACTTCGATAGTGCTGCTATAAAAAGACAATATCAAAATTAAATATAACGCAAAATAAAACTCCACTCGAAAGCGGAGTTTTAATTTTAAATAATCTATTGATTATTTTTTGGCTTTTGAACGAATTGCAGCTTGTGCAGCAGCAAGACGAGCAACTGGAACACGGAATGGTGAACAAGAGACATAGTCTAAACCAGCATCATGGTAGAATTGGATAGAATTTGGTTCACCACCAGTTTCACCACAGACACCGATATGGAGGTCTGGTCTTGTTTCGCGGCCTTGTTTAACTGAAAGTTTAACAAGTTTACCAACACCGTGTTGATCAAGAGTCTTGAATGGATCTTCTTCGAAGATCTTATTTGCATAGTAATCTGGTAAGAATTTGCTGGCATCGTCACGGCTGAAACCAAATGTCATTTGGGTTAAGTCGTTTGTACCGAAGGAGAAGAATTCTGCTTCTTCAGCAATTTCATCAGAAAGTAATGCGGCTCTTGGGATTTCGATCATAGTACCAATATGGTAAACCATGTTGACTCCAGCAGCTTTAATGACTTCGTCAGCAGTTTTCTTGACGATAGCTTTGACGAACTTGAGTTCCTTAACATCTAATGTTAATGGAATCATAATTTCTGGTTCGATATGTAAACCAAGTCTAGCATTGACTGCAATAGCAGCTTTGATGATAGCACGGGTTTGCATTTCGCCAATTTCTGGATAAGAAACGTCAAGACGGCAACCACGGTGACCCATCATTGGGTTAAATTCGTGGAGTTCATCAATACGTTTGTGAATATATTCGACTGTGTGACCAGTAGCGACTGATAATTCTTTAATCTTATCTTCTTCTTGTGGAAGGAATTCGTGTAGAGGTGGATCAAGTAAACGAACATTAACATTGAGTTCACCCATAACTTCAAATAAACCTTCGAAGTCTTTTTGTTGTAATGGTTCGATTTCTGCTAAAGCAGCAACTCTTTCTTCTTTTGTTTCAGCAAGAATCATCTTACGGAAATGGAAGATTTTGTCTTTGTCGAAGAACATATGTTCTGTACGGCATAGACCGATACCTTGGGCACCAAAGACTTTGGCTTGTTTTGCATCTTTTGGAGTATCAGCATTAGCGCGGACTTTTAAGGTTCTGGCTTTATCAACCCAACCCATTAAACGACCGAAGTTACCACTTGAGAGGTCTGGTGCAACTTTCTTAATGTCTCCTTCGTAGACACTACCAGTTGAACCATCAAGTGATAATGTATCGCCTGGACCAAATACTTTACCATTAATGGTAAGAGTTTGTTTTTCTTCATTGATTAATGCGGCAGCACAACCTGTGACACAGCATTTACCCATACCACGAGCAACGACAGCGGCGTGGCTTGTCATACCACCACGGTTGGTAAGAATACCTTCAGCAGCAATCATACCAATGAGGTCTTCTGGAGAAGTTTCAGCACGGACAAGAATAACTTTTTCACCAGCGTTATGTCTTGCTTCAGCTTCTTCAGCAGTAAAGGCTAATTTACCAGTACCAGCACCTGGGCCAGCTGGGTTACCTTTAGCAAGTAATCTTGATTGAGCTTTAGCTAAATCATCTTTATCGAAATCTGGGAGAAGGAGTTTATCGAATGAAACTGGATCGATTCTTAAGACAGCTTCTTCTTCACTAATTAAACCTTCGTCAACCATGTCACAAGCCATCTTTAAGGCAGCAGCAGGTGTACGTTTTCCGCTTCTTGTTTGTAAGAAGTAGAGTTTTCCTTCTTCAACTGTGAATTCCATATCTTGCATATCGCGATAATGGAGTTCCATTTTCTTAATTGTTTCTTCGAATTGACGATAGACATCTGGCATACGACGTTTTAATTCATCGATATGGAGTGGTGTACGAATACCAGCAACGACGTCTTCACCTTGTGCATTTGGTAAATATTCAGCAGAAATAGCTTTTTCACCAGTAGCAGCATTACGGGAGAAGGCGACACCAGTACCAGATGTTTCGCCTTTGTTACCAAAGGCCATCGATTGAACGTTAACAGCAGTACCCCATGAATATGGAATAGAGTATTGCATACGATAAACGTTAGCACGTGGGTTATCCCATGAACGGAAAACTGCAGTAACAGCTTCGATTAATTGAACTTTTGGATCAGTTGGAAATTCTTCACCGAATGTTTCTTTGTAGTATGCTTTGTATCTAGCAACTAATTCTTTTAATTCTTGAGCATTCACCTCTGTATCGGATTTATAGCCTCTTGATTCTTTCAAATCATCAAGCATTTTATCCATGTTTGTACGTGGATGTCCTTTTGCAATGTTTGTAAACATTAAAATAAAACGACGGTAGCTATCCCAAGCGAATCTTTCATTACCAGTTTCTTTAATAAGAGCACCGACAGTTGTATCGTTTAAACCAAGGTTTAAGATGGTATCCATCATACCTGGCATAGAGACACGAGCGCCGGAACGAACTGAAACGAGAAGAGGATTGTGGTCACCGCCAAAGTTTTTGCCTGTTTCTTTTTCTACTCTTGCGATACCTTCATAGATTTCTTTAACTAAGTAATCTGGAATGTTTTTACCGCTATCGTAGTAGAGATTACAAGCTTCTGTTGTAATTGTGAAACCTTCTGGAATTGGTACTCCAATATGAGTCATTTCAGCAAGGCCTGCACCTTTACCACCAAGGAGCTCTTTACCTAAGCCATAGGCCTCCTTGAAGTTGTAAACGTATTTTTTTGCCATATTTTCCTCCTAATTTGACAATAAAATTGTGTGAATGTGAGAAAACACTCGCACAAATAATTTAACAAGTAATAAATTATTTCTCAATCACTATAATAAAAAAGCGTTTTCAAATATTGAAAAAATCAAATCTGAAAAACGCTAAATAACTATGCTTGATAGACAAAATCTTTAAAATCGAGAGCTTCTTCTAGTGTATCGAAAATAGCAAAATAGAATTCATCACCCATTGCAACAGCTATTTCGTAAGGATATCTATCGTGAATTCTTACATGCTCACCATACTTAGCCATAATTTCTTCATATGAATGAGTATATTTATTTGTGTCTCTTTTAGAGACAGATATAGATAAATATTTCTTTTTACTCATATCCTGACGGTTTTCGTTAAAGGCAATAACGTCAGCATAGATATGGTAATAGTTTGCGTTAATCGAAAGAGCAATTAGGTCAGGAGTGTTTCCACCTGGCGATCTCATATTTACTTCTAAAGCAACAATATCACCTTTTTTGCCTAAACCTTTTTTAGCAGATTTGAGTTTGAAAAATTCGATATGGAAACAACGTTTTGATATTCCAAAGGCTTTAACAACCCTTTTACCCATCTCATAAAACTCTTCAGGCATTGAAGCGTTGCAATAATAATAGACATCAAGTTTGTTATTAACTACTTCCGCGATTGGAGTAGGGAATGTCTCATTAACTGCAACTACGACATTTCCATCTAAATCACAAACTCCATCAAAAGATACAATTTCTCCATCAAGATATTCTTCCATGATGTAAGTTGTATGTCTTTCACTAGCAATAAATGCGCGTAAAGCTTCTTCATCTTTTAGTTTGTAAGATTGAGCTGCGCCAACGCCGTTATCTGGTTTAACAAACAAAGGATAGCCGACTTCTGATGCGAAATTTAGTGCGTTTTCAAGTGTATCAACAAGAATATATCGAGCAGTTTTTACACCCGCTTTTTGGAAGTATTCTTTCATTTTGGATTTGTATTTTATTTTTTCCATATCCTTAGGATAAAAACCGGTATTAACTCCAAAGATTTCTCTTACTTTTGCGTCTTCTTCAAGCCAGAACTCATTATTTGATTCGAGAAAATCAATATGACCATATTTTTGTTCGAAATATCTAACTGCTTCGATGACTTTGCTAATGTCTGCTAAGTTAGGTAAGTAGTAGTATTCTGTAATATAGTCTCGGAGCTCTTGTTCTGTTTCGAAATATGGAGTATCTCCCACCCCAAGAACATTAACGCCATTTTCTTTTAAACCTCTAACGAATTTTGAATAAATTCTTGGAAAGTTTGGTGAAATGAACACGAAATTTGTCATAGTAATTTCCCTCGTTTAAAAAGTTCAAATATTACATCCTTATCTGGAAGTTTTTCTTTTAAGTTTTGCTTGGACAATTTATCGAAACAAAAACCTTTATAAATATAGTAGCACGTTTTAAAAATATCCTCGGGATTTCCACTCGAGACATCTTTATCTTTTTGACCACTTTTGATTAAATTAATTAAAGTTGATTTAAACTCATTTTTATTCAAAAAGAGCAGCACAAATGGCACATTTTCACTATTTGATAAAACTTCCTCAAATTTTGAAATGATCTTATAGATGCTTTCGATAGCCTTAACATTCTTATCAATTTTTAAACATTGATCTAATTCTCTTATAACATCAGATTTTATTAGTGATGAATATACATCATCTACATTAGAAAAATAGTGATAAACAAGACCATGTGAACAATTTGCTTTTGAACAGATTTGATCAATTGAAACCCTTTCCCCGTTTGCCTGAGCAAAAATATACAATGCAGCACTCAAAATAGAAGCTTTTCTTTCGTCTTTAATTTTCTTGAATTGTTCATTTGTTCTAGGCATTTTTCGAAGTGTGTTTTCGCATTAATTTAATTAAGAAGAATGATGCAACAGCACCAGCAATAAGTAATGGAATACCTAACAATAATTCTTTAGGATTTGCACATAAACCAGCATATGTTCCGTCACCAAAATATATATCAACATTTAAGAATATCGAGATTAATGAACCTGAAACAAAACCAATTATCGTGTAATAGGTAATTGTGCGATGTTTTTCGAGTAAATATTTCATTAATTTAGCGATAAAGAATCCACCTACAACAACACCAACTGTAAAAGATAATAAAAGGAAGAAATTCTGTAGAGGGTGTTCGAATTTTACGAAATTTTTAATTGTGTCTAATATTGGATCATAAAATCCTAAAACAAGTAGAATCATTGAACCCGAAATACCGGGAGCAACAAGCGCGAAAGATGCAATAGCGCCAACGGGAATCATAATTAGGTATAAATACCATTTTGGATTTTCGAATAAATAATCTACTGAATATGTTGGGTACTCAATCTCAATTACGAAAGAGATAATCCCAATTGCTACAACAAATACAAAAGCAAGTATAAATGCCAAAGCATATGTAGGATTTATACGTTCTTTCTTAACTTCACTTACAAGACTTGGAACACTACCAAGAATCAATCCTGCAAATAAAGCAATAATTGAAAACAAGATGTATTCAAAAGCTTTGGCAATTCCAAATAATCCTAAAACAGCACCTAAAATTACGCCAATAGCGATTGGCAATAAAACAAGGAAACTTTTTAAGAAATTTTTAAATATATTGGATACTGCACCAACGATTTCGTCATAGCAGTTTGTAAGCAAGGCAAAACTTCCGCCACTAACACCAGGGATAATACAGCTGATTCCTATACCAATACCTTTTAGAATTGAAAGAAAGAAATGTCCTACTTTTTTCATAATTTGCCTTTTTATTATAACGCGCACAAAGATTAAGTCGAAAAAAAGATTTTTGAATTGTCTTATTCAAATAGAGAATGTGATATACTTTTTTACAATGAAACTAGTTGTTGGATTAGGAAATCCTGGTAAAGAATACGAATTAACCCGTCACAACTCGGGTTTTCGTGCGATTGATTTGTTTGCGGACATGGCAAAAGTTGAATTCAATCGCGAAGCATTTTCGGGTGTTTATGCAAAATTCAAACTTGATGATGAAGATATTTTATTATTCAAACCAATGACTTATATGAATTTGTCCGGCACTGCTGTAATTCAAATAGTTAATTTCTTTAAAATAAAGAAAGAAGACATGTTGGTGATTTATGATGACATGTCTTTACAACCAGGTGTCATCCGTTTAAGGCTAAAAGGGTCAAGTGGTGGACAAAAAGGAATACAAAACATTATTGATCAATTATCGACTGAAGAAATTAAGAGAATTCGCATCGGTATTGGTGAACCAGAGTTTAATGCGATTGATTATGTACTTGGAAAACCAAAAGGCGATGAAGAAAAAGCATTAATAAGTGGTATCGAAAAAGCTGCAAATGCGATCAAGGATTACATTTTATTAGATGACTTTACTAAAGTAATGAATAAATACAATGGTGGTGGTGCTAACTGAGAGAAAACATAATTAAACTTATCGAAAACAACGATGCTGTTACCTCCCTTCTTGAGAAAAAAGGGAATTTTTGTGTTGATGATAATGTTGGAATTTCTCTTTTGGTTTCAGCCGCATTTAAAAAGAAACCATCTCGTTATTTGTTGTTAACATCATCTTTATACAATGCTCAAAATATAGCAAACTTTATATCTTCCTTGGTTGGAGAAGAGAATGTTGTCTTGTTTCCTAGTGATGACATTTTAAGATGCGAATTAGTCTCTGCATCAAAACAATTATTAGCGCAACGTATATACGCGCTTGCTGAATCTTTTAAAGAAGAAAATAAAATATTTATCGCACACGCATCATCTTTATTGATGCCTTTATTAAATCCAAACGAATTTAGAGAACATATTAAAAAATTAAAAGTTGGTGGCACTTTAAATGTTGAGAATTTTAAAAGAAAATTATTTGAAGAAGGGTATATAGCGGTTTCTAAAATAGATCAAAGTTTAGAATTTGCTTCACGCGGAGATATCTTAGATATTTTTCCAGTTAATTATGAATATCCAATTAGAATTGAACTATTTGGTGATGAAATAGAATCAATAAGATTTTTTGATATACCAACTCAATCATCAATAAAAGAAGTAGATGAAGTTTTAGTGTTGCCTGCAAACGATTGCCTATTCAGTGATATTGAATTAAAAGCATTTCAAAATAATGTTGATAAGCAATTACTAAAAGATAAAGAAATACTAAATCCTGACGCTTACGAAAGACTCCAAATCACTACTTTAAACGATGTTAATAAAATTACAAATTTTGAAATTCACTCGAGGACCTATAAGTATTTTAGATATATTAAGCAAAATGTTTCATCAATAATCGACTACATCAAACCCGATTATTTGATTGTGAATAATGCTCCTCAATTTGATACGACTTGCGAATTTTTAATTAAAGAAAGTAGAGATTATTTTTCTTCATTATTTGAGGACGGAAAGCTAATGTCTAACTTAGAAATGTATCTACCTTACGAGTCGATATTTAAGGGTTGTCATCCAATCAAAACAGACCCATTCTATACAAATAAAAACGTTATCAAATTCGATACACATCCGATAGTTTTCTCGAAAAACAATCTATCTAATATTGATATCATTATTCAGTCTTATTTATCCACCAACGACAAAGTTATTATTGCTTTATCAAATAAACAGCAAATTGAAACTGTCTCCTCCTATTTAAAAGATCAAAACATTGATTTTGAATTATCAGAAGATTTATCTTACGGAAATAAAAAACTTACCATTACTCTATTCCCATTAGAAGTAGGTTTTGAACTTCCTTCCTATAAAATATGTTTCATTTCTTCTAAAGAATTGTTTGGTTTTCAACATCATCCTTCTCAATATGTCTCTAGATATAAAGAAGCTCAATTAATTAAGAATTATGAAGAACTAAAACCTGGAGATTATGTTGTTCATGAACAATATGGAATAGGGAAATTTCTTGATATTCAAACAATTGAAATTAATGGAGTTCATACAGATTTTCTACATATTCAATACGCTGGGAATAATGTCATTTATATTCCTTTATCTCAATTTAGGATGGTAAGAAAATATGCTTCAAGGGAAGGAAGTGTACCAAAGCTTTCAAATCCAAATGGTAAAGAATGGGAAAAAACAAAATCTAAAATTAAAGAGAGAGTAAACGATTTAGCAGATCGCCTTTTCAAACTTTATAGTGAACGAACAATGATTGAAGGGTTTGCTTTCCAAAAGGATGATGAACTGCAAGCGAATTTTGAAGCGAATTTTCCATATGAATTAACCGATGATCAAATTAAAGCTACTAATGAAATAAAAGAAGATATGGAAAAACCAATAATAATGGACCGTCTTCTTTGCGGCGATGTTGGCTTTGGAAAAACTGAAGTTGCTTTCAGAGCAGTGTTCAAAGCAATATCAAGCGGAAAACAAGTCGCTTTCCTTTGTCCAACCACTCTTCTAGCAAGACAACATTATCAACTTGCTTTGGAAAGATTTAGAGGTTTTGGGATTAAGATAGCGCTCATTTCTAGACTTGTTAGTGATGCTGAACAAAGAAAAGCAATGAAAGAAATTGCTAATGGAACTATTCATTTAATTATTGGAACTCATAGATTATTGTCAAAAGACTTTTCTTTTAAAGATTTAGGTCTTTTAGTTATTGATGAGGAACAACGTTTTGGTGTTGAACAAAAAGAAAAGATTAAAGAATTAAAACATAACATTGATGTATTATCTTTGTCTGCTACTCCTATTCCTAGAACTCTTCAATTATCTCTTATAGGAGTCAGACCTGTTTCTCAAATACAAACTGCTCCGATTGATAGAGTGACAACTCAAACATATGTAATGCCATATAATTTTGATATCGCAAAAGAACTTATGGAACGCGAATTATCCCGCAGAGGTCAAGTATTTTATCTTCATAATGTGGTTGCAAGTATCTATCGAACCGCCGAATCAATTCAAAAAGCAATACCTAAAGCAGTAGTTGGAGTTGTTCATGGACAAATGGATAAAGAAGCTGTTGATGAAACAATGGAGAGATTTTATAACGGAGAAATTGATATCCTCGTAGCAACTTCCATCATTGAAAATGGAATTGATGTGCCAAATGCCAATCTAATAATTGTTGAAGAAGCTGATACCTTTGGTTTATCTCAACTTTATCAAATCAAAGGTAGAGTTGGGCGTTCAAATAGAATTGCTTATGCCTATTTATTTTATAGAGAAGCAAAAACGTTAAATAATGCTGCGCAGAAAAGATTAAAAGCTATTCAAGATTTTGCTGAACTTGGTAGCGGATTTAAGATTGCGCAAAGAGATTTGATGATTCGTGGAGCGGGTGATATCTTGGGTTCAGAACAAGCGGGTTTTATCGATTCAGTTGGACTAGATTTGTATCTCAAACTTTTAAATGAAGTAATTGAAGAAAAGAAGACAGGAAAGCCAGTTGAAGCTCCTCGACCAGCAAAGATGTTTAATATTGATGCTTATATTCCAGATAGTTATGCATCAAAAGATGACAAGATTGAACTATATCAACAAATAGATGAATGTAAGTCTGAAAAAGAGTTAAAAGAAATCAAGAAAAAGATTCGTGATATTTATGGACGAATTCCTGATGAAGTTACGATGCTTTTAAAAACAAAATTGATTGATATCTACATTACTTATGAAGAATTTGATGATGTAAAAGAGTATTCAACTTCAATTGAAATAGTTTTCTCAAAAAAGTTTTCTTCAATCAATGGAATGGGTCCATTAATGTTTGAAGTTTTAGAACCATACATTGAAAAAGTTACGTTAACTTATATTAATAAAATTTTGATGTTGCGTTTTAAAAAAGAAGGAAATTGGTTAAAAGATTTAGAAGTTATCTTAGAATGTCTCGATAAACTCTATAAGAAACACAAATAGAGGAGCGAATTAGTTGATAAACTCGAAAATAAAAATATAATATTTTCGATAGAGATAATAATTATGACGACAATGTTCAATTATCCAATAGATAAAAACGCTACATATCTTTTAGCGTGTTCGTTTGGCCCAGATTCAATGGCCTTATTTGATATGCTTTTAAAAGCCGAAGCTCGTATTGTTTGCTGCCATGTAAATTATCACAAAAGAGGCGAACAAAGTGATTACGAGGAAAACGAACTTAGAAAATATTGCCAAGAACACAATGTAATTTTCGAATGTTTAGACGCAAGAACACTGAAAGAAACTGGTAATTTTCAAGAATGGGCTCGTGAAGTTAGATACATGTTTTTCTCACAAATGTATGTGAAATATAACGCAAAAGGTCTATTTGTTGCTCATCAACAAGATGACATGATTGAAACATATATTCTTCAAAGAAGAAGGGAAGGTCGTGTTGCTGAATACGGAATGAAAGAAGAATCATATAATCGAGGAATGAAGGTTATTAGGCCACTTCTTAAATATAAAAAAGGTGAACTAGCCTTCTATGATCGCGAAAACAAAGTTCCATTTTCTATCGATGTTTCTAATCTTTCGGATAAATATGTTCGAAATCAAATTAGACATGAAATCATCGAAAAATTGTCTGAAACCGATCGTGAACTTTATATGCAACAAATCAAGCGTGATAACAATGAGCTTGAAGAAATAAAACGCGAACTTGAACACAAAATTGATTTTGATGAAACGCTCGATATTAGATCTTTAATTTCGCTCAATAAACTCGAATTTAGAGAGGCCATTATTCGCTTCGCATCTACTTTAGGTAACCATGTTGATATATCTCAAGGACAATTAGACGAAATCCGTAAGATGTGTTTAAGCAAGAAACCTAACTTAGTAATGAAACTTGGTGAAGGTGTCTATCTTGTTCGTGAATACGATGTTTTAGTAATGATGGATTCTCTTAATGGTAAAGAATATTCATATATTATGAATAAACCGGATAAATTATCCACTAAAGAATTTGATATTGATTTCTCAATGGGAGCTGATGATAGACATATTTATGCCTCTAATTATCCAATCACTATAAGAAACGCCTATGAAGATGATATGTACTTTGTAGGTTCAAATAATTGCTCGGTTAGGAGAGTGTTTATTGATTGGAAAATGCCTGCTAGACTTAGAAAAGTCTGGCCTGTAATTGTTGATAAGACAGGAAAAGTAATCTATATCCCTCGTTATCGTAAAAATTTTCAAGATAATCACAAATCAAAATTTGTAATTAAGTTATAATTTCTCACACTTTTCAAAATTTATATCATTTTTGAAAACTTACCTATATAATTACATAAAAATCGCTAATCAATTTAAAACATTAATAAATTAATAAGGAGGACAAAACATGGACAACGAACAAAAACCACGTCGAAGTATACTTGGTCTTATTCTCCCATATATCTTAATTGCTGCAGTAATCGGCTTTTTTGCCTGGTTCATTATTTCTAAATATGTAGGAAAGCCAACTTATTGGTATGCTGATACATTAGATAACAAACTCGAAGAATACGATATTGTTACAGCTCAAGTTTATAACAAAGATGTTGTAACTACAGTAACTGGTAAAGCTATTGGTAAAGACGGAAAATCCATTAAATACGAATTTACCATTGATACATTCCAATACCGCGACTCATTTGATACAAATAATGATGGTGTAGTCGATCATGCATCTTACCGTTCGATGTTAATTGAAAATGTTGCAACTTATAAAGCTGCTCATAGTTTAAGTGATGATCAATGTTATGTAAGTGAAAATTTTGCTTTTGATACACCATGGTATGAAACATGGGGCCCAACTTTAGTAACCGCTGGGGTAACAATTCTATTAGGAGGATTCTTATTCTTTAGACTTACAAAGACAGTTGGAAGAGAAAATACAAGAGCAATGGATTTTGGTAAATCACGTGCTAGAAGAGTCGAAAAGAGCAAAGTCAAATTTGATGATGTTGCTGGTTGTGACGAAGAAAAAGCTGAGATGGTTGAAATTGTTGATTACCTAAAAGACCCTAAGAAATTCACTAAATATGGTGCAAAACTCCCAAGAGGCATTCTCCTTGTTGGTCAACCAGGCACTGGTAAAACTTTACTTGCTAAAGCAGTTGCTGGTGAAGCTGGTGTTCCATTTTATTCAATTTCTGGATCCGACTTTGTTGAAATGTTTGTTGGTGTTGGTGCTGGACGTGTTAGAGACATGTTTAGAACTGCTAAACAAAACGCTCCATGTCTTGTCTTTATCGATGAAATTGATGCTGTTGGTAGACAAAGAGGCGCTGGTTTAGGTGGTGGAAACGATGAAAGAGAGCAAACTCTCAATCAACTTTTAGTTGAAATGGATGGTTTTGAAGATAATTCTGGAATCATTGTTATCGCTGCTACAAACCGTGATGATGTTCTTGATCCAGCTTTATTAAGAGCGGGTCGTTTTGATAGAACAATTACCGTTTCACTTCCAGATAAAGCAGGTCGTGAAGCAATCTTCAAAGTTCATTCAAGAAATAAAACCCTTGCTAATGATATTGATTTTGCAGGACTTGCAAAACGCACAGTTGGTTTCTCTGGTGCTGATATTGAAAATATTATGAATGAAGCCGCTATTTTAGCGGTTCGTAACAATGAAGCAGCGATTACAATGGCTGATATTGATGAAGCGATTGACCGTAGAATTGCTGGTCCAGCCAAGTCTTCAAAAGGTATGAACGATGCTGAAAGAAAGCAAGTCGCATATCACGAAGCAGGTCATGCAATTATCGGATTAAAGCTTAAGAACTCTGATAAAGTTCAAAAAATTACTATTATTCCAAGGGGAAGAACTGGTGGTCATGTTCTTATGACTCCAGAAGAAGATAGATTCCTTCTTTCGCAAAGTGAACTTGAAGCAAGAATCGTTGGTTACCTTGGTGGTAGATCTTCTGAAGAAATATTCTTCAAAGATGTTTCCACTGGTGCTTCAAACGATATCGAAGTTGCAACACGTATCGCAAGGCTTATGGTTACTGAATACGGTATGTCTTCACTTGGACCTATCCAATATGAAAGAGATACAGGTAGTGTCTTCCTAGGAAGAGACTATACTTCTACTCAAAAGAATTTCTCTACTCAAATCGCTTATGAAATCGATACTGAGGTTAGAAAGATTATTGATAAAGCCCACAAGGAAGCTTTAAAAATCATTAACGATAATAAGGATGATGTCATTTTAATTGCTGAAACTCTTTTAGAGAATGAAACAATTACTGCTGAACAAATCGACTATTTGTTAAAAAATCGTAAGCTTCCAGGAACAGAAGAGAAAAAAGTTGTTGAGGTTGAAACTAAAGAGGTTAAAGAAGAAAAAATTGTAGAAGTTAAAAAACCTCGTGGAAGAAAACCAAAAACTCCAACTACTGAAGAAAAATAGTTTTATGGGAGATTTAATCTCCCTTTTTTGTATGTTCAAAATAGGAAATATTGAGATTAAAGGAAAAGTTGTACTTGGGCCAATGGCTGGAGTCACATCTTTAGCATACCGTGATTTTATGAAGCCATTTGGAGTTGCCTTATCTGTAACAGAGATGGTTTCAGCATCAGGTATCATTTATGATAATCAAAAAACTTTTGAATATATTAAAACATCATCTTTAGATCACCCTGTTGCTATTCAATTGTTTGATTCTGATGAACACAAGATAGTTAAAGCAATGGAAATAATTTCTAAAAGTGGTGTCGAATTTGAAATGTTAGATATTAATTTGGGCTGCCCAGTTCCAAAAGTCACTGATGCTGGTGCGGGTTCAAAACTACTCAAAGATCCTAAGCGATTATATGAATATATGGCGTTTGTGGTGGAAAATTCACCAAAACCAGTCACCGCTAAAATACGTTTAGGATGGGACAACAATTCTATTAATGTTATCGAAAACGTAAAGGTATTAGAGAAGGCTGGGGTTGCTGCAATTGCGATACATGCAAGAACTGCTAAGCAAATGTATGAAGGCCAACCTGATTACGAAGCGATTAGAAACCTTCGCGATTCAATGAATATACCATTAATTGTTTCAGGAAATATTTTTAGTTTGGAAGATGCGAAAAAAGCGGTTGAGATTACTCATGCTGATGCTGTTATGGTGGCAAGAGGTGGTATAGGAAATCCCAATTTGATAAAACAAATTAATGATTACTTTGAAGCTGGAAAATTTGTTGAACCTTTATTAATAAAGGACAACATAAAATTAATGCTTCAATATGTTGATATGTTAATTAAAGAAAAAGGTGAGTTTAGAGCAATGAAAATTGCGCGAGGAATCATCCCAAAATTCTTTAATTCATATCCAAATACGAAGCAAATAAAAAATGAGATAGCCCAAAACATTGTTACTAAAAACGACTTACTCACAATTCTTAAAAATCATGATTTGATATAAATATTTATTCAAATAATCCCGTTGATAATCAATGGGATTTTTGTGTATACTATTTGCCGAGGTTATGTCTATGGAAGAAAAACTTACTGATCAAGAATTGGCAAGACGTGCCAAATTAGAAAGATACAAAGAAGCTGGTATCGACCCATATGGTCAAAAATTTGAAAGAAGCGATACTGCTAAATCAGTTCACGAAAAATGTGATGATTTAACTGACGAAGAACTCGAACAAAAACAAATTTATGTCTCTTTAGCAGGACGTATTATGTTCTTAAGAAAAATGGGCAAAGCCTCATTTATGAACATTAAAGATGTTACTGGTTCTATGCAAGTTTATGTTGGAATCGATGTTGTTGGTGAAGAAACATATAATGTTTTCAAACTTGCTGATGTTGGCGATATTGTCGGTGTTTACGGCCGTGTTATGAGAACAAGAACAGGAGAAATGACTATTCGCTGTGAAAAATATACATTCTTAACTAAATCACTTCGTCCATTACCAGAAAAATTCCATGGTTTAACTGATGTTGAAGAAAGATATCGTCATCGTTATGTCGATTTATTCATGAATGATGATGCGAGATATGTTGCTCTTGCTAGACCAAAAGTTATTAGAGCAGTTCAAAACTATTGTGACTCACTCGGTTTTGTCGAAGTTGAAACAAGCGTACTTTCACCAATCTTAGGTGGTGCAAGTGCTAGACCATTTGTTACCCATCACAATACCCTCGATAAAGACTTTTATTTGAGAATTGCTACTGAGATTTCTTTGAAGAAACTTCTTGTTGGCGGACTTGAAAGAGTTTATGAAATTGGTCGTTTATTCCGTAATGAAGGAATGGACACAAAACATAATCCAGAATTCACTACAATTGAGTTATATCAAGCATATGGTGATTTACAAGATATGCGAGTTCTTGCGGAAAATTTGTTTAGAGAAGTCGCTTTAAAAGTAAGAGGAACAACAGTAATTCCTTATGGTGACAAAACTCTTGATTTAGGCAAACCTTTTGCTTGGAAGAGCATGGTTGAAGTTGTTAAGGAAGCAACTGGTGTTGATTTCACTAAAGAAATGACATTTGAAGAAGCGAAAACTCTTGCTAAACAACATGGTGTTGAACTTGAAAATCATATGAATACAGTTGGTCACATTATTAATGCTTTCTTTGATCAAAAATGCGATCCATTTTTACAAGAACCAACATTCGTTCATTCTTATCCAATTGAAGTTTCACCACTCACCAAGAAAGAAAAAGATAATCCACTTTTCACCGAAAGATTTGAATTATTCATTGGTGGTGTTGAATATGGAAATGCCTATAGTGAGCTTAACGATCCAATTGATCAAAAAGAAAGATTTGAAAAACAACTTGAAGCCAAAAAACTTGGTGATGAAGAGGCCAGTGAAATGGATGAAGACTTCCTTGAAGCTCTTGAATATGGTATGCCTCCAACCGGTGGCATCGGGATTGGAATTGATAGATTGGTCATGTTGATGACAAATCAATCATCGATTCGTGAAGTTATTCTCTTCCCATGTATGAAGGATATTAAAAAATAATTAATTGAACCGCTAGGCGGTTCTTTTTATAAGGAGATTAAATATGTATCGCGAAACAATCAGAGAATTTAATGGTTCAATTGTTGGACATTTAGAACATGAATCAAATGGTGACATTACTGTTAAAAACTTCTATGGAAAAATCCTTGGTAGATATGAAAAGAGCCAGGATGTGACGAAAGATTTCTACGGAAAGATACTTTATCGCGGTAATATGGCCGCCGCTTTATTAGTACTTTTTAGATAAGTTAACTATCGATAATAAGTGGGCAATATTTGCCCATTTTTATTTATCATCAAGTAAAAATTAATTGTGTTAATTTTCACTAATATATATAATGTATGCGCGTTAAAACGCAATTCTCTCTGCTATATGAGAAATATAGCCAGAAGACCAAAGGGAGGTATGTTTATGAAAAAGTACGAAATCATGTACATCTTGAAAGCAGACTTAGATGAAGCTGCTCGCAAGGCTGAAATCGAAAAACTTCATAATATTCTCGCAGCTGACGGTGGAAAAGTTTCACAAGTCAACGAATGGGGACTTAAAGAATTTGCATATCCAATCGAAGATATGTTAAAAGGCTACTATGTCGTCATTAAAGTCGAGACAAATGAAGAAGCTTTAAGCGAATTCAAACGTTTAACAAAAATCGATCAAAATGTTGTACGTCATCTCATTACAGTCGATAGAGACTAATTTAAGGAGGTATCAAAATGGTTAACCGCATCATTTTAGTAGGACGTCTAACACGCGATCCAGAATTACGTAGAACAACAAGTGATATCCCAGTTGCTTCTTTCACTCTTGCAGTTGATGATAGAGTCAAAGATGCTAATGGCCAAAAACTTACTACATTTATTACTGTTGTTGTATGGAATAACCAAGCAGACAATGTTACAAAATATTGCCGCAAAGGTAGCTTGGTTGCTGTTGATGGAAGAATTCGTCAACGTTCATTTGAAAGAAAAGATGGAACCAAAGGTTCGGTCATCGAAGTCTATGCTGACAGCGTTCAATTCTTAGAACCAAAAGGTGATAAAGTAATTCCAAACGAAGAATTTGTCCCTGATGAAGTTGTTGAAGAAGAAGGCAAAAACTTAGATTCAATTGATGTTACCGATGATGACCTTCCATTCTAGAAAGGAAATATTATGGGTTACAAAAAAATTAGACCACACAAGAAGGTTTGTTATTTTACAAAAAACAAAATTGCTTATATTGATTACAAGGATGTTGAATTATTAAAGAAATTCATCACTCCTACTGGAAAAATTGCTTCACGTCATTCAACTGGCACTTCTGCAAAATATCAAAGAGAACTTGCAAGAGCTATTAAGAATGCTCGTTACATGGCACTTCTTCCATACGTTCAAGACTAATTTTGTAATTGTAGCAGGACAGTCGCGATTTGCCTCAGCTGGCTAAAAATGACTTTCCTCGCAAGGCAGTTAGTTGGAACATATGGTAAGGCCCTGAATTTAGGCTAAATCAATGTAAATTAAGTCGTCTATAATGGGCGGCTTTTTCTCGCTCTGTAAAATAAAACGGGGTGTAATTGGGGAATTCAAAAATCCTAATTGAAA
>CALELS010000004.1 GCA_937902735.1 uncultured Caryophanales bacterium
TGTTTTTGTCATGCATGAAATATATGCTTGATTTCTGTTATCTAATTTTATTTTGCCTAAAGGAGAGATAACGATGTCTGTCAGATTAGAAATTCTAAAAAAAGAAAACAAAGAACAATTTATCAAAGATAATCAATTTGCTTTTAAATATGGAGCGATGAAGTATTTTTCTGAATCCGAAATGGAAAAACAATATGAAGAAGATGGTGAAATTATATCTAGAGAAACAATTATTAATTCGATAAATCATAAAGGATCAATTGCATACCAAATATTTGATGATTCTTTAACGGTTGGGGGAATTGTAATTAATATTAATAAATCCAAAGGCGATTTAGAGTTATTCTTCGTAAATCCAGATTGTCATTCTAAGGGAATTGGTCAAAGCGCATGGAGAGAAATTGAACGATTACATCCAAACGTAAAAATCTGGGAAACTGTCACACCTGCTTTTGAAAAAAGAAACATTCATTTCTACGTAAATAAATTAGGTTTTCATATAGTAAAATATTACAACAAATACTACAAAGACCCATCAAACGAAGAAGATTTGTGGGAAATGTATCAATTTGAAAAGGTAATAAAATAAATTAGTTTTTTACTAATTTTATGTATTTACCATCATTTTTCGTGTATAAATAAGTATAGTGAAATATTTTATCGAGGGAATTTTATGAAAAAGACAATTTTACGCACACTTGCTGCATCGCTTGCTGCTTCATCTTTGTTTGCCCTAGCATCTTGTGGCACCAAATTACCAACAACCCAATATGAAAAAGTTGTTTTTGCTCTCAACGGAGTTGAATCAAGTTTTAGGAATATTAAAACAGAGAAAAGTAAAAGTCTTTTAAAACAAAATCTCCCTTCCTATCACGATTCTCAAACCGCCCTTGATAATATTTATGCTTTATACACAGAAGGTGATTATCAAGGAAGTTCGTTAAGTGATGAAATCTCATACAATGAACCACCAATGGTTCAATTCCAATGTATTAAAAGAGCTTTTGAAAAAATAGGCAAAGATTATGAATTTGGAATTAATTATTATGATGATATTACTGGAATAATTTATCTTGATATTGATAAAGGAACCAAAGCAAAAGAACAAACTGAAGAATATAAATACGATTTTGTTTTCACATTAGATATTCAATTAAATATTGCTCTAGATGATTCTATCCAGGCAAAAGTTGGTTTTGATATTAATTTCTCAAAAGGCGAAGAATCTTATCATTCACAATGGTATGTTGAAATGTATCTTGAGTATGATATGCAAGACACAAATCCAACATATGAACTTTTAATGCTTACTCAAAATGATGATTCAGATGTCCCTTATTTTGACAGAATGGTTTATGAATATGATTACGTAGACACCAACAAGGGAGCAATTCAAGAATGGAGAAAATTCGTTTTAGAGACTAATCAAAAGATTTACAAAAATGATAAGACCCCATCTTTTAGTGACTATACATCTGATCCAAACTTTACCTTTAGAGCAGATACTACTCATTGGTTTAAAAATGGAAAATTCTTTAAACAAACAAATACAACTCGACACGAAGAAGAAATAATTGCTTCAAACATGTTCGATGGACTGGGGATGAATTCTGAGTACATTGATAGTCGTCAAACTAGAGACGAATATAATTCAAAGAGAAATTCTGTTGTGAAAGAACTATATAAAGAATTCTCGGAAGCTGTTAGAGACGAATTAGTTTACCAATTAATAGTGAATGACGAAGACGAACAAAAAGAAGAAGAAAAACAAATTGACCATATTGTTCTTGTAGAAGGATCTGAAAACTATCTTCTTGATTACAAGATGGTTACTGATTTGAAATTCCATGAATTATTTACTGGATTTGTTGACCTTTATGGAGATAAATACGGCGCACATCTCACCTATTTTGATAATGAAGACCACTATCATAGCGATGTTGAAGATATAACAAAGTTAACTTACAAATTTGCTCTGTGTCACGACGATATGGCATATGGTGACTTGGTTGATGTAAGTCTTGATGATCAAATTTCAGATACTATTAAAGAATATGTTGATTCATATGGAAGTGAATTCACAACATTAATGTATATTGAATTCTGGAATGTCCAACAAAACGTTAAAGGTTCAGTACATTTTATGTATTATGATGATAAAATTATTAAACCAAAAGCTGTGTTCCCTGAAGCATTGAGTGAACTTGGTTTACCTACATATGATAATGAAAAGGCAGATTTTACTTATACCTTTGTTGATCCATATCACTATTTATATATCGAGAATTCCTCAGTTAGTGAAGCAGAAGCATATCGAAATGATTTATATAATGCTGGATTTACTTTAGATAACGAACATAGTGGCTTGGACTACTTTGTCTATACGATTGGTCTAGATGCGGAACATTACGTTTATGTTGAACTTGCTTATTATAAAGATGCTTTTAAACTAACTGTTACAGTGTTTGAATATCCCGAAGAAGAACCCGAAGAAATAACAATGTTATCTCTTACAGGAACATGGAATAATTTTGGTGACAATGTTGGTGTTGTTGATTTGGAGAAAAATGGATCTTTGTTCACAATTAAAGACTTTCAAATGGAAGAAAACACAAAGTTTAAAATAATATCAAATCATAGCTGGGCTAATGGTGGGTTTGGTTACAGTAAAATCTATAAGTTCAATGGTTTTTATGATTATTTCTATACTGAAGGCGAATATGATGACATCATTATTACTACTACAGCTCTTGTAACATTAAGTGCTGTAGTTGATGGCACATCAGTATCAATCGAAATCAAAAACGTCATCCCAGTAATGTAGGGATTTAAATTATGGTAAACGTAGCAAAAAAATGTTTTTATCGTCTTTCCCAAAAAGCGCTAATGATTGCAATGTGCTTTATGAATTGGAAGGAACCAGAACTTTTAAAAGGTGAAGGCGCTGTTTTAAAATTGCCTGCTTTTATTAAGGGAAAAGGTCTAAAAAAGCCTCTTGTAGTAACAGACAAAGGATTAATGAGTCTCCATTTATTGGACCCATTATTCGAACAACTTGAAAAAGAAGGGATTTCTTATACTGTTTTTGATGATGTTCAACCAAATCCAAGTATTCCAAATATCGAAAACTGTAAAGATTGTTATTTAGATAATAAATGTGATTGTGTTATAGCATTTGGTGGTGGTTCGCCAATGGACTGCGCTAAAGCAGCTCTTGCTAGAGTGGTTAATCCAAAGAAAACTGTTCGTCAAATGAGAGGGTATCTAAAAGTTGGAAAAAAGATCCCCCCTTTCTTTGCCGTACCAACAACTGCAGGCACTGGTTCTGAAACAACTCTAGCAGCTGTCGTTAGCGATCCTGAAACACATGAGAAAAATGCAATTGCTGATATTTGCCTTAGACCAAAATATGCTGTTTTGGATCCAAAATTAACAATTGGATTACCTCCTCATATTACTTCAACCACTGGTATGGATGCATATACACATGCTATCGAAGCATATATAGGAAAAAGTAATGTTAAATCAACAAAAAGGTATGCGATTGAAGCTACCAAGTTAATTCATGAGAATCTTGAAAAAGCATATAAAGACGGGAAAGACATTAAAGCTCGTGAAAATATGCTTTATGGTTCATATCTTGCTGGTAATGCTTTTACTAGAGCGTTTGTTGGTTATGTTCACGCTATTGCACATAACTTAGGAGGTTTATATAACACCCCACATGGTTTAGCCAACGCTGTTATTCTTCCTTATGTACTTGAATGGTATGGCAAGGCTGCTCACAAGAAACTCGCTGAGCTTGCGGATGTAATTAAAATTACTAAACCTGATATGACTTACGAAGAAAAGGCGAAACTTTTCATTGAAGATATTAAACTAATGAATAAAGAAATGAATATTCCTGAAAAATTTGATTTTATCAAAGAAGAAGATGTTCCAACCTTAGTTAAACGCGCCCTAAAAGAAGGCAATCCAGGATATCCTGTTCCAAGAATTATGGATGAAAAAGATATGGAATCAGTTATCCGCAAATTAATGAAATAGCGGACTTCTTATATGGAAAATGAAGAATTAAAGGATCTATACGAATCTTTAGTCAAAGCCATTATTGCTAAAGATATTAATGTTTTAAATGAACTGATAATGGATGATGCTCAATTTTTGCATTTCTCAGAAAAACCATTAACTAAGAATGAATATTTATCAGATGTAGAGAACGAACTATTCCAATATTTTGATTATGAAATTAAACATGTTGAGAATAATTCAATAATTCTAAGAATCGATGCAATACTTTATGGTTCAAAACGTAATTGGTGGATCTTCTGTGTCAACGTTGATTACATAAAAGAAAAAGGGAAGCTTAGAATTAAGCGTTCCCAAATCTTAGGATAATCTTATACTATTTAAGTTCTAAACTTAACATTGTTAAGTCATCAAATTGTGGAGCATCATTAACAAATTCATCGATGTCTGCTTTGACAGAATGAATAATCTCTTCAGGGGATTTTTCTTTATTTTTATTGAGCGAATTTAAAGTACGTTCAATACCAAACATTTCTTTATTTTTGTTTTTAGCCTCACTAACACCATCAGTAAAGACAAAAATCTTATCACCTTTACCAATTGTGGTTTCTTGATTTTGATATTTCGATTGAGGAAGCGCACCCAATACAAAGCCATGTTGTTCAGGTTTGACTTCGAAATATTTTCCTTTATGGCAAATTATTGGATCTTCGTGACCTGCGTTAGAAGTAACGAGCTTACCAGTAGAAATTTCTAAAATACCAAGCCACACTGTAACAAACATGCTTGATTGATTGTGCAAACATAAGTCCCTATTAACATATTCCAAAACTTTGGCGGGATCCTTAAACATCTTGGTTCTTTCACTAATCAAAATATTTGTTACCATCATGAATAAAGCTGCAGGAACTCCCTTATCTGACACGTCAGCGATAACTAAAGCTATATGATCTTCATCAATTAAGAAGAAGTTATAGAAGTCACCTCCAACCTCCTTTGCAGGATCCATTTTTGCATAAATATTAAAATCTTTTCTATCTGGGAAAGCTGGGAAAACTTGAGGAATTGATGATTGCTGAATTTGAGAAGCGATGTTAAGTTCTGCTCCCATTTTTTCTTTCTCAGCGGTAGCATTAGTTAAGTTATTGATATAATCAATCATTTCAACTTCCATACTATCGATTGATGTAGCAAGTAACTGAATATCATCATATCTACTTATCTTTCCAAGAGGATTTTCAACACGACTATCTTTAGCAAATCTTCTTGCTTCTTTTGATACTTTTGAAAGAGGTCTAACAATAGAGAGATTAATGAATAATGTTGATCCTACAATAATGAAAATACTGATAACAGAAATTGCAGCAATAATGAAAATTAATTGAGGAAGGAACGCTTTTTCCATTTCTTCAATTGGTCTTTGCATACATAAAAGAGCAGTTACATTATCGCTTGAGTCTTTAACTGGAACGATGGTAGTAATATGGCGATGTTGGCCATCGGTTGTATGATTACGGAAAACTGTTTCAAAAGTAGATTTCTTTTCATATAAAGATTTATATTTTGCTCGATATTCATCATTAGATGTTTTTCTTTCGTAACCAAGTTCCCATGGTGAATAATTGGTGTTATCAACTTCATTATTCACAACGTTAAAAATCGAAACAAATTTTCCATAGTCAGAAGTATCAACTTTTATTACATAAATAAGAGAAACATTTAACGCTTTGCAGCTTTTATCTAAAACCGTATTGGTTGAAGCATATTCTAATGTGTATTCAGGCACATCATCTAGATACTCTTGTATATGATCACCATTGACGTTAATTGCGGTGGTATCTGCCATACGATGTGTAACACTTGCGTATTCATTTTCGAAAGAATTTCTAAAAGAAAAATAACCAATTACGCTAATGGCTGCACCAAAAACCACCATAAAAGTAATTAGTGCTCCCACAACATTGAGGGTGATGCTTGATATAAGTTTGTGAAAGATTTTTTTCATAATGAATTCTTAAAAAGTTTAACACGAGAACATAAAAAGATAAAAACTTAAATTTTCATAAAAAAGGCCAAATCATGCATATAGTGCTTCTATAAAGGGATACATATGTTTTTTCTAATTTTCATTTTTTACTATGAGTAAAGTTGTTATAATGTTTGAGCATGAAAAAGCATATCCGAGTCCTATCTTTATTCTCATTTATCTTATTAGCGATTGAAACAGTCCTTTTTGGCACTTTTTTGATTGTTTATTTTATTAATCCTTTTTCATTTCAACAAATTGTTCAAAATAATGTAATTTATTTCGTTATTCCTTTGATGGGAATTTCCTTATTAAATATTTTCTTTACCTTTATTTCGATTGTTGTTTTCAATCGCTCTAGACATAAATCTGATTTAAAAGCTGCTGATCTTCTTGGTGATGATGTTCAAGAAGCATATAACTTCGGCATGGTAGGTTTAGTTATTGTTGATGAAAACAAATTAGTTTTATGGGTAAACGAATTATTTAGAGAAAGAAAAATTGATATTTTAGATACAAATATTTTGGAATGGAAACCCGAGTTGAAAGATTTAGAAGATTCAAATGGTGATACAGTTATCAGAATTTTAATCAATAACAACTACTATGATGTCAAATATTTACCAGATGCTGGCTTATATATTTTTAAAGATGTAACCGAATTTGAAAATCTCACCCAATATTCAAACCGCGAAGCTATTGTTGTTGGTTTAATATTAATAGATTCGTATTCTTCAATTTCCGAAAACGCTGATGATGCTAATGATATTATTTCAAAAGTTAGGAACGCTATTTTCGAATATACAAAGGAATATAATGTCGCAATCAAACGTTCAAAATCAGATACATATTTTCTCGTTTGTAACCACGAATCACTTCAAAAAATGGAAGCTGATAAATTCTCTATTTTAGAGAAAATTCGTGAAATTGGTGAAAAAGAAGTTATTACCCCAACAATTTCTATTGGTATTGCACATGGTTTCCCATCAATTACCAAATTAACCGATATGGCTAGCAGTGCTCTTGAAACATGTACTGCACGTGGTGGAGATCAAGTTGTTATTTCAAAATACGGCGAAGATCTCAAGTATTTTGGTGGTACGGCCTCTTCAACAGAAACTAGAAACAAAGTTAAAGTTAGACTTGTTGCTACTTCGTTTACTCAAATTATTAAGAGCAGTAAATTTGTTATGATCATGGGCCATACTGCAACTGACATGGATGCAATGGGTTCGTGTTTAGGCGTTAAAGCAATATGTGACCACTTAGGAGTTGCTTCTGCCATAATTTATAACCCTCGTGTAACTGAAAGTAAAACTAGAGGAGCTATGACTTCTTCATTCTCAAGAGAAATGCTCTCTAAAATTACAATGACCCCTCAAGAAGCAATCGATAAAGTCAAAGAAAGAAGCAATATTCTTCTTGTTGTTTGCGATACTCACAATCCAGAAATGGTTATCGAACCTAAGCTTGTAGATATGATTGATAAGATTGCAATTATCGATCACCATCGTAAGAGCGAAAAATGTATTGAAACAACCGTTTTTGAACATATCGATACAGGTGCTTCAAGCGCTACTGAGATTATTACAGAATTCATTTACTATGCATTTAATAACCCAAGAATTAAATTGCCTGCATCCTTTGCAACAATTATGCTTTCAGGTATTTTTCTTGATTCAAATCACTTTAAAGCCAAAGGCACATCTTCAAATACCTTCGAAGCTAGTATGGTGCTTGAAGAATATGGAGCGGATTCCTATAAAGCGGATGACTTCTTAAAAGATGAATATGAAGAATATGCATTAGTTACTAAGATTGCTGCAAATATGTATGCACCATTTTATGGTGTAGTTGTCTGTAGAGCAGATGATAATGATGTTGTTGAAAGCACAATTCTTTCTAAAGTTGCTAACCAATGTATGTCGATGAAGGGTATTAATGCTGCCTTTGTTGTAGGCAAGATTGATGAAAGAACTGTCAAAGTCTCGTGCCGTAGTGATGGCACAATAAACGTTCAAATACTTGCTGAAAAAATGGGTGGTGGTGGACACCAACATATGGCTGCAACTGTCTTTGAAAATACCACAATCGAACAAGCTTGCGATCGTGTAAACGAAATCTTAAAAGAATATCTTGCTGATGCAAGAGTGAATTCAGGTGAGGATAGGTAATATGAAAGTAATTTTATTAAGTGATGTCAAAGGCATCGGTAAAAAAGGGCAAACTGTTGAAGTGAAAGATGGCTATGCTGCAAATTATTTAATTCCTCATCGTCTTGCAGTTAAGTTAACTGAAAAATCTAAAGAAGTTTTGGATAAACAAAATTTCGAAGCTGCCGAAAAAGTTAAAGAAGATACACTAAAGGCTAAAGATGTAGCAAAAAAACTTGAGACTATTGTCGTGGAATTTGAAGCCAATACTGGAGCAGATGGAAAAATGTTTGGTAACATTTCTCCAAAACAAATCGAAGAAAAACTTAAAAGTGAATATAATATCGTCATTGATAAACGTAAATTTATTGATAAGACTGCTGTAGATAGAGTTGGATACACCAAATTAAGAATTGAACTTTATAAAGGTGTTGAAGGTGTTGTCACAGTTCACGTTAAAGAAAGGAAATAAATATGGCTGTTGTCCAACTTGAAAAACTACCACATAATGATGAAGCGGAAAAAGCCGTATTAGGTGGAATGCTCCGTTCATCAACTGTTTTAAATGATGCTATTGCTAGATTAGATGTTGATGATTTCTTTGAATTAAATGAAAATCATAGAGCAATTTTTAAAGCAATGGCTTCTTTGTTTAATGAACATAAGGCTATTGATGCTCAAACTGTAGTTAATGAATTAATTAATAATAAAGATCTTGAAGTTGCTGGTGGTCCTGAATATCTCCTTGAACTTGCTGATTCTGTTGTGACTTTTGCAAACATGAATTCATACATTGAGATTGTAAGGGATCAATCGATTTTAAGAAAATTCTTACAAACTCTAGACGATATTCAAACCTCATACCTTAAAAACGAAGTTGATAAAGATTTCTTGACCCTTGCTGAAACAAAAATTAACAAGGTTACTGAAAAACGTAATATTGGTGAATTTAGAAGTGCTTCTACAATCACAGGTATTCTTTCAAAAGAATTACAAAACTTAAAAGTTACTGATAACGACTCTGCTGTTACTGGTATTCCAACGGGTTACCCAAAACTTAACAAGATTACACATGGTTGGCAAAAAGGTAACTATATTGTCTTAGCCGCAAGAACTGGTGTTGGTAAAACTGCTTTCTCTTTAAATCTGGCCTTAAACGCTGCAAAGAGGGGAGTTCCTGTAGCTTATTTCTCACTTGAAATGAGTGCAGAAGACTTATTCAAACGTCTTATCAGTGGCGATTCAAACGTACCTTATAACACAATTCTTACTGGTTATGGTTTAACTGATAACCATCGTCTTAAATTAAAACAATCTTGTGAAAGCTTAGGTGGTCTTAAATTCTATGTTGAAGATACATCTGGTATCAACATCATCGATTTAATGGCAAAGGTTAGAAAACTTAAAGCTGATGTACCTGATTTAGGTCTTGTATTTGTTGACTATATTGGTCTTGTTACCACTAGTGGTAAGAGAAAAAGTGATTCTCGTAGTTTAGAAGTCCAAGAGATCTCTACAAGTCTTAAGAAACTTGCTTTGGAACTTGGAATTGCCATTGTTGCTGTTGCTCAACTTAACCGTAAGGTTGAAGAACGTGGTGGTGAACCAATGCTTAGTGACCTTCGTGAATCTGGCTCATTAGAGCAAGATGCTGATATTGTTTTGTTAATGTATGAAGCAAAGATGGAAAAGACAAAACAATTTGGTAAACGTGGTGAAGATGATGGAGCAGAACAAATTAATTCTGCTTTAGAAACACTAGCCTTAAAAGAAGGTGGAAATAATGCTAAATTCGTTACGGTTAGAATTGCTAAGAATAGAGCTGGTCAACAAGGTAAAGTTGATCTCCTCTTTAGAAGAGACTATGTAAAATTCGACGTACCTTCAACTCAAGGCGAAGAAGAATTTGCAAAAATTGAATCTGCTCGTGTTGAATACCTAAAAGGTGAATAAACATGAGAATATATATGTTAAATTCAGGCTCGAGGGGCAACTCTGCTCTTTTTGAGGATGATGGGCATTTATATTTAATTGATATGGGTACCCCTCTTTTTGTTTTGGAAGAAGGATTAAATAAAATTAATAAAACAATGATGGATATTGAATTCATGTTTTTAACACATGAGCATTATGACCATACAAAGGGTATTAAATACCTTAATCCACTTCCAATTTATTGCACTAAAGGAACTTGGGAAGCAAAAAACACCGTTGATATAACGCCATATAAATCTTTTAAGATTAACAATTTAAAAGTTACTCCAATATCTGTTTCTCATGATGTTACTAATCCTGTTGGTTTTGTTTTCGAAAATGGTGCTGAGAAATTTGTTTATGTAACTGATTCTGGCTATATTCCTTCAAAAAGCCTCGAATATATGGAAAACGCTACATATTATGTAATTGAATCAAATTATGATTATCAGTTATTAACACACTGTGGTCGTCCTCAATCTTTAATAAAAAGAATTGCTAGTAAAACAGGTCATCTTTCAAATAAAGATTCTGCTAGATATATGGTTAATCTTATTGGCGAGAATACAAAAGAAATTGTTCTTGCACATATATCTATGGAATCTAACACCCACGAAGTCGCGCTTGATACTTATAACAAAATATTTAAAAAAGCACATATCAATACAGATAAGATTCGTATAGTATGTGCTGATCAATTTGAGATGATTTGTGCAGGGAAATTTGATTAATCGATTAAGCCATAATGCTTCATTGCATTAGCCCAACCATCTTCATCAATATCATCTGTAACATAATCTGCAATAGCTTTAACTTGTCTAATTGCATTACCCATTGCAACTGAAACTCCAGTGAATTGAAGCATTTCAATATCGTTTGGATTATCACCTAGAGACATTGCGTTTTCGGGTTTAAGACCATAGTATTCTAAAACAGCAAGAATACCTTTAGCCTTATCACTATCTTGAAGCATGATATCAACAGCGTATTCGTCCCATCTTGCAGATTTACAATTTGCTAAATGTGGCAAGAATAAACTTTCGTCAAGTTCATCACAGAAGGCAATCATTTGATATACGGTTCTATCATAATGATCTGGGAAGTGGCGTGGTTGAGGGAAACGAGTTCCGTATTTTTCGTGAGCGGAAATAACTCTATCATCAACATAGTTGATATGTCCTTCACTTTCTTCAATGAGAGTTAAACCAAATTTAAGTCTTTTTGAGAACTTGATTAAGACATCAACAACTTCTGACGGAATTGGATAGCGATAAATAACTTTTCCATCAATAATTGCGTTTGCGCCATTCATGGTAATAAGTCCATCTGGTTGAACAATATCTAAAATTCCGGTTTTACGGATGAGGTAATAATTTCTTCCTGAGCAAAGGAAAACTTTAATCCCTTTTTCTTGTAATTTCTTAATAGCTTTTATAGCACTTTCAGGAACTCTTTTAGTGCGATGGGAATATAAGGTTTGATCAATATCAGTAAAGACAATTTTGATATCGTTATTAATTTCTTTTTTCATTCTTACCTCCCTATTGTTGTTTATTCAATCAATTTAATGTATATTCATAATTATGAATTATGAAGAATGGAATCATTTAGAGACTAGGATTGATAAGAACAATCCTTTTACTCCTTTATATATTTATCCAAGCGGTGAATCTTTTTATGTTGAGCCCGCTTTTTATACTCAACTTACCTATTTTAAAGGTATTTACCCCGATAATTATCGCACAATTATAGATGAAATGGAAAAAATCGTAAAGTCGAACAAAAAAGTTATTTTCTGTCATGATTACGAACACCCATTAATTAATAACGAAGAATACATCCTTCTAGAAATAACCGATGTCACTGATAGAATTGGAATTTTTGCAGAAGATAAATCTCGTGGAAGTGACTATGGAGACTAAATTCAATTTTACTTTTATTGGTTTAGGATATGTGGGTCTTGTTAACTCGGTTCTTTTAGCAAGTTTTAATCAAAATGTAATTGGATACGACATCGATAAAAATAAAGTTGAATTACTAAAGTCTGGTGTATCTACAATTGATGAACCTAATTTACAAACATTGTTAACCGAGGCTCGTAAATCTTTAAGATTTACATCAAATGCTAAAGATGCGATAAGACCAAATAATATCATTGTTATTTGTGTTGATATTCCTATTAGAAAAGAAGATGGCAAACTTGATATGTCACATTATTATCAAGCTCTTGATGATATTGCTGAAAACGTGGTTCAGGATTGTCATATCATTATTAAATCCACAGTACCTGTAGGCACTAATAAAATGACTAAAGAATATTTAGAAAGTCATTCACAATTCAAGTTTAGCGTTTTATCTATGCCTGACTTTTTATCAGAAGGTACAGCTGTTTATGATACGATTAATCCGTATCGATTAGTATTTGGAGTAAACGATGAAGAAGCAATTCAATTTGCTCAATCTATCGCACCTGTATTTTTGGCTAAAAAAGTGCCAGTCTTAATAACTTCTCCCAACAACGCAGAGCTAATTAAGTTGAGTTCTGATGCGTTTATTGCTTCAAAAATCTCTTTCACCAATTCAATTGCGGATATTTGTGATTCACTTGGATGTGATATTGATAGAGTATCTTTAGGAATGTCTCTTGATCCAAGAATTGGCAACTCATTTCTTAAACCAGGAATAGGTTTTGGTGGAAATATTGTTGACAATATTGATGTAAAAAACTGGGCATTAAATAAAGATAATCTCGAATTTGAAATGCTTGATAAAGTCAAAGAAAGAAATGAAAAGCAAGTTCAATATTTCCTTGATTTGATTTCAACAAAATTTAAATCCGTTCACAACGTCACTATTGGAATTCTTGGAGCATCATATAAAGGAAATAGCGAAGATATCAGAAATTCTCCAGCAATCTCAATAATTAGAAATCTCCTTGATAGAGGTGCAGATGTAAAATTCTATGATCCATACGCTATTGACAATGTGCGTAAAGTTTTATCAAGACACACACATGTTGAATATGTTGATTATGCCCTCGAAGCAATTAAGGGAACTGATTTTGTTTTAATTTTAACTGATCATTCAGAATTCAAATCTCTTACTAAAGAAGATTTTATCCTAAATATGAAAAAGCCTATCGTAATTGATGGTAGAAATACATTTAAAAAGAGAGATATGGAAGGAGTTGAATATCTCTCTATTGGAAGATAGAAAAGAAAGCATCTCTTATGAGATGCATTTTCTTATTTTGCAAATTTTGCTTTAACTGTTTTAACCTTGCCAGCGTTAGCAGGATTATGCTTTTCTGGCTTTGGGAAGACAGGAGTTCCGCTTTGTGGATTAAGTGACTTCATTGACATCCACATAATTCTTACACCAAGAAGTAGTGGGAAGATAATTTGTCCAATATTGAATAATGGAATGAAACCAACAATTAAGGCGAGGACTGCAGGAGTAATTGTACCCCAGTAAACCATTTTTTGAGTTTCCCAGAAGTTATAAACACGATATGGATTTGCTTTTCCTCTAGTAAGGATGAAGAGCATAAGACCCATAAAGAATGTGATAGCAACATTGACGCCAAATAAGGAAGCTAAGTTAACCCAAAGATCAATAGTTTTCTTATTTAAATAAGACACTCTTAAGAAATCTTTCCAGTCATTCCAAGACTTATTTAAATATTGTTGATATGCTTCAACACCTAAACCAGCATCTTTAATAGCTTTTTCACTATGGTATTTGGTTCCATCAATTTCGATTGTGCCAAGAGTAGAGAAAGAATAACCATCACTGAAATGTTTGTAATCACCAAGAAGTTCATTTCCTGATGCACTTCCACTTGAAGTATATAGTCTGGTTCTCATTGTTAATTCACCAAATACTAAGAAAGAACATGTACGAGCAGTTTTAACTTCTTTGCCTTCTTCATCAAAAGAGAACTTGTTTAGATATTTTTCTCTTATGTTTGTAGAAGCAATGTCTTCGGAAATAAAGAAAACTTGTAAATCTTCTTTTCCATCATAATTCTTGTGGGTATAGACATGATATCCTGGGTTATATTCTTCTTCAAACGCTGCATCCCAGGCTGCTTGACCAGTGAGTTCGCCCTTTTTAAGGACCATTTTCTTTTCGTTATTAACTGTTTCAATAGTCATCTCTAAGCCTTTTTCTTCAAGGGCTTCGGAGAAACGAAGAACACCTACATCATAGTTATTTGTAGAATTTTTAACAAAATCATCACCTTTTGTGTTGAGTCTGCTTACAAGAGTTGGAACAAGGGCTAAAATCATGGAAATTAAAACCATGATTATGGCAAACCACCAACGTTTAGAACGACCACCTTCAACACAGGCGTTATTATTGATTAAACTTTTAAGAATTAATTTAAAATTTTTCATAGCGTGTAATATCTTATATTAAACATATCTAGTTTTCAAACAATAAAATGCAGTTTCTTATTGAAAAAAGATGATGTATTCATTAATATATTTTTGCTTTTATAGCAAAATGGGGTCGAACAAGTTTCGACAGGGTAGTAGCCTGGCTCTAACTGCAGTTGTGTGGTGACATAATCACCAAACAAAAATAACTGACAACAGTTATATGAGAGCTCCTAGAGCTCAACTCTCCTGCGCTGCTTAATTAGCACTCGACATAGAGTTCCGGCAAGGCTGGAGCAGGACGCATCTTAAGGTTTTCTTCCTTCACGCTTAAGTAATGTGTCATACCAAAGGAATAAGCGCTAATAGTTGATGAGTTAATTAGTGACGAAAACCTGGTCATCTAGTGAGTAATTGTTTGACGAAGTCGAGTTATTCATGAAGTGCAATTTCGTCTAAACTGTAGACGTTATTGTGGGGCCTATCTTGGACACGGGTGCGATTCCCGCCGACTCCACCAAATAGAGAATTACCTAGATTAATCTAGGTTTTTTCTTATTTTTGGCATAAAATAACTATCATGAACATCAAAATTATTGCTATTGGAAAAATCAAAGATCAATACCTGAAAGATGGCATTAATCACTACCTCTTTAATATTAAAAAGTATGCGGACATACGCGTATACGAGATAGATGATGCATATATCCCAAACAACCCAAGTAACTTCGATATTGAAAAAGCAAAAAAGAATGAATGTGATAAAGCACTTAAGGTAATTGATAAAAATGAATTTGTTATTAACCTTGATTTGAATAAAAAAGAGTTGACAAGCGAAGAATTTGCTTTGTTTTTGAATAATAGCTTCGAGCGTGGCGGGGCATCAATCACATTTCTGATTGGCGGATCATATGGTCTTAGCGAAGAAGCAAAAGCGAGAGCAAACGCTTCAATTTCACTTTCTAAGATGACTTTTCTTCATCAAATGACTAGATTGATACTTTTAGAACAGATTTTTCGCGCGTTTAAAATAAATAATAACGAAATTTATCATAAATGATTGTTAAATTTCGTGTTTACCGATTTTATCGGATAAAATATTGAAAAATTCATACAGTGTATATGTATGCAAGCGTTTTCCTTGTTTAGCAGTTTATAAATAATGTATTATTTTTATACGAGTTTTCACCCCAACTCGGAATATAACCGAATTTACTCGTTAAAAAACATGATTTTATTCAATGTTTTTTATCTAAACAATAAAGATTAAGAGGAGAGAAATCTATGTTTAACGTCAAAAAACGCGATGGTGAAGTAGTCGAATTTGATATTAAGAAAATTGAAAATGCTATTCGTAAAGCATTCATCGCTGAACACAAAGAATTCACAGATGACATGGTTGAAATGATTGCTTTAAAAGTCACAGCAGACTTTAACAGCAAAATCAAAGATGGCGTTGTTTCAGTTGAAGAAATCCAAGACTCAGTTGAAATTGTCTTAATTCAAGCTGGATTCATTGATGTTGCGAAATCATACATGTTATATCGTAAGCAACACGAATCCCTTCGCCAAATTAAGTCAACTGAACTCGACTATAAAGCCACCGTTGACCAATATTTAAGTCTTAATGACTGGAGAGTTAAAGAAAACTCAACAGTTACTTATTCTGTTGGTGGTTTGATTTTATCAAACAGTGGTGCAATTACTGCAAACTACTGGTTAAGTGAAATCTACGATCCAGAAATCGAACAAGCACATCGTAATGCTGATATTCATATTCATGACTTATCAATGCTTACAGGATATTGTGCCGGTTGGTCACTTAAACAATTAATTAAAGAAGGGTTAGGAGGTGTTGTTGGTAAGATTACATCTGCTCCTGCTTCTCACCTTTCAACATTATGTAACCAAATGGTCAACTTCCTTGGCATCATGCAAAATGAATGGGCTGGTGCACAAGCTTTCTCCTCATTTGATACATATCTTGCCCCATTTGTTAAAAAAGACAATTTGGACTATAAACAAGTTAAACAATGCATTCAATCCTTCATTTATGGTGTTAATACACCATCAAGATGGGGTACACAGGCACCATTCACCAATATTACATTAGACTGGACAGTACCAGATGATATGGCAGAACTTAATGCTATTGTTGGTGGAAAAGAAATGGACTTCAAATACAAAGATTGTGTTGAAGAAATGAGAATGGTTAACAAAGCCTTCATTGAAATTATGATCGAAGGTGATGCTAACGGTCGTGGTTTCCAATATCCAATCCCAACTTATTCAATCACAAAGCAATTTGACTGGTCTGAAACAGAAAACAATAAACTTTTATTTGAAATGACAGCCAAATATGGCACACCATATTTCTCTAACTATATTAATTCCGATATGGAACCAACTGATGTTAGAAGTATGTGCTGCCGTTTGAGACTCGACTTAAGAGAATTACGCAAGAAATCTGGTGGCTTCTTCGGTAGCGGTGAATCAACCGGTTCTGTTGGCGTTGTTACAATCAACATGCCACGTATCGCTTATCTTGCCACTGATGAAAAAGACTTCTATAATCGTTTAACTCATTTAATGGATTTATCAGCTAGATCTTTAAAGATTAAGAGAAATGTTATTACCAAACTTCTCGATGCTGGTTTATACCCATACACAAAACGTTATCTTGGTACATTTAACAATCACTTCTCTACCATCGGTTTAGTTGGTATGAACGAAGCTTGCTTAAATGCACGTTGGATTGGTGAAGATTTAACTCATGAAAAAGCACAAAAATTCACTAAAGATGTTCTTAATTTCATGAGAAACAAACTTTCCGATTACCAAGAACAATATGGTGATTTATATAACCTTGAAGCCACACCTGCAGAATCAACTGCATACCGTTTAGCTCGTCATGACCGCAAACGTTATCCAGATATCATTACTGCAAGTGATAACAAAGAAGCTCCATATTATACAAATAGCTCCCATCTTCCAGTTTCATTTACAGAAGATATCTTTGCAGCTTTGGATATTCAAAATGGACTTCAAACTCTCTACACTTCAGGTACGGTTTTCCATTGTTTCTTAGGACAAAAACTCCCATCATGGAAATCATGTATGAATCTTGTTCGCAAGATTGCTGAAAACTACGAAATCCCATATTACACAATGTCTCCAACATATTCAGTTTGTAAAGAACACGGATATATCACTGGTGAAGTTTATGAATGCCCACACTGCCATAAACCAACTGAAGTCTATAGCCGTATTACCGGATATTATCGTCCAATTCAAAACTGGAACGTTGGTAAAACAGAAGAATTCAGAAATCGTAAAGAATATGTTCCTGAAAATTCACATTTACATGCAAACGGAAAACAATGTTCTTTAGATTTTGAAGAAAAAGCAGATAAGAAAATATCTGAACTCACTTTATTCACAACTAAAACTTGCCCAAACTGCAAGATGGCCAAACTGATGCTTGATAAAGCAGGCATTAAATATGTTGTAATTGATGCTGAAGACAACAAAGAAGAAACAATCTCCTTTGGTGTTAAGAAAGCTCCAACTCTTCTTGTTCCAAACAAAGAAGATTCCTACGATGTATTTGAAAATGCTTCAAACATCAAACGATTCATCGAAACTTATAAATAATATATGTTTGACGCTATCGTTATTGGTGCCGGTCCAAGCGGCATGACAGCAGCTCTAAATTTAAGAAGAGACGGTAAATCCGTCCTTATTTTAGAACGCGAAACTGTCGGAGGCCAAATTGCTCTTTCTCCAAGAGTTGAAAATATTCCATCGATTAAAGAAATTTCTGGCGAAGAATACTCTGCTCAAATCTTTGACCAAATTAGTGATTTGGGTGTTGAATTTGAACTAGAAAATGTCTTAAAAGTTGAAAAGAAAAATGGAATATTTGAAGTAACAACTGATTATCAAGTTTATGAAGCTAGAAGCGTAATTATTGCTGCTGGATGTGAACATAGACAAATTGGTGTCGCTCGTGAAAATGAACTTGTTGGAAAAGGTGTAAGTTATTGTGCTGTCTGCGATGGAGCATTCTATAAGGATGAAGAAGTCGTAGTTATAGGTGATGCAAACACTGCAATCCAATATGCGATTGCCCTTGCTTCATATTGCAAAAAAGTTCATGTCTGCGCTTTATTTGATCATTTATTTGCAGACAAAACCCTATGCGATCGCCTTTATTCTAAAGAAAATGTAGACGTTAGATTCACAATTTCTTTGAAAGAATTTGTAGGAGAAGACGAACTTACAGGACTAATATTTGAGGATACTAAGACTCATGAAGATGTGCACTATTCCTGTAAAGCCGTCTTCATAGCAATCGGCCAAATCCCACATAACGAATTTTTTGAGAATTTGGTTGAGCTAGAAAAAGGCTACATTAAAACTGATGATTTAATGCATACTTCAACAGAAGGTGTATTTGCAGTTGGTGATTGCAGAGTAAAAAAATATCGTCAAGTCATTACCGCCGAGAACGATGGTATGATTGCAGCGATTGAAGCAAGTCGTTACCTTGATTCAAGGAATCAATAACTTCTAAGTTCTACATCATCTATATATTCTAAGAGGATGTCCTTAAAAATAAGGGCATCTTTTTTATTTGTTTCATGTAAACCTCTTTGAATGCAGTTTTCATTATCAATAAATCTTTGTAAGCGATAGTGCTTTGCGCCCTTAATCCATTTGCCAATTTTTAGCATGTCTTCCTCATTATGAAATTCATTAATTAAGGTAGTTCTAAATTCGTAATCAACGTGATTTTCTAGTAGGAAGTCCACTGTTTTTTCAATTTTTGATAAATCTAAGTTTTTTAGACCAGTCGTCATAGGATACTTTTCTTTAGAGTTTTTGATGTCGACAGCAACATAATCTAAAAGATTGTTATTAATCATTTCGATAAGTTGATCTGGGTTAGTGCCATTTGTATCAAGTTTAACTAAAAACCCCATTTCTTTTACCTTCTTAATGAATGAAGGTAGTTCTTTATGAAGCGTTGGTTCACCACCAGTAATTACAACAGCATCAATGACCCCAATTCTAGTCTTCAAATATGAAAGAATCTCTTCTTCATCAATATTAATTGATGCTTCTTTAGTTACAAGAGCACTATTGTGACAAAATGGGCATCTAAAATTACAATCATGTAGAAATAGAGTGCATGAGATTTTTTCATCGTAGTCAACTAATGAGAATTTATCGATACCACTAAAAAACATATTGAAACAATTATATTGTTATTTTTGTATTTTTTTAAGCGTGATGTTATATAATTGTTATCGCTATGAAGAAAAGGTTGGCTAATCTACACCCAATATTCTTATTTCTAGGAATTGAATTCCTTGCTTTATGCTCTTTCAATCTTGGCGGAAATAATTTGATTTTTTATTTATTAGGCTTTGCATTAGCAATTTTTGGTGGAGTTTTAACAATTAAAAGATTCAGAAAAGACGAATTGTTTTCTTTGTTATTTTTAGCTCTTCCAGTTCTTCTTATTGCAGTATTTGTTTCCTTTGGAAGATTATCTTGGGGGAACTCGATTTTAGTAAATATATCTGCTTTCTTAGGTATTATTTCGTTTTTTGCCTTAGGTCTCTTCTTGAGAAGAACTAATAAAATTAAAACAGAAACATTATTAATAGCTATTGCTGGAGGCCTTGCCTTATTGGTATTGATCTCAACAGTTTATACTTGGTTTGCCTATGGACCGTTCTACGTTCTTAGATTTAAAGACACTCCATATTATTTTTACGATGGTGTTGCTGTTGATGTAACCAAAGAAGGTGGCTGGCTTAATGGCTTTAACTTTAGTGAAGTTTCGCTCAAATACAGCGGACTCTTTGGGGTGTTATTAACTTCTTCTTTCGTTGGAACGATGTTTATTAACCCTAAAAAGAATTTAAGAGATTTTATCTTATCTGGTGTGTTTGGATTCGTTGGTTTCTTATCTTTGATCAGTGCTCCAAATTTCTCTGCAATGATTTATATGATTCCTATTTTCTTGGTTGCTGGAATAGTAAAGGTTTTGAATCTTGATGCTATACCTCAAAAAGCTAAGACAATTATTAGAAGAATTATCTCAATATCTTTTGGAGTTGGTGTTGGCTTTGTGGTTGTGTTCTTCATCATTGCTTATTTGAATGCAAGTGGGTATTCACCAGCTACTGGATTTATTTATGACGCTAAAGGTGAATTACCTGCTGCAGAAAGTGCATTTGCTCAATTTATCAGAAATAACCATATACTTCATAAAATCTTTAATAATCACTCGTTAATGGCACCAATAAATAACGTGCTTGTAATGTCTACTATATCTGATCATTTCTTTGGATTTATCAATAATATGAACAGTTGGTACGCTCTAAGAACTGCAATATCAACGTCATCCGGAGTATTTGAAATCGAGATTATAAAAGAAGGTGGAATCTTTGCATTTATCGTGCTTATTTTCTTCCTAGTATTTGTTGTTCAAAACATCTTTAGATATGGAAAAAACAGCAAAGACTCTCCTCTTTCTAAAGGAATCATTATTTCCGTTATGATTGGTTTCTTAATCTATTGTTCTCTTGATTATGATGTACTTCCATATATTCATGAGTCTTCAAATTATGCATCACTCTTTAGAACAATTCCTGGATTATTATTCTTATTCTTTGTTGGATATATTTTCTATCCTGATTTAAAACCTGGAACAATTCCTGCTTTTGAAGAAGAAATGAAAGTAGATGAATCTGAGCCAGTCATACAAAAGAATAATATTGATGATGAATATAGTTTCTCAATTGATGAAAGTGAGGAAACAAAAGATGAAGATTAAATCTTTATTTATACCATTAATGGTATTTGCCTTATCTAGCTGTGGTAGTCATGTTAACGAACTATATTATTTAAATCAATATGAAAATCCAAGTAATTTTAACGCTAACTATTACACGGAAAGAGGCGACTTTGATTCAAAGGAAGCCAAGAATGCTTTCAAAATTGAAGTTACACCTCGTGTTTATAACTGTGGTGACGGAGATAATATAGAAGGATTAAAAGGCTCTGACCAATATGATGACAACAACAATCTTTTAGATTGGGATTTAGATTATCCTGTCGAAAACTACAAAAACGAAGATCCTTCATTGAATGGATATGGTCCATATAATGCATTAATTCATAAGGATAGAGGATTTTCTTATGGATATTTATCCAAATTATACGATGGTCGCATTCAATGCGATGGTTTTGTTACAAAATCAAGAGTCCAACTTGATGGAACTGGCTATGCAACATACTTCCCAAAAGCTTTAAACACTTATTCTTATTTTGGAATTGCTCTTAGAGGTGGTACCGAGGATAGAACTCGTACGTATTCATTTAAAAGAGAAACAGATCCTGAAATCAACATCCATTTAAGTTTCTTAAAACACGATCAAGTTACTGGTGAATATTCGAAATTCAATTTTGAAATGGAAAACGTCAAATTGATGACTAATAACGGCGGTAAAACCTGTTTTGTGTTCTTCTATTTTGAAGATGTTCTA
Organism: uncultured Caryophanales bacterium; assembly: GCA_937902735.1. GTDB lineage: Bacteria > Bacillota_I > Bacilli_A > RFN20 > CAG-826 > Fiminaster. Next base: position 22,127 of record CALELS010000004.1, read on the forward strand.
AAAGAACAATTCCCTGAAAACTACAACACTATTTTAAAAGATACAATCGCTATGTCTTTGACCTTTGATATTGCGAAGATGAAAGATGAATATGTCGATTTATTATCTTTAGACCGCAATAGTGAAAAAGATCACTTCGCAATTATGCTTTACGAAGTGATGCTTCCAAAATCAACTTGGTTATAATTTATTTCTTTATATATTTAGATATATCAAGCCATTCACCCATTTCAAAGTCGCACTTATCATCATCTAAAATAAGTGTTCCTTTAGCAGGAGTGAATGTCATTTCACCAAAATAAATCTTCCCATTTATGTTATATAAATCCACTCTAACAAATGGGAATTTTTTTGCTAAATCCTCGGCTATTTTTACCATTTGAGGCCATTCCTTAGGGGTTTTTAGCTCATAATCCGTCTTTTTCCATCCATTAAATTGAGAACCATCAAACGGAGTCCAATCAATATAATAATTGTTATATCTAATGTCTTTTCCTCTACCAGTTACAACATACATTGATTTAGCAACGCCATTAAAAACATGAATTTTATATTCAACAGGAAGAGAATCAATTTCACCTATATATTTTTCAATAATGATACGTGGAGTAATTTTTGAATAATGTTTCTCCATCGTTTTATTGCCATAATTAGTTTTTAACCACTTATTAAATTTTTTACGTGCTTCTTCTTTATCAAAAGTCTTTTTATCCTTAACAATCATATTGAAAGCGCAAGCATGAGTGCATTTCATTACAAATTGATCAGGCAATTTATCAAAATCTATATCTTCGAATCTTTCAAACACCCCATAACAAGGTATCAGTAAATCCTCATAGCCAAGCTCTTTTAAATATTTTCTAACACCATCTCTAGAAGCACATCTAACTACTTCGTCATCTTTTGGATAGACAAATAATCTTAGATATTGAAGTTTTTCTGTGTATCTTGTTGGATTCTTTAAATCACATTTATGGTGGGTAATGTATTTATATTGTTGCTTTACATATGTAACAGGAAAAAATGTTCTAACAATACCTCTAAAAGGAACCATAAGAGCACGTTTGAACTTATTTTCTTTTAAATTTGGGTTTGGCATCAAAACTAGTATATAACTTTTCTTTCTTTATGAAAGCAAAAAGCATAATATAATACCGTATGAAAAAAGCTTTTAAGTCTTGGTATTTATACGTAATAGGAGTTGGATTATTTATTGCAGTCTTATGTGGTGTATTAATCCCATATTTCGTTATTCATAATCCAGATGTTTATCCTTTTAATTCTATTAAATTTGCGTTCTATTTTGCTGGAGTTGTTATATTTGGAATTGCCTTTGTTGTGCAGGATTTATATCGCGCTAGAATAAGACACAAAACTAAAAACTGGAGTGATAAATTACCTGATCAAAATCTTATTGTTGCATGGAGAATATTACTTCCAGGAATTATTTGTGCAATTTTTTCAATCATTGCAGGAATTGTTCATTCATTCCCATCAATTATTGCCTATTAAACTTTAAAAAAACACCATGTAAGCACTATCAAAGGGCAGAAATGCCCTCTTTTATTATTTGTATAAAATAAAAGATTGTTTTGAAATTAGTATAATGCTATATTATACGCAATCTTTAAGATTGAAAGGAAAAAAGGAGGCAAAAATTATGAAAAGAACAAAAGCTACAATTACTACTTTGCTTAGTGTTAGCGCACTTCTTCTCGGTGGTTGCTTTGGTGAAAAAGAACGCCATTATCCTGTCGAAGGTGATTATCTTACGGGATATACTGCTAAAAATATTTACAAAGCATACATGGGTAGTGCTCCAAAAGATTTAAATGCTATCGCTTCTCAAAGTGGTGATGTTATTTCCCATATTGCTAACTTCGAAGACTGTCTCTTAATGAATGATGGATACGGCATTTTATCCAAATCATTAGCTGCTACAGCCACAAGAAACGATTCCAACACCGAATTTAGTTTCACAATCAAACCAGGAATTAAATGGATGAAGAGTGATGGAACACAATATGTCAATCGTGGTGGTAAAGGTGATCCTCAATACGTTACCGCTAAAGACTTCCTAACAACCGCTAAAGCGATTCTTGATCCTAAGAACAATTCAGAAATTTATTACATGTACACCCTCTTCATTGAGAATGCATGGGAATATTACTGCTATAAGATCATGACCAATCATATGGCGGAAGGTACATCAGTAAACGGACATACAGCCGAAGAACTTAAAAAAGATAAAAACCTTCAATGTACAGTCCTCATGGAACTTATCAAAGAATACTCAAACGAAGATTCTAAAGAAACAATTACTCCAACAATGTTAACTCAAATTGACCGTTTCCAAAGAGTTGGTGTCAAAGTTTCTTCAAGTGGTGTGTTGACTTATAAACTTAATCAACCTGCACCATTCTTCCCAACCATGTTAACCTACACCCCATTCACCCCAATCAACGAATACTTCTTAGATGAACAAGGTGGTGCTGGTAGTGAAGGTCACTATGGTCAAAAGAGAGAAAATATTCTCTACTGTGGACCATTCATCTGTTCCGAATATACAACTCAAGGCATGAAATATGTTAAGAACGAAGAATATTGGAATAAAGATTATGTCCATATTGATAAAGTTGAGTATATTGTTGCTGATACTACCCTAGGTTATGCCGATCAACGCGAAGCATTCAAAGATAGAACTGTCGATGGTTTCTCACTCAACAAGATTGAAGACCCAGTCGGATGGCAAGAATATATTGTTGGCGATGGCACAGGTACAATCGAAAAACCTTACAGCCCAATCGTTAACAGTCGTGAACTTGATGATATTGACTACACATATCACTTCGTAGTTAATCCAAATCGTTCAACAGAAAAGAATTCTTATGCCAACTCAGCGTTCTACAAATCATTTGGTAGTGACGAAAAGATTGTTGCTGATATTGAAAACACAAACCGTGCTCTTTCACTTCAACCAGTTCGTAAATTACTTCTTCATGGATTTGATCTTGAACGTTATAACGAATCTTACAAAGCTCCAGAACGTGATCAATATCAAATGAACACATTCACTCCACGTGGATATGTCTATGATGAAAAAGGTAATGACTATGTTAGTTATTACTACCAATATTTCGCTGAACAAAAAGGATTAGAACCTACTAATCCAGAAGAAACATTAGCAGATGTTGGTGAAAAAGTAGTTGGTCCTCAACAAATTGGAGGCGTTAACTATACTGATGATGCAACCATTCTTGCAAAATACCCATGGTTAAGTGCTAGTGATATGGTTGATGATGCTCAAAAAGCTATCGAATTATACAATGCTGATCCAGCAAATACTAAGAAGATTACTCTTCCAATCAATATTGAGTTCTTAGGCGTTGGACAATTAAGCCCATCTGCTGCTGAATACGAAGAAGATGCAGTAATCCACTGGAACGAAAGAGCAAATGGATGTGTCATTTCTGATACTCGTCACAAGGAAACTGGCTTACCACTTTGTAAAAATGCTCAAGTCGAAAGCGGAAAACAATATGACATCTTCTACATGAGATTATCCAACGCATCAAATAGTGATGCTCTTACCGCACAAACTAATAATGGTTACTATACACTCTATACTGGATGGGGTTGGATGGGTGACTATGCTGACCCATTAACCTACGTTCACTGCTATGCAGTTAATGGTGAAATGTCCAAGATGTGTGGTAATACAAATGCTGAAGCTATTAGCTATGCTCTTAACGAAGACAAGACTGCTTTGGTTCCAAGCCAACTTTATAAGGAATATACACAAGCCGTTATTGAAGCTAACGAAGAAAGAAGCGCAATGTCTACTCGTTACGATGCATTTGCTAAAGTTGAATATATGCTCTTAAATGAACTTTACCTCATGTGTCCACAAGCCATGTACACACAAGGTTATGCTGTCTCAGTCTCTAGAGCCGCAGGTTATGAAAACCCAACTGCTCACTATGGACTTGCCGACCATATCTTATCTGGTATGTGGGTCTTAGTTGACGCTCCACTTGGTGAAGATCGTCAAAAAGCACGTGACTTACGCGAGGAACGTGAAGCTGCTGCACTTGAATCTGTTGGTAACAACGCTACTAACGGTGCATTCACTGATTACAAACCATCTTGGGATAAATCAGTTAATTAACTAATTATTTAAAATGCTAATTCAGGGCGAGGAATAACCTTGCCCTGAATTTGCCTTATTGAAAGGAGATATAAATGGTAACTTATCTTATCGGATACACATTAATCGCACTTGTTGTGATTTTTATTGTATTTGTGCAATTAGTTAGCCATAAAGTTATCTTCAAAAACTCGTCCAAAATTCAAATGATATTTGGGCACCCATTACTACGTTATTCAATCCGTAGAATATTCAGTGCTCTTATATCAATCCTTCTTGCCGTTACGGCAACTTTCTTTTTGATAAGACTTAAAGTCGAAATGAACAATGAACAATTCTGTAAAGCAGTAATTGGTAACTGGGACAAGATTCAACCTGTCTCACTACGTTGGTCAATGTGTGCCTCAATTAAGAAAAGTTTAGGTATGACTGACAACTGGTTCTTTGACTTATTTACTTATTTTTATTACGTTTTACCATTCCCTAAAACCATTTGTGCGAGTACAGTTGAAAATAACGCTATTGTCTATACTGAATGCCGCAACACGATCATGTATTTAGGTCGTGTATTCTTCCTAGCCGCTAATAAAGGTGACTATGTTACTGATGTCATTTTCAATAGAATGTCTGTTTCATTCAAAATTGGAATCATCGGTGTTTTGGTTGAAATTGGTCTTGGTTATCCAATGGGAATGTTGATGGCCAAACGTAAAGATGGTGTCTTTGATCGTATCGGTAATGCTTATATTATCTCAATTGACGCTATTCCGGGCGTTGCATATTACTACTTATGGATGATTGTTTTGTGTCGTATTTTACAACTCCCAAAACTCTATATTAGTGATGCATCTAACCCACTACATTTCTTATCAATGCTTCCTGCTGCTTTAACAATGGGCTTTACTGGTATGGCTGGTATCGCCTTATGGGTCAGACGTTATATGTTGGACGAATTTAACTCTGATTACGTCAAATTTGCTAGAGCAAAAGGTTTAAGTGAAAATAGAATTCTTGGAGTTCACGTTTTAAGAAACGCTATTGTTCCACTTGTTCGTTCAATCCCTGCCGCTATTTTGGGTGCTCTTCTTGGGGCTTTCTTCTTGGAGAAGATTTATAACATCGGTGGTTTTGGACTTTTAGCTTATGAAGTTGAAACAAAGATGTCAGATGGTATCGATGTCTTCTTATTACAAGGTATTGTTATTATTTCCGCTCTCATCAGCGTTGTTTCATACTTATTTGGTGATATCATCACCGCGATTATTGACCCTCGTGTCAGTTTCTCGGATGAATAGAAAGGAGTGAAGATATATGAGAAATAATATTAAAGATATTGATTCTAGTGTTTATCATAACGTCGAAGATCTTTTCGAAGTTGTTGGTACATCTGACGAAGAAATTGAAAAATTATCTGCTGCTCCTTATTCATATTGGAGAGAAACACTTAAACAACTATTCCGTAGACCATTAGTTATAGTTTGTATTTCAATGATTGTTCTTATTGTTTTGATGGCAATCTTTGGCCCAATCATCAAGTCATATCATCTTTATACTGATGAAGTTAAAGGCTTCCAAAAAGATGTATTTGAAGCAAACTTACCTTGGTCAATTGATCACTTTTTTGGAACGGGTGGTATTGATTCGGGCTACTTTAAAGGTGTCGACCTTTGGAGTGCGGTCTGGGTTGGTACTAGATTATCACTTATTCTAGGAACAGTTGTAGCCTTAATCGATACAATTCTAGGTATCGTAATTGGTTCTATTTGGGGATATTTTAGAAAGATTGACCCAATTCTTATTGAATTTAGAAACTTTGTTGATAACGTTCCATCGATTCTATTCTACTTCTTACTTATGCAGTTCTTATCGCCATCATTCTGGACAATTGTTTTGGTCCTATGTATGTTTGGTTGGTTAGGACTTGCTGGTTTTATTCGTAACCAAATCATCATTATTAGAAACAGAGAATACAACGTTGCATCTATCACTCTTGGTTCATCACCACGCGCAATGATTATGCATAACTTATTACCATATCTTGTTTCTGTTATTGTTACTGTAGTTTCAACTGCTATTCCAGCTGCTATTTCTAGTGAAGTTGGCTTAGCCTTCTTTGGGCTTAGCTTTGTTCCAAACTATGGTGATATTACTCTTGGTCAATTATTAACTACAGTCACTGAAAAAGGTGAATGGCTTGACCATCCAAATTTACTTATTGTTCCTTTGATTGTTATGATTCCGTTAACAATTTCCTTCTATTATGTAGGACTTGCTTTAGCGGATGCGACTGATCCAAAGAACCATCGTTAGAAAGGAGTTACTATGGAAGAAAAAGTTCTTGAAGTTAGAAATCTTTCTGTAGGATTCCTCTCTCACGGAAAGAAAATGTCTGTCATTCGTAACATTAATATGGATGTTTACCAAGGAGAGACACTTGCTATCGTTGGTGAATCAGGTTCTGGTAAATCTGTTTTTACTAAGACATTTACTGGTATGCTTGATTCAAACGGTTTCATCTCTAGTGGCACTATCAAATTTGGACAATTAGAATTAACCAAATTAAAAACCACTAAAGACTGGCTTGGAATTAGAGGCAAACGTATTGCAACTATTTTCCAAGACCCAATGACATCTCTTAATCCTCTTCTTACAATTGGTTATCAAATTGAAGAAGTTTTAATGCTTCACTCAAAGCCAAGCAAGAAACAACTTAAAGAAGCTAAAGCTAAAGCAAAAGAAGAAAAAGAAAGAATTAAAACTATAACTGAAGAGGAAAAGAAAGCCTTAAAAGAAGAATATAATCAAAAGGCTAAGGAATTAGCTGAAAAATATTATAAAGAAGAAATTAAATATCTTTACGAAGATAAACCTATGTTCTATCAAAAGTGGCTTGCTAAGCTTTCTAGTAAGAAACGCGCTAAAGATAAACTTAATATTATTCCTAAAGGAATGGGGAAACGCGAGGCTACTATTGAAGCAATTAAGCTTTTAGCAAAAGTTAAAATTCCTCAACCTGCTCAACGTGTTAAAGATTATCCATTCCAATATAGTGGTGGTATGAGACAAAGAGTTGTTATTGCTATCGCTCTTGCCTGTCACCCAGAAATTCTTATTTGTGATGAGCCTACAACCGCTCTTGACGTTACAGTTCAATCACAAATCTTAGAATTAATTAAAGAATTACAAAAAGAATACAAGTGGACCACAATTTTCATTACACATGACTTAGGCGTTGTCGCTAATATTGCTGACCGTATCGCTGTCATGTATGGTGGTCAAATTGTTGAATATGGTACTGCTGAGGATATCTTCTATGAACCAGCACATCCATATACTTGGGCTCTTCTATCCTCTCTTCCACAACTTGGAACAAAAGAAGAACCACTTGTTTACATCAAAGGTAATCCACCTTCTTTCTCTAGTGAAATTATTGGTGATGCTTTTGCTCTTCGTAACGATTATGCGATGAGAATCGACTATGTTATTGATCCACCAATGTTTAAGATTAGTGACACTCACTATGCTAAAACTTGGTTACTTGATAAACGTGCTCCAAAAGTTAAAAAACCAGTCATTATCGAAAACTTAAGAGAAAGAATGAAGATGGCTGCGAAAGAACTTAAAAGAGAGGTAGGTGAAGCAAATGACTAAGAAAGTCGAAGTATTTGAACCAAAAGCAAAACGCTACATTGATTCAGAATATTTCTATCAACCTGATCTACCTCATAATAGAGGCAAAGGATCTAAATACAAAGAAAAAGATCCAAATTCAATCTCACAAATTGAAGGTAATGAAGAAAACATTATTACCCTTTCACATGTAGATATTGGCTTCAAACTTGGAACAGATTTACGCGTTGTAGTCGAAGACTTTAACCTTGCTATTAAAAGAGGCGAAATCTTTGGTCTTGTTGGTGAATCTGGTTCTGGCAAAACAACAGTTGGCCGTTCAATTATGAGAATTATCCCGATTCTTGATGGCCAAATTAGATACAATGGTCACTTAATCAGTGGCGCCATTGGTCGTAAAAAAGAAAGAGAACTTAAAACAAAAGTTCAAATGATTTTCCAAGACCCTTCCGCTTCATTAAACGATAGAGCAAATATTGACTACATTGTTAGTGAAGGTTTAAGAGCTTTCCATCTTTATAAAGGTGAAAAAGAACGTCTTGAGAAGATTGAAGAAATGATGAAACGTGTTGGTCTTAGACCAGAACACTTAAAACGTTATCCTCATGAATTTAGTGGTGGTCAACGTCAACGTGTTGGCATTGCTAGAGCAATGGTTATTAATCCAGAAGTTATTATTGCTGATGAACCAATCTCTGCTCTTGACGTTTCAATTCGTGCGCAAGTCCTTAATTTAATTAAGGAATTCCAAAAAGAAAGACAAATGACTGTTATCTTCATTGCTCACGATCTTTCGGTTGTTAAATACATTTCAGACCGTATAGGTGTTATCTATGGTGGTCGCTTAGTTGAACTTGCTAATGCAAATAGATTATTCGAAATGCCACTTCATCCATACACCAAATCACTTTTAAGTGCCATTCCAATTCCTGATCCAAAAGTTGAACGCAATAAGAAAGTTGTTACTTATAATCCGATGGATCACCATTATCGTTGGGATGATGTACCAGATTTCTATGAAGTTGAACCTGGTCACTTTGTTAGATGTAATTTAGCCGAACTTGAAGATTATAAGAAAATTATCGCTAAAGAAGGAGGTAAGAAATAATGGAATATATTGAACCAAAACCAGTAGAAGAAAAACCTCATGCGAAAAGAAACAAAATCATTATTGGTTCTGTTATTGGATCACTTACTTTAGCCGCTATCGGTGTAGGAACATATTTTCTTATCGATAAGATTTTCCTTGATTACAACAATATCGAATTATACACATACACATATCGTCTTGATGAAAATGGTAAAGCTAATGGTTCCATCATTACTAAAACAAAATTAGACGTTTCAGTTCCTTCTAATTTGAGAATCCCACGTCGATTAGGTGGTCAACCAGTTGTTGAAATTGCAGATAATGCTTTCCAATATCAAAGTGATATCGTTTCAATCAATTTCCCTGATTCGCTTGAATATATAGGTAGTTATGCCTTTTCTGAATGTAAGAATCTTGAAAAGTTTAATACTCCTAAAAATCTAAAATTCGTTGGAACCCGTGCATTCGAAGAAACCGCATGGCTTGATAGTGCCTATGATGGTGAAGTCATGATTGGTGATCTCCTATATGCTTATAAAGGTTATATTGATGACAATACTATCTTAGTTGGTAGTGCAAATTCATCATTAATCAATGAATATCCAACTTCAAACGTCATCAATCTTGATGAATATATCAATATGTCCAGCGGTGTTTTCGAAGATCAACCTGGAATTATTGCGGTTGAATATCCATCAAAATATGAAGAAGTTAATGACGATATGTTTTATGGATGTACATCTATTGAAAAGATTGTTCTTCCATCATCGATTAAACGAATCGGAAACAATGCATTTGCTTTCTGTAGTGGTTTAACTTCTAATCCTGATTTCTCACATATTGAATATATTGGAGATGCTGCTTTTGCATATTCTAATATTTCTGGAGAACTAACATTCTCGGAAGGATTACTTGATGTTGGATTTGAAGCTTTTAGGGGAAACAAAGAACTTACGAAAGTTAGATATAATTCAAATCAACAAAACATTTTGGACTATACCTTTGAAGATTGTGAAAAACTTGAAGAAGTAATTTTCCCTGATAGTGAATATGTTCCTGCTACATCACATATTGATTCAATTGGTAGCAGCGCATTTGCAAAAACAAATATCAAATCATTTTGTGTTCCATTTAACGTTAGAACAATTCACCAATCTGCTTTCAGTGGATGCGAAGAACTTGAAACATTAAAGCTTTATAACAATGTTACAGGTACACACTTGAACAAACGTAGTGAAACCGATACTGGTTATACTGATTGGAAAATTGATGAAGATTTTTATCAAGGCGTTTCAAGTCTTGGTGTTAAAGCTTTTGAAGACTCATTTAAATTTAAAGAGATTATTCTAGTGAATAAAGAAAACGAAGCGGTTTCTATGGCAAATTCTGTCCATATTCCTGTTTCATTATCCACAATCGGTGGTTCTGATTCTCGTATCTTTGCAATGACCAGTGTTACATCAATCGATCTAACACAAGAGACAACAGAGAATACTCCTAGAAAATTTGGTGGTCTTTCTACAATTGCTATTAAAGTATTTGAAGATGCCCGAGAACTTGTAAATATCAATCTTGGTAAAACTATTACAACAATCGAAGAAAGCGCCTTTAGAGGTTGCGTAAAACTTCAAAGTGTTGTTATTCCTTTATCAGTTACAAGACTTGATGCTTCTATTTTCCAAGGATGCAGCGCTCTTGAAAGTGTGACTTTTGAGAAATCCGAAGTTTTGTCTTCATCTGTTACCAAAATTCATAACTATGCTTTCCAAAATTGCACTTCCTTAGCAATGTTTGCAATTCCAAGCAAAGTTACTGAAATTGGTAATAATGCATTTGATGGATGTACTTCTATCCAAACAATCAGCTTTATCACTGATGATAAAGGTGTTCGTTTATCAATTGCTAAAGAAGCTTTCCAAAATTGCACTTCTTTGGTAAGCATTAATATCCCATCTTATACCAATTCAATTTCTGAACGCGCATTTAAGAATTGTTCATCACTTGAAGAACTTGAATTACCAAAGAATATTAATTCAATTGGTGATGGTGTAATTGATGGTACAACAAGCCTTACTAAGTTAACTCTTAACGCAGCAAAAGTCGTAAGTGTTAACACAAATAATATTGATTCAGAAACTGGTATGATTAAAAATACTGGACTTACTACTGTTTATGTTCCGGCAAACTTAGTTGAACAATATAATAACCATACACTCTGGTCACATTATACAATTGTTGCTATTGCTGCATAAAAGTAATATAAAAAACGCGCTCAGTAAAATAAATCGGGGTGTAATTGGGGAATTCAAAAACCCTAATTGAA
>CALELS010000005.1 GCA_937902735.1 uncultured Caryophanales bacterium
GAGATCTACACTCTTTCCCTACACGACGCTCTTCCGATCTTCGATTCTTAAATCTAATCTTCTCATTAAACTCCCTCCATACTCATATACCCAAACACAAATAAATTTAATCTACCGACGCCAGTGTTTTCAACTACGTCTTTATAATTGTATGCAGTATAAGAAGCTCCACTAGGTGTGAATGTATGTACTTCTGGTTTAGGTGATAATAAACTTCTTACAAATATTGTATTCATTTTACCTACTACTAAATAATCTTTTATATCTATTGATTTGGTAACCACTACCTGACCTGGGTTAGATATTTTAGGCGTATATCTACCTATACCAAATGCATTAGGGACTTCTGTTCCACTATATTCAACCATTTCATCAACTGCTTGATATGGGTAATAAAAGAACTGAACCGACGCATTAGTTTCTCCAACCATTAAACCAATCTTTCTTGGTTTACCTATTGTGCTATATCCTCCACTAGCATCTTCATAAGCAGTATTTACAGATGTTACTTGCAACATTACATAAGCACTTGTTATCACAAAATTCTCAGGTATATAAGCATTAACAATAACATCTTGATATCTAACATCAGTGTCTGCTAAATTGTAACCACTTGTTCCGAATCCAATTACATCCCAGTTTGAATATCGTCCCATACTAGTATAAGATAGGCATGAGAATAAACCTTGTCCACCTATTACTTTCTTACCTTCTCCTAAATAAATATCTCCTGAGAATTTACCATTGTTAGCCTCAATAGAACCATCTTTTAATATCTTAAAGTTTCCATTAGCTGTTACTGTACCTTCCAATAATATTTGTCCAGGCCTTAAATTTATTTTAGATATAAGATTTTGAGTAGATGTAGCATCAGTCAACTTTCCGTCGACACTTAATTCAATCTCACTAGCACTCTTTTGTATTTTACTAGACAAATCTAATTGAGTTGCAAATATATCTGTAAATTCATTTCTTATAGCGTAAGTTGCATCCATAGATACATCATTATATGGAGGACAACTTAAAATACAATCCCCGAAATGTAAAGGTATAACTAATACACCACACTCAATTACTTGCTCATTTTGAAGCACGTATTGCTCACCATATTCATTTAAACCAATGCGTCTAGTTAGATATGTTTGGCCAACGTTATTTAACTCAAATTCATCATATACATCTCCAACCTTACCTAAATAATCAAAAGGTAATCTTATTCGTTCTTGGTGTTGTTCGTTATTAACAGTGTAGGTCACAGTTATATGAGGATATGTTGAAGGATATAAAGACGAACTAGGATATTGTCTATTATGTGGAAATGTTGGTATCATTTCGCCAGTTAAATGTAATGTCTGTAGTGGGCCTTCAGCACAATTTTCTAATAGTACTTGATGTTCACCAGATGCAGATCTCATTAAATCAATAAATCTTTCTGATTTTATGTCTAACTTCCAAGTATTATCAGTTGAATCTAGATAATATTTTATGTAATTCTCTCCATCACCTATTAATAACTGTCCATCAGCTCCTAAGAACATTCCGCTAACGCTAGAATTAATAGAATTCTTAGCTCCTGAGTAGATAGAATTTGCAGTTATATGAAAACCACCGATAGTGGCCCCAAAAGCGACTAAATCGCTAACATTAACTCTGTCTGCAGTTATTGATCTAGCAGTTATTACACTACCGTTTAAACTATTATATTGTGTTTGTTCAGATGTTGTAGTTTCACCATTTGTATTGAGTTTATAATATAAACCATTATTACCTTTTATAACTAATTTATCTGCAACAATGGTGTTACCTTCTATTAAATCACCTTTTATAGTCACACCAACTAATTCACCTGTTATATGGCCTTCTTGTACTACTAAATCATCAATTATACCAGAATCTGCAAATATCTTTTGAACCGCAGCTGTACCAATATTTGCAAAATTTATTTGTGCATAGTCAGCATCTAATGAGGTGGTTTTCAAATTATTAATAACAGCAGAACTTAAACCAGTGAGAACACCATCTTGAATTGTAAAACCAGTATTTAATATTCTAATACTTGAATCAAATGTTTGTATACTTGTACCATGTGCACTTATAGTATTTCCCTGAGCGGTCACAGTGTTGTTTAAAGATGTTATATCATTGTTCATGCTAGTTATACTATTACCCTGAGATGTGACTGTATCATTCAACGATGATATTTGGCTTCCTTGAGAAGATAAGCTGCTGTTTATGGTGGTTATATCAGAATTTATTGACTGAATATAAGTATCATGAGCTTGAATCCTATTATTTTGTGCATCGATAACATTTCCAAATGAATTAATAGTATCATTCTGTTGCTGAATAGAATTATTCATTTGAATAATCGAGTTTCCTTGTTGAGTTATAATGTTGTCTAACTGTGAAATAGTATTGCCATTTTGATCAACAACATTCGCCAATTCAGTAACAGTAGCTGTTCTAGCCATTGGAGATGAAATATTGTCAGTTACAGTCGCAGTATGGTCTTTTATTAATACTTTTACACGTTCACTGTCTTTAATTTCAACAGTTGTAGAAACAGGAGTTAATATATCTGATCCATCTAGTTGAACGTAACTAGTGTTATCTATGATTTTAACAGTTCCGTTAACTGTTGATTCGTTTTTCTTTTCTTTAGGAACAGCTAATTTTGCAAATTGCTGAACCAAAGATTTAGATAATGCCATGAAATATTCCTCCTATCTCCATAAATTTTTAGTAAAAGTGGCTGTAGTGCTGACTGTGCACCCAGTACCACATTTTATAGATTGTGAAATTATTTTTGCTTTAACATTGTTTAATTCTGCTTTTTTATAATTAAGTCTTACACAGTCTCCAAGTCTTAATGGATAATAACCGTGCGAAAAATTAATAGTATATTCAACAGATGATAAAGATGACAATAATTGTTCTGCATATTCGTCCACTTGCTGTTTTGTTGGCAAACCATGAAGATCTGGGTTTGTAACTCTGTGAGTTATAATCCTTCCTCGATTTGGTATAGATGTTGGACTATTAGGATCTTCATTTTTAACAACTGATGTGTATATTTCATTATTTACAGTACATACAACTTCTACAACATTCGGTATTCCATATATATCATGTTTTAAACTAACTTCTGGTAATAATATAGAACTATTATCGTCATTAAAAGTATACACCGGTTGTAATGTCTCGAACTTTTGTATAGGCGAAAATAAAATTTGACCCAATTCGTCTAAATCAAATTTATATTTAGCCTGGGCTATTAAATCTGAAAGATAATCAATGTAAGTATCTTCAGTATTAGCTACAAAATTTTCAGTTAGCACTTTATCAGAACTTGTCTGTACAACCGGTGCTCTGCAATTAGTTCTTGCTATTTGATAAGCGTTTTCCATTATGTTTTCATTTTTTAATAATGTATAACCTAATGGAACTGGATTTTCTTTTAATTCAATTAACGGTGAATATGCTGTCATTGAAACATTTTTTACCTTACCATCAAAATTTGAAGAAGGTGTTTGTACTAAATATGTTCCAAGTGGTATTTTCTCTGTAACTTTCCCTTGGGTTGCTATTAGATATATTCTAATATAGCATTCACCTAGAGTATCTATTATTTCAATATCTGCTGTTTCTAATGTACTTGATTCATCATCTTTATTTATATTAGTAGATACTATTCCTTCTATTAGTCTTTTATCTTTCCAAGTATTTGGGTCTACTTCATAATATTCAAATCTTTGGGACATGCTCTCAGACCAATTTATCATATTATATACCTCCTTCGACTCTTGTTACACTAATCGTTATAGGTATTATTAAACTATCGTAATTTATGTTATAATTTACATTTACATTAGCCCAATATCCAGTGCCGGATGGTTCTCTTACATAAACATCTCCGGTCCATTTTGATAGACGTCTTATAGCATATAAAGTTTCTTTGTCATATTTAGGGATTGCTGTAGTCCAGTTAGATGTTACTCCTAATTGAGTTCCATAATAACTTACTGGATGAGATCTTCCTACATACTCCACAAGTGTTGTATCTTTGCTATTACTATCACTTATAGTTATATTATAAGGCAATCTTAGTAAAGAACCTGACCATGGTTTCTCTACAGCAGACTCATCTCCTTCGTCGAAGTTCACCCATTTTTCAGCCCATTGAATTATTATAGCATACTCACCAAATTTAACAGGCTCAATATCTGAGTAAGACATAGCTCCAGTTGAGGTTTCTTTAGCAACTACTCTATATCTAGCATAATCCAATGTAGGATGTGGATCTGTTATATATAAATCTTCTTGATTATTTATATCTTTGGCTATTTCTGTAAAACTTCCATCATAATTTATTCGATAAACAGACATTAAACAATCTGTTACTAATTCTTCTGTTATACCAGAACCAGTATTGCTAAACTCGTAACATAATGGATTTATAGTGGCTTCATATGTTTCTGTATTTAAATTTATATTAGCCCTAACATCATAATATTTCTCATCAAAGAATACATTGAATGATTTTTCACTAGTTCCATTTAATCCAGAGTTCATTGCCACAGTGCATCTAATAGTATATGAAACACCTGATTGTAAATCAATATTTCCAGGTGTAAACTCCAAAGCAAAACGCCAAGCATTTGATGAACTTGGGTCATATGTTTTAGAATATACTATATCACCAGGATTTATAACTTTCTGATTGCCAACATCGTCCAATGCGGTGTATCCTTCGTTTGCAACTACTTCTATATAGAAACTTATTGGTGTTTGTGCAGGTGGAGTTGCTAATACTGATAAATAAAAAGGAAAACTAGAAACCTCATCAATTGATTCACCATTATTATTTTTCAAATCAATAGAAACTTCTGGTTGAGCATAAAAGTTTATTTCTCTTTCAGTAGAATATTCGCTATATTCACTTGTGACACCTGCAGTTTGAACTTTCCATTTTATCTTAAATCCTTGTTGTAGGAATGTCCATTCGGGGTCAGTGCTATTAATTGTATAAAAACTTGTTCGGTTAGCAGATTCGTTTTCTACAACCTGATGTCTTATTACTTTCTCAATAGTCATAGGTACTGATGTAGGGTCAGTGGTATCAATAGCTTCCATATGTAATCTAGCAGTTGTCTCAACTGAGCCATCTGTAGAATTATGCGTCCAATATAAATTTATATTATTTCCAATAATAACAGAAGTTGTAGTGGTCCATGTTGTAGGTGCAGATGGACGAGTTCCAACATTTGTAGATCTTATTTCTGTCCATTTTGATCTACCTTTACTATTTGTTGCACATACTCTGAAAAAATATTCATGACCTAATTCAATATCTGTTAATAATGCATGTTCTCCTGTTTGTTTATCTACAGTTGCAGAAGAAACATTAGACCCTGTGTCAAAGTATATAGGATTTGTCGTGTATTCTATTGTGTAACTTTCAGCAGTCTCAACTGGTGACCATTCTATATAAACTCCATATGTACGATTACCTTGTTCTACGATAACTTTAGATTCAAGTGTCGTTATTTCTTCTGGTGCTACAGGGACTGA
This sequence comes from uncultured Caryophanales bacterium, assembly GCA_937902735.1. Lineage (GTDB taxonomy): Bacteria > Bacillota_I > Bacilli_A > RFN20 > CAG-826 > Fiminaster. The sequence continues at coordinate 5,572 of CALELS010000005.1, forward strand.
TTTCTCAGAAGATGTAAAATTAGTCCACCCGCCATATATATTATCTCTTATAGCTCTACATCTTAATCTATAGGTGTGACCTGGATCAACATCACAGGTGTATGACAATGTTAATGTAGTAAAGTTAATAGGAACTATAGCAGATTTAAATTTGGTTGTATCGTCTTGATATATTGCTATTTCAATTTCTTTGCCATTTATATTGGAATTTATATTATCCATTGTAACTGTTAATTTGTTGTTTTCATCTATATCAAAATTAGGATCTGGTGGTAATAAAGGTGGATTATTTCTAAAATCATAATCTAAATACGACCACACTGTGTTTGGTAAGACGTTACCATTTTCATCGACTGGTATTATACTGAATCTTCCTACATTCCAACCTTCCGTTGAATCAAAAGTAAAAGTGGCTGCCGGGTTTTGGTTTATGGTCGAATAATTTTGGTTTTGTTCTTTAAGCCATAAATGGCCAGCATTGTCCCATTGCTCCCATCTGTACCAAAAGTGGGTAGCCCCAGTATAAGACCAAATAGCTTCCATCGTTCTATCAGAACCAGCTTGTAGTTTAAACCAATCAATTCTAACTTTTGTAGGAGATGGTGCAGGAGGAGAGACATAAGGATTGCCTCCACCTCCAGTACCAGGAGTTATTCCAGGAAGAGTTAACCATTGACCTGGGTAAATTAAAGCAGTGCTTTGAGATACGCCATTAGCATCTGCTATTTCACGCCATCTATACGGATTGTTATATACAGACTTAGCTATATTCCATAAGCAATCTCCACGATAGACATGCCATTTTCCATTTTCTAATCCCATTTTTATACTCTCCCTTCAATTTCTATAGCTTTTATTAAATCTCCAACTGCATTAGCAATAGGGGTGTCATCATTATATGATATTCCGTTCAAGTTATAAGTATTGCCAGGTGTTTGTTCAATTAAGCTATCTTTTAATTTATCAATAGCGTTGACTACATCACCATTAGTAACCGCATTTTGATTGTGTATTTTCAGTCCGGAGCTTATAGCATTTATATTAGCTCCAATTCCGACATTAGTACTATCTAATATAGTTCCTATTCTTCCTGCACCAGATTCAATGTTACTTAAGTCTAATACAGGAGTTATTGTAGGCTGTTCACCAATATCTTCGCTTATTATATCAGTTATTGAACTTAGAGCACTACTCATTCCACTTCTAGCGGTTTCACCAACGTCATTAGAAGCTTTATAAACATTTCTTGTGTAATCTAATATACCGTTTACAAAACCTAAATCAAAGAATTTACCCATTTCGTAAGTCAACTTAGATGGTGATTTCTCTTTAGTTGATTTCTTTAAAGCTGCTGCCGAGCTCCTACCTAATGCTGTAGCGGCATTAGTTGCTAGATACTGATTATCTTCTATACCTTTAACAAAACCTTTTACAAAGTTTTCCCCAATTTTAATTGTTGCTTTTTTCTTAACTTTACTTTTTAATCCGTCAACGGCACATTGTCCTAAAGCAGAAGCAGCAGTAGTAAGAGTTGTACCATAGTTTTCATTTTTAAAACTGTTTATGAAACCTTTTATACTATTATTTCCTAAATCTCTTAGAGCTTTAGAGAAACTTCCTACTGCCTTAAGGTCTATATCTTTAAATGTTGACGCAAATGCCACCATAGCATTCATGTTATCCACAACAGCTTGAATAGATGTAGACTCAACTTCTGATATAGTAGATATAAACTTAGACATACCATTGCCCATTGCTTCTAGATATGCAGTTATAGCTAAAGAATCTTTGATATTTATTTTACTCAATTCCTTTATTAATTTTGCTATGCTGCTAACCATTTCAGATGAGGTTGTTAATATATCAGTATCACCAGCTACTAATTTCATACTAGCTATAAATCCAGAAATACCTACCCCTAATAAAGGCAATTCTAATGCCAATGTAGAAAGGTCATTCTCGCCTACTAATTTGCCAAGTAACCCTCCAGAATTAGGTATTTCTTTTGCTACACCAGCAAGTAATCTTATTGCATCACATGCAGCGCTTACAGCACCAGTGCTATCTTTATTTACATTGTTTTCATTTAATACTCTTATAAAAGATGATATACCATCACCTATTGTTTCCAAACCTCCAGCAAATGTAGAAAGGTCATTCTCGCCTACTAGTTTTCCAAGCAAACCACCTGAGTTAGGGATTTCATCTGCTACTTTAGCTATCTCTCTCAAAGCACTGCATGCATGTTTAACGGTCTTTACGCTATCTTTAGTGAATGAACCATCAACTAATGTCTTATAAAATGCTACTAATCCTATAGCTAATCTACCAAATTGTAATGCAAATTTGTCAGCATCATTGTTACCGACTAGTTTTCCAAGCAAACCACCTGAGTTAGGGATTTTTGATGCTGCATCTGATATTATTTTTAGTGCATCAGCGGCTATTTTAACATTATCAACATTTTTAATTTTCTTAGTCTTCTCGGCAAATTTACTTAAACCATCCCCTAATGTACTTAAACTTTCTCCAAATTCCGAGAACTTCTTTTTACCTAAAAATGGGATTGAATTTAGCAATTTGGACTTTGTTAGATATAATATTGCCTCCGATAAGTTCTTTATCGATTTAGTTACTTCAGGTTTAATCTTTGAAGCCATTAATATAAATGGTCGTAATGCCAACATAAATAATGAAAGTTCAATACCAAAAGTTACAAGACTAAAATTGCCAGACATTATTGATAATATTCTTGAAATAAATTCCGAAGCTGCTAATAATAATATGGCTCCGGTTAAAGAACCAATTCTACCAAGAAGCCCTTCATCTATTAATTTAGATCCAACAAAGAATGGTGTCAATGCCATCATAAATCCAGATAAAGCGATACCTAAAGCTGGTAATAATGTAAGCATTTGTTTACCAAATCCAGCTACTATAGCTCCTACAAATGAACCTATGCCATTTCCTATAGCTACTAATATAGGTATTCCTGACTCTATAAATTTAGCAGCTCCCGGAACTTCTTCATTCAAAGATGCGAAAAGTCCCAGTACAATCGTAAATGCACCTATTAATGCTATGAGTGCACCTATACCAGATATAGCCGCTGGGCCAGCTAAGCCTATAACACTTAAAGCGCCTAATACAGCAGTTAATGCTAATAGCATTTCAGCTAATGATTTTACCATAACAATAGTTTGGTTAGGGTTTAGGTCAGACAATATTACTAGTATGCCACCAATTAATGCTAAAATTCCAACCATACCTGCTAATGCTATTAATCCTGTAGGAATAGATTCTTTTCCAAATTTACCAATTAATGAAACTGCAGCTAATGCTCCAGCAATAGTTACTAGTAACAAAGATAAACCAGCAGCTGACGATAAAACACTTTCTGGGTCCATTTTAGCTAACTGAAGTATTATGAATGTAATAGCACCAAGTGTTGCTATTAATATAACTGCTACAGCAGCAAATGATAATAACTGTTTCTTATCAAATGATTGCATACTTTTCATTAGTAAAGCTAAACTTCCCATGATAGCTACTATGGCAGCGGTTGCTGCAGCAAGTGATTGTGGTTTTATAAAACTTAATGCTACTACAAAACCTAATAATACTGACATAGCTATTAGTAAACCTTTAACAGCATTAGCAGCATCTTTTGATTTCTCTGTAGCTTTTATAAGTCCCGCAAACACCAAACCTATAACAGCTATTACTGCAGTTCCTTTTATCAAGCTCTTTGTATCCATGGCAGATAGCATAAATATAACACCAGTTAATACTAATAATGCGCCAGACACAGCTAATAATAATAATCCAGCTTTTGCTACATTATTACCAGCAAAATGTGTTATACCAACTAGCAATGTAAATATTATACCTATACCAGCCATAACAGCAATACCCTTTTTAATTCCTTCTTCAGGTATTGTGGCTAGTATTTTCATAGAAATAACAATAGCACCTAAAGTTAAACCGAACGATAATATTAGAGCCGCTGCTTTTTCTGCGTTTTCTCCTGCAAAATGTGACACAGCTATTATAGCAGATATTATTGCAGTCAAACCCATGACAACTAGCATGCCTCTTGCCACATCTCTAGGTTTTAGCATTGATGCTATCTTTATTATACCTATTAATGCCAACAATGAAAGTGATAATGAACCAATAAGTACTGCAACTTTATCTGAGTTTTCTCCTGAAAATTTAGATATTGCTATAAATGCTACAAATATTCCAGTAGCTAATCCCAAAGCCATAACTGATTGTTTAACTTCATCAGCGGATATTTTAGCAGCTAATTTTATTACTAGCAACATTAATAATAATGAAGTAGCTATTTTCTTTAAGTATTTACTAACTCCCTCTAAATCTGAACCACTCAACTTTAATAATTTTGTAAGTCCTCCAACAGATATCATTAATAAAGAGAATGCAACTATAACAGCACCAAGACCATAAAGTGCATTAATAAGTCCATAAGTGTCTATAGCCGATAACTTCTTTAATGCAATAGCCATTCCCAATAACGCTAATGACATAGCCATTATTGGTCCTATATTAAATGTGGCTTTTTTAGCAGTGGCATCAACACTACCTTTTACAATACCTGCCCCATTTGCTAGCTTATCCATTATTAAGAAAAGTGCTACTAATGCTGCAAACATTATACCACAAACAATTGCTGCTGATTGCAAACGATCTGGTTCTATTTGTGCTATTATATACATTGAAGCAGCTATCATGAGCATACTCATTGCAATACCTTTTATCAATGACGTTTTAGCATTCATCTTTTTAGCAGCACCGAGATCTGCTGAGAAACTTTTCATTGCTGCGCCAGCAGAATCCATCATTTTTCCAAAAGATTTTAATGGGGATATAACATCGCCAAGTGTTTTTGTTATGTTATTTACAGTGTCATTTAGTTGTTTAATTATGTATATAATTCCGGCACCTAAACCTACTGCAAATAATTTCTTGTAATCGATAGCTTTTAGAACATCTGCAATTCCTTTGAAACCATTTATGACAGCTTCTCTAATAGATGCTCCGAAATTTAATATATTTCCTAAAACATCTCCTTCTACATTCTTTAACGGTCCGGCTTGTGAAGCTATACCTAATATCAAGCCAAGCATTATATACTTACCGATTTTGAAGAACTCTTTTGAGGGTGAAGATATACTTAGTACTCTCCTAAATGCTCCTATCATATTTGTTCCGAGATTGATCATATAATCAACTATTTTTATACTTCCGCCTCTTAGGCCATTTAGCAATCCGTTAATTATATACATAGGAACATTATCAACTTTTTTAAGTCCATTTATCCAACTATTTAATCCGCCGAATAGATTTCCTAAAACTTTTCGTATAGTTCCATCTGAACTAGTTAGTTGGTTCGCAAAGTTAGCTATTCCTAATTTTAAATCTTCTAGTAGCTTTTTGACATTTTCTAATATTTTTTGTGCTAATTCGTTAGTCGATACAAATTCTTTAACTCTGGTAACTGCTTCAACAATACCTTTTGCTATTAGATTTATTAATTTATCAAATTTTATGTTTTCCTTAACCCATTTTCTAGCGGCTGTAACTGCATTATAAACAGATATGGAAAAATTGTTCATATCAAATGATATTAATCCTAAAGGTTTTGTAATTAATTCTAGACCCTTGGCAAAACCTTGGAAAGCTATTGAAAGTACTCCGTGAATGACGTCTGCTACTAAACCTATTATACTAAATAGCGCTCTAAAAACATTATAGAGTTTATATGCTCTAGACTCAGTATCAGATACTTCTCCTAAATAATCTTTGAGTGCTCTGGTTAATCTATGGAAACCAGTAAGAACATTGAATATAGCATTACCGGCATCTTTTGGAGGAAATACTTCTAACCAAGCTTTACCTATCGCCTTAAAAATTGTTATTATACTATTTCCAATATTACCGAAAGATTGAAACAATAGCCAACGTCCATTTATTTCATCCATGTTATCTATAAGTTCTTTAACTGGTAATCCTACTTTTCTAGATAATTTTAATACTTCATTTATGGCTTTCTTTTGTTTGTCTGATAATTTATTATACTCGTCTAGATATTTTAGTTCATCATCATTTAATTCTTTTCCTTCTAATTGTTTCTTATGAACATTAGCTAAGTTAACAATGTATTCTTTAGTGTTATCATTTAGTTTCTCTGTTGTTTGAGAAATTTCCTCAACTGATTCAGTATATTGTGTTTCTCTTCTTAGACTAACACCAAGGCGTTCGTTTACTAAATTTTGAGCGTGTGCCCAATCGTATCCGGCTTCTGCTAAAGCATCCCATCTAGCTTGTCCATTTCCCCATATTCCACTGATTATCTCGTCGACAAGATTAGCATAATCAGCAACTGTTTTAACAGCCTCTTTTAGCCCATCTGTTGACTCTTTTACAGAGGAAAATGCTTCAGACATTACATCAAACGTTTTTGTAAATGTTTTTCCTAAAAAACTATTTAAGAAATCATTTCTAATTTTTACTATATTTGATATAACGTCACCTAAGGCATTACTTACTCCTGTCCATAATTTTTTGGCTTGGTTGAAATCACCGAATATTATTTGAAAAGATTGTGCCCAACCTGATTGGACAGCTTCTTTTAAAGTATCAATCAACATCGAAAAAGTTTTTACGTCTTGAGCTGCTGCCTTAGCTCTCCTACCTAAATCAGTGCTTTCATCAGAATATTTTTGTAATGTGCTCGTCAAAACAGCCGTTGTTAACCATTGATCTTGGAGACTTTCATTAAAACCACGTACTGCGTTTAATGTTTTTCCTTCTAAAGTTTCATACATTCCATCGCCAATATCAGTAAGTGTACCAATCTCGACAGCTGTTTGTATTAATTCATTTTTGAAATCTTTTGTAGCCATATTTGCTATTTCTATAGATTTCCAATCAGTTAATTTTACATAGCCAGAAGATAAGGCTTGTGCAAAATTATACATAGCATGTGATGCCTCATTTGCATTTGCACCAGCTAGAGCAGCTTCATTACTAACTCCTTTTATAGCATTAACTGCGTCTTTAAGCTCAACGCCAGCATTAGTAAATTTACCGATATTGGATGTCATATCTTGAAAAGAGTATATGGTTTTATCAGAATATTCGTTAAGTTTCTCTAAATATTCATTTACTACCTCTAGGCTCTCACCTGTACTGGCCATAATTGTTTGAATTGACCCCATTTTAAGTTCATATTCTTCAAACCCAGATTTTTTAGGATCTATTATTAGTTGTTTTCCCAAATTTAATCCGAAATCCATGACCGAGTTTGTTATTCTTCTCATTGTTTGATCTGCTATGGAATATAATGCGTTAAATTGTACTCCTACTTCTTGTATACCTTTTGTTAGTGGATTAAAATTAACACTACTAGCAGATTTGGATAGCTCATTTAAACCTTTTGACATTCCTGAGAAATTTAAACTAGACTTTAATTTATCTATAGTAGATAATGATGTTTTTACATTTTTTTCAAAATTTCGATTGTCGAAACTCATTTCGACGACTCTTTGGTCTATTGTTTTACTCATATAAATCTCTCCTCTTCATTATTGTCGTTTTGTATTAATTATATAATCCCACGAATCGTCCGCTATTTTTTCAAAAATTGGTTTAATAGCCGGGTTTATATAATCAATACCTTCTACCCAACCGCCATTTCTGGTGGCATGACCATATTGCAATATTATGGCTATCGGTATTCCTTTATTTATGTTGGAATTCAAAAAGTATATTGTTATCAATCCATTATTTTGTGTTATTTCATATGACCATGATTTTGATGTTAACCCAGTGTCTTTTGGGGTGGCCTTTTCTAATGCTCTTACCCCTTCATCACAATAATTTCTTATAGTTTTCATATTAATAACATTGGATGCTCTTTTAAAGAAATTATCTAATTTACTAAAGTCACCTCTTTGTTTGAATTGTATCATATGATTATCCTTTCGAATTAAGTTTCTTTCTTCTAGCCGCATTAAGTGCTGCATATTTGTTTACTATATCACCTCTGCTCATTTTCTTAGATGGGGTGTTCTTTATTTGGCATACTCTTATTAATGTTATTAATCTATTGAGATGCCATTTCTGATACTCAGGTGGTATATTATAAGTTATCATCCAATAATATATAAGTTCGCTAGTTATATATTCATTAGATTTAGACGTCGGTTTCTCTGAAAAAGTAGTTGCTGTCATTGGGTCATTTATATATTCTATTATTTTGTCCATTTCGTCAGGTGATATATACTTATATATGTTAGGATTAACATTTTGGGTTATTGTCATACATCTAATATAATCTAAAGCTTCCTCGGAATCTCCTTTTAACTGTTCTTTAATAAAAGACCTATGCCATTTTGATTCCCATTTTGATAGAGACACAAGAGAATGCTCTAACTGTATTTCACACTCTGGAACTTGTATAAATTCCATTTTCTCTTCGTCCCAAAGTTCTTTTTTAGAAATTTTTAGTTTAAGCATCCTCGCATCTCCTCATTTTTATTTTTCTTTATTGTCAGTTTTTGGAACTTCTATTCCAAGTTCTTTAGCTTTTTCTTTAACAGCTGAATCTGATAAATCCACACCTTTAGGCATTATGCCTTTCATGAATTCAGCAGCGGCATTATCATCTGTAGCTAACTCCATATACAATTGTGAGAAAGCCTCAGTTTGTGCAAATCTATTAGCTAGATTGATTCCGTCGTCTGTAACTTTAATGAATCTTTTACCGTCATCACTTTTCTCACCATATGATTCAAGAATTATTTTCTTAAATAGATTAATAATTGTAGGAAGATCTTGAGCTTTTATTATTTTCATAATATGTTCTTCAAGACCTCCTTCCATTCCTAATTCCATTTGAAATAATTCGGCTTTTGTTAGATTGAAATAGAAATCCTCGTTTCTTTCAACTCCGTTATAATCTTCATATTTAATTGTCTTTTTTAACATATTTATTCTCCTCTCCTACTAAAAAATATTATCCTGAAACAACACCGATTAATGTAGCAACTTCATCTGGTAGTGGTAATCTTGGTTCTGTAGCAGAATCACCGTCAGTACCATATAGAATATTTTCTAAAGCTTCTAATTTTGCTCTTAATGCAGTTGTATTAAAATCTCTAGAATCAATTTCTACAGTAGCAGTTGGTTTAGATCCAGTTACATTTACTGGTGTAGTACTTATCTCCCAAGATAGTGTCATTGCTTCTGGGCTATCATTGATAGTAGCATATGATTTCTCACTTGGAGCTGCTTTACATCCGTAAACTAAGTGAATTTTGTATCCAGCTTCAGGATCAACATCACTACCAACTTTAGTTTTATAACTAAATCCAAAAGGCATACGAGCCTGTTGTCCAATTGTAACTCCTGTTGCTATAGATTTTTCACCGTTACAAGCTTTGAATTCATCTGGATACATATAAGCCTCAATTGTGGCATTATAAGTCTCGTTTGATAATAGGTTTAAATATTCTCTGTTATCAGCCCATAATTTAGTAGCTTCTGCTCCTTCTGGTGATTGATTAACATTTGTTAAACCATTCCATGCGACACCTGTTTGATAAGCACCGTCGCTATATGGATAAAGAACACCTGCTTCTACACCTGTTTCGTAAAATTTTTCACCTGTTTGATCCCATACAAGTTTTCCCATAAAGTATAATTCCTCCTTAATAATATAATGTTATTACATCGTGATTTAAATTATCAGATGTATAATGTCTATCATAAGACGATAATGGTAGACTCAACAATTTGTCTATGATTTCGTTATCAGGTAATTTATCGATATATGTTATTGAATATCTTTTTTTATTAAAATATTGTGTATTATCGGCGTATGTTAAGTCTATATCATCTTTTGTATATCTTATACATGGATATACCATTTTTAAGTTTTCTGGAGGTTGATAATAAACATGTTCATTACCTAAGAATCCTATAAGTATTTCATGCAATTCCAAACGTCTATTCATTATATAAACCTCCTAATGATAATGTAATTCTAGGGAACTGAACTTCAGCATTTTCAACTTTCCATTTAGTTCCCATAAAAGTTACATAATAAATTTTTTGGAAATTCTGGCTAGCATATGGATCAGCTATTATACTTAAAGAATTTGAAATAGTTATATTATCATTAGTCGATTCCGAATTTATATATCTTTTCATATTTCTTGTCATCTCACCATAATAAGGTCTCTCGACAACTTCCTCTGTCCACACACCTGGTGTAACTTCTTTAGTTTCTATAAAACCTATCATTCCATGATACTTTGCCATTTTGAATTTCTCCTTCTATTTAAATATTTTTATCCTGATGGTTGAGTAGTAGTAGTTGGTTCCTCAAGTGCTATAGCTGAGAATGGATGTACTAAAGCTCCAGATAGACGAGTTTCCATTAAATATTTATATTGGTTGAAGTCAATATCGAAATCTTCGAAGCTTGTAATTTCTCCACCCTTAGTTGAACCAAATTGATAATCAGCCATATTTACAAAGATACCTAGTAATTTCTTAGTAGATGTTTCATGAGTTGTAGCATCTTCATGAGTACGTGTTTTATTTTCGAATTGTTCAATTGTATAAATGTTGTTAACATTTAGTGCTTGTGCTAAATCGCTCTTAGAACTATAAATTCTACGACCATTTAAATCTCTAGCTAGTAACATAACATTTAGTAAATGTGGTGTACAATAGAAATCTAAAGAACCGCTACCTCTATATTTTTCACGTGAATATAATGCGGCTGTTATAATTGCTTCCGCATATATATAATTTTCTCCGAAATGCTTATCAGTATCAGTTCCTTGAAGCTCTGTTTCAGCAGCTGTAATATCTACATCTTGGTGAATTGTATAGAACTCATCATCATGCCAAATATCTTGAATATGTGCAGATTTAATTTTGTCTGGATCATTGTCTTCGCGACCATCACCGATTAAAGCAGCTCTAGCAACTTCTCTTTCTAAAAGATCTTTCATGATACCTTTTTGATATGCTACTACATCAAAGTCAGTAATATCAATTATATCGTCTCTATCTAGTTTGTCTTTTACATATACTGTCTGAGGGTCATGACTACGTCCACCTAAATTCCAAGTACCGATTAATTTCTTTTCTTCAGCTTTCTTATAACCCATAGCTCTTATGTCTGCTTCTTTAAGATTAGCAAATCTTGTTTTTACACGACTATATGGTGATTTCTTAGCTCTGTCTAATACTCTTCTAACCCATTCATAGTCTGCGTCTACTTTTTCTGGAGCTCCTGGATTTAATAATTTATAATCTGGGAATAATTCTTCGATGCTCTCAAAACTATGTTGTAAAGATTCGTTATTATTGATATAAGCATTCATTGCTTTCTTCAAACTTCCACAATCTTTAGCCATTTTTATAATTTCTACTTCATCGTTATGTTGTAAAAATTGTTCAGTATTTTTTGTATCACTTTCGAATACATTATGTTTCATAGATTCTTCTTCTCCTTCTTCTTTTTCTGATTCTTCTTTTTCTGATTCTTCTTCATCATCTTCATCACTATGTTCTAATGCTTCTCCAACAATAGCATAAACAGCTTTCTTTTGTTTATCACTTAATGTGTTGAATACATCTTCAATAGTTTCTTCTTCGTTCATGTTATCTTCTCCTTCTTGATCATCAGCATGCTCAATTTCTTCTGACACATTTTCAGATTCTTCTTCATGATCTTCCATGATACTTATAGTTGCATCAGTATAGATTGTTCCTTCTTCCTCATCTTCGCCAGAAGCATCATTATGACATATAACAGAGTCAATATATGCACCTGGATTAGCACCTGCCAAAACAAGGCTAACTTCTCTAATACATCCATGGACCACATTTTTAGCTTGAGATTTTAGTCTATTAGCATATATTGACAATTTATCAATATCACCATTAATGACTAATTTCTTAGCATTTTGTCCAGCTTCTGTATCATTGAATTTTCCATATGCATATACACCCTCTTCACGATTTTCTAGTAAAGCATGACCTAAAACTTCTTCTATACTATCATGATTATGGTTCCATACTAATGGTACTTTTTGACCATCATTATCTTTGAATGCATCTTTTCGTATGGTTCTACCATCAGAACATTCTATATCATTTCTAGTAGCCCATCCGCTGAAATCATATGATTCTTTCATACTTACTCCTTTCTATGATTCTTCATCATCTAAAATTTCACCAATAATAGTGTAGACAGCTTGTTGCTGAGTAGCACTCATTGATTCAAATATTGATTGAGCTTCATCTGGCGACATATCTCCTGATTCTTGCTCATTTTGAGGTATCGTTTCTTCATCTGCATCAGTATCCTGAGCTAGATTAATATTTTGTCCTTCTTCTGGGTGATTTAAGTTACTATTTATTAATTTGTCAGCCTTAGGATCATCAGATGGTTTACGACCTATTATTTGTCTAAACTCATTGGATGTCATTATTTCATTTCTGGTAAATTTGTCAGCAATCTCAGCTAAATCCTTAGGTGGTATTAGTCTGAATGGATCAATAAAATATTCTATACTTTGTCCTTGGGTTCTAGCTGTTTTAGATAAAAATTTCCTTTTCATTTCATCTACTATAGCTGCAACTATTGGATCAATGGTTCTAGCATAATAATTAGTCATCGTAGACTCATCTGCTGTTCCATCTAATATTGCTTGTGTCATATTCAACTGGCTGAAAAGCATGCTCGTCCAATATTCAACTTGCTTCATTAAATTATTTTCTAATGGTCTATTTAACTGTGTAACTTTTTCAGTTCCATCTATATATGCTATACCATATTTAGAGTTCTTTAATTGATCTTCAATATCTAATACCCTGTCATTAGCTTGATTTCTTCTTGTTTCTGATTTAATGCTATACGGTAATTGTATGATTAAATCTAATTTACCAGAACATGTTTGATCATCCACCATATCAAGTAATGATAATTTATTCATTAATCTCGACAGTGTCGAGTTAGGCTCGTTCATCACTGAGTAAAATGGGTTTTCTACAATAGCTACCTTTGATTTAGAAATTATTATATTTTCTTTTTTCATGGTTTTCTGATTGTATACATTTATTTTAACATCATCGGGGTACCATTCTACCACTTTACCAACTCTCATACTAAGAATATCAAAAGATGAGGAATTTTTAGGATTTATATCAGTGTCAACAGGCACTATCGCTACGCATCCTTCATCAAACATTGAAACAACTATGTCTTGTACAAAAGCTCGCCCTGTCTGGTCAAGATTTGCATCTAAACTTAAGCATTCATTTAATCCAGACTTTATCTCAGATTGAAATCTTCCATCTTTTGTTTTACAATGTATTATATCAACCGAAGCGACATCAAGCGCTATTCGATTAAATATTGTATTAACTATAGAGCGATCTCTTCCTCTTGATAATCTTAGCCTATCGGGTCTATAGCTTCCATTACTGTATGTTATAATATTAGTCCTATATTCAGTAGGGTCTCTATTTAAAAAAACGTTAAATGCTTTCTTTAGTCTAGACCCGATTGTTGTGTCCATTCATTGTCCTCCTTATTTATCTGGTTTTGAATATCTCATTATGAAACTCTTACCGGTGTTTATAGTTCCGGAATTAATATCTCTTATTGTGTTTTTATACATTGATATCATTCTTTCATTCTTTTTTAAATAGCCTTCCGCTTTAAATGCTTTAGCTTTTGCTCTATCAGACTTTAATTGGTACTTATTAAATTTTATATGTTTTTGAGCTTTATCTATTTTACGTTGTTGTTTCATAGATTTCTCAATATATTTTGCTATTTTTTCGGTATTTGGTTTACCTATTAATTTGTTATTCTGTTTATATATTTTATCTTCATATTTAGCCTTTTTAGCAGTAGCTTTATCCAATCTTTTTTGCCATTTAGATTGTTTATTTCTAAATTTTAAAGCTTTTCTGGCAAATTTGTTTGATAACTTGCTTTGTTCGTTAGCGTAATCACTTAATTTTTTATTCTTTTTTAATATTTTATCTATTTTATTGCCAAGTTGTTCAGGTGTTTTTCTAACACCCCATCTCATTCCTGGTATACCAAAATGTTCTATGTAATCATCTTGTTTGTTCATATATTCACCTCTATTCAAATGCCTCTCTGTTATTTTTATATGCTATATAAGCATCCATCATAGCTGCAACAGAATCTATCTTTTGATCAGCTCTTTTTTTATACAACTTTTTATTGCCATTAGTATCTTGCAATATTATACAATTACCCATAGTATATTTCATAACTGATTCGTCAAATAATAGTAATCTATCTTCTGCTAATTTCTTTATTTCTCCTAATGGTACAGATTCAGTTTTGGCTCCTTGTATTACTTTTTCGATTCCGTAAGGTCCATTTTCTCGTTCCCATCTTTCAACAAAATCTTTCGCATTATATGGATCATACCCAAAACATCTAACGTCGTACTGTGTATCAATTATAAATTGGTCTAGATCCTCGTAAATTTCCATAGGGTCTAGTATAGTACCGTCCATTATCATAAGGCTACCCTCATTTATAAATTCATCATATTTTAATCGCATAGCTGAAGGTAACCGATTAAGTGTTCTTTCAGTTATGTAATTTCTAGACTTAACACCAAACGCGCCATCTCGTAATGGGAACACAAATGTGAATGAACAAAAGTCGTCACCTTGTGATAAATCGGCTCCTAAAGCACATGGCATTCCAAAGAATGTAGTTTGTCTATGTGGTATTGTTTCTTCATACGTGAAGAAATATGTATAACCCTCCATAGGTATACCAAAACGTTTAGCTAATATATCATTTCTATTAGCTGGTGCTTTCTCGGCTCTTTCTACATCTAACTGATACGTTTCATACGATACGGTTTTTCCTAAATTTGGGTTAGCTTTTACCCATTTGTCTGGGTTACCAACTTCATCTATACTGTCAAGCTTATACCACCATATAGAAACGTGCGGATTATAATATTCGCCTTTAAGTATATCCATAAGCTCCATTTTGATTGTGTCACCTGGACCATTTCTTACTGTTCCTTCAGAACTAACAGCTACTATTAGATAATCATCATTTTTTGAGGCACCTTGTTCAAGTGCACCTATAACATCCTCTCTTATATCACCAGAAAGCCATTCATCAACTGTATTTATTCTACTATTCAATCCCTGAACCTTGTCGATTGACATTGGTTTAATCTCTACTAATGAATTAGTTAAGAAATTTTCAATTCCTTTTTTGGTTGACGCAAGTTTAGGTCTTTTTGCTTTATTGCCAGTTGTATTATTTATAGATCCTTCTGTTAAAAATTTGAATAACGGGCCTTTTGATCTGGTTATAGCGGTTCTCATTGGAGCTAATACCTCGTCAGCCTGATACATTGTTGGTGCTATATGAACCTGATGTGTAGTTGAAGTATCAACGTTTAAGAAATATTGATGAATATATGATTCATACTGTGATTTAGCAGCACCTCTGGCAATTATAAGATACTGTTTATTGGTTAATCTTTTCTTTATTCTTTTTCTAACATAATGCCCACCATATCCATCTTTAGACGGTATATAAACACTACGTTCAACAAAATAATACCAACAAAATACTTCCTCAGCCCATAACTTGAATGTGTCAAGTAACGTTAAATCACTTCCATCTGTAAGAGTTAATTCGTTTTCACAAAAATCTATCCAACCATCAAGAGCTTTGTCGTCATAGTAGAAACCTGGGTTTTCTATAAGATGATCTATACGATTCATTTCCATAGCTATTGTTTCATTTACTGGTGTCTCGCCTCTTATTACAGAATCTCTAAACATTCCATAATATTTAGGCGTGGCAGTATTAGATAATGCCATTTATTATTGTCCCTTTTTCTTTTGGAAATTTTCATCAAAAGAATTGATAGCCATATCACCATATTTTTTCATATACGATGCAACTAAATCTTTCCCGGCATTAGTAGCGGCTGGAATTAGAACATCTTTAACAACAGCTCTAACAAATTTCTGCCCGATAGAAGCATGATAATTTTGCAATTCTATAAGTTGTTTTTCATTATTTAATCTATTCTGTCGTTCTTTTAATTCTGTATCAGATAAATTATGAATTTCTTTTTTAGTTAATGGATTATTTCGACTTTTAGTTTCTCCTTTGTTTGGGGTGCTATCTTTTCCGAAATCTATTCCATATTTGTTTAATATATGCTTTTTAGCTTTTACTATTTTTTCGTCTTGTTGTTTTTGAAGTTTTCTTTTATAGGCCTCGTCTTTAGCAAGTTTCTTTAATTTTCTTATTTTTAATCGAGTATTCTCGTTTATATTTTTTTGTTTATTTTTTCTATTTCTATAGTTCAGAGCGGTTTTTTTAATGTCAGCAAAAATATGTTGACCCCACTTCATTCCTAATCTACCATAATGATATAATTCGTCGGAATTATTCTGTTCTATGTTATGCATACTATTCCTCCTTTTGTATCATTAAACGCCACTCTAATTCTCTAATAGATTCTTTGTATGATTCTATCACAGATCCATTTATAGGTGGGTCAAATGTCATCTTAACTTTTAGATATATATAATCTTTAATTGCACCTATATCGTCTGCCTCAGAAAAATATTCTCTCCATTCATTAGAATTGTTTCTAATTCGAAAACCACCTTCTGGTCCGACTCCTAATTGACTTAATATCATAAAAGCTGAATTAATATGATTTATTATAATAAGATCAAAGTCTTCACATAATGGATCTATACCTAACATTGCTTTTATAGAATCTAATATGCTTTCATTAGTCATGCTGTACTCCTTTTATTTAAGTTCTATAAAATCTTTTACACAAAATCCAATTATATCATCTATTTTAACTTTGTAGAACTGATTTTCAACTAATGTTCCTAATACTTCAACTTCTGTACCAGAATCAATAACTTTTAAAACAGAAGATTTTGTAGATGCTTCTTCTCTAACATTTAATCTAGAACAATTAGACACAACACCTTTTACTATTTCTTCCTCATTTTCTTCTGGTGCAACAGGTGCACTATCAGTTTTTACTTCATCTTCATTTTCTTCTGGTGTAACAGGTGTGTTATCAGTTTTTACTTCATCTTTATTTTCTTCTGGTACAACAGGTGTGTCAACCACGTCTTCTTTATTTTCTTCTTGTACAACAGGTATATCAACTATGTCTTCTTTATTTTCTTCTGGTACAACAGGTGTGTCAACCACGTCTTCTTTATTTTCTTCTTTATAATAATTTTTATAATTTCTACCCATATTATTTTCCTCCTTAATGTATCCATGGACACATATCATTTTTATATCGTTCAACTGGTTCTGGATATAAATCTTTACGATTTCCGTAATGTATAGCGTCATGAGTTTTTTTCACAGTTGTTATAAGATACTCTGGATCTAATAAATATTTTGATTTGTTAATTATATCATCTTGAGTAATTGGATTCATATGATGAATTAATATCTTGTCATAATTTATTTCGTATCCATTGCATCCTAGATCACAACCATGGTCTCGTGCTATAACTTTATTTCTTACATTTCTCCATTCAGTTGAATTGTAAAACTTCTGATTAAGATATCTATCAAAACCAAAAGTTTCTTCACAAACTATACCATTTAAATTCAAATAATCAAATCGTTCTTCAAAAGTTTTTAACTTACTTAATTCGGAATACGTTTTTATATTTCTACTATTGATCATCTTCTATTTCCTCGTCAAGTCCTTTGTAATGATTCATAGCTTTTATTGCTTCTTTGTATAGTTCTTCTACTTGTTTAGCAGATTCTAAAGATTCTGTCTTAGCAGCTGCTAATTTTCTTTGTTCTTCTAATAATTCATTTTTTAATTTCGATTCAGCGGTTGCTAATTTCAAATAATGTGTTATTACTTGTGAAGATGCGGTTCCATCTTTTAATTGTTTCTCAGCTAAATTGGTAGCCAGATAAATTAATTGGTTTTCTCGAGCTTCTGGAGTCAAAGCAGGCTTAATTTTTTGTTCACTCACCTTACTATTTGATATTCTAGGAATAACCATCACTCCTTTCTATCTACTTGTTAAGATTCTATAGTGACTTAGGTAATGCTTAGTGTGACTTATAAGGTACTTATTATATAGTTTTTATAGTTTATCCGTGAGGAAAGGAGTGACATAAATAGTGTCTTCTTGCAATTATTTTATGAGTATACAAGTAATAGATTATCTCTTTTGATTAAATAATTAGGAGTGAACTGCAATGTTAATGATCTTATAAGTCACGCTAAGCATTACCTAGATAAAATGTTTTTTCAGATTTTCCTTCCGGAGAATTTTAAAAGAATCGCAGATCGGAAGAGCGGTTCAGCAGGAATGCCGAGACCGATCTCGT
>CALELS010000006.1 GCA_937902735.1 uncultured Caryophanales bacterium
TGTTAAGTGACAAAGTTAACGCAACATTTCCTGTAATTTGACATTTTGTCAATTTGTTTTACCTTCTATCTCTAAGAAAGGAGGAGAAAACAATGAAAAGACTAACGATTGAAGATAGAATGCTAATTCAAGCTTGTCTAACAAAAGATATGAATTTGACAGAAATCGCAAATAGACTTGGAAGAAACAAATCAACGATAAGCAGAGAAATTAACTCTCATTTAACAATTAAAGAAGGTTTTTCTGAGAGAGAATGTCTTCATAGAAAGAAACACGTATTATGTAACTCGTGCCAATTTCGTTCTGCATGCAACTATGAAAGACGCTATTACAACTTTGAACAAGCTCACAAAATTGCTACAGAACTTAAATCAACGTCACGCCAACATACCAGATTAGATTCAAAAGAGATCGCTATAATAAATGATGTTCTTTTAGAACAAATTCGTCAGCTTAAGCAATCTTTGCATCACGCTTATATCTCAAATTCTAACCTGGCGAAAATTTGCTGTGAAAAAACAATACGTAGACTGATTTATAACGGATTTGCTTCAATTAAAGCTCACGAACTAAGAAAATACGTTGTGTATAAACACGAATATAAAAAACCTAAGGAATTTCAATTGAGAGATATCACGGTTTTAATTGGTAGACAATATTCTGATTACTTAAAGTATTGTTCTAAGCATAAAAGAAGCAATATTGTTCAATACGATTCCGTTCTAGGAAAAACATCTGATAAATACGCAATATTGACGATTACATTTGTAAAATATCAATTTCAGTTTGGTTTATTAATACAAAAATCAGACCCAAATGATGTTAAAACAAAAATCAGAAAATTATTCAGGTCTCTTGGTTCTGAGTTTGTCAAAGATACATTTCCGATCAATCTTGCAGATAACGGCATCGAATTCTCTTATTTCAATAAAATCGAATTTAACGATTCTGGTGAATTCGTTTGTAGAACATTTTTTACTACACCTTATAAAGCAACCGATAAATCCCATTGTGAAAGAAACCATGAGTATATTCGCTATATTATTCCTAAAGGAAAATCATTGGATTTCTTAACACAAGATAAGGTTAATTGGATTTTTTCTCAAATTAATTCATATGTACGAAAAGAATTGCATGACCAAACTCCTTATGATTTGGTTAGAAGAAAATTCGGAAAAGATTTTTTGGATAGAATTGGAATTTTTAGAGTAGAAAAGAAAAAGGTCGACCTAAGACAAATCTGTTGACCTTTTTTCAAAAAATAAGAACGTTGCGTTAACTTCGCCAAATTTTGACGCAATGCGTTTTTGTTATGGACTGAATTATATTCAAAACATTAATTCTTGTCAAAATTATGCGATGTTATCGCAACAATAAACGATAATTTTGCTGGTTTTATCAAATATTATTTTTTTGTTGCGTTAACTTTGTCATTTAACA
>CALELS010000007.1 GCA_937902735.1 uncultured Caryophanales bacterium
ACAAGTGCTGATGGAAATAGTGTTAGCGAAGATGGTTCTTTAGCTGAACCTTCATTCTCAATGTTTGACATTAACTCCAATGGTGGTGTTGGTGGCTTATCTCATAGAGGTGTTGTCAACTTTGTTGGTGAAACAATTGTTCTAACCAAGAATGGTCTTAAAGCACTCACTAATAAAGATGATGTCTATAACACTGCTAAATATACCTTTGATGTCTCTTCATTTATCAATGAAAAGATTAAAGATGAAGACCTTAAAAATGCTTTCCTATATGTCTTTGAAGAAACTCTACTTCTCAAGACTAAGAGAGGTGTTTATGTTGGTTTCTATGGTTTAAGAAATGATGACAATGAATACGAATGGTATTTCTTAAGCAACATTGATGCCTCAATCTTCTTTGAATGTGATGAAGAACTTTACTTTGCAAATGATAATGGTGAAATTTGTCGTTTCCCTGTCACAAAGAAAGATTACAAAGACAAAACAAGAACCTTTGTTGGTGTTGGTGGAGCAACTCTTTACATTGATAGTGTTAATGACACATTAGTTGCAAGTGCAGCTTATAAAGATGAAGTTAAGGAAGGAAGACCTTTCCATTTACTCACTTCTTACACAGTCAATGGTGAAGATAGAACTACACAAATCTATGCAAATCTTGGTTCTTTTGTTAATAAATTCCACAAACAAAATGTTATCAACAATGGTGGCTCATTCGATCAAACTGCTTATGTTGGTTTAATGGATACCACAAATAACACAATCGAACTTAAGTGTTTCAAAGCGAATGGTGATGAAGACACTTCAAAATTACTCACAATTCAAGAATTATTCTATGAAGGCAGAGAAGTTTACTTAGACCACTTTGTTGGTGGTGTTGACACTTTATTTACCTATCGTAGATATTTCCTAAAGAAATATAATGAAAATGTTAGCAATGTTTATCAATTGGTTGATAACTATGGAAATGTCATGTCCTTACTTGGAATTAACACAGTAAGAATGTCATTCCTAGTCAATGATCTTGCTATCACTCATATCACTGATGTTAGTGATTATGGCTCAAGTGGTGCTAAACAATTCTCACTACTTGGAGACCACGATAAGAAGTTAGACCTCATCTACTACAATGATGAAGTTGGTTCATATAGTGGTGTCATTACTAAAGAAATCGA
>CALELS010000008.1 GCA_937902735.1 uncultured Caryophanales bacterium
TCGATTATATATAAATGAACTA
Organism: uncultured Caryophanales bacterium; assembly: GCA_937902735.1. Classification (GTDB taxonomy): domain Bacteria; phylum Bacillota_I; class Bacilli_A; order RFN20; family CAG-826; genus Fiminaster. The sequence goes on from CALELS010000008.1 coordinate 23, forward strand.
GTAGAAGAGCTGGCTAAAAATGGCGTAATAGAATTAGAAAATAGTGAAAAAGATAACAAGGAAGGAGAATGATGATATGAATAAAATACCTTTTAAAGATCTTCCTGACACTACAACACCAGTTGATGCAGATAACTTAAATCTATTACAGGACAACGTTAGTAATGATATTAATGATATAAATAGTCGTGTTAATAAAAAAATAGAGGTAACAATATTAAAAACAATTAGTGCAACCGAACCGATAGAATGTTTAGAAGGCGAAATATACTATAATACTACTAATAATTTATTATACACAGCTGTTAGTGACGATAATTGGGATCCTATTGGAGAATCACCAGTAGATAAATGTCTATATTTGAATAGCGACGATCACTCATTATATTATTATAACGGTAATGATTTAGTTGATTACGGACGTAAAGTTATTGATTCGTTAGAAACCCCTTCATCTACAAATCCTCCAAGTGTTGATGCTGTGAACTCAGCTCTTACAGATATTGATGAAGCTATTGATGCTTTGACAGCGAGTTTAGCTGATCGCGATCCTGTTGTGTTATGGCGAAACCCTAATAGAAATGTTGCTTTTGGGGCTCAGACAATTAATCTTTCTTCTGAAGATTATGACTATTTAGAAATATATTATTGGGATTGGAGCCAGAATGCTAATATTGGATATTGGGATTTACAATATCAAAAAGTAATAAAGTATTTTAACACAACATTATTTACGGCGATAATGTATAATGGAAAAGCATATATGGGGGTTAGAAAACTTGTTTATAACAGCCCTGTAAAATACAACGCTGAAGTATGTTATGGGCTAGTTCAAGACAGCCAGTTTACATTAGGAGAAAATAATGTTTGGTGTATACCAGTAATTATATTTGGTTACAAAGCAAATAGAACAGGATAGAGAGGTGATTAATTAAATGAAAGTTAATGTAACAGCAACACGTTGTATAGTTGAGAACGATGTTGAACTAAATGCTGGAGAATACAATATCAACAAATTTTATTTTACATTCTCTCCAGAATATCTTGACAATTACGTAAAGAAAGCTTTGTTTGTAGCAAAAGACAAACCTCCTATAGAAATGGTTATTGCAAATGATGAATGCAATATACCTTATGATATATTGAAAAAACCTGGTGTATATATGGTAGGAGTTTACGCATATGAGATAGACGAAAATAACGAATTAATTCTACGATATTCACCAGAACCAACACATTTTTATGTTAACAGAGGTAGTTATATAGAAAATGCCGAGACACCTACCGAACCTGACCCTGATGAATTTGCTCAATACTACCAAGCTATGCAGGATTTGATAGCTGCAGCTAAACCTGAATTTAAAGAATATATAGATGAAAATTTACCAACTGTCGAAGTTGGAGAAGTTGAAACATTACCACCAGGCTCACAAGTAACCATCACAAATTCTGGAACAGATAGACATCCAATATTAAATTTTGGAATACCAGAAGGTAAAAAAGGTGATACTATTGATCAGATAGAAATTGAATCAGATGAGGAGAATTATCAATTCAAAATAAAGATATATGATAATGATGGTGAACTTATATCTGAATCTAATATGGTGGATTTACCAATTGAAATTTTCGTAAAGAATACTGATTATGCCACTGAAAATGTCGGCGGGGTTATAAAATCTAGTAGCAACTCTGGTTTTGTAGTTGATAAAAATACCGGCAAAGTAAGTGGAGTAAATACATCTTATAGTGATCTTTTTAATAAGGATGATAAATATTTAATTTCGAAAGGAACACTAGACAAATATGTAACTGGAAAAAGACTAGTTTCTAGAATAGATTATGCTGATTCTACGACAGCTGGTGTTATAAAAGTTGGTACTAATGCTAATGTAGATAGTAACGGATATTTGAAAGGTAATGTACTAACATATAATCAATATTTAGAGAGAAATGCTGAGAATTTTATATCTAAAGGAACATTAGAAAATTTGCTTAGAACCAGAGATTATCTTAAGAGCTCTGATGCAGAATCTACATATTCAACAATAAATGAAACTGGTAAAACAATAGAGTTAGACATTAATAATTCTACATATGCTATGTCCATAACATTAAAAGATAAAAATGGGAACACATTAAGTTCTGATACTATAGATTTACCACTTGAAACCATGGTTGTTGACGCTTATTACGATAAGTATAGTAAAGAAATAGTATTGACATTACAAAGTGGCACTAGCACAAGATTTAGCGTGGCAGATTTAGTTAGTGGTCTTCAATCTGAAATAACAGCTAATAATAAGCTTAAAAGTGATTTAGTAGACGACACTAATCAAGTTCATAAATTTGTTACATCAGAAGAGAAAACAACATGGAACAGTAAGGTTGATTCTTCAGTAACAAGGAGTTCCCATTCTGGAGACTTTAGTAGTGCAATTACTAATAACGGTAATATGGTGATGCTTAGAAGCTCTTATACAGATGACGGTAATACTAAAAATTCTGTTTTAACATTAGGCAGTTCAGGGTTTTCTATTATTGTGGACGATAATACTATTATAGAAACTGACCAAAATAATAAGTTGCTTTTGAAGAATGTTATTGATCCAGTAGACGATACAGACGCTGTTAACAAAAAATATGTAGACGATACCATCGAAGCTAACAATATAGATGTTCAAATAAATGAATCTTCTATAGTTTCTAATAATGTTGCTAATATTTCAGTTACCGGTAGTTATGAAAGAGACGATAGTCCGTTACTTTCATTATATGATGTTACAATAGACGGTAGTATTCCTCTTGGTACAGATGAAGATTCTATTAATATAAATACTACAAGTGGCAATTATGATGGGACTTCTGTTTTATTAGCTACTAATGATACTTTGGAATCAGATTATGTTCCTATAGCTGCAGATGCGGCAATGCAAGGTACAAACTATTCTAGCTCTATAAATAATGTTGGTTACCAAATTGATTTCGGTCTTACAAACAATACTACTGGAGATAGTAACAGCATATTACTTACACCAACAGAAACATATATAGGCAATGTAAGAGACCCTGAAAATGATGGAGATGCTGTTAACAAAAAGTATGTAGATGATGCTGTTTCAGATAAATCTGATTTTAGTGGAAGTTATAATGATTTAAGTGACAAACCAACTATACCTACACAATTAGATGAATTAAGTGATGATAGTACACATAGACTTGTAACAGATAATGAAAAGTCAACATGGAATGGAAAACAAGATACAATAAATGATTTAGAAACAATAAGAAGTGGGGCTGCTTCTGGTAAAACAGCAGTACAATTTAACGATTTAGCCACAGTTGCTACAAGCGGAAGTTATAACGATTTAAGTAACAAACCAACTATACCTACTAAATTGAGTCAATTAAGCGATGACAGTACACACCGATTAGTAAGTGACACTGAGAAAACAACATGGAACAATAAATCTGATTTTAGTGGAAGTTATAATGATTTAAGTAACAAACCAACTATACCTACTAGTACAAGTCAATTAACAAATAATAGTAATTTTGTAAGCGATAGTGCTTATGTACATACTGATAATAATTATACTGATAATGAAAAAAATAAGTTAGCAGATCTTGAAAATTACGATGATACTGAAGTAAAAGAAAGCATAACAGACTTAAATAACAGCATAATTACCATTGGTAAAATTAAAGCAGACAAAACGAGTATACCAAAAAATACATCTGATTTAAACAATGATAGCGGTTACATAACAAAAAATGTTAATGACTTGACACATTACACATTAGCTACAGATACTGGTTCTTTTATAGATTTGGAGATTAATACTACTACGTATGTTGTAACTTTATCATTAAAGAATAGCGAAGGTACAGTAATAAGCTCAGATTCAATAGACTTGCCTTTAGAAAACGTTGTAGTAAGTGGTTCTTACAATAATTCAAATCAGAAAATAATATTAACATTGCAAAACGGAACTACAGTAGATATTCCTGTTGGTGATTTAGTTGCAGGTTTACAAACGGAGATAACATCTTCTAACAAAATAGCTAGTGATTTAATTGACGATAGTAATAGTGGAAATAAATTTGTTACAACTAGCGAAAAGTCAACATGGAATGGAAAACAAAATGCCATAACAAGTTCCAATAAGTTAAGCACTAGTTTAATATCAGGATTAGCTACAGTTGCTACAAGCGGAAGTTATAACGATTTAACCGATGTTCCGACTATACCTACACAAGTAACCGAAAGCACTGTTAGTGGATGGGGCTTTACTAAGAATACTGGTACATATATTAAACCGTCAACTGGGATACCTAAAACTGATTTAGCTAGTGGTGTTCAAACAAGTTTAGGAAAAGCAGACACAGCTTTACAAAGTATAAGTTCAAGTGATGTTACTACAGCTTTAGGATATACTCCATATAATTCAACAAATCCTAACGGATATACTTCTAACACTGGTACAATTACTGGTGTAAAGATGAATGGCAGTACAATTGCAAGTAGTGGAGTAGCTGATTTAGGTACTGTAATAACTGAACATCAAGACATAAGTGGAAAACAAGATAAAATAGTAGCTGGAACAAATATAAGCATTGCTAGTGATGGCAAAACAATAAGTGCCACCGATACAACATATAGTAACGCAACTACAACTACAGCAGGTTTGATGAGTTCTGACGATAAAACAAAATTAAATGGTATAGAAACAGGTGCAACAAAGAATTTAAATTATTATGGAACGTGTGCCACCGCCGCTACAAAACAAGCCAAAGTTGTTGTGTGTGATGGTTTTATTTTAGAGAATGGTGCTACAATAAGTGTATTGTTTACTTATGGTCAAAGTTATAACGGAGTTCTTACTTTAAATGTAAATAGTACAGGAGCTAAAAATATCCGATACAAAGCTGATACAAATGCAGTTCAATACATTTGGTCTGCTGGAGAAATAATTGACTTCACTTATAACGGAACATATTGGATTATGCATAGAAGTGCTTTGGCAACTACTTTATATTATGGATTGGCAAAATATTCAGATTCTTTAACATCTACCTCATCTGCATTAGGAGCAACACCAAAAGCAATAAATACTGCAATGATAAATATAATAAGTGGGACACCTATATATTCAGCAAGTTCAACTTATAATGTTGGAGATAGAGTAAGATATTCTAATAATGTTTGGGAGTGTGTTACTGCAATCACAACTGCTGAGGCATGGACCGAAGCACATTGGCAGACTGTAGCACCTTTGCAAGAACAAATAGATGATAAACAAGATGCAATAACAAGCTCAAATAAATTGTCGAGTGATTTAGTAAGTGACGTTAACTCTACCAATAAATTTATAACAAGTACCGAAAGAACAACTTGGAACTCAAAGCAATCTCTATTAGTATCAGGAACGAACATAAAAACAATAAACAACGAAAGTATATTAGGTTCCGGCAACATTACCATTGAAGGCGGAGGAACAGTTAATACGTATTATTTAGTCAACATCTTAAACATGACTAGCACCTCAGATGCAACTTACGAAATTGTTAATGATTTAATAAATAATAATCAATTTGTTATTTTTGATGACCCTGATGGTAGGTCTAGAGAATTGTTTTGCTATGTTCCAATAAAAACATATTATCAAAGTGATCTAGATATACAAACGTTTTGGTATATCGATAATCAAGACAAATATAATTTAGTAGTAATAACACATTCAGGAACATCTGTAACTGTTATTAGAACGACATATCATTCAATAGAAGAAGCCTATAATTTGGCAGATGGAAAACAGAATGCGTTAGTAAGTGGAACGAATATAAAAACAATAAACAATCAAAGTATATTAGGTTCTGGCAACATTACCATCGACGCTAATAGTATAGATGTACAGGTAAATAATACATCAATAGTATCTAATAATGTTGCTAATATTTCAGTTACCGGTAGTTATGAAAGAGACGGTAGCCCATTACTTTCATTGTGGGACGTTATGATAGACGGTAGTATTCCCCTTGGTCCAGATGAAGATTCTATTAATATAAATACTACAAGCGGTAATTATGATGGTACTTCTGTTTTATTAGTCACCAGTGATACTTTGGAATCAGAAGTTGGTGATATAGGAACAATACTCGATAATATAAATGGTGAAGTTATAGGAGGTTAAGAATATGGCTATAAGTGATAAATTAGATTATTTAATAGAAACAAAATCAAAATTCAAAGACAGCCTTAACTTACTAGGGGCAGAGATAACTGCAAGTACAACTTTTAGAAACTATTTGAATTGGCTTGACAACTTTTATATTGGTTCAGCAAATAAAACAGATTTAGCTAAAAATGGTGTTGTTGGAAGAACAAGTCAGAGTGGGACACCTACACCAGATTCGCCTCAATCAATTAATAACTTAACAGGAAATGTTTCTTATAAAATAACAACCAGAAATAGTACACAAACATTCGTTATTCCTTTAAATAGTATAGAATTATGTGAAAATAGTTCGTACAAAGATAAAATTTATTCTAATAATGGTAGGTTTTATTTGGAAAAAAACACTGATAAAATTATTTTGAATGGAAGCGAATTAATTGATATATTTTCGGTTACGGGAGGCAAGATATTTAGATGTAGGGACATAGCAATTAGTGTATCTGATATATCTCCTAAATCAAACTATTTTATAGGAGTTTCCAATAGTTCGAGCAGATATGATGGAACTGTCTACTATAATTATAGTGCTTCGGCAGACCATATGGTATTTGATATACTAACTACTAAATTTACAACTGTCGCTGAATTCAAAAGTTGGTTATCAACACATAATACCGAATTACAATTTGCAATACCGACATCAATTACAACCGAAATAACATCTTCGAATTATCCTGCATTATATGCAGTGTTAAAAGAAATACAAGATTACTTGACAGCCTACAAAATCAATAAAGAGTTTTTACTAGACTACTCAAGTCCAGAAATTGAATATTAAAGGAGATAAGGTAAATGGATAAAGACGACATTAAATTACTTACAGAAATTGAACAACGATCTAAATCCAATGCTCATCGACTAGATGAACACGAAAAAAAAATAGAAGATTTAGAAAAGACCTACTCCATTATGCAAAAAATGGATTTACGAGTTAGCAATATAGAAGGCTCTGTTAAATCTATAAATACTAAATTAGACGCACAAAGCGAGAAGAAAGGTATGAAATGGGATAAATTAATAGATTACATTTTCTACGCAATTCTCGCTTACTGCTTATATAAATTAGGTTTAAAACCATAAGGAGGATAATAATATGACTACTGAATATTTATTTGCTTTAGTGGCAGTTATTATTGAAATAATATTTGGATTTATATCAAAGAAAAATCCTAAAATTAGTAATAAGTTAATACCTATACAAAATTTATTTATAGGTTTAGCTGTTGCCGCAATAGAATTTGTTGTCACCAAAGATTTCAAAATGGCTATAGCTGTTAGTGGAATATTTGCCGGTGGAGCATATGATATTGTGCATAATTTAAGAAAATTTAAAGAGGAGGAATAATATGACAACATTAACTGAAGAACAAATGACTGATGTTATTGAAGAATGCCCTATGGACGATGTTGGCTTTGATCCTGAGGAAATCGACGGAAAAGGTTCAACAGAAGAAGTAGAAGTTGAAGTAAAAGAAGAGGAAGAATAATATGAAAGTAATAGAAATGTTGGCACCATTAGACGGAAAATGTAGATGTGGAGAAGGTCTATGGGGTTTTAGAGGAATAACCGTGCATAACACTTCTAACTGGTCTAATGGGGCAAATGCGATGGCCCATGCTAATCTACTACGTAATGGATGGAAATATAGATATATTTCATGGCATTATGTTATCGATAATAACTATGCAATAAGATGTGTTCCAGAAAATGAAACAGCGTGGTGTGCTGGCGACGGAAATGGAGACGGTAATAGAAAAACCATAAATATTGAAATTTGTGATAACGCAGACGGTAATATTTATCAGGCTACTGAAAATGCTGTTGCTCTTTGTGCCGATATACTAAGAAGACATGGAATTACAGACGTAAATGGACATTTATTTCAACATAATCATTGGACTGGAAAAGATTGCCCATATGATATGAGAAGAGGCAATCCATATGATTGGAATACTTTCTGTTCAAAAGTTCAGCAACTATTAAATGGTGAAAAAGGTGAAGCAGTAGATCAGATATTACATGCCGGTTCTAAAGTTAAATTCAATGGCGTATTCAAAGTCGATCAGATAATAGAACCTAGTAAAAAGTACCCAAATGGAGCAGTTGGATGTTATGCAACTTGTTATGGTGTACCGGTAGGTGACAATGATTGGATACCATCTGGTCCACTTGCTACATGTAATTCTGACGGATCAAATGCAAATTATGATGGTGTTCTTGATGTTGGAGACTACTGGAAATGCGATAAAATATTTACAGTAGTATCTGTTGAGTTACCTACAAAATATACACCAAACGGAGTTGCAACGTTAGAAGCAGACGGAGTAAGATTTAGAGTAGACTGCGGACCACTTTATGAAGTATAACAATTAAGGGAGGTGAAAGAGATGTATTCTAACTACAATCCTTATTATAATCCAAACTATAATATACAGCCAAACGTGCCTGTTAGAGCTAATAACATGTTGGATGGGCATCAAACTTTGGGAAATTATCAACAACCTGCTAATACTTATTCACAGCCATCACAACCAATACAAATGATACAAGGGAAACAAGTTGAAAGTATTGATATAGTTAAGGCCATTGAGATACCTTTAGACGGAACAATATCTTATTTTCCAGTAGCAGATGGTTCAGCAATTGTCACAAAACAATTACAAACTGATGGGACTACTAAGATAAGTGTATTTAAACCATCTAATGATAAAATAGATGAAGTCAAATATATAACTAAAGATGATTTAAAAGAGATATTAGAGAAAAATCAAAATACAGACGAATATGTAACTCGAGATGAACTTAAAGATATGGTTAAAGGTTTACATTTAGGTGATATTGAAGATGATATCAAAGATATTAAGAAACAACTAAAGAAAAAGGGTGAATAACAATTGAACAATATAATCGGATTAATAAGAAGTATGATTGGTAAATTGAGTCCACAACAAATTGTTATGAATTTGTTAAAAGATAATGCAAATCCTATTTTTGGCAATCTAATAAATATGGCTCAAAAAGGTGATACCGGGAGTGTTGAAAATTTTGCTAGAAACTACTTTAAAGAGAATGGCAGAGATTATGACCAGGAATTCTCTAAATTCATGAGCAACTTCAAGTAATATTTTATTGGTTATTAATGTAATTCGCGGCTCCAAAATAAAATATTATTTTTGAAGGGAGACAACATGAGAATGGAAGGATACTCATTAAGTGATATCGCAGCCGCTACTGGTAATAATGGAAATAACAATAATGGATTCGGCGATGGAAGTGCAGCTTGGTTAATTATATTATTTCTAATATTTGCTATGGGATTCAGAGGTAACGGAAACGGAATCTTTGGAGGCGGAAACGGAGGTAATGGTGCTGTGCCATTATATATTAACAACTCAGATACTAATAGCTATGGTGGAGGAAGTGCTTGTCAACGTGGTTTTGACCAATTAGCTATTACAAGTGGTATCACAAATTTAGGTAATGCTATTACTACTGGATTTAACAACCAAGCAGTAAGCCAATGCAACCAAACAACTGAATTGTTAGGAGCTATTAACAATGACAGATTTGACACCGTAAGTGCTATAACATCAACTGGATATGCTCTAAATAACACTATAATGGCTAACGAAATGGCCAGACAACAATCTTCATCTGATATAAAATCAACAATTATCAGTGAAAATTGCGCTGACAGACAAGCATTAAATGAAGGCGTTAGAGATATATTAGCAAATCAAACAGCTTCTGTGCAACGTATATTAGATCAAATGTGTGCTGATAAGATCGACGCTAAAAATGAGAGAATTGCTCAGCTAGAAAGAGAAGTATACATGAAAGATTTACAAGCATCTCAAATAGCTCAAAATGCATTCATATCACAAGGATTTTCTAATGAAGTAGATGCTTTATATAATAGATTGAATAGTTGTCCAGTTCCAACAACACCAGTATATGGAAGAACACCAATATTCACATGTAATGGTGGTTGTGGATGCAATAATAGTTTTAATCAATTTGTTTAGTATATTGATATAAACTAATCAAAATGAGGATAGGCTTTATGTCTATTCTCTTTATTATTTTATAGAAAGGACGATGATACATGATTCAATCAATATTAGAGGCTCCTTTTACGTTAGCAAGTAATACTTCTAAAGTAATCTTTGATGAGATTGATGAACGCAGTAAAGATGCTACTCCCTGTGGTTGGTTATGCCACCAAAAAGGTAGCCCTTTATATCAATTATTAGGAAATAATGGTTGTCCTTGCAGAACGCAAAAATATTACATAAATTTTAATGCTAATATCACTGGTGCTACAGCTGGTACTCCAGTTGCACTTGCATTGTTTGAGGACGGTGTTATAGTGCCTGGAACAACAGTTATAGCTACTGTAACTGCTGCTAATGATATTTCTAATGTTTCCTTTGGTAAGATTATTTCTGTATGCCCTAGATCAAATACTAGTATAAGCATAGGTAGTGTTGATACAATACCTAATGTTGCAGATCCAACTGGGGCTGGTATAGCAACACAAGCACCTACTATCCTAAATGCTAATTTCGCTATTTTGGAGAGTAAGAACAATGCAAGATAATGAACAACAAGATAAAGATATATTCGAAAAAGTGTCTTGTGAGCTAGAGAAACAAATGCAAGATATTTATGACCAAAAAATATCTAAAGAAAACGTTGATTATTTATATAAAATAGAAGATATTCATAAAGATATTGCAAATGAATTTTATTGGAAGGAGAAGATTGATAACATGAGATATATGAATATGGGAAGAAATCGCATTAGTGATGGATACCGAGCAAGAAGCAGAGACAGTCGAGGACGTTACATGGGCGTTGATGATTATGGGAGACCATATCGTGCTGAAGACTATCTAAGAGATATGCAAGAACGTTACAGTGATTATTCTTATGGTCGTGAGAGATATGGTACTGATAACGCAACATTAGAGAGTCTTGACGCTATGCTAAATTCTGGTAAGGATTTCTTTAAACATCTTAAACACAATGCTAAAACTCAAGAAGAAGTAGAGATGATTAAAGAAGCAGCTAGAGAAATAGCTGAAATGTAATTATGGGATACCGATATTTAAATAAAAATGTTTTAGGTAAATTCGAAGAAGACTGTACAGTCAGAGCTATCTCTTGTGCTACTGATAGAAGTTGGGACTATGTATACGAGCATTTAAGTGATGTAGCCCAAGATCAAGGTACTATGATGGATAATAGAAACTTTATAATTAATTATTTAGATTCAAAATACTATAGAATACCTGATATTTATGGCACAGTAGGTGAAGTATCAAGAGAATTTGAGGATTATATAATCCTTATAACTATGAACGGGCATATTACATGTTCTAAATACGGTATTATATATGATACTTTTGATCCTAGAGATAGAGAAGCAGAATTTGCTTGGATTGTAGAATAAACTAAAACACTAAAATATATTGCGGGCGGCATAGAAATATGTCGTCTACAATATTCTAGCATAGCCTTTTATTTTTCGCGTAGTTTTCATATCTTATAATGAAAGGAGTGATATGAATGGAAATTGGAAGTATAAGTAGTATATTAGTAGGAATCGGAGGATTATGTCTAATAATTTCAGGCTTATTAAATGTATATTATTTAGGTTTAAAAGCAGGAAGGGATAGCACAATCAATGATATCTTCGAAATACTACGTAATAATTCTGACGAGAAAGGAATATGCAAAATTCAAACAAATAAAAAGGATTAACATATCCTTTATTTTTTCGCTTAATAATCATATCTTATAATGAGAGGAGTGATATTATGAACGAGACTAGATTTGAAATTAAAGTGTCTCAAACTAGAATAATGATTAAAGATTTGGAGGTTATATTGAAAAGATTGGACCAACTTATGGAACAATTTGAAAACAATAATACTAATGAATCAGAAAAATTATCAGCGCTAGGTAGAGATGAAATTTTATGGAGTCAAGGTTTAAAAGAAAATATCGATGAGATAAAAGATATGCTAGAAAACAAATAGCATATTCTTTTTTATTTTCGCGTTAAAAACATTTGATATAATGAGAGGAGTGATATGAATGAAATATTTTAAAATAATGTTAAGATTCTTTATGGAGGTAGGACTTGCAATAGTATTATTACCATTGATAGTAATAGTTCTTGAATTTGGTTTAATAAACTATATAATAATGTTTAAAAATCAAGGAAAGACTATACTAGATGCTATAGAATATTGGGGTCATACAATAGAAAAAGGTATTAGCATGAATATAGATTTCATAGTAAACGGATTATAAGAGTTTAACATCTCTTATAATTTTTTCGCGTAAAAAACATTTGATATAATGAGAGGAGTGAAAAATTATGTTAAAATTAATGTTAATTCTAGTAATAGGAGGTATTACTGGATTTGTATTAGAAGACATAGCTAACAAAATCGAAGAGAAAGCTAATAAATAGCCTTTTCTTTTTATTTTTTAGAAAGGAGGGAAAAAATATGACATATATACTATCATCGATTATTGGTTTTTCTTTAGGCATTACTATAAAGATGTTAATAAATAAAAGTCAAACTATATACGGTGTTATAGATATTGACCATCAAACAGAAATGGTAAATTTTAGAGTAAATAGTACAGAACTTAAAAATTTATATAATAAACAGGTAATATTCAAAATAAACCATAATGCAACTATTTCGCGCGATGAACATACATTATAATGAGGAGACTCAAAAATATTTTTAAGGAGGATTATATGAAAGAAACTAGAGAAATCTTGCTTGCTGATTATGAGGACGTATCAGAAAAATTAAAATGCGTTAGTAAGGACGAGGAGACTTACAAGGAGTTATTAAATGACCGAAAAGCAATAAGAGACGAATTAGTCAAAATGGAGGAGATAGATTCAGAGAACAAAAGAGATAAAATTCGTAATATTATTACTATTGGAACATTTTCAATAACAAGTTCGTTAAGTGTCTGGGCTTTATTAAGGACATTAAGATTTGATGAGAGCGGAACTGTAACAAGTACAGCTGGACGAGGAATAGTATCAGATGTAGTACTTAAAATGTTTAAGAAATAACTCAAAATTGAAGCTTCGGCTTCTTTTTTTTCGCGTTAAAAACATTTGATATAATGAGAGGAGTGAAATTATGTTAAATGTAAATTATGATGTGCATATGGTTATACTTGTTAATAGTATTGACGATAATAATTTTATGAAAGGAGTATTAAGTACCTTAGGTGACAGGAATATTGTTTATAATATTATAAATAATGATTTCTTTAAATCTATAGTTATCGAGATGCAGTGTTCATATAAAAATTATTTGAAACTTATGAAATCAGTAACTAATGGAGGTTATAATTTAATGCCATTATCAGAAGATCATTACATTATTCACAATTTAATTAGAATTGAATCTTAATAAGATTCTTTTCTTTTTTATTTTCGCGTTAAAAACATTTGATATAATGAGAGGAGTGATATGAATGAAAAAAGTATTCGGTGGAGTAATCATCGGAGGATTGATTGGAATATTGTTATCAATTATTTCAACTATATTCGGTGGAAGACGAAACGAAACAGATGAAGATTAATATCTTCTTCTTTTTATTTTCGCGTTAAAAACGTGTATTATAATGAGAGGAGTGATATGAATGATTTTATTCGCAATTTTATTATTAATTATTATATTATTAGTCGTAGTTGTTGTAGTTGCAGCTAGTTTGATAGGAGCTGGTACAATTATAATATTTGGAGATGTAATAGTATGTATAATAATACTAGCGTATGTAATCAAGAAAATATTTTTCAATAAATAGATAGGAATAACATCCTATTTATTTTTTTAGTTAGGAGGGACTATGAACAAATTTAAATATTTTATATATAAAAATTCTCCTGTTATTTTATCAGTAATAGGAGCAACCGGGGTTATAATAACATCAGGACTTACAATAAAAGCCACAATAAAAGCAAATAATTTATACAATTCTTTAGATAATAAAGAAGAATTAAATAAAAAAGATATTGTGAGATTGTTCTGGAAAGAGTATATACCAGCTGGTATAAGTGCTAGTGCCACTATAATATGTATATTTGGAGCTAGTTACATAAATCAAAAGATGAAAGCATCATTAATATCAGCTTATTATTTATTACAAAATTCATATATGGATTATAAAAATGCAACTAATGAATTATATGAAAACGCAGATAGCAAAATAAGACATAAATTATTCGAAGATAAGTATAGTAAAGAAAATATTTCTCTTCAAAATGACGATACTGAAATATTCTTTGATTATTGGTCTGGAAGCTTTTTTGAGTCAACCATGGACGAAATGTTAAGACATGAATCAGAATTTTTAGAAACATTAGCTATAAATGGTTGGGCGTCTATAAATGAGTGGGAACATATTTTAGGAAATAGGCCTATGATTAACGGTGACATACTAGGATGGTATAGTAATGAATACCATGATGTTAACGGGTATCCAGACGTAGAAGTTATATTTGAACCTGATATAATGTCTAATGGTTTAAAATGTAATATTATAAATTTTAGTATGGAGCCTGAAATTATGAGTCTATACCCATACTCGCGTTAAAAACGTGTATTATAATGAGAGGAGTGATATGAATGAAAGATAAAAAATGGTTCTTCATTAGAATTGGAGGGTTATTTGCTTCAATAATCGGAATGATTTGTACAGCATTTGCTCAAAGAAAAGAAAATGAAGATAACATCAAGAAATTCGTAGATGAAAACATGAGTAAAAGCGGAAAATAATCTGCTTTTTATTTTTTAGGAGGGAATATGAATAATAAATTGGAAAGCGTTATTAAAAATGTTAGAAATAGTATAATAAAACATAGCCCAGAGATTCTTACTGGTATAGGAATAGCAGGAACTGTTGGGGCTGTTGTTTTGTCAGTGAAAGTAACACCAAAAGCAATAATAAAAATCCAAAATGCTGAATCCAATAAAGGAAATAAATTGTCAAATAAAGAGATAATCAAATTATGTTGGAAAGACTATTTACCAGTGGCAGCATTAGAAATAGCATCAATAAGTTGTATAATTGGCGGAAATAGAATAAATTTAAAAAGAAATGCAGCTCTTGGCGCAGCTTATGCAATATCCGAGAAAACATTATTGAAATACAAGGATAAAGTTATTGAAACAATAGGTGAAAAAGAAGAACAAAAAATAATGGATAAAATACACGAAGATGATGTTAAAAATGATCCGCCGAAAAATAACACGATAATAGTTACATCTAATGGCAATACTCTATTTAAAGATGAGATATCAGGAAGATATTTTAGGTCTGATATGAATAGCATAAACAAAATTATAAATGAACTTAACGAGAAGATAAATCATCAGGATTATGTATCTTTAAATGAATTATATTCTGGTTATGGTCTAGACCCATTAAGAGATGGTGACTTAATAGGATGGAACATTACGAATGGAATAATAAAATTAAATTTGTCAACTTGCTTGGTTGATAATAATGAACCATGTATTGTTTTGGGTTACGAGAAATTACCTAGTCATGGATTTGATACATGGGGTTGATTCGCGTAAAAAACATTTGATATAATGAGAGAGATCTCATAATTTTAGTAAAGTTAGGAGGAATATTATATGGAAAATACTAAAATGAATGAAATCGTGGAAGGAGCAACTTCTAAGAAAGGATTAGGAATCGCAATTGGTTTAGGTGTAGCTGGTTTAGCTGCAATTGGAGCAATTGTTGGTAAGAAATTCTTAAATAGAAATGTTCAAGAAGCAGATATTCAAGAAGCAAAAGTAATCGAAGATAATAAAAAATCTAAAGCTAAATAGTTATGAATATCTCTAATGGAGGAGTATCTTCGGATACTCTTCTTTTTTATTTTTGTTAGGAGGAAAGTAAATGGATATTAATGATTACAAATCAAATTCAAATGCATCTAAAAATGAAGATAGACATGTTGAGAAAGTAGTAACCGGACAAGTTAGTACTAAAAAGAAAAATGGAATAACTAAATTTGCTGGTAATATTATATCAGAAGATGCTAAAAATATAAAGGATTTTATATTTTTGGATGTACTAATACCTACTTTTAAAAAAGCTATATCTGATATCGTAACAAATGGTATTGATATAATATTATATGGAGAGTCTAGAGGAAGAAGTAATAGATTGCCAGGTGATAGAGTATCATACAGATCGTATGGACAATATTATGACGATACAAGACGTGCAACAACACAAAAAGCTATACAAAGACCTATGAGTTTTTCATATAGTGACTTGATATTCGATAGCAGACAGGATGCTCAAGCGGTATTAAATCAAATGAATGATATATTATATTCATATGGTTTTGTTAGAGTAGCAGATTTAATGGAATCCGCTGGTGTTACTGGAAACCCATATACAGATAATTCATATGGATGGAACAGTTTAAATACAGCTGAAGTAATGATAACAAGGGATGGATGGATAATTAAATTACCAAGACCTATCCCAGTAGAATAAGAAAAGGAGAAAATAAAATGGAAAATAATATTAAAGAGAAAGCTGGTCGTTTATTAGCCAAAGCCAGCTTCAAAGTAAAGAAATATAGTCCTGAAATATTATTAGCTACAGGTATTGCAGCTGGTATAGCAGGAACTGTAATGGCTTGTAAAGAGACTTTAAAAGTTGATGAGGTAATTAAAGAACATAAAGAAACAATTGATAAAATAAATACTTGTTTAACAGACGATAAATATAAAGATGACTATGACGAAAACGATGCTAAAAAAGATTTAACTATAACATATACTAAAACTGGAATTAAATTATTAAAATTATATGCTCCAGCAATAATATTAGAAACAATATCTATTTCTTGTTTAATAGGTAGTCACAGAATTCTTAAGAAACGAAATATTGCATTAATGGCAGCATATACCATATTAGAGAATAACTATAAAAAGTATCGTAAAAATGTTATAGAAAAATTAGGTGAAAAGGCAGACGAAGAATTCCGTTTAGGAGTTAAAGCTGAGGAAATTGAGACAGTTGATGAAAATGGTAAAAAGAAAAAAGAAAAAGTAGAGACTGTAAATATTAATGAACATAGTGATTATGCAAAATTCTTTGATGAATTTAGTGATTATTTTAGAAAAGACCCTAACTATAATTTATTATTCCTTAAGAAACAACAAAATTGGGCAAATGATAAATTACGTGCACAAGGATATTTATTCTTAAATGATGTTTATGAATCATTAGGTATCCCAAAATCACCAGCAGGACAAATAGTTGGATGGATATATAATCCAGATGATAAAACAATAGACAGTTATGTTGACTTTGGAATTTATGATGAAAACGACGAGAATAAGAGAATCGAAGATCGGAAGAGCGGTTCAGCAGGAATGCCGAGACCGATAT
>CALELS010000009.1 GCA_937902735.1 uncultured Caryophanales bacterium
TTTCAATTAGGATTTTTGAATTCCCCAATTACACCCCGTTTTATTTTACAGAGCGTTAATTATCTAATAGCTCTTTTTCTTTTGATTACGATAATTGTAGCAACACTTGCAACTGAGATAAGTGCAACACTTGCAACAACAATAATCATAAATGAAGTATTCGTTTCACTTAAGGTTGTCGAAGAAGCAATGCTACCATTAACCACTTCACCGAAGATGAAGTTATCTAAGGCAAATTCACCTGTAGTACCATACTTTTCAAGAATATAGTGATATTTAAGGATAGCTTGTTCTAAGACTGAAGATCCTTCACCTTCTTTACCGCCATCATAACCGATATCGGTGAATAATTTCTTTTCAGCAGCGGTTAAGCCATTGTATGCTGTCTTTTGTTCTAACCATTTTGCTTTTAATGATGCAAATGTGGTTTTTCCATCAAAGGAGCAAACGCCGCCAATTTCACTAATGAAGTTGGTAGCAAATGCGATACCACCGTCATTGAAGTAGACCTTATTGTCTTTACCGAAGTAAATTGAATAAGTACCAGCAACACTGAATTTGAAGTGTGTATCTTCTTTGGCAACATATGAATATGTAGCACCAAGTTCATCGAATCCATACATTTCTCCATCTGCTTTGTATTCAACACAAGAATATGTTGCATCTTTAGCAGCGGTAATAAGGATTTCGGCTTTATTTGTATCAGCAATACCTTGAGTATTCATCATAACGGCATTTTCGATTGAATAACTACCAGCTCCGCTGATGAGATAGAAACCAGTCTTCATATATTTAACATATAAGGCGGTTTCTTTATGTTCATCTGTGAATTTGTATGGAACATATTCAGTTGTACAAGCTTCATCAGTATAAACTTTTAATGTAACATAACCATCTCTAGCAGGTTTTGTTGGATTAAATTCGTCAGTAGAATAAGCAGTTTCGTTATTTAAAGGTTCGACGCTCTTCTTTGTTGCGCCTTCAAAGTAAACGGCAGAAACAGCAACTTGGTAGCTGTCAATGTGTTCAGCAACATAGAATTTAAAGCCATTTTCATATTTTGCATAGATGTCATATTTACCTGCTTTTGTAAATTTGAAGTTGTCGCCGCTCTTAACACCATAATCAACGTCACCTTCTTGTGCTTCTCCACCTTCTGGTGTTAATTTATTACCGGTTTCAGCCCATTGTTCAAATGGAAGTCTATCTAAGTAGAAACTATTAACTCTAAGTTCATCGCCTACTTCAGCTTCGACACCCATAAGTTGAGCAGCATTACCAGAAGGATGAGGGACTGGAAGCACAGTCATTGCTACTGCATTATCGTGACCCCATCCATCTAAACCTTCAACAAAGTAACCACATCTAGTTGCATCAGTAAATTCGATAGCATCATGCCATTCTGTGGTAACTTTACCATCTGCACCATCAACACCAGTAGTAACTAAAACATCTCCAACGTGACCTGTGATAACGAGGTCTTTAGTTTGTTTTGTTCCGTCGTTAATGATGAAGTTTGGATATGATTCACTTAATTTAACTTGATCAACTTCTGTTTCACCAAGCATAGTTTCTGGCGTTACATCTTCTGATGAACCTGGCCAATCCATTTCTTTAATTGTGCCAGTGTCCTCAAAACCATAAACATTTAATGAATCACCAAGTTGATTGGCTACATCATACACATAAAATGTGTTTTTTGTGGCTGATGGATCTGCTTTTGGTGTATAAGTTTCCCACCTTCCATCATTTTCGCCCCATCCAGTGATAGTGTAGAGATTTCTGTCGCTTTTGAATTCTAAATCACGAGTTTGATCCCATTTGTTTTCCCATGTCATATTTTGACTAGCTGGATTCATTCTAGCAAAAATAACGTTTTGATTATCTGGAACAATAGCAGAGTAATAGGATGTACCATTCACTTTTTCCATCTTATCCCATCTGTCAGCGTTACCAAAAGTGAACATAGCAAACCATGCATTATCAGCTGCCCAAATACCAGGATCAAGATAAACTGTATCACCAACGCTGACAGCTTCAACAGCAACACCTGATTCAGCAAATGGATTTGGGCATCTTGCCATAGCCATAGCACTGACACCAAGGATAAGAGCCATACCACCGGTTATGAATAAATTCCTTTTTTTCATAACTAATATTTGTGTTATCAATAATCCTGCCTGATAACCATTTTTCCTTTCCTAAATTGGTTTCGGACTATCACATATTAGAAAATATGCGGGCATGACTAATCTTTACAAATGAATAGATTTAGTCGTTTTGTGAATATTAATTCACGTTAAATGAAACTAAAACAATTATAATTCGTTTTATTTTATAGTCAACACATATGTGTATGCGCTTACACAATGTTGGGTGGATATTTCTTTAATTTTTATTCATTTTTTAAGGAATGAAAGTTATCATTTATGTGGAGGAATTAATATGCTTATTGCTTCTATTGTCTTAATGTCCATTGGTCTTATTGGACTTACTTTATTTTTAATCGAAAAATGTCGTAAATATTCAGTCAAAGAATTATTACTTAAAGCATCTACTTCAATATTATTTGTATCTGTAGGTGCAGTATCTGCTTATGCATGTGGAAACCTCTTAGGTTTATTTATCTGTTTAGGTCTAGCTTTTGGAATGCTAGGAGATATCTGGTTAGATCTAAAATATGTCCATCGTGAAAAAGAAAAAGAATATACATACGCTGGATTTATATGCTTTGCAATTGGACACATCTTATATATCACTGGAATGTATATCCAATTTTTTTCAAGTGTACATATTCTATATTTCATCATCCCACTTGTAGCAGGTTTACTTGTTGGAGCATTGCCTTTATTGCTTCAAAAAGTTCTTAAATTACATTTTGGTGAATATACAGTTATCACATATATCTATTCTGCAATTCTCTTCTCAATGACTTTATGCGCCTTAAGTGCATGTATTGCAACAGGATGGCAAAATGTTACTGCAATCTTCTTATTCGCAGGAGGTTTGTTGTTCACCATTTCTGATTTAATTCTTTCAGGAACATATTTTGGTAAAAACCATGAAAAACCATTTGATATTATCTCTAATGGGGTGACCTATTATATTGCTCAATATTTGATTGCGTTCTCCCCAATGTTTTTCATGCTTTTAAAATAAAAGAAATGATATATTTAAGGAAAGTGCCATTAATGGCATTTTTCTTTATATTGTGTTAATATCTTTACGTCTTGAGGTAGAAATATGACATTACTTGAACGTTTCCTAAATTATGTAAAAATTGACACTCAATCTGATGATGAATCAACACTTACTCCATCAACTTTAAAACAATATGATTTACTAAAATTGTTAAAAAAAGAACTTGATGAATTAGGTGTTAAAAACGAGATTGACCAATATGGTAGATTATATGGCTATATTGAAGGTAATCCTTCTTTAACTCCTATTGGGGTGTGCTCTCATGTTGATACAGCTTTAGAATGTTTAGGAAAAGATGTTAAACCTCAAATAATTAAAAATTATGATTTAAGTGATATTACCTTAGGAAGTAGTGGTTTAAAACTTTCTAAGAATGAATTTCCTAAATTAGCCACTCTTAAAGGTAAAACAATTATTACTACAGATGGAACAACTCTTTTAGGTGCAGATGATAAAGCAGGTGTTGCAATTATCATGGATGCAATATCTAGATTATCTAAAGAAAATAAAGAAAAACACGCGCCTATATATGTGTTATTTACTCCTGATGAAGAAATAGGTCGTGGACCAGAACACTTCGATACTTCTAAGTTTAAATGTAAATTTGCATACACCGTGGATGGAGATGATCCAAGGTATATTGAGATAGAAAATTTCAACGCAATGTCAATTGATGTTGAAGTAATTGGAAAATCAATCCATCCAGGTTCTGCAAAGAATAAAATGATAAATGCTATTACTGTTTTAAATCATTTCACCAATCTTTTACCTAAAAATATGGTTCCTGAAAAAACAGAAAATAGAGAAGGATTTAATCATATTGTTTCAATATCTGGAAGTGTAGAGCACGCTAAAGCACACTTCATTTTGAGAAATCATGATTATCAATTATTGCTTAAGCAAGTATCTGATTTTGAACACGCTAAAGAATTAACTTTAAAAGAATATAAAGGAGCAATAATTAATCTTACAAAACATGAACAATATCATAATATGTATGAAGTGATAAAGAATAACCCAGAAGTTAAGAATCATATTGAAAAAGTATATAAGAAGTTAGCTCTTTCTTTTGAATATAAACCAATTAGAGGTGGTACTGATGGAGCATCATTCTCCTTTAAAGGTGTTCCATGTCCTAACATTGGAACAGGATCATATAACCATCATGGTAGATATGAATTCGCTGTACTTGAAGAAATGGAACTTCTATCAAAGATAGTAGAAGAGATATTTCGTTAATAATAATTTCGAAACTCATTTTATAAAAATGTCTATATAAATGTTCAAATAAGGCACTTGTGAATAAAAGAGGGGATTTCCTATTATTTTTTTGTTGAAAATAAAAATCACTAAACTATAATTGAAAGCAGAGGTGTTTTATTTATGAATAAAAAAAGAAAAGGATTAAAACTTTCCGAAGTATTATTGATTACAACAGTCGTTTTAACCTTAATTGCTACCATCATCGCCTTTATCATTTATAACGGTGGCAACTTAAAAGGTTATGTCGATGTTGCTAATGAATATTTCAAAGGTATCATGACTTTAGGTATTACTCTTCCAGCTAAGGTTCAAGCCACTGGTAATAAAGAGTTACTTATGAGAACACAAATGTTTGTCTTTGTTGACTTATTTGTTGTTGTCTCATTAATTTTTGCCTTTATCGCTCTTGTCTTTGTATTTGCAAAGAAAAAATGGAGAGCATTATCAGGCGTTGGTGGTTTATCAATTACCACAATCATGATTGCTTATGGTTCCGGCTTCCTTGTTCCTTACATGGAAACACTTGGAACTATGAGAAGAAGATATTTATGTACAATCATCGGTGTTGCAGCCCTTGTCCTTGTTACATATGTTTCTTCAGTCATTGCTCTTGCTGATGAATTCAAAGGCGATTTAGTTACTGCTGCCTTAAAAGATGTTAAAAAGGAAGCAAAAGAAGAAAAACCAGCCCCTGTTGCTCAACCAGCTGCTGCTCCAGTCCAACAAGGACCAGTTGAAGTTAAAGTTGTTGTTGAACACAAAGGCGAAGCTGCTCCTGCACCTGCTCCAGTAGTTGTTGAACCAGCTCCTGCACCAGTGGAAGAAGTCAAAGAAGTTGAAGAAGTCGAAAAACGCAAAATTGAACGTGTTCCATTCGAATACAAGATTCTTCATTCTGATCGTGACTTAAAGAAGAAATATGCTGAATTAAAAGAATATTTCGAATCATATGGTCTTAAAGGCCGTATCTCTGTTGATGGTGATTCATATCGTTTACATAGAGTTCTTTATGTCCAAATCACTGTTGCTGGTAAGAAGATGAAAGTCTATTACAAATTACGTACAATGGACTTCATTGATTCACCAATTCCAGTTAAAGATGCTTCACACGTTAAGAAATACGCTGAAATTCCATGCGAACTTGACGTTAAATCAGACTTATCAGTTAAACGCGCTAAAGAATTAATTGATCGCGTTATGGCTGAAGCTGGCATCGAAAAAGTTGCTAAATAATTAGTACACTAATTATAAGAGGAGACATTGTCCCCTCTTTTATTTTAAATTAATCAATATTTTATTTAATGATTCATCACTTAAGAAATCTCTAAATTCCTCAAATGAATTAAATTCGTAATCTTTTAAATAGAAATATAATTTATTGATAAATCTATCGTTATCATCTTTTGCTTTTAGATAATCTTCATCTTTAAAATTATGAATAGTCTTTTCTTCATATAAAGTAAGAACATATCTTCTCATCATTGCAAGAAGCGAAGTCTCAATCCAATATCTAAATTTGGTGTTGATATATCTCTTTTCATAAGATTTAAATTTCTTAAATAAAGGAAAACCATCTCCAACATTGTGATAGATATCAACGAAAGTATAATCATATTTATCTTTCATATTATCTAGATAATTAAAAGCATCTTCATTGATGATTTTTATCTTCTGTTTATGAGGAAATAGATTGATTAAATATTTATTAAATAAATCAATTACTGTTTTATCCTTCTCAATAATTGTGACCTTATTAACGTTATCTTTATTAGACACCATATAGGCATAATAACCTAGTCCAAGTCCGAACACTAAAACGTTTCCATATGCCTCATTAATAGGTTCTTTCATTGTGTTTATTTCATGAGGTATTAAAGACATCCAAATTGTCTCATCTTGAATAATTGCAGGATAAAAAAATCTATCTTTAAAATAAGCAAAAGGAGTTACTTCTTTAAAGGAGGATGAATCTATTCTTATTTCATCATATGCAAAAGCTTCATAAGGAAGATAATATTGTTCGCTTAAATACCAATTCTTTTCTTTTATATTTAAAGATTTAATTAATTTAAAATATGGGTTTTCTATATATTCTTTTTCATCAAGTTGAATAAGATTATCAAGTTTAGAATTCTTATTAACTTTTAAATAATTCTCATCAGAGTAGGATATATTCATTTTCTTTAAGATTTGATTAAAAACATCATAAGAAGTGGCTTCTTTTTTCTTTAAAGACATTATCTCTTCATTGTTAAAATGATATTCATCTGTTGATAAATAAAGATTATAAAATTCCGCTGCTAAGATGTTATTTTCTTTGATTTCTAATAACTCATTAACACGAGAATAATCTAATTTGGAAAAATTAAAATACATATTATTTAACAAATTGATCTACGAATGAAATGATCTTATCGTTATATAAATCTCTTTTAAGATGAACAGCTTCTAAATGATCACAATCTTTGAATGTATATACTTCTTTATATATGTTTTTAGGAAAATATGAAGACGCTCTACCTAAATTGATATAAGGAACTACTCCATCAATTTCTCCATGCATAAATAAAACTGGAATTCTTGATTTACTTATAGATACTCTAGCATCATTATGAATTGAAAAACGGAAGAATAAAGAAGATACAAAACTACAAGCCCAAGTAGAATATCTAAACAAAGGCGCTCTAGTTAGATTTGATGTATATAACATTTGTCTAGATAATGATGTAAATCCTGAATCTTCAATTGCGCACATTACATTAAAAGGTAATTTATCAAGAGAATTCATCACAAGATGTGCTCCTAAGGAGACACCAAATAAAATAATTCGGTAATTGTCGTTTCTCGAATTTAAATAATCGATCCAATCTTTTAAATCTCTGGTCTCAAGTCTACCCATCGAGAAATATTTACCTTCACTTTCCCCATGACATCTTAAATCAATTAAAAGAAGTGAATATCCATGTTCATAAAACATTCTTGCTTGGCTAGCCATTGAACGATGACTTCCATGATATCCATGAACAAGAAGGGCTACTTTTAAAGAACCATTATTATCAACAAAATACCCATTTAGATTTAATTTATCATGAGACTTAATCATGACTTTTTCTTTATTTAAAGAATCAAGCCATAATCTATCAGGATGTTCGTTGCTAGTTTTGTTAACATTAATTATTTCATCAGTGTTTCCTTTTCTTCTTCTAAAAACACGGTTGAAATAAATTAGTCCAGTAATGATGCTAATAATCAAAAATATGATAAAAAGAGAAACAAGTACAATTAATGGTATAAGAACTTCTTTCGGCATGTCTACTATTATAGCAAACAAACAACAAACCTCAATTTATATATATTTCTATGCTTTATTTAAATAAAAGCATTTGCTAATATATTGAAGTGCTAAATAGACAAATTTTAGAAGAAAAAAGAAATAATAAGATCGTCTCTTTAAAACAAATTAATGAAGAGAAATTTTTATCTTTTCAAAGTAAAAGTGAGATTAAATGTAGTGAAGAATTAGCTAGCCTAACAAAAAGAGATGATGAAAATGAAATATCTTTTCAAATTAGAAAAGCTAATATTCGTCAAAAACATATTGATAATTTAGAAGCATATCGTCTTAAACTCGATAAACGTTTAAAAAGAAACATTAAACATTTAGAAAGAATAGATAAAAGAAGACTTAGTCACGCTAACAGGATTTTTGAAATCGATTTATTACGTGGAATCATCATTCTAGGAATGATAGTGGATCATTTAATGTACGATTTCACCTTTATGGGTCTATTCTCTGGCAATATGTTTTTAAAAACCCCATCACTAGAATGGCTTACTAAATTAAATTATTTTGCGACATATTATTGGGATGGTAATTTTAGAGTCTTCCTTAGAGTGCTGGGAGTAGTCTTACTAGTATTCCTATGCGGAGTTTCATCTAAATTATCAAAGAATAATTTCAAAAGAGGTGGTTTACTTCTTATAGCAGGAATATTAATGACCATTGCTCTAAATATTTTTGGAAAAATCATCAATAATGATGCATTCTCAGTAATATTTGCAACAATATCTGCCTTAGGCACTCTTATAATTGTATATAACGGCACAAAGCTTTTATATATGCTTCTTGAAGCAAAACTATATAAGAGGAAATTAAAAGATAATAAGAATAATTCATCCTGGAAATGGATTGCCCTAACTATTGCGTTATCAATCTTCATGGGTTGGTTTATTTTTAGAAATGCAGGTCTAAAAGAATTTAATAGAGATGGAAGAACTCTCTTAGAACCATTTACAGGAATGGGATCAATTAGAACTTCCTTCCCAATTTTAAGTGATAATCCTTCTTTTCAATCATTCTTAGAATTCTTCTTAAGACACAATGAACAAAATAAAATCTTTAATTTCTTCTTACTTTTTAATAATGAAGGAGATTATTGTGTTTATGAAACAATAAAAGCTAATTATCACTTCATCGATTATGTTGAAGTAATATTAGGATTAAAAGGTTTTGGGGTAGATTGGTTAGGACTTCTACCAATGCTTGGATATATCTTCTTAGGTGGATTTATTGGAGAAATCTTATATAAAGATAAGAAGTCAATCATCTATTATTTCTTTAAAAAAGAAAATAGATATGCAACTGATGCTTTACTAACTACTCCAGGGAAGATTAATTATTTAATGAACACAATAATGTGCCCAATTACAGTTTCAGGAAGAAATACAATTCTAATATATGTTTTCCATCAACCAGTTATATTCATTACTGGAAGTATCATTTTCCTTCTCTTAGGAGGAAGTATTGTTTTCTAATATGACCAGCGAATTAAGAAAAGAACAATCTATTTATAGTGCTCTTAAATCAAGCGCAGAATATTACGTAGATAAAACTGCTTTGATTTATTTTAATAAATCATTCACTTATAAACATTTATTAAGCCGCATCAATCAATTTGCATTTGCTTTAAAAGAAAACGGAATAGAAAAAGATGATATAGTTACTATATGTCTTCCTAATATACCTGACGCCATTTATTTACTTTATGCCGTTAATCAAATAGGTGCTATTGCTAACATTGTTCATCCATTATTTTCCTATGAACAAATGAAAGAAAATCTTCATACTACTAAATCAAAAATATTGTTCGCTTTAGATACTACATATTACGATTTTCTTCCATTAACTAAAGAAGGAATAAAAGTCTATTTCTCTAGTCCAGTAACTGAGTTAAATATTTTTAAGAGAATTGGATATAAAATAAGCAAAAAACCTGCAAGAATCCCAATAGAATTAACTCTTCATGGTTTTTATCATTCACCAAAACTTGAAACTTTTGATGATAGATATTTAAGCGATGCGATATATCTTCATAGTGGTGGCACTACAAATAAACCTAAAATTATTGCACTTTCTTCATTTGCAATAAACGCTTTATGTTACCAAGGTAGATGGATTGTTAACCGCAATAGTTATGAAGGTATTGGAATGCTAGCAACTTTACCAATGTTTCATGGTTTTGGTCTTGCTATTGGAATTCATATTGCGCTATTTGATGGGGGATATGATGTTTTAATGCCTAAGTTCTCTGCTAAAGAGACAATTAATTATATTAAAAAGAATAAGGTACATATTCTTATTGGAGTACCTACCTTATATGAGGCTTTACTTAACAAAGAAGAATTTGATTCTCCTTCTTTAAAGAATTTATTAATTAGTTGGGTTGGTGGGGATTTTATTCCTCGTTCATTAATTGATAGATTCAATAATTTAATGATAAAGAATAATGCAAAAGGAAGACTAAGAGCAGGATATGGTTTAACCGAAACAGTTAATGTCTGCGCAGTTAATTCATTAACTCACTTTAAAGAAGATAGTGATGGAATAAATCTTCCCAATGTTAAATTCTTAATAGTAGATGATAAACATAAAAGAGCAAAACCAAACGTAGATGGAGAGCTACTTGTTAGTGGTGAAACTATAATGAATGGATATCGCTTTGGCGATACAAAAGATTCATTCATCTTAGTTAACAATGAAAAATATATTCCTACAGGTGATATTTGTTCTATTGATGAAGATGGATTCTTATATTTTAAGTCTAGAAAGAAAAATGTTACCAAAGTAAGTGGAATCAATATCTTTCCAAATCAAATTGAACAAGTAGTCTCAGATTTTGATTATGTTTGGGAAGTAAGTGCTACTCCAATTGAATCAAAGAGATTTGGTCATATTATTAAATTATTTGTTGTGCTTAATAAGAAAATGGATATAGATAAAGATAAAGCTAAAGAGGAGATATCTTCTCTCATAGTTTCAAAACTTGGGATATACGCTAAACCAGTTGATATAATATTTTTAGAAAAAATGCCTCACACAATTTTAGGAAAAATAGATCAAAACAAGTTAAAGGAAATCGTATGAAAACATTATTCAAAAACGCCAGAATCTTAACAATGAAATCTAAAGATATAATCTTCGGAGATCTTCTTGTCGAAAATAATCGAATTAAAAAGATAGCAAAATCCATTAATGAAGAAGCCGATAAAGTAGTGGACTGTGAAGGTAATTTACTTATGCCTTCATTTAAAAACGCTCACGCTCATACAGCAATGATATTTGCTAGAAGTATTGCAGATGATCTTCCTCTTCATGATTGGCTATTTGACTCAATTTTCCCTATGGAAGCAAAATTTCAAGAAGGAGACATTTATCATTTAACTAAAGTTGGAATATTAGAATATCTAACTTCTGGTATTTCGTGTGCTTTTGATATGTATTTTAATCCCCCAGAAATCATCAAAGCTAGTGAAGAACTTGGTTTTAGAAGTGTTATATTAGCAACTTCACTTTCTGAACCAATTTCTCTTATAAAAGTAAGATATCTCACTTTAAATAAAAAAGATTCTTTAATCTCTTATAAAATTGGTATACACGCCGAATATACGACTCCACTTGAAAGAATGAAGGATATTGCCGCTTTAGCAAATGAACTTCATGCACCCGTTTTTCTTCATATTGGCGAAACAAAAGATGAAGTCCAAGGATGTGTTGATAGATATGGTTTAAGACCAGTTGAATTAATTGATTCAATTGGAATGATCAATTATGGTGGAGGTGGATTCCATTGTAACTATTTCTCTATTAATGAAATCAAAATTGCTAAAAAGAGAAACTTTAACATTATTACTTGCCCAGCATCTAACTTAAAACTCGCTAGTGGAATAGCTCCAATATATAAATACTTCAAAGAAGGACTTAATATTGCAATTGGAACTGATGGAGCAGCATCTAATAATTCTCTTGATATGTTTAAAGAAATGTATCTAGTAAGTACTCTTCAAAAAGTAGTGAACAATGATGCTTCATGCATGGATGGCTTTGAAGTTCTTAAATTTGCAACTGTAAATGGAGCTAAAGCAATGGGACTAAGTGATATTGATGTCTTAGAAGAAGGTAAAATAGCAGATATCATCATGATTGATTTATCTAATCCTGCAATGAGGCCTATCAATAACATTTCTAAAAACATTGTTTATGCTGGTAGTAAAGACATTGTTAAGATGACAATGATTAATGGTAAGATTCTCTACTATAATCACGAATTCTTCATTAATGAAGATATCAATGAAATATATAAAAAAGCTCAGCAAATCACTGAGCGTTTGTCCTCTAAATAATCCTCTAAGCTACTTTATCAAAAGCGTAATCTAAGAATGCTTTTAGAAGAGGGTCATGATAGATAGCCGCACTTGGTTTATTAAAGGCGGCTTTTTTTACACCATCTTTCTCGTAAGAGATAACTTCATTTTCATTTAGTTCTTTATTCATAAGAACATTCGAAGAATCAAGATAAGGTTGAACCTGACATCTTTCTTCTGTGTAGAAAGTGTTAGTAATGTAATATTTATCATCAATAACAGAAACAGAGTCATTAAAATAGACACTACTAGCAAGAATGGAAGAATAATAGTGTTCTCCATTACCTTTTAATAATTGGAATGTTGGAACATAACCAGCGTCATATCCCATTTCTTCATTATATTTTTTAGCCATCCCATAATCTTCTTTAAATTTAGCCCATTCTTCTTGGGATGTAGGGGTTAGACTACCATGTTCATCATATTCTCTCACTCCGATTGTTTCACAATCGACAACGTACATTGTTTTATCTTTAAAGTCATAATCTTTTAAGAAATACTTATCAACATATTGGCAATCAGGACAATTTGATCTAGAGAAATAAATAACTTCTTCTTTGCCTGATTGATAAAGTTCATCAAGCTTCACTAAATCAATGTAGTACATATTAGGTTTAATGATTGCTTCATTCATATATTTAAAGAAAGCTTGTTTTTGTTTAAATATCGAATTCTTTGCATTATAAATCTCATGTTTAACAAGTTTACCTTCATTAAAGATAGTAAATGTTTCTTCACTAGCGTGAATTTCAATCCCGTGAGTAGTTAGTTGATTACCTTCGATGTCAAAGAAATCTTTATAATTTATTTCATAAACAATCATATGTTCTTCTTGAATATATTCTTCTAAGATATTCTTAAAATCATGCCAACACATACATGATTGGTGTTCAGGTGATACTACTAAAATAAAGGAATTATAATTAGTAACCATTTCATCCAATTTAGCATGGTTAATCACTCTTAAAGTAGTGTCTTGATAACTACCAAATTCAATCTTTGTTTGAGTAGTTAAATTAGATGGACAACCGCCTAAAAGAAGTGATGACACAAGAAGCGGAAGAACAAATAAGTGTTTTTTCATATAATAATCTCAACTTTCTAAAAGTTTATCTAATGATAAGATAGCAAATAACATAAGTCAAAATAAACAATATAAATATTACTTAAATCTATTGATTAACTCTTGTTAATATAAATAGTTATGTTATAATTTTTTGCGCTGTGGTTTCGTAGCCAAGAGGCTAAGGCAACTGACTGCAACTCAGTGACCGTCGGTTCAACTCCGACCGAAACCTCCAGCATAAATTACTTGCATATTATGTTGTTGTTACATAATATATAAGTCGTTGTAAAATTGCGCTTGTAGCTCAACTGGATAGAGTATCAGACTACGAATCTGAGGGTTGCATGTTCGATTCATGTCAAGCGCGCCATTTTTACAAAAAAGATCGGGATGTAGCGTAGCTTGGTATCGCGTCTCATTTGGGATGAGAAGGCCGCAGGTTCAAATCCTGTCATCCCGACCATTTATTGGGTTCGTAGCTCACCTGGGAGAGCGCCTGATTTGCATTCAGGAGGTAGAGAGTTCGAGTCTCTTCGGATCCACCATTGGCTGAGTAGCTCAGCTGGTTAGAGCAATCGGCTCATACCCGGTGTGCCGGGGGTTCAAGTCCCTCCTCAGCTACCAATGAAGCATTACAGTATCGGAAGTAACGATGCTGTTTTTCTTTTGAGAATAGTAAAATTTTTGACTAAACGAGAGAAACTTCTTTAGTTTTAATTGCATAAAATTTCGCAAAAATATGCAATTAAAATTGACAAGTTAAGGTTACTATATTAATATATAGTCATGAAATTCATAAATCTAAAAGAACAAATCCTAACATTAAATAAGCCTTCTATAATTAATATGCTTCAGGCTGTTGAAGTCAATAGAGGCAAAACTTTTACATTACCAAAAAGAATTAAATTAAATAGACTTCATGATTTAAATAAAAGAAGAAGCGTTACCAGTAGTAATGAAATAGAAGGTATTAAGATTTCAAAAAGTAGAGAGGAAGATATTTTCTTAAACCACTTATCTCCCGAAACCAAAGAAGAGTATATGTTATTTGGATATAATAAAGCTCTTGAAAACGTATTTTCTGTATACAAGTATCAGTCTTTAAACGAATCATATATCAAAGATCTTCATTATTATTTATATGAATCTATTACTCCAGAATTTGGAGGTAAATACAAAGTCGAACAGAACTATATTCGTGAATACGATAAAGATGGTCATCTCATTAGAACGGTTTTCATTCCTTCTAAACCAGAAGATGTTGAAAGATTACTATCTAGTCTTGTTTATCAGTTTAATGAATGTTTAAAAGATCCGGAATGTAATGTTTTATTGACGATATTTGTGTTTATTTTGGATTTTCTTTGCATTCACCCATTCTATGACGGAAATGGAAGAGTATCGCGACTATTAACTACGTTTCTTCTTTTAAAATATGGTTATGATTTGGATCAATATTATTCCTTTTCTTACGTTATTTTGAATAATTTAGATTCGTATTATTTAAACTTAGAAAAATCATCTCTGAATTGGAACGAAGGAAAAAATAATTACGAATATTTTGTGCATTTTATGCTTGAATGCTTAAAAGAAGGTTATAGAAAACTTGCTTATATAATTGAGATTGCTTCGATTAAAGGACTTGCTAGTGAGAAAGTTAAGAGAGTCATTGATGATACAAAAGAACCTATCAGTAAATCTGAAATTGAAGAGGTGGTTGTTAATCTATCAAGAACTACTATCGAAAAAGCGCTATCTGAACTAATTAAAAACAAACAAATTCAGATGATTCAAAGCGGTAGGTACGCAAAATATTACAAATTCTAATTGCATAAAATTTATACAAAAATATGCAATTGGATTCATTTATGATTAACTAAATATTGTTTACAATATTAATAAAAATATTTGATATAATATGAGAGTGAATTATTTTGATCCTAAATGTGACTTATTCCCATATCCTCTTCAAACTGATAATCACTACATTATCGTAAAGAAGAATAATGGATTGATTTTCGATGAACATTATCATTATGTTAATCGTTCTTTTTTCTTCAAAATATTACAAACACTATCTCGTTTTGTAATTGTGCCAATCGTATTTCCATTAACCCACATAAGGATGGGATTAAAGATTGAAGGAAAAGAGAATCTAAGAAAATATAAAAAGTTATTTAAAAAAGGCGTTATTTCGATATCTAACCATGTTCATATGTGGGACTATCTTTGTATCATGAACGCTATTAAACCTAAAAGACCTCATGTTTTAGCATGGAAAACTAATCTAACTGGTGAAAGTGCCTCTTTAGTAAGACTTGTTGGAGGAATTCCAATTCCTGAAAACAACATGAAAGCATCTCTAGCTTTTATGATGGATGTTACCCATATGCTTAACCATGGGGGATGGCTACATATTTGTCCAGAAGGAAGTATGTGGGAATATTATCGACCAATTCGCCCTTTTAAAAGAGGAGCAGCATATCTAGCAATTAAAGCAGATAAACCAATTATTCCTTTTGCTTTCACCTATCGAGAACCATCAAAATGGAGAAAGAAAATATTTAAACAAGTAGCGTTACTAACCCTTCATGTTGGTGAACCTCTTTATGTAAATAAAAATCTTAAGGGTAGTGAACAAGAGATTAATTTAACACATAGAATGCATGAAGCAGTGTGTAAACTTGCAGGTTTTGAACCTGGCGAAAATATTTATGAACCCATCTATAATAATTCACATAGAATTGATTATTACACTGATACATATGGTAAAAATTACAAAGGAAGTAAATAAATGAAAAAGATCTTTATCTATTATTCTCTCACTGGTAATGGCGATGAAGTTGCTAAATACATGACTACATTTGGTTATGAAACATATAAGATTGAAACCAAACATAAATTCCCTAAGAAATTCTTCTTCAGAATGATGCAAGGTGGCTTTGAAGCAGGTATCAATAAAAAGAAAAGAATTAAAGAATTTACTATTGATCCAAGCAAATATGATTTAATTGTCGTTGGTTCACCAGTTTGGAATGATAGAGTTTCTTCTCCAATCAATACTGTTATTAATAAATTAAAAGATTATAAAGGTAAAATTAAATTCATCTTCTACGCTGGTGGAAGAAGTGCTAAACATGCAACAATCAAAGTATCTAAATCATTCCTTGATGCTAGATCAATAGTAATTCAAGAACCTAAAAAACATCCTGACGAATATCTAAAACTTGATGAATTTGTTAGATAAAAAAAGAACCATCCAACTGGATGGTTTTCGTTTCTTATAGAGGTAAATCTTTCTTTAAGAACCTGAAACTTCCAATGAAAGCAAACAAGGCTCCAACCAGAAGAAGTATTGCATCTTTATATAACCAATGGAACGAGAAAACTGCATCTTTTACACCCATACAAGCTTTTGAGAATGCACTTATAGAATCAGCATCAACAAGAGTAAATATTGATAAATAGTTAAATATATCCATAGCTTTAACACCAATTCCAACAGCAATAAATACTTGGTTACCAAACAAACCTAAAATACAACAAAGGAAAGAAGTAACACAAACGCCACCTCCAACAGCAATTGAATAATTTGATTTATTAAACCAAGTAGATGCTCCAAATCCAATACCTGCTAAAGCAAATATCGAACAGAATGATGAGAAACATAAAAGAATAGTAAGAATTGGTGAATATCTTGATGATGAATCAGGATTTTGAAGTCTAGCGATAATATGTGCGATAAGTTCAGAAATAAATGCAGCAGATGTAATAACGATATACATCGCAATAATTGAAAGAATTAAATATAAGAACTGAGTTCTTACAACCGTTTTACGGTTGGTAGGAGTGGAGAGAACATACGCCATTGAGCCATCACTAACTTGGCTAGCAACAAGTTTGTTGGAAATAATGATGACATAAATCATTGGAAGAAGTACGCCAGCAATTTTATATACAAGTTCACTTAAGATTGAATTTAAGTCAATTTGTGACATGATTTGGATTCTTCCTAAATTAAATCCCATTCTTTGAAGAAGACCTAAAATCTTTAACCAACTTAATCCTTCTTCACTTACATATGCTGAAACTGAATCCATATCAATTGTGGAGAAAATATTTTTAGAACCAATTGTTGCATTAATAACAATAAAGACAAATGCACTACCAAGAGTTAGGGCAAGCCATAAAGCCCAGGTAGCTTTGAATGATTGGATAAATAATGGTTTTGAAATGAAATGTTTGTGCTTTTTTAATGTTTGTTCCATTATTTGTTTCCTCCTACAACTTTGTTCATAAAATATTCTTCTAATGTATGTCGTTTCTCATTAAATGAGATAAGTTCACAATCTCTAATCATTTTCACAAATGTATTTGCGTGCTTAGGTGTTAATCTAACAACAATTTTATGATGCAAGTCATCTCTATTGATAATATCTAAGTCTGCAACATTAAATGCTATATAATCCCTTGGATTTCTAAATGTTACTTCGTAATCTCGATATGGAAGATGTCTAAGTTCATTCATATCACATATATCAATAATTCTTCCATCCTTGATAAATGCAATACGGTCACATGTCTCTTCAAGTTCATCAAACATATGGTTGGACATGATGATTGTAGTACCTTTTTCTTTTTCATCTTTGATAAGTTTCTTAAATACTTCTCTCATCAAAGGATCAAGACCAGTAGTAGGTTCATCAAGAATGATAATTTCAGGTTGATGCATAAAAGCAGCAACGATTGCTGTTTTTTGCTTCATACCTTTAGACATTCTTCTTACATTTGCAGTTGGATCAAGTTGAAGTGCGTTAATGATGTATTCAGCGCGTGACATATCTTTTAAATCAAGCATTGAAGCTTGAATATTTAAGAATTCAGTTCCATCTTTAACATCAGGAAAAGCAATTTCTCCTGGAAGATATCCTACAAATTGTTTAATCTTTTCTGCTTCTTTATAAGCGT
Source organism: uncultured Caryophanales bacterium (assembly GCA_937902735.1). GTDB lineage: Bacteria > Bacillota_I > Bacilli_A > RFN20 > CAG-826 > Fiminaster. Next base: position 18,200 of record CALELS010000009.1, read on the forward strand.
CAAGACCTTTGACATATACACTACCTTTGTTTGGTTTTAAGAAACCCATAATGTGACGAAGTGTAGTGGTTTTACCACTTCCATTCGTTCCACAATAACCAAAGATCTCACCTTTATAAACATCAAAAGAAACATCAAAAATTCCACGACCTTTTTTGTAGTCCTTGGTTAGATGATTAACTGAAATGATAACTTCTTTATTTTCCATTTTTCTCTAACCCTTCTTTTGTGTTGCCTTCAACACCCTTAAGACCACCAAATTTTCTATCTTCTTTGTAGAAGGACATGAAATAGTCTTGAAGTGTAAGTGGTTTTTCACTAACTTCTTTAACCATGTTACCTTCTAACGATTTAAAGAATTTTTTATATTCTTTTGGTTCGAATTCAACCACTAAAGAATAGTCTAATTCATCAATATCAGAAGTTTTAAATGTAGATTTTTTAAAATAGTTTTCCATTGCCTCTTTATTAAAGAAACGGATCTTAAATGTTCTATTTTGTTTTTTCTTTAAATCTTCTGTTTTGAAAGTTGATACATGCTTACCGTCTTTGATGATACTTATCGTGTCACATGTTGCATCAACTTCAGAAAATATATGTGATGAAAGAAGAATAGTTTTTCCTCTTTTCTTTTCCTCAATAATAAAATCAATGAACACCTTTTGCATAATTGGATCAAGTCCACTAGTAGGTTCATCAAGAATAAGTACTTCAGGGTCATTCATAAACGCTGCTACAACAGCAAGTTTCCTTTTATCACCTAAAGACATTTCTTTAATATTCTGATTTAAATCTAACTTAAATAAATCGAGTAAATAATTAAGTCTTTCTTCATTAACTTCATCTCTCATGCCTTGCATCATCTTAATAAAACCTAATCCATTAAGACCACTTGGAATAGAAGGTTCACCAGGAAGATAGCCGACTTGTGATAGGATTTTGTTCGTATTTGTGAATGTATCTAATCCAAAAATTTGAACTTTGCCTTTAGTTGGTTTTGAAAAGCCCATGATATGTCTAATAGTAGTGGACTTACCCGCTCCATTAGGACCTAAGTAGCCATAGCATTCACCTTTATGAACTTTAATTGAAACATCAAAAACTCCACGACCATAGCCATAGTCTTTGGTTAAATTTTCAACGTTAACAACTACTTCTCTTTCGTCCATTTTTATTCTCTTGTTAAGGATAAATCGACTGTATAAAAGTCTCTATAAGTTAATTTAGTCTCCAAAAATGGAATTGTATGTGTTTTTGGGAAGCCAGATGCATTGATAGCTTCAACTTCTTCTAAGGTAGGATGAGTTCCAAAAGGATGAGCTTCAACTTCAATGAATTCAAATGTATCAAAATTGAAATCAAATCCGTACCAATATAATTGAAGTGCTAAATCAGTTAATGAAACTGGAATTTTGATAGTAACTTCTTTATGTGTAATTGTTGCATACATGATATGTTCTAGAAGTTCATCATCAATTTCAGTATCAATAGATGGATCATAAACATTTATATATAAGTGATGAGTGTTATCTCTATTTTTTTCGCCAACACGATAATATCCACCAATTTCGATATCTTGAGGCATTTTCTTTTCATCATCTTCACCTTCTTCACTTGGTGTTTCTTCACCCGATGACTCTCCTCCATTGGCTGGTGCTTGTTCTTCTTCTTTTTCTTGTGCTTCTTGATATTCAGGAATTAAGCTCAAAATACTAGAAAACAGCATATTAAAGTCCATTGAAATGGTTAATTTGAATTCATAACCTTTTTCAATATCTTGACCAGTAGTTTCATCTTTTTTCGTAACAATCTTATCAGTTAAATTAAGTTTTGCTCCCATATGAGTGCCATCTTCTTTACCCATTTGGAAAGAATATGTTCCTTTATAGGAAGATGCAGAACAACTACATAAAAGGGTTGGAAGTAGAAATAGAATTGGAAGTTTATTTTTCATAGCTCAATTCCTCATTTATCAATTCAAAAATATAAATTAATTCTATCATTATCTTTATTTAAATAAAAATCTATTATTTTTTATGTTGACATATCAAATAAAAGAGGCATAATATTTTATCGGTTAGTCATTACTAACTAAGGAGGTAATTAATATGCCAATAATGCTTGCACCACTTAATCAAGTAGTCCGTGTAGTTAAAATTCTCGCAAATGAAAAAATTAAAAAACACCTTGAGAGTTTAGGTATTTTAGTTAACTCCGAATTAATTGTTCTTTCTAGTGTGAATGGTGGAGTAGTTGTCGCTATTAAAGATGGAAGACTTGCTTTGGACCATGAAATCGCTAGTAAGATCCTAGTTGCATAAAGAAAGGTAGGAAAAATATGCTAAAAAGACTAGATGAATTTAAAATAGGCGAGACTGGCCTAATTAAGAAAGTTGAAGGCGAAGGTAAATTCCGTCGTCGTCTTCTTGATATGGGTGTTACCCCAGGTGCCACCGTCTATTTAAGAAAGAAAGCACCATTTGGTGATCCTCTTGAAGTAACAATTAGAGGATATGAACTCACTCTCCGCAAAATTGAAGCCAATTTAGTTATCTTAGAAGTGGAGGATGAAAAATAATGAAAAGATTCGCTCTTGCTGGTAATCCAAACTGTGGTAAGACAACACTATTTAACTCTTTAACTGGATCAACGGCACACGTTGGTAACTGGCCTGGTGTTACAGTTGAGAAAAGAAGCGGTGTTTGTAAACTTACTAAAGAACACGCTGAGATTATAGATTTACCTGGAATTTATTCTCTTTCACCATACACAAATGAAGAAATAATTTCTAGAAATTATATTTTGGATGAACATCCAGATGTTGTTATTAACGTTGTTGATGCGACAAACTTAGAAAGAAACCTCTACTTAACAACTCAACTCTTAGAAATTAACGTTCCTATGGTTGTAGCCTTAAACATGGCTGACGTTTTAACTAAAAAAGGTGCAATTGTCGATACTTCTATTTTAGAAAAGAAACTTGGAGTGCCTGTTATTTTGGTAAGTGCTCTTAAAGAAGAAAACTTAACACTTTTAATGGAAAAGGCACTTGAAGTTAGCCTTAAACCTAGAGAAGGTCATATTATCATTGATAATAAAGACATCAGACATTTAATAGGAGATGTTCAAATTGCTTTTGAAGGAAAGGGAGTTGAAAACCCACTTTTCCATGCTATTAAACTTGTTGAAAATGATGAAATTGAAGTTAAAAATCATCCTGATTTATTAAAAATGGTTGAATCTTATAAGAAAACATTCAATGATGAAGTTTTTGGTGATGATTTTGAAGCTATTATTGCAGATAGTCGTTATCACTATATTTCAGATAACTTCCATGATGCTATAAAAGTCAAAGAAGAAGAGAATGTTGATAAGAATAATCACAAGATCAAAATGACTACTTCGGATAAGATTGATAAGGTTTTAACCCACAAGATCTTCGGTCTTTTGATTTTTGCTGTCATTTTATTCTTTGTTTTCCATTTAACATTCTCAGAGAATTTATTCTTCTTCCCGAAATTCATTTTTGAAGCAGCCGGAGTTGATAGTTGTTTCCTTAAAACGCCATATGAAGGTTTATTCTGGACTGATGGTGGAATTAATTCTCCAGGTGTGATCCTATTTAATTTCTTTGATATGTCTTTCTCTTGGATCATGGATTCACTTAAGACTGTTATGGAATCTAATTTAGGTGAAAACCTTGCTTGGTTAACAGGTTTTGTATGTGATGGGGTTCTAAAAGGATTATTTGCTATTTTAGGATTCCTGCCACAAATCTTACTATTATTCTTATTCTTCTCTATTATGGAAGATACAGGATATATGGCTCGTGTTGCCTTTATCATGGATCGATTATTTAGAAAATTTGGTCTAAGTGGACGTGCCTTTATCCCAATGATTATGGGCTTTGGCTGCTCTGTCCCTGCTATGGTTAACACAAGAACATTAGCAGATGATAAAGAAAGAACTGCCACAATTAGAGTAATTCCCTTCTTCTCTTGTGGTGCTAAATTGCCTATCTTAACCGCTATTGCTGGTGGTATTGCCTTAGCATTTGGTTTCCATTATGTAGATGTCATTACTTATTCAATGTATGTCGTTGGTGTGGTGGTTGCTATATGTGCAGTTCTCTTAATGAGAAATACAACACTAAAAGGTGATCCAGCTCCATTTATTATGGAACTTCCAGCCTATCACTTGCCTCAATTTAAATCATTGATGATTCACCTTTGGGATAAGGCCAAACACTTTGTTAAGAAAGCATTCACAATTATTCTTGCTTCTACAATAGTTATTTGGTTCTTAACTCATTTCTCCTGGAATTGGCAATATCTTGGAGATGCTATGGATCAATCAATCCTTGCTGGTATTGGTCAATTAATTCAACCATTATTCACTCCGCTTGGATTTGGTTCTCAATTAACTAGATATGGTTGGGTATTTGCCGTTGCTGCTATTGCTGGTTTAATTGCTAAAGAAGATGTTATTGCTACATTCTTGACACTTGCAGCAGTCTTTGTCACTGGTATTGAAGCTGGCACTATCGATCCAAATATCTTTACCGCTATGGTTGAAGTTGAAGGAGAAATGATACCTGTTGTTGATGCTGTAAAAGCTGCTCTTGAAGCTGGTGAATCAATTACTGATGGCTTAAGTGAATCGTATTTAATGATTGCCGGCACTGGTATTACATGGCAAGGTTGCATTTCGTTCATTGCCTTCAATATGCTTACCATTCCATGTTTTGCTGCATGCGCTACTGCAAAAGCTGAACTTCCTAAAGGTAAATTCAAATGGACATTATTATTCTGGCTTGCCTCATCATATGTTGTTAGCGCCTCTATTTATACTGTACTAAGTTTGTTTACTACTAATGGATTACAACTTGCTTGGGCAATTCCATGTTCAGTATTAGTTGTTCTTGCAATTATAGGCACAATCTTTGGTGTAATTCTTTACAACAAACATTTAGCTAAAAAAGCTAGTGTAGGAGCATAATTATGTGGGATATTGTGATAACTGTTAGCGTAATTCTTCTTGTTGTAGCCTTTTTCGCTATACTCATTGGACGTTACATTTATAAAAAAGTTCATCACATACCAACTGGTGATTGTGCCTGTTGTAAAGCAAATTCTACTAATCTGGTAAAGCTATATCATAAAAAATATAAGAAATAGTTCTTAGAGCACCTTTTGGTGCTTTTTTCTTATAAAAGAGTTAAGATTAAAATATGAAAATCAAAAATCTTTTATTATTAACTTTATTATCATCATCGTTAATTCTTGCTTCATGTAATAATTCTTCTACTGAGCCATCTTCTGAAGATGATTCTCATCAAAGTGAACCAGAAGAAAATCCACACGAAGAAGAAACTCCAATTGATGAAGATGAAGAAGAAGAATCTGAGACCGCTACTTTAACTTCTATTAAGGTTGTAACACCTCCAACAAAAGTTAATTATTATATTGGTGAATCTTTAGATTTAACAGGTATAAAAGTTTCTGCCTATTATTCAGATAATTCTTCAAAAAGCCTATCACAAAGCCAATATTCTGTTACTGGTTTTAATTCTTCTAGTAAACAAATTCAGCAAAAAATTACAGTTACTTATCAATCTTTGAAAGATTATTTCTACGTAAATATTATTGAGCAGGAAGAAGATGAAGATGAAGATGAACGCATCTTACTTGATTGTGGTTATTATCAAGCACCTCTTCCTAAAAACGAAACAGCTTATCAATTAAAAACCACTTTATCTGCTGATAATACTTCATGGTCAAATAATTCTCTTAAAGTAGACTTACCAGATGATTTTAGATTCATCTATGGAAATAGCTATGATGATGGTGAACCAGGGCATGTAGCTCAACCAAAGTTTTATTCTAATGATGCCGGTGGACTTAAATTTGATCAAAGAAGTAAAGGTTTTCAATCAATGTTGTTTAATCACGAAGGTGCAAAACTAGAATTTAGAATTGGTATATCTCAAGTAAATAATGCATCTGGTTCTCCTGAAAAAGGAAAAGATGTTTTTGACATATATTTCTTTAATAAACTTGGTGGTTATTTAGGAAAATACGCTCAAAAAGCTGAATCTTTTGATTCTAAAACCACTGAAATCAAATTCTATATTACTGAAGATTACACATCAGAAATCGCTTATTTTGAACTAAGACAAATCTCATCATTATATAAAGGTAACCAATGCTATAACTTTGGCATGGGTTATATAAACTTTAAATCCTGGGAAAGAATTTAATTTGTAAAATAAAAAGCTCTTAAGAGCTAATTATTACCAACCGAGACAGCCGTGTTTCTCGGATCGCTGAGATCCACCATTACTGGTGCGCCGTGGTCGAACGCTGACTTTCCACCTTTGGTAAACAAATTATAAAATGAGATTTATTGTTGTTCAATCTTTAAAGATATTTCAGTCACAAATTTTGAGATCCACATTATTTCAATTTGTATTAAATAGTTAATTTAATCTATCTAGACAGTTGCACTTGAATGGTAAATTCACCTAAATAAAAAAGAGATTAAATAATTAATCTCAATTAATCGAATGGCGGAGATTTAGAGATTCGAACTCTAGCGGGGCTTGCACCCCCTAACGGTTTTCAAGACCATCCCCTTCAGCCACTTGGGTAAATCTCCATATTTCTGGTGGACGAAGTAGGATTTGAACCCACACTCAATCGGTTATGGGCCGACTGCTTTAACCGTTAAGCTATTCGTCCAGCAAGCAATATAATACTTATAAATACAATTTATCGCAAGCAAAAATTACTTGAAAAGATAATTCCTTAATAATTAAATATAAGCATGGATAAAATTGAATCACGTGAAGACTATTTGGAAGCCATTTTATTTTTAATAAGAGATGGTAAGAATCCTAAATCTATTGATGTAGCTCGTAGACTTAATTTTTCTAAACCTTCAGTGTCCATCGCAATGAAAAAACTTCGCGAAGAGAACCTTATCGTTATTGATGAGAAAGGTTTTATTTCTTTAACACCTTTAGGTGAAGAAGTCGCTAATAAGACACTTGAAAAGCACTTATTTTTAAAAGAACTATTCATTAAAGCAGGAGTAGATGAATTAACTGCAGAAAACACTGCCTGTGGAATAGAACATCATATAAATGATGATACTTTTGAAAAAATACGAAAATTTTTAAATAAATAACTAAATATTGCCATCTATAAAAGAATTGAAAATTAAATATTATTTGATTTTCTATTGCTTTAGAGTAAAAATGTTTTTGTATTTTAGGAGGTTTAATTATGACAAAAGAATTAAAAGGTACCTTAAGATTAGTTGCAAAAATCTTCATTATTGTTGAAGCAGTAATGACTTTCTATTTAATCTTCCCAGTTATTCTTGGTATTTTCGCTTATCGTTATGTTGATGATGATAACCAAGAACAAAACACCAGACTCGTTTGGGCTATCATTACTTTAATCTTAGTTAGCCGTGTTGCTGGTATTCTTATGCTTGTCGATACATTAGTTCCAACAAGTGACGAAGCTGTCGAAGCTAAAGAAGAAGAAAAAGCTGAATAATTAATGAAAAAAGTTCTTGTCTTAAATGGTTCTCCGAAAGCAAAATCGGACACCATGGTGGCTACATCATCTTTCATTAAGGCAATGCAAACATCCGCTGAATTTGATGTTGAAATAATCGATTTAATAAAATTAAACATCAAACCTTGTCGCGGATGTTTCGCTTGTTGGGGAAGAAATGACGCTCATTGTATTCAAATAGATGATCAAAATGCTCTTCTAGATAAATACGTTAATGCAGATATAATCATTTATTCTTTCCCTCTTTATTGCTATGCAATGCCATCACATGTAAAAGCTTTTGTTGATCGTCTTCTTCCTCTAGGAAAAATGGCAATGAAAGAAATTGATGGAAGACTTCATCATGTTCCTCTTGTGGATATGTCGAAGAAGAAGATGATATTTATCATCGGAAGTGGCTTCCCGAATTTTGAAGGAAACTTCGAATCTATTAAATTAATGATTAAAGCCAAATTTGGTTCTAAATCAGAAATTATATGTGTAAGTGAAGCTCCAGCTTTTAATCAAGAAGAGGCTAAGCCAGTTACAATTCCATTATTGAAGAAGTTTGAATCTGCTGGTGAATATTTCTCAAAGAACATGGAGATAACTTACGAAATGAAAAAGGAGTTAGAAACTCCTATGATTCCAAATGAGGAATATATCAAAATAGTAAATAGCCAAAGACACTAAAAGTTATTATTTGATAAGGCCTACCAAGTAAGGTAAGGCCTTTTCAAATTCTGGACCATATAGAAGTCCATCAACTTTATCTTCTATTGTGTGTTTAATTGCTCTAACAACAAATTCATGTGCTTTATCAATTGCTTCATTAAGTTCATAACCAAGTGTAATAAGAGAAATTAGAGCACTTGAATATAAATCGCCTGTTCCATGTAGATAAGCGTCTATATAATCAAATTCCCTATAAGAAACCCTTTTATTTTCACTAATGTAAGTCATTACACCAATCTTATTTGGATTAATTTTAATACCAGTAAGAATTACGTTTTTAGCCCCATTATCATGAAGTTTCATTACCAAATCTTTATAGAATGAAAGTGGCTTAACTTCGGTTGGATAATCCACATTATTCATTAAACACGCTTCAGTAACATTAGGTTTAATATAATCACCTAATGCACATAATTCTTTCATTTTGGATACATGTTCAAGAGTGAAACCAGGATATAGTTTTCCATTATCCGCCATCGCAGGATCTATATATACTAATGTATTTTTTTCTTTTAACTTATTAATAATCTCTTTAACAATATCAACCTGTTTAGTGGTTAAGTAACCAGTATAAATTGCATCAAAATGATGATTGTATTTATTCCATTTTTCAACAATTGAAAGTAAGTCTTCACTTAAATCTCTAAAAGTCCATGATTCATATTGTGTATGGTTAGATAAAATAGCAGTAGGAATCGCTACACATTCAATTCCACATGCTGAAATAGTTGGTTGAGCAACTGTAAGGGAGCATCTACCTAAACAGGAATAATCTTGAATTGTTAATAATCTTTTTTGCATACAAAAATATTAGATTTAGGGAAACAATAATTCAACAACTAATTTCAATTCTTATGTATGTGTTTCGTTTCTAATAATTTTTCATTCTACAACCCTGATACATTCATTTTTTAAAAACAATCTTTTTTCAGTAAAAATGTATAAGTTGTTCGCGTTAACCTTAATCTACATTTAAAGTGTGTGCATTTGGGGCTTTACTTCAATGAGCGTTGAAAAAAAGCACCTTAAAGGTGCTTAAGAATGAATTATTAAGTTATAAGCTGTTTAATCCATTAACAGCATTTGTCGATAGTTTATTTTCTTCTAACCAATTTTTATATAACTTTAAAACTCTAGGAGCTTCTAGTTTTATCAAAGTTCTAGTTATCGGTGCTTCTTCAAAATGTGTGAAGATAATTTTACAATTATCATCTGTTGTGAAAAAGTTATAGTAAAGATATTCGCCCTCTTCGACTTCCTTAGCGGTTTTATTTCCGTCACCATATTTGGCGGTAAGACTAATAGTTGCAACATCATCAGCTAACCATTTTTCGTCACCTTCTCTATCTGGTTTAGAACAAGAAGCAAAACTCATTGTTAGTCTAAAGTCGACTACATTTGTGTATAAATAAGTGTCACCAGGTTGCACTTTAACTTCATAATCCTTTCGCTCAACAGTTATATCAGAAGAAATATGGAACCCTTGTGGTCCATAATTTAAATCAATAATTTCTAAAGTTGTATTATCATTTAAAACTACTGGTTTATCATCCAAACCCTTATAGAAATCATATATTTTTTCAAATTCACCTTTTGAGTTACATGAAGTTAATAAAATACCGCCAACTGAAATAAACGTCGGAATTAACTTGTAAAGTTTCATAATAAATCCCCTTTTGTAATCTTTATTTTAACAACAATAGATTTCTACTACAAGAATCACAAAGTATCAAAGCCACTCAAAAGAAGGTAAATTTTTAATATTTAAAGTAGAAAATAGATATAAACGTAATACATTACATTATTATTTTTTCTTTATATTTGGTATTTCTTCAATAGAAGCATTTTCTATATATAGATCGTAGTCAGATGTAATTTGTCTTTCTTGGATAATTCGATATTTTTCAAATTCACTTAAAGCGAATTTTTCGGCCACTTCTCTTGAAACTTTACCAGGATTGTCCAAAACTTCTCGACCGTTAAATTGAAGCAATAAATCCAGTCTCTTAATGTAATCATTCATAGTTAAAGGGATATTTCTAGAAGCCATTTCTTCACCAAAATCAAGATACATTTCAACGAGTCTAGATAGTGAAGTCAATTCGTCTTTTTCAAGATAGTTTTTAGCAACAACTACATCACTTCTATGAATTCTACCATTTGGAGCATAATTCCATGTTTTTAAACCCATATTTTCTTTATTAGAGTCTGCTCTATTATAAATAATCTCTGGAGCAGTGTTGCCTGAGACTGCATAATGCAATTTATTTTGTACAGTTTTAAAGAACATTAAGGTTTGTTCCGCTTTAGAATCATAATCAATTGCTGTTACAAATAAATCTGTTACTTTTTGATATAGTCTGCGTTCGCTCAAGCGAATTAATCTAATTTCTTCAAGGAGCTCATCGTAATAATCTTTTGTTAAATAAGCGCCATTAGCTAGTCTAACGTTATCAAGAGCATATCCTTTAATTGTATATCTCTTTAAAATGTTAATCGCCCAATTACGAAACTCAGTTGCTTTAGAAGAATTCACTCTAAATCCAATCGCTATAATCATCTCTAAGGAATAAAATTTAACATCTCTTTCTACTTCCCTGTTACCTTCTTTTTGAACTATTCGAAAATTTCGAAAAGTTGACCTCTCATCCAATTCATTGGATGAAAATACTTCTCTAATATGATAATTGACTATATTTACACCTGTTTCAAATAAATCTGCTATAGATTTTTGAGTAAGCCAAATGTTATTGTCTTCAATTACAGAAGCAACGGTATTTTCTTTCGATTGATAAGTGAATATTAATGATTCAACGATTGCGATTTTATTTTTCATGTTCTAGTTACCATTTTGTATAGATATTATAAAATAATATACACGAACTTTCAATAAATTCGAAAGTTAAATTCAAAGTTTTTGCATACATTATTACGAGTTTTAAAATAAAAATAGTTAATAAATTATTAACTACCTTAAAATCTATGGCGCCCTCGAAACGACTCGAACGTTCGACCCACTGCTTAGAAGGCAGTTGCTCTATCCACCTGAGCTACGAGGGCAGCGTAGTAATAATATGAAAACTTATTAAAAAAATCAATTAAAAATAAAAGCAACTGCCTTTTGTTAAGTGACAAAGTTAACGCAACATTTCCTGTAATTTGACATTTTGTCAATT
>CALELS010000010.1 GCA_937902735.1 uncultured Caryophanales bacterium
GTTGTTTTTGTCATGCATGAAATATATGCTTGATTTCTGTTATCTAATTTTATTTAAGGAGATGAGTAACATGAACACACATTTTAGAATCATTGCGGGGTTAAGTCTTTTGTCGTTATTACTCACCGGATGTGGCACCACTAATGAAGGGGGTTCTTCTGTTGGAGGAGGAACTAATCCACCCGTCACTGATAATTCCTATACAATAACTTGGAAGAACTACGATGGAAGCACTCTAGAGACAGACACAAATGTCAAAGAAGGCACTATCCCAACTTATGATGGAGCTGCTCCAACGAGACCGAATGATTCTGAATATGTATACACATGGACTGGTGGTTGGGACCCTGAAGTCGCTCCTGCAACAGCAAATCAAACATATACGGCCACTTATTCGTATGAAAAGATAAAGATCGAATATACCATCAACTTTGATTTGAATGGAGGAACATCAGAATCTTATACAGGTTCCAAAACCGTGGAAGTCTTCTCAAAAAGCATATTTTTCTTCGATTGTGTAAAAGAAGGCTGGAACTTCAGAGGCTGGTCATATCAAGGAACAAAAATCTTTGATGAAAAAGGTAACCAATTAGCAAACCCTACCTTAGCGAAAAACATGACATTTGTAGCTATGTACGCTCAAACCGCTAAGATGACAATAGTTACCAATTTAGAAGGGGCTGGCACAATAACGGGTGAAGGCGAATACCCATACAACACCTATGTTGATGTATCTGCCTATGCAAAGCAAGGATACGTTTTTATCGGATGGTATTTTGAAAACACTCTTCTTTCTAACACAGAAGATTATAAATATATGATGTGGAGTGAGGATGTCACTCTTGAAGCAAGATTCAAACTTGATTCCTTTTTGATGAATATCCACACAAATAATTCAAATTATGGTCTCGTTTTATTAAAAACAACACTCAACAATAATTACCTTAATCAATACGAAGAGTATCGTGACTATACTACTGATGTCACAATCGCAGCATATTCCAAAACCGATGTCCGTTTTTTAGGCTGGTATGATATAGACAATAAATTAGTGGAAACGAATGCTGTTTATAATTTCGTGATGCCAAATTATGACTACACACTAGAGGCAAAATGGAACTATTTCACTATTTCATATAATCTCAACGGTGGATCTAATGATTCCAATAATCCAACGAGTTATACAATGGATTCTAATAGTTTGACATTAAGAAATCCAACAAGAACTGGATACGATTTTTTAGGATGGCAATACAAAGGCAATTATGTCTCTGAGGTTAATCCATCTTGGATTGAAAACATCACTTTGAATGCAATCTGGAAAGCGGCTAGAAACAATTTAATGGTCACTAGCGAAGATACTTCTAAAGGTACAGTAGCCATTACATCTGGTAGCGGTTATTCAGATGAATCAATCACTGTTGTTGCGACTCCAATTGGAGATTGTGTGTTCAAAGGATGGTACCATAATGATACTAAAGTCAGTAATGATGCAATATATACATTCACAATGCCGACTAATGATTATTCATTAGTGGCTCACTTCTTTGCTAATGCAGAAGAAGCAGAAGAAATATGGAACATCACTCATGCTGCTATCCCAACTTTGTCAGAAGATGGCAAAACAATCACATATGGTTTATATCCTCAAACAAATGTTAACGATGAAACCTTAATTTCCGCGTTAAATGAATTATCCACTCCAGAATCAAATGGCTGGTATCTATATAATGATGAATATTACGCAAAAGTAAGTGCAACTCCATATGATTCAAGTTATAAATTTAATAATGGCACAACCATCGAAAGAGGAACTACATATTGGTTTAAATGCGAACCAATCGTTTGGGACGTATTAAGCAATAATGATGGAGAATATTACATCCTCTCCAGCGTCTTATTGGATGCTCATTGCTACTATAGTTCATCATCAAGCAGAACCATCGATGGAAAGACAGTCTACGCCAACAATTACGAATACAGCGATATCCGCACATGGCTCAATGGCGATTTCTATAATTCAGCATTTGCCTTAAATAATTCCTATATCCAAACAACAACTGTCGATAATAGTGCGGCCACGACAAACTCAACAAGCAATTCCTATGCCTCTAATAACACTCAAGATAAAGTGTTCTTGCCAAGCTATAAGGATTACATTAACTCCAGTTATGGATTCTCAACTTCTACTGGTTCAACCGCGACCAGATACTGCAAGACAACTGACTGGGCTAGAGCAAGAGGTGCTTGGTACAGTACTAATTCTTCATACCTATATAATGGCTATTATTGGACTCGTTCTCCTTACAGCGGCGGCTCCGTCGACGCGTGGTATGTTTACATTGACGGTTACCTCGACGGCTACGGCGTCAGCGGCACGAACCTCAGTGTGCGCCCCAGCCTTTCTGTCAAGATTGCGTAGTTCACGGAGCGATAATCAAAGAATCAAATCACCGCCTCTCATCAAAATCAGAAGAGGCGGTGAAAAGCAAATATGAAGCAGAGATTGAATGAAAAAGATGAAAGAAAAGAAAGCGAATTATTAGTCTTTATTAAAGCGAAAGATTTGTCTTCCTACATCTTACTAATAAGTGGCAAATCCCCTGTAAAATACCGATATTCATTACTCAATCCTCTCATTAATGAATCGTTAGAGATAATCCAATTATTGTATGAAGCCAATGAGCTTGATATCAGAAATAAAAGGAGACTCGAATTAATTAGGAGAGCCAAGGCCAAATTAAAACGATTGACTTTTTGGCCTCCTTAGCCAAAGATGCATCTTGCTTCACAATTCATCAGCATGATGTGATTTTGGAGAAAATCGGCGTATGTTCAAAGTATCTTCAAGGGTACTATAATTCTTGCAAGAAGACTTTAGACATATAGGAATTCGTTATAAGGTGTGCGTCTGACTTTTTGAGGGGTGATGGTCGTTCTCCTAACAGCGACAACTCCAACAACGCGTGGAATGTCAACAATGACGGTAACCTCAACAACAACAACGTCAACAACACGAACAACAGTGTGCGCCCCAGGCTTTCTTAAAAGGAATATGAGAAATGTTCCAGTAAAGCGTTAATTAATCGCGTGGTTAATTTTAAAGAAAGGGAACGAACATCCTAATTGCATCATTAGATGCGATGAATCTACCACAGGTGAGATGGACTACATTAATAAGATGCATTTCATTTCTACGATCCTTGTGGTTTTCTTTCATGGCTTATAAAGACATATTTACCTTTGAAAACTTGATTAAAGCACACAAGAATGTGAGAAGAAGTAAACTTCATAAAAAAGAAATCGTGGAATTTGAACTCAATAAATCCTATGAGCTTTATAAGTTATACGAGGAACTGAATAAGAAAACATACCAGATATCACCGTATAGAACTTTTTATATTTATGAACCTAAAAAACGAAGGGTGGATGCCACTCCATATCGTGATAGGGTGGTGCAGAACTGCTTTGTTGATAATTATCTATTTCCATTATTAGAAAATAGATTAATATACGATAATGCGGCGTGTAGAAAGAACAAAGGAACTGATTTTGCTAGGAATAGATTGAAGTCGTTTCTATTAGATGCCTATAAGAAATATGGACTAAATTTTTATGTTCTGACTTTTGACATCCATCATTATTTTGAATCGATAAACCATGATGTAGTTAAAACCAAATTGCTAAAAGCTATCAAAGATAAAGAAGCATATGAATTCGTTATAATGGTAATAGATTCATTTAGCAAAGACGCAAATATAGGAGTGCCATTAGGCAACCAAACCAGCCAGTGCTTTGCTTTATATTATTTAGATAATTTCGACAGAATCATCAAAGAAAAATATCGTATTAAATATTATTCAAGATATATGGATGACGGTGTCATCATCTCAAACGATAAAAACCTATTAATAAAATTAAATGAAGAATTAAAAGAATCAATTCATGATTTAAAGCTAGAATTTAACGACGATAAAAACATGATGTTTCCTATAAAGCAAGGCATAACGTATCTTGGATTCACCTACCATTTGACGGCTACGGGTAAAATCATTGTCAAAATGGCCAGAAAGAAAAAGAAAAGACTAATTAGGCATTTAAATCATCATGAGTTAAAAGAAGAATCGCTAGTGTCGTATAGGAACTATCTTGAGAAAAGATCTGACAACAAAGAGATGATCAAAAGACTCAACAATAGAATAAAACCGCCAAAAACGCACTTTTAAATCACAATTTATTTTATTTGTCAAGGCATTTAAGGCGTACAAAATATAGAAAATTTGGCATTTAAGGCGTACAATAAGGACATATGAATGAAATTGGCAGTAAAACAAAACTGCCTTTTTATTTATAAAAAGAATAAGTATTATATTTCGCAAAATTAAAAATTGCTTAAAAATGCGAAACGTAATATAATGTAGTCGAGGATAAAACAATGAAGCTTATTAAGAGACCTTATTACCTGGAAAACTTAATTAATGTTAAGGACGTTCCTGACATCAAAATTATTACTGGTATTAGGAGAAGTGGAAAGTCAAAACTTCTTGATGCTTTTTATGATTATTTAATAGCCGACAACGAACAAAAAAATGTCATTCGTATAAAACTTAATCTTAAAAAATTTGAAACTCTATTAAAACCAGATAAGTTATATGACTATGTAGACAAAGCATTCGTTGCAGGTGTTTCTAACTATTTAATAATTGATGAAATACAAGAATGTGTTGGCTTTGAAAGAGTAATTAATAGTTTATATGAAGAAGAAAGATTTGATATCTATCTTTCTGGCTCTAACGCTTTTATGTTATCGAGCGATTTAGCAACATTGTTTGGCGGCCGATATTTTGATTTAAAAATGTACCCATTCTCTTTTAGAGAATTTAACATTTATTACAATAATAAAAATCCAATTGATTCTTTTGATGAATATGTCATTAAAGGTGGTATGGCTGGTTCCTATCTTTATAGAAATCAAAACGATGCATATCAATATATTAATGGCATCTATAAAAAAACAATTAGTAAAGACATTGTAAAAAGATTTAAAGTTGAGAATGAACCTTTGCTGTTAATGATTGCAGATTATCTAATGGATAATGTTGGAAACAAAACTTCTATAAGAAACGTTGCTAATTCATTGACGTCCAACTCTTACAAAACAAATGATAAGACTGTTGGCTCTTATATAGATTATCTATGTAAATCATTCTTGTTTTATCCGTTTATTCGATATGACATAACAGGAAACAAATATTTAGAATCTTATAAAAAATATTATTTAGCTGATCTATCTTTCAGAATTGCAAATATTGGCACAAAAAACGTCGATTACGGAAGGTTCTATGAGAATATAGTTGCTATTGAGTTGCTTAGAAGAGGATATGAAGTTTATGTTGGAGTGCTTTACGAGAAAGAAATTGATTTTGTGGCTATGAAAGGCGGCTATAAATATTACATTCAAGTTAGTGATGATATTTCCAGAGAAGAGATTTTTAAAAGAGAAGTAACTCCTCTTCTTTCCATAAAAGATGCTTATCCAAAAATGGTTATTGCTAGAACAAAACATCCAGAGAGTCAATATGAAGGCATCAGAATCATTGATATCGGTGAATGGCTAGAAAAACAATAAAAAATTGAACTTTATAAAGATCAACCATACATTGGTAGTGTAGGGAATTATAAAATCGATGCATTGGTCGTGTAGGCAAAAGACAAAGGAAATAATTAGAACCATTTACTGGTTCTTTTTTAATTGTATATGGGAAATGGATTTTTGAACATTTGTTTGTAAGCTATAACGTTATAGTGCACTATAAAAATGTAGGCCTCATTTAGCCTTAGGTTTAAATCCTTAAAGAGATGAACATTAAAGGTGAGGGAAAGCAATTTCTCTCTTTTCTTTTGAAGGGGTATCACGATATTAAAAGACAATAAAACTATGTTGATTACAATAGATCAGCAGAGCCAATATGAAGGCATCAGAATCATTGATATTTGCGAATAGCTAGATAATATAATAATAGGATATTACACAACAAGGTTTTTATGACTAAAACAACATTTAACAATTTAATAGAACTTGAATATAACGAATCATTCAAACAATTATCAGATGAAGAAAATAACCAATATTTCACAGGTAATCTTTTGCGTTTAAGTTTCCATAATAAAGATAAACATATTTTATTGTCCCTTGCTAAAAGCAAAAACTCTTTCTTCAACCTATTTGTAAGTGTTGCAGCAGCACTAGTGGATGCCTCAAATAATCTTGAGAATACTTTAAAAAACTATGAACGTCTTGATGAATATGAATCCAAAATTTTCAATCAAGACTCTATCACTGAATGTTTTTCATATGATGCAAGTAATATGAACGTTAAACAATATGGTGAATTAACAGTTTTTAAAATCAAAAATTCATTCTATACAGTTTATTGCTTATCTAGATTCGAAGATAACAAAGAAGCAAAAAAGATATTCAAACAATTCAAAGATTCATTTAAACCACTTTCTTGAGAATGAGTTTATTTATTATTTCCTATTATATATAATAATTATGGTTTTGTTTCCTTATGAGTAAAAATAACGAACACGAAGTTTTTAACGAAAAAGACACCAATGAAGTATTCTCATTCTCTGAAAGAGAGAACCTAAAGCAAATTCCAGATGAGAATTATGTTTTTAACGCTGAGGAAAACGCTTCTCAACTAGGAAGTGATTTAAACAAAGAATCATCTGGAGTTGAAGAAAACGATATTGGTGATAAAAAGAAAAAAGACAGACGTCAAGACGATAGACAAGATCGTCAAGATAATAACAACAATAATCAATCATCTTCTTCATCATCATCCTCGTCATCAGCGTCTGCTGGTGGCTCATCTTCCGTCGCAGCATCTACTGGAGGAGTAGTTTCAGCAGTTGCATCTACCGCAGTAGTCGCTGTTGTAATGGTTGTTGGTGGTGGACTTGTAATGTCTGAAATGTATAAGAAACCTGAGATATGTGAATTCTCAGAAGTATATGTTGATGATAATTCCGTTCATTACATGCTTAAAATTGGCACAGATGAAGAATCAATATATAGTGAAGGCGAAAAAGATAAAACTGATGCAGTTATAGAAATATCTTGTCCTGATATCAATTACCATGAAGACACTAAGATTGAAGAATTTGGTATCTTTGTTGGTGAATTTAATAACTTAGAATATGACACGACATACATTTTAAATGTATATAGACCTACTATGTTAGGAGCGAGTAAAGAATATATTCTTGAAGAAGGCTATTCAATAACCACTCCTAAGAAAGAAGAAATACCACCAGAACCAGAGATTGTCTACGCTGAGGAAATTGTCCTTGGCGAACATTATATTGAAGTCACTGTTGGAGAAATCTTTGTTATTGAAGCAACAGTATTACCAGAAAATACAACTGATAAGACAATTGAATGGTCTACTAATAAATCTGATTTAATCTCAATAGATGTTGGTACATTTACTGCTTTAGCAGCTGGAACAGCTACAATTTATGCTTCGTGTGGTCCATACGCTCATACATTGTGTGATGTAGTAATTACTGAAGAAGTGGTAGAGATTCCTACTGAAAACATCATACTCGACGAAAATACAATGGAGATAGAAATTGGTAAAGAGTATCAATTAGGATATACAGCTCTTCCAGAAAACCATACTGACACTATTACTTTTGAAAGTGATGATCCGCTTTCTATATCCGTAAGTCAGACAGGTGTATTATACGCAAGTGAAAGTGGTCTAACAGCAACAATTACAGTAAGCGCTGGTGATGTTTATGCTACATGTGTTGTCACTAGTGTACCAAAAGTTGTTCATGTCGAAACTGTCCATATTACCAATTTCGATATGGAAGATATTGAGTCGGTAGAACTAGAGGTTGGTCATTCCGAGGATATATATTTCTATTGTGATCCTTTTTCCTCAACTCAGATTGTTGATTTTGAGATTGAAGATGAATCAATTGCCATTATAACTGGTGATGTTACTGCTTCGAGTAGAACTAAGATCTACGCGGTTAATCCAGGTGAAACAAAGCTTATTGCTAGATCACATACTGATCCTGAAATATATGATGAAATCACAATTATCACTACTGGAGAAGCAGTTCACACCCAAGATATGGTTGTTTATCCAGAAGAATTGAACCTAATTGTAGGTGATACAGGTAATATAAGCCCTCAAATAAATCCAAATAACTCAACGGATCCTATCATTTATAAATCAGGTAACACTGAGATTGTTAGAGTTTCTAATAATGGCGTAGTTACCGCTGTTGGAGTAGGCGATACAACTATCCGAGTTGAATCTGGTGATGTAGTTGGTTATTGCTACATCAGCGTTACTAATGGAGAGACACCAGGAAGTCCAGATGAGATTATTCTTGATAAAAACTCCGCCACTGGCGCTCTAAATGAATTAATAACAGTAGAAGCTATGATGTATCCTTCTTCATCTGAATTCATAAATCATGGATTGATGTGGACTTGTGAAGAAACTTCCATAGTTGAATGGTCTACATATGGAACAGAAACCGAAAATGATCATCTTTCAGTTCGCGGTGTTGAAGTAGGAACAGTAATATTTACATGTTTCTATGATGAAAATGATAATGAACAATTTGACACTGGAGAAGTTCATGCTACTGTCACAGTGACTATTACTGAAGAGGCTGAAGTAGAGGGACCAGATGAAGTTGTTTTAGACAATACATCAATTGTAATACCTGTTGATGAATTAGCTAGTACTCCTGTTGTGGCATCTTTATATCCAAACGCAGAATATGAAGGTACGCTAAGATGGCAAGAAGGCGAGAATAGCAATATTGTTGGTTATAATGTCACTACACAGAATCGTAATAATGACACAATAAATATTACTGGTTTAGCCGAGGGCCAAACTTCATTTACTTGTTATTTTGACACCAACGATAATGAAATGTTTGATACTGGAGAAGTTGGCACAAGTCTTGTTGTAACAGTTCAAGCACCAGCATCTCGACCAGAAGGACTTTCTCGCTATGATGTTTATTTTGATGGATCAACAGACTCTGATTCTAACTTTTATTGGTTAACTTTAGAATTCGATTTAGATGTAGATATGAGTGAATTAACTGATACAACTAGATTCACACTCTATACATACAATAACAATGGAGTACATATGGTTATTCCACTTACTAGTAGTACATGTGAAGCTCTTCCTGGATATGTTTCTGTTGCATTAACAAAAAGCATCTTTGATGAATATGTTAGAAATACTCCAAATTTCCAAATCAATGGCTTTAAAGGTGAATATGAAGTTCTACTTATAGAGGGAAATTCTCTTGTAGACAATAATCTTACAAGACTAGATGGATTACCAATCTTTACTGAAAGTGATGGAAAACTAGTTTACACAGTAGCTACTTTTAATGATTCATTAGAACTCGCTAGCTATCCAAAGTATGTATTACAAATTTCGGGTGATGATATTGAAATAAATGAAAATATTGTGATAGGAAACCCTAATAATACTGATATATTGTATTCTTCTTTAAGCGGTAAAACCGTTGACATCACTCTCAAAGGAGTGAATGGATTTGAAGAGCGTCTACTTTTAGAAACTGAATATACTTTTAGCTAAAAACAATTTTCATAAATAAATATAGGAGGTTTGATTATGAAAAAAGAAAAAACAAAAAGTCCAGTTAATGTTAAGAAATTAATCTTCAACATTGTACTTTGGACACTAGGAGGAGTGGCTGTCCTTCTAATCGTACTCTGGGATTATATATTCCAAGGTAAACCAATCTCTGATGGCGATGGATTTTTCATTGCTATTGGTAAATGGCTTGCAGCAAACTATGACATCCCAATCTTTACCTTATGCGTAATTGGCGTTGTTGCCCTTTTATGCGCACTTCTTGGCTTATTTAAAAAATATGTCAAAATTCATAACAAGAAATTCGCTACGATTACTTCATTAATACTTTCAGTAGTGAAATGGGCAATCATTCTTGTTGCAACATTCCTAGTTCTTAAGAAGTGGGGAGTTCAAACTGGTCAAATCTTAGCAAGCCTAGGTATTATTGCTCTTATCATAGGTATTGGTTGTCAATCACTCATTGGAGATATTGTCGCAGGTATCTTCCTTGTTGCAGATAACGCCTTTGAAGTAGGCGATATCGTTGTCATTGATGGATTCCGTGGCACAGTTACTGAAATTGGTCTTAAGACCACAAAAATCGAAGATGCTGGAGGAAATATTAAATTAGTATCTAACTCAAGCATCAATTCAATGGTCAACCTAACCAACTCACTTTCAGTTGCAGTTGTTGATATTGGTATTCCATATGAAGAAAATTTAGCCAGAACTGAAACACTTTTGATTGAACACCTACAAAGAATGAAAGAAAAGATTCCTACTATCGTTGAAGGTCCATTCTATAAAGGTATGGAAGAAATGGCAGATAGTGCTGTTATCTTAAAAGTTGTAGCTAAAGTTAAAGAAGAAGATCGTTTCCAATGTGTTAGAGATATGAAACGTGACTTATATATCTTCTTAAATGACAACAAGATTTGTATCCCATATCCACAAGTTACTATTACTCAAGGACCAAATCCAGCCGATCATCCTGAATGGGTTGATAAAGAAAAAGAAATTGCTAAAGCTAAAGAATCAATTGCTAAACAACAAGCCGAATCAAAAGATATTGAAGAAATTAACACTCTTAAATAATTAATAATCAAAACTCCATTTTTGGCGTCACTTTGTGGCGCCTTTTTCATAAGTAAGTTCCACTTTTAAATTAAACAAAACAGCGAGAAAAATAAAATCAGATTTTAGATTTCTCGGGTTTTTCGTTTCAATTAATAAATGTTTTTTCGATTTAATTAATTAAAAGTGTTAAGATAAGCGCATTAGATTATGAAAAAGAAAATATTATTACTTATAACCACTTCCTTAGTGACATCTCTTTCAGTAGGTGCAATGATATTCATCAGTAACACTAATAACTCATTTAATACACTTGCTAGTGAAAAACCATCATCTCTAGATTGTTCTTATTATTTTAATGAAGAAAATGGATACACATCTATCCACGACATTAATGAAGCTCTTTATAATGGTGAATCAGTTAGTAGTGACACTAAAACTTGGGGAACAGTTACATGCGCTTTTCAAAACGGAAATAGCACTGTTCAACAATATTACATACAAAGTACAGATAAATATGGCAATAGTGCTGCTTTATCTCTCTATAAAGTAGATGTAACTGAAGAGATAAATGTAGGTAATGTTGTTACTATTTCTAATGGTTCATATAAGCTTTATAACGGACTTCCAGAAGTTGAAGCACCTACTTACACGATAGATTATCAATCAAATCCTAATGATGTAGAAGTTTTAGAAACTGATTCATCTTATTGGAATAAATCTTCTCTAGAAGAAAAAAAAGAGATAGGCAAATTAGGACCAATTAAAGTATCAGTTAATAATGTTGAACTTACCGCCATTGGTGATTACCAAACCACTGGTATATTTAATGATAACCTAACATATCTTAATTATTACCGTTCGTTATCTAACACAAACGATATATATTCAACTTTTCATGATTTAGAAAACAAACATGTTGATGTTATAGGTTATTCAACACTTTTTGCTAATAGCAATAATTTTACTAATTCAAGCAAACTCGAAATGTTTATTCGTGATCCTAATGATATCAGTGAACATAGTGTTGAACTAAGTTATATAAGCGTTGAAAACCCAATTGTTGCATATTTTGAAGGAGACAATTTTGAAACTCCAAAAGTAGTAGCGTATTACGACAATGGTTCATCATCCGTAGTAACAAGTCAATCTAGCTTTAGTGGATATGATATGTATTTAGCAGGTAATCAAGTAGTTACAGTTACATACATGGGCTTAACTACTTCATACAATATCGTGGTTGAAGAAATTGTTCTTGATCACATTGAAGTATATCCAACTGCAACATCATTTTATGTTGGCGATAGTTTCGATTTTGATGGCTCAGTCAAAGCCATATATAACAATGGAACAATAGAAGATGTAACAGCACTAGTCTCTTATAGTGGCTACAATATGTCTATCGCTGGCAATCAACTAGTTACTGCTACATATGAAGATAAAACCGATTCATACTATATCGAAGTTATAGATGTCAAATTAGATTCGATTATAGTTTCAAATGCAAATACAGTATTCGATATAGGTGACGAATTTGAATTTAGTGGATCTGTGACAGCAAATTTGAATAATAAAGACTCATTTGATGTCACTAATGAATGCTCCTTTAGTGGCTTTGATTCATCTACTTCTGGATACCAAGAAATCACCGTTTCGTATACCTATCTAGGAGTCACAAAATATGATTACTATGATGTATACATCACTCCTGTTACTATGAACACAATGACAATCGATTCAATCTATATATCATCATCATATTCAACCGGTAACTATGGAGTTGATGGTGATTTTGAGTATTATCGCGCTATTAATAAATCTGTATATAACTCATTTGTTAAACTTTTACCATTCACTAATACTGAATATGTTGAATCTCTTCCAGGTGCTTTATATAACATCAATCCAATTAGTGATATTAAATCAATAGAACTAACATATTACACATCTGATAGTGGTGATAAACCATATATTTCTTTCGGTGAAAATAATTACGATGATGGAACAATTGAATTCAATTTCTCTTCATCTTTAACCACTCAAACATTCGATCTATCTTCATATGATGTTAACTACTTCAAAATTTGTAGCGGCGATTCCACCTTATTCTTAAACAAAATAGAAATAACCTATTCAGGTAATACTACCCCACATGGAAATAGTTTTATCATTAAAAAAGATACTTGCTATAGAATCAATCCAACAATATATGAAGGAACATTAGTTCCAGGTGAAACAAGTGTCACTGTGCCAATCGATATTTCATTTGATGAAAACACTAAGAAATATGCTGTCTTAGAAGAAAAGACATACACATATTACACATATGATTATGTTTCAAATCATACTGAATGTATTAATGATGCTGCAATGATAACTCCAGTAGACGTTTCAAACTATTACACAATTTTTGGTGAATGGCCTGCAAACTATGCTCTCAAGAAAACATATGTTTCAGATGTATTTGGAAATATGTCTAGGCAGGTTTCAGAATATACAAAAACAGATGGTTATTCAACCGCTGTACCATATCGAAATCAACCAGGAGGATATAAGCCTCTATATTATGAATTTGATATTGCTGTAAATGATTCCTATTACAGTAGTACTAGGGGTGTTGCACGTGTAATTGGCTGGAAATATGGTTTTACTTGCTACGACACATATCCAGTTTGCATATACACCGATGATCATTATGCAACATTCTTAGAATTCAATAACTATGGTGGTTTTGCAACTAGATTCAATGCTGAAAGAAATATAAGTGGTCACACCATTCCGAACATGGTTACACTCATTAAATAATCAAGAATTTGGTTAAAAAAATATACAAGAATCGTGAATATCAATTAATTATTCATTATTTTAGTATAATACACTATACAAAATACGTGAAATAGTGCATAATATTCACAAGATTAAATATGAAATTATTTTACGGGTCTCAAACATTCTTTGAAAAACCTACCTTTGGTGAAGGCAATCTTGATAATGACTATGGCCTTGGTTTTTATATGACTGATTCGGAAGAATTAGCTGAACTATGGGCTAGTCAATATGAAAATGGTGGTTATATTCTTTGCTTTGAAATAGATACTACAAATCTTTCATTGTTAAATCTCGAATATAAGCAAGAAGATGATGTATTAAAATGGATCACAATTCTTGTTTCACATCGCTTTTCAATTGAAGACAAGGCAACATATAAAAAAGAAATAGATTGGTTGAAAGATCATTTTTCTGTCGATTTAAATGATGTAGATTTTGTTATTGGTTATCGCGCCGATGATGCATATTTTAATTATTCTAAGTCCTTTGTCGCAGGAGAACTCTCATTTGAAAAATTAAGTGAAGCCATGAGAGTTGGAAAACTTGGTTTACAATATGTTGCTATTTCAAAAGAAGCATTCAGTAAAATTCGCTTTGTTTCTTTTAAGAAAGTCGATTATTCTGATAAATATAAAGTTTTCCGAAAAAAAGCTTTGGAAGAATATCAAAAGATCAAAAGAAATGATGAAATAAAAAATACATTTTTAAAGGACATAATTAGAAAATATGAATAAGAGTTTTTTTGAATATCGCGAAGTAAAAGAAAGATTTGCTTTTTTAATATATAAACTTCATGAAGCAGAACTTTTAGATGATTATATAAATGACACAATTATTAAATCACCTTTTTTTGATTGCTTTGAAAACAATGAATTAGAAGCCTTTATGAGCGAATCACTAGAAAGCATATCTAAAAAAGTTTTCCGTATAGAACATATATTCAAATATGATGTAGATGAAATTCACCCCTATTATTGGGCGGGTGAGATGATCATGACATTAATGGCAAATTACCACATACCTTTAAAAAGAATACTTTTAATCATGCCTCTTAAAGAAATAGTGGGTTCTTTCTATTTATATCACGAAGTTAGCAATCGAAAATTTTGTAATCATTATTTAGATTTAGAGAGAAATCGTCCATTGCTTAAGATTCTAAGAAATGATAGGTCTCTCACTCTAAATAATATCTCCTATCTAGCAAACATCAAATTAACAACTGTTAAATTCTTAGATAATTCAAACGATATACTGTTATCAACTTCATTTAGAAATTTAATTAATCTTTCTGAATTATTTGATATATCTATTGATGTTTTTAAAAAAGAATCATCATATTTTCCATATTCATCAATATTAATTAAAAGTAAATCCACTCATAAGGTATTTATAGATGAGTTACTAAAATATTATGGTTTTGAATCATCTAACAAATATCAAATAATTGATGAATATCATGATGATAAAGAAATCAGAAAAATGTTAAAAGAATATGATTACATAGTAGATATCTCAAATCCATATGGAATCATATATTCTTCATCAAGATCTGTGAAATATAAATTCCCTGATATTACTGAATTCATTTTAATTTATAAAAAAGCAATACGTAATCTAGCTCAAATAACAAACGAATTAGTATTTTAATTCAAATAAAACTATTAAATAAACTGTTAATATTTCACATTGGAGGGAACCAATATGAATAAAAAGAAATTAATCTTGCTCCTATCAGCATCATTTTTAATCGCAGGATGTAATTTAGCATCAACTGATGTATCAATCAAAGATGATATTAATTACGACACTGATGTTACAGATGATGTAATTGATGATGGTGAAGATAATGAATTTGATGAAACCGAAGTAGTGGAAGAAGAAATAGAAACTCCTTCAGAATATGATTCATTCACTGATAACACTATTACTGCAGCAGGAAAATATTACCTTAAAGGTACATATCCAAAAATATGGATAGACGCTAAAAAAGATACTGAAATATATATCTTCTTAGATGGAGTTAGTATTGAATGTAATGAAGGTATAGCCTTTGGCTCTAATAAAGCTATCACTCTTCATTTAGTGGTCTTAAATAATTCTACAAATACAATTATCAATGACTTTGAAGACACTAATGCATTCCATGTTAAAGGTAATGTATACATTACCGGTGAAGGAACAATCAATATCACCTCTAAACAAAAGAATGGTTTAAAAGTATCTAAAAACCTTTTCGTTGGTGAAAACATTTCTCTTAACGTAAAAGGCTACAATCACGCTATAACAGCTCAATCAATCACAACTAATAAAGCAACCATCAATGTAGTAAGCGAAACAAAAGATGGTCTTCAACTAGAATGTGCTGATAATACTACTCTATTCACCAAAGAAGAAGGCTATGCCTACTTAGTAGATACAACCTTCACATCAGACACATATGGTGATGGTATTCAAGCTGATACATATGTCTATATTACAGGTGGAACATATAACATTACTACTCATGGAGAATTCATCTCCTATTCAACCACAAATATGTCAACATATGAGCTCACTAAAGATGACTTTAAATATGTTAAATCAGGTAATGACTACAAAAGAGTGGCTAAAGATGAAATTAGATCACTCTCTTCATCATATTATGCTTTAAAGAATTCTGTTAAAGGTATCAAAGCTGGAGTCATTGAATACGATTCGGATGGTGATGATGTTGATGATACATCAGTAACAGTAGGGGAATATCAAGTCTATATTGCTCACTTAGCAAAACTTAATATTAATTCTACTGATGACTGTGTTCACGCTAACTATGGAACAGTTACAATTGAAAACTCAAATTTAGATTTATCAACATATGATGATGGTCTTCATGCAGACTATGATTTATCTGTTAATAACGCCTCAATTTCTATCACTAAATCATATGAAGGACTTGAAGGCGCTAATGTCGTAATTGATGGAGAAGATACCAACATCATCACGGATAGTGAAGATGATGGTATTAATGCTGCAAGTGATCTTGTTTCAATAAACAATATCACCATCAAAAATGGCTACTTAAGAGTCTATGCTTCAGGTGATGGAATTGATGCTAATTCAACCCTCTATTTAAATGGAGGAACAGTCATTGTTGAAGGTCCAGGAAGAAACAATGGATCACTTGATGCTGAGAAAGTTCAATTCAATGGAGGTATTGTTTTAGCTACCTCTACAAGTGGTATGCAAGAAACAATGACTGCTACTCAATATACTTTCGTTTACCAAGGTTCAACAATTGCTGCAGGAAGCAAAATTTCTATCGTTGATGAAAATGATAATGCTTTATTCTCATACACTTTAAAACAATCTTGTAATCAAATCATTTTCTCCCATAAAGATATGGAAAAATCTAAGACATATAAGATTGTTTCTGGCACTACCCAAATAGGCTCAGTTACTATGACATCTACTTTTGTTAAAGTAGGAACTTCAAGTGGAGGTGGTCCAGGAGGTGGTGGCCCAGGCGGTGGAGGCTGGGGCTGGTAAGCTCACTAAAACATAGGAGTTGGTCAACAAAACTAACTCTTTTTTATTAATAAATATATGCACCTCCCACGCATATATGCTTGCAAGAAAAAAATATTGTGTTATATTTATATAAAGTTTTGGTCGATTTCCTCTTTGAGTGGTCAACAAAGATGAATGATAACTAAAACTTCATTAAGAAGAACAAAACTTTAAGAACAAAAGTGCACATTGCTCTAAAACGAAAGTTCTCCTTAATGCGTCACTCAGATCTAGTTTTAGATTTGAATGACACACAACTAGTTAGTCATATATATCGAACCTGATTTTTAGGAAGGTTCGCTCTAAATATGATTAACACAAATTGTTCATTCCTCACGAATGTAAATTATCGAAAACTCATTCGGAGGTAAAAAGAAAGGAGAAAATTTATATGAACAAATTATTTACAAAAGTTGCTAGTCTTGGTTTAGGACTAGCGATGGCTGTAGGTGTTGGCGTTGCCGTTGCAAGTAATAGTAAAGAAGCTGAACCTGTTCATGCTGCTTCGGCTCAATGGCAATTGGTTACTGCTGCTCCATCTGATTGGTCTGGTGAATACATTCTAGGTAATGGAACCTCTGGCAAAATCAAAATAATGGATGGGTCGACATTTAGTTCTAATTCCTGTGCAGGTGTTGATGCAACTGTAAGTAGTAGTAAGATTACTGCTGATGAAGCTGATGCTATTACAATTGCTAAGAGTTCAACAAGTGGAAAATATACTGTCAAACTTAATGGCAAATATATTGGAAAAAATGCAAACAGTAATGGTATTGATGCTAATGCAACATGGTCATCAAACTTAGATAATGATATTACTTATTCTAGTAGTAAAGTTGTTATCAAAGGTAATGGTGGACGTGTTTTAACTTGGTATGCATCAAACTCAAATTTCCGTTACTATGCTTCTTCTAACAATAATTCTCAGTTGTATAAAAAGGTGGAATCAAAAACTCTATCTAGTATCTCGGTAAGTGGTGGTACAACCGCATTCACTGTTGGCGACACATTTACTTTTGGCGGAACAGTTACTGCTCACTATAGCGATAGTTCATCTGCAAATGTTACATCTTCTGCTACATTCAGTGGATATAACATGAATACTGCTGGCAACTATACTGTTACTGCTAGCTATTCAGAAGGTGGAGTAACAAAAACTGCTACATATGGTATTACTGTAAGTGCTCCAACTACACCAACTATTTCACTTAATGGTAGTTCGTTTACTGGTTATACAGGACAATCCTTCAGTGTTACAGCCACATATTCAAATTTATCAAGCGCATTTGCTTGGTCTACCTCAGGTGCTGGTACAACCACAGAAACTATTGATTCTACTGGTACCTCAACTGATGGTACATCTACATATTCTGGTACATTGACCGGTGCTGGAACAAAAACAATCACCGCTACTGGTGGTGGAGCATCTTCTGCTTCATATACTGTCAACATTACAAAAACAACTGTTGATATTACAAAAACTTCAACCTCTATTGCGGTTGGAAGAAGTGAAACATTAGCCGCTTCACATAACGCAAGTTCTGTTGGCGGTTTAAATTGGACAAGTAGCAATGATAGTGTTGCCGCAGTTGGTAGTGATGGTAAAGTTACTGTTGCAAGCGGCGCTACTGTCGGTGCAACTGTAACAATTACTGCTACATCAACTGTTGATACTTCTGTATCTGATACTTGTACTGTCACTGTTACCGCAGCACCATTAGATACTACTTACGATTTCGTCACTAACTTCTCCAGCTACAATACTGGTTGGGGAAGCTCATATGGTACACATACGGGGATTAATGGTAAAACTCAAGTCGGTGGTGCCTATGCTGCAACAATTGATTTGTACTATGCATCAAAACAAACAGGCACAATTACTGATCGTCCTGTCATGGCTTCAAAGACAGGTTCTGGAAGTTGGGCTAAAGTTGTTGGTTTTACATTAACAGAACCTAATTACAAAATTGGTGACGTTTCAGTTACATTTTCTCAATGGACTACAAAAACTCCTGACATTGCATTGTTCAGTGGTGATTCAGCCTCAGGTACACCATTAGATAGTGGTACAGTTGGTACAAAAAACACAATTTCAACGACAGGTTTAAATGCTACCAAATTTACTGTCGGATATTGTGATAAAAATACAGGAAGTAACGTTCAAGCTGGTTTAACTTCAATTTATATTACTTTAGTTAAAGATAATGCTTTAGACCATGTTACTGTCTCTTTCGCATCTGATCCTGCTGACAGAACATTCTATGCTGGTTCAAACTTTGCATTTAATGGTACATTAACAGCTTCATATACAGTTGATTCTGATAAATCTGTTACTCCTTCAGGTTATTTCCTTGAAGGTGAAGAAGGAACTGGTGATGCTATTACTACATCAGACATCTTGAATGTCGCAGACCATAATGGTGCTGATGTCTATGTTCAATATAAGGAAGGTGGAGTCACAAAATATGGCACCTTTACCTTAGTCGTTAATCCAGCTCTTGCTACATCTGTTACATTAAGCGCTAATGCTGATTCTGTTGCATTAGAAGAAGTCTTTAAGGTTTCATCTATTACCGCAACAGTTAATCCTGAAGAATATGCAACACAAGGGGTTACTTGGGATATTTATGATTTAGATGGATTAACAAGTTCCGATTATGCTTACAGCAACGGAGAATTCATGGCTTCAAAACCAGCTGATGTTGTTTTCCATGTTAAAGCTAATTCAAATAATTCAGTTTATGCCGAATTTACATTAACAATTACGGGTGATCCAATTGCTCACTTGCTAGATGGTAGCTTAATTGATGTTACTGATGGTTCCGCTACTGTCTTTGGTGATGAAGGAATACTCACTTATGGTGTTACAACTGAAAACTTTGAAGGAACAATCTCTTATGGTTGGTCAACAAGTAATAGTTCTGTTATTGCGATTGATGATGATCAAGGTGATATGTGTGACTTTGAAGTAAAAGGACCTGCTGGTTTAGCAAGACTCTCTTGCCATGTCACTGGATCAACAAAAGGTGATGTCACTGTTTATATTGATGTCACTGTTACTGCAGTTACAGTTACATCTGTAACATGGACTGCTCCAACAATTGATGTCTATAGTGGTACTTCATTATCCAGCACATCTGGTTGGAATGTAAAATACAGCACCAATAGTGGCAAGACAGATCAAACACCAGATTCATTCAAGGTAATGTTAGGCGGATCAGAAATTTCTCTTCCGCATGAGTGGACTGCTGCTGATAATGGAAAAACCCTTGGTGTTCAAGTTGGTGGAGTTAATTCTTCAACAACTACTGTCGCTGTTACACAATCGATTCAATCTGTAATGGCTAACGAAGTTAGTACATGGGATCATACATTTACAGCTAAAGCTTGGAGTGCTGCTGGTGACTGGACAATTAGCGAAAAATTATGGACCATGTCTGGCACAGATGATGGAACGCCATATTTTGGCTATGATGCTACAAAAGGACAACAATTTGGTTCTGGATCACATCCATACTCAGATGTTTCATTACAATCATCCGCATTTAGCGGAACAGTTGATTCTGTAACTGTTTATACATCTGGTGCTAATAGCATCAATGCAACAGTTCAAGTTAGTGTCGGTGGAACTGCTTATGGATCAGCTCAAAAAATCACCAACACAAATACTCCTTACACTTTCGATTTAGGTGGCAAATCTGGAACTATCTCAATTGACTATGTCAATAGTTCTTCGAAAGCCATTTACATCAAAGAAATCGTTGTAAATACTGCTACAGGCTCTCATGATATTGCTAATAGTGATGAACATAAAGCCGCTCAAAGAGTCGCTGTTGCATATGCAATGGCATTCAATGAAGCCATGGATGATACAGCATATTGTACAACTGGTCTTGATGATGCATGGGCAGAATGTTCATCTGCATATAATACATTTAAGTCTGCTGCTGCTGCTTTAGGTTCAATTGAAGAAGCATATGCAAAGAGTTTAATTAAACATGCTACAGTACAATGGACCGAAGACACTGATGAAGATTACAGCTACTGTATTGAAAGAATGCTTAAAACATATGAAGAATGTGTTAATAAGCATGGTAAATCACAATTCATGGATGATCTCATCACATTAGGTGCTCCAAGAACCTCTAATCTTAATGTTCTAAGAACTAGTGGTAATGTTGCAGCTGTTGTCACAGTTGTCTCATTAATTGGTGCAACTGCTGTTGGTGGTTACTTCTTCTTACGTAAACGTAAAGAAACTAACTAATCATATAGCAATTAACTATTATAATTAGGAACCCTTAGAGAACCTCTTGGGGTTCCTTCTTTATTTATGTACTTTAGTTTGTAAAATACGTAAATAAGGAATAAAAAATATATGTTTATATAATAGTTCCAATATTTTCCATATTTATTTTATTAATAAATGTGGTTAAATATTAAATACATATATGAAAAAGAAAACATTAATCTACCTATTAGGAAGTCTCGCTCTAACATTTGTTGTCTCTTCTTCTTTAATAGTAGCAGCAAATCAAAAGAACAGCCAAGTTGATGGTTATTCAATTACATCATTACCAACAACTATCGATTTAAATGATTCTACTGAATCCGAGATTAGATCTTATTATTCAACTCTTAACTCTAAATTAGAAAGTGAAAGAAAAGGAACCAACCTTTTAAAAAATCTCAAAACTATTCTGAAGAATAATCAAAATTATTTTTCTTATGATTCTGGCGATACTGTTTGGAAAATGTATGAAATCACCGATAGAGACTGGGTAAAATCTCCTGCATCATCTATTTCAGGATATAATTCAACAACCAATAAGATAACAGGTTACTCCTATAACTCAACTGATCCATACATTCATGCTTTATACATTAATCGTAATGTAACAAACCAAACAACCGCATGGTCAGATCATAACCAAGACCAATGGGGTATTAACCGTGAACACGTTTGGCCTAAAGCTGAAGGTTTTGATAAAAGTGGTGCTGGTGGCGCACGTGGTGACCCAATGCACTTAATGGCAGGTAATGGTTACGCTAATAACATTCATTCTAATTATTATTATGGTTATGTTAAAACTTCCTCTTCTTATACAGACTGTGGAACTAAATATTCTAATCAAAGTGGCAACTTAAGAGGAACATCTAAAACATTAAATACTGGTACTGTATTTGAACCACAAGATTCAGATAAAGGCGACATCGCAAGAGCAATCTTCTACATGGTTGCTAGATATAATTATTTATCTAGTAGTGATTCTGACGGAATCGATGCAAATAACCCAAATCTTACCTTAACACAAAATATAAGCGACTGGTCTAGCAGTGGATATACTTCCTCGAATACAACACAAGGTAAAATGGGCATCATGACTGACCTTCTTGCATGGCATCATGCAGATCCAGTCGATCAATACGAAATCCATCGTAATAACCTTTTATATAAGAATTTTACTAATAATAGAAATCCATTCATTGATTTCCCAGAATGGGCAGACTTCATTTGGGGTAGTGTTAACTACAATGGTTCAACATATGTTTCTAATGATACAACTCCAACAGGAGCCGCTATGCCAAGCACAGACACTATAAATGGTTATAACTCCGGTAGCAGTATTGCTGTTACTGGTATTTCTCTTAATAAAAATTCCACAACAATCCGTGTTGGTGGAACTGAACAATTAACTGCTACAATTGCACCAAGTAACGCTACAGATAAAGCTGTTACATGGACAAGTAGTAATACAAATAAAGCTACAGTTACTAGTGACGGTGTTGTTACTGGTGTTGCAGCTGGTAGTGCAACTATTACAGCCAAGAGCCATGATGGTAATTACACTGCAACATGTACTGTAACTGTATCTCAACCAACTTTATCTTCAATTTCTATAAGTGGATATAAAACTCAATTAGATAAAGATACCGAATTCGATTATGGTGGCACTGTTACTGCTAATTTTAGTGATAGCACTAGTGCAGATGTAACTTCTGATGCAACATTCAGTGGTCACGATATGTCTACATTAGGTAGTCAAACAGTTACTGTTTCTTATACCTATGGCGGTACAACTAAAACAGCTTCTTATTCACTTACTATTGTTGAAGGCGTAAATACTGAAGAAGGAAGTGTTACTGCTGCTAGTGGCGCTCTAGAAGGATGGACTGCATCTGGCACTGGTTCTGCTTATGCCGATGGCACTGTTAAATTTGATGGTGGTGGTGACAATGTTTATAAACTAGATATTTTCACTGGTGATGTAGCCTCAAATATGACAAGTCTTGTTGTTACTATCAATGGCAAGATTAATGGTACTCCAACCGCTGCTAACTCATATAAAGTTGAAGCATTAGATTCAGAAGGTAATGTACTTGATAGTGAAACCAAAACTGGTGCTGATATAGTAACCACTTCCTATGGAGACACAGAATTCACCATGGATACAAGTGTTGCAGGTTGTACTGGTATTCGTATCACTTATGTCACTAAAGGTGGTGGTAACTGGGGTATTAAGACAGTATCCTGGGTTGCTACATATTCTACAGGCACTCCTGAAGTTAAATTAAACTCAATTGCAGTTAAAACTGATCCTACAAAAGTAGAATATGTTGTAGGTGATGATTTTGCACCTGCAGGTCTTGTTATTACCGCTACATATAGTGATTCAACAACTGAAGATATTCCATATGAGGATAATGAAGACTCATTTGAATTCGATCCAATTGAAAATCTAGAAACAACTGATACATCAGTAACTATAACCTATGGTGGTAAATCAGTCGTTCAAGAAATAACTGTTCATGATGCTGTTGATTACATAACTGCTTCAGTTGGTGAAAAGACATATCATGTTGGTGAAACAATTGCTAAGAGTGATATTACTGTTACTCTTCACTATTTAAGCGGAGATACATCCACAACAACTGATTTCACTTTTGCTAATACTGATTATCCATTCGTTTATAGTGATGCTAACGCAGGTGGATCTGCTACTAGTAAGACATTTACAAATGCAATTTCATCTAATAGCAAAACATGTTCATTAGAAGTTTCTGTATCTAGAGAAGCATATGTAACACCATCATCAAATACTACTTATGATTTAGTTACTGATGTATCTACTCTTTCTGTTGGTGATGTAATTGTTATTTGTGCTAGCGATACTGATTATGCATTAAGTACAAAACAAAATAACTCAAATAGAGCCGCTGTTTCTGTAACAAAATCTAATAATCAAATTACTTGGACATCTGGTAGTGTAAATCCACAAGAATTAACACTAACATCTACAAGTGAAATTGAAGGTGCTCCTAGTGGTTCATTTGGATTATATACCGGAGAAGGTTATTTGTATGCAGCAAGTTCGAAGGCAAATAATCTTAAAACACAGACTACAAATAATATAAATGGTGCTTTCGTTCTATCAATAACTGATAGTGTAGCTAGGGCAGATGCTACAGGATCTTCAAATAGATATGTTATGCGCTATAACCCAAATAGCGGGTCTCCAATATTTAATTGCTATAACACCACATCTACTACAGGTTCTCTTCTTGAATTTTATAAAAAGAATTCTTCTGCAGGTGCTAACACAGCAGTTAACGTTGCAAACTACATCATGTATGAGGATACAAATAATCAATGTACAACTAAATTTGATACTGCTAAAGGATATTTCGAAGGATTAACTAAAGCAGAAAGAATAACCTTTATGACTTCTGAAGATTATGTCATATCTACCGCTCGTGAAAGATTAGAAGCATGGGCAAGAAACCAAGGTAAAGCAATTGTTGCTGATGGAGATGACTATGTCTTCAGTGGTTCTAATCTCCATATCGTTTCATTAATTAAACAAACCAATAATGCTCCAGTAATAATTACTGTTATATCTTTAATAAGTGCTGTTGCAGGATTTGGATTCTATCTTTCTAATAGAAAAAGAAAAGAACAATAATATATTAAATGGATATCAATAAATTTTTAGACAATCGTTTTAATGATGAAAAAGAATTTAAGACTGCTCTTAAAGAAATGTTTTCATCATTAGATGATAGAGTGCTTAATGATCCTAGATATGAATCTTTAATGGAAAAGATTATAACTCCAGATAATATCATTACATTTGATGTTAAATGGATTGATGATAAAGGTCATACTCAAATAAATAAAGGCTATAGAGTCCAATTTAACAACGTTAATGGTATTTATAAAGGTGGGCTTCGTTTCCATCCTTCAGTAAACCTTTCTATCTTAAAATTCTTAGCATTTGAACAAATATTTAAAAATTACCTAACTACTCTTCCTATGGGTGGAGGAAAAGGTGGAAGTGATTTTGATCCTAAAGGTAAATCAGATAATGAAGTTAAATCATTCTGTTATGCTTTCATGGAACAGTTATATCCATATATTGGAGTAGATAAAGATGTCCCTGCAGGAGATATAGGAGTAGGCGCTAGAGAGATTAGATATCTATATGAAGCATATAAACATTATTCTCATAAAGAAGATTGTTCCTTGACTGGTAAACCTCTTGATATGGGTGGATCATTATGTAGAACAGAAGCAACAGGATATGGAGTTACATATTTTGCTCTTAATGCTTTAAAAGCATATAAGAATACTGATTTAAAAGGTAAGAAAGTAATTATCTCTGGTAGTGGTAATGTTGCCCTATATTGTTTAAAGAAATGTATTGAACTTGGTGCAACAGTTATTGCAATGAATGATTCTAATAACACTATCTATGTTCCAAGTGGAATTGATTTTAATGTTCTTAGAGAACTTAAAGAAGATAAACGTGGTCGAATTAAAGAATATAAAGATTTAGTATCTACTCCAGTGGAAGTTTTGAACACTAAAGATATATGGTTAGTTAAATGCGATGTTGCATTCCCATGCGCTACACAATTTGAACTAGATGAAAAAGATGCCACCAAGTTAATTAATAATGGCTGCATTGGAGTGTTCGAAGGTGCTAATATGCCTTGCACTATTGAAGCCGCTAACTTATTTATTAAAAATAAAGTCATCTATTCCCCTGGCAAAGCATCTAATGCTGGAGGAGTAGCAGTATCAGGTCTAGAAATAGAACAAAACAAAAAGAATGAGAAATGGTCTTTTGAAAAAGTAGACAACACTCTTAAAGATATAATGGCTAATATATTTAATAATGTATATAAGACTGCTAAAGATTTAGGTGATGAATATAACCTAGTTAAAGGCGCTAATAATTATGCTTTTATTGGAATAGCAGAAAAGATGTTATTAAAAGACAAATAATAAACTTTATATCTATTTAGTGTATTAACTACCTAAATTATCAAATAGTTCATTTATAAAATGTTGCAGTTAATGCAACTTTTTATTAATTTATATTAGAAATTAGAGGAAAAACATATGTTTGCTAAACACGATATTAAAAGAGATGAAGGCCAACTAGTTGGCGTTCAAGCTAAAAAAGGCTATGACTGGTGGTGGCATTCTTTCACTGCTAGAAATGCTAAAACTAATGAAGAAAAACCTTTCTATATTGAATTCTTTACATGTAATCCAAAACTAGGTGGAGATGAACCAATCTTTGGTCAATTAAAAGAAAATAAAGAAAAAGGAATTCGTCCATCATATTTAATGGTGAACGTAGGAACATGGGGTGAATATCACGCTCAATTCCATAGATTCTTTGGTTGGAATAAATTTACACTTAATAGAAAGGCTCCATATTCCATCATTGCAGATGATTGCTATATGGATGAAGTTTCTACTAAAGGATCTATTAATATATCTAAAGAAGAAAACGATAAACATCCAGAATGGATGAGTGATGCTGGATCAATCTCTTGGGATTTAAAAATAGAAAAGATAATTCCATATAACGTTGGTTATGGAGCATCTAAATTATTTAGATCTCTTCAACTATTCGAAATGTTTTGGCATGCAGAAGGCATGAAATCATATTTTGAAGGTGAAATATATCTTAATGGAGAAAAATATATAGTCACTAAAGAAACATCCTTCGGTTATAGTGATAAAAACTGGGGTAAAGACTTTACATCTCCATGGGTATGGTTATCTTCAAATAATCTTACAAGTAAGATAACTGGTAAGAAACTTGAAAATAGTGTCTTTGATATCGGTGGAGGACGTCCTAAAATTGCCTTTATCGCTCTAAATAGAAAACTTCTTGGAGGTTTCTATTATGAGGGTAAATGCTATGAATTTAATTTCTCTAAATTCTGGACTAATTGTAGGACTAAATTTGAAGGTAAAGAAAGTGACACTCAAATAATATGGCATGTTGAACAAAAAACATGGAATAACAAGATTATTGTAGATATTGCATGTAATAAGAAAGATATGCTCTTAATTAATTACGAAGCTCCTAATGGTAAGAAACTCCATAATCGTTTGTGGAATGGTGGTAATGGAGTAGGAACAATTAAGCTATATCACAAAAACAAGTTAGTAGATGAAATAGAAGCTAAAAATATTGGCTGTGAATATGGCGAATATTGCGAAGGTTAATATTTCTATACATTAAAAATTGAGATGCTTTGCATCTCTTTTAATTTTATTAAATTATTTTTCACGCTTTTTGTTAAAAACCTTCCTATATAAGTATATGAAGGGAAAAATATCACTCTTCCGTCAAAGTAAAGACGTACAAAACTCGGGATAGAACCCTCCAATCTTTCTGGAGACAATTGATTTTGTGTACCATTAGAAAGGAGGCATTCCTATGAATAACAACTTCAATCTTAAGGATTTGATGTTGCTATTTATAACGATTCTTCTTTTACTTATTACCTTGGTGGTATTAAAGTAAAAAAAGGAATAGTCTCCATACTTACCACATTTAGAGTTTTGGAGGGATCTATCCTTTATGTCAATATTATAGATTATCTTGCTAATGAGTGCAATTCTTGAGATTGAAACAAAAATAGGGATGGTTCCCAGTGTAACTATATAAGTGTTTGGAGATTGATATATAAAGATTAAGACTTTTAAAATCTATATAAATCTATATTATATATGTCTATGCGCTACGAAGAAGTATGTTGGTATTCGTCTAGACTAAATAAAGATATGAATATCAAAATATATGGTCATTATGGTATTCCTATCATTGCTTTCCCTTGCCAAGATAAACATAGTGATGATTTTTCTAATAATGGAATGATAGATACATTATCTAGATATATAGAAGAAGGTAAAATCAAATTATATTGTCTCGATAGTAACGATAATGAAACAGTATCTTCTACTTCGTGGGATAAAGCCCATGCTGGATATATGCTTGAAATGTATCATCAATATCTAGTCAATGAAGTAATGCCATTTATATATTCTCATCAACAAGGGCATTGTTACCCATATTTAATAGGTATGTCTATGGGTGCAAGTCACGCTGCTAATAATTTCTTTAGAAGACCAGACTTATTCTCTGGATTTATCTCCTTAAGTGGAGAATTTAATATAGCTAGATTCTTTGATGGATATATGGATGAAAATATATATAACAATTCTCCAATTAATTATTTATCTAATATGGATAATAACCATCACTATATAGATATATATAATCAAAAGACGATGATTGTAGTAGTGGGTGATGGAGATTATGAATATCTAGTAAAAGATTCGAATATTAAATTAAAAGAAATAGCAGATCAAAAGAATATCCATATCAATTTCAATTTCTGGGATCAAAACTCCATTCATGATTGGTCAAGTTGGAAATATCAAATGCCAATATTCATTGAAAAGATAATATAAATATATCTCTAATAAGAAAAGAGCCTCGATGAGGCTCTTAAACTAGTTAGATAATTAATTATGGCTCTGTAAAATGAATCGGGGTATATTTGGGGAATAATTCCCCTTTTTATTTTA
>CALELS010000011.1 GCA_937902735.1 uncultured Caryophanales bacterium
TCGATTCTCTTTGAAACCGATAGTGTAAAAGAGCTAGTTGATTGGCTAAACACAGCTTGGTAATCAAGCCAAAAAGTAGATGAAGGTCCATATGGGCCTTTTTTCTTGTAAAGGAGGGATGGCATGTTAGATGCGACCATTGAAACGCTATACATGTCATGCGTTTCCTTATTCATATCATGGATAATAGCGATGCCACTTGGCTCGTTTGTTAGTGAAACTAGACCAGGAGGTTTATTCCCTAACAAAGTTATCAATTTCGTTTTAAATCGAATAATCGATGTTGGAAGATCTATTCCTTTCATCCTTTTGGTGGTTTTTATGTTTCCGGTCACCAGAGCGTTGATTGGAACAGCAATTGGAACAACTGCGATGATCGTTCCATTAACTGTATGTGCCATTCCATTTGAGGCACGTTTGATTGAGGAAATCTTATCTGAGGTTCCTTATTCGATTATTGAGGCTGCCAAGATTGACGGAGCTTCTAATCTAAAGATTATCGTTCGCATTAAATGGGCATGCAAATTGCCTTACTTAGTTAATGCGATTGGTATAACGCTTATTAACATCATCGGCTATTCCGCTATGGCTGGAGTCGTTGGTGGAGGAGGCTTAGGCAATTACGCTATTGTCTATGGTTTTCAAAGATTTAACTGGAGCATTATCGCTCAAGCAGTAGTGATCATTGTGATCGTTGTTTGCTTAATTCAAATCATTAACAACCTGTTAGTCAGGTTTCTTTTATGGAGGTGCTTATGCATAAAACATTAAAGTTTCTCATACTTGCCTGCTTGCCTGTGCTTACGCTAGCAGGATGTGGCAAATCAAATAAAACAATCGTAGTGGGTGCGAGCTCAACTCCACATGCTTTGATTTTAGAACAAACCAAAGGTTACATTGAAAAAGAAGGCTACAAATTAGACATCAAAGTCTTTAATGATTATGTCCTTCCTAACTATGCTTTGGAAAATGGCGAACTTGATGCGAACTATTTTCAACATAAGCCTTATCTTAATGAATTTAATTCGAGCAATGGCACTCACTTAGTCCCTGTGCTTGATGTTCATTTTGAACCTATGGGTATTTATTCTGGTAAGAAAAATAGCCTTGATGCATTCACTAACGGAGACACCGTCTTAGTTCCAAGTGATAAAAGTAATCATGACAGAGCAGTGGAACTTCTAAAAGAACATTCAATGGAACACGCGAATATCGTAGAAGTTGAAGCTCAGAACATTCCTCTCATGCTTTCAGATTGCAGCTATGCTGTTATCAATGGAAATTACGCACTTTCTTCTGGTGTTGTGAGACGTTGTCTTGTAACCGAAGATAAGGATAGTGAAATAGCTCAAACTATGGCAAATGTGATCGCTGTTAAAAGTGGAAATGAAGAATCTGCTAAGACACGTATCTTGGTAGAGGCTTTGAAACAGGAAAATATTGGAAAATTCATAAGTGAAAAATTCGGTGACTCAGTCATCTACATGCTCTAGTTTTATTATTTGTCTCTTAGAGAATAAATTCTCAAGAGTCTAATAATACCCAAGAAAAACAGTATTTTTACCCCAGAAAATGGGGCTTTTTGTTGTCTATACTCAATAACTAGTTATTCAGTATAGGTGAAATTATCAAATAAGGAGGCAAACTAATGTTTGAAAAGGTAAATCCTAAGCACCCAGATAAGCTTTGCGATGTCATTGCAGGCAGTTTGGTGGATATGGCATATAAGCAAGAAAAGAACCCAAGAATAGCGGTTGAAGTTTTGCTCGGTCATGGCGTATGTCACATAATCGCGGAAACATCTGTTAAGTTAAATAAACGCGAAATTAAAAATGCCGTATATGAGATTGTTGGGCATAAAGTGAAAGTCGATTATAAGGAAGTTCCTCAAGATCCTCTTTTAAGTGCCAACCAAAAAGGCAAAATCAGATGTGGCGATAATGGAATATTCCGTGGAGTGCCTTTAACAGAAGAACAAAAGAAATTAACTCAAATTGCTAAGGACATCTTTGATGCTTATCCATA
The DNA here is from genome assembly GCA_937902735.1 of uncultured Caryophanales bacterium. Classification (GTDB taxonomy): domain Bacteria; phylum Bacillota_I; class Bacilli_A; order RFN20; family CAG-826; genus Fiminaster. Next base: position 2,026 of record CALELS010000011.1, read on the forward strand.
TGATGGCAAATATGTGCTTGATAAAAATCGTCTTATTATCTGCCAAAGCAATGTTGAAACTTCTGAACTAAAGAAGGTTTTCAAAAAGGCGGTTGTAAACCCACTCGGAAATTGGAGTGGAACAGAAGCGGTGGATACGGGTTTAACTAACCGTAAATTAGGTAGTGATATGGCTGATTCAGTTACTGGAGGTGGCTTACATGGCAAGGACCTCAGCAAAGCTGATGTTTCAGTAAATATCTATGCTTTCCTTAAAGCTCAAAGAACAATCGAAGATCGGAAGAGCGTCGTGTAGGGAAAGAGTGTAGATC
>CALELS010000012.1 GCA_937902735.1 uncultured Caryophanales bacterium
TCGATTACCTTTCCACGGTTTCACATGCACATTCATATTCATATCCTGGAATATAGTCTTTTGTCTCGTAACTAAACGCAGAAAAGTCGAGTAACGGTATATTATTCGCCGCACTAGCCCCAGAAGTGGTATTAATAGCTTCCAAAACAACCGATGGAAAATTATTATGGTATCCGTCATCGCGATTTAACGATGCTTTAACTTTTGTGCAGCATATCCATATCTCGTTTTCGTGACAGAACTCAGTAAACTCGGCGACGGACATATTATTAGCCTCGGCAAATGCATCGATTATGCTTCCTGGGGCATACTCGCCGGTATTACTGTTTAGATAGTCAATATAGAACACATACAGGTCAATATCGCTACCTATACCGCCTTCTATTGTTGATGAAAATGTTATGCGATTAGTGTCTCCGTTGTATTTAAACGCACCATTGTTGTCGGTAATAGGTAATTGGTTAGGAAAATATGCTGGAGCGTCATCAATAACATCCATATCAGGATAACTTACACCACCGCCTCCTTCTTCATACGTAACAGCACTCGGACAAAGACCAAGTGAAATGTTATCGAAGTTGTAGGATGATGCACATTCTATCGACACTTCGGCTTCAGGGAGCACCATTTTGAATTCTGCAGTAGTTGATACGGTGACACCTGTATTAATCGCTGCTGTAACCTCAAGAATATAAACTACACCCTGATCGAGTGATACCTCATTTGCGAGGATTACCTTATCAAGGTCGTCTGGTGTCTTAACATCTACCTGACTATACAGTACACTACCAGCATTCACGACTTCTCTTTCGCCATGTCTTCCGGTATTGTAATAACTGATTGTAGGGATGATTCGAATATTCCAAGATACAACTTTCTTTTCACCAAGATTTGAGCTTGTAACTAGCCTTATAGGGAATCCAGGTAAAATATAATGTCCATCGTCATCTATTGGCATTGACTGACCATTCTCATCAGTTATCGTGAGCTGTACACTCGGTCTCTCGTAAACCCAGAATGTAACAAGTTCTGATTGAGGTGAACGAGTCTCTGCACTTTCAGCTGATCTGTTACCTTCAAATGTGTATGCACACCATGTGATAGTGTTTTCTTCTTGTAAGTTTATTCTACTATCTTTTAAATTTAAATCGTAGTAGTAAGTATATGAACCATCATTATTCTGACCGACAGTCATGTCCTCTGGTCGGATTGTAGCAAACCAAGGAAGAGCCTGGCCACCAGAATCCACTCGAAGATGAATATCGCATCTGCAAGTTGGAGAACCATTCGGTGAGTTATGTCGAATGATGAGTCTAATACTATTGTCATCGAGATTAGCGAACTGGGAACCCATACTTACGATAGGAGCTCTTAACTGTTCACCAAAGACAAGCTCGAAAGGTTCACTCCATGTCGAATAGAAGCCATCAGACTGTGCTGTGACGCTTCTTACTCTCCAATAAGCCTTTCCTGCTTCAATAGTTGTTACATTAACAAATCCATTTTGAATTGTGACAGAACGTTCGTTAATCCCACCACAATTCTGAAGTGCTGCCGTTCTTTCATCACTGTTTTCTTTGAACTGAGGGTATTCTCTTTCCCAGTCATCGAATAAATCAAACGATTCGAGAGTCTGAGCACTCTGTATCTGATAATGGTCATAAGGGTTCTTTGCTTTTATCTGGTACTCTGCCGTAACGTCTGTGTATTTTCTTACAGTGATCGTTGGTCTTTCTGGAACGCCAAGAACAATATCAGTGAGTTCTGACCATTCAGAGAACACTTCTATCTGACGTTCGACTTCACCGCCAGCATCTTTGTCACGTACACCACAGAGTCTAGCTCTGAACTTATAACCATATTTATTTCCAATGTAAACTAAAGCTCTAGCATTACCGAATTCATCTACTTTTGCCTTTTCGGTACGCTGAACTATCATTCCTTCGCCTAATTCTGACTCAGGATCTGTATCGTAGTATACAGTCTGAAATTCCACCTGTACCACGTTCTTATTGTTGTCACCATCTCTCACATTGTCCAGACCGAGGACCACTTGGGTCCCGATCTGAGCATTGTGTGAAACGGAAGGAGCTGAAGGTTTATCTGGTACTGTAGCATCTCCACAATAGAACGCTGGTGATGGCCAAGGATCATCCTCGAAATATGGAACGGATCCTCCATTTTGACTGTCTGTCTTTGCGATAGCGTGTATAGCGAATTCAACAGTAAGACAATCAGCAGGTACGTCCCAGTAATAGTTGAAATTGTAATCTCCATCTCTGAAGTCACTCATCGACTCTGGGGATTTCTGCTGTGTTTCAATTCCGCCATTAGCGTTTTTGAACGAATATCTTATCTGAATCTCGAAATGGTCAAGAACCGTAGTAAGACGACCTGTGAAATATGGATCATACCATTTCCATTTGAGCCATACTTGCTTTCGAGTGTTGTCCCATTTAGGAGTTCCGTCCAGCCATTCAAACTGGGTATTAGCTCCATGTGCCATTTTGACTTCAACTCCTTTTGTTTAGTTTATAAGCTGTTTATGTCCATGTTATTGAGGAAATCCTGCATCTGAGAATTCAAATCGAAATCACTCGTGTCAAGTATGGACGTGTCGAGTTCAGGAATCTCAAAACTATCGGTTATACCACTTATCTTGTCGTTGATGGTGGAGGAAATCTGTTCCTGAAAACCGCTAGTGATTCCATCTATTTTGCTGTTTATGGCTCCACTAATGTCAATGGAGTCGATTTTTCCCTGAAGAAGGCTACCTATTGAGCCAAACTTCGATAAATCTGGCATTTTAAAGTTAATGTTCAATATTCCCATATTATGACCTCCTTGCTATGTTTGCGGCATAAATAAGCTGACTTACAGCGCTTGCAACGTTGCTACCGTCATCATAAGTTATGCCATTGATGTTGTATGTGTTGCCTGATGGAACTCCGAGTATATCGCCAAGAGCAGAAATAGAGGTAATAACGTCATCGGTTGATGCTCTAGTATAAATACCTCCAGCAAGCTGTGCTCTAGCGTTTAAAGTATAACCATCGAGCATCGAATTGATAGAACCGAATCCATTTTGAACGTTACTGAGGTCGAGAACTGGTGTGATTGTAGGATTAAGGTCATCGTCAAACTGGCCTATTGTGTTACTTAATGCATTAGTCAAGCTAAACGCCATATCTTCAGACGCCGCTTCAACCTGAGCACTTGTATCATATATACCGTTGACTAAACCCAAACCAACATAGGCACCTATCTGTTCAGTAACTTTAGATGGTGATTGGATTTTCAGTGAGTCTTCAAGAGTTGTCTTTACTATTTCACCGAGTTCGTTACATTTACGAATAATCTCTTCACGCTTTGATTCGGCACCCTGTATAAATCCTTCAAGAAGATATTTTCCGGCATCTTTGAAACCTTCGTATTTCTTCCTTAGAAGCTCAGTCATCGAATTAGCGAATTGACCGGCTCCATTATACATTTTGTCGAAATATCCTCCGACTTCGTCTATAAATTTTGCTATTCCTATGTTTGTTTTGTAACCGAGTATTCCTAAGTCCTTAGTGAACTCATAGAAACTGTCGTATACATCGTCAAGGAACGGCTGTATCACTGCTTCGGCTTGTTCGTAACTATTCTCAAATTCACCGATGAATCCCTGTATAGTATCCTGACCAAGTGTCTGGAGTGATGTGGTAAATCCATCTATATTCGAGAAATTTAGTCCGTTTACGCCGCCGAGTGTGTTGATAAGATTTCCTAAATCACTTATAGCGTATCCGAGTTTCATATGATTTATGTCGGAAACACTATCTGCAAATGATTTCATCCATTTACCAACTATCGCTATCTTGCTACCATCTTCATCCTGATAATCTGCAACAATTGCCTGTTCGATTCCGTACATCTTACTGATTACTTCGTCAGTCGGGTAATTGTCCATGAATTCCTGAAGATGCTTGAAATATCCTGTAAATGTGTCAAGTGCTGAGCTGTCCCATTCGGTTTGTTTCATGGTGTCGTTGAACTGTTTAAACCATGTTCCAGCTGTAGCAACCTGTGAAGCGAACACATCGAGTGTGTTGTCGCCCACGAAGAAAGCTATTACACCACCTGTATTCTCGATTTCCTGTGCTGCTGTTGCGAGTGCCTTTATACTTGCTGCGAACTCTTCAACAACTTTAGGAGCTCCAAACCATACGTTTGAACCGGCTGTTCCTACACCAAGATCTCCTAAGAAATCTCGCATATTCTTTACGACACCCGGACGATTTTCACCGTGGTCTACAAGATTATACACGAACGTTCTGAGTGATCTAACACCGGTAAAGGACTGCACGTAACCGCCAACTCTGTCAAGTGTCTTTGATACTTCGATTATAGGTGTTAAGCAAGCGCAGAAATTATTGATTGCACCGCTTTCCGCACCCCATTTGAATAAAGATTCTTTATCCTTAATCGCTTCCATCGCTGCAGCCGTATTAACTGCCACTGAAGTTAAGCTCATAACGAAGTCAAGAAGGTCTTTCGTTCCTATAAGCTTCTGAAGATCACCATCGGTTCTAGGAAGCTTCTTTGTTAAGTCGATAATAGGGGATATGCATGAAACAAGATGATCGATTTTGGTCTTATCAAGATCTAAGTTTTCTGTACTTGCAACAAGAGAAGATACTGCTACAGAAAGGAGACTGAAAAGCTTAACAATATCAAGTTTTCCCTCATCGAGGTCTTGCGTAAGCTTCTGAAGTTCCTCAGAATTAAGATCACTAAGGATTTCGATAATCTTTGTTACCTTATTAGCACCAGTTGTATCTGTCTCTTTTAAAATATCACAGAATGCCTTTAATCCTTCGCCGAATGGTTTAAATGCGTTACCGAACTTAGTAGCGACCTCAAGAGCTGCATCTGATTTGTTTTCGATGAACCAATCAAGAAGCATTCCAAGTCCAGCGGCGCCTAAGAAACCAATTATCGCAGCGAAAGGATTTGCAGCAACAACTGTCGCTATAATTGATGCCATCCAGCTAATTATAACACCTACGATTGCTAAACTTATAAGTACACCACTTAAACCAGCAACTTTCGTTAAAATTCCGTCAGCATTAACGTCATTAAGTTTAGGTAATACATCCTTAGCCACACATTCTGCGACTTTGGCTACAACCATTAACATACCAGCTTCGCCGAGTAATCCCGCACCAAATGATGCAAAATCACCCTTTGTAATCAGTAATAAATGACTTGAAATAGCCACCAATATACCAGCTACAGCACCGCACGCTACAAGAACACATGCAAGAGCTACAGCCTTCGAAATTATACCATCACTAGTAGGGATTCCTGCCAGATCTGGCATTACAGTCTGAGTCATGAATGCAGCAACAAGAGCTACAGCGAATAACATACCGCCTTCACCTATGAGCTTTGCTGCACTATCTTTACTCCATTCGAGTTCACTCTTTGATGCAAAATATGAAAGAACACCAGCGACTAAAGCTATAGCGAATAACGATAATATCATTGCACCAATAACTTTCATGTCAACTGATTCAACATGCATCACATTTAAGAGCTTAAATATACCGCCTATACCGAGAAGTAAACCGCCAAGAACAGTCATAGTTACGAGTATTCCAGCGTACTGTCCGGCTGAGGCTTCACTTTCACTTGCTGCTGATGCAACCTTTGTAGAAATAAATACTAAAGCTGCCAATACACCAAGCATCAAAGCTACTTTCTCTATGAAATCCTTATCCGGTGTATTTATCGACATTATGTCACTCTGTAGAGCCTTTATTGCAAGTCCTACACCGAGTAATAACACGCCAAGTCCAACAACAACCAGTGCTAATGCCGCAGAATTGCCTAAAGTTTCCTTTATGTGTTCAGCATCGAGTTTCTCTGCTACCTGTATAATCCATATAGCCAATGCTGTAAGCACGATAGATATAAGAGCTGCAGCAATCGTAACTCTTATTATGTCAGAATCTACTATCGACTGAAGAGCGTTCGATGGGTCACCGCTTACGCCGAATCGTGATAGACTATCAGTATTAAGTGAATCACTGAATTTCTTTATTCCTGCCATCATAAGTGCTGCCATAACACCTAATACTGCTATTACACCAACGGCATTCCAAATAGCCTTGAAGTTGTTCTCCTTAGCGTCTTTTGGAATGTTCCTAGCGATCATAACGAATACTGTGGATATAGCGATAAGTATCGTAGCCATTGCAACAGCTGAAGATATAAGTGCATCGGTTGAGTCAAGTGCATTAGCTATGGTTGATATAACACCAACAACCGTTGCTACCTCGCCGATTAAAGCGAACATGCCAAATATAGTTATCAGTATCGATATCATATCGGCACTCTTGCCCTCTTTATCTTTTACGATCATAGAGGCTGCACTTAATACGAAGCTTATAGCTATAAGCATTGCGACTATAGAACCAACACCGACGATTAACTGTTCAGCAGGAACTAAAGATATAGCCGCTGCGACACCGCCGAGTAATGATACCATCAAACCTGTAGCGATTATTGCCTTCTGTGCGTTGTTCTGACCATCACCGAAATGGATTCCTGAAGCTCCGGTGATAATAGCCATCATGCCCATAAGTATCATCATAGCATGTACAGCTTTATCGAGTTTCTGCTTATGAATGTTTCCTAAAATATAAATCATAGGAATCATAACCGCCATCATGAGGGTTGCCGTAGTAAGTAATCCGGATGCTCTGAGTGAATATTTGCCTGAGAATAATGACATAAATGTAAGCAGCGAGAATACACCGATTATCTTTTCGATGATTGCTGCTGCGTTGTCTACTTCGTCCTTGCTGAGTTTGGCCATGGTCTTAACTATCGGAGGGATTAAAAGCATAGCACCAGCCCACGCTAAAAGCGAAATGCCTGATGAGCCGCCTCGTCCGATCGATGATATAATCGA
>CALELS010000013.1 GCA_937902735.1 uncultured Caryophanales bacterium
CTCGTTCGACTTGCATGTATTAGGCACGCCGCCAGCGTTCATCCTGAGCCAGGATCAAACTCTCAAAAAGTTTTATTCTTAGTTCAAAATTATTTCTGGTTTTATTGTTTTATAAAAAAATTGACGTTAATGTTCTTGTACATCTGTTCAGTTTTCAAAGATCAGTTGCGCTCTATACTCTCGTATAGTCTATTGGTTCTCCTTAGGAAAACGCGCTCGAATATCATAACACTTTATATTTTTATGTGTCAACAACTAATTTTACTTTTTTTAAAGTAGTTAATTTGAAGACACTTTTTCAAGTGCTGTTTAGTCACATTTCTAGGTCACTACTTAGATATGTAACGAGTAAGATTATAGTCTTTTAGAAAAGACCTTCAATATATTTTTATTAAAAATAAATGAAAGTGCTTTCACGTGCGCGCGAGTCATTATTTATATATAAATAAGATATATTAAGCAAAAAGAAAACATCCTCATCGGATGTATTCGTTAGTTATTAAAATTTAAGCTTTCCAAAGACCATGGAGATTGCAATAAGCATATACTGCTTTTACTTCATCGCCTGGAAGAATTGCAAATTCAGTTTTTGGTTCTTGATTCGGAAGAAGTTTCCTTCTTTGATTACCAAATTTTGTTTCAAGAAGGATCCATTCGATGTAATGGGCTTCAATCATTGGATGAAGAGTGGAACCTACTTCAACTTTGACAATATTTCCTTCTACTTTATAAACTGGGATATGTTTTTCTAAAGCAGCTTCTTCAGTATTGGCCACTATTTCTTTCATTGGTTCACCACAACAAATGGTTGGGACTTTGACATCATTAACAACGGCAATAATTTTGCCACAATGAGCACATTTATAAAATTTCATAATTTAACTCCTATATTTTTATTTTAACAAAAATCGCCCACACGTGTGAGCGATTCTTTATTATTAATGTCTTATTTTTTAGATCTAGCTAAGATTGAAAGGATTCTAATTAGAATGTAAATAAAATCTACATAGAGATTAAAAGCACAATAAAGGGCTAAATCATTACAAGCAGTTCCTTTTGAAGCTATCTTTTTAACTCTCCAGAAATCATATGCAGTAATGAGAATCATTGCAACTAGGGTAACAAAACTCATTATTAGATAATAAATTGCATATGCACTACTTCCGTAGATTTGAGGAATAAAGATAAAGATTGGAATAGCAGCAAGGCCAATTAGAATTGAACCAAATAATAATCCAATTCCAACTACTCCAAACCATTTAATCTTATCTCCACCTAAGAAACCTACTAGAGCCATCGCTCCAAACACAAGAGATGTAATTCCAATTGCAGCAGCAATTTCCCAAAAAGGCATTACTAGGGCAAAACTAGATAAGAATACACCCATTGTAGATGCATATATTAAATATGGAACTAGATGAACTTTGCCTTTGGCAAACATTGTGATGTTAATAACAATCATAATTACTAACATTGTTATTGCCGATACAGCAAGCATTATTCCATAAGCAACTAAAGCACCTGATTTGACAGGATCTGCCATCAAAGCATCAATATCACCAAATTCTTCAAATGCAATAAGAGCATCACCAACGATTAATTTCATTGTGATACCAATTGCAAACATGATGAAGAAGGTTAAAAGTAAACCTGCTCCAACATAAAGCATTGTGCGACCAATGAATTTACCACTAGAAACACTAGCTTTAGTTTTTGGATCAATTATATCTTGATAAACTGCACTATTTTCGTAACGCATATTAGATAATATTTTCGATTAAAGCACGGAAGCTATCAATTTTAAGAGATGCTCCGCCAACAAGTGCTCCATCAACATCTTTCTCGGATAAATAAGCACGAACGTTTTCAGGTTTTACACTACCACCATAAAGAATTCTAACTTCTTCAGCGGCTTCTTTACCAAAACCTAAGGTAACTAATTCACGAATATATCCGCAAATATCTTCAGCGATTTCAGTTGATGCATTTTTGCCAGTACCGATGGACCACACTGGTTCATAAGCAATGACTAATTTACGAACATCATCTTTAGACAAGCCTTTAAGACCAACTTTAATTTGTTCTTCAATAACTTTTTTAGTATTTCCTGCTTCAAATTCTGCTAAAGTTTCACCAACACAATAAATTGGAGTCATATTATTAGCAAATAAAGCAACCAATTTTTTATTACATGTTTCATTAGTTTCAGCAAAATATTGTCTTCTTTCACTATGACCAACTAAACACCATGTGACGCCTAAATCAAGAAGCATTGGAATAGAAATTTCACCGGTAAATGCTCCATGATCTTCAAAATGACAGTTTTGAGCGGCAATTGTTAGGTCTGGATTAGCTTTCTTTACACAGCGAAGTGATAAGAATGTTGGAGCAACCCCAATATCAATATCATTTGCCTTAGCAAGTGTAAGAAGTGGGAGCGAATGTTCGGCAAAGTCTTTAGCTTCATCACGAACTTTGTTCATTTTCCAGTTGCCAAATAATAATTTTCTTCTCATAACTATTTAAGAATATCTACACCTGGTAGGTGTCCATCATTTTGAATCATTTCAAGAGATGCTCCGCCACCGGTAGAAACGTGAGCAAAATCTTCAACATAGCCAAATTGTTTAATAGCAGCAGCACTATCACCACCACCACAAACTGTAAAGGCTTTTCCTTTCAAACCACGAATGGCTTCACAAACTGCTTTAGTACCAGCTTGGAAATCTTCTTGTTCGAAGACACCCATTGGTCCATTCCAGAAAACCATTTTGGCTTTTGAGATAACTTCAGCAAATTTTTTAGCACTTTCTGGACCAATATCAACACCTTCAAGACCAGCTGGGACATTACCAGAAACCACTTTAACAACTCTTCCTTCTTTTTCTTCGAAACTATCAGTAACGACACTATCGACTGGAAGAATAATACGACCATTTGCTTCGTCTAAACATTTTTTTGCATATTCAAGTGCACCTTCATCGAGGAATGAAGCACCAATTTCAGCACCCATTGCTTTACGGAAGGTATATGACATAGCACCACCGATGATGATGTAGTCACATTTTTTAAGTAACGAATCAATAACTTGAATCTTATCAGTAACTTTTAAACCACCTAAGATTGCAACATATGGACGATCTTCATCTTTAACTTCAACACATCTCATTAAGTTATTGATTTCTTTTTCAACTAAATAACCACATGCAACTGGTTTTCCTTCCTTCTTAAGAAGTTCTGGAATTCCATATGTTGATGCGTGAGCGCGGTGAGCACTACCAAAGGCATCCATAACATATACATCTGCATGCTTTGCCCAAATAGCTGCAAGTTCTTCATTGTTTTTCTCTTCACCCTTTTCATAACGAGTATTTTGAACGAGAAGAACTTCACCATCTTTAAGAGCTAATACTTTCTTTTCAAATTCTTCACCGCGAGTTTCTTTTGAGAAATTTACTGGTTGATTAAGAAGTTCGGAAAGTCTTGGAGCAACAATTTCCATGTTGTTCTTTTTCATTTGAGCAGCAATGTCTTCTTCGGTCTTTTCACCTTTAGCAAGTTTCTTCCAATCTACTTTGCCTAAGTGAGAAAGTAATACGACACGACCGCCTTTTGCTAATAAATCTTTAATGGTAGGAAGAGCAGCTCTGATACGGTTATCATCTCTGATTTTTCCTTCTTTTTGTGGTACGTTGAAATCAACACGAACAACAACCACTTTACCATGAAGATCTTTTAAATCTTTGATTGTAAGCATTTATTTACTCCTTATAAATAAGAAGCGCCCATTTAAGGGCGCTTTAAATCCAATTTTGCTACCCTAAACTAATTATTTGAGTTCAGAGAAGTATTTAATTGTACGAACCATTTGTGAAGTATATGAGTTTTCATTATCGTACCAAGCGACAACTTGAACTTGATATAAACCTTCGCTAATTTTGGTAACCATTGTTTGGGTGGCATCGAATAAGGAACCAAATCTCATACCAACGATATCGCTAGAAACGAGTGGTTCTTCGGTATAACCAAAGGAAGCAGATTCGTGTTTCTTCATAGCAGCGTTAACAGCTTCGACTGTAACATCTTCGCCTTTAACAACAGCAACGAGAATTGTTGTAGAACCAGTAGCAACTGGAACACGTTGAGCACTACCAATGAGTTTTCCATTGAGTTCTGGAATGACTAAGCCAATGGCCTTAGCAGCACCAGTTGAGTTTGGAACGATGTTGGCAGCACCAGCACGGGCACGACGTAAGTCACCTTTACGATGTGGACCATCAAGAATCATTTGGTCACCAGTGTAAGCGTGAACTGTGGTCATGATACCAGATTGAATTGGGAAGGCTAAGTTAAGAGCATTAGCCATTGGTGCTAAACAGTTTGTTGTGCAGCTAGCAGCGGAGATGATTTGATCTTCTTTTGTTAAGGTCTTTTCGTTAACTGAATAGACGATTGTCTTAAGATCTTTTCCAGCTGGAGCGCTGATGACAACTTTACGAGCACCGGCATCAATGTGGGCTTGTGATTTTTCTTTGCTGGTATAGAAACCTGTACATTCAAGTACGACATCAACACCGAGTTTTCCCCATGGTAAGTTTTGGGCTTTTGGTTCGGCATAGATGGTGATTTCTTTTCCATCAACGGTAATTGAACCAGGGACGACGACTGTCTTTCCATCTTCTGCAAAGACAGGTTCTTTGGATTCTACTGTATGTAAGTGTTCTCCAAATACACCGCAATAACCACCTTGTGCGGTGTCATATTTTAATAGGTTTGCTAACATTTTTGGGCTGGTTAAGTCATTAATAGCGACGACTTCATAACCTTCTGCACCGAACATTTGTCTAAATGCCAAACGACCGATACGACCAAATCCGTTAATTGCAACTTTAACTGACATTAATATGTCCTCCTTTTTCTTGGCGCAAATATTATATATAATCTTCACTTAATAGTGAAATACTTTCTAAACTGAAAGTGGTTTCACAATGTGAAAGAGTAAAACGTTTTTAAATATTATCTTTTGTTAACGGAATTTATGAACTCATCAAGGACCTCTTGAAGAGATAATTGTTTTGGTAGTTCAATATTTTCTTCCTCAATAATCTTTTCGATAACAAGTTGGTTATCCATTGAATGATAAATATAGTATCGATCAAAGAGTTTTTTGTGATTTGAGTTTTCGAAATATCAGATATGATGGAAGTTCGTATAATTGGGCAAAACATCTAAAGATATAGAGTATTCTATGTCTTAATAAAAAATAAGGTATGATAAAAATCAACCCCTATTTCAAAGTACGGTATTTATTTATAATCCTGGCACATCAACGATACCTTTGAATAAGAATTCTAAAGTTATATCTAACGCTAAAGCGATTTTTTCTAATATATCAACACTTGGATTACGTCTTCCGTTTTCCAAATCGGAAATATAATTACGGTTCACTCCCGATTCTAAAGCTAGGTCAAGTTGTGACATTCCTTTTTGCTTACGAAGGTAGGCTATTCTCATTCCAAGTTGAGTTTTAACGTCCATATTATTTACCTTTTAATTGAACAGCAAATTTATGTATTGCGTTAAATGTATGCATTACATTACTTCTTGATACTTCTTTTTCAAGTTTTAAAGATAATAGTTTAGCAAGTTCGCTTAAAGATGCATCTTCATTTTGGAGACGAAGTTTAGCAAGTTCTTTTTGTTTTCGGTTAGGAATACGTTCGATTCCAATAACTTTATCAATAATTTTTATATCTTTTATTTGAGATTTAGCAGCATCTTGGGTTTTCTTATAGTTTGCAGTATCTAGATTTAATAGTCTATTTCCAATATTTTGATATTCTCTTTCAATGCGAATATCTTCAAATTTTAAAGCTGAAGAGGTCGCCCCAATCATGATAAGAAAATCAACGATTTGATCAGCTTTCTTTAAATAGACAACATATTCGTTTCTTCTTTTAACAATCTTTGCAGAAAATTGACCACCTTTGTATTTAGTGAATAATTTAGTGAACCATCTAGCGTAATTTTCTTCATTTAAGGCGACTTCTAGGTGGTAATTTGAAGATTTTGGAGAATTAACCGAACCACTTGCAAGGAAGGCACCACATAGATATCCTGCAATCATATCATCGGTGTTTATGATGTTCTTAGCAATTTTACCTTCTAAGAAATTAATTGATAAATCGCCTAAGATATATTCAGCTTCGTTATCTACAATAATTGAATAAGTTGTTCTTCTTCTAAAATTCATCATTTTGGTAAATGCAAATCTTGGAGGAAGACCATAAATGTCTACTAAAGATGAGTAAATGAATTTAGCAACATCTGCATTTTCGGTTTTCATCACTAAAGAAGATGTCCCTTTAGCAAATGAAATTGAACCATTTATTTTAATAAATGCAGCTAAAATAGCTCGTTTATGTTCGCTTGAGAAGTTTGCATTAACGATTTCTTCTTTAACTTGTTGAGCAAAAGATATTTCAGACTGTTTCATTATTTCTTCTTATTAGGGATATCACGATGTTCACTAGTGGTTATAAATTTCTTTGAATAATATTCTTTTAGATATTCACTTATTACTACACTACGATGTTGGCCACCGCTACAACCAACACCAACATTTATCATACTTCTGCCTGCTTTTTCACATTCGGATAAATATGTATCAAGAAGAGTGGTTATATCATTAAGATATTTTTGTGATAATTCATTATTTAAAACATAATCTTTAATCTTTTTATCTAGACCAGTTAATGGACGAAGATTTTCTTCCCAATATGGGTTTGGGAGAATTCTAACATCAATGATGTAATCTAAATCTAAAGGAATTGCCATCTTATAACCAAAGGATGAAAATACAACATTCATCTTTTGTGATCCTTTTCCTTTTATTAAATCATAGAAATATTGTCTCATTTCTTGGAATGTCATCTTTGATGAATCTAAATAATGAGTAAATCTATCTCTAATTTTTAATATTTCTTCGTGATCTTTATGAATTGATTCTTCAAGTGAATAACCTCTTTGTTGAAGTGGATGAACGTGTCTTGTTAAACGATAACGTTCCATTAAAACTTCATATGAAGCATCTAAACCAATGAAAGTAACATTTAGATTCTTTTGTTTAATAGCAAGTTCATAGGCTTCTAATGCATCAACAATATTTGCTACCATGAAAACATTTTTATATTTGGCTTTTTCTTTAGAAAATTCTAAAAACAAGGCTTCATATAAATCACTTGGAACATTTTCAGTAAGGTAATAACCTAATTCTTCAAAAATAATTGAAGCACTAGTTTTACCTGCACCTGATACACCAGTTAAGATAATTAAATTATTCATAATTTCTTCCTTTAAATAATTATAATTTCTTTAAATATGAAATAACACTTGATGAAGCTATTGCTCCATCACTAGCAGAAGTAACTAATTGACGTAATTTTTTGTTAGTAATATCCCCAATTGCAAATAATCCTTCAATATTGGTCCTTTTATTTTCATCAACATTAATAAATCCGTTTGTGGAGTTAACTTTCAATGCACTTAAGAAATCAAAAGCGTTTCTTTCTCCAACATATGGGAACACCCCATAAACAGGAATTTCTTTTTCATCATCAAGAAGAATTGAAGTCACGCCAAATTGATCTGCTTTGATTTCTTTAATTCTTTTATTTAGATAAATATCAATTTTTGGAGAATTAGAAACTAGTTCAACCATTTTTGAATCACCAAGTAATTCTTTATGATTAACAACTAAATGAACTTTTGATGCAAGATTTGCTAAATATAGTGATTCTTCTAAAGCAATATCATTGTTTCCATATACTGCAACATCAGTATCTTTAAAGAAATTGCCATCACAAGTTGCACAGTAGGAAACACCTTTACCAACATTTTCTTTTTCACCTTTGATTGTGTCTACCTTAGTAACTATTCCTGTTGCCACAATAACTACTCTAGTTTGGATTGAAGAAACATTTGTTTTAACTTCAAATCCATATTCGCTTTTAAGAATAGATTGAACGGATTCTTTAGTGGTTTTTATCCCTAAATGTTCCATTTGTTTTTCTAAATTAGACATAAGTTCTTGACCGCTAATGGAAGAAAACCCAGGGTAATTTTCAATATTGTGAAGCATGGCTAATTTACCACCAACACTATTTGGTTCTAATAAAACAAAATCAATATTTGCTCTTTTTAAATATATTGAAGAGGTTATTCCTGCAATACCTGCTCCGATAATAACAACATCAGTCTTTTTCATTTAAATAACCTCCAATAATTCCTTCCAATCTTTAATTAATAAATCTACATCATTTAATGGGATATTATCTTTTCGTGGAGAATAGTCAACTAAACCAAATTTGATTCCAGCATTTCTAGCAGTTAAATAATCAATTAAACCATCACCTATATAGATAACTTCATTTGGATCTTTGACTTTAAAATAATTCATTGCTCTACATATTCCTTCTGGTGATGGTTTAACACTTACGACTTCATCAGAACATATTGAAAGAGGGAAATATCCTTCAATACCCAAAATGTTAAAAGCTAAGTTAGTAGCATCTCTACTTTTTGAAGTAATTAATCCAAAATCAACGTTTCTTTTCCTAAGTTCAATTAAGATATCTTCAACACCAGGGAATAGACGAATATATTGTTCATAATTCTTTGTGGAATATTTAACATATTCTTTAAGAATAAATTCTATATCTAGCTTGGGAAATTCCTTCTTAAGTGTTTCTCTAATTGGAGGGCCACTGAAGGTAAGACATTTCTCATAAGAGATAGCTTCATCTTTTTTATATAATGCGTAAAGTTCCTCGAAAGTTTTAAGTAACATTAAGTCACTATCGAGGGTTGTTCCATCAAAATCAAAAAGAACTAATTTATACATTATTTCTCGTCACAATAATCGTATGTTTGAATATGGTCTAATTTCTTAACTTTCTTTTCAATTAAAGCCCAAGCAATTGAAATTCCTATTACAACTAGGCCAATTCCCACCATTACAAAGGCAGTAATAAACGATTGAAGATAGGCGTCACCATTCTGAGTAACATTCCAACCTGTTCTAAGTGGCTCAAGAGCAATACGAACTAGACCATACCAAAGTGGGTATAAACCCGCTCTAAACATGAGTGGTAAATATTTATTGAGTGGCTTTGTGGCGTATCTAATTAAGAAATAACCACCTAAATTGATTGCGCCTTCAATTAAGAAAAGTGGTAAATATATTTGCCCGGTGCCAACCAAGCTTCCGTATCCCTGAACACTTGAAAATTGAAGTTGGTTTTTAATAATAGATGGCAAGAAAAAGAAGAAATTTACATCTACTGGGTAGCCATGAACTTCACAGTTAAAGAAGTTGCCCCATCTACCTAAGAATTGAGCAATTAAGATGGTTGGTAAAATAGTATCAGCAGCCCATCTAAGATTTACATATCTTCTAAAGATACACATATAAGCAACACCAGCAATAATACCTAAAAGAGCACCACCTTGAATAGCCATACCACCTTGAGTGATACCTGTAAGGATTTCAAGAGGATGAGTAAGATAATATGATGGATTAAGCACTAGGCAAAACCAAAGTCTTCCTCCAACAATACCTGCTGGGAAAGCCACCATAAAGCAGACTTCAAGAAGACCATGTTTTCCGTATTTTTTGTAGAAATAGTGATCACAGGTAAAATACGAAATTAGAGCACCACTAACAATTAAAACGCCATAGAAAGTAATTCTGAATTTGCTACTTCCCATGAAATTAATAAATCCAAATGGTGAGAAACTAAGAGCATTCCATAAAGGTTCTGTAGCGTTAAGATGGAAAGCATATCCTTCACTCATAATCCATAAACCAAATACAGTTAATGGAATAGATGAAAACATAATGATTTTAAGAATCTTTCTTTGTTTCTTCATTAATTCAGGTTTGTAGTAATAAAGAATAAAGGTTGAAACAAAACACATTAGAGCACTTCCAAAAAGATAAGAACCAATAACCATACAAATATGTTCAAAGATGGTTAGATTCCACGCTCCCCAAAGGGCAGCACCATAACTTACCATAATTAATGGAAGTCCTACGCTTAAGTTTGTAGTTAGTAACAAGATAAATAAATTCTTATCTATTTTAATCTCTTCACTACCAAGAGGTTTTTCTCTAACAAATTTAATGTCTCTAAAAATAATATAGCCAATAAGACCTAGAGTAATTACTAATCCGATAATAAATAAAACCATATATCTTCCCCTCTATTCGTGTTTTCCTTTTAAAACTTTCTTTAAATATTGACCTGTATAAGATTTTTCTACTAAAGATACTTCTTCAGGAGTTCCACTAGCGACTATCGTACCACCTTTGTCTCCTCCTTCAGGCCCTAAATCAATAATATGATCAGCAACTTTAATAACATCGAGATTATGTTCGATAATCAAAACTGTATCTCCGTTATCAACAATACGGTTAAGAACAGCAATCAAACGTTTAACATCATCACTATGAAGACCAGTTGTAGGTTCATCAAGTAAGAATAATGTTTTTCCGGTTGGACGTTTTTGAAGTTCGTAGGCAAGTTTAACTCTTTGAGCTTCGCCACCACTTAAGGTTGTAGCTTGTTGTCCTAATTTTATATATCCTAAACCGACATCATAAAGAGTTTGAATTTTTCTTTTTAATATTGGTCTATTTTCAAAGAAATGAAGTGCTTCTTCGACAGTCATTTCAAGAACATCATAGATATTCTTTCCTTTATAATGAACAGATAAAGTTTCTTCGTTATATCTTCTTCCTTCGCACTCATCACATTTAACATAAACATCAGGTAAAAAATTCATTGGAATACGACGAACTCCATCACCTTGGCAATGTTCACATCTTCCTCCAGGAACATTAAACGAGAATCTAGATTTAGTGTATCCTTTAGTTTTTGCTTCAATTGTTTCTGCAAACAAGGCACGAATATCATCAAATAGTCCAACATATGTAGCAGGATTACTTCTTGGAGTTCTGCCAATTGGATCTTGAGTGATATTTACTATCTTATCGATATTCTCAAGTCCTTTGATATTTTTATATTTTCCAGGATGGACATCTGCTTCAGGATTTAAATGTAGATATGTAATTGGATAAAGTGTTTGGTTAATTAGTGAAGATTTACCTGAACCACTTACACCTGTTATAGCAACAAATTTACCTAATGGAATATCAACATTAATCTTTTTAAGATTGTTACATTCCGCTCCTTCGATGGTGATATATTTTCCGTTTCCATCCCTACGTTTTAAAGGAATTGGAATATATTTTTTACCACTCAAATACTGTCCTGTTATAGAATTAGGATTTTTCATTGCGTCTTCAACGCTTCCAGCAGATACAACTTCCCCTCCATGAACACCTGGTCCTGGGCCAATATCCACTAGGAAGTCGGCTGCTCTCATTGTATCTTCATCATGTTCAACAACAATTAAAGTGTTTTCTAAAGCAACCATATCTTTGAGTGTTCTAATTAATTTATCATTATCTCTTTGATGAAGTCCGATACTTGGTTCATCAAGAACATATAAAATACCAGAAAGATTACTTCCTATTTGAGTAGCAAGTCTAATTCTTTGTGCTTCACCACCACTTAAAGTCATGGCATATCTAGCAAGAGTTAAATAATTTAGTCCAACATTGATTAAGAATGATGTTCTTGATTCAATTTCACGAATAATCATCTTGGCGATTTCTTTATCGTTTTCAGATAATGTATCGTTAACTTGTCTAATGTAGGTTAATAAATCTTCAATTGATAATTTACAAACTTCATAAATATTTAGCCCATTAACTTTGACAGAAAGTGCTTCTTTTGAAAGTCTTGCTCCATGACATGTTGTACATTCATGGTCTCTCATATAATAGGCGTAAATATCTCTCATCATATCAGAGTTAGTTTCGTTATATAGTCTATCCATTCTAGTTTTAACACCTTCAATATAACCATCTCGATGAGTTTTGTTACCACTTTGAGATGTTAGGGCATATTTAAATGGACGATCACTACCATAAAGAATGATATGTTTTTCTTTTTCAGTTAAATCTTTGTATGGTTTATCTAAATCGATATTGTATTGCTCACAAAGATAGGCAAATTCTTGCCATTCTAAGTTTTTTGTATCAACAATATTTCTTAAATTACGGATAGCTCCTTGTCTAATCGATAAGTTTTTATCTGGAATTAAAACATCAGGATCACATTCTCTTTTCATTCCTAGACCTTTGCAATCTGGGCAACATCCAAGTGGAGCGTTAAAAGAAAATAATCTCGGTTCAAGTTTAGGAACAGAAAAACCGCATATTGGGCAAGAATGATGGGTAGAGAATAATCTAACTTTCTCATCAATTAAGAATGCACAATATCCTTTAGAGAAATCACAAGCTAGTTCAACAGCCTCCACTAAACGAGGACGGATATCTTCTTTAATGACTAAACGATCAATTACGATATCTATATCATGTCTTTTGTTTTTATCCAAATCTTCAAGTTCATCAATTCGAGTAATTTTTCCATCTACTCTTACTCTTTCAAATCCTTGAGATTTTATTTTCTTAAAGACATCTTTATGAGTACCTTTCTCATTTTTAACAATTGGAGAAAGAATAATTAGTTTGGTTCCTTCTTCGTATTTGAGGGCAATATCTACAATCTTTGTTGGTGAAAAAGAAATAATTGGTTCGTTATGTGTTGGACAATAAGGTACACCTACACGCGCGAAAAGAAGACGCAAATAATCATAAATCTCAGTAACTGTCCCAACTGTTGAACGAGGGTTATGACTAGTTGTTTTTTGATCAATTGAAATAGCAGGAGATAAACCAGTGATTTGATCAACATCAGGCTTTTCCATGTTACCCAAGAACTGTCTAGCATAGCTAGAAAGTGATTCAACATATCTTCTTCTACCTTCGTTATATATCGTATCAAAGGCTAAAGTAGTCTTTCCTGAACCAGAGAGTCCAGTAAAAACAGTTAAAGTATATTTAGGAATATCTAAAGTAATATTTTTTAGATTATTTTCCCTTGCGCCTTGAATATGTATATATTTATTCTTTTCCATAATGAGTTTAATTTTAGCATAGTTAAAATTATCTATCTATATGAATGCTTACAAAAAAAGATCGCCCGAAGACGATCTTATAAATTTAGTTTAGATTATAAACCGAATTTTTTAATTCTTTCCCAACGTTCTTTAGCGCAACGTTCAGATTTTTGAAGTAATTCTTCGGCATGTTCTGGGTTGACGATTGGAAGTTGAGAGAAGCGGGTTTCACCCATTACAAATTCACGGAATTTGCTGAAATCAGGTTCTTTACAATCAAGTTCAAGAGCTGGTTTACCTTCAGCAAGTTTACGTGGATCATAACGGAATGTTGTGAAATAGCCACATTCAACAGCACGTTTTTCAACTGCCATTGAGTTAGATAGACCACCTTTAATACCATGGTTAGCACATGGTGCATAACAGATAATAAGAGATGGACCATTATAAGATTCAGCTTCTTTAAGAGCTTGAATGGCTTTCATTGGGTTTGCACCTAAGCTAATTTGAGCAACATAGACATGTCCATAGCTCATAGCGATAAGGGCAAGATTCTTCTTTTCACCACGTTTACCAGAAGCGGTAAATTTGGCAATTGAACCGGTTTGTGACGACTTAGATGATTGTCCACCAGTGTTGGAATAGACTTCAGTATCTAAGACAAGGATGTTGACATCTTCATCATTTGCAATGACGTGATCAAGTCCACCGTAACCGATATCGTATGACCATCCATCACCACCAACAATCCAGACTGATTTATCAAGTAAGTCTCTTTCATATTCAAGAACTTTCTTAACTTGTTTATCTTTGGATTCTTTAACAAGTCTAACGAGTTCTGGGATGACTTTACGAGCTTCTTCTTTGTTCTTGATGTTAGCAATATAGGCTCTAATAGCTTCTTTAAGTTCTTTTTCAACTCCTCTACGTTTTAAGGCTGGTTCAAGGATTGAGCAGATTTGACCTAAACGATAGTCTGTAATTGCTCTCATACCATAACCGAATTCAGCGTTATCTTCGAAGAGTGAGTTAGCCCAAGCAACACCTTGACCATTCTTATCAGTGCAGAATGGGGTAAGTGGAGTTGAACCACTATAGATGGAAGAACAACCAGTTGCATTAGCAACAAGCATATCTTTACCAAATAATTGAGATACTAAGCGGTAATATGGAGTTTCACCACATCCAGCACAAGCACCACTAATTTCCATATATGGCATTAAGAAGCCAACACCTTTAACAGTGTTTGTTGGGAATAAAGGTTTGTATTCAACATGTTTGAAGAGATAATCTGCACCAATTTCTTGGTCAAATTGTTCTTTAGCCTCAGCCATGTATAAGGCTTTCTTACCAGCTTTGTTTGCAGTACATTCAGTAACACAAAGACCACAACCTACGCAGTTCTTTGGTGAAACTTGTAGACGATATTTAAGTCCTTTAACACCTGGCACAATAGCGTCTTTAGTTTCTTTCTTAACGATTTCTGGAGCTTTTGCAAGTTCTTCTTCGTTAAGTAAGAATGGACGAATTGTCGCGTGTGGACAGACAAATGCACATTGGTTACATTGAATACAATCTGCACTATTCCAGACAGGTACTCTATCAGCAATTGATCGTTTTTCTTTGAAGGTAATATTATTCTTCATTGTACCATCAAGAAGTTCGAATTCTTGGAATTTGGAAACTGGGAGTGTGTCACCATCAAGTGAACCCATGACATTAACATAAGAATCGAAATATTCGTCTCCAGTAGTTTCACGGACACGTTTTGATGGGAGTTTTGCCCATTCTGGATCAACTTTGATTTCACGAAGTCCTTCTGTACCAGCATCAATAGCGCGGTAGTTCTTTTGAACGACTTCATCACCTTTCTTACCATAAGTCTTCTTAGCAAATTTCTTCATCCATTCATTTGCTTCGGTGTATGGCATGATAGATTGATTTAAATAGAAGAATGAAGCTTGAAGAATAGTATTGGTATGTCTTCCCATTCCTGTTTCTTGAGCAATCTTATTAGCGTCAATAACATAGAATTTAGCTTTCTTTGTAGCAAGTTGATATTTAACACGATTTGGAAGTGATTCGATTAGTTTCTTATCATCCATATCAGTGTTGAGGAGGAATGTACCACCTTCTTTAAGATTTTTAATCATGTCAAATTTGAATACATATGTATCAAGTGAACATGAGATAAAATCTGCATTTTCGACATAGTAAGTCGAGCGGATTGGTGATTTACCAAAGCGGAGATGGCTTCTTGTAACACCACCTGCTTTTCTTGAGTCATAAGCAAAATAAGCTTGAGCATATTGATGAGTTGCATCACCAATAATTTTAATTGAAGACTTGTTAGCAGAGACCGTACCATCACTACCTAAGCCATAGAATAAGCAAGATGTGTAATCGCCTTTAATATGGAATGATTCATCAACTGGAATTGAAAGATGTGTAACATCATCATCAATACCAACTGTGAAATTATGATGTGGGTTATTCTCTAAGAAATCGTAAACTGATTTAATATGTTTTGGTTGAGTATCTTTGCTTGAAAGACCATAACGTCCACCATAAACAAGAACGTTTTTACGACCAACTTGTTTTAAGGCAGCAACAACATCAAGGTAAAGTGGTTCACCACTTGCACCCATTTCTTTGGTTCTATCTAAGACAGCAACTCTTTTTACGCTTCTTGGAAGAGCTTTAGAAAGGTAGTTAGCGGAGAATGGACGATAAAGATGAACTTTAACAAGACCAACTTTACGACCTTCTTTCATTAAAGCATCAATAACTTCAATTGTTGTTTCAGTAACGCTACCCATAGCAACGATAACATCGGTTGCGTGTGGATCACCATAATAAACAAATGGTGCATATTTTCTTCCAGTAAGTTTACTTGCTTTCTTGAAGTATTTATCAGCGACAGCAACAACGTTTTCAAACATAACGTTTTGAGCTTCTCTTCCTTGGAAGTAGACATCATCGTTTTCAGCACCACCACGGGTAACTGGATGAGTATGTGGATTTAAAGCTCTTGCTCTAAATTCTTCAACTTTTTCCATTGGAAGAAGTTTGCGATATTCTTTTTCGTCAACAAATTCGACGTTTTGAATTTCGTGAGAAGTTCTAAAACCATCGAAGAAGTGCATGACTGGAACGCTTGATTCAATAGCAATTAAGTGAGCCATTGGGGCTAAGTCAGCAATTTCTTGGACACTATGTGAACAAATCATTGTGACACCAGTTTGACGGCATGCATAAATATCTTGATGATCACCAAAGATTGAAAGTGAACGTGTTGCTAAACTTCTTGCAGATACATGAAGAACTGCTGGGAGAAGTTCGCCACACCACTTATAAAGGTTTGGAATCATTAAAAGAAGTCCTTGAGATGCAGTATATGTGGTTGCAAGACCACCAGCTTGTAGAGCACCATGGACTGTACCAGATGCACCAGCTTCTGATTGCATTTCAACGACTTTGACAGGAGTATCGAAGAAGTTTTTCTTTCCTTGTGAAGCATAAACATCAACGAGTTCTGCCATTGGGGATGATGGGGTAATTGGATAGATACCAGCGACTTCAGTAAAATAATAACTTCCGATTGCCGCAGCAGTATTACCATCTACCGATAAGAATGATTTTTTGACTTGCATTATATAAACTCCTTTATATAGTCAGTTTTTAAAGCAAGATAATTATATGTTTGAAAAGTGCTATATACAAGATAAAAATGACCTTGAAAACGGTTTCATTCACAAATTTATTTGTGGAAATACAAATTTAAAAGAGTTTTTAAGAGAATAGACTTGCAAATTCAGTTATCGCAAAAAGATTACTATCTAATTGATTATTGTTTCTTTTTGAAACATAAAACAAAGCGACATATTCATCTTCATAATCGGCTTTCTTATATTCGAACTTAATTAGAATATTGCGATGACAATCAGTTATACCTTTTTCACATTCAAGTACTAAACAATTTTCTTCTATATAATAAGAGGTAGAAAGCATATATGTATCAATTTTTACTCTAAAAATATCATCAGTTAATTCAAAATATATCTTGCATTTGTCATTAACATAATAATTATTAATATCCTTAGGATTCATTATGCGGGAATTATATTCATTAACATATATTTGAACAGCTTCTAAAGAATTACCAATCCAATATGCTCCGACTCTATCTTTTTTTAAAAATAAAGTATTTTGAAAATTGTTTTCATTAACTGTCAGGCTTGTCTCGTCTATTGTCAAATTAAAATAAAATAATAGAGCAGAATTATGACTAAGATCATGAGTTTTTATAAAATCAACCCTATACTCTTCGTTGCCAATTACATTAAATTGTTCCTCATCAATTATAGAATCGAAATAATAATAAATATGAAATTTTCCGTCTACAAACCTATTATATCTTTTATCAAAACCCGAATAAGCCATCGTCTCACACGATGAACCTGTAGAATAATTATTGATTTCAATAAATATTGGTGATTTATTGCAGCTTAATAAGTTAAAGCAACTCAAGAGTAGAAGAATAAATAAGATTTTTTTCATATTATATAGGAAATTCAAAATATATAGAGTAATAAGGCCCGGTAGAATAATTATCTGAACATGTATATGAAATTTTCGCGAAAAAGTAATTTAATGTCGCATCTCTAATATCTTCGACATCGTCACGTGTAAGTTGATAACTATTACTAGTTAAGCTTTGTGTTTGAAAAATCGATTGATACTGATGGTTATAAAACATGACTACAAAACTGTTAAAGGGACGATTAACACTGCCTGAATTACTGCTCCATGTTAAAAGATTTGTAGAAGATAAACTTGCATAAGAATCTACTAGTCCACAATTAGATAATAATTCTGCAAAGTTGTTGGTATTCAAACTGTAGTCATTATACATATAACTAATAAATTGGGATAAATTAATTGCGTTGCAATCAATTAAACAGGACCAAATATTAGTGTCACTCAAACTAAAGAAATCATTCGTTGTTGGCACTGAATCAAACAAATTAAACAATATGGCTGTTACAGTCGATTCGGAAGCATCACCATTAAAATAATTGTAAGAACAATCAAAGCGATCTAAATCAAAACAACACTCAAACGCTAAACTTGATGTATATTTATAATCACCAAGGTATGTTATATTTGTTTGCAATAAAGAAGGAAATGACTTTTGAGCACTTAAAGACAGATAAGTTGCTAGACCCTCGTTCCACGAAACGGTAAGTCCATCATAAATAGGATTTGAAGAACCATAACTTGAGTCATTTATATATAAATCTATTAAATTAGAAGATATTACATGATTAAGATTTGTTATCGATGATAGCGAGTATTCATATTCGATTTTGTGACCGTACTCATGACCAAATTGATCCCAAGAACAAAATGGATGTGGGTAATTTGTATTTGCTGAATAATAATAAGGAATAAAAAGACTATTTATTGTTGAATCGAATCCAAAACTTGACCAATTTGCATTTCCACTTCTATCATAAAAAATATTCAAATTTGATAAAGGTTCATTACTTAGATTCGAAAAATAAGATGAGTAATAGTGACTCTCTTGTGTTATATAAAAAACTTCTCCATTTGTTCGATCGGTAGAATTGTTCGGATTAAAAGTATGTGTGGAACTTATGATAGGATTCCCTGTATAATTTTCGACAAAGTTGAAAGAATATAGTGAAGAATTACGATTTATTACTAAAGAATCAATGGTTTTAGATTGTACACTAAATGAAAGAGTTGGACTGCCTAAAATAGTTAGAACAAGTACGTTATTAATAGTAAAGGAATATTGACCATTCGAGTTAGTATAAACACCTTGATGATACGTACTATTTGGTATTGTTAAATCAACATACACTCCAATAAGAGGATATTGATTATTATTTTCATCTTTCCAATACAAACTGCCTGTAGCAGTCAAATTATTAATAATTATAAAAGGCCCTTTTACGGTAAAAGAATCAACGTTATTGCTTTGGTTTAGTTTCTCAAGCGATTCGGAATACTTGCTATTGTTAAAAGCATCATAAAAAGAACGGCTGGAAAAAAAGCATCTATTGAGTGAATCACAATATATAAAAATTCTGAGAACCGATGAAAAGTCTGAAAAATGAACTGTTAAAACGATATCAGAAAACTCTTGAATCGTAAGACATTCAAGTTCAATAACATTTTCATTATAATCAATTGTATGACTAATGAGAGTTGTCGAGCCTAAACACTCAACGTTTTGTATATAGTTAGATAAAGCTTTAATTGGGAGGAAATAGCAATTACTTACCGAATAACATTTTTCATCGAAAAATAGTTCGTTTTCATGAAAGAAAACTTCATTTACATCATTTATATCATCTTCGTATAGAAAAGGTTCTGAACAATAATCTTGAGAAGCCAGTTCATTCTTTTTGTTTGATATATTCATGGAAAAAACACTGAACAAATAGATAAAAATAAGTAAAATACGAAACATATTATTTATTTCTTTTCTTCTTGTTTTTTGAATAGGCGTCAAGTTCTTCATTAACAATACGTTTTAGAACTTTGAGGTCTACTTCATTAAGAACTATGTTCTTATCAACTAATCCACCGATGGTGAATTTCTTATATACAAAATCACCTAATCCATCATATTCATCTATTTTTTCTTTTCGGATAACGATACGATCATTTGGAACTTTCTTTTGTTCTAATGATTCAAGATATTCCTCTATAAGAGGAACAATATCATGAGTGTTATAATCCATATCCATTGTTATTAATGGTTCAAAAAAGGATAATTGTTCACGAACAACATCTGGATAAACTCCCATTGTTCTTCCTAAAGCATCAGAAGTAAGATGTTTTTTCTTATTTCCTTTAATAAAAGATAAATATTTTTTAGCAAGTGTCTTAGTCATATTTTCATTATATCATTCTTTATAATGGAAAGAACTCTTAACTTTTGATGAATCAAACCATTTATAGATAACAACATATTCATCAAAGAAATCAATGATCTCTTCACTTGGTTCTTCCCATGCTTTATACATAGATATTAAGACATCTTCAGGAACTACTTGAGAATGTCTTCTTTCTTTGTTTTGTCTTAATAAAGTTTCTAAATCTTTCTTAAAAACAATTAATTCTTTTCTATCATATCCTTTTGCCATTTCAACATATCTTTTACGGTAAATATTTTGAAGATTAGTACTATCAGCGATGACTGTAATATCATCATTCTCATGCGCGTATTTATTAATTAAAAGGAAATAGCGATCCCACACCTCTTTTTCGTGTTCAAAATTCTGGAATTCTCCAGTTATTTCTTTTCTTATTTCATCACTTGAAACAACTTTAACGTTTTTATGTGATAAACGATATTGTTCTGCCCAAGTAGATTTACCCGCACCTGGTACTGCACTTAAAAGAATAAATGTTTTCATATATAAATTGTTGAGTATATTTAACCATATTTTTTCTAAAGAAAAAAGATGTGTAATAGTTTAGTAAATTTTGATTAATGGTAAAACAGTATATATAGGACGATTTTTATCTAAATGGTTATTTGCCATTATAGTTTTAGGCCTTAAATAAAATTTAGCATCAACAAAGCCAATCGTACAATTTCCATCGCTTGTTGCAATTCGACATGTTATTTGATTTTTAACAAAATATTCTTGGACCATTATTTCTTTATTAAATATATTTCCAATATTCACTAGATTTTTTAGCTTTCTTTTGACAGTTTTTCTATCGTTATTTGGTCCAATCTTATATTCAGATTCAAGTATTGTTCCTTTATAACATTTATCATAAAAATCTTTAGAAGAAAGACATGTTCTTAACCCAGTTAAATGTAAAAAAATGGTTTTAAAGAATCTCAACTTATATTCACCATTATTTATAAAATGGTGCGATCTCAAAACTATTTCCTTTTCTAATAGTTCAAAATATGATCGGGAAGAATCAATTAATGCTTGTTTAATGTTGAAAGGTTGATTAATCGTATTCATATAAAAGAAAAAAGCGTTTTAAGGTGCGCCACCACGTCTATACCAGTATTTTAGATCGCTGGTCCGATGTATACGGGTGGTCTTTTAACGTCTCCCATCCCTCTTGACGCTTATAATATAACATCGTGATATAACACATACAACTTTAAATTTACTTTATTCTTATTTTCTTAATAAAAAGTTGCCTGAACTTACAAAAAAGGACTGACTCTTAATCAATCCCTTATTAGTAAGATGGTACACCATACAGGCCTCGAACCTGCGACCCACTGATTAAGAGTCAGTTGCTCTACCAACTGAGCTAATGGTGCATTTACCTTTAAAAGTATATCAATATTGTCTAACAAATTTCAATTAAAATTTGTAATAAAAAAGAGTCCCTTGCTATGCAAAGGACCCTTTGATTTAGATGTTATCTGGAAACAACAATTGAACCTTCTTCAACAAGAGGAACAATTGTCCAAACACCTTCGTTACCTGGGTTGAATGAACTTGGAGTCTTTTCATTTGTAGATTCATAGGTTAATCCACCAGTAACAGAGATTTCTTTACCATCAGCAATATTCTTTAAGGCATCTAACCATCCTTGTGAGAATTTGCAGTGCTTGTTATATGCAATTGTTGCAATATTACCAGCATTATCTTTGAGTTGGAATTTGAATCTTCCACCGACAGAAGCGCTTGATGGAATTGAAGATTTAACTAATTTACCAGTAACTCTAGCTGTACGATAGTGATAAGCAGAGAATTGATTAAATCTATTTCCACCTTCAGTGAATGTACCTGAGAGATTTGCTGGTGTAACTTCTAATGGTTCGCTAACTGGTTCTACAATGCCAGCTTCTTGAGCTGAAGCATGAACTTCAGTACCTGTGAAGTTAGCAACTTGTGGAGCACCATAATAAGAGGAAATATAAACATTGGTTGTTACATAATTTCCAACAGCAAAGTTACCTTGATCACCAGCATCAAGATAGTCGATGTGATAGAGTGAGATAACTTTATCACCAGCGGCTAAATATGCAAAGTTTTTATCTGCTGCAAGATATGTAATCTTACCAGACATGGTAATCTTAGTGCCATGGTCAAACATGTAATCACCTTTAATTTGACCAAGTTTATCACCTTCTGATTGCATCCAGTTCTTGAAATAATACTTTCCAGCAGTAGTTTTTGCTACTTCATAGAAGGTATCAAGATCCATGTCTTCATATTTCATTTCACGGGAATCTAATTTAGCCAAGAAAGCAATATCTTCGCTATAATCATCAATTGATAATGTACCAAAGAAATCGAAATCATGTTGTTTTTCATCAAAAGCGAATGAACAATACATTTTTAATTCGTCTTGGTTATCAGTTTCCCATTTTTTAACTTTTGCTAATACTGGGTCGTCTTCATGACCTTCTTCATATTTATATGTTGCGTTTTGGTCTGGTGCACCATATTTTTCACGGTCATAATCCCACTCAATATTAACAACATATGTGACACCTTTGATTCTAGTTGTATATTGTT
The DNA here is from genome assembly GCA_937902735.1 of uncultured Caryophanales bacterium. Lineage (GTDB taxonomy): Bacteria > Bacillota_I > Bacilli_A > RFN20 > CAG-826 > Fiminaster. The sequence continues at coordinate 22,632 of CALELS010000013.1, forward strand.
TTAAAAGTGAGAGAGAACCACCCCAACTAATAAGGTTACGGGTTCCTGTTGTTTCATCAAGAAGACCATTACCACCACTTAAGGCGATATCAGCTTCAAGAGCACGTTGAAGAGCTTCTTGTTTACCTTCTTCTGTTTGTTCTGGTTCAGGCTCTGGTTGAGGCTCTGGATCTGGTCCTGGTTGTGGATCTGGTGCTGGAGTAGGATTAACACATCCAGCAAGAGAAAGAGAAAGTAAACCGGAAGTAAGAGCTAAGAAGAATTTCTTATTCATAAATGAATTCCTTTCTTTTTTTATTTGGAGGAGCAAGAATTTTGCTCCCCCATAATATTAATAATTTAAATCACTATTTTGAGGGAAAAATCAGGAGGATTTATTTAAGATGAGACCATAGGAAGAGACATCTTTCCCCCACACCTCAAATTAGCTTCTGACGTATCCAGCGTCAGCAATAACTTTAACAATTGGATCAACGGCATCTTCGATTGAAGAACCACTGGCTCTTTGTAAGACAGCACCAATGATTTGTCCAACTTGTTCACGAATCATACTTGAACCATTAAATCCTGGATCAACGAATAAATCCCATTTTAAGTTTTCGTCTTCAGCACGATAGGAATCGTTGTTGATGTTGTAGGATTCTTTGTATGCACGAAGAAGTGCATTTCTTTCACCATAATCTTTATTTAAGAATTCTTGATAGATTGGAGAATTCATAGCAGATTTGGTTGCAGGGAAGTAACCAGTTTCAACAGCCCATTGAGCTTGTAAGTCACCAGTTGATAAGGCAACCATAGCATCGAATGATTCGAGCATTTGTTGTGGTTTATCTTGATCAAATAAGCCCATGTTGGTTCCTTGAGAAATAACGTGTTTGTGATCGGCTGTGTTATATGGGATTTCTTGAAGTCTTACACGTGTAGCGTTTCCGTTAACATTGTAGGAAAGACCACCGGAAGATGAAACAAGAGCAAATACTTTGTTTTGGATGAATGGATCACTTGCAGTATCTTTATCACCACCAGTAAGTTCTGAGGCAGTACCGAAGATCTTAGCATTGTGAAGATCATCGATTACTTGAAGAGCTTGTTTTGTATTTGCTTTATTTTCATCATTCCAGAATTCAGCAAAACCATGTTTATAAACGCTCATATCGTTTTTGGTGTAGCTTGTGTAGACACCACCGAATTGACGGACAAGAGTAATAAACATGTTATCTAAGTCGTTCCATGTGAAGACTTTGAAGTTTGTATCATTAACATATTCACAGTCTAAAAGTAATTTCTTACCTTCGACTTTTTCAGTTGAAGCTGGTTCGACTTGGAATTCGCTTGCTTTACCATCGGCATCTGTTGTACCGAATAATTTCTTACCAACAAGTGATGTTGCTTCGTTTGAAATTACTACATTACGGATTTTTGCACCGATTGAAGCCCATTCTGCATATGTTTCTGGAACTTTTTCAATTGTTGCATCCATTGCTTGAACATAATCAAACATATATCCGTTATATGAGAGAAGTTCGGTTGATTTGTTGAATGGTAAACCCATAACATAACCAGTACCATCTGGTTTAAACTTAAGAGTTAAGTTTTCATCCATATATTGTGGATAATAGTCATCAATGATTGATTCATATCCAAGAGCTGCTAACTCTTCTTTATGTTCGTTATCGTAATTTTCGATAAAGTCATCAAGAGTAAGCATGATTGAACTCTTAATATAACCTGCAAAGTGGTCTGGATATCCTAAAGCAAAGTTTGGATATGTTGCGGTTGTTATTGAGTTTGTGATGTTTGTTTGGATGTTCTTATAAGAACCTTGTGATTCACATTTAACTTGGAATGTTTCTTGTTTGTTATTAAAGTTCTTAATTAAGTTTTCCAAAGCGGTTGTGTAGCCTGAACCAAATGGAGCCCAGAATAATACTTGATCCTTTTTAGTAGGAGTTGGTGTAGGATCTGGTCCAACTGGTGTGTTATTAATACAACCTGCCATAAGAATGGAAGTTGCAGCTAACAAGGCAAGACCTAAATTCTTTTTCATAAATTTTCCTTTCTTTATTAACCTTTAATTCCGGAACGAGATACACCTCTCATGATGTATTTACGGAAGATTAAGAAGAACACAAATAGAGGAGCGGTAACGACCATACTACCAGCAATCTTAATTGCGTCTTCACCTTGAGCTTGAGTATTGAATAATGACATTAAACCGTTTGAGACAAGTCTCATATCATAATTGGTTTCAATACCTAATGCTGAGGCAATTGGAGATTTATCTAACCAGTTACCATTAGCAACTAAGTTTGGCCAGATATAAGAGTTCCACGACCCCATCAAGCTTAAGATAATAATTGTTGTGATGGTTGGCATAGCGATTGGAACCATAACTTTAATTAAGTATCCAAAGTCACCAACACCATCGACTTTCGCAGCTAAATATAGCTCGTTTGGAATTTGTTGGAAGTTTTGTCTTAGATAATAAATATAGAAGACAGAAACACCATGGACGAAGATTAACGCACTAAACGTATCTTCCCATTTGAGTTGTTTGGTTGTGGCATAGTTGGTAATAACCATCATTTCACCTGGAATCATCATTGTGGCAAGAAGGAGAGCAAATAAGACGTTTTTACCTTTGAATTCAAGACGAGCAAAGGCGAAAGCGGCTAATACGGCAGTCACAACTGTAACTGTTGTTGAACCAACAGAAGCAATGATTGTATTTAAATAATAGAAGATAAATGGTGTCGATTCATATGGTGTTCCAAGGGAGGTTGAACCTTTACCTGAGAAGATTTTTGCATAGTTATCGATTGACCAGTTACCAGCCCAGTTTCCATTACTATCGAATAAGCCAAGTTCTGAGAAGTCAGCTCTTTCGACGAATGCAGAGAATGATTTTGCATCCATAAAGCTAGAAACAACCATGAATATGAATGGAGTTAACATGAATAAAGCAAAGACAGTTAAGAATGCGTATGTAAAGACACGACCGATAATAAGTCTTGCTTTATATTTACGACGAGCAGCATCATCAGCGAAATACATATCTTTTTCAGCCATATTAAACTCCTTTCTAATAATGTACCCTTCTCTTCGAAATCACAGATTGAAGAGCGGTAATTGTTAAGATGATAATTAAGAGGACAATTGAGCCGGCAGCAGCAACACCTGGAGAGATGTTACTCTTTGGGTCGAGTGAACGGTAAATCCAACCGACAACTGGCTCCCAAGTACGACCATCAGTACCACCAAAGTATTGAGACATTGATCCACCACGACCAGCGTAGACGGACATAACACCTGTATACATTTTGAAGGCACCAATGAATGAGGTAATTGTAATGTAAAGGATTTGTGGGGATAAAAGCGGCAACGTAATTCTTCGCCAAATCGTAATCGAAGAAGCACCATCAACTTTCGCAGCGTCACTATATTGTTTATCAATAGTTGCAAGACCAGACATAAAGACAAGAATCTTAAATGCCAGACCATTCCATATAGCGTAAACAACAATGACAACACCTTGGTTGAATTTTGTTGCAGCCTCAATGGTGTATTTAACACCATTACCATAATCGATTTCAACTTTATCTTTGTTCAACCATCCGACAGGATTCAAACCAATTGTTCTAAGCATTAAGTTGATAATACCACCTTGACCAGATGAGAATAACATCTGGAAGATGAGACCTAGAGCAATAGCGTTTGTAACATATGGAAGGAAGAATATCGTTTGATATAAACCTTTGAGTACCTTAATTGAGTTAAGGAATGTCGCAAGTAATAAAGCAATGATAATGGTAAGTGGGACTTCAACAATAACAAGGATGAAAGTATTAAGAACCGCTGGTAAGAAATATGGATCAGTTAATACTTGCACAAAGTTATCAAAACCAAATGAAGGAATAACTTGATAGACGATATCAATAATCTTACCTGGAATAATTGGTGAATATTCGACAATAGTGTTATTGATAACTGCTTCAAAGAAGTTACCAAGAGCAAAGCTACCGGCACCTTTAATCCAGTCAAAGTCTTGAATGAAGGCCATGAAGAAGGTGTTCACGATTGGATAGAACATGAAGAACACCAAGAAAATCATGGCTGGAATCAAAACTAACCAAGCTGTCGCCCATTGAGGGAGAGAGACATGGCGTCGTTTTGAAATAAGGTGACTTGTAGAGTGTTTTTCCTCTAAGACAGCCTTACCTTCCTCTGTGTAGGTTGGTTCCACTACGACTTTTTCCCTTTCTAATGTTTTTACTGACATGTGTTTAGTTTTTAAATAACGAAATGCTATTTAATCCTTTCACCTGTTTCTTCAAAGACATAGAATCGTTTGGCTTTGAAGTTTAATTTTTCTTTTCCTAAAACGTCACCTCTTAATTCGCTAGGAATGATAATCTTAAGACCAGCTTCTTGACCTTCGACATTACCAATAATCGTGATATCACGGCCAATGTGTTGAACCATTTCAACAACAACTGGAATATTTCCACCCTTTTGATCAAAGGTGAAAGATTCTGGACGAACAGCAATTTTGACTTTGCGGTCTTTTAAGGTCTTTTCTTCATCGACCAATTTCTTAACTTCATGACCAGCTTCGTCAGTTTCAACTGTTTCAACTTTTTCGACAATTACATGAGTGCCTTGATATTCAGCACCTTTGTCAAATACTTTTCCACAAAGCATTAATTTTCCATCAACGATTTCACCATCGAAAACGTTAATAGCTGGAGAACCTAAGAATTTAGCAACGAATAAGTTTGCTGGTTCTTCATAAACTCTTTGTGGTTCGTCAATTTGTTGGACGACACCTTCTTTCATAACAACGATTGTGTCGGAAATTGACATAGCTTCTTCTTGGTCGTGTGTAACGAAGACGGTAGTAATTCCAGTTTCTCTTTGAATACGTCTAATTTCTTCACGAGTTTGAAGACGGAGACGAGCATCAAGGTTAGAAAGTGGTTCGTCTAGAAGAAGGACTCTTGGTTTTTTGGCTAACGCACGTGCGATTGCAACACGCTGTTGTTGACCACCAGATAATTCTTTAGGTTTGCGATCGAGATATCTATCAATATCAACAATCTTTGCCATTTCTAAAGCAATGGCATCTTTTTCTTCTTTCGAAAGTTTTGTTTTACCAAGTTTCTTTGCGGCTTCTGGATCATTTTGTTTTAAAGCAGCATAGTCTTCTTTGGCTTTTGCATATTGAGCATGAGCCTTTTCGAATTCAGGACCAAGAAGAGCAATATGTTCTTCAACGTTTGCAATTCTTTCCTTAGAAGTTTCGATGAGTCTGATGTTGTTTTCTTTAACTTCTGACCAATAATCAATTAATTCTTGGTCTCCAACAGCTTCAGCTCCTGTAATCCTGGCATTGGCTTTTTCAACCATCTTTTCGGATTTACGAATTTGACGTTTTAAAGCAGCAAGGTCGGATTTTGACTGTGCCAAGTCATGTTTCAAATTGGAAATCTGATTTTTTTCATTTCCAAATGGACCTGGGAAGCGCACATTATCGAGTGGGAATTGGATATTTTGCTTCACTGAAAGATGTGGATAAAGAGCATAGTTTTGGAAAACTAGTCCAATACCACGGTTTTCAGGAGGAAGGTTAGTAACATCGTCTTCACCAAACCATATGTGACCGTCGGTTGGTTTATGTAAACCAGCAATCATATAAAGAGTAGTTGATTTACCGCATCCAGATGGACCTAAAAGCCCGACGAGTTTACCATCGGGAATAACGAAGTTCATCTTGTTAACAGCAGTAGTTTCGACACCCTTTTTACCGACGAAGGTTTTTGTAAGATTTTCAATTCTTACTTCCATGTAATTTACCTCCTATGGTGTAATTTACTGTAGTTAATTACTACACGAAAATATTAACATAGTTATATTTTAAAAGGAAAGAAAAATTGATAGCGCTTTCTTAGAGGCGCTTTTTCTTACAAAAAAGCCCCAATTCCTAGGGGTTTTTCATTAATTTTTACGATCTCCTTGAGATAAAATGTTTAAATTTTATTTAGCAACTTAGTGAATTATTTTATTACTTATCTTTGTCAAGTTCTTTCTTAATATCTTCGTCCACTATCTTCGAACCAACTTGGATAATGTGGGCATCTACAATCTTTCCATTTGAGTATTTTTCGATGTCTTTTGCGATATTTTCTTCATATTCAGCTTCTTCATTGGCGTTTTTAAAGAAGATACTTTCTTTTAGATCCACTACCATGGTTCCAGCAACAAAATCATGGAGAGAACGATTCTTTTTATTAACTAATGTAGCGATTAATAAGGCAGTAATAACAATACCTAAAGTTGCAAGACTTCTAATATCTAATATTCCTAGAAGGAATGTGCCTAAAGTAATTTCTAAAAAGAAGAACAAAAATCTTAATAATATTTGAGGTCTAGTCACCTTATATCCATTCTTATTTACAAGTCCTAACGAGAAGGTTAACTTGCCAAGTGTTTCACCGTTTTTGAAAATCATCGGGAATAATAGATAAATAAGAGCAAAGAAGAAAATATAAGTTGGTATAAATTCAAATAGTTGAATGAGAGTCAAATTCCTATTGATTGTTTTATAAAAATCAGAATAATAAAAATCAGAGCAAGCTGCAATAATTTTATCTTTGATAAAGTTTACTGCTTTTGTCTTATCTACACCCTCTTTAATTTGATATATTTTGGTTTCTTCATTTAAGATAAATTCTTCTTTATTTTCTAAGATATTTTCCTTAAACCAATCGAGAGTATATATGTCTTTTGGAAGATATTCGTTATCATCAACTTTGATTGTTTCATTATAATGAGGGGAGACAAAATGATCTTTCTCCATTTCATAATGATATTCACTTGTATCTATAGGTAATTCAATGCCCTCACCAGTTAAGAAATTTAGATAATAATATTGAAGATGAGATACAAAATAATTGGAGTCTATATCAGTAAATTTGTTTAATTGAACAATTTTTGAATTTTTAGATGAATCAATCTTTGTTGTGTAATCTTTTACTTCGATAAGATCACTACCACCACTATCGTTTTGTTGCATAACAATATACAAGTGGGTGGCTAATTGATAATTCCTTCCTTCATTATATATCTCAGTTTTATGAAATACTGGGTTTGTAAAAAGTGGCATTAAAAAGACTGCAGTCGATAACCAAAGCACTACAAATAAAAGACCATCCATCATAGATGCGATAAGTCTTTTTAGAAAATGTGGTTTAGTTATTTTTTTCATTCTTCATTAATGTAATTTTCATCTTCAAGCATTGAGAACGCTATTTCATCTGCTCTTGTTTCAAAGATTTTTGAAGTGTTTGTTTCTATAACAATTGTTTGACCTGTTAAGTCATGAAGTGCAGTTCTTTTTGGTGAAGCCATCATAAGGGCAAACGAGACTAAAAGGATAATTAAACCTATAAGAACTAGGATATATTCAGTAACAAATGGGATAAAAGATAAGGCTGTAAGAGTTAAGAATAATGGGATATATCGCATTAAAACTTGATAACGTTGGTGTTTGTATCCATATATATTGGCAAGCCCAAGTTTAAAGATCATCTTACCAAGTGTTGCCCCATCTTTTCTAATAATAGGAATTAATATATAAACAAGTGCCGTGCCAAGTAAGGCAGCGATATAGAATGCTAAAGAAGTAAAGAAATTAGTTTTTGTATTAAGTGAATAATAATAATTGGAGAACATCAAATGGTTATATGCTGTTTGATATTGAGTAAACAAAGCACCTTTTAAATCTTTTGGTGTAATATCAATTTGTTCGCCAGTAGATTCATTAAATCTTTTTTCTCTAGGGATACCTATTTTTTCTAAATCATATTCGCTAGCTTCGTTTTTCTGATAAGTAAATAATGAAGTTGATTTTTCAGCATCTGGGTCTTCACCAATACCTAAAATATTTTCGTTATACCAACTTATGGTAAATTTATCTTTAGCATGAATTTCTTTACCATCTTCGGTCCAAGTTTCATCAACGTTTGGAGCAATTTTGTATTCTTCTGGTAGATAAACTTCAACATCATTAGGGATTTCCATCTTAGTGGTGTCCCCTACTAAATAATGAAGATAATAATATCTAAGGACATAATCATATGAACGATAATCTTCAAAATCAGACTTTTCATATTGATCAAGAATGTTTTCATTCATATAACATAAACCTGAATTAAATCTATATTCGCGCATCAAACTACGTTCATTACTTGTGATATTAATTGCACCAATAAATGTTCCAATCGCAAAAACTGAAGTAATAATAATCGTACAAACTAAATCAAAAATTGCTGCTACTAGACGATAGCCATGTTTTGCAAGATTAGTATGTCTTGGAAGAGTATATTTTTTATCAGCCATAAGATATGAATTAATTATTAAACAATATAATTAAAAAATCAATTTTATATCAAAATAAGATATAGGAAGTCCATTCAAATAATAAAAGCTAGAACCTAAGTCCTAGCTTAATATTGTTTTTTTAGATTCTTAAATTATTTAAGAATTTCGGTAACAGAACCACTACCAACGGTACGTCCACCTTCACGGATGGAGAATTTTGTACCTTTTTCAATGGCGACTGGGTGAATAAGTTCAACTGTTAATTCAACGTTATCACCTGGCATAACCATTTCGACACCAGCTGGAAGTGTAATAACACCAGTAATATCGGTTGTGTGGAAGTAGAATTGTGGACGATAGTTGCTTAAGAAAGCTGTATGACGGCCACCTTCTTCTTTTTTAAGAACGTAGACACTAGCGGTGAATTTGGTATGTGGGGTGACGCTTCCTGGTTTTGCGAGAACTTGACCACGGACGACTTGATCACGGTTGATACCACGGAGAAGAACACCAACGTTATCACCTGGTTCAGCGTAGTCAAGAAGTTTACGGAACATTTCAAGACCAGTAACGACTGTTTTTTGAGTATCTTTAATACCAACGATTTCAACTTCGTCATTGAGTTTGACAACACCACGTTCAACTCTACCAGTGACGACTGTACCACGACCAGTAATGGTGAGGACGTCTTCGATTGGGAGAAGGAATGGTTTGTCTTTATCGTGGGTTGGGAGTGGGATGTAGCTATCAACAGCATCCATAAGTTCTTGGATGTGTGTTTGAGCTTCAGCATCGCCATCAAGAGCTAATTTAGCTGAACCACGAATGACTGGGACTTCGTCTCCTGGGAATCCATAAGATGAAAGGAGATCACGAACGTCCATTTCAACTAAGTCGATGAGTTCTGGGTCATCAACAAGGTCGGTTTTGTTTAAGAAAACAACGATATATGGAACACCGACTTGACGAGCAAGAAGAATGTGTTCACGAGTTTGTGGCATAACACCATCGGTAGCAGCAACAACAAGAATAGCACCATCCATTTGAGCAGCACCAGTAATCATGTTTTTAACATAGTCGGCGTGCCCTGGGCAGTCAACGTGAGCATAGTGACGTTTTTCGGTTTCGTATTCGATGTGTGCAGTATTGATTGTAATACCACGGGCCTTTTCTTCTGGAGCAGCATCGATTTCATCATATGCTTTGGCCACCGCTCCACCTTTTTTAGCAAGGTAGGTTGTGATAGCAGCAGTTAATGTGGTTTTACCATGGTCAACGTGTCCAATGGTACCAATGTTTAAGTGTGGTTTGCTTCTATCAAATTTTGCTTTTGCCATAGATTTGAATTTCCTCCTTAATAGTCATTAAACCTATTTAACGACTTTCATAATATAGCAAGTTTTTTTCAAAATCAACACAAAGTGTTAACTTGATTAGCGATTCGACATGCCGGATTTTTTAATAATTTCGTCTTGTACGAATCTTGGGCATTCGCCATAATGGTCGAATTGCATAGTGTAGTTTCCACGACCTTGTGTGAAGCTACGTAAATCAGTGACGTAGCCAAACATTTCGGCTAATGGTACTTCTGCTTCGACTATTTTAGCGTTACCTCTTTGGGTTTCACCAGTCATATTACCTCTACGACGAGAAATGTCACCGATAACGTCACCATAATATTGTTCTGGAACAGTGACTTCAATCTTCATGATTGGTTCAAGGATGACTGGATCACACTTTTTAGCAGCTTCTTTAAGAGCCATTGAAGCAGCGATTTTATATGCGGCTTCCGAAGAGTCAACATCGTGGCTACTACCATCAAAGAGGGTAGCTTTGATATCGATAACTGGATAACCGGCTACAAGACCTCTATTAAGAGCATCTTCTAGTCCATCTTGAGTTGGGCGGATATATTCTCTTGGAACACTACCACCGACAACGGCATCAACGAATTCGAAACCTTTGCCTTCGTTAGGTTCAAAGCGAATCCATACGTGACCATATTGACCACGTCCACCACTTTGTTTGATGTATTTACCTTCACATTCGGCTGAACGACGAATGGTTTCACGATATCCGACTTGAGGAGCACCAACGTTAACATTGACGTTAAATTCTCTTCTCATACGGTCAACGATAATGTCAAGGTGAAGTTCACCAACACCAGCGATGATTGTTTGACCGGTTTCAACGTTTGTATGAACTTTAAATGTTGGGTCTTCTTCCGCGAGTTTTTGAAGAGCGATTGACATCTTTTCTTGGTCAGCTTTTGATTTTGGTTCAACAGCTTCTTCAATAACTGGTTCTGGGAATTCCATTCTTTCAAGAATGACTTCATTCTTTTCATCACAAAGGGTGTCACCAGTTGTGGTATTTTTAAGACCAACAACAGCACCGATATCACCAGCGTGTAAAGCATCAACTTCTTCACGGTGGTTGGAGTGCATCAAGACGACACGAGCAATTCTTTCCTTTTGACCTTTGGTGGAATTGAGGACGTAAGAACCACTGGTTAATACACCACTATAAACGCGGACATAAGCTAAACGACCAATGAATGGGTCGGTAGCAATTTTGAATGCTAAGGCAGCAAGTGGAGCCTTATCATCTGGGACACATTCCACTTTTTCACCCATTTCGTTTTCACCAACAGCATGTGGGATATCAAGTGGAGATGGAAGATATGCAATAACACCGTCAAGGAGTAATTGAATACCTTTATTTTTATAAGCACTACCACAGAAGACTGGGTGGAATTCACCTGTAAGAACAGCCTTACGGATAGTGGAATAAATCATATCATTTGGAACTTCTTCACCTTCTAAGACAAGCATCATAAGATCATCATCAAAGGCAGCGAGAGCTTCAAGTAATTTTTGACGAAGTTGAGCAACTTTTTCAGCATATTCTGCTGGAACAGGTGCTTCTGTTGGAGCTTCGTCTTTATCGCTTGTATACATCCAAGCTTTATTTTCAATGATATCGATGACACCATTGAAGCCATTTTCACGGCCGATTGGATATTGAACAGCTTCGGCATTAGCAGCAAGTCTTTCATGAAGAGATGCAACACACATATCGAAGTCAGCACCGATAGCGTCTAATTTGTTAACAAATACAATACGTGGAACACCATATTTTGTACCTTGTCTCCAAACTGTTTCGGTTTGTGGTTCAACACCATTTTTACCATCAAGAACAGTAACAGCACCATCAAGGACACGAAGTGAACGTTCGACTTCAACGGTGAAGTCAACGTGCCCTGGAGTGTCGATGATGTTTACACGATTACCTTTCCAGAATGCAGTTGTAGCTGCGGAGGTGATGGTAATACCTCTTTCTTGTTCTTGTTCCATCCAGTCCATTGTTGCGGCACCTTCGTGAACCTCACCAATTTTGTGGATCTTACCAGTGAAATAAAGAATTCTTTCGGTGGTAGTTGTTTTACCAGCATCGATGTGAGCCATGATACCGATATTTCTGGTATGAGCTAAATCAAATTCTCTTGCCATAAATTTATCCTACCATCTATAGTGAGCATACGCTTTGTTAGCTTCAGCCATCTTATGCGTATCTTCTTTCTTCTTAACTGATGCACCTGTGCCGTTAGCAGCATCGATAATTTCATTGGCTAATTTATCTTCCATTGATTTTTCGTTTCTGAGTCTAGCATAGGTAACTAACCAGCGAAGACCGAGAGTGGTTTTTCTTTCCATGGAAACTTCCACTGGGACTTGATAGTTAGCTGCGCCAATACGACGAACTTTGAGTTCGACTTCTGGCATTATATTATTAATTGCGGTTGCAAAGACGTCCATTGCCGGTTTACCAGTTTGTTTTTCAATCTTTTTGAAAGCGTTATAGAGGATTGTTTGAGCAGTTCCTCTTTTACCATCGACCATAATACGGTTGATTAAACGTGTGACAAGTTTACTGTTATAAATTGGATCTGGTAAGACTTCACGTTTTGCAACATTACCTTTACGTGGCATATTGTTTCTCCTTTCTTAATATGACTTCGTTATTATTTGGCGGCTTTTGGCTTCTTAGTGCCGTATAAGGAACGTCCTTGACGTCTCTTTTCGATACCAGCACAGTCAAGAGTACCGCGCACAATGTGATAACGAACACCTGGTAAATCTTTTACACGGCCACCACGAATGATGACTGTGGAGTGTTCTTGTAAATTGTGACCTTCACCACCGATATATGCGGTGACTTCATATCCGTTAGATAAACGGACACGGGCGTATTTACGAAGAGCTGAGTTTGGCTTCTTAGGGGTCATGGTACCCACACGAGTACAAACGCCTCTCTTTTGAGCGCTGTTTTGATTGGTTTCACGTGATTGAAGTGAATTCCATCTTTTTCCTAAAGCAGGAGCTTTGGATTTCTTAACGCCTTTACTACGTCCATTTTTGACTAATTGATTAATGGTTGGCATTGATTGTCCTCCTTCCAATGTTTCCCGAGCACACATCTCCGGGTGTATCATAGTCCTAATTTTGGTCTATTTTAAACACGAATCAGCATGCGTGCTTATAAAGAATACAAACATGATAAAATTATGTCAACAAATATTTTTAAATATTTATTAAAGATATATAGCACACAGCACCCAGTGTACTAATATGTTTAATTGTTATAGTTTTTCGATTCTAATAGTTGCTTCAGAATCGGACAAAGTTTTTACAAAGATTGTATATCCTAAATCTTGACCACTATGGAATTTGTAATTCTTATATGTTTCGATTCCAAAGGAATCATTTTGATAGAATAAAGAATCATCTGTAGCATATCCACCGTTTAAATAAGATATCTTTTCATCTTTATCTAATAGTTGATAAAGCGGGTATTTAAGTATTTCACTATTAGGAACTATTGTATTTGTATGAGCAATACCAATTCTATTAGTGGATGGAGAATATTGTTTTTCTTCAACATAAGATATTGGAGACATTCTTGTTTTAGAGAAATAGGCAAGTCTAGAATCAACATGGTAAATTTTTACACCTGTTTTTGAATATAGTTTACTTGCAGGATTTTTAGATTTTGAATCAACTTCGTTAAGTCCTTTAGGAGAATACATTTCAATTAGAAGATATTCATCCATTGGAGTTTTATTCCATAAATTCTTAATTAGAATTAAATCACCAGATTCATAGAATGGTTTAATCTTTATTTCGGTTGTATCAGTAACATAATATGGTCTAGTCCAATCTAAAACCATTTTTGAATATCCAGTTTCATCTCCAAGAGAATAATCCATCATATCCATATGTCCTGTTGGTGAATATGGTTTTGTACTTGTAGCGTAATAATCTGCAAGTCCAAGCATATGTCCTACTTCATGAATATAAGTATGCGGATCAACTTTATTCTTGTAGTTGATGTTTAGCATATGGAACGATGACCAAGCGAATAAACCAGATGTATTGAAGGTATATGCCCAAAGGACATTATCATTTGCTAAAGATGAATCTACGTTAGGTGCGCTATAGATAAAATATATAGGAACTCCATTATTTTCATCTCCCTCGATGTAATAATTAGCAATATTTCCATATTTATTTTGGAACCATTTCAAAGCTTCTTTATAAATATCTGCAACGATTGTTTTTTTGGTGGTTGATCTAGATAAATATTCATAATCGATTACTTCACCACTACTATCTTTTAAATCAAGATGAAACCAATCTGTAACGATTCCATCTATTTTTAATTTACCATAACTAGATTTATCAAAATATGATGCAACAGATTCATATTGAGTTGTTTCTTTTGTACCAAAGAAGGCGTTTTGAATTAAATTTCTTGATAATTTACAACCATATGAAAGTTTAGAACATTCATAGTCAGCAAAATCGATAGGTATAACTATCATTTTATTTAGACCAGTCGTATTCATCATATGGAGATAATTTTGATGTCTAAACACGTCTTTATATGAATTAAAGCTAAATACATCATCGTCTTTATCAATTGATTCATAAGATGAATAGGCAGGATATTTTACGTATCCATCACCTTCCACTAATTCATGACTATCTGTGTCTTTTTCACCATATTGATATGGTTCAAATGAAATGATTGTAGAATTACATGCTGAAAGAAGGAAGACAATTCCTAGAGTTAGAATAGTTTTTTTATTCCCTTTCATACGCATGTGATAATTATATTATCTTTTATATAAATAAAGAACACCGATTTTCATCAGTGTTCCTATTGTTTGATTTCTTAGCAAGCTTCGAAGAGGAGTGTTGCACTATCTTCGGTTAAGCTTTGAATCTTAATTGTATATCCGAATGGGATTTGTTGATCTTCAGTGTCTGGATAAACTTCATTCATTAAGAAGTTTGTGTAACTTGTCGCACTATTGAAAGTATCTCCTTCTTGGAAGAGTGATTCATTAGAAACAAGTGTTACCGATGAATCTTCTTCACGAGAGAGATACTGAAGTTGCCAGAAGTCTTCAACATGGTTGTCATTACTATTTGAAGAGGCAACATCAACCTTACCCAGTGATCCTGTACCAACAATACGGGTTGTGAAGTCTTGGAATTTCCAATTACCATTGTAATTAAAAACACCTAGTCTACTATCAACGTGATAAATCTTAATACCAGATATTGATGGACATTTTGGATAATTACCACAATATGAGTGCTCACTATCGGTTTTATTAACACCAGTTGGGTTATAAAGTTCAATAGCGAGATATTCAATAAATGCAGTATTTGAATGGTCTTTATGATCACGGTAGAAACCACGATATGGAACCATGATGCAATCACCAGTCTTGGTATATGAATTGATTGTAACTGATGTAGCACCAGTAACAACGATTGGATTAACCCAGCCAAGAAGTGTCTTGGAATAAGAGTTATGATCACCGACGTTATGGTCCATCATATCAACACTACCAGAAGCGTTTTTGCCACTGTAGGAAGTATCATAATAGTCAGGAAGACCTAAAGCGTGACCAGTTTCATGAATTAATGTATGTGCATCTAATGGAACACCAGCAGAAATTTCATCTGTAGTCCATGGTTCTTGTTTTTCATCATCACCCCAAGGTACCAATTTTCCAGCTTCAACGAATGTGTAATAGGAGAAGAAGGCATATTTGGAGATAACTGGTTTTTCTGGATTTGGAGTAGTTTCAGCAGGATGAGAACCACAATAAGCCCAGAAGATATCGTTGTTAATACCTTTGTTATAAACTTCGTTAGCAACATCTGTTGCCCAGAATGGGGCACTATAAACAATTTCAATTAAATCAAAGTAACCATCGTGGTCTGAGTCAAAGTATTGAAGGAATTCTTTACCAGAATTGAACATTTGACGACCATCTTTGTCTTTGAGTTCTTTAAATTTTTGAGTGCTGTCATCGCTATAAAGTTTGATGAGTTTGTTTGCAAGAGCACTTGCAGCAGCATCACCTTGAGCCCATTGAGCAGCACTTGCCCAGTCATCAAGGTGTTCAAAGTCAACAGCAGGTCTATACCAGTCAGCAACTACACCTTCAAAGTGAAGTTTGCCATAGGAAGATTCTTCATAATATGAACGAAGTGAATGCCATTGAGTTTGTTCAGCATCACCAAAGTAGATTTTTTCAATATCTTTACGAGCTTCTTCTCTACCACGACCTTGGGCAGTTGATTCTTCATCACGATATGCATAACCAACACCATTTTTTGTCTTGGTTGTCGAATTATAATATTTGCCAATTTCATCAGCTGGATAATCTCTAAATTCAACTGGGACAACAAATACATGTGGATGACCAGTTGTTGGACAAGAATTACCAACTTTAACTCCACCTTTTTCTAAATCACGGAGAGTAATGTCTGCTTCTTCACCAGCTTCTAAGAAGGCGCGTTGGTGAGCAGGAGAAATCTTTGCATCATTACAAGCACTTACGATAAAAAGAAGTGGAAGTGTAATGGTTAGTGGAATGAATTTTGATTTTTTCATAGCAATTCTCCTTTCTATGTATCTAATACATAAAAGTTAAGCGTATTATAACAACAAATTATAAAAGTGCAAGAAATAATAAAAAGCAAACGCTTTCATAAATTAGATTGGCTATAAAAATAACAAAAAAGGTTACCTATTTAATAGATAACCCTTTTAGTAATATTTTGTGAAATTATTCGATTTCTTCGTTACGATCGTATGATTCGATGTATTGACGTTTAATCGATTTCATCTTCTCAGAAACTGAGAAATCATTTGTAGCTTCATCAAAGACACTGTTATGGATGTTTCCACTACCAGCAGGAATAAGTCTACCAGCAATGACATTTTCTTTAAGACCATGAAGTTCATCCTTCTTGCCTTTGATAGCAGCATCAGTAAGAACACGTGTTGTTTCTTGGAAAGAAGCCGCAGAAAGGAAGGATTTTGTCTCTAAAGCAGCTTTAGTAATACCTAAGATAAGAGGTGTAGCTTCAGCTGGACGTCCACCATTCCACAAGACTTCATCATTGGCTTCACTAAATGTATCAACATCAACACGAGTACCTGGGATGAGTTTAGTATCACCAGCATCTTGAATGAGAACTTTACGAAGCATTTGACGAATGATGACTTCTAAGTGCTTATCGGAAATATCAATACCTTGAGTACCATAAACCTTATGGATTTCCTTAAGCATATAGTTTTGAACTTTAGTAGCATCACTAACAGCAAGTAAGCCTTTTGGTGAAATTGCACCTAAAGTGAGACGATCACCATTTTCAATATGGTCACCGACTTTGACACAAGCGTGAGCACCAAAGCTTGAAACAAATTCTTTTTCGCCATCAATTTCGTTTTTGACTTTGAAGATATATCTTCCAGCGTTTTCTTCGATACTTGTAACTTCACCTTTAATTGCAGAGATGAGAGCTTCACCTTTTGGATTACGAGCTTCAACAAGTTCTTGAACACGAGGGAGACCTTGGGTAATATCGCCACCAGCAACACCACCAGTGTGGAAGGTACGCATTGTCAATTGTGTACCAGGTTCACCGACGGATTGAGCAGCCATAATACCAACAGCTTCACCGACTTTAACGAGTTCACCAGTGGCAAGGTTGCGACCATAACAATGGACGCAAATACCATCTTTGGTTTGACATCCGAATAAGGAACGGATTTCAACTTCTTCAATACCTGCATCAACAACTCTTTGAGCGTCAGCTTCTTCGATTAATGTATTAGCAGGAACAATGATTTCACCAGTCTTTGGATCAACGATTTCTCTAAGTGAGAAACGACCAACAAGACGGTCTTTAAGGCTCACAAGTGCCTTCTTTTGATCATCTTCATCGTTTCTAATTTCTCTTACAACAAAGCCATGGTCGGTACCACAATCTTCTTCACGGACGATAACATCTTGGCTAACGTCAACAAGACGACGGGTAAGATAACCAGAGTCTGCAGTCTTTAAGGCTGTATCAGCACTACCCTTACGGGCACCGTGAGTAGCAACGAAGAACTCAGAAACAGACATACCTTCACGGAAACATGATTTAATTGGAATCTCAATGGTTTCGCCTCTTGGGTTAGCCATAAGTCCTCTCATACCGGAAAGTTGAATAATATGGGACATAGAACCACGAGCACCACTATCAAGAATCATATAAATTGGATTTCTTGTATCGGTTGAGAATTGTGATTGGAGTTTTTCCATTGTTTGGTCTTTAATATCAGTCCAAACTGCACAAACCATGTCGTGATGTTCTTTGTCATTAACAAGACCTTTATCAAACATCTTATTGATGGAAGCAACTTTCTTATCACCTTCACCAATGAGGTCAGCCTTGTTCTTAAGTAATGGAATATCGCTTAAAGCAATTGTAAATCCAGCAACTGTGGAATAACGGAAGCCTTGGTCTTTCATCTTATCAAGGACAGCAGAAGTTTTACTTCTACCATAACGGTGATAGACTTCATCAATAATGATTCCAAGTTCTTTCTTGGTAAATGGTTTATTGAGTGGACGTTTGGCAAGTTCTTCCTTGATGTTAGTGCCCATTGGGACGAAACATTCTGGTAAATCATGCTTTAAGTTTTCCTTATCTTTAACACTTAATTTGTTAAGATATGGGAAGTCTGATGGGAAAATTATGTTAAAGATAACTTTTCCAACAGTAGTTAGAAGGTAAGAATTATTCATTTCTTCGGTGAAGCCAGTTTTGTTTAAAGCTTTACCGCGAATAGCAATTCTGGTGTGAAGGTGAATTTGTTTTGTTTGATAAGCAAGAACAACTTCATCAATAGATGCAAAGACTTTACCTTCAGCATTTCCATATTGTTCGAACAATTCGTATTCTTCCATGTCGCCTTTTGCTTTACGACGACCAGCACGAGCAAGAAGAGCTTCTTTTGTTTCTTCAAGAGTTAAGTAATAGTTACCTAAAACCATGTCTTGGGATGGAGTAACGATTGGTTTACCATCTTTAGGACCGAGAATGTTATTTGAAGCAATCATAAGTTCAAGAGCTTCTTGTTGAGCTTCTTTTGAAAGTGGGAGGTGGACAGCCATCTGGTCACCATCGAAGTCAGCGTTAAATCCAGCACAAACAAGTGGGTGAAGTCTTATAGCTCTACCATCAACAAGTTTTGGTTGGAAAGCTTGAATACCTAAACGGTGAAGTGTTGGGGCACGGTTAAGGAGTACTGGATGATCGCCAATTATTTCTTCAACAATGTCGAAGACAATTGGCTCATACGTATCAATAATCTTATCCGCGGCCTTATGCGCGGTCACATATCCTTTTTGAATTAATATATGGGCGATGAATGGGCGTAATAATTGAATAGCCATTTCACGTGGAAGACCACATTGATACATCTTTAGATCTGGTCCGACAGCAATAACGCTACGACCAGAGTAGTCAACACGTTTACCAAGTAAGTTTTGACGGAAACGACCTTGTTTACCCTTAAGTGATGAAGATAAGGATTTTAAGGCACGTCCTGATGCACCTTGAACTGGTTTATTGCGACGACCATTATCAATTAAGGCATCAACAGCTTCTTGAAGCATACGGCAACCGTTCATGATAATGACTTTTGGTGCCTTAAGCTCGATTTCACGACGTAGACGATTGTTACGGTTAATGACTCTACGATAAAGTTCGTTTAAGTCACTAGCAGCAAAACGACCACCATCAAGTTGAAGCATTGGTCTTAAATCTGGTGGGAGAACTGGAAGAACATCTAATACCATCCATTCTGGCTTATTGTCAGATTGACGGAAGGCTTCGATCACTTCGAGACGTTTAATTAATTTAGCGCGTTTTTGACCTGTAGCAGTTTTAAGAGCTTCACTAACTTCTTCGAAATCTTTATCAAGATTAACTTCTCTTAATAGACGTTTGACACTAGCAGCACCTTCACCGAATTCAGCACCTGTATATTTGGAAATGAATTTTGAAACAGTTGCGAAATCAAATGCTTCGTGTTCATCAGCCATTAGGGCTAAATATGATTGTGCTCTTTCATAGTCAACAGAATCCTCTTCTAATGAACCAAGGAATTCTTGGATAACACTTGTGAAGACACTACGAGCAGTTCTTTCATCTAAGAATTGACGATATTGAAGAATCTTAGAAGTACCAGGTTTTAAGCAAACGTGGGCAATAAAATAAACAATTTCTTCTAATTGTTTTGGTGATAAATCATCTAAAAGAAGAGCAATACGGCTTGGAATACCTTTTAAGTACCAAATATGTGTACATGGTGAAACAAGTTCAATATGTCCAAGTCTTTCACGACGGACATCTTTAGAAATAACTTCAACACCACACTTTTCACATTTAATGCCTGCAAAGCGGATCTTTTTATATTTACCACAGTGGCATTCGTAGTCTTTAGCAGGACCGAAAATTCTTTCACAGAATAAACCATCCATCTCTGGTTTTTGACTACGATAGTTAATGGTTTCAGCTTTAGTTACTTCACCACTTGAGAGTTGACGAATTCTATCAGGAGAGGCAAGCCCTACTTTGATAGCACTTAAATTATTGACATCAAACATTTTTCTTACCTCCTATTTAAGTAATTCAGCGATTTCATTGACATAGTCATCGCTACTAGAATCAACTAAGACCTCAGTTGAATCGACTTCTTCACGACCACCGACTAAGTTACGGATTGCGCTATTAATACGTCTTTCTTCAACTTGTGCTTGTTTTGCTAAAGCATCAGTATCAATGATTGAATTGTTTTGATCATAGAGTTTGACATCTAAGCAAAGAGCACTGAGTTCTTTGGTGAGAACTTTGAAGGCTTCTGGAATACCAGGATCTGGAAGCCTATTTCCTTTAATAATAGATTCATATGTTTTTCTACGGCCAATACGGTCATCAGACTTAATGGTGAGAATTTCTTGTAATGTATGGGCTGCGCCATAAGCTTCAAGGGCCCAGACTTCCATTTCACCAAATCTTTGACCACCATTTTGGGCTTTACCACCAAGTGGTTGTTGAGTAACAAGTGAATATGGTCCTGTTGCACGAGCGTGTAATTTGTCGTCAACCATGTGAACGAGTTTAATCATATACATGACACCGACAGAGATTCTTTCGTCGAATCTTTCGCCTGTACGACCATCATAAAGGACTGTCTTACCATCATCTGCAATACCAGCTTGTTTCATTAAGTCGAAGATTTCTTCATTTGAGATACCATCAAAGACTGGTGTTGCGATCTTTAGGCCAAGCTTTTTACAAGCAAGACCAAGGTGGATTTCGAGAATCTGACCAATATTCATACGGGATGGAACACCAAGTGGGTTTAACATAATGTCAATTGGGGTACCATCAGCAAGGAATGGCATATCTTCTTCTGGAAGAATACGTGAGATAACACCTTTGTTACCATGACGACCAGACATCTTATCACCTTCAGAGATTTTTCTCTTTTGGACAACATAGACTCTAATTGTCTTGTTAACACCGGCTGGAAGTTCATCACCATTGGCACGGCTGAAGATTTTGACATCTAGGACAATACCTGCACCACCGTGTGGAACGCGTAATGAACTATCTTTCATATCTTTTGATTTTTCATGGAAGATGGCCATTAATAATTTTTCATCTGGAGTTGGTTCACTTTGACCTTTTGGAGTAACTTTACCAACTAGGATATCGCCTTCGCGAACTTCACTACCTGGAACGATAATACCATCAGCATCAAGGAACGCTTTAGATTCTTCAGAAGTATTTGGGATATCACGAGTGATATCTTCAGGTCCAAGCTTAGTTTCACGACAATCGATCGAATATTCTTCAATATGAATTGAGGTATAAACATCGTCTTTGACAAGTCTTTCACTCATAATAACAGCGTCTTCGTAGTTATAACCTTCCCAAGTCATAAAGGCGATTGTGACGTTTTGACCAAGAGCAAGGTCACCATTTTGCATGGCTGGACCATCAGCAAGGATATCACCTTGTTTTACTTCGTCACCAATTTTGACGATGCTAACTTGGTTGATACATGTACCTTGGTTACTTCTTTCGAATTTTTGAAGTTGATAAACTCTTTCGAGTTTTGCACCTTCTTTAACAATAATTTTTTGACTATCAACGTATTTGACGGTTCCATCTGCGACTGCTACGACAGCAAGACCAGCATCTTTAGCAATCTTATATTCAATACCTGTTCCAACGAATGGAGCATGTGGTTTAAGAAGTGGAAGAGCTTGACGTTGCATGTTGGCACCCATGAGAGCACGAGTAGTATCGTCGTTCTCTAAGAATGGAATACAAGCTGTAGCAATGGAGACGATTTGTTTTGGGCTAACGTCGATATAGTCAACTAAATCTGGAGTGACAAGGACGTTTTCACCGTTGTGACGCGCGATGACTTCCTTATCAATGATTGTGCCGTCTTTATCAAGTTTAACGTTAGCTTGTGCGATGTAGTGATCACGTTCTTTATCTGCGCTAAGATATTCAGTTTTATCGCTAACTTTACCATCAATAACTAATCGATATGGAGTTTCGATAAAACCGTAGTTGTTAATCTTAGCATAGCTAGCTAAGTTATTGATAAGACCAACGTTTTGACCTTCTGGGGTCTCAATTGGACAAATACGACCATAATGTGTTGGGTGGACATCGCGGATAGCCATAGAGGCACGATCACGTGTAATACCACCAGGACCTAAAGCACTTAAACGACGCTTATTTGTAAGTTCTGCAAGTGGGTTAACTTGGTCCATGAATTGAGAAAGTTGACTACTTGCAAAGAATTCACGGATTGAAGATGTTAATGGTTTAATATTGATTAATGTCTTAAATGTTGCACTTTCGACATCAGTAATAGACATCTTTTGTTGAACTGTTTTAACCATTTTGGTTAAACCAACTCTAAATTGAGTTTGGAGAAGTTCACCAACACAACGAATACGACGATTACCGAGGTTATCGATATCATCAACTTCGCCGATATCTTGCATGATATTCATTAAATAAGAGAATAAGGCAACAACATCAGAGAAAGCCATTGAAGTACAGGTGAGATTTAAGTCAGTACCAATTATATTGGTAACTTTCTTCATTGTTTCATCAGTATAGACTTTAACGATATTGACATTACCTTTGAATACTTGTTCGATTTCGGCATCTTCTTTTCCCTTTTGAGCGTGGTTTTCAAGGGATTTGATAAGCATTGGATTTGCTTTGATTTGTTTTAAGCAAGTACCTTGTTCAAAGACTTCTGCATCACGTAATTTACGGACATCTTCTTTAGAAAGATAATCACCTTTCTTATGTAAGACTTCGCCTGTTTCTGCAGAAATGATGTCTTGAGCAAGATAATGTCCTGCTAAACGGTCATATATTCCCAATTTCTTATTTATCTTATGACGTCCTGGAAGACCGATGTTGTATCTTCTATGATCAAAGAATTGTTGAACAAGGAATGTTGCAATACCATCAACGGTAATTGGTTCACCTGGTTTGAGTCTTTCGAAGATAACTCTAAGAGCATCGATTGCACTTGGGATATCTTTATCTTTCTCAATTGTGGTGAGTAACATTTGATTGTCACCAAATAAATCTTTGATTTGTTTTTCATCATCGATTCCAAGAGCCTTAAGGAATGTAGTAACTGGCATCTTCTTTTGACGGTTGATGCGAACGTTAATCATTCCTTTTAAATCTGTTTCAAATTCTAACCATGAACCATGTGCTGGGATTAAATCGCCTTCGAAGACGAATTTACCAGATTTGTCCATAGTCTTAGATAGGTAGGCACCAGGTGAACGAACGATTTGGGAAACGACAACCCTTTCAGCTCCGTTAACGACAAATGTGCCGCTTTCGGTCATTAAAGGTACATCACCCATAAAGACATCACTTTCTTTCATGGCCCCACCATTTGCAAATCTGAGTCTTAACTTAGCATATAATTGGGATTGATAAGTTAAATCTCTGCTCTTGCATTGAAGATAGGAATATTTTGGTTCCCTGAGTTCACTAGAAATGTAATCGATGAAAATATCTTCGCTATAATTTGCAATTGGGAAGACTTCACGAAGAACTTCATCAATACCTTTCTCGAGGAACCACTTATAGGAATTGGTTTGAATTTCTACAAGGTTAGGGAGTTCGAGGCTTCCACTAATTTTTGAGAAATTAATTCTCTCATTTGGAAGCATAGGATAGTTTTTATATGTTTTTGACATGTAATGGCTCCTTTTTCATTTAAATTCACTTCTTAATTGCCTTTAGGACATAGAAACCTTTTTTCTTAGCAAGGACTTCAACATTTCCGAATGTTTCCTTAAGGAATTCCATAACGGAAGGAGCTCCTTGTTTTTTCCTAATGACAATGTAGAGTGAACCGCCATCAATTAAATGATCTTTCGCACCGGTGTAGATGGCATATGTAACTTTCTTACCAGCCCTTATCGGTGGATTGCTCACAATTGAATCAAATTGTCCTTCAATCTCTACATAGATGTCACTTTGAAGGCAGGTGACTCGATGGCTTAAGCCGAGCGAGGACGCGTTTTTCTCGCATAATGCCAGAGCGCGCGTATTCACATCTGAACAAATAACGTTCAGGGATGGGGTAATATAGGCCAAGCTTAAGCCAACTGGGCCATACCCACATCCAATATCAAGAATCTTATTCCCTAGTGGGAGGGAAGATAGAGTTTCAATAAGAAGCCTACTTCCCTCATCTAATTCGCTTTTGGAAAAGACCCCCTTATCAGTCGTAAGAGTGAAACTCACTCCATTTATTACATAATGGATTTGTCTTTCATTACTTGAAAGAGATTCATCATTTATAAAATAATGCGACATGATAAGTAAATTGTTGGGTCAAAATTATTTAATTTCGACTTCAGCACCAGCTTCGACAAGAGCTTTCTTGTGTTCTTCAGCTTCGACTGGTGAAATGTGTTCTTTAATGTTGCTTGGAGCAGCATCAACGAGTTTCTTTGCATCCATTAAGCCTAAACCTGTGATGGCTTGGACAGCTTTGATGACTGCGACTTTTTGTGCACCAACAGCTTTAAGAACTAAAGTGACATCGGCTGGGCCGGCTTTAGCTTCTTCTTCAACTGGAGCAGCAGCGACTGCAACTGGGGCAGCGGCAGTGACACCAAATTCTTCTTCGACTGCTTTAACGAGTTCATTGAGTTCGAGAACAGTCATTTCTTTTAATGAAGCAATGATTTCTTCTTTTGTTAACTTTGCCATAGTAATTTCCTCCTAAATGGGCATTATTTGCTATCCGCGACTGCTTTCACTGTGCAAGCGAAACTGCGGATAGGTGCTTGCAAGCACGATAAGAACATGGAAATTAATCCTTCGCGTCCTGGGATGTTTGCTAATGCTTTGACTTCTTCTGCACTGACAACACGACCTTCAACTAAACCTGCTTTAATAACGAGTTTTTCGTTTTTCTTAGCAAATTTAGCTAAAACTTTTGGTGCACCAGTTACATCGGAAGAGAAGACATATGCATTGGATCCGGACAAATATTGGTCGAGTTCTTCATGTCCGAGAGAATCATTAGCTCTTTGAACTAAAGTGTTCTTGTAGACTGAGAAGGATGCGCCAACTTCTTTGAGAGACTTTCTAAGTTCACTAATCTCTGCGACAGTTAATCCACGGTATTCAACGATGACGAGTTCACTTGAATTCTTCATTGTTTCAACGAGGCCATCAACAAGAGCTTGTTTAGACTTGAGAGTTTCTGGATTCATTGTTCTACCTCCTTATAAAATGGTTTATGAGGCTCCAATATACTTGGTAGTTATACACCTGGGCAACATTATTAAGTCCCGTGACCGTTGCTGTCTAAGGTATATTGTGCTCTATGGGGGAACGGGTTTATTCTAACGAGAATTTGATAGATGGACCCATTGTAGTATGCACAACGGCATTTTTAATGTAGGTTCCTTTAACAGCGGCTGGTCTTACTTTCAATAAAGTAGCGACAAGAGCTTTTAAGTTTTCTACAAGTTTCTTAGTATCGAAGCTTACACGACCGATTGTGAGAGCCATATTGGCATCTTTATCAAGACGGTATTCAACTTTACCAAGTTTGATTTCACTGATTGCTTTTGCAATATCAACTGCAACAGTACCGGTTTTTGGGTTTGGCATAAGACCTTTTGGACCTAAGACACGACCCATCTTACCAAGTTCACCCATCATATCTGGGGTTGCTACGATGACATCGAAGTCAAACCAGTTTTCTTTTTGGATTTTTTCAAGTAATTCCTTACCTCCGGCAAAATCCGCTCCGGCAGCCTTAGCTTCTTCAACCTTGTTTGTAATTGCACAAATACGTTTTGTCTTACCATTACCATTTGGGAGAATGAGAGTTCCTCTAATTTGTTGATCAGCTTTTGTAGTGTCAACATTGAAACGGATTGAGACATCGACTGTGGCATCAAATTTGACGGTTGATGTTTTCTTAACAAGCTCACATGCTTCCTCGATGGAATACACCTTTGTGCTATCGACGAGTTCGAGAGCTTTCTTATAATTCTTAGAAAGTTTCATAATTCTTATTCGTCAACTGTGATTCCCATATTACGAGCACTACCTTCAACAATTTTCATTGCTGCTTCGAGTGAGTCGCAATTGAGGTCTGGTAATTTGTATTCAGCGATTTTCTTGAGTTGTTCTTTACTGATATGGCCGACTTTTGTGGTCTTAGCATTGGCAGAGCCTTTTTTAATACCAGCGGCCTTTAAGAGTAAACCTGCAACTGGAGAAGTCTTGATTACAAAATCATGTGATTTGTCTTCATAAGCAGTGATGATGACTGGAACGATTTCACCCTTACGGTCAGCTGTCTTAGCGTTGAAATCTGTACAGAATTTTGGCATGACAACACCAGCAGATGCTAGTTTTGGACCAGGTTTAGCTTCGCCACCAGGTAATTCCATCTTCACGACTTTGACGATTCTTTTACTCACGTGACATTTCCTCCTTTTTTGAAATTTGTTTGTCCGTGTTGTGGTTATTGAGGTGATTCGTTGACCTCTTCCACATAACGACATGTATAGGCAAATGCGCTCTCATCGCAAATGCAAACACGAGTGCAATAATATCAAAATGCGTATACGTATGCAAGAAAAAAATTATAGCCACCTCTCGATGACTATAACTAAAATATTTAATATTTTACTATTTAATTTTACGATAGAATAAAAGTAAAGAATTGATGACTAAAATGATGGTTAGTCCAGTATCAGAAAGAACATCTAAAATTGGTAAAAATTCATAGAGTGGGAAGCTTTCTGGGAGAACAAAATTTAAGATCATTACTGCTACTTTTATTGAGATTGCAAAGATGATGTTAAAGATAGCAACTGCTCTTGTTTTGTGAGCAATTTTAATTGCATGATAAATCTTTAATGGATGGTCTTGCATGATAACAATATCAGCGTTTTCAACTGCTACATCAGAGCCAATTCCACCCATGGCAAAACCTACATCGGCGCGAATAATTGATGGGGTATCATTAATACCGTCTCCAGCAAACAAAACTGTTTTTTTACCATGTTGTTCAGCAATTGCTTCTTCAACATATTTTGTTTTCTCTTGTGGCAACAATTTCGCGTGATATTCTTCGATTCCAACCTCTTTTGAAACATTGGAAACATTTTCGTAAGTGTCACCAGAAAGAAGAATAGTTTTAACGCCAATTGTTTTTAGTTTTTGAATAAGGGTTTTTGCCTTATCTCTTACAATATCCTGAAGTAAAACATAACCCACATACTCGTTATTACAAGCAACGTATATAATAGTGCCATTTTCTTCGATTTTCAGCGCACAAACCCCTTCTTTTTCCATTAATGAATAGTTACCAGCTAGGATAGTTTTACCTTCAAAAGAAGTTCTCACTCCATAACCTGGAAGTTCTTCATAATGTTCTTGTTTCAAGGCAAGTACTGCTGTGTTTTTATGTAATATAATGGCTTTAGCTATTGGGTGATTTGAGCGAGATTCAGCCGCTAAAACATAAGTCTCGAGTTCTTTCTTTGATACACCAGAAGGTTCTATTTTTGTAACCTCGAAATTGCCATATGTTAGAGTGCCTGTTTTATCAATAAATAAGACACCCGATTTACATAATTGATCTAGGTATGAAGCGCCTTTAATAACAACGCCTAGTTTTGATGCTAAACCGATACCTGCAAAATAAGCTAAAGGCACGGAAATAACAATGGCACATGGGCAGCCAACAATTAAGACGAATACGCTACGATAAGCTGCTGTTGCCCATTCACCAGTTATTCCTCCATATATTAATAAGAAGCCAATCGCAATGATGAAGACTGCGGGAGTGTAAAACCTAGCAAATCTTGTTATTAATTTATCAACTTTAGATTTACGTTCACCACTATTTTGAACTAATTCCATAATCTTGTAGATTGTTGAATCAACAAATACTTTTTCTACTTTTAATGTAATTGAACCACTTTTAAGGATTGTTCCACTTAAAACATGAGATTCTTTACGTACATCTACAGGTAGAGGTTCACCAGTTAAGGAAGATGTATCTAAGGATCCCTCTCCATCAATAACAATTCCATCAACTGGAACAATTTCACCTACTCTAACAACGATTTCATCCCCAACTTTTAAAGTATCTGGTTTTACTTGAGCAATTTTATCTTCGGTTATTAGATTTGCGATATCTGCTCTTAAATCTACCGCATTTGAAATAGCGGCCTTTGATTTCTTTGACAAAATATCTTCTAGAAGTTCACCAATTTGAAACAACACTAAAACCATAACACCATCAAAGAAAACAGGTTCTGCATCTTTGAAGAACGCAATAGAGAATGCTCCGAGGCAAGAAATAGTCATTAATAAATGTTCATCAATTGGGTTTGATAAATGAATTATATTTTTAAAGACTGCCCAAACAATATCGTATAAACAAATTACTAAAGCGATTGAATAAATTGTAATTAATATCCAAGCATTTGATTGAGTTTGCCATGCCTCAATATCTTTATAAAAGACGAATTGTAATACACGCGCAATAATCATCAAAATAACGGATAAAGCAATTCTTCCAATTAGGAAATAATCATGTTTATCCAACAGTCTTTCTTTTTTAAATTTCCCGGCAGAAATTGGCTCTAATCTAATTGGATCACCTTCAACTTCCTTAATAGCATCAAGGATTTGTTGCTTAGTAAATGGTTCTCCACGATAAGTTATAAATAGACGCTCATTAGCAAAATCAATTACAGCGGATTGAACGTTTTCTTTTTTGTTTAGATGTCTTTCAACTTTGCTTGCACAGTTTGCACAGTCAAAACCAGAAATGTGATAAATTGCTTTTCTCATTTTATTTATCCTCACTTTCTAATACATGCTCCTGCACGACCATTACAAGCTGATACACGTGTTCATCTTTTAAATAATAATAAACATATAGCCCTTCTTTACGGCATCCGATTAAATCAGCGTCCTTTAGGACTTTAAGTTGATGAGATATTAATGATTGACTTGCACCTACTTCTTTAACAATCTGATTAACAGATTTTTCTAAATGGGAATTATTATTACTAAATAAGCTATATAAGATTTTTAATCTTGTGGAATCACTTGCAACATTTAGCATCGCTTCCATTTTATCAATTTGACTATCACTTGGTATTTTAAACATAACTATTACCTCGAATGTATTATATGAATGAATCTTCATATTGTCAACAAATATATGAACATTTATTCATATTTAATAATAAAAGAAAAGACCTTAGGTCTTTATCTTTTAGATGATTATTCTTTTTCGATTTCTGAGAATTCAACATCAGCAATTGTGCTTCTACCGAAGAAGACAATTTCCACACGGCAAGCACCGTTGTCTTTATTGATTTCAAGAATTCTACCTTCGGTACCTTCAAGGGTTCCGCTGATAATTTTAACCATATCACCAACATTGTATTGAGAAATCATAGATTCATCAATCTTACCCATACGTTTTAAGACAGGTTCCATTTCTTCTCTTGAAACTGGAGTTGGTTTTTGACCACCGCCGGATGATCCAGCAATACCGGTGACACCTGGAGTGTTTCTGACTACATACCAAGTATCATCATTCATAATCATTTCAATGAAGACATTACCTGGGAAGAGGTTTTTCATTTTAGTTTTACCAGTTGGAAGACCGTCTTTTAAAACTGGGACTTCTTGCTCGGCAACCATAACATCAAAGATATAATCTTTAAGATTCATGGTTTCAACGCGTTTTAACAAATTGTTTTTAACTTTGTTTTCGTGTTGAGAATACGTGGTAACAATATACCAATGCTTTTCAGCTAATTTATCTTGATTTGCCATTATAAATTACCTCCAATTAAAACATGCTTAAGAAAGCGCGAATAGTTGATTCGACTGCTTCCTCAACAGGTCTACTTCCAAGACCCTTAAATAATTCTTTGAGTTGGCCAATTAAGCTACCTGCTGCTAAGTCTTCTAAAGAAAGAACTAATGCACAGAAAGCACAAATAACAACAGCCGAGACAAAGGCTGGAATGAATTGATCACGTTTAGGCCAACGAACACGTTTGCCTTCTTTAATGACTTCTTTAGTGTATTTTATGACGCCCATAGAAGTACCTCCTTATTTCGACTCTTTGTGGAGAGTCATCTTACCACATTTTGGACAGAACTTTTTTAATTCAAGACGAGTTGTTTGCCCTTCAGATTTTACAGTTGTTGTGTAATTCCTGGAGAGGCATTGTTCGCAAATTAAAATTACTTTCTTTCTCATCTTGATTAGTTATCCTATTTTTAATGTTGCCACGCTATGATACAACCTATAATTTAATCAGTCAATTTAATTTTTTTAAAAATAATTAAAATTGTTCTATAAAGCTTTGACTAAATCATCAAACATTGAAACATCATAATCTTCAATATTTCCACTATCAACTAAGTGAGCCAAAGTTGAATCGAGGGGAAGTCTTGCTAGAATTTTGACTTTAAAACGAGAAATTTCTTTCTCAAATTTTTCACTACCAAAAAGATCGATTTGTTTTCCACATTCAGGACATTTTAAATATGCCATGTTTTCAACAAGACCAACAATTGGAATATACATCATGTTAGCCATATTAATTGATTTAGCAACAACCATGGAAACTAACTCTTGTGGAGAAGAAACAACGATTGTTCCATCGATTGGAAGTGATTGGAAAATTGTTAATGGAATATCAGCTGTTCCTGGTGGCATATCAATTAGTAAATAATCTAATTCGCCATAATTTACTTCACTAAATAATTGTTGTACAAAACCTGCAACAAGTGGACCTCTCCAAATAATTGGCGCTTCATTATCTTCTAAAAGAAGATTAGCAGACATGATTTTGATTCCGAGTGATGTCTTTTCTGGTATTAAACCATTTTCATCTTGGTTAGCAAGCATGCCATCAAGACCAAAAGCTTTAGGAATTGATGGACCTGTTACATCAGCGTCCATAATTGCAACTTTGTAACCTTTTTTTGCTAATGCAATTGCAGTTAAGGATGTTACAAGAGATTTGCCAACACCACCTTTACCAGACATCACTCCGATAACACGTTTAATTGTTGTTCCTTTATGAGGTTCTATTTTCTTAATTTCACGTGAGCCACAGTTTTCAACTCCGCACGATGAACAATCATGATTACAATCAGGCATAATTTACCCTCCAGTCTTTTAAATTATACATAGAAAAAGATATTAATAAAAATTAATATGCTTTATTTATTCTTTTCCTGAAAAAATAATTTTGATTTTTCTTAAGGGTGTATTATCACGTTCATCTTCTAACAAATATCTAATTTGGTTGATTGATAAAGACAATATTTTAGAAATTTCATCATGAGTTAATCCAGCGTATTTCAAAAGTAATATTCTTTTTTGAAGATTAGAATTGTTAAATTCTTTCTTATCCATCTTCCTTTTCTTTTTTATAGAATCAGATAGAACAACTTTGAGTTGGTTCTTTTCATAATTCTTTCTAGGACAATTTGCACCATTATCAGACAAAATAGGATTCAAATTAAATTCATCATCATCTATATGTTCGGTTAAAGATAGAGAATTAAATAATGCATAATTATCGTGCAAATCCTTTCCTACTTCCCGATATAGTTCATATTTCAAAATATTACGAAGATATACTAAAAACGACGATTTTTGATCATCATAACTATCTAGAGCTCTATCAATGGAATACAAATAAACATATAGGTAGTCCTCTGCTTCGTTATAATGGAAGTCGATTGTTTTAAGAAATGATCTTATAAAAATTAAACCTTCTTCATAGTAAAAAACTATAATTTCGTTTCTAATTTCTAGTTTTCTTTTGTTTGTGCGCGCTGAAAAATATTGATCTAAAAGATTTGATTTCGGCATTAAAAACCAATAAGGCTATTTGTTTCTAATGCGTGATAATAAAATTCCTGTTGCTACAGATACATTTAGCGAATTTATATGACCAATCATTGGTATTTTAATAATGAAATCAGAATTCTCTCTAACTAATTTAGAGATTCCTTTTCCCTCATTACCAACGATTATTGCGTTTTTACCAGAATAATTTTGTTTATGATATTCGTCCTTACCCTCACCTGCTGCGGCATAAATCCAATATCCTTCTTTTTTCAAGATATTGATAACATTTGATAAATTTGAAACCTTAGCAATACGGACATGCTCAACTGCTCCCGTAGATACCTTATATACAGTAGAATTAACTTCGACTTGGTTGCGATCTTTAATAATGATTCCATCTACTCCAAAAGCATCGGCACTTCTAATTATTGCTCCGAAATTATGAGGATCATTAATCTCGTCTAATACCAATATTAAAGGAGATGTTTTATCCTTTGCTTTATGTAATATTTCTTCTACGGAGGAATATTCAAAGGACTGAATCTCCGCAACAATTCCTTGATTAACATCACTATGAGACAGACGCATTAGATCACCATTAGAAACATAGCGAACTTTTGTTCTAGTTGTTGATATTAATTTTAAAATTTTTGCGTCTGAAAAACCTTCCTTTAAATATAAAGACAACACCTTATTCTCTTCCAGTGCATTAGCTACTGGATTCTTTCCATAGATAAATTTTGCCATAGATTTAAAATATTTTTTCCCACACTTTAAATAATGCCCTTGACAATTAGTTCATCACGTAATTTATCAGACATTTTAAAATTCTTTTCTTTCTTATAATTTAGATATTTGTTGTATAAATCTTTGTCTTCTTCGGTTAATGAAACAAAAGGAACAACAAGACCTAAAACTTCAAACATATCTTTTAAAGCAAAGAAATAGTTTTCAAGTTGTTCAATGTTTAATGGATTAATTCTTAGAGACATATTTGCTTGTTTGATAACATCGTACACAACCATCAATGCATTAGACGTATTTAAGTCATTTGCAAGTTCTTTTAAGAATGGTTCAACGATTCCTAAAACATCTCTTTTTTCAACAACAGAACCATTATTAACTTGTATTGCAACTGCAAGCATATTAAAGGCTTTTTTAAGCTTATCATATTCATTTTGCACGCCAGAAGTCGATTCTTTTGTAAAAGATACTGGTGCACGATAATGAGTTGAAAGCATTAATAATCTAATTTGTGGACCACCTAATTCATTGATTGCATCTTTAGCTAAAACTACATTACCAAGTGATTTAGACATTTTCTCACCATCAAAATTTACAAACCCATTATGCATCCAAATATTTGCAAGTTTTGAATGGTCATGAGCTTTTGCTTGAGCGATCTCGTTTTCATGATGTGGGAATTTAAGATCAAATCCACCACCATGGATATCAATTTTGTGTCCAAATATAGAATTAATCATAACGCAGCATTCTGTATGCCAGCCAGGACGACCTTTTCCCCAAGGTGAATCCCATTTAATTCCTTCTTCTGTCTTTTTCCAAAGAGCAAAATCAAGTGGCGATTTCTTTTTAGAGTTTTCTTCTATCCTTGCGCCTACGACTAAATCATCAATTTTAACATTTGATAATTCACCATAGTCTTCAATAGAAGGAACATTAAAGAAAACATCTCCATCAACAGCGTAGGCTGAACCATTTTTTTCTAAATCTGCAATATATGTGATGATTTTATCCATATATTCAGTGACTCTAGGATTTTTATAGTGAGGCGCAACATTAATGCCTTTTAAGACATCTTTATAGGCTGCAATGTATTTTTCAGTTACTTCTTTTTCAGAAACGCCTAAAGATAAAGCCTTATTAATTATCTTGTCATCAACATCAGTGAAATTTGAAACAAAATAAACCTTGTACCCAATGTATTTTAAAAATCTAGATAAAGTGTCAAAAACGATTGCAGGACGAATATTTCCAACATGAGCATCCCCATATACAGTAGGACCACAGCAATACATTGAAACTTCACCAGGAACAATTGGTTTTAATACTTCGTATTGATTGGTTAATGAATTAAATAATTTGACTTCAATCATGCTAGAAAAATAATACAACAAACACACTTTTTTGTAAAAGATTACAAATTAACATATATTCATTTTTTCCCACACTTTAAGTATTTTTCACACTTTTTGCGAAAAACCTTCCTATATAAGTAATGAGGGCAGAAATTGCTCTTAAAAGTCAAAGCAAAGACTATAAAACTCGGGATAGCACCTCCAATGTTTAAATTCATAAAATTTTGATTTTAAAGAAAGGAGGGCAAACTATGAACAATGATTTTTGGATTGAAAAAATCCTAACCTTGTTTATTGCTGCTCTATTTATTTTTTTACTCATTAAGTTGGTTTAAAAAGAAAAAGGAGTAGCATCCTAATGTTACACCATTAAAGTATTTTAGGAGGAGCTATCCTTTATGGAAATATTGTAAATCGTTTATTTGAAATAAACAACTTGGGAAATTATTCCCACACTTTAAGTATTTTTCACACTTTTTAGGGAAAACCTTCCTATATAAGTAATGAGGGCAGAAATTGCTCTTAAAAGTCAAAGCAAAGACTATAAAACTCGGGATAGCACCTCCTTCGCTTAAGGATCCGAATGCAAATTCGAATTCTTAAAGAAAGGAGGATTAAACCCATGAATAATAGAGACTTCAGAGAAGAACTCATATTGTTCATGACTATTCTATTTATTATCTTTCTAATTATGTTAGTTAAATAAAAAAAGGGATAGTCATCTGAACTAACCAGTCATGAAAGTGTTCGGAGGGAGCTATCCTTAATGACAATATTGTAAATCATTAATTGCTATTTAACAACTCCAGCAAATTAACGAGAATATATAAAACGTTATTTTGTAACAAAAAAAGCCACAAGAAGTGGCCTTAATTTGGATTATTGATAATTATAATCTAATCTTTTTTACGTCGCCTTTACGTCCAGGTTTTAAAGTAACTTCGCCTTTAGTAATTGCACCGACAGGACAGACATGTCCACATAAGAGACAGCCGACACATTTATCCTTATTGCATGATGGAGTTCTCTTTTCAGCATCCCATTCGATAGCTTGGTGACCACCATCATAACAAGAGATATAGCATCTACCGCATTTAACACACTTATCTAAATCGATATGTGGTCTAACAATATAATCTCTATTAAGATTCTCTGCTGGAATAATATTTTTATTAGCAAGACCAACAAGTTGATGCAATGAATCAACGTGTTGTTCTTCCATATAATGCATTAAACCATTCTTTAAATCTTCAACAATACGATAACCGTATTGCATAATAGCGGTTGTAACTTGAAGAGTTGTTGAACCCACTAAAATGAATTCTGCAGCATCTTCCCATGTTTCAATACCACCTATACCAGAGATTTCAACATTTTTAAGACGTGGATCTTGTCTCATTTGTTGAATGAAACGTAATGCAACTGGTTTAACAGCTTTACCACTATAACCACTGATAGATGATTTTCCATCAACAACAGGCAAACCAATCTTCTTATCTAAATCGATATTACAAATTGATTTAATGGTGTTAATAGCGGCAATACCATCTGCTCCACCTTCTAAGCAAGCAAGAGCAACTGGAACCATATCAGTAATATTTGGTGTCATCTTAGCCATCATTGGTAATTTAGAACCACGTTTAACAGCTTGACAATATCTCTTACAAAGTTCTGGATTTGTACCAACATCACTACCCATGGCATGTGATGTCATTTGTGGACATGAAAGGTTCATTTCAATCATGTCTGCACCAGCTTCTTCAACCATTCTGGCAAGATCTTCCCACGTTTTTTCATCATTACCCATAATCGATGCAATGAGAACTTGATTTGGGAATTCTTCTTTTAATTTACGTAAATCTCTGAGGTTTTCTTCTAATGTATGTTCAGCGATTTGCTCCATGTTTTTGAATCCAACAAATGGAGTAGATTCTTTATTGAGCTTAT
The DNA here is from genome assembly GCA_937902735.1 of uncultured Caryophanales bacterium. Lineage (GTDB taxonomy): Bacteria > Bacillota_I > Bacilli_A > RFN20 > CAG-826 > Fiminaster. Next base: position 58,931 of record CALELS010000013.1, read on the forward strand.
CGAAACGAGGAGAAACCTCATCAATGAAATATGATTTTGGACCAATTGTTTTAAATACAACGCCACCCCAACCTACTTGATATGCTTTTTTACACATATCATAGCAGTTACCAACTGGGGAAGATGATAAACAGAAAGGATTTGGGAATTTAACACCTAAGAAGGTGACACTTAAATCTTTTTTAACCATTATTTTGCCCTCCTTAAGAATGAATCAACTGCAAGAGCGACTTCTTTACCAGTGCGAACTCCTCCAACAACAGTCTTATCATATTTTGAATGAGCAAGATCACCAGCAACGAATACTTTAGGATCTTTTGTTAAATAATCTTTGCCAGTATTAACTTCACCTTTAACAAGTTCAACACCCAAACCTTCAACATTTGGATATTGACCAACAGCTAAGATGATCTTATCAGCTTTAACCTTCAAGGTTCCTGGAATCTCACGATGTGTAAAGGTAACTGTTTTTCCTTTAACTTTTGAAGGAACATAGCCATCAACAATAGTTACACCAAGTTGTTGAGCGTTTTGAAGTTCTTTCTTGGACGCTTTGAATTCTTTGAATTGTTCATAAACAACATCGGTAACGTGTTCAACGCCTAAGAGTTTTAAGGTTGTAACAACGTCCATAGCAACATCACCACCACCAACAACTAAAACATTGTTTGGTACTTTGACATTGCCTTTACGCGCCTTGACTTTCTTTAAGAAATCAACTGCAAGAAGAACACTTCTATTTCCTTCAAATTGAGGAAGCATCTTACCATATGAATAGCCAACAGCAAGAACTACTGCATCATATTCTTTCTTAAGTTCTTCAATAGAAACATCTTTACCAACTTCAACACCAAGTTTAAATTCAACGCCTAATTGAGCAATGCGTTTAACTTCAGTTTGAACTACTTTAGTTGGAAGACGATATTCTGGGATATAGTTGAGCATACCACCAGCTTTTGTTTCTTTTTCGTAAATTGTTGAGGCATAACCAAGTTTATTTAATGTAACTGCACATTGTAGAGCAGCTGGGCCACTACCGACGATAGCAACTCTTTTACCATTCATTTCTCCTTTGGTTAAAATCTTCATCTTTGTTACTTCTTCAAAATCAGTAACATATCTTTGAATACGGCCAATATCAATTGGACGATCAATTCCGCTTCTTGAGCAACCTTTTTGGCAATATTTTTCAGTTGGGCAAACTCGTGCACATATTGCACCTAAGGCGTTATTTTCGCGGATAGTCTCAGCAGCGCCTTTAAAGTTTCTAAAACGTACTGAGCGAATAAATTTGTCTGGGTTAGTACCAGCAGGGCATGCTTTGGAACAAGGTGCATCTAAACAAAGAAGACATCTACTTGCTTCCTCGCATACAGTAAGAGGGGATAAACCTTCTTCTAATTCTTCGAGGTATTTATTTTCCATATGAAAAATCCTTTCGTTACATTAATTGTAGCAAAAGGAGATTAATTAATAAATTAAAGATTTAGCTTGTTACTTAAGATGTTTTTCTACTAGAGATAATAATTTGTACCTTTTTAATAATTCTTTTTATTCAGTAGATTCGTCATATAACTCATATGGTCTAAAACCAAACCTTTCCGCAATAACGTTTGCTGGAAAATGACGAATCATTTTATTAAATTCTTCAGCTCTTTTGTTGTATTCATTAACAATTTGAGCGATTTCTGCATTGTTATTCATTAAAACATCGTTAGTAAGTTTGTTCTTAATAAATGTATCAGTATCTTTCTTAAAAGCAGCTTTTGCTTTCATATTTGTATATAGATTTGGGGTTTCTAAAACTTTTGCGTCTTTATTAAATGCAGAAAGAATCGATACACGTTTTTCAAATAATTCATTAAGTTGTTGTTCAATTGTTGTTATCTGAGCGTTCTTTCTAATAATTAATTTTCGATATGTCTTATATCCAATTACTAAAAAAACAATAATAACTGCAACAACAAATAAACCTATCCCGCTTATTAGCAGAACTAAATGCCAATCGATTTTATCTAAATAATTATCAAAGATTAACATATTATTTGACTCCAACGTTTAATTTACGTGATGCAAAATCATATATTTTATATAAGGCAGGAGAAAGTGCTCCATTGATCAAAAGTTCAATAAAGAAATTAAAGCCAATTAAGGTAACCACAATATACATTAAATAATTGAAATTCATCGTCATCTCAAATGCTCCTGAGAAAACAAAGAAACAACCAATAATAAATAAGCCAGTGTTCACAATTGGGCAGGCAAATGAAGCTATTATTGCGCCTAAAAGCGGCAATTTCTTTTTAAATGGAAGGAAGATTAAACCCGCTACAAGTCCAGCAAGTCCAGTTTTTGTCAAACATAGAATAATTGTGAAAACTGGATTATAAGCCATAAATCCTTCAGTTGATGGAGCAATGATTACCATTCCTCCTTCAATGACTCCAAGGAAGAGTCCTGCAATAGGTCCATACATAACTGCTCCTAAAGCAATTGGAAATAGTCCTAAAGAGAAAGGAAGAGTTCCCATTGGAAGAACATTAGCAATATATTGTAAAACGGCTATAATGGCCGTTAATATGCCTATTCCAGCAATTTGACGAATACCAAATCTTTCTTTCATAGCATGATAAATATATCACTAATTTTTAAATAGTGAAATGAAAGTGGTTTCTTATAAAGAAAAGATGCTCAAACGAGCATCAATTCTAAGATAAATTAGTGAGATTATTTTACAAATTCAACGATAACAAGTTGAGCATTATCACCTTTACGGAAACCAGCTTTAACACCACGTGTATAGCCACCATTACGTGAAGCATAACGTGGACCGATTTCTTTAAAGAGTTTATCTAATGCAACTGTGTTTTCATCAACTTTAGTGTGACGAACAACAGCGGCTGCTTGTCTACGAGCGTGTAAATCTCCTCTTTTAGCGAGTGTTACTAAGTGATCAGCTAAAGATTTGAGTTCTTTAACCATGCCACTTGTAACAGTGACTCTTTCGTGAATAATTAAGTCAGTTGCTAAGGTTCTTAATTTATTTTCGTGTTTTGATTTGGTATAACCGGCTTTAAATCTAACACCAGCTTTACCATGAACATTTTTACGTCCTTGTGCTGCCATAATATTCTCCTTTATTCTGGGATGTAGTCATGGAATGAAAGTCCACGTTCAGCAAGTTTCTCTTTAATTTCTTTAAGAGATTTACGTCCGAGGTTTTTAACTTTCATCATTTCTTCTTCTGTTTTTAAAGTAAGTTCAGAAACAGTTAAGATATTTGCTCTCTTTAAGCAGTTGTTTGAACGGACCGATAAGTCGAGTTCTTCAATTGGCATATTGTCGAGTTTATCTTCAACAACTGGAACTTCTTCTTTAATCATGTTGAGTTCTTCAACACGTTCTTCGAGTTCAACGAATGGTTTTAAGTTAACCATTAACATTTCAGCTGCCAAAGCAACTGCTGTTTGAGGTTTGATTGAACCATTGGTTTCAACTTCGAGTGTTAATTTATCATAATGTGAATCATGTCCGACACGGGTTGGTTCGACGCTATAAGAAGCACGAACAACTGGTGAATAGTTTGAATCTGTAGCGATTAAACCAACTGAGCTTAAACCACGTTCTTTTTGGGTTTTGCGATCTGGTTTATTCATTTCAGATGTGACATATCCACGGCCATTTCTAGCATATAAGACCATGTGGAGATGACCACCTTCTGCAACATGAGCGATTTCAAGATCAGGATTGACTACGCTTACAAGTGCAGGTAACTCAATGTCTTTAGCAGTGACAACTTTTGGTCCTTCGACATTGATTTCGAGACATTTTGGTTCGTTATCTTCATCATCAATCTTTAAGACTAATTCTTTAAGATTTAAGACGATAGCGGTAACGTCTTCAACAATGCCTGGGAGGGCTGAGAATTCATGACGAGCGCCTTCAACTTCGATAGCATAGACACTTGCACCTGGTAAAGATGAAAGAAGAATTCTTCTTAAAGAGTTACCAATTGTTAATCCATAACCTCTATCAAGTGGTTCGATAACGAACTTGCCATATTTTTCATCGCTTGAAATTTTAGCGATTGAGAAGCTTGTGCGTTGAAATGGTTTTGCTAAATTTGCCATTATTTTGTCCTCCTAATTAATTAACCGCGTGGTCTTTTTGGTGGGCGGCATCCGTTATGTGGAACTGGTGTAGTATCAGTAATTGATAAAACTTGGAGTCCAGCAACAGCTAATGCTCTAATTGCACCTTCACGACCTGGGCCTGGACCTTTGACATTAACATCAACAGTTCTTAAACCTTGATCGTAAGCGACTTTAGCAGCGGCTTCACCAGCGAGTTGAGCTGCAAATGGTGTAGATTTTTTAGCACCTTTGAAGCCAAGAGCGCCAGCAGATGACCAGGAAATGACATTACCTTGATCATCAGAGATGGTGACGATTGTGTTATTGAAGGTGCTGTGGATATGTGCAGTACCTTTAGTAAATGCGCGTTTGATTTTTTTCTTACGGGCGGTTGTTTTGGTTGCCATAATCTATTGCTCCTTTCATTAACCTTGACTTGCCATCTTCTTATTGGCAATTGTTTTACGTTTACCTTTACGGGTACGGGCATTTGTTCTTGTTCTTTGTCCTCTAACTGGAAGACCTTTACGATGACGAATACCACGGTATGAACCGATTTCTTGTAAACGTTTAATATTCAAAGCGACTTCACGACGTAAGTCACCTTCGACTTTAATTTTTGCTACTTCTTGACGGATAGCATTGAGTTGTTCTTCAGTTAAGTTTTTAACTCTGATATCTTCATCAACTTTAGCAGCTTGACAGATTTTGTGAGCGGTAGGATGACCAATACCATAAATATAGGTAAGGGAGATAACTACACGCTTTTCATTTGGAATATCAACTCCAACGATACGAGCCATACTCTTTATTTCCTCCTATTAACCTTGTCTTTGTTTGTGCTTTGGATTTTCACAAATGACCATGACTTTGCCATGGCGTTTGATGACTTTGCACTTGTCACACATAGGTTTTACTGATGGACGAACTTTCATAATTTTTCCTCCTAATAGCATTAGCTATGTTAATTTTTGTATCTAAATGTGATACGCCCACGTGTTAAATCATAAGGTGAGATTTCGACCATAACTCTATCGCCTGGTAAGATGCGAATGTAATGCATACGGATTTTACCAGAAACGTGGGCGAGAATTATGACGCCGTTTTCAAGCTTTACTTTAAACATTGTATTAGGTAATGCTTCAACAACTGTCGCTTCTACCTCGATGACACCATCTTTTGCCATTAATTAGTTTTCCTCCTTGACCATCGTTAGGATTTCATAACCATCCTTAGTGATGAGAATTGAATTTTCATAATGGCTCGATAATTTGCCATCTTTTGTACGTGCGGTCCAACCATCACTTGCTACTCTAATAGCAGCTTTGCCTTCGTTAACCATCGGCTCGATAGCAAGACACATGCCCTCTTTAAGGACTGGGCCAGTCCCTTTTTCACCATAATTTGGAATATAGGGATCTTCGTGTAACTCATGTCCTACACCATGACCGGTATATTCTTTTACTATGGAATATCCATGCGCTTCAACAAACGTTTGGATTGCATTTGAGATATCACCTAAGTGGTTCCCTACTTTAGCGTATTTAACGCCTTCAAAGAAACTTTGTTCAGTGATTTCTACTAATCGATGAACACTTTCAGGTGCTACACCGACTATAAATGTACGACAAGCATCTCCGATATAACCATTTAGAGTAGCTCCAACATCTACGCTAACGATGTCTCCTTCGCGTAATATCCTTTTATTAGAAGGAATACCATGAACGATTTCATCATTAACGGAGACACAAACTGCTCCTTTGAAGCCACCATAACCTAGAAAGGTTGGGTAAGCTTTATTATCGCGAATTACTTTTTCGCACATATTTGCGACATCAAGAGTGGATAAGCCTGGGCGAATCTTATCCTTGATCTCATTAAATACAAGACCAACGACTCGCCCGGCTTTTCTCATTAATTCTTGTTCGCGTGGAGTCTTGATGACAATCACTTATTAGCCTCCAAGAGCTTATCGATTTCTTTCATTAAGTTATCTGCACCAATTGTTCCATCAAATGTATGAAGAAGATGAGCTTTTTCATAATATTGAAGGATTGGGGCAGTATCCTTAAGATAAATCTCAAGTCTTACTGAGAGAGCTTCTTCGTTATCATCAGCTCTTTGGATGAGTTCACCACCACATTTATCGCATACACCTTCAACTTTAGGTTTACGGGTAACGATATGATATGGAGTACCGCAGACTTTACAAACGCGTCTTCCACCGATTCTTTCAACAAGCATCGCTTTTGGAGTATCAATATTGATAACTGCGCTTATAGGACGATTAATCTCTTTAGTTAATTTATCAAGAGCTTCAGCTTGAGGAATTGTACGTGGGAATCCATCAAGGATGTATCCTTTTGCACAATCAGGTTGGCTAAGTCTTTCTTTAACTAAACCAATTGTAACGTCGTCTGGGACGAGGTGACCATCATTAATATATTGGGCAGCAATCACTCCAAGAGGAGTTTTGTTTTTGATTGCTTCACGGAACATATCACCAGTTGAGATATGTGGGAGATTATGCTCCGCAATAATTAATTTTGCTTGGGTTCCTTTTCCTGCTCCAGGAGGGCCCATGAGAATAATATTCATCATAATTTTTATCCCCTTCCGGCTGTTGCTTGAACTTCATCAAAGGTTTTTCCAGCAAGTAGCCCATCAATTTGAGACATAATTTCGATTGAAACACCAACAGCAATGATAAGACCAGTACCGCCAATGGCAAGAGACTTATTTTCACCAAACATACCAGTTAATGTAAGAATTACTGGAAGTGCAGCGATAAATGCAAGTGCAATTGAACCAATAACAGTAATACGGTTAACTACTTTCTTCACATAACGTTCGGTTTCATTACCTGGTCTAATACCTGGAATATATGAACCATTCTTACGGAAGTTTTCCGCTAGTGTTTCAGGTGAAATTTGAAGCGAGGCATAGAAGAAACTGAATACAATGATGAGGGTTACATAAATAATTAATCCCCATGGCATGTACCAGTGTTGGCCATTGAACCATGGCATTTCAAACATCTCACTATAAGAGAAGATCTTAAGCCATTTAGCGTTAGCAGCATCAGCGGAGATGAAGCTAACGATAATGGATGGGACCATCATAATGGATGATGCAAAGATTACTGGAATAACCCCTGCAGAGTTGAGCTTAATTGGTAAGAAGCTCGCTTTTGCCATAGCTTGTGATTGACCACCACTTTTTCCACTATGTTGAACTGGTATTTTTCTCTTAGCTAGTTCGATGAAGACAACGAAGGCTAAGATAAGTAGGAAGGCTAATACATAAAGTGCAAACTGGAACCATCCTTTAATAAGAAGTGGTGTAGTTTTGTTTAAGTCACCAACCCACATTGAGTAAGCTCCTCTAATTTGAACTGGTAAGGAGCGAACAATACCAGCAAAGATAACAACAGAAATACCATTACCAAGACCTTTTTCAGTGATTTGGTCACCAAGCCACATAACTAGCATACTACCAGCAAGAATGATGGTAATGATGTAGGCGTATGTCCAGAAGGAATTGGTAGCCAATTTAATCTCAATATATTGGCTGTTTTCCATTGTTTTGATAATACCATAGGCTTGAACCGCTCCAAGCATAAGGGTGAGATAACGAGTAGCCATCTCAGTTTTCTTACGACCATATTGGCCTTGCTTAGAAAGTTCGGTCAAGGCAGGTAATACATCCTTTTGAAGTAATTGGATGATAATCTGTGCAGTAATGTATGGAGAGACGCCAAGGGCGAAAATGGAGAAGTTTTGAAGTGCTCCACCACCCAAGAGGTCCATTAGGGCGACTGCATTTGCCGATGTTAAGGCTTCACTAAGTTGTTCTTTTGGTTGAACACCAGGGACAGTAATCGCCGCTCCAATACGAATGATAAAGAGAATCATAATCGTAAAGAAAATACGATTTACAATTTCTTTATTCTTGAAGATCGAGGCGATTTTTTTCATCGTTAGATTACCTCAACTGATCCACCGACTTTTTCAATAGCTTCTTTGGCGGATTTGGAGAATTTGTGAGCTTTGACAACTAATTTCTTGGTTAATTCTCCATTACCAAGGATTTTAACGCCATCAAGTTCTTTTTTAACTAAGCCAGCTTCAACAAGAAGAGTTGGAGTGACAGTAACACCATCTTCAAAACGATTTAAATCTTTTAAATTGACGATAGCATATTCTTTACGGCTACCATTATGGAAACCGAATTTTGGAAGTCTTCTGAATAATGGGTTTTGGCCACCTTCGAATCCTGGACGGACACCGCCACCGGAACGAGATTTTTGACCTTTGTTACCACTACCAGCATTCTTACCATTGCCGCTTCCAACACCGCGACCTTTACGGTAACGGTTTGTTTTAGCACCACTGGCATGTTCAAGTTCATTTAATTTCATATCTTTTTCCTCCAGTAGAGTGTTTATTCTTCTTCAGCGACTACTTTGGCTCTTAAAGCTTGAACTTCACTATAAGATTTAAGTGAACCTAAGCCAGCGTTTGTAGCGCGAATAATGTTAATTGGAGCACGGCTACCATAAACTTTTGAATAAACGTTACGGATACCAGCAAGTTCAAGAATTGCACGAACTGGACCACCAGCAATAATTCCAGTACCTTCTGGAGCTGGTTTTAAGAAGACGTTACATGCACCGAATTTACCAACGACTTCGTGAGCGATGGTACCACCTTTAACAATGTGGAGATTGAATGTATTACGTTTAGCAGCTTCAAGAGCTTTCTTAATTGCATCTGGTACTTCAGCGGCTTTTCCGGTTCCAAAACCATATTTACCTTTCTTATTACCAATAACAACTAGAGCGCTGAAACGCATTCTACGTCCACCTTTGACGGTTTTCGCAATACGGTTGATTTCAACAACGACTTCTTCGTATTCTTTGACTTCTTCACGTGGACGGCGAGCACCATGACGGTCTCCGCCACGAGTTGGACGTTCACCTCTACTTGGACGTGGACGTCTTTCACCTTGAGGAGCTGGTTGGTTAGCTTCAACAGGTTTAGCTTCTTGAGCTTGTACTTCTTTTTCTTCTAACATAACTATTTCTCCTCTTAGAATTCTAATCCACCTTCACGGGCAGCATCTGCTAAAGCAGCGACACGTCCATGATAGATATATCCACCACGATCAAAGACAACTTTTTTGATCTTTTTAGCTTTGCATTCTTTAGCAATAGCTTCGCCAACTTTCTTAGCGGCTTCAACGTTTGAACCGTTTTCAAGTTTTAAGGCAACACTACTAGCTGCGCAAAGTGTAACGCGTTTAACATCATCGATAACTTGAGCTTCGATATGTTTGTTGCTACGGAAGACAACTAAACGTGGGCATTCTTTTGTTCCGCTAATTTTAGCTCTTACACGAGCGTGTTTTCTTTGACGGACAACATTTTTTGATTCTTTTTTAACCATTTTAGTTTCCTCCTAATTATTTACCAGCACGTTTGCCTTCTTTACGGATGATGTGTTCATCCTTGTACATGACACCTTTACCATTATATGGTTCTGGTTCTCTAGTACCACGAATTAAGGCAGCGGTTTGACCAACGGCTTGTTTATTAATACCTTCAACGGTAACTTCGTTAGCGCTTGGGCATGAAATTTTAACAGTTGGTCCTGGAGCGATGACGATTTCGTGAGAATAACCGACGTGCATAACAATATTTGCACCTCTCATTTCAGCACGATAACCGATACCGACGATAACAAGTTCTTTCTTGAAACCTTCGGTGACACCTTTAACGGCATCAGCAAGGTTTGCACGGGTTGTACCATGAAGTTGTTTTGTATGTTTTTCTTCGTTTTGACGAGAACATTTAACTTCACCATTTTCGACTTTAACATCGATAACGGATGGAATCATAACTTCGAGTGTACCTTTTGGACCCTTAACAGTCATTTTTCCACTTGCTTGTTCAAGTGTGACGTTTTCAGGGAGTTTGATAACTTTTAAACCTATTCTAGACATATTAATTACCACACGTAAGCAAGAACTTCGCCGCCAACGCCTAAGGCGCGAGCAGTTTTGTCACTTACGACTCCTTTACTTGTCGAAATGATTGCGATTCCTAAACCACCTAAGACACGTGGAAGCTTGTCAGCTTTAACGTTAACACGAAGACCTGGTTTAGAAATTCTTCTTAAATTTGAGATAACTCTTTGACCATTAACACCATATTTGAGAGCTAATGTGAGTTCTTTTTTGGTTTCGCCACTAACTTTGTAATCAAGGATGAAGCCTTCTTCTAATAAAATCTTAGCAATATCGACTTTCATCTTGCTACTTGGCATAGATACGCTGGCATAACGAAGAGCATTCGCATTGCGAATTCTGGTGAGCATATCTGCAATTGGATCTGTCATCATAATCTTTTACCCTCCTATTACCAACTGGCTTTCTTCATGCCTGGGATCTCGCCTTTATATGCGAGTTCACGTAAGCAGACACGGCATAATTTGAATTTAGAATATACAGAGTGAGGACGTCCACAACGTTCACAACGAGTGTATTCTCTGACTTTGAATTTTTTAGGTCTTGCATGTTTGACCTTAATAGATGTTTTTGCCATGAATTTGTCCTCCTATCTCTTAAATGGCATACCGAGTAATTCAAGTAAGCTTAATGCTTCTTCATCACTCTTAGCCGTTGTAACAACTACAATATCCATACCACGGATTTTGGAAATCTTATCATATTCGATTTCTGGGAAGATGAGTTGTTCTTTGACACCTAAGGTGTAGTTACCATGTCCATCAAAGGCATTACGGGATACACCACGGAAGTCACGTACACGTGGAAGTGCGATGGAAACGAGTTTATCGTAGAATTCGTACATTCTCACACCTCTTAAGGTGACCTTGCAACCAATGGCTTGTCCTTCACGGAGTTTGAAGCTAGCGATGGACTTTTTAGCACGTGTAGTTACAGGGTGTTGTCCAGTGATGATAGCGAGTTCATTAACAGCTTCTTCGAGAGTCTTGGAATTGCTAATTGCTTCGCCAACACCAATGTTAATAACGATTTTTTCAAGGTGTGGAACTTGCATTACGGAAGTGTAATGGAATTTTTCCATTAAGGTTTTCTTGACTTCATTTTCATATTTATCAAGAAGTCTTGTGGATTCAACTCTTTTTTTGTTTCCAACTTTGGCTTTCTTTGCAGGGGCCTTCTTTGCAGGAGCTTCAGTTACAGGAGCTTCTTCAACTTTTTCTACTTTTTTAGTTGCAGTTTTCTTTGTTTCTGCCATAACCTAACCTCCTTAATTTAATTTGGAACCGCTCTTCTTAGCGATTCTAACTTTCTTACCATCTTTAGCGACTTGATAGCCAACTCTAGATGCTTTTTTAGTTTTTGGATCAACGATAGCAACATTGCTAGCATCGATTGGGACATAAATTTCGTTAATGCTACCTTCTGGATTTTGTTGGGATGGTTTGCGATGTTTTTTGTGAACATTGACACCTTCGACAACAACTTTGTTTTTCTTAGGATAAACGGCTTGGACAATACCAGTTTTGCCTTTATCTTTACCAGCGATAACGATTACTTTATCACCTTTAAGTATTTTCATATCTTATGTCCTCCTTATAAAACTTCGACAGCGAGGGAAACAATTTTCATGTAACCTTCACCCTTATCACGAAGTTCACGAGCCACAGGACCAAAGACACGTGTGCCAATTGGTGCTCCATCATTATCAATTAAGACAATGGCGTTATCATCGAAGGCAATTGTAGAACCATCTGGTCTATTGATTGGATGTTTTGTTCTAACAATGACACCTTTAACGATATCAGACTTTTTGACACGGCCATTTGGAATGGCTTCTTTGACGGCACAGGTAACGATGTCACCAATACCACTTGATTTACGATTGCTACCACCTTTAAGACGGAATACACGAACGGAGCGTGCGCCAGAATTATCAGCGACAACAAGATTTGTTTCGTTTTGAATCATAACCTATTCTCCTTTTTCTTCCTTAACTGTCTTTTTTGTGGTTTTCTTTGCAGGAGCTTTTTTAGTAGGAACTTTAGCTTCTGCTTTTGCTTCGACTTTGACTTCTTCTTTGACTTCAGGAGCTTTTACTTCTTCAACCTTGGCTTCGACTTTTTCTTCTTCGGCCTTAGCTTCTTCAAGCATTACTTCCTTAACTTCTTCCTTAAGATCACCTAAGGATTTTTTATCAACAGAGACAAGTCTCCATCTTTTAGTAGCAGATAATGGGCGGCATGCCATGATGGTAACAGTATCACCAACGTTAGCGACATTGTTTTCATCGTGCGCGTAATACTTATTAGAATATTTCACGCGTTTAGCATATTTAGCATGTTTCTTATGAGTTTCAACTTCAACGACGATTGTCTTATTCATCTTGTTAGATTTGACAACACCTTGGAGTTGGGTTCTTCTATTTCTTTCCATTGCTTATGCCTCCTTATTTGATTCCGAGTTCTCTTTCGCGTTTGACCATTAAGGCACGTGCGATATCTTTACGAACTCGTCTTACTTCTTCACCGTGTTCAAGTTGTCCTACTGCTTTTTTACGGCGTAGATTGAATAATTGTTCCTTAAGAAGGTAAATCTTTTCATTTAATTCTTCATTATTCATTTCACGAAATTCTGAGACTTTCATAATTATTTAACCTCCTTTTTGGCAACGACACGACAGCGGCATGGGAGCTTGTAGCTTGCTAAGCGAAGAGCTTCGCGAGCGGTGGCTTCTGGAAGTCCACCAAGTTCGAACATGACTCTGTTTGTCTTAACAACAGCAACCCAGGATTCTGGTGAACCTTTACCACTACCCATACGGACTTCTGCTGGTTTTTTAGTTTTGGCAAGATGTGGGAAGATGCGGATATAAACTTTACCTTCCTTCTTGCAATAACGGGAGAGGACAATACGAGCAGACTCGATTTGTCTTGATGTAATCCACGCTCCTGTTACGGCTTGAAGACCATATTCACCAAAGGAAACTTCGTTTCCACCTTTGGAAAGGCCTTCGTATTTGATACCGTGTGGACGACGATATTTAACTCTTTTTGGTTGTAACATCTTTTATTCCTCCTTCACGGCTTCTTTTTCTGCTAAGACTTCACCTTTACAGATCCAGACTTTAACACCGAGTCTGCCATAAGGTGTAACAGCTTCCTTAATTGCAAAGTCGATATCACTTCTAAGTGTGGTTAGTGGGACAATACCTTCCTTATAACCTTCGCTTCTAGCAATATCAGCTCCACCAAGACGTCCACTGACCATGGTCTTAGCACCTTTAGCGCCAGCTTTACGAACTCTTTGGATAGCTTTCTTTTGTGCAGTTCTGAATGATGCACGATTCTCGAGTTCAGTAGCAATCCATTGAGCAACTAAGTTGGCATCAAGGTCTGGTTGTTTGACTTCAACAACGTTGAGTCTAACTTGGCTACCTTTAGCGAGTTTTTCTAAGGCTTTAGTAACTTTGTTGACGTTTGATCCATCTTGACCAATGACAACACCTGGACGAGCAACGAATACTTGAACAGTTACTACATAACCTTTTGTGTTTTTACGTCTTTCAATTTCCACGTGGGAAAGAAGAGCATCTTTAAGTGTTTTTTCATTTTCGAGATATTTACGGATAGCAATATCTTGATGAAGGAATTTAGCGTATTCGTTATCTGATGCGAACCAGCGAGAATGCCAATCGCGATTGATACCAACACGCATACCAACTGGACTAACTTTTTGACCCATTGTATTTACCTCCTATCTCGATTTAACCACACAAGTGATGTGGCTAGTTCTTTTTACTAAGCCTGAAGCAGATCCTTTTGCGCGTGGGAGATATCTTTTCATCTTAATACCATCGCCTGCGTAGATTTCTGCAATGTAGAGGCTTTCTTCTTTCATACCGAAGTTATTGATTGCGTTACTGGCAGCTGATTTAACAACTTTTGTAACAGCAGGTGTTGCGGCTTTATTGACATTTGCGAGAATGCCAAGAGCAACGTTGACATCTTTACCACGGATAAGATCGATTACTAAGCGAACCTTTCTTGGAGTGACTCTGACATCATATGCAGTTGCACGAGCGGATGTAACAGCTGGTTTTGCTGGCTCGGTTGGCTTTTCTGCTTTTTTAGCTTTCTTGGCTTCTTTAGCAGGAGCTTCAGCTTTAGGAGTTTCTTCAACGACTTCAGCTTTTTTAGCTTTCTTTTCGGTTGCCATATGTTACCTCCTATTTTCTAGCCGCCGCTTTATCTTCGGCGTTGTTACCGTGGTGACCTTTGAAGGTACGGGTTGGGGCGAATTCGCCTAACTTATGTCCGACCATATCTTCGGTTACATATACGGTGATGTGTTCGCGTCCGTTATAGACTGCGAATGTATGTTCGACAAATGAAGGGTAAATTGTTGAACGACGTGACCAAGTTTTGATAACTTCTTTTTTGTTAGCAGCATTGAGAGCGTCTACTCTTTTGAGTAAGTAAGCATCACAGAATGCGCCTTTTTTCAAACTACGTGACATATTTATCAATTTCCTTTCTTATTATTTGTCGTTTATTCTTCTCACGATTAATCTTGTGGAAGCTTTTTTCATTTTTCTTGTCTTGACACCAAGAGCACGTTTACCCCAAGGGGTACGTGGAGCATCACGACCAACTGGTGATTTACCTTCACCACCACCATGAGGGTGATCGTTAGGGTTCATAACAGAACCACGGACGGTTGGACGAGTTCCAAGCCATCTGGTCTTACCAGCTTTACCTTTGTTAACAAGGTTGTAATCTTCGTTACCAACGATACCAATTGTGGCACGGCAGGTTTCGAGGACTTTTCTTACTTCACCTGAAGCAAGACGAAGGATGACATATTTTCCTTCTTTACCAAGGATTTGTGCACTTGTACCAGCAGCGCGGCACATTTGTCCACCTTTCTTTGGTTGTAATTCAACGTTATGGATGAAGGTACCTTCTGGAATGTTCTTAAGTGGAAGAGCATTACCAACCTTAATATCCACTTCTTCACCAGAGACAACTTTGTCTCCGACTTTTAAGCCTTGAGGGGCCAAGATATATCTCTTTTCGCCATCTTTGTAAGCGAGAAGGAGAATATTTGCATTGCGGTTTGGATCATATTCAACCGCTTTGACTGTTGCTTCAATGTTGTCTTTGTTACGTTTGAAGTCAACAAGACGATAACGACGTTTATGACCACCACCAATGTGACGGGTTGTGATAACACCTTGGTTATTACGTCCGCCAGTTTTACTAAGCTTAACAGTTAAACTTTTTTCAGGAGTTTTTTTGGTGATTTCGTCAAATGTTAGATTCGTCATGTTACGACGAGACGCCGATGTCGGTCTGTAAGTTCTAATTGACATTTTTAACCTCCTATATTGATGAGTAAATTGAATTATTCAATTACTCCTTGAACAAGTCGATTGCTTCGCCTTCTGCGACAGTAACAATCGCTTTTTTGAATCCTGGGATGGTTCCTTTATAACGACCACCTCTGGATGTTTCAGTTGCACGAACATTAATGATATTAACTTCTGTAACTTTAACACCGAAGATATTTTGGAAAGCCTTCTTAACTTCAGCGCGGTTAGCGGTTTTGCTAACTTTAACGGTTACTTTGTTTTGTTCTTGCACGAGAGCCATTGTTTTTTCAGTAAGTACTGGTTCAACGATTACATCGTAATCATGAATTGTTGCTTTGCTTAATTTGGCTTCTTTTGCTTTCTTTGCCATATTACTTCAATGCCTCCTCAACTACTTTGACAGTTTCTTTATCCATGACAACTTTGTTGAAGTACATTAAGTCATAGACTGAAACGTTATTTGCGGCAGTGACGACGACGTTAGCAAGGTTTTGAGCAGAGAGGATTAAGTTATCATCAGCTTCTTTAAGAACAATGAGGACTTTGCCTTCTGCATTAAGGGCTTTAAGCATAGCGACAACAGCTTTTGTCTTAATTTCCTTAAATTCGAATTTGTCAACGACGACGAGTCTACCCTCTCTAACCACGACACTATAAGCAGATCTGAGTGCTAATTTGTGTTCTTTACGGTTTTGAGCAATTTTGTGGTTTTGGACACCAGTTGGACCAAAGACGGTTCCACCACCAACCCAGATTGGGGAGCGGCTACTACCAGCACGAGCGCGACCAGTTCCTTTTTGACGCCATGGTTTTTTACCACCACCGCTAACTTCATCGCGTTTTTTGGTCTTAGCTGTGTCTTGACGCATGTTTGCTTGGTAAGTAATTACAGCATCATGCATCACTTGTTTATGTTCTTCGACTGCGAATACGCTTGCATCGAGAGAAACACTACCTAATTTTTCACCTGCTTGAGAATAAGTGGTGACAGATACTTTCTTTTCAGCCATAGTTATTCTCCTTTCTCTTCGGCAGCAGGTTCTGCCTTTTCTTCAGCCTTAGCGGCTTCTTCTTTTGCAGCTTCTTCAGCTTTCTTTGCTTCTTCAGCTTCTTTAGCAGCGGCAGCTTCAGCTTCTGCTAATCTCTTAGCTTCTTCTTCTGCGGCTTTGATAGCAGCTTCTTCAGCTTCTTTTCTTGCTTTTGCTTCAGCTTCAGCAGCTCTCTTTTCAGCTTCGAAGTCTACAAGTTCATGTACCTTTTCAGCTTGTCCAATTTGTTCTTTAACAGCAGATCTAACTACTACTAAGGATTTCTTGGCGCCTGGTACGCTACCTCTGACGAGGATGTAATTCTTTTCAGCATTTACTTCAACAACTAATTGATTGAGGATGGTGCTGGAGAGATTGCCATGATGACCACTCATCTTCTTTCCTGGGATAACACGAGCATTGTTACGACCGTTGTTAGCGAAGGAACCTTGACCGCGGTGATAACCAGAACCATGACCTTTAGGACCAATCTTATGACCCCAACGTTTGATGACACCAGCATAACCACGTCCTTTTGAAGTACCGATTACGTCAACGACTTCACCGGCTTTGAAGATATCAGCTTTGACTTCATCACCAACTTTGTAGTTAGCAAGTTCATCACCTTTGATTTCGCGAAGAACCTTTTGAGCTTTGACATTAGCTTTAGCAAAGTGACCGCGTTCAGCTTTGTTAACTTTGGATTCTTTCTTTTCTTCAATACCGACTTGAAGAGCGGCATAACCATCTTTTTCTACGGTTTTAACTTGAGTGACTACATTTGGTAAGACTTCAATAACAGTAACGGCATACATTGTTCCATCTTTAGCGAAGACTTCAGTCATGCCCATTTTACGTCCGAGAATTTCTTTCATCGTGCCTTACCTCCTATAACTTGATATCGATATCGACTCCGCTTGGTAAATCGAGTTTCTTAAGAGCCTCGACTGTTTCCTTTGTAGGATCAGTGATATCAATAAGTCTTTTGTGTGTTCTAATTTCGAACTGCTCACGAGAATCTTTATATTTGTGAACAGCACGCAAGATTGTATACACTTGCTTTTCCGTCGGGAGCGGAATTGGGCCAACAACACCGGCACCAGTTTTCTTTGCAGCGACAATGATCTTTTCGACACTAGCATCTAGAATCTTGTGATCATAAGCTTGCAAACGAACCCGAATGCTTTTTACTTTTGCCATGAATTTTCCTCCTAAATATCTTTTCAGGCTTTAACGTCTGCTCCTTACGAATTCCCTGATAAACCCTTTCATGACAACGCCTGTTGGTGTATCAGCAACCTCGCATATCTACGCAAACGACAACGTGTAATATATTAATGTATATAAAATATAATGCAAGCGAAAAATACACTTTTTCATTTAGGTTAATTAGTTTCTAACCTCGATTTTTGCTTAATATTTTGTTGAATTTTTGCTTAATTTTGACTCAAAAACAAGGTGAATTTTTGTTGATTTGAAGCACTTTTTCGAGTGAATAAAATAAGGATTTTTAATGCAAAATAGTAGATTTCCTATATGAAATTTAAATAAAAAATCCTACTTTGTAGTAGGAAATTTATAACAAATAATAATTTATTTTTCTTCTTTTGAATCATCGTAGGCAATACGTGCTTCGTATGAATATTTGCACCCACAATAAAGTTGTTGATAAAGATTGTATTTTTGTTTCATCTCTTTAACGCGAAGTAATCCGTTATTCTTTTTGAAATCAGAGAATAAATATTTTGTATTCGGATATTTCTTTTGAAGCTTCTCGCCTATTTCATTTAATTTTTGTGAATTCTTTTGACGAGATATAGTCATGATAGTGCAAAAATAATCATAATCATTATCAGAAGCATATTTATATGCTTCATCCATTCTTTTTTCATAGCAAGCAAAACATCTTTTTCCACCTTCTGGAACGTCTTTTAAAGGTTCTAGAGTTTTGTTAAATTCATCGTTTCTATATGATGGAATAACTAACTTAATTTTCTTACCATAATCCTTTTCAAATAGAGGAAGAAATCTCTTTAATTCGTCTCTTCTACGATTATATTCTGACTCCGGATAAATATTTGAGTTGTTGTAGTAAATAGTGACATCAAAATGGTCTGTTAACAAAGTTAAAGGATAAGACGAGCATGGTGCACAGCAAGCATGAATTAAAAGAGTTGGTTTCTTATCCAACTTATCAACTTCTTTAAAAGTTTCTAATGCTTGTAATTGATAATTAATCTTTTCCATGAATGAACATTGAGTCTCCAAATGAGAAGAAATGATATTTTTCATCAACAGCGTGTTTATAAACTTCTAACGTGAATTCTCTGCCCATAAGAGCTGAAACTAGCATAATTAGAGTAGATTTTGGTAAATGAAAGTTTGTAATTAAAGCATCTATTGCTAAGAATTTATACCCAGGTTTGATAAAGATTGCTGTATCTTCTTCACATTCTTTAAATTCACCATATTTTTGCATTATGGCTTCAAGGGTTCTTGTAGCGGTAGTTCCTACTGCAATAATTCTTCTATTTTCTTTTTTAGCAAGATTAAGTCTATCAGCAGTTTCTTTTGACATTAAGAAATGCTCTGAGTGCATTTTATGTTCTTCGACAGTCTTCTCTTTAACTGGCTTAAATGTTCCTAAACCAATATGTAAAGTAACATCTAGTATTTCAACACCTTTATCTTTAATTCTTTGAATTAATTCATCAGTGAAATGAAATCCCGCAGTAGGTGCAGCAGCGCTTCCTAGTACTTTTGCATAAACGGTTTGATATCTCGAATTATCATCGCACTGTCTTTTGATATATGGTGGAAGAGGCATCAAGCCTACTTCATTAAGAATCTCGAGGAAAATACCATTATAAATAAATTCCATGATTCTAATACCTTCATCCTTAACTTCAAGACATCTTGCTTTTAATTTGCCTTCGCCAAAAGAAATGATTGATCCAACTTTAATTGGTTTAGCATTGCCGCATAAGCATTCCCAAATATCATCTTTAATTTGTTTTAAAAGTAAGACTTCAACTTTTGCGTTTGTTTCTTCTTTAATTCCGAATAATCTAGCAGGCAAAACCTTAGTATTATTTCTTACTAAAACATCACCAGGTTTAAGGTAATCAATAACGTCATGAAAAATTCTATCTTCATAAGTTTTTGTATCTTTGTTAATAACTAAAAGACGAGACTCATCACGCTTTTGAGCGGGTTTCTGAGCGATTAATTCTTCTGGAAGTTCAAAATTAAAGAGTTCTATATCCATCTTTAGAACCCTTTCTTTGAACCATATTTTTTAAGTGTTTTTTCTTTAAATTCTAAGAATCGATCTTCTTTAATTGCTTGTCTAGCTTCTTCCATTAAATGAATTAAGAATCTGATGTTATGAATGGATAAAAGACGTTTACCAAAGGTTTCATCTGCAACATAAAGATGTCGTAGATATGCTTTGGTGTAGTTTTTACATGTATAACAATCACATTCATCATCAAGAGGAGTGAAATCTTCTTTATATTTAGCATCACGGATATTTACTCTTCCTTTGGAAGTCATAAGCGCTCCATGACGAGCTATGCGTGTTGGAAGAACACAGTCAAACATATCAACACCTTTTTCAATACCTTCTAAGATGAAATCAAGTGAACCAACGCCCATTAAATAACGTGGCTTATTTTCAGGTAAGTATTTAACTGAATATTCAACCATTTTCGAAAAAACATCCTTAGGTTCTCCAATGGATGTACCTCCAATTGAATATCCTGGGAAGTCCATTTTAGTTAATTCTTCGGCACAATATTTTCTTAAATGTTCAAATTCTCCACCTTGAACAATACCAAACAATGCTTGGTCTTCTCGTTTGTGAGCATCTTGACCTCTTTTAGCCCAGCGAAGGGTTCGTTCTACACTTCTTCTAGCGTATTTTTCATCTACTGGATAAGGAATACATTCATCAAAAGACATAATTATGTCAGCACCTAATTTCTCTTCAATTTCAATTACTGATTCAGGCGAGAAGAACATTTTGTCTCCATTTAAATGAGACTTAAACATAACACCTTCTTCGCTAATCCTACGATTTTCTTGCAAAGAAAAGACTTGAAAACCACCACTATCGGTTAAGATTGGTCCATCATAATTCATGAACTTATGAAGTCCGCCAGATTTGGCGACTATATCTTCACCAGGTCTTAGGTGTAGATGATATGTGTTTGAAAGAATAACTCCAGCTCCTAATGATTTAACTTCTTCTGGAGAGAGAGTTTTAACAGTGGCTAAAGTACCAACAGGCATGAACATTGGAACTTCAACATCACCGTGTGGAGTATGAAGTATCCCATAACGAGCACCACTATTCTTATCTATATGTTTAATCTCTAAATAAAAGTCTTTCATTTATTAACCTTCAATCTCTTTAGAAATGAGTTTATCAACAGAAATCACCCGCACACCCTCGATATTTTTCTCAATTGTGTCACTAACAACAATGTGTTTTATACGTGAATCAAGACCGCCTTTTGAGAATATTCCATGAGTCGCTCCAACATAAACTTCTTTAGCGTTCTTCTTTAAAAGAGCATCAACAACATGATTTATAGTTCCGCCAGTATCAATGATGTCATCTAATAATAGGCAATATTTATCTCTTGGATTGCCAACAATCGAAATGATTTTGGATTCATTAGGTACAGGTCTTCTTTTTTCAACAAACACGAGTGACGAGCCTTCAAAATATTGAGCAATCTCTTTTACTCTAGTATTTGAACCATGATCAGGTGTAACAATAACTAAATCTTCATTCTTAATACCGCGTTCATCAAAATACGCACGGAAATAATCTGCAAATAATTTAGTTGGATTTATGTTTGTAACAGGAATATTAAAGAAATCTTTAATACCAGGAGTATGTAAATCAATAGTAATAATTTTATTAATTCCAGCATTTTGATATAAAGAAGCAACCATCTTAGCTGTAATTGGTTCTCCTTCTTTAGCCACTCTATCTTGACGAGAATAACCATAATAAGGAATCACTAAAACAATTTCCTTGGCGCCTTTATTTTTTAAAGCATCAACGAATACAAGAATTTCAAATATTTTTTCTATTTGAGGATAGGAAGTGGATTGAATCAAATAAACGGTTTTATTTCTAACTTCACTTAAGCATCTGCAAATGATTTCCCCATCAGAAAAGCGCTCAATTTGGCTTTTTCCTAGTTCAATATCTAAAGTTTCACTTACCTTTTTAGCAAGCTTTGGATTAGATGTTAAAGCAAATATTATTTTATCTTGTTTCATCGCCATAAAATTCTACCAATTATATAAAGATAGTAAAACTATTTTTTTATTAGTCTCGGCACTACTCAATAATCTTTTTTTATCAATTTCATAGCCAAGTTTTGTTAAATGTTCATATCCTTTTTTAGACATAATCCAAAACTCTAAACCATAATTCTCTAAATTAATTTCTGGTTTAGCATTAAATAAATCAAGAGATGTGTAATATAGTCTTTTGCCATCTAAAGCAAAATTTTCTGGAAGATAGTTAATATCAACCTGATTTGCTCTAGCATAGCGATACAAAGTAAACAACTTCTCAAAATATATTTCAGGTAATTCTTCTTTTGCTAAAACTTCATCAGCATGGGGTGAGTCAATATGATTAAAAACAAGGATATATTCGTTTTTATCTTTATATTCTAATGTTGGTGTATAGATTGAATATTTAACAAGCTTTTTATAGCGATATAATGCTTCTTTGTATTCTTCCAAATTATTAAATTTTCTCAGCACAAATGGCTTATTTTTAAAATTTACAACATATGTTTGATTCTTCTCTGTTGTAATTTCTTTAATAACTTCAAAAGTCTTTCTTCCGATATTAAAAACCATTATATTTTACGTGAGTTTTCTTTATATTCGTTATATTTCTTTGATGAACCTTTAACTAATTCTGCAGGATATTTTTGTTCGTTTTTAATTAGTTTATCGAGCATGATTTGTTCCATATCAATGTGATAGTGATCTGCCATTAGGGTGCAATATAAAAGGACATCCGCTAATTCTTCTTTAACTTTGTCCATTGATTTTTCTTCATGTTGCCATTGAAATACTTCTAATAATTCACTAGCTTCAATAACAATAGATTTAGCAAGATTCTCTCCAGTATGAAACTGAGCCCAATCTCTATCTTCTCTAAATTTGACTATACGGTCATACAATTTTTTATTCATAAATGCACCTTCTTTACTGAAAATAATATCACATTATATAAAATATAATAAATAAGATATAAGAAAAGGGAAGCATGGCTTCCCCATTATCGTAATTTTGATTATTTAGCTTTTCCTTGGTTAGCAACAGCTTCCATTTGGGCCTTAAGTTCAGCTTCATCCATTAAATAATAATGTTTTACAGCTTTCATATTGTCATCGAATTCATACACTAGTGGGACACCAGTAGGAATGTTGACTCCAACAATTTCGCTATCAGCCATATTGTCAAAATATTTAACTAAGGCTCTAAGTGAATTACCATGAGCAACGACAAGAACTCTTTTTCCTGCTTCCATTTCTGGTTTAATAACTTCTTCGAAATATGGAACAGCACGAGCAACAGTCATTTCGAGTGATTCGTGAAGTGGTAAATCTTTTTTATCAACTTCTCTAAATTGGGCTTGAAGGGCTGGATTACGTGGATCTTTTTCTTCTAAAGCTGGAGGTGGACAATCATAGCTTCTTCTCCAAATCTTAACTTGTTCTTCACCATATTTAGCAGCAGTTTCTGCTTTATTTAATCCTTGAAGAGCACCATAATGACGTTCATTAAGTCTCCAGGATTTATAAACTGGTAACCATTCACGATCAAGTTCAAATAATACATTATTCATTGTATGAATAGCTCTCTTAAGAAGTGATGCATGAACAACATCAAAGTCATATCCTTCTTCTTTAAGTTTTTTACCAGCGCGGTGAGCTTCTTCTACACCTTTTTCTGATAATTCGACATCGGTCCAACCTGTGAATAAATTAAGCTTATTCCATTCAGATTCACCATGTCTAATAAGTACTAATTTGTGCATTTTTATTCCCTCTAAATATTATTTATAGCATAAACTCAAATGAGTTTGAACTAATCAGCTAATGAGCCCATTGGATCCCAAGGTTTCAATTCTACTGGTTCCTTTTCATAGGCTTCTAATTCTTCTTTTGTGAGATATTTTTTATTAATGACAGCTTGATATGTATATCTTGAGAACCAAGATTCAGACATCATAAAGTAACCACCATGTGGGCCCATATCTCCCCAAGAATTTTCAATTTTCCATTTGGTTGGTAATCCTTTTTTAAGATTTACACCTGTGATACACATGGCATGATTCATTTGGGAACATCTGAAATCAATTGCTTCACCTTTATCCATTTTGAAATCTAAGTTAACAATCGATTTGTAATCAAATGCTTCATCATCCCATCTCATAACGCTGTTATCACGATAGAATGAAACATCACTACCAAACCAAACGATTTGCTTGTCTTTCAATTGGGCAATTGCAAGTTCTTCAAGTCTTTCGATTGGAAGGTTTAAGTGTTTAACACGTTTTCCACCAACAACATTTCCTAAATATTTGACTGTATAAGACTTCATAAATGGTTTTGTTTTTGTAGGAGCGTTGATAACGGAAACATAATCTTCTAATGATTTTCCAACATACTTTTCATAGAAAGATAATGGACTATATCCTTTTTCTAAACGATATTTACCATCTTTATCAGTGAATTCGAAATCAAATTTTGCTGGTGGAACACCATAGCAATTCACTAAGGCAAAATAGAATCTTTCCATGTAGTTATCTTTAAGGGCATAGACGCCTTCCATTCCTGCTTTTTTAAGAACTTCACGAGATTCACTAGCAAAATGTCTTAATTCAGAATTCACTAATTGGTTAAGAATGCGAGTAGATGATGATGTTGCAGTTTCAACATAAGCATTCTTTGGACAAACACCATATTTTCTAACAACATTAACAAACATATCCCATTGACCACCATCACCAATGCCATTCTCTAAAATGAATTGAAGTGTGCGATCATCATAATCTTTATCAATAAGTTCAATTAAGATTTCTAATGTTAGATTTAACTTCTCTAGTTTGTCATAGAAAGCGACATAACTTTGAGACAATTCAAAATTGGAAATCTTGCATCTTTTAGCGATATCTTCTCTTAATACATTACATGCCGCAAAAATCCAGCATCTGCCAGATTGTTTTTGATTTGTAATTGCCATTGTGTCGACACTTAAGGAGAAATTAAAATCCATATCCTTTAAAGTGTCATTAGTAAGAGCAAGGTTAGCTAATTCATTATGAGATAAGGCATGACGAACAATCGTATTAGCTTTATCTTTTGCATATTTTTTATCTAATTTCTTTAGAATTTCTAATTCAATTGGCTTCATAGGGTCAACCTCCGTACGAGAAATATTCTATTACTTTTATATTAATAAACAAATGAATTGATAATATAATTTTAGATATGTATACATTTAAAGACTATGCGTTATGCGATATCCACCTACATTTAGATGGAGCCCTCTCACCGGAAGTAATTATTAAGATTGCAAAAGAGGAAAATCTCGAACTTCCAAGTTATGATCCAATAGAGCTTAAAAAATATCTCTCAGTTACCGAGGAGTGCAAATCCCTAAATGAGTATCTAGAGAAATTTGATTTACCAAATGTTGTTTTACAAACTAAATATGGTCTCAAAGAAGCCACAAATGATTTATTAGAAAGACTTGCAAAACAAGGTTTGAAATATGTTGAAGTTAGAATGGCTCCTCAACTTTCTACAAATAAGGGATTAAACCAATATGAAGTAGTTGAAACGTTGCTAGAAGTAATAAATAACTCGCAAGAAGTCCACTCAATTAAGTCAAATCTCATTCTTTGTCTTATGAGAGGAGCGCCTATTGGAAAGAATATTACTACTGTTGAAGTAGCAAAAAAATATCTTGGAAAAGGTGTTGTTGCAATTGATCTTGCTGGCGCTGAAGCATTGTTTCCAAATGAACAACATATGGAAGAATTTAAACTTGCTCGATATTATGGCATTCCATTTACAATTCACGCTGGTGAAGCAAGTGATTATAAATCTGTAGAAAGTGCTCTTAACATGGGAGCAGTTAGAATTGGACATGGAATTCATTCTTTAGAAAACCCAAACACTATAAAACGCTTAGTTGAAAATAAAATTCCATTAGAAATTTGTCCAACTAGTAATCTTGATACAAAAACAGTCAACAACATTCATCAACTAAGAATCTTCGAATTATTAAAATACGGAGTGATTGTTACCATAAATACAGATGATCCTACTGTGTCAGACACAACTTTAGCAGATGAGTTTAATTTATTAAAAGAAATGGGATTATCCATTGATGATGCTAAGCAAATAGCAATTAATACAATAAATTCCTCATTCATGTCAAACGCCGAAAAAATAGATTTGATTAATAGTTTGAAATAATAAGAAAACGCTTTTTTATCAAAAATATTCTATTTTTTCATGCGCTTATTATATAATTACTACGCTTAACAAAAAGGAGAATTAAAATTCATGGCTAAAATTGTAAAAGTTCATGGTCGCGAAGTTCTTGACTCAAGAGGAAATCCAACTGTTGAAGTTGAAGTTGTTCTTGAAGATGGAACCAAAGCAAGCGCTATTGTCCCAAGTGGTGCTTCTACTGGTGAAAGTGAAGCATTAGAACTTAGAGATGGTGACAAAGCTAGATATTTAGGAAAAGGTGTCCTTAAAGCAGTTGAAAACGTCAACACCAAAATTGCTCCAGCCGTTATTGGTTTAGAAGCTACTGATCAAGTTGTTGTTGACCGTACAATGCTTGAACTTGATGGTACACCATTTAAGAAAAACCTTGGTGCTAACGCTATCCTTGGTGTTTCACTTGCAGTTGCAAGAGCTGCTGCTCAAAGCTTAGGCTTACCACTTTATCGTTACATTGGTGGTGTTAATGGTAAAACCATTCCTACACCATGCATGAACGTCATTAATGGTGGTGCTCACGCACAAAGCTCAGTTGACTTCCAAGAATTCTTCATTATCCCAGCAGGATTTGAAACATTTAGAGAAGCCTTAAGAGCAGGAACAGAAATCTTCCACCACTTACAAAAAGTTGTCAAAGCACATGGTTATGAAACTGGTGTTGGTGATGAAGGTGGTTTTGCTCCAAGTTGCAAACATGGTAATAAAGAACCTTTAGCATTAATTGCTGAAGCCGTTGAAAAAGCCGGTTATAAACTCGGTGAACAAATCTTCTTAGGTATGGACGTTGCTTCTAGTGAATTCTATGAAGGAAATGGTGTCTATAACCTTGTTAAATCAAGAGAAGGTAAGAAGACAACAGATCAAATGATCCGTTATCTTGAAAGGATGGTTAAAGAATACCCAGCAATCATTACCATCGAAGATGGTCTTGCAGAAAGCGATTGGGAAGGTTGGGCAAAACTTACCAAGAAACTTGGTGATAAAGTCCAACTCGTTGGTGACGACTTATTCGTTACAAACCCAGAATTCGTCAAGAAAGGTATTGTTAACCACGTTGCCAATAGTGTCCTTATCAAAGTTAACCAAATCGGTACTTTAACTGAAACACTTGACGCAATCAAACTTGCTCAAACCAATGGTTATACATGCATGGTCAGCCATCGTAGTGGCGAAACCGAAGACACAACAATCGCTGACTTAGCTGTTGCTGTTAATGCTGGCCAAATCAAAACCGGTTCTGCTTCAAGAACTGATCGTATGGCAAAATACAATCAACTTCTCCGTATCGAAGAAGAACTTGGTAAAGATAGCCGTTTCTTAGGTGTTAAAGCCTTTGCAAACCGTAAATTCTAATTAGTTTAGAAACTAAAAGAACTGCTGATTCAATTGATATGAACCCCAAAAGTTGGACAACCAGCTGGAGGGGTTTTTATCAAATCGGCAGTTCTTTTGTTTTAATCTTTGATTAATCTAAACTATCAATAACCTTCTTTAATGTTAGTGCAGAATCCTTTAGTTCTTCACTTTCTTTTTCATCTAGACTAATTGGGGTGTAACCTTCGATACCATCTTTTCCTACAATTGCAGGCATAGATAAGGCAACACCTTCACAACAACAATGATGTTGAATTGAAGATACTGGAAGAATTGATTTTTCATCACGAACAATTGCTTCCACTATTCGACGTACACTCATGGCTATTCCATAATATGTAGCGCCTTTCTTTTCTATTATTTGATAAGCGCTATTTTTGACATTATCAGATATCTTTTTCATCTCTGCTTCATGGTTAAAGAAACCACGCATTTCACAGAACTTGTGCATAGGAATTCCACTTACATTGGCACTACTCCAAACCGGAATTTCACTATCTCCATGTTCACCAATAATTACTGCGTGAACACTTCGAGAATCAACACGTAAATGTTCTCCTAGAAGATATTTAAATCTAGCGGTGTCTAGAACGGTTCCACTACCAAATACTCTAGTCTCTGGATAGCCACTTTCTTTTAATGCAACATAAGTTAAAACATCAACAGGATTAGCAACAACTAAAAGGATTGCTTCCTTATTATACTGGACTATTTGCGGGATTATTGACTTAAATATAGCAACATTCTTTTTTGTTAAATCTAGTCTGGTTTCACCAGGCGCTTGTCCTCTTCCAGCAGTAATTACGATGATATAAGCATCTTCTAAATCTTTATAATCTCCAGCGTATATCTTACTTGGTTTTGCAAAAGGTAGACCATGTGAAATATCAAGTGCTTCACCAATAGCTTTATCTTTATTAGCGTCGATCAAAACTATTTCCGAGAATAATCCACTTTGCATTAAAGAGAAAGCGGATGCTGAACCAACAAAACCACAACCGATGATTGCACATTTACGATAATTAATAGGCATTAGAAATAAACCTCAAGTTTTTGAACAAATACTCTATTATCTGTAGCATCAGAACTATCTTTATTAACAGATTTAATGGTAATTGAATTAAAAGTTTTATCTTCACTTCCTAAAGAGAGAATCTTTGGTTCACCATTATGTTGTTGTTCATCTGGTAATAAAGTTTCTTGTCTTGTATCACTACCATAGGAAAAATACGCAATTGATGTATATGAATGATATTCACTATTGTAATATTTGGAATATGATGCGACAGTTACAATTACATATTTGATGCTTTTAGAAAAACTAATTGACATCGAACCATCAGCTTTGCTTGAACCAAGGGTAACATAAGTTTTTGCTCCACTTGGATCTTCATTTGTCTGTGCTAAAACTTTATTTAATGAAAGACTAGAAACTAATCCTTCACTATTTCTATTTAAATACTCTTTCAACTTATCGACGTTTGTACCATTTGTAAAATCAAAACCTGGAGCAAAAGATGATGAAGATGAAAGTTCATCAACTAAATTAATAGCATCTCCTGGTTCTGGTGGATTTTCTTCTTCTCCTCCACCGTGTTGGCCTTCGCCACCTTCATCTCCTCCATGTGGATCGACTTCACCAGAAGGATCTTCTTCTTTTTTGTCTTCCTCAGGAACGACATCAGCATTACAGCCAACTAAAAAACCCATTAATGCAATGAGTGGTAATAATTTCTTATTCATATAATGTTCCTCTTCTTTTTATTATATAATAAGTAAAGAGAGATTAGGTAATTATATGCGTGGATTAATTTTACTTGCAGATGGATTTGAAGATACAGAAGCATTAACTACAAGAGATGTTTTACTTAGAGGTGGTATCGAAATTGTAACTTCCTCATTATCAACTAATAGACAAGTTGTTTCATCTTTTGGTCTTACTCTTTTAAGTGATATTTCATTTCCACAAATAGGTGATCCGTTCCAATATGATTTCATTGTTCTTCCAGGAGGAGGAAGAGGCACTCAAAACTTAAAAAATAATGCACAAGTCAAGTCTTTAGTCACAACTTTCTATGAAAATAACAAGCTTATTTGTGCTATATGCGCTGCTCCTTCAATATTAGGTGAACTAGGCTTTCTTAGAGACGTAAGATATACATGCTTCGCTGGTTTTAACGAAGGAATTGAAGGAAACTTCACTGCCAATGAAGTAGAAGTAGATGGAAACATTATCACTGCTAGAAGTATGCATTATAGTGTTGATTTTGCATTAGCAATAATTGAAAAGTTACTTGGAAAAGAACATAAAGAAAAAGTCCTTAAAGGACTTAACGGTTTAGATTTAAAATAATCTTATCTTTCAATAGGACCATCGTTACGTAGATTTAGTTCAATAACTTTATCTTCTCCGTAACGTTTTTTCATTTTTGATACAAAGTTTTCTAGTTCATCATATTTTACAAAGCAAATGATTGAACCCATAAATCCACCACCATTGATTTTGCATGCGCCATTTTTAAGAATTGCATTAGCATAATCAATTGCTTCTTGTGGTGAGCCTGCATATTGGCCTTCGATTTGAGTGTTAAATAAATGATTCTGTGAAGAATGCTGTGATTCATTAACAGCATCGAAGAAACCTTGTTCATCATTTTCTTTAAGAGCCTTGATAGCATTAATTACTCTTCTATTCTCATTAAAGAAGTGAATTGCGCGATGTCTATCAATATCATCAAAATGAGAATGTCCGTGTTCTTTTTCTTCTTCGAGTTCCTCGAGGAATGCTTTTTCACCAACATCACGAAGATATTTCTTGCCAAAATGAGATGAAACATTTTCCATACTTTCAGGAATTGAAGAATAGTTTGCGCTTAGTCCAGAATGAGATCCTCCTGGATTAACTAAAACGAAGTGAACATCATTAAATGGGAATGGAATTTTAATAATGTTTGGCTTATCAATATTTCCGAAATCAATAAGGTTAACACCGCCATAAGCAACGCCAATTTGGTCAAGAAGTCCACTCTTTTTGTTATAGAAGTAGTTTTCAGAGTATTGGCCAGCCTTTGCTAAAACAAGCTTATCAATCTTCCCATCATTAAATAAAACATTAACAATTTCACCAACAATTAATTCAAAAGCAGCACTTGATGAAACACCGATACCAGTAGCAATATCACTTGTCATATAAGCGGTAAAACCGCCATAGTTATAGCCAGCATTTCTTAAATACTGAACAACACCTTTAGTTATACCGCTGGATGTACCAAGTTCGCCTTTTGACAAAGTCAAATTTTTAACATCTATAGAAATATCAAAGTGTCCTTCACTCGTAAGATAAATTAACGAATCGTCCCTTTTTGTGACCGCAGCCTTGATTGTTAAATCACAAGTTCCAACAATACAAAGACCGTGATTATGATCGGTATGATTCCCTAATATTTCAAATCGCCCACCACAATCGAAAAATTGCTCTGGTTCTTCACCAAAACGTTCTTTATATTTTTCGGTTAATAGCTTTTTATCAAATTCGTGTTTCATCGTTCCAATTATAAAATTATTTAGAATATTTCTTTAGTAAATAATCAACATATGCCCCTGCAACATTAATTTTGGTTGTATTTTCAATTCCTTCAAAAAAAGCATTTGAATTGACTTCTGATAGGATTGGTTCACCATTTTTACCTTCCAAAATGTCGACTCCACAATAATCAAGACCAAGAATCTCACTAGCTTTAATTGCCATATCTAAATACTCTTTTGGTAGTTCGACAACTGACGAAGTTCCACCAGAAGCAAGATTAGATAAATATGAATGTTTATTTTCTCTTTTCATATAGGCAACTACTTTTCCACCAATAACAATGATGCGGTAATCTTTGCCTTTACTTGAAGAAATGAATTCTTGATACAAATGATTCACATGAATAAGTCTTTCATATGACTCTTTTAATTCTTCTTCATTATTAATAAGGTAAACTTGTTTACCTAAAGAACCATAATTTTCTTTAACAATTAAAGGAAACGATAACTTTTCTTTAATTAAGTTCAGGAATGATCTATCTCCATTATCATGGAAACATAATGGAGCAGGAATTGTAATCGGCATTTTGATTCCATGATTCGCTAACATGATGTGTGTAATCATTTTGTCATCACACATTTCTAGAGCCCTTGGAGAATTCACTAATTTATAACCTGATTTCTCAAGCATATTAGCGATATATCTATCCTTGTCTAGATAAAGGATTAAATCACATTCACCTATTTTATTTTTAATTGAATCTGAGTTAATATAGGCGAGTATTTGCGTGTTTTTTAGCAATTTGACATCGACATTTCGAAGTGAAAACTCATGGGTTAACCTATCAATTTGATTAGTAACACCACTAGCAACTTGAAAACCGTTGTAGATGATACAAACTTTCATTTTATTTAAGTACTTTTGCAAGTTCCTTTATTTGTTCGACATTTGCTTCATTCATTGCTGAAACAATTTTTACAACTGGTTCAACAATTTCAATGTCTTTAGCATTGGCAAGTTTTGCTCTAATAACTTTTTCAACTTGTGGAGCCCATGAACCATTTTCGATAATACCTACTTTACGGTTTTGATATCCGTGTTCAACAAGTCTTGTAATAAAGTCAGACATGAATGGGAAGATTTCCATGTTATAAGTTGTGGTTGCTAGAACAATTTTTCCATATTTAAAAGCATCTTCAACAGATTCGCTCATAGAATCACGGGCTAAATCAGCAATAGCGACCTTTTTACAGCCAGCCTTTTCAAGTTCTTCTTTTAGTAGATAAGCAGCTTCTTTTGTGTGACCATAAACAGATGTATAAGCAATAAATACACCTTCAGCTTCAACACGATATCCACTCCAAATATCATAAAGATTTAAATAATAACCAAGATTTTCACTTAAGATTGGTCCATGAAGTGGGCAAATAGTTTTAATTTCATATTGTCCAAGTTTTTTTAATACATTTTGAACTTGAACACCATATTTACCAACTATACCAAAATAATATCTTCTAGCTTCACAAGCCCAATCTTCTTCAACATCGAGCGCACCGAATTTGCCAAACGCATCAGCGGAGAACAATACTTTTGCCACTATGTCGTAAGTCATCATAACTTCTGGCCAATGAACCATTGGAGCAAATACAAAGTGAAGTGTATGTTTACCAAGGTTTAATTCTTGATCGTTATTTACAAGAAGAATGTGTTCTGGTTGTTTATGAAAGAAGTTATTAAGCATTTTTAATGCTTGTGCATTTATAACTAAGGTTGTTTCTGGGTAAGTTTCAAAGAAACGCATGATATTAGCGGAATGATCTGGTTCCATATGTTGAACAATTAAATAGTCTGGTTTTCTTTCACCAAGAACTTCTTTAATGTTCTTATACCATTCATCAAAGAATTTAATATCGACGCTATCAAAGATAGCAACTTTCTCATCTAAAACAATATAGGAGTTATAAGCCATTCCGTTAGGAACTTCGTATTGTCCTTCAAATAAATCAAGAATGTGGTCATTTACTCCAACATAATAGATTTCATCACAAATTTTATTCATAAAAACACACTCACTTTCGCCTAAATATTATACACGTAAAAAATATATTTTTATATTGAAAGAAAATATAACTATGTCTATACTTATTCATTGACAAAATAGTCAATTAAAATTATGCCTAGAACACAGAAGCAAAACGAAAAGATTAGAAACAAGCGTAAAGAAAAGATATTAAATGAGTCACTTCACTTATTTGTAAAGAAACCATATCGCTCAGTGTCTATTGATGATATTGCTAAGGAAGTTGGTTGCACTCATTCACTTATATATCACTATTACGCTTCAAAAGAGGAAGTATTCCACGAAGTACTTCTTAATGCAAAGAGCAAATTAAGAACGATTATTGATCCAAATATTCTCAATAATTCTGAATCACCAAAAGAGATACTAAATACAGTATTGAGTCGACTTCTTGATGGTTTAAAGTCTAATAAGAGAGAAGATATTGCCTGTTCAATGATTCTAATTCTCGATTTAGTTTTCGATGATGATTTAAAAGAAATAATGCCACCAGAAAAACGACCATTCCAAATGTTC
This sequence comes from uncultured Caryophanales bacterium, assembly GCA_937902735.1. GTDB lineage: Bacteria > Bacillota_I > Bacilli_A > RFN20 > CAG-826 > Fiminaster. The sequence continues at coordinate 92,552 of CALELS010000013.1, forward strand.
AAACGAATTGTCAAAGATGGTCAAAAGAAAGGTGAATTCGTTGATGGAGACCCTAGGGAATATGCTGTTATTCTAAATAGTTTCTTAAGAGGTGTCTCAATCGCTTCGTTATCAATTAATAAAGATAAATTTATCGCACCAAGTGCAAGCATAATTATGCGAATGTTAGTAAGGGAGGAAAAGTAGATGTTCAAATTAATTAAAGAAATCTTTACTAGTTTCTCCAAAGTACTTAAAAGCGTTAGACAATACAAAGTATTCGCAATCATCACACCATTTTTCATGATTGTTGAAGCTGGCATTGAATGTGCAATACCATTCTTTATGTCTCAATTACTCGGATATATCGCTGATCCTATTAAAAAAGAATTTATATTCATCCATAATCCAGGAACCGCCGAATATGATTGGAAGATTATTATCTTCTTTATCTCATTAATGGTCGGAGGAGCTATTCTTAGTTTACTTGCAGGTATTCTAGGTGGAATTTTTGCAGCTAAAGCATCAACTGGTTTAGCTAAGAATCTAAGATTAGATTTATATAAGAAAGTTCAATCATTCTCTTTTGCAAACATTGATAAATTCCATGCATCAAGTTTGGTTACAAGAATGACTACCGACATCTCAACAGTTACCATGGCATTCCAAATGCTTATTAGAATGGTTGTTAGAGCACCACTTATGATGGTTTTCTCAATCATCATGGCATTCGTTGCCGGTGGTCCAATGGCTTTTATCTTCGTTGGTTTAACTCCATTAATCCTTCTAGGATTTATTCTCATCATGATGAAGGCTATGCCAACATTTAGAAGAATATTTAAGAAATACGACAAGATGAATGAATCTGTCGAAGAAAACATCGCTGGTATTAGAGTTGTAAAGTCATATGTTCGTGAAGAATATGAGAATGAAAAATTCAAAAAAGCCAGTGATGAAATTGCTTTCGAATTTATTAAAGCAGAAAAAATTGTTGCTTGGTCTAACCCGCTTTTAAACCTAGCAATCCATGTATCAAACGTTTTGGTGTGTGCAATTGGTTCAATAATCATAGTAAATACTGTTGGTAAAGGATTAGATGTTACTAAACTTAGCGCCCTTCAAACCTATGGCGTTCAAATTTTAATGTCCTTATTATTTGTTTCCATGATTTTTATCATGTTGGTCATGGGTGTTGAAGCAAGTAAACGTATTGCAGAAGTTTTAAATGAGGAACCAACAATTGTTAATCCAGAAAATCCTTTGATGGAAGTAACTGATGGATCAATTGAATTCAAAAATGTTAACTTCAAGTATTCTGAACAAGCTGAGAAGAATGCCTTAGAAGGATTAGATTTTTCTATCAAATCTGGAGAATTCATCGGTATTATGGGTTCAACTGGTTCAGGAAAGACTTCTTTAGTTAATTTAATTTCTAGACTTTATGACACAACCGAGGGAGAAATTCTTGTCGGTGGTCATAATGTTAAAGAATATGATTTGATTACCTTAAGAGATAATGTTGCCGTTGTTCTTCAAAAGAATGTTTTGTTTAGTGGAACAATTGCAGAGAATCTCCGTTGGGGTGATGAAAATGCAAGCGATGAAGAACTCGAAAAAGCCGCAGAAATCGCCCAAGCTAGCGAATTTATTGAATCGTTCCCTAAGAAATACGATACATATATCGAACAAGGAGGAAGTAACGTTTCTGGTGGACAAAAACAAAGACTTTGTATTGCTAGAGCATTACTTAAAAAACCTAAGATTTTAATTTTAGATGACTCTACCAGCGCGGTTGATACTAAAACCGATAGATTGATTAGACAAGGTCTTAGAACTAAAATTCCTCAAACAACTAAAATAGTTATCGCTCAAAGAATATCTTCTTTAGAAGATGCTGATAAAATCATCATCATGAATAATGGTAAAATCGATGCGATTGGAAATCATGAATATTTATTAAAAAATAATGACATCTATCGCGAGATTTATCTAACCCAAACAAAGAAAGGAGGAAAATAATATGCCACCAGTAAGACCTCCAAAAGGTAAAATGCAAAGAGCTAAAAAAGGCACACTAAAACGCTTGCTTAAAGAATTATTTTCAAAATTCAAATGGCAATTAATTTTCTCCGCTATTTGTATCATTCTTTACTCTGTCGCAAATATTTCATCATCTGTTTTTATGACTCTTATTACTGGAACACTTGAGAAATACGTTATAGATCCAGCAAATATTAATCCATGGCCAACATTAATTGGAATATTAATTGGTGTCGGAGTTATTTACATTGTTGGGTTGTTCTCTGCTTTTGGCTATAACCTCACCATGTCTATCACCTCTCAAAAATTCTTAAATTATTTAAGAAAGAAAATGTTTACTCACATGGAATCTCTTCCAATTAAGTATTTCGATACACATCCTCGTGGAGATATTATGTCTATGTATACAAACGATATTGATACAATTAGACAACTTGTTTCACAAGCAATACCAACTGCATTTCAAGCGGGATTTACAGTAGTTGGTTCAATTGTTGCAATGCTACTTTTCTCACCAATCCTATCACTTATTGTTATGACTGGTGCAGGACTTATGGTTTTAAATTCAATGACCCAAGGTGTTAGAAGTGCCAAATATTTCGTTAAACAACAAATCTCAACAGGTAAAGTTGAAGGAAATATTGAAGAATCAATTAAGGGACTTAAAGTTATTAAAGTTTTCTCTCATGAAGAAAAATCAATTAACCAATTTGATGGATTAAACAATGACTTAACAACCCATTCGTTGAAAGCCAATACAGCATCAAATATCATGGGTCCAATTAATGGTAATATAGGCAACTTCCTATATGTTATTTTGATTGTTGTTGGTGCTATCTTTATCATCAATAATTGGTCAATTAACCCAGGACTTCAAATCAACACTATTACAATGAATGTTTCCTATGGACTTGGTCCAATTTCCTATAGCACCATATTCTTCTTCTTAATTGCATGTAGAATGTTCTCTAACAATGTAAATAACTTCTCACAACAAATTGGATTCATTACTATGGGTGCCGCAGGTGCAAGTCGTATCTTTGACTTACTTGATACCAAACAAGAAACTGATGATGGATATGTCACATTAGTTCATATTAAGAAAGACGATGATGGAACTATCCATGAAACTGATGAAAGAACAAGATTATATGCTTGGAAGCATCCTCATAAAGCTGATGGCACTGTTACATATACCGAACTTAAAGGTGACATTGTTCTAAATGAAGTAGACTTTGGATATGAAGAAAATCAACTAGTCCTTCATGATGTTTCAATCTATGCTCACCCAGGACAAAAAATTGCTTTTGTCGGAGCCACTGGTGCAGGTAAAACAACCATCACAAACCTTATCAATCGCTTCTATGACATTGCAGATGGAAAGATTCGATATGATGGAATTAATATCAATAAAATAAAGAAAGATGATTTGCGCCGTTCACTTGGAATTGTTCTTCAAGATACCAACTTATTTACAGGTACAGTTATGGAGAATATCCGCTATGGAAGACTTGATGCAACTGACGAAGAAGTTATTGAAGCAAGCAAGATTGCAAATGCATATGACTTCATCACTCGTCTTCCTGAAGGATTTAATACTATGTTATCTGGAGATGGATCAAATCTTTCTCAAGGTCAAAGACAACTTCTTTCTATTGCAAGAGCAGCAGTTGCAGATGCTCCTGTTATGATTCTTGATGAAGCTACTTCCTCAATTGATACAAGAACTGAAAAAATTGTTCAAGCTGGCACCGATAAACTAATGGAAGGAAGAACAGTGTTTGTTATTGCTCATAGACTTTCAACAGTTCAAGATGCTGATGCAATTATGGTTCTAGACCACGGTCATATTATTGAAAGAGGAAATCATAAAGATTTAATTGCTCAAAAAGGAGTTTATTATCAACTCTATACTGGTGCTTTTGAGCTTGAATAATCTATATACATTAACTCCTAGTAGTTTTATAATTAAAACGAAAGGAGTTTTAAAATGTCTTCAATTAAAAAATATATTGCAGAATTTATTGGAACATTTGTCTTAACATTTGTTGGTTGTGGTACTGCCCAACTAATCTGTGCAGGCGAAGGTTTTGGTGGCTATGTTGGTACAGCCATTGCTTTTGGTTTAGCAATCGTTGCCATGGCATATTCAATCGGAAATGTCTCTGGTTGCCACATTAACCCAGCCGTTTCACTTGCAATGCTTATTACTAAGAAGATGAGCTTAAAGGATTTCTTATTCTACGTTCTCTTCCAAGTTTTAGGTGGTATTGTTGCTGGTGGACTCTTATGGCTCGTATTTATGAGCAATAAAGAAGCCGCATTAGGTACAAACGCTGTCCAAGGTGCATTATTATTCGACGGACAATATACAGTTGGTAGTTATCTTTTAGCTCTTCTTGCTGAAATTGTCTTAACATGCATCTTTGTTTTAGCAATCTTAGGCGTTACCTCCAAACAAGAAAACGGCCCAGTTGCTGGTCTTGTCATTGGTGGTGCTCTTACATTTGTTCACTTAATGGGTATTGGCTTGACCGGTACAAGTGTTAACCCAGCTCGTTCGATTGGTCCTGCCTTATTCGCTATGATTAATGGTAAATTTGATCCTGCTAAAGAAATTTGGATCTTCATTGTTGGACCACTTGCTGGTGCTGCCCTTGCTGCTTTAATCTACAAGCTCGTTCTTGCAGTTAAAGAAAAGAAAGCTGCTTAATTAAAGCAAATTAAAAGTTCTCTTGGGTGACCTTGAGAGCTTTTTTTATTTTAAATTTTATCTTTGAATGTGAGTTTTGCTTTGAAGACACTATTACCATTAACTACGCCTTCAACATATGTTTTATCTACGTTTGCAAATACATCAATTTTCTCGCCACATCTCACTTCTTTTTCATAATTTAGAAGTAAAGTAGCAATCATTTTCTTTTTAAAGAATTCAGCATCAAATAAGTCTAATATCATATCGACATATCTAACATTATTGAGATGATTATTGAGATCACAATCACAATATCTAATAGTTCTTGAATAAACTAGAGATGCTTCTTCTTTATTAACTTTATCAGGTTCTTTTAAAGCGTTTGGATGTTCTTCGTGAAAATCTGGTACTTTAGGTCTAACAACCATTCTATGTGTAGCGTGATCCATAAGTACCCAAGTAGAAGAAATCTTAATATATGGATTGTCATTTAAATCAGCAATTTCTGCTTGTCTCATAAAAGCAAATCCACCCCTTAGAGATGAAGGATAGGTTGAAACATATATTTCTTCTAAGTATTTAGGACATTTATAGAACTCTAAATACATACGAGTAACAACCCACATATATCCATATTCATTTAAGAGCCTATCCATCCCTAGACCTAAATCATCAACGTTACGTACTGCAACATCTTGATACATGTTTAGAGCGGTATTTAATTTAAGATTCAAATTGGCATCCACCATCATTGAATCAACAATATGTTTTTCTTTACGCATTATTTAATCTTAAGACCATCTTTAAAAGCTTGGCCAACCTCCTCTCCAAGTTCAATATATTTATGAGTTGCTGGGTCATAGCTAATAAATCCAGCTTTCTTATAATCTATTTTTTCATTATTTAATATTTTTTCATCAGCAGAGATATTTACAATTTCGCCGATAGCGTTACCACCACCATCGCCTTCATTAATCATTTTTTCAAGTCTACATTCAAGGACTAATGGATATTGTTCAAATATTGGAGCATTAACCTTGCTCCCTTTAACAAATGTTAGACCAGCTTTCTTAACTTTATCAGGAACTTTGTTTCCGGACACAAGACCAACATAATCGGAGGCGACAACAGTATCTTTTGTTGCAAAAGCAACAGTGAAACACTTATTTTTTAAGATATTATCTGTAGTTTTATGAGAAGATAAACAAATCATGATTTTGTTATAGTCATAGATTCCACCCCAAGCAGCATTCATCGCATTAGGATTACCATTTTTATCAAATGTTCCAATAATTAAAACAGGCATTGGATACATCATTGTTTCTACTTTTAAATCTTTTCTCATATGTTTACCTCGCATGATAAATTCTATATTAAAGATGTTTTGAAATTAACATTTTCAAATAGTTAATATACATATTAGAATAAATGTATGGAAAAAATAAGAATTAATATGCTTTCTGCAGCAACTTCCGTTGATGGACAAGGTGTTGGAAGTGCTTATGTAGAACAAGTAGCCCTTGTTAAAGGCTGCACTGATTTATTTGAAGTTGAAATCAATTCAAAGAAGTCAAATTTTGATATTTATCACATGCATACGGTTAATCTTAGATACCGCGCAAGATTTAACAAACACCATGTCAATGTAACTTATGTTCACTTTATTCCATCTACTTTAGATGGTTCTCTTAAAATGCCTAAGCTTATTTTTCATATCTTTAAAAAATATGTCATTTCAACATATCGTAAAGCTGATGAAATAGTCGTGGTTAACCCTTCATTTATACCTCCTTTAGTGGATCTTGGAATTAAAAAAGAAAATATTACCTATATTCCTAACTTTGTTGATCATGAAAAATTCCACACTATTTCACTAGAAGAAAGAAATGCTTTAAGAGATAAATATGAAATTCCGCATGATAAATTTGTTGTCATGGGATGTGGACAAGTACAGACAAGAAAAGGTGTTATTGATTTTGTTGAAACCGCAAAAAGAAGTAAAGATAAATTATTTGTGTGGGCTGGTGGATTCTCATTTGGCAAGATTACCGACGGATATAAAGAACTTAAAGCGATTATGGATAACCCTCCAGAAAACGTTAAATTCATAGGTATTATTCCAAGAGATCAAATGAATGGAATATTCAATATGTGCGATGTCTTATTTATGCCATCACTTTCCGAATTATTCCCAATGTCTATTCTTGAAGCTGTTAATTCTAATAAACCAGTATTACTCAGAGACCTTGATTTATATGAGGAAATCTTATTTAAAGACAAAGACTGTTATGCAGTAGGTACAAATGTTGATGAATTTGATGAACAAGTTAAAAAACTTTCATCAGATAAGAAATATTATGAACACTACGCAGAAGGTTCACATTATATTTCTGAATTCTATTCAAAAGAACATGTCACCAACATTTGGAGAGAATATTATCCAAGAGTCTTAAATAAATGGCTTCCTTATAAAAAGATTAAAGGAAGAAAATAATCACTTAAATTGTGATGAATACATGGAATGGTATAGACCATTCCTTTTTAATAATTCATCATGTTTTCCTTGTTCAACAATTTTTCCATCTTTAAGAACAAGAATAACATCAGCGTTTTTAATCGTAGATAAACGATGGGCAATAACGATTGAAGTGGAATTCTTAACTATCTCATCGAAAGCATTATTAATAAGTTTTTCTGTATGAGTATCAATGTTACTAGTAGCTTCATCTAAAATCACAATTTCAGGGTTTGCTAACATTACTCTAGCAAGTGAAATAATTTGTTTTTCCCCTTCAGAAAGCCCGTCTTTTGATGAAATTACAGTTTTATATGAGAATGGTTGAGTCTCTATCAATTCATGAATATTTAGTCTCTTACAGACATTAATTATTTCCTCATCGGTTGCATCAGGTTTTGCATATTTGATGTTGTCTAAAATAGTTCCATTGAATATCCAAGTATCTTGAAGCACTAAGCCAAAATGTTTTCTTAATTCTGATTTCTTAACATCTTTGAACGAAACATCATTAAAGAGAATATCTCCACTTTGTGGATCATAATAACGAAGCAATACATTTATTAAAGTTGTTTTACCTGCGCCTGTAGGTCCAACTATAGCGACTTTCTCACCTTGTTTAATTTTTAAATTAAGATTTTCAATTAAAGGTTTATCGCTATCATACGAGAAAGACATATCTTTAAATTCAATGTTCTTAATTGTATCTATTGTTTTAACTCCTTCATCAATATCATTTTCTTTATTTAGGAAATCATTTATTCTTTCGAATGAAGTCTTAGCAATTTCATATTCCGATACAACTGAACTAATGTCATTAAATGGTTTAGTGTACTGGGTTGTATAAGATAAGAACGAGGATAACTTGCCAAGTGTCATCATTGCTAAAATTGCTTGAGCGAAATCCGCCATCTTGGTAACTGAGATTAAGATAATTCCAAAGATACCAACAATTACATAAATAGTGTTATTCACTAAACGGGTTGACGGATTAATCCACGAAGCTGCAAATTGAGCAACAATTCCTTTCCTTCTTAACTCTTCATTCTCTTTAAAGAATTTTTCATAACTATTCTTTTCATTATTAAAAGACTGAATAATTTCTGAACCTTCAATTGTTTCTAAGGACGTTTCGTTTAATCTAGCTTGTAAAGAAGCTTGGGCTTTGAAATATTTTTGATTAGAGTTTGCAATAAATCTAGATACCAAAACTGATAATGGGGTCAAAATTATAACGATGATGGCTAATAGATAGTTCACAAGGAACATCATCACTATTGTGATAGCAACTGCAAGAATGCCTCTAAATAATGATTTAAATACTGCACTTATTCCATTTGATATATTTTCAATATCATTAATCTCGTATTGAACTAGATTACCAGCTTGATCCTTATATAAAGTGTCTACCGAAACATCATTAAGCTTTTTATAGATATCCATTCTTAATTTATAGACAATTTCTTGAGAGTATTGGGCAACTAGATATTCAAATAGATAACTTATTAAAACACCTAACATTGCTAAAACTAAAGCCACTATTAAATAAATAATGAAAGCTATTAGATTAGAATCATTTAATATGGCATCTAAGGCTCTTCCTAAAAGGAAAGGCTGAGCAATTTCACTTAAAACAGCAACAAATACAGCAAGTATAATTAACCACAAGTATTTCTTGCCTAAAGCTAAATAAGTTAGGAGACGTTTTCTTGCTTTCATTATTTAACGCCTCCTTTCTCTAACTGAGACTCATATAAAGACTTATAAATTGAAGATGTCTTTAATAAATCTTGATGTTTACCAAATGCATCAATTCTTCCATAGGAAAGAACAATTATGTTATCTAAATCCATAATCGATGAGACTCTTTGGGAAACAATAATTTTCGTCGTATTTGGATATTGTTTAGAGATATTGTTTCTAACTTCTTTATCAGTTAATAAATCAAGCGCGCTTGTAGAATCATCTAGGATTAATAGTTCTGAGTTTTTAAGTAATGCTCTAGCAATACAAATTCTTTGTCTTTGTCCTCCAGAGAAATTAGAACCTTTTTCGTTTACAATATGATCTAATCCGTCATCATAATCTTTCATGAAATCATATGCTTTAGCACACTTAAGAGCATTGATCATTTCTTCATCAGTTGCATCTTCTTTAGCAATCAATAAGTTTGATCTAATCGAGCATTTAAATAGAAGTGATTTTTGGGCAACAAGTCCAATATTTTCTCTTAAAGTAGATAATTTATATTGTTTAATATCTTCACCTTTATATAGGATATTTCCCTTTGTAGAATCAATGTTTCTTTCAATTAAAGAGATGATTGAAGACTTACCTGAACCAGTTCCTCCAATTATTCCTAATGATTCACCTTTCTTAAGAACAAAAGAGATATTCTCCAAGGCATAATTTCCACCTTTTAAATAAGATAAACAAACATTATCGAATTTAATTAATTCATCTCCGTTATTAATTTCTTTAACGATTCCAGTTTCTTTATCAACAATTGTTTCTTCAAGTGATAAAACTTCATCAATACGTTTACGGCTTGCACCAGCTTTTGTGAGAATTAAAATTACGTTACTAAGTTGCATTAAAGTAACAAAAATTTGCATTAAATAGGCGATTTCTGTAATGATTATGGAAGCTAAAGAGATATTATCTTGATGTGATGAACCACTATTAATGGCTAATCCACCAATAAGGACAACAGAGATGGTTGCAAGTGAAATAACTGCGAATGTCAAAGGATTAATAAAGGCATTGATTCTATTAACGAATAAAGCTTGTTTCTTATACGAATTTACTTTCTTTTCAAAATGATATTGTTCTTCTTCAACTTTATTAAAACCACGAATAATTTTAGTTCCGTTAATGGTATCAACAGTTTTTGTGGATATATCATCTAACCTATTTTGAATATTTAAATATTCTTTAGATGATTTTCTCATCACAATAAAGATGATTAATAGAATTAAAGGAATAATACATAGGAATACGAGTCCAACATAGAAATTTAAAATAAATGATATGGCTAAAGCCCCAATAACTATAAATGGTGCTCTAACTATTAATCTTATAAAGATAAGTACACCTTGTTGAACTTGATAAGAGTCAGAATTGATGATTGTTAATAGCTTATTGTTGCCAATTTGATTCTTTTTGTCTTTTGATAACAACAAAATCTTTTTATATAGGGAATTTCTAATTTCGGTTGCTACATCACAACTTGTTTTAGCAGCAATATATTGGGTTAACATTGTTGTCAAAAAGCCAACAACACCCATAATTAGAATGATTGTTCCCCCAATTAATGCATCATTTAATGGTTGATTGTTATTAATCCAAGCAGGAATAATTCTAATAAAAGATCCAATTAATCTTGTAAGCGGATTTGAGATATCAGAAACATTTTCATAAACACTTAAATCAATAATTGCCTTCATGAATAAAGGTATCAATAAATCAAAAATAGCTTCTAATATTTTTAGAAGTGGACCAATTGTGAAGGCAATAGGATGCTTTTTATATGATTCGAAACAAGATTTAAGCACGTTGAATATTATATTTGAAAAGTTTCAGAAATTCATTCTGAAATTTAATCAATATATTTGAATGCGTTTACATCATTTAATTCGAGTAAAATCACTCATTTTTAGACAAATTAGTATGTAACTATGACTTGATGTAAAGCAAAGTTTACAATAATTTTATCAAAAATGTTGACACTCCACTATTATTAATAAATAATTTTTAGCAATGCAACTTATAATTGCGGAGGTAAACAATATATGACAATAGGTGAAAAAATAGCCCATCTTAGAATTGTTTCAAACATATCTCAAGAAGAGCTCGCTAAAAGACTTAATGTCTCAAGACAATCTATCTCTAAATGGGAAAGTGATGAATCTCTCCCACAAATTGATAAGATTCTTGAAATATCTAAGTTATTTGAAATCACAACAGATGAATTACTTGATGATAAAGTAGTCATCCATCGTGGCAAAAAACTCAAAATGTCCATTGGTGAAGATATTAAAACTAAATATTTCGGTACCGATGGATTCCGTGGTGAAGTTAACAAAGTATTAACTGCTGACCACGCCTATAAAATCGGCCGTTTCTTAGGTTGGTTCTATGGCAATCCTGAATTCAGCGGTCAAAAACCTGGTTATCGTCCACGCGTTGTTGTTGGTAAAGATACAAGAAGATCATCATATATGCTCGAATATGCGGTAGCCGCTGGTCTTGCTGCAAGTGGAGCAGATGTTTCACTTCTACATGTTACCACCACTCCAAGTGTTTCTTACATAGTAAGACAAGATTGTTTTGACTGTGGTGTTATGATTACAGCCAGCCATAACCCATTCTATGATAATGGTATTAAAGTCATTAACTGTAATGGTGAAAAACTTGAAGATGCTGTTGCATTCCTTGCAGAAGCATACATTGATCATGACTTTGAAAAACTTGGTATTCAAGGAGATGATCTTCCATTTGCAGAAAGAGAAAGAATCGGTTCAATTACTGACTACACATCAGGAAGAAACCGCTATGTTGCATATTTAATCTCATTGGCAAGACATTCAATGAAATCACTTCGTATTGGTCTTGATTGTTCCAATGGTGCTTCTTGGATGATTGCTAAAGCAGTTTTCGACGCTTTAGGTGCACAAACATTTGTTATCAATAACGATCCAGATGGTTTAAACATCAACACAAACGCTGGTTCTACTCATATTGATGTCTTATGTAAATTTGTTAAAGAAAATAAATTAGATTTAGGCTTTGCCTTTGATGGTGATGCTGATAGATGTATCGCTGTTGATGAAAATGGTAAAGAAGTTGATGGTGATAAGATTATGTATCTTCTTGCCAAGAGACTTAAAGATGAAGGTGCTCTTGAAGGAGATACCTTAGTTACTACTATTATGTCTAACTCTGGTTTAACAAAAGCCTTAAAACAAATTGGTATTAAGAATGTTCAAACCAAAGTTGGTGATAGATTCGTCTTCGAATGCATGCAAAAAGAAAACTACAGTATTGGTGGAGAACAATCTGGTCACATAATCATTAAAAAATATGCTACAACAGGAGATGGTGTACTTACCGCTATTATGGTCACTGAAGAAGTTCTTTCTAGAAAAGAAAAACTCTCCAAACTTGTTGCACCAGTTCACCTTCTTCCACAAAAGCTTAAAAATGTTCGTGTAACTAATAAAGCTGCTGTTGTCGAAGATGAAGTTGTTAAAGCTAAATTCGCTGAAGTTAATAAAGAAATTGGTGATAATGGACGTGCTTTGTTAAGACAAAGTGGTACTGAACCAGTTGTTAGAATTATGCTTGAATGCAATACAATTGCTGAATGTGATGAATATATCGAAAGAATATATCAAGTCATTAAGAAAAGAGGATATGTTTGTGAATAAACTCAATATTAAAACTAAAGAATTATTTGAAGAATGTCCTATTCCTTTCTTAAGGAAAGCATTCGAAGAATCAACATATCCTTGGGAAATTCTTCCTCAAATTAAAGAGATTATTAAAAAAGTAATCGCTGAAGGTTTAGAAGGTTATACAGAAATTGAACCTGGCGTATTTGTTGGAGAAAATGTAAAAATTGCTAAAACATCCACAATTGAAGCTCCTGCTATTATTGGTGCTAATACTGAAATTAGACCAGGTGCTTATTTAAGAGGAAATGTTATTGTTGGAGAAAACTGTGTTATTGGTAACTCTAGCGAACTTAAGAACTCAATCCTCTTATATCATGTCCAAGTTCCTCATTATAACTATGTTGGTGATTCCATTTTAGGAAGTCATTCACATATGGGTGCTGGATCAATTTGCTCTAATTTAAAAAGTGATGGTAAAAATATCTTCATCCATGGTGATAAAGAATATGAAACAGGTCTTCGTAAAATTGGAGCGTTCCTTGGAGACCACGCTGATATTGGATGCGGTTCAGTTCTAAATCCAGGAACAATTATCGGAAAAAATACCCAAGTATATCCATTAAGTATGCTTAGAGGTTGTTTCCCAGAAAACTCAATTGTGAAAAAAATCGATAATGTTGTTGAAAGAAAATAAAAGGAGATAAAAATGAAAGTCGTTGTCGGAACAGAAAAAGAAATCAGCAAATTAATCGCTGAAGAATTCATTGCTCAAGTTAACAAAAAACCTAATAGTGTTCTTGGTTTAGCTACTGGAACTTCCCCATTAGGTGTCTATGCTAACTTAGTTAAAGCAAACAAAGAAGGAAGAGTAACCTTCAAAGATGTTGCTACTTTTAACCTTGATGAATATATCGGATTAGAAGGAACACACAATCAATCATATCGTTATTTCATGAATGATAATTTATTTGATCATATCGATATTGATAAGAGCAAAACTCACGTCTTAAAAGGGGTTGGTGATTATGTTGCTTACATGAATCAATATGACGCAGAAATCGCCTCTTTTGGTGGAATTGACCTCCAAATCCTTGGTATTGGTAGCGATGGTCATATTGCTTTCAATGAACCAGGTACACCATTTGATTCTTTAACTCATATTGCTGAATTAACCGAATCCACAATTAAAGATAATTCGCGTTTATTTAACGATATTAGTGAAGTTCCTACCAAAGCAGTTACAATGGGTCTTAAATCCATTATGAACGCTAGAAAGATTGTCTTAATCGCTACTGGTAAAAACAAAGCTAAGGCTATTCGTGACTTGCTTAAAGGTCCAAAAACTGAAGAAGTCCCATGTTCAATTCTTCAAGATCACCCAGATTGCACTATCTATGTTGATGAAGAAGCATATAGCTTAGTTAAATAATCTAGATTTATTAGAAAGGACCTTACAGGTCTTTTCTTTTAAGATAAAATATGCAATATTATAAATACTTAAATAGAGGTGATATTATGGCAAAAACTTACAAAGTAATTATGGTATATCCTGATTCTCATCTTGAAGAATTAGAAGATGTATTTAAAAGTGGCGAACAAGCAAAAGCTCACGGTAATAAGATTTTAGCAGAAATCCCTGCAACAGAAAGATACCGTCGCCATGAAGAAGAAGGCGAATTCTCAATGAGAAGAAAAATCAAGCCTTACTTCATGATTCATGAATTTGAAGGAAAAGCTGCTAAAGCAGTCTTCGATTCAAGAAAGAAAAGAAATCTTATCTAATTTACATATTAAAAAGGATACAGCAAGCGAACTGCATCCTTTTTCTATGCTTGAATAAATTTATTCAGGTAATATATCTCCTATTACAACATCACCTGTTGAAGCGATATCCACATAAGTTCTAAATGCATATGTATCGTAATATTTAATCATCGCAAAATTTGAAATATGGATTTTGTCTTTTGCTTCATTGAATTCTAAATGGATTTCAGCAGACTCTTTTCTAACATCTTGATGTAATAAATCAAAAGTAACTACTAAATCACTAAATTGATAATTACTAATGGTATAAGCTCCATTAAAGAGATATTTGGAGTTCCATTCAACAGTCTCGATAAGATCGTCTAAATTAGCAAATTTCACATCAGAAACCGCATATGATATCCCATCAGTAGTAACATATGTTTCTTCTTTAACACCATCATAGATATAAACTTTTCCAGGATGATTACTATTAGAAAACTTAATTAGATTATGTTCTTTATTATGATCAACAAATACTTCAGTTGTTGAAGAAGAATATGGATCTGGTTCCATATCTTTACCATTCATATGATGATGAGATGCGGTTGCATAGTAATGAATATTTTGTAACAATCCGTTTGTGTATGTTCTATTAAATAAGGCTTTGCATTTTTCTTGATCAAGTTCAAAGTCTTCGCCTTCGACCGCTAATTCAACATCATAACTTAATGGTTCGTCTTCTGGTTCTGGTTCAGGAGTAGGTTCAACTTCTTGATTATTACATCCTGTTAACATAGCCAAGGGAAGAAGAGTTACTAATAATAATTGTTTTTTCATATTTGATTCCTCGTCATTATTTAATTATATCTTAAAAGAAGAAAAAAGATGCACAAGGCATCTAATTCTTCATGAAATTGTAAACAATAAGTGCTGATTGGAATGGTATTCCTATCAAATATATCATCCAGAAGTTCATATTTAACATATACATTTGGAAGAACACAGTCGTAAGAAGTGACCAAAGCCCAAAAGACATCGATAATAGTGAACCTAATTTATTTTTAATTCGTTTAAAATATAACCACACAATAATAGACATAATTGGGAGAGCATAAATAAATGCAACCCAGTAAGTAGCAGCATTACTTATATCAAGGAAGCAACCTAATAAATATACGGCTGTTGAAATAGTTAAAACCGTAATACAAAGAAGAATAGTGAATAATAAATCTCTCACTTTAATACGATTAGTGTTATTTACATATTGTTCGTTATGATCTTTGTAATAGAAATAATCAATTTGAACATTAAACAATTTAGATAAGGCGAGCATAATTTCAGGATCTGGGGTTGATTCTCCTCTCTCCCATTTTGAGATTGCCTTGTCTGAGTAGTTCAATTTCTCAGCTAGTTCAAACTGCGTCATTTTCGATTTTAAACGGAGTTCTTGTATGTTTTTTCCAATAATTTCTTTAATTTCCATATCTCTACGATTAGTAGAATCTATATTCTACGAATATCTATTATATTAGTTTATTTAATTTTCACAACACATACGTAATATATCTCGCTGGAGGAAAGAGAGATGAAAGTATTAATAGTTAGTGATGTCCTTGGTGAAGAAAACAATGGAACCACCATTGCTTGTATGAATCTTGTTCGTTACCTCAAGTCTCAAGGTGATGAAGTAAGAATTCTTTGCTGTGATAAGGATAAAAAGAATTTAGTAAATTATTTTGTCGTTCCCGAAAAGAATTTAGGTTTTGTAATTAATCATATTGTCCACAAGAACAATGTGTCCTTAGCTCAACCAAATAAAACAATAATTAAGAAGGCGCTTGATGGAGTAGATATCTGTCATGTCATGCTTCCTTTTGCATTAGGTATTAAAACTTCTAAGATTGCAAGAAAGATGGGTATTCCTGTTACTGCAGGATTCCATTGCCAAGCAGAAAACTTTACTGCCCATTTAAAAATGATGAATATCCCTCTTGCAAACAAGATTACCTACAAGACTTTTTATAACAAATTATATAAACATGTAGATGCTATACATTACCCAACAGAATTCATTAAAAACTATTTTGAAAGAGTAATTAAAAGAAAAACAAATGGTTATGTAATTTCTAATGGGGTCAATGATTTATATCGTCATTACGAAATTGAAAGAAAGAAAGAACTTAGTAAGAGATTTAATATTTTGTTTATCGGTAGATATTCAAAAGAAAAATCACATCCACTTTTAATTAAAGCTGTTTCTCTTTCTAAATATAAAGATGACATCCAAATCGTTTTTGCAGGACAAGGTCCATATGAAAATGCATTAAGAAAGCTTGCTAAAGAAAAAGGAATAGTAAAACCAATCATGAAATTCTATTCCCGCAAAGAACTCGTTGATGTAATTAATTCATGTGATTTATATGTCCATCCTGCAGAAATTGAAATTGAAGCAATTTCTTGTCTTGAAGCAATAACATGTGGTCTAGTTCCTGTAATTTCTGATTCAAAAAGAAGTGCCACAAATGCTT
This sequence comes from uncultured Caryophanales bacterium, assembly GCA_937902735.1. Taxonomy (GTDB): domain Bacteria; phylum Bacillota_I; class Bacilli_A; order RFN20; family CAG-826; genus Fiminaster. The sequence goes on from CALELS010000013.1 coordinate 109,451, forward strand.
TTGCGTTAAATGAACACAATCTATTTAAAAACAATGATCCAAAAGATTTGGCAAAACAAATTGATTATTGGATTGAACACGAAGAAGAAAGAAAAGAATGTTCTAAGCAATATGTTGGCTATACAAAACAATTTAAACAATCCTCATGTATGGCTGCTATGAGAAATATGCTTTTGACATATTCAAAACCAATATCTCATACTTCAAAACAAAAATATTATTTCCGCGATGAACTAAATGATGACTTTGCAAATAATGGCATTGTTCGTAAACACAATAAACCAGGATATAAGTACGTTAATAACAACTTCTTATTCAAAGGTTTATCGTTCCTACTTTATTATGTGATTGGTAAACCACTTGTATGGATGATGAATAAACTAGTCTATTCAAATAAGATAATTGGTAAAGATAAGCTAAAACCATATAAGAAGTCCGGTTATTTCATATATGCGAACCATACAGCAGTTATGGGAGATGCTTATACTCCTAACCTATTATCATCTAAGAGAAACCATATTATTGTTGCAGAAGAAACAACATCAATTCCTGGTATTAAAACATTAGTAAATGCTTTAGGAGCAATACCACTACCATATGGTATTCAAAACACTAAAGGATTCTTAGATTGTGTTGAAACAAGAATCAAACAAAATAGAAGTATAACAATCTATCCAGAGGCTCACTTATGGCCGACATATACTGGTATTAGAAACTTCAAAGCGGCATCCTTTAGATATCCAGTAGATATGAATGTCCCAACATTTGTTTTAACTAATACATATCAAAAAAGAAAACATGGTAAATCACCACGTTTAGTAACATATATTTCTGGTCCATATTTACCAAATAATAATCTTGATCGTAAAGAGGCAATTAATGACCTTAGAGACAGGGTTTATAACGAAATGCTAAGAATATCAACAACAGTTCCTCAAGTGGAACAAGTAAGGTACATTAAGGTTGAACCAGTAAGCGTTGAAAATTCAACATTACAAAATAGTGCACAACAAAACCTTAATCGAGCCTAATAAAGAAATCACGTTGACCAAACATCAACGCGATTTTCTTTTTAAGAAACTATATATTCACCCAGATAACATCCTTGTTCCATATTTGATGTTATCTTATATGTCGCCCCATCTATAAACGATGACGCTAATAAATCTAAACTTTTTTGATTACTTCCGTTATTGAATATAACAGAATCATAATCGCTTAATTTTATTTGGTAACTACCATCAATCTTAATGCCAGGCCATGAAGCTAATTCTTTATTAAGTGATAAGTCACTATTCCAAGCATATAGATATGTATTAGACCAAGAAGAGGTAACTTTAACTGTTACAGTCTCACTACTAGTCTCATTTAACAATCTAGCAACATCAACTCTTCCATAACCTAATTGATCACTTCTAGCGATTTCTGATGTAGTAATCTTATGACAAGAATTATATAAGTCTCTTTCAAAATCCACATTAGTTCTTGATGGGTATTTCTCAAAATAAAGTGCTGCCATACCTGCAACAATAGGAGATGAAAATGATGTTCCATTCCATCCTCCATCGTATAAATAATGAACTCCCTTGTTAGTGTAATTACAAATATTAAACATTCCATCTGCAGGAGCATATACATCTGCAAATTGATATTGTGATGTGTAATTATATGATGAACCAGTCCATATTTCGCCAGAACTATTAGCAGCTAGACCACCACATCCAATCACATGACTTGCAGCACCAGGATATGTATATTCTGTTGGTCTATTTTCTAGACCACCATTTCCTGCCGCAGAACAAATAACTACACCTTTTGAATAACAATAATTAGTTGCATCTTCAAATACAGTGGTTAAATCACTTCCATCATTGATTAAATCTCCACTAGTATAGTAGTTATATGAACCTAGTGAGATTGTAATTACTTTAGCACCATTATCTGCAGCGTATTTAAATGCTGCAGCAATACTTTTAGGTTTTTTATCAACTCTAATAAGCATTAGTTCTGCTAAAGGAGCAATTCCAATAACACCTTTATGATTCAATCCTGCTGCAGCTACTCCTGCACAGAACGTACCATGAGAGTCACCTAAATCATGAGCGTAATTAATACCTACTTGAGTAGATATTGTTCCATTATATGAAATATATGCAGACTTATCTGATATACGACTATTTCCTTTTATGTCTTTAAAATCTTCATGAGTAGTATCAAAACCCATATCAATAACAGCAATAGTTATCCCTTTACCTTGATACTTCTTCCATACCGAATAGATATCACCAATATGGTTAAGATAATATTGCCTGCTTAAATAAGGTTCTCCATATACACTTTCGACTACTTCGGGAGTAAGAGGAAGAGGTGGATCATCTTCTTGACCTTCTTCTCCTTTTCCTTCGCCTTCTTCTTCAGGAGGTGTTACTTCACCAGTTGGTTCTTCGCCTTCTGGAGTAGGAACTACTGGATTATTGCAGCCTGAAAGAAGGAAAAAGGATAACAGTATAAGAAGTATTTGTTTTTTCATTTTATAGGTTTATATCACCATCAGTACAATGGATAACAGCTAATGGACAATCTGAATACCAATAAGATTTTTTTGTAATAGCATTCCATTCTTCTTTTGTTCCATTAAACCTAATAGATGTCAAGTTGGAACATTCGTAGAAAGTATAAGAATTAAGTTTTGTAATATTTGTAGAGAAACATATTTCTTCAAGATAAGGATTACCTTTAATGCAATCACAGATACTTGTAACACTATCCAAGAGAGTAAAACTTGTATCTTTCTTTGCCATTGGATAGACATAAAGAATGGTTTTATCAGTGTTATATATAACTCCATCGCAAGAAGTATAATATGGGTTATTTTCATCTATAACAAAAGCTTCATTTTGCATTCGCAAATAGTTGAAAGGAGTCACATTTGTTCCGTAACCAACTATTTGTGTTCCAATGTAAATGGTTCCTAAATTTGGATTATTTCCGAAAACATAATTACCGAGTTTTACAACCGACTCAGGAAGTCTTACTTCTCTTAAATCACACGAAGCAAACGCTCTAAGATTTATACTTTGTAGACCTTCATTAAATGTAACTTCTTTTAGTGAACTACATCCAAAAAATGCATCATCAGATATATATTGGACACTTGATGGAATAACAATCGACTCTAAAGAAGTACAGTTTTTAAAAGCTTCAATTCCAATATAAGTAACATTTTCATTAATTATGAACGACTTGAGGCCCGAACAATTTTCAAATGTGCGCATAGATACGCAAGTCATCGATAAAGGAAGTTCTACTGTTTCTAGTGATATACAACCATAAAACGCTTTTTGATTCATACTTTCTAATGTTTCTGGGAGAGTTACATTTTTTAAGGCAGTGCAATCATAGAAGACGCAAACTGAAAATTTTGTAATCTCTCCTGTAATTAAGACCGTCTCTAAAGCTGGGTTATATGCAAATGCATTATCCTGAATTTCTTCCGTTTTAGAAATAACACTTATTAATTTAAGATTTGGACAATTTGTCACACAGCTACTTCCGATCAAAGAAACATATTCACCTAAGTACAATTCTTCTACTAAAGGAACACAGTAAAAGCTTTGTTCAGACATCTCACCGCTATTAATGGTCACTTTCTTAAGATTGCTTGGTAAGTAATAAGTATAATCTTTGTTTGATTCGGTGTTATGAACACTGTAGGCTGTAGAACCTTCATATTCTGTAGAACCAAAGATTCTACCAAAATATTTATTTACTTTTGTTCCAGTTCTTGATGAACCTACAAAAGGTAATTCAATTTCCTCTAAACCAGAGCAGCCAGCAAAAGCACCCATTTCAATTGTTCCATAGCAAGATGGAATACGAATTTTCTTTAAAGAAGGACAATTGTAAAATGCGTTTTTATAAATAACACATTCTTCATAACCTAAAATGTAAGAATTATAAGCATATAAGCCGCCACTATCCATTCTGAATTTTATAGTTTCAAGTTTTGGACAATTGGCAAAAGCACTTGGTTTAATACAATAAAGCGAAGCATCAATAATAACTTCTTTTAAATTTTGCATTCCAGCAAAAGCACTATTTTCAATTGCTTTAACAGGAGCCGGGTTATTGCCGCCCAAATAAGTAGGAATAATAATTCTTTCAATATCTTTTTTCTTTACTGAAGTTATTACATAACCATATCTGTTCCACCCATCAATTTTTGTATACGTGTAGTTTAAAACTTTATTAATGCAATATTTTTCATAACTATCAACTGTTCTAGTCATTTCTTTACCACAGACAGTACAATGGGTAGTTTCCTCTCCGTCATACCAATCTGTTGCTTCAGTAGTAGTTACCCATTCGCCCGCTATATGACTTGCTTCATCACTTCGAAGGGATTCATATCCTTCATCTAGACATGCGTGATAATGAGTTCCTTTAGTGGAATCAACACTCCATTCCTTAGAGTAATTATGAACTAATTGTGGAGCACCTTCTTCTTGATATGTGTCTCCACAAGTTTCACATGTATAAACAATCTTTCCAGCGCTTTCGAATGTTGGGTCGATAGATTCAGCATGATAATTATGTCCTAATGCTTCTATTGTGTGTGCCACTCTGGACATTTCTTCATTACATTCGTAACAATATATGACTTCATCATAAGAGCCTTCTCTTGTGCAAGAAGGTTCTATTCTATTTTCAATTACTGGCTCACCAGCTTTATGGGTATGATCAAGTTTTCCAATCTCTTGAACTTCTTCATATTGGCAAACATCACAGATACGGTATTCGCTTCCCTTTTCATACTCGGTAGCTTCTTTTCTTGTTATCCACTCACTAAAATGGTGTTCTTCTTTATCTTTAAACAATTCAGAATGTTCACAAGTTGCTTGATGCCAATGGTATGTTCCATCTTTAGACCACTCATTACTATATGTATGTTCATGAACCGGTTCAGGTTTTGGTGAAGGTTCAGGACCAAAAGATGGAATATCACATCCAGATAAAGTTAAAACAAGCAAACCTAATAGAGGGAATAATTTCTTTTTCATAAAAATCACCTTAATCTAATTCGATTATCGCATATAGACGCTTAAAGAGTCTATAAAAAATAATAAGGTCTATTAGAGACCCTATTACTATATCGCTTTTTTATTGTTCTTTTTTCTCGCTTGTAAGATCGCCTTTTTCTTTGCCTTTAATTAAAGTTTCGAATTGTTCTTGTTCGAACTCATAAGGTGGAATATCGATATATACTCGCCTCTTTTTCAAAAATTTGATTTTAAAACCACTTCCTTCTTCGAATAAGTTTTTCATCTTTTCCACTGTTTTATCTTCTCTAGCGTACAAGCACCAGCAAAGACCAAATTGAATACGATATTTGTACTCATAAATAAAATAATCACATGTCATAAACTTCCTCCTTTGCCATAAAAGAAAGCTCCCATCGCTATGATAGGAGCAAATTTTTGTTGTTCTCCCATCATACAAGCATTAGCACCTTACAATAGTAGGTTGCTGGTGGGTCATCGGGCTTGTCCCTCGCCACTCTCTTTATGGTTGATAAAATCTTATAACTATTTTAGTTGCGATTCAATTTTTTTAAAGAGTTTTTATGTTTAAGAAGTTGTTCTTCTGTTGCAACATATTTTTTTAGTAGTTCATAGACATATTTGATATCCTCTTCGCTTACTTCATCATCATTAAGTGAATGATAATAGGAGATAAATTCATCTATCGAAAAACAATATTGAGATTTAATATTCGTTTTTTCTAATAAATCAACAAAGATAACTATGTTATCAACATCAAATTCTTCATTAAGAACTCTATCAACATGTCGACAATGTTTCTCATTTTGTATTACTGGATTTTGATGGATTCTATCATTCATCATTGGATCATCATATTTTTGAATCCAGTCTTCTTCATTGTCTCTTCCATATATATGACCAATCCATCTTTTTGTTTCGATACAAAATATACCTTTTCTAGTCACTAGGATGTGATCTATTTCGGTTGTCTTATTTGTGCCATACGGAATTAAGACATTGGATAACAAATATTCATCGTTTTTGATTAATGATTCTAGATAATATTTGGTCTCGTTTTCTCCAATTTTACCCGCTCTTTCATTAGCAGGAGGAATAGGTTTTATTTGGTTTCCTATATGTTTTTCATTAGTTTTGCCTAGCGAAAAAAACAAAATCAAAATAATTCCTATTAATAGTCCAACAACTAATAAGGAAACAAATGTAAATGAGGTGATGCTAATAATAAGTTCTACCATATCTAATTTGATAAAAGAGAGTTAGACCCCTAACCCTCTTTCATACCATTCTATTAATTAACTATTTCTTTCCAAATAGTTTTTGGAAGAAGTTTCTCTTCTTTTTAAATTCTACACGAACATCACCAACAGTGATATCTTTTTGTGAAGTATGATTAATAAGTTTTTGAGTTATCTTTATAAAGATATCTCTATATTTTTCCATTGATGAAGCATCATATCTAGATGCTGCATAGTCAAGGACAAGCATAAGTCCTTTCTTACCATCAAGGATTTGCATATCAAGTACAGTTTGAGATGCAGCAAGATTTTGTTTGATCTCAACAGCTTCAATATCCATTCCATCAAGACCACCGACATCACGGATATCTTGTTGGTAAAGAAGATATGCACTTTCTCCACCACCAGCAGTGTTATGCTTATCAACGAATGGATAACAAGAATGTTCAATACCTTTTTGAACTTGTCGATGAACTTCGTTAAATAATTCTCTAACAGTTTGTTTGTCATCAAGTTTAATGCCAATTGGAAGATCTCTAAAGAGAAGTCCACAGGAAGACATCATTTCTTGATCTTCACGGCCATTGAAAATCCAGGAAATCTTCACATTATTAACGTCGTTATAAACAGCAATAGCAAGACATGCTACAGAGATAAAGAATTCATTTCTAGAAATCTTGAATTGTCTTTCGATTGTTTCCATTTGAGTTTGACTGACTTCTAAAGATGCACCAAGTTCGCCATAGGTGTTCTCTCTAGAATCATGGTCAATACGAGGATAATTAGACCATTCAACTCCATCAAATAATTCTTCAAAATAATTCTTAGATTCTTCGTAGAATTTGCTTTCAATAAGTTCTTCACGTTTAGCAAGCATTAAATAGTAATAGTCTGGATCTGGAAGCATACCAGCATAGACTTTACCAACATTGCTCATAAATACTTTCATTGATGTTCCATCAAATACAGTGTGATGGACATCAAAGAAGACATATCCGGCTTTTTCTGTTTCAAATACACGGCAACGATATAGTCTTCCATTAATAATTCTAAATGGTTGAACTAAAGCGTCTTTAAGAGTTGCAAATTCGAATTCATTAACCTTCTCAATTTCAATCTTTTGGAAGACTTCTGGTGTGTATTTTTGAATAATTTCACCATCTTCATTGAAGTGAAGTGTGGTTAATAAAGCAGGATGATTTTGAATTACAGTATTAAGAACATCTTTTAATTTATTTAAGTCAAAAGTATTCTTGTCGAACTTTAACATTGTGAACAAGTTATACATAGTTGATTTTGGTGTAAACAATTGATAGTCCACCATGTAGAGTTGTTCACTAGTAAGTGGATGTTCTTTCTTTAATGAAGCTTCGTTTTTAACATCTGGAGATTCATCAGACATATTCTTACGATTTTCTTCATATATTTCAGCAATCTTCTTAGGAGTTCTTCCTCTAAAGATCTCACTAGCGTTTAAACCAGGTAATTTAGCATTAACGATTACTTGAATTGAACCAAGAGAATCTCCACCAAGTTCATAGAAGTCATCGTTAATACCTACTTGTTCTAATTTAAGAACAGTTTGCATTGCTTCACAAATCTTCTTTTCAGTTTCATTTGTTGGAGCAACATAATCAGATTTAAATGATGATGTATCTGGATCAGGTAAAGCTTTTCTATCTAACTTACCATTTGCCTTAAGTGGAATAGAATCAACTTTTACATAGAATGATGGAATCATGTAATAAGGAAGACGTTGAAGCATAGCGTTTCTAACTTCTTCTTGATCAAATGTAACATCATCTTTGTAATATAGTGCAAGATAGGCTTTTCCATTAACCTCAAAGCCTTTTGCAGCTGCCCAAGATAATTTAAGAACTTGCTTAGCAGCGGCTTCAATTTCAGCAGGTTCGATACGGTTACCATTGATTTTAATCATGTCATTACTTCTACCAAGAAGGACATAATCACCGTTTTCATTTTTACGCGCTAAGTCACCAGTGTGATAGACTCCATTAACGAAAGCACGTTTAGATTCTTCTGGAAGATTGATATAACCACGAACATATGGATTTTCAAAGCAGAGCTCGCCTATTTCACCATCTTTGGCGATTTCACCATCTTCTTTAATTAAAGTAATCTTTGTATCAACTTCAGGTTTTCCAATTGGACATGTTTCATATGATTTATCAATTAAGAAAACACCGACAGCAAAGCCAGATTCACTACAAGCGTAAATATTAATTAATTTAAGTTTTGGATTATATACATTGTTTGCTGGTTCACTACCAACGAATAACATTCTTAAGAATGGTCCAGTAGTATTTCCAAGCATTCTTACATATGATGGAGTTAAGAATGTGATTGATATCTTCTTTTCAAAGAAGAAGAATTTCAAAGCTGTTGGATTCTTAATTGTAGCATATGAAACAATATGCATCTTACCACCATGAATAGATAATGCTTTTAAAATAACAATAACTGAAGCAACAAAGTTAAGTGGAGCAAGAAGAGCTAATGAATCTTTTCCATCAAATGGTGTTTCTCCATTAATACGAATAGAATCAATTGCTCTTTCTAAGTTTCCATATTCATGAAGAACACCTTTCGGATTACCAGTTGTACCAGATGTATAGATTGCATATGCGGCATCATGGTCATCAACCTTTTCATGTCCTTTTAAAGGAGTTTCATTCATTACTTCTTCCCAAGTATCTGCAGTGATTTCAAATTTACATCCACAGTCTTTACGGATATAAGCAATTCTTTCTGGAGCATATGTATCTTCAACAAGAGCCCAAGCTGCTCCAGCTTTCCAAATACCAATCATTGCAATAACTGGTAATACACCACGCGGCAGATTAATTAAGACAAAGTCTTCTTTTCCAATATTGTTCTTTTTTAAATAAGAATATAACTTGCCTGACATTTCATCTAATTGAGCATAAGTAATCTTCTTATGAACTTCATCAAAAAGAATAGCTGTGTTAGGAGTTTTAGCAGTATATTCTTCGAGCAAATCAATAATATAGGCCATAAATTATCTCGCTTTCTTGAAAATGTAGATGTATAGATTTTAACATAATTGTTAAAGTTTTTAATCATTATATGTAGAATATTAATAGTATGTTTGTTCAAAAGATTACCAATTTCTTAAACAAGAGGAAATGGATTCTTCCTGTTTTATTTGCCGAAATAGTTCTTTGTTTTGTCGGCACGATTGTCTTTGTTGAATTAAGACAATTCAATAATTTATCTCCTACATTTGCTTTTTCTATTGGTGGTGAGATATGTGCTTTAGCTGTTGCTATGATGATGGCGTTATCAACTCTTCCCTCATGGAAAAGACAAAATGGATATATTAGGCTATTCGTTACTTTGTTAGCCATTGGATCATTATCTATGTTCTTAGATAGTGCACAAATGCTAGTGGATGGAAGAACAGAATTTGTTATGGCTAATAAGATAGCCGCTATCTTAGTTTTCGCATCAGAAATCCTCTATATTTACTTCTTCTGGTTATTCATGCTTTACGTTTTAAAAATTGAAAATAAAGCAATATTGATTGTTACATTTGTTTTAACTGGAATATTTGTTGTCTTCTTATTCCTTCCTATTACAAACTTATTCTATCCTCTATATTTCAGAATTAATGAAGCAACGGGAGAATATAGCAGAGTGACAACATTCTGGATACATCGTATATTCTTAGTACTTGTTGCAATCTGCTTAGTTGCAGCGCTTATCATTTCTAAAGAAAAACTCAAAACTAAATTAATCATCGTTGCGTTCATGGCTATTCCACTTGTCTCTATTGGAGTAGGTGGATTTAGATATGGTGTATCTATTCTATATTCATCAATGATGGTTTCATTAATGCTCATATATGCATTCTTATTCTCTGATAATGAAAAACATCTGTATTCCACTTCTAAAGAACTTGGATTAGCAACAGAAATTCAAATGCATATGCTTCCATCTATCTTCCCTGCTTTCCCAGAAAGAAAAGAATTTGATATATATGCTTCAATGACTCCTGCTAAAGAAGTAGGTGGAGACTTTTATGACTTCTTCTTAATAGATAAAGATCATTTAGGTTTAGTAATCGCAGATGTCTCAGATAAGGGGGTTCCTGCAGCCTTATTTATGATGGCAAGTAAGATTATGGTCCAAAACTTTATGATGCTTGGTCAATCTCCTAAAGTTGCTCTTGAATCGGTAAATAAACAAATATGTCATAATAAACAAGATGAGATGTTTGTCACTATATGGGTGGCAGTCCTTGATTTAAAAACAGGTGTGATGACATGCGCTAATGCAGGACATGAAAAACCAGTAATAAAACAAAAAGATGGTTTGTTTGAAATTGTTAAAGATAAACATGGATTTGTGGTAGGTTGGTTCCCTGAATCTAAATATGAAGAATATGAAATTAAATTAGAAAAAGGAGCAAAACTATTTGTCCATACTGATGGGGTTCCTGAAGCTACATTGAATAATGAAAGATTTGGTAGAGAAAGAATGATTGAATCTTTAAATAACTACAAGGATTTACCAGTAGAAGAAATCGTCAAGAATATGAAAAAAGATATTGATGAGTTTGCGAAAAACCAACAACAATTTGATGATATTACAATGTTATGTCTAGAATATAGGGGGTACGAAAATGAATAAAAAGTATTCTTATGAACTTGAGGCAGATGTTAAAAACCTTGAGTTAATGTTAGAGCCAATTGAAAAAGAGTTAGAAGAGCTAAATGTTGAACATAAAACGATTTACAAAATCCGTTTAGCGCTCGAAGAACTCTTTACTAATGTAGCAAATTACGCCTATCAACCAGGAAAAGGCCAAATTCAAATTGCATACGTTGTAAAAGATAATCCTCGTTCAATTGAAGTTACTATTAAAGATAATGGTAAAGCATTTAATCCTCTTGAAAGTAAAGAACCTGATTTAGATGCTAAAGTTGAAGATAGACGTATTGGAGGACTAGGTCTATTCATTGTGAAAAACACAATGGATGGAATCTCATATGTCCGAAAAGACAATCAAAACATATTGGTAATAATTAAAAATATTTAAGGAGATAGAAAAATGAATATCAAACCAAAAAAAGATGGAAAGAAATTACATTTAATTGTTGAGGGAAGAATTGACACCAATACTTCCCCAGAACTTGCAGAATATTTTCAAAATGAACTTGCTGGTGTTGAAGAACTTGAACTTGATTTAGGGAAAGTTGACTATATCTCATCCGCAGGTTTAAGAGCTATTTTATTTGCTCAAAAAACAATGGATAAACAAGGTAAGATGGTTGTTAGCCATGTAAATTCAGATATCATGGAAACATTTGAACTTACTTGCTTTACTGATTTTTTAACTATTATTTAATATGGAATTTAAAAGAATAATCAAAGATCATACCTTGTATTATGTTCTTGAAGGAGAACTTAATTCTTTAACTGCACCTTCTTTAGAAAAAGATGTTCAAGAAGCTTCTAAAGATATTAATGAAATAGTGTATGATTTTGCTAAATTAACCTATATATCTTCAGCTGGATTAAGAATCTTATTAATTAGCAAGAAACTTCTTAAACCAGATGAGAAAGTTATTGTGAAGAATCCTTGTGCGGATATAGTTGAACTATTCGAAATGACAGGATTTATAGATATAGTTGAGATACAATAAAATAGAGAAAAGATGGTACAGCTAGTAAAACCATCTTTTTTTGTTTCTTCTAGTGATGGCAAAGATAATGTCTAATATATTTTACGTTATTTTAACAATATTTTAGTTAGAAACTATCCTATATAAAGCCCTGATAACTGTAGGACCACTAATATTTTCTAATGAATGATCATACATTACAAATTCATAATGATGAGAATCATCTGGTGGATTTGCAATCATATATCTATCACGAGTAGCCTCATCTGGTTCCACCGCGTTTTCACCATTAAGAACCATTTGCTTTTCAATTAGGTTATTAAATCCATCCATGAAATAGACTTCCCAATGGTAATAATCAACCCACTTAGACTCCATAACCATCATGTCTATCATGCCTTCATAAGTATTAATCGTATATTTAAATTCTTCTGGTTTAGTTTCATCATAAGCGATGAATAAACCATCCATACATTCATAACCAGTGAATTTCATATATCTAATTGGATCTGGAACAGGTAATTGAATAACTGCTCCATTAACAAATGAACCTAATAATTCGTCATCAATATATATTTTTTGACGATCGCTATTAACAAAGTGGACAATAATTGTTTTTACTGGTTCTTCACCAAAAGTAACCGCAGAATTGACTTCAATTTTAATTACAGCGTCAAAGTTATCTTGTCCTGATACTGTATCTAGAGTCATATGCCCATCAGTAGATAAACCAAATGAATCTGGAAGAGTACTATCGCCATAAGCTTCTATTGATTGAAGTTTAAAGACATTAAATTCAACATCTTCAGAAACAAAGGCTCCATAGACAGCTTTAACTTTGTCATTATATTCCATGTCTTTGATATCGACTGAGAATGTATCTGGATTAAAGACTCTAGCTGCTAATAGATGTCTTTGACCAAGAGTTAAATTAAACTGTTTTGAAGTACTATCATAATCATTTTGGTGAATATAGATCTCTTCTGTATCATTCACAAATTTCTGGAACGGATTAGATACCTGTGCACCAAATAAGACTACTGCTACAATAGGGAATTCATGTGTATATCCACCAAATAAGAGATATAAGTCAAATCCAACCTTCAGTCCTACAGATATTTCAAATTTACATCCACCTTGGACATTTAAAGATGGTGGTAAATCATCGTTCCAAGATATGTCCATAAATAGATATCCTAGGATATCAATTGCACCATAAATCTTGAAATAGAATTCAACATGGAAGAATTTGTATAAACCAATAAGGTCAACACCAATAGAGACTCTAAATCCAACTTCAAAGTGGACTTTACCAATAAAGGTAAATGATAGGTCGCTATTAGTTTTAGTACCGCTATCACTAGATGTATCAGCGCCATCATCACTAGATACACAAACATCTACTCTTTGAGTGTGGCTTGCATATTTAATAATGGCTTCAAGTGTAGGAACAAGTTCCCAATAGAATTCAACATCGAAATATATTTCAATTGGTAAGAAATAAGTACATACAATCTTGAATATTGGATATGTGGCACCACCAGGAGTCGTTGATCCACTTTCTCCATTAAAGATTGAATGTTTTTGCCAATCATCACGGTTTTGGAAAGCTTGTTGTACTGCTTCATTAATATCTTGCTCTGTCTTTTCTTCATCATATTCACCCGAATAAGAATATGAGACACAAATACCAAAGCTAACTTCTTTTTGAGTATCTTCTACTACTTTTAAAGTGTAATCAATACCAACAGGTACGAAGAATTCTGTTTCAATTTCTACTGAAGCAGTAACATCAAATCTCCATGTTTGTTTATAAGAGAGTTTAAGTGTGATGGTTAAATTCTCTTCAGGATAGAATGTATATCCAGCGGAAACACCAAAGGTAAATGCTTGGGTGTCCATATCGTATGAGGTATCAAATTTGATATCAATTCTTGAACCCCAGTCAACAACACTTCTTTCAAATTTTTCTTGTTCAACTCCAAAATAATTCATTAATCCATAAACAGTAGTAACAACACTTGGATTATGAATGATGCTTTGAGCGAGTTGTTCACCCATATCACCTTCGTTATAGTAATAAACAGCGTCTTCTTCGCTTAATGTCTTAGAATCATTTATTGAGAGACTGTCATAGATATCGGCACCTTTAGCAGGTTCATATCTAACCATGAATCCTGCTCCATTTGGGTTAGGATTGATGGAGATGAATTTACCATACGTAGTATCGATATCATCGTTTTCTAATTGAGGATTTCTAATTCTAAATACATCATCTTTATTTAGATCAAGGATTTCACTATAGACGAAATATGGTGAATATCCATCTTCATCATAGTAATACACTTTTGTGGAATCGATATCGATGATATCTGTTTTGTATGAGACATCCCTATTAACATCATTGCCTCTATTCATCGTATAGAAGGTAAGTCTATTAATATCATCATCCTTGCCTTCGAATTTTAGGTTTGTATTATTAAGTTCGAGGTAATAAATATTCTTTCTACTAAATATAGAAGAAGAGAATGATATATAAGCTACACCAGGTGTAGTTGCATTGAATTGCTTAAATTCGTAAGTTCTACCACGGTTATCGTAAAGTGATACATCAGTAGGAGTGATTATTAAATCACTTTCATCAGCATATGGAATTTCATGAGACATATTCTTATCAACAATTGTGTAAGAAAGGTCTGCATTTGATTTTAAATAATCATCAAAATCAATAACTGATCTAGTAAGGTCAGTATATGGATCTTCATTAGGAATTGTTAAAGGGGTAGTATCTACATCTCTAGATGCGTGAATTTCTGTATTATTAAGAGCATTATCAAGTGCATCAAAATCACTTTGAGTCATTTCCTTATGGTGTTCTTGTACACCACAAGCAGATAACATAAGTGATAATGATGAGATAAATAAGAGGAGATTCTTTTTCATATACTATTCACCCCTTCCATAATAAGTTGAATAATCATAGTTATAAACTATCTTATAAGCATTATTCTTAATTGCGTCTTTAGTGACTTCATCTAATTTGTTGAAGTCTTTTTCACTACCTTCGTATAAGAAGGTGATAGCAGTGTTGCCTGGAACAGTTCTATCGGTGATATTTTCATATACTCTAGTATTTTTATTGTATGTAGCGTATGCAAATGCATTTCGTCCTATAGTCTTAATAGATCTAGGTAGACATACAAATTCAATGTTTTGTGAACCTAGGAAACAACGATCACCAATCTTAGTTAATGTTTTTGGAAGAGTTAAGATACGATCAAATGTGACATTAGCATATGCTTCAATATCAAATTCAGTAGCATTCTTTGGGAAATAAGTTCCTTTTAAACCATAACGGTTAAAGAAAGCTCTTCTTCCAACTTCCTTAACCGATTCATGACGAAGAATACCACCTAGTGGCTTTCTCATCTCAATATTTCCATATCCATAAGATGAAATAGTTTTTAATGTACCACCATCAACGATGGCAGCCTTCTTCTCATCAGTCATAAAGAATTGACCCAATCTATCAACAGTAAAACTATCTGCTTGATCATGGTATTCAGTATTGTCTCTTTGTCTAACTGCATATCCTGGAATGACGAAGTCTTTATCAGCTTCATATTTTGTGGACATTAATCTATGTTGGAAAACGTTGTTTCTATCTCCATCAACAGTGAATAAATCAAACGTCCAGTCATAAAGTGGTATACGTTTTGCTTCAGTAGCATATGCATGTACATCACCAGGATATTTAGAAAAGTCAGTATATTTGATTTTGTCACCTTGATATCCTGTTGATGGGACATCTTGTTTAAATATACCTAAATTTCTATTCCCACATGTGATTGACCAATAGAATGGATCATATGTACGAGGAAGATCCATAAATGATGCGGCTTCTGGTAGAGTTAATTTGGCATCGTCAGATGTTAAATAATCCACTCTATTTGCAAGACTACCATCTTCGTAGTGATAATAGATTCTTTTAATATCTAAGTCTGTTTCAATACATTTAGCGTACAACACTAAATTGCCTGGGTACATCTTAGATGGATCATATAATTCGTTTAATTCTTGATCTAAATACCATCCACCAAATTGATAGCCAGGTTTCATAGCTGGATCTGGCATTTCAAAACCTTTTTCAGCGTATGAATAAGTAAGATGAACCGGATAACATCCATCTCCTTCTTTCATTGATGAAATACCACTTACTCTAAATACTGGATAATAATGTTGATCACCAATGTATTTGAAAATGTTATATGGTGAATCCCAGGAATATTGTAAGCATTCACTTGGGAGATTCGCTAAGTTATAAGAATTATCATCAGTTTCCTGGAAAATTAATTTTTCATTACCATTCTCATCAGGAATATGGAATGTAAGTACCTTATGATAATCAGGATTTGGATTAAATCTTGTTCCAATGATTCTGAATTCTTTAGTAATTGTATATAGAAGTTTTCTAGGATTGTTCTCGCTATCGACATCATATACTTCATATCCATATACGTATCTTCCTGGGGCAATTGGATATTCATCCTTGCTCATTGTAGGAATGACTTTACGATTTGAAGGAATAGAACTTTCAGGAATATCACCATAATATGGGTTATGAGCTTTTCCGTTATAAGTAATATCTCGCGGAGCAATCATGTATTGGTCAAGCATCGTTCTAAGACCTTTTTCTAAATCCTCGCATGTATAGCTAATAAGTATTCTTTCAATCTTTATAGGTTTTTCGGTTTTGTTATGAATAGAGAAGTAGAAACAATCTCCTTCGAAATAATTCATATCTAAAGAGGCATGACCTTGTTGACTTTCGAAGGTGAATTCTGCAGCGTTAGGAGTGGCTCCTATTGTTAGGTAGAAGAATTTATCATCTGCTTGTTCGGACCAGACTTCAACATTAGATATACCATTGATATATGTTTGAAGTGAGATACTTCCATATGCAGCAAGTTCTAAGATTCCCCCATCTACATTTTCGTTTACACCATATTCATCAAAGTGAATCTTGGTGCCTCCTTTGTTATAGACATTACCCCCTATTAAAGGATTATCTTCATTAATATCTAAAGAATAATCTCCTTCATTAGCAAAGTAGTTTTCTGGAGCGTTTCTAGATAACACTAAAACCCCAATTGGAGCTAAAGCAGCAATGCTTAAAGTTGATAATAAAATTATTAATGGTACTTGTTTTTTCATATTTTAATGTTATTACATTCTTTTCTTTTGTAAAGAAATAATCAAAATAGATGAAAATATTCAAATTATTAAGAAAACAATGTCATTATCTTCATTAATGAATTCTTTTTTTATTATTAGAACACTGACAAGTAATGTAGTTGTTGTAACTAATGCAATGATTCGTAGAGATATCAAAAGTTTAGTGTTTCTATTATCTACAATTTAGAGATATTTTGGAAGATAACATAGTTATTTTTCTTATAAACAAAGGTGTAGTAATAATTGAAACTATTCAATTTTGTTTGATTTACCAAGATTACATCTCTCGCACAATGTACGTAGATTTTTCATCTCTGTTTTACCCCCTTTTGAAACAGGGATAATATGGTCAACATGTAAGATCGCACCATCTTTTCTAGACATACCGCAAAGCACACATCTGAAGCCATCTCGTTTCATGACATCATATCGCATGCTATCAGTTAATACGCCTCTTTCAGCTTGAGCCAATCTTTTATAAGTTTCTCTATCAACTCTTCTTGATGAAACTGAATCAATGATGCGACTAATTTGTACATAATTGAAAACGTCTTCTTTTGTTAAATCTACTTTTCCTTTTGGAGATAAGTATCTCATATAGACATGCGCGGATACACTGAATCCAGGACACTTTATTAGGTTGTCGAATAATTTATTCTCAATTTCACAGCATTTCCTGTAACTTAATTTATTAGCCTTACAAGCTTCTTCAGTTAATGTACTTTTTAGCCCAAATATCTCCTTTTTATAAAGAGGATATTGGGTTTTGTTATATTCAATTTTCTTTTGAGTTTCTTTCCAACTTGCAAAGTCTTCTCTTATCTCTTTTGTTAATAATGAAACTGGTTCAGTTCTATACCAATTTCCTTTGTTATCAAAGCGTTGTCTAATCGTGATTTGCTGTTTAAAATTCTTAAACTCATATTTCCCATTAATTGCAGCGGCCGACCTTAAAAGTTCACTATGATCTCTAACATATTCAAAGTGTTTTTTGTGTCTAGCAGAAACAACAAAAAAGATAGTAAGCGCCCCAGCGACAATCAAAATAATAATAGTGAATATCACCAATATTACTATTAGAGAAATCAATTCTCCTTTCGTCATTTGCTAATTTTTTATCACGATTTAACTTTATTTAATGAGAATCTCGCAAGTAGATTTCATGATGGAATCACTCTTTATGATTTCACCTACAGAGCCCGCTCTAATTACTCCACTTCTAGGATTCTTAATTGAATCTATATGTCCTATTATATCTGCTTCTACATCTGAATATTCAAACGCTAGATCACAGTTAATCATTTCACAATTAATTAGTTTAAGGTTCTTACAATAACAAAGTGGTTGAGTTCCTTTAATCTTGCAATTAATTAAAGTAAGTCCGTTAGAATACCATCCTAGATATTCTCCATTGATAACACTATTTCTTACTACCACATTCTTCGAATGCCAAAAAGCATCTTTAGTGTTCAACTCACTATTAGTTATCTCTACATCTTTAACATATTGAAATGAATATTTACCATTAAGTTTTAATCTATCAATATTTAACTTTTTAGATTCAAAGAATACATATTCAGATTCAATAAAACTATCAAGAACTCCAATATTTCTACATTTCCATCCAAATTCTTGGGATATGAATTCACTATTAACTATATTGATATCATCACATTCTCTAAGTGCTTTAACCGAATATATCTTAATATTGGATATTTCTCCTTTAGATGAATACCAAAGAGGTGCTCTTGATGTATCTTTGAAGATTGAATCTTTAATATGAAAATGATGAACATGCCATAAAGGATATCTTAAAGAGAATCTACATTTATCTACTTTAATATTTCTAGCTTCTTTTAAAGCGGATTCCCCATCATTTTCACCTTCAAAGATACATTCTCTAACCTCACTGTTTTTAAGGCTATATAAAGAGCGTTCTTCATCAAAAGTTTGATTCTTAATAATCTTCATTTGTTTTAATAATAAAGATATTTACTCACCTATGCATTAAAAATGCTTATAAGTTTGCTTATTTATTAGAATAAAAGATAATAATACATAATATGAAAAAACTATTTATTGCATTATCTCTATCTGCCTTATTGGTATCTCCCCTTCTTTTAACTAATAAAAGCAATGAAGTAAAAGCGGATGCCCCTTCAAATTATTATGCTTCTATTAATTCATCTATGAAGGGAGATGACCTTAAGGTAGCGCTATATAACATTATTAAAGGTCACACTAAATATGGATACAAGACTTTAGAGGTGGCTATGAAAATCACAGACCGTGATTACACTCTTTCTCCTCTTCAAGACAATGAACCTGATGACTATGATCCATACATGAAACTTCTATATGCTGACTATAATGGCGATCCATCCACTGCTAAAACATGGAAAACATCACAAGGTAGTTACGGTACTACAACAAACTATGTATGGAACAAAGAACATATCTGGGCTAAATCAAATGGTTTTGGGAACTCAGAGAGTTGTGAAGCATATTCAGATTTACACCATTTAAGAGCGAGTGATTGGAAATGCAACAACACTAGAAGTAACTTTCCATTTGCAAATGTATCTAATCACAATTCCTCCACTGCTTCATATGATTGGACCGAATCTAGAAAAACTGATAACTATCTTCAGAATAACGTGTTTGAGCCACGTGATTCAGATAAAGGAGATGTTGCAAGAGCCTTGTTCTATATGGCTACACGATACTATAACGGAGATGGCTCTGCTAATACTCATCTATCATTAACTACTGGTACCGATTCAAGCGGAGGCAAATGGGGATATCTAGATACCCTGCTTGCTTGGCATGAGCTTGATCCAGTAGATGAATTTGAAGCTCATCGTAATGATCTAATATATGGTATACAAGGGAATAGAAATCCATATATAGATCATCCTGAATATGCTAGAGCAGTATTTAAAAATGAACCTATTGTAGAACCAGATACATTAATTGATTTAACCTACTCTGGTACACCAATTAAAACAAAATATAAACAGGGTGAACCATTTATTTCAAATGGAGTAACTGTTACTGCAACATTTAGAAAGAAAGATAATTCCACATACACTAAAGATGTATCTTCTAATATAGAGTGGTCAAATATTGATAAAGATACATCATCAGTTACTGGAACATATACTCATAATTCAATTAGTAAAAGCATAACAATTGATGGATTAACCATCGCCTCATTAATATCTATTTTTATAGAAGGAATACCTAATAAGACCGTATATGAAGTAGGAGATACTTTCGAACACGAAGGTTTAACTTTGTATGCAAATTATGATGATTTAACAACCGAAGACGTAACATCTATAGCTTCATGGCAAAATACTCCATTAACTAAAGGACAAATGTCTATTGAAGTATCTTTTGGAGGACTTGTTACAACATATTTAGGTATCCATGTAAAAGAAAAGAGTGAATCATCTAATAGAATTGAATTTGACAATCATTCAAAAGATGGATCAAGTGCAATGAGTACTGATACGATACAGAGTGAGCTTGTAAGTGGTTCTGATATAGCAACTATTTCAAGCGCAACAAACATATATGCTGGAACAACTGGTTTAAAATTTTCATCAAGTAAAAAGGCTGGTTCATTAATTGTTACCCTTAAGAAAACTACTGATGTAACTAAGCTAGTATTTAATGCTAAAAAATATAGTAGTGATTCTACTACTGTAACAGTAGCTGCTACAGGCGTATCTTCTCAAACATTTACACCTACATCATCTTTAACAGAATATGTCGTTAACATAAATGAATCTATATCTTCGTTTACTATATCTAGTCCAAATGGTCAAAGATTCTATTTAAGTTATATTGATGTATATTCAGGTTCTGGTGGATCTAGCTCAGATGATGTTATTACTTCATGGGGCATAGACTATTTATTTATTGGTGATACTACCTTTGATGGAAATGGAATTGGATTATGTAGAGATGGTCATTATTATCATGCTGCAAAAGTCGCTCTTATGGAATTAGAGGCGACTTCTGCTGGAGTTATTAATAATCTTCAATCTAATAATAAATATGCTAGTGAATGTGCTAGATATCTAGCTTGGTCACTCGCGAATCATGATAATAATCCGTTCTCTAATGATTATTCGTTCTTAAACAGTACTAATTATGAATATTTAAATAGTAATAACTTTAATATTAATGTATTGATTATTATTGCTATTGGGATGTCCGCTACTGTTATTACTTTAGTTGTAGTTATTATTGTCAAAAGAAAAAGAATTATCTGAAAGGACAAAGAATATATATGGAAAAAGAAATAATTCTAAAGATAAAAGATTTAAAGAAATATTATGGTAAAGGTGAATCAATGGTGAAAGCCCTTGATGGTCTTTCTTTTGACGTATATAAAGGAGAAATGTTAGTCCTTTTAGGTAATTCTGGATGTGGTAAATCTACATTACTTAATATCATTGGAGGTATGGATTCACCTACCTCTGGAGAAGTAATGCTAGGAGACACTAATATAACAGCATATAAAGATAGAGATTTAACTAAATATAGAAAAGATAAGATAGGTTTCATCTTCCAGTTCTATAACCTACTACCAGATTTAACCGCTATTGAGAATGTAAGACTATCGATACATGGTAGAGATAAAGAACATCTAGCAGAGAAAACACTTAAGTTAGTAGGTTTAGATGATGAAAGAATGAAACACTATCCAAGTCAACTCTCTGGTGGTGAGCAACAAAGAGTTAGTATCGCTAGAGCGCTTGTAAAGAAAGCAGATATCATCCTTTGTGATGAACCAACAGGAGCTCTTGATGATAAAACAGGAAGAATGATCTTAGAACTTCTACAAAATATAGTAAGAAAAGAAGGTCAGACTATGATCATTGTTACTCACACTACTCCAATAGCAGCTATGGCTAATAGGGTAATCACATTACGCAATGGTAAGATTCAAAAAGAAGTAACAAATAAGAATCCAATGGATGCTAAAGATATTGAATGGTAGATAAATGAAACTTGCTAAAACATTTTTATTTCCATATTTAAAAAGATTCTGGCTAATGCTTTTAAGTGTTACATTTGTCGGAGCTTTTGGATGTGCAATATTTATTGGTCTTAGAGACGCATATATTACATTAAGAGATGAAATATGGAATCTAGTAGATGAATGTGGGTATCCAGATTTATATATTGAAACTATTGATGAACAGAATCTAATATATACAACCTTATTGCCATCCGATTTTAATGATAGAATCGGGGCAGATAAGGTTGAATATAGAGCGTTCTATAATTCAACATTTACATATAATGAAACATCTTATTCATGTAAGGTAATCTCATGTGATGAAGAAGGTGTATTAAAACATCATCTAATTGATGGGGAATTCACCAAAGAAGGCTTAAGACTTGAATATTATTTTTCAGAAGCAAATAAGATTCATGTAGGAGATAACATCTCTTTAAAAATGCATAATGGAGTTGAAGTTGCCTTTGATATATCTTCAACATTCGTATCTGCTGAATCTAGTGTAGTTAAAGCAGATCCATATTCAATATCTTCATCTAGAGATTTTGCATATATCTATCTTCCTAAGGATATATTTAATCAATATGTAACTCAAAAATACTTCAATGAAATCCTCTTTGATTTTAAAGATAGGGAAGAAAAAGATGGAAACGAATTATTTGAAGTACTCAAAACTATGGCGGAGGATGAAGGCACTATAATAAGCGATGAAGATGTTAAGAAACTAAAATCAAACATTGCTTATATGACTACATATGAGGATAGCGAAGTTATTGATTCATATAAGACTGCAATCAATGCAGTTAATATGATTTCTAGTGCAGTACCCGCTTCTTTCTTTGGAGTAGTCTTAATTGTTACATCATTATTCTTATTTCAAATAGTAAGACAATGTCGTAAAGATATTGGAATTATGAAAGCTCTTGGAGAGAATAGGTTTTCTATTACTTTAGTCTTTATCTTAATGAGTATAGTTATTGCCGTTCTTAGTTGGGCTATTGGGGTAGGAATAGGTGTGGGTATCACTGCTATTGCAAATTATGCATATGGAACGGCAATGAAACTATATCCATTAATGATTTCACTTAATCCTATTGTCTTATTAATTGCGTTAGGCGCAATGACATTTGTGTGTGTATTCACTGCACTTCTTGCGTCTTTATCAATTTCTAAGATTAAACCAGTAGAGGCTATGAAAGCTTTGCCTCCTATGAATAACAAGACTCCAATCTTGGTAAGAACTATATTTAGAAAGGCTCCTATTACTTTAAAGATATCTATATCTCAAGCATTAAGAAATCTAAGAAGATATATTCTTTCAGGTATATGTCTTTTATCATCGGGAATGATGATCTTTGTAGCATTATCAATCGAACTATCTAAGCAAAGTATTATGTCTCAACTATATGACGCTAGGATGAATTATGATATCCAAGTATTCTTTGATAACATGCCAACTAGTGACGATATATCTCTTAAATTTAGTGAAGATGAGAATATAGTAGATAAAACATTAATTAAATATCTTCCTAGCGAAGTTAAATACAAAGATAAAGATGAAGTAATACTCATAAACGCTATTGATCCAAATCAAAACTTAATTAATGTTGTATCTGACTATAATGACATCATTAGTGTTCCTGATGAAGGTATTATCTTAGCCTACGCTCATGCAGAGAAGTTAGGTGTTAAAGTTGGAGATATAGTGTCTATTAATGATATAGATGTTGAAGTAAAAGGAATATCAAGACAATTTATTTATCCGGTTTCCTATATGAAATTTGATAGTTTAACTTCTGATAATGAAAGAGGTTCTTTGCTTGTTAAAGTTAAAGACAATCAATTATTCTTTGAAAAATATAAAGATTTAGAACATGTATCATATATTTCATTTAATGATGTTATCAAAGAAGAATACAACGACCGTTTAATGGCCTTTTCATATTCAAGTTATGTTTTAAATGCTGTATCTATTATTCTTGGTTTTATGATTGTCTTTAATATGATGCAGACAAATCTAAAAGAACAAAAACGAACATTCTCCACTATTAGAACGCTTGGTTATCAAAGAAGCGAGATATCTATGTCTAATCTAATTGTTGAATTAGTTCAATATGTATTCTCAATGATATTTGCAATACCTCTTGGAATACTTCTTTCTAAATTACTATTAAATGGAATATCTATTCCTAGTCAGACATTCCCGTTCCCTCATTCAATATGGATGTATATCCTTTCAATATTATTTGTACTTATATTCCTTCTTATATCCCATTTCATAGCAATGGGAAGTATGAAAAGATGGAATCTTCCAGAATCTGTTAAAGAAAGAGAATAGATTCTTTCAATATTTTATTTATGTTTTTTATTCTTACCCATTTGTTTTAAGAGTTTGACTGTTTCTTTAGCAAGCTTCTTATTAACAAAGATGGATAGTTTCTTCATACATATTTCTCTTAATTTAACTTCATCAAGTTTCCCATTAGCAGTTAATGGGAACTTCTTCATATATATGATATGAGAAGGAATCTTGATTGAAGGAAGATCATCATGAAGAGCGTCTAAATATTTTTGTTCTACAAAATGAGGAGGTTTCTTTTTTAATTCAACACATGCAAGGATATATTCTCCATCGTCAAGGGAAGGGAATCCAAGTACTCTAATACGACCAAATTCCTTAAATTTAGTCATAGCTTGTTCTATTTCTTTAGGAGATATATTTTCTCCTTTACGGATGATGATATCTTTAATTCTTCCATTTAAGACAAGATATCCATCATTATCGATGTAACCTAAATCTCCTGTATGAAGCCAACCATCTTTATCAAATGGTTGATGGTCTTTGTCCATCTTATAATAACCATTAAATACGTTATAACCTTTGATTAAGATTTCTCCTGATTCATGAGAAGATATTATCTTTTTCGTGTTTGGATCCATAATAGCAACTTCAATATCTTCCATTAAAGTTCCTACAGTAGTTTTTTGTTTTTCTTTAGGTGAATCTGGATAGACAAGTGAAATCATTGGAGAACATTCAGTTTGTCCATATCCATTCATAAATATTGCTTTAGAAAACCTTCTTTCTAGGAAGGCGAATTCTTTTTCACTAGTAAAGCCTCCACCAACAATACAATGTTCTACAAATCTACCTCGATGTAGCCAAAAGAATGGAGCTCTTGCGAGTTTATCATAGATTATTGAGACAGAAGCATAGTCACCACATTTGTTTTTAAGGAATTCTTTATATAACTGTTTGGCATTCAATAAATCATTTAAATATACACATCTTTGATACGCCATATAGGCATTAATAACAAGTAGACCAAAACAATGGAATACTGGAAGTAGGCACATGAATTTATCTGGGAATACAGGATCTAATTTATAGAAGTTATGGTAAATGATATTCATCAAAGAATATTGACTTAACATAGCTGCTTTAGGTTTAGCGGTTGTTCCTGTAGTAAAGATGATATATGAAGTTCTTTTACTTTCTTCTTCCCTAGAATAAGTAGAAACTACTTCTTTAATATCTTTATTATCATTTAATATTTCTTTAAAAGATAAATCGGAATTAGAGATAGATAATGTATTTTCTTTATCTATACCTACTTCTCTTAGAAGAATAGTTAATTCTCTTTTATCTTTTTGTTTTGCTAAATATTCTCCATATACAAGATATTTACAGTCTGTAAAGTTAATAGCGTCCTTAATAGAATCATGTCTAGCCATATAATTAAGTAAGACTGCCACTGCACCTATCTTACATATTGCAAAGAAAGACACTACCCAGTTATATGAATTCATTGAAAGAAGCGCTACATGATCATCTTTCTTAATTCCTTTTTCTTTTAAGATTGATGCAAGATAGTTAACACTTTTATCTAATTCATCAAAACTAAATATATCACCTTTGTAATATATAGCGGGTTTATCTTTCTTATCACTATCTAAGCGATATATATCTTCGAAGATATAATTACCTATTTTTCTTTGAGCTTCATGCATTAGCTTGCTCCTTTTTAATCTTTCTATTTTTAATAGCCTTAACAATTAAATCAATAATGATATATAGGACTACTAAGAAGATAATGGTTATTATGACATATAAAAATGGTTGGAAATCCACAAGCACTACATTATTTTGGAAAATAACCCTATGAATAAATGTTAAACAAATTGGATGGAGTAAATAAGTAAGCGAAGAATGAGCGCCATACCACCATTGAGGAGGGTTGTGGATAAATAACTAATTCTTTAAGGAATCAAATAGGCACTTTTTCAGCCTGCATTTTTTCCTCTTTGCTTAAGCAAAATTGATTTCGATAAAATCCCTTATTATAAGAAATGCACAAGAGTATTACGGTTTGGTAATAGAGCGGCTCGAAAAATATAAAGCAGCTTTTATTAATTGAAAGTGAATTATTATTCATAGTCCATTAAAATAGATATATGGCTGAAGACAGAAACCTATTTGGAATGCTTGATGACATTTCGGCTGGCCAAGCTGAGATTTTAAGTGAGATCACTGGTGTAAAAACCCATGTTAGTGATACGGATTCTAAAATTGCTGAATTGGAGCAAGAGATTCAAAAGCTTAAAAATAAACCAGTTGCCGAACCAAGACCTGCAGTAAACGCTCCTCAAAGAAGTGAAAAAGAAATACTACAGACGTTTTTAAAGCAAGCAAAAAAGAGCTGGATGTGGTTTGGTAATAGTGCAGAATTCAAGAAGTGGAAGATACTCGCTATTATATCCTTATTAATTTTATTAATAGCAGGACTTGCGACAACCATTGTTTCATCTATTTGTTTTAAGCTTTATAGCACGTTCACATTGTTTGAAAATGCTTGGATGATATTTGGCATCATCTACTTAGTTTATGCGGCTAAAACGCAGCGTATTTATGAAGTTAATGCGCTTGCTGCTAATTCATCGACTAAATATGAAAAAGACAATCTGGGAATGATGTTTGCTAGAAAAGAGAAGGTTGTTTTTAGAATTTTCAAATGGCTTGCCATCATTTCTGTTGTTTGCAACATCATCGCTATATGGGCGGGCATGGGCAAAACAAACCAAGTGTTCGCTACCATAATGGAAGTTCTCTTCTTAGGGGCTATTATATTTGCTTATTTCATGAATCTTAATTTGTTTGCTCAATATTCAATCATTTATGTCGAAGGACACAACTTAACCACGAAAGAAAGAGTAGTGCTTGTCCTTCCACCAGGAGCAAAGAGTTTAATGCCTGAAGAAGATTTTAAAAAGAAGATGCCGTTCTTCTACGAATAGGAGTTGCATATGTATTTATCTCATTTAAGAATAAAGAATCACCCAATTCTCAAAGATTTTGAGTTAGATTTAGTAAATCCAAAAACAGGAAAGCCGTATGCGGTTGTTGCTTTTGTTGGCGAAAATGGTTGTGGCAAGACAACTCTTTTAAACGAAATCTTTGATTATGAAAATTCCAAATATTTTGTAGATAAAGAGAAAGAGCACCCATTCTCGATCGCTCCATATTGCTCTTTGTTTTTAAGGCAAAGCAGTCTTGCTAGAAATGCCATGAAAGAAATTGGCAAATTGATTGATGGAAAAGATAGGTATGCTGTTAATAGCCAAAGCGCAGCCATTCAAGGAATGAAAACAACCAATCCCTTAGAAGACAAACAGCAAGGACTCAAATTACTAGAAATACTTGATGATGTTGAAATATATAAGCTCTTCAAAGAAGGAGTGATTAGTGAAGTGGCTTGCGGATCTGAAATATCAAAGTTAATCGATGGTAAAGAACGCGGCTATGACATATCTAATTATTCTTCTGGACAGCAAGAGATATTACTTAAATTAAAGGACCTGAATGAATTCTATGCAAATACCGACAGTGTGCTTTTGGATGAGCCTGAAACATCACTACATCCAAGATGGCAATTGGAAATCGTTAACTTAATTAGATTGCTCTTAACTGATATTAATGGAGACACGCCTCAAATATTCTTAGCTACTCACTCAGAAAAAGTGCTTCAGTCTTTAATTGGTAAAGAAGATGCTTTGATTGTTAGACTTTTTAAGGAAAAAGGAACCATTAAGAACGAAACTATTAGTCAAATGCAGCTCTTGCTTAGAAAACCAACCTTTGCTGAATTAGACTATGTCATTTTCAAAATAGATTCGTATGAATACTGTAATGAATTGTTTGATCTTCTAGAGTGGAGATATGGCGTTAGTGGCGATAGGGGCGTTGATAGGAAAATACAAAAGAGCGAATTCTATAATGATGAAAAGCACCATAAAGAGTGGCTTAATGATAAGTTTAATGAAGTTACTTGCTACACATTGCCTGTTTATGTTCGAAATTATTTTCACCACCCAAAAGATAAGATTGAGCCCACACCTGAAGAACTGCACGAAGCAATAGAACTACTTCGTAATGTCGTTTTAAATTTAGAGTAAAAGTGAAATAATATAGTAGACAAAGTTAATCGTCGCTTTCTTCTGTAATCTGCAGTACGAGGAGGAGGTCGCGAATAATGATTAGCATTTGTCACATCTCTTCCGAAGACTTTTTGGAAGACGTCAAGATTCAGATTAAGAAACAATTCAAGAATCAAGATAACTTTGCAGAAATTATCTATCTTTCTAGAAAGCAACTTAATCGAATTCTCAATAACGCCGATGACTTAACTGTTCACTGGATTAAAGAATTCTGTGAGAAGCTTGGCTTGGACTTAAGAAACTACATCTTTGAGTAGATGATAGGGACTTAGGTCCTTTTTCTTTGTCCGTTTTTTTGGGACAAAACAAAGAGTGTGTTTACTTGTGTTCTATAGTAGTGGTGTCGAAAGGCAAAGGAGAAAAACCTATGGACAGAAAAACACAAGAAATATTCTTCAAAAATTCCGTTGATATGGATGTGATAGGAAAACTTGCTAGCACAATGGTTGACGGTGTTGATGAAGCAGGAAATCCAAAAAGAATCAAAATCGAAATTAGAAACACTGATGAATTTGATACAAATCTATCTATCGAAGAAGTTGTCGACAAGATAGACAAAGAGTATGCCAAAGAAGAAATGTTTAAATTAGATCTTCTCAGAGCATGGAAACAAAATAATCACTATGTGATTGTGGGAGTTAAATTATGAGCGAAAGTTTCATGCAGGTTGCTACGGTATTAGGAATTATTAACACCGTAATAAGCACAATCGCTTGTCCAATCATTGCTGGTTATAAAAATAGAAGCGTTGTTGGTTGGATATTCGGCGGATTGTTCCTTGGACTCATTGGCCTAATAATTGTTGCCTGCCTTCCACGAAAAGATTAACCACTAGAGCCGCATTGTAAATCATATTCATGCCTCCTTTCTAGAATTTACAACTCATAGTTCTTTTACACCCGGCATTCCACTCTAATAGCGGCGTTAGGGTGGGTGCCAAGCCTTAATTAACGAGATACATCATTATGATGTGATATAATATCGGTAGATTAATAATTTACTCGAAGTGATCAGACACGTTATTTGTCTCGGTAACGTATCTATCAGCCAAATGGTTATTAAATTATTAGTCACCAGAAAGGGACTCTTTTATGTATAAAAAGACATTCGTGCCACTTCTAATAGCACTAGCCTCAATTGGAGTTATTACAGGTTGCTCCAATAAGGGTGAAACTCAAGAAACAATATCTGTAACCGATATGGTCGGTACAACCATAACCATAAACAAGAACCCTAAAAAGGTAGCTTGTATCTCTAGAACAACATATGACTTGTTAGTAGCGTATGGTCTTGGAGATAAGATTGATGGAGCCTACAAAGGCACACTCAATAATAGTTGGGTGCCACTCATCTATCCTCAAAGTCAAAATCACTATGTATATGAATACAACAATAGTAGTGAGCTCTTCCTATCAAGAGGAGTAGATTTAGTGTTCGCTCCTGAAAAGTACATGGCCGATGATTTAAATGCACACGGTATCCCTGCTTTATGCGTTTCCTTATATGGAAATCCAACGTTTGACAATTACGTCACCTTCCTTTCTCAACTTGTTACTAAGATTTGGGATGGCGATGATATCAAAGCCAAAGCAGCAGCTTGGGAAAACAAAGTCACAACTGCGATTAGTGATGTTACAACCGAATTAGTCAAGCATGATGTCTCAAAGAAAAAGATCTTCTATGTTCGTGGCGATAAAGATAAAGGTGTTTGCTATACAGATACTAAATCTTCATTCACAGAATATGCCTATAGATCAATGGGCTTTGACTTTGTTGGTGCTTCATTAAACACAACGAACCCTTCTACTGAAGAAGTAGTAGCACAAAACCCAGACGTCTTTGTTTGCGGTGGTCAATATCAAAACAAGAACATCAATATTCTCAAGACCGAAGAGCCATACACAAATTTAGATGCAGTTAAGAATAACAAAGTCTATAACATTCCAATTGGTTTCACTGCATTTGAGCAATTATCCGCTATGACTCCAATATTCTTCTATGACCAAGCAAATAAGATTTATCCAGAGTATTTCTCATATGACATCTCTTCTATGGTTAAAACAAGCGTTAAAGAGTATTTCGGGACAGATTTAACTGATACACAAGTTGGCTATATGCTAAACGGACTTAATCCACAAGGCGGCTCGTTGTACTAATGAATGAAAAAGCATTAAAAAGAAGAACTTTAATATCATTCATCGTTTCAATAGCAGTATTTGTAGTAGTCTTCGCCCTAGCTTTGATGCTAGGAAGATACAGAATCAAGATTGATGAGTTCTTTAAAGCTGTGTTCACGGATGGCTCTGCTTTGAATACGCAAAGAAGTATTATCGTCAATCTTCGATTCCCAAGAACCATAATGGCGGCATTTGTTGGTATTG
This sequence comes from uncultured Caryophanales bacterium, assembly GCA_937902735.1. GTDB lineage: Bacteria > Bacillota_I > Bacilli_A > RFN20 > CAG-826 > Fiminaster. Next base: position 140,567 of record CALELS010000013.1, read on the forward strand.
GCTTGTCTTTGTCTGGCTTGCTTTATCAAGAAACATTTAGAAATAAGCTTGTATCACCTGATTTATTAGGTGTAAGTACTGGCGCATCAGTTGGTGCAGCCTTAGCCATTGTTCTTGGACTATCATCTGCCTTCATTAGTGTATTTGCATTCTTAATGGGCTTATTAACTGTGTTTGTTACAGTGATGATATCTAAGCTATTTAGAAACGGTTCATCAACCATATTGCTGTTATCAGGCATTATCGTTGGCGGTTTCATGTCTGCGATATTATCGATGATTAAGTACTTCTCGGACGATGTCACAACATTAGCCAGCATTACTTATTGGCTTATGGGTTCATTTGAGAGTGCAGATATGAGTAGAGACTACATCCTAATGGGAGTGGTGGTTGTCTGTGTTGTTGTTTTGCTTCTCATTTCTCATCCAATTAACTTGGTTAATCAAGGAAAGGCTGAAGCTCAAACAAAAGGCATTAACTACAACTTCTATCGTGGTTTGATCATTGTCTTATCAACAGTTCTTACTGCTATATCGGTATGTTTCTGTGGAACCATATCTTGGATTGGTTTGGTCATTCCACATATAGTTAGATTGCTTGCTGGAAGAGATGCGAAAAGGACCATTCCTCTATGCATAACTTTTGGCGGAACATTCATGATTGCGGTTGATGTTTTGTCTAGATCTTTCACTGATTCAGAGATTCCTTTAAGTGCTGTGACAGGACTTTTAGGAACAGTTATATTCGTAGTTATTTTGATTATTAAAAGGAGGAAGTTAAATGAACATAAAGACATCTAATTTATCCTTTAAATACGATAAAAAAGCAGCAAAACCCGTATTAAATTCAATAAATCTCGAGATTAAAGAGGGAACTGTCAATGTTTTACTTGGCTTAAACGGCTGTGGCAAAACCACCCTTATTAAACTCCTTGCTGGCCTTGAAAAACCAACAGAAGGAGCCATCTATTATGATGATCAAGATTTACAAACCATACACATTAAAGAGAGAGCCAAGAAGTTCTCATATGTTCCTCAGCAAGCCAATGTAACAAGCGATGTTCCAGTTAGACAATATTTATCTTATGGAACTACAAACACGCTCGCGTTTTATGAACATCCTGGTAAAGAAGAAATGAAGTTGGTGGAAGACTCTGCAGAGAAACTTCACATCACTCATTTACTTGATAAGAATCTTGGCGAGATAAGTGGTGGTGAACTTCAAACAGTACTAATTGCGTGTTCATTAATTCAAAACACACCAATTATGCTTTTGGATGAACCAACATCTGCTCTTGATATGAAGAACCAAAATTTAGTTTTATCCATCCTCAAAGACATTGCTAAAGAGCAAAATAAAACAATTGTTCTTTCATCACATAATCCAAACCATGCATTGTTCTTAGATGCCAACGTTGTGCTCATACACGATGGTGTGGTGCGTGAAGAAGGAACCGCAAAAAAATTAATTAAAGTTGAAAAGCTCGTTCCAATCTATGGAGACCATGTATGCGTTTCTAAAGATTTAGGGTACGAAGAAATATCATTTAAATAGATATAGCTACCTTTTTTGGGACAAAACAGTGCTTACTCCATTTTTCGTTATACATTGTTGACGTCGATAAGAACTCGACAGAAAGTGAGATAACCGAAATGGAAAATCAAAAATTTAAGAAAAACGCCAACAACATCATGTGGGTAGAGTACTGGATTAGAAAGGCCCACCCTTCATTTGAAGAATATGAACTGTATGCTGAGAGATACGATGATTGCAGATGGATCTGCGAAATCGAATTACCTCTAATCAACAAAACAGTTAAATCTATTTCCGAAAAAGAAGTAAACGCAATGCTAAGTGCTTCAGAAAAAGCAGCAAAACTCATCAATGAATATATGAAAGAGCATCCAGAGCTCGTAATCAGAAATTCATTTAAAGGAAAACGCTGGGAAATCGTAAGCGATGAAAACGGCAAATTCCTCTCGATGGGTATGAGCAGTGCCTGGAGACGCGAACAAGGCAAGCAAATGGAAAAGATGACAAGAGATTCACTTGAAGCCGTTAAGAAAGCAATCAAAAGACTAGCCAAGATTAATGGAACCAGTAAGAATTTATTTATCCAAGTCCTAGATCAATCGCTCTTCGATGAAGACAAATCAATCCAAGACATTATGTATGAAGTAAATAACAAAATTGAAAACGATTATCATATGAGCAACATGACAGTCTGTTACGACAAAGATGGAGATAGTGTAATCGTAGTGGGTTACACCTTCCCGTCTAAGAAAGGAGGTCTCCAATAATGAAATACTTATTCTTCGATATTGAATGTTCAAATTGTTTCAATGGTGTTGGTAAGATGTGCGAGTTTGGATACGTCCTTACTGACGAAAACTTCAACATCATGAAACATGGCGATATACCAATGTCTCCTGGTAAAGGCAGCGACTGCAGGTTCTATCTTAAGGGTAGGAAGCATGAAAAAGACCTAGAGCTAGCATATGAGTATGACTATTACTTCAGTCAACCAGAATTCCCATCATTCTATAACCAAATAAAAAGGATGATGGAAGATCCTGACACTGCATGCTTTGCCTACTCAATGGATAACGATATTCCTCATCTACATCAATGAATGTATGTGTTACCGCATACCATAAGTCATTCGAGTGTGGTCGTCTAAACGAGTTAGCAGATCTATTTCCAGATTTAAGTGACCATTTAAGGAATATAAGTGACCATGTTGTAGATCTAGAAGAGCCTTTTTCAAAAGGGATGTTCTATGATGTTGCGATGGGTGGCAGAAGTTCTATTAAAGTGGTGTTACCTGCCTTATATCCAAACGACCCAGAATTGGATTACCATTCTCTTCCTCTTGTGCATAATGGTGGAGAGGCCATGGACATTTATCCGAAAATGTTAGAAGCTAATCCTGGTGAAAAAGAAAAGATTAGGCATGGTCTACTTGTCTACTGTTGCTTAGATACTTTAGCAATGGTAAAGGTGCTTAAAAAGCTCAGAGAATATATCAAATAATAAAAACATTAAGGGCAGACGGAAAACGGCTCTACGGGGCTAAAAAGTCTGTTTTTATTATACTATTTATAGTATAATAATAGTGTAGAAAGAAAGAGGTAAGAAATATGTACGACTACACAATTAGAATTAAAAAAGATAATAGAACCATCTGCGCCATTGGAGCAAATCACTTACAATACGACAATGTTATTTGGTGGCAATTGGCTAAATTAGTAAATATAGTATCAGGAGGATTTGCTACAGTAGAACAATTAGCAAAAATGATTGAAGATGGAACTGAGTATTTTCACCAAGCGGCTGAATATGCTGATAGTGATCCAGTTCTTGATTTAGATAGTGAAACAATTGATATGCCATGGTTTCCGGTTTACAAACAAGAAGAGGTTTGCCCAGAAGAATGCTGTATTAGTTTAAAGATCAAAGACGGTAAATATTATTCTGTGTATGAAGATGGCGAAGAATACTTGATGAACAATGTTGAATTTGATGACGCTGATTTATTAAAGAAAAGAACCGTTTCCTTAAAAGAATTTAAGAAAGTATGCGACTTTGTTGATAGAATAATAATGAACGACGAAACAGATTTTGTTTTAAACAAAGAATTAGTTATTAGATTTAATAATGCTTAAGTAGGAGAATCTTATGGTTATCAAAGCTATCTATATGGATATCACAAAAATAGGTGAATTAGCTGATGTTATTGTCAACGCTGCAAACGAATCACTGCTAGGCGGTGGTGGTGTTGACGGTGCAATCCATAGAGCAGCCGGCCCAGAATTGTTAGAGGAATGTCGAACTCTTCATGGGTGTCATCCTGGAGAGGCCAAAGCTACTAAAGCGTATAGATTAAAGAACAAGTACATTATTCATACAGTTGGACCGCGTTATTATTCTGACCCGCATCCAGCAGAAACATTAGCAAATTGTTATTTAAATTGCTTAAAACTAGCAGATGAACTTGGAATGGAATCTATAGCATTTCCATCAATATCAACAGGCATATTTGGATATCCGGTTGAAGAGGCTGCTGAAATATGTGCTAAGGTAGTATGTGGCTACAAGCCAAAGCACTTGAAATATGGATACATGTGCATTCTTAATGACGAACACAACGAGGCTGTTTACAACGGAGCATTCCAAAAATTCAATCATTAGGATTGTGATATAATTTTGCAAAAGGAGTAATAGGTGTTATGTTTAATCAGGAATCTATCAATTTGTTCGTTAAAAAATTCAATATCTTTTTTAGAACAAAGATGGAGATAGTTATTAAAAGAGAACAAAAGAACTATGATTTGCTCAACACTTTTTTAACCATATTCTCTCCAGATAAAATTCCGTCATTAGCTCTTGAAGATTATTGTTTTGCAAAAGGCAATAAGAACACTATGTGCTATTGGATTGATAACACGCTTAATGATTTGGGAGACATACACATTAATGGCCAATGTGGCTTTCAGAAATTCGGTATTCAAAATATAAATGGTGAATACGTATTCAAGAGAAGCAATCAAACAAATTGTAAATACGGTGATAATTCTGATGACGTTTATAAAACAATTAACTCAGAGCTAATAAAAGTCATTGCTGCAGCTATTGCGTTTAATGCCGACGAAATTGACAAATCAATGCTTCCCCAAGTTTTTAAATCGAAACTTTCATATTTATATAACAAAGATCATTGGATGCCTATTTATGTCAATACCGATGTGGATAAGCTATTAGATGTTTTTGAAATTCCATATTATCATTCTGAATCTTTGACAAAAAAGCGAGTCAAACTATATTACTTCTACTTAGAAGTGAAAAAGCAAATACCATTTATTACTACATGGGAATTTATGAACTTTGTTTATTCTGTTGATGGATATAGAGATTATCTAAGGAATGGTAAACCTGTTAATCATTCAAGCGCAAACGCCGAAATACGAATGAGTGGCCCAGATGACTCTACGATCAATTCTCAGGACAGCGAAGAAGACGAATTAGATTTGAGCGATGAGGATTTGATTGAATTTGTAGGCACTTATACTAAAAACGGAACAATTGATAACGGAGTTACTGCTTCCAGAAAGAAAAGAAACACACCAAGAAAGACGGACTACCAAAGAAAGCAGAAGAATAATGAGCGAAAAGGAACGATTGGAGAAAAGCTTATTTACAATGATGAAGTAAGTAAAATTGCTAATCTGAATCTTAATTTAGAAGTTATTCATAATGCTGCAAACGATGATACTCTTGGTTATGACATCACTTCTTATGATGAGAAAGGTAAAAAAATCTTTATTGAAGTTAAAACAACTACGAGTGGCAGAATAGATGGCTTTCATCTCTCTGTTAAGGAAGTTGAGAAAGCTATTGAATTAGGAGAAAGATTCAAATTGTACCGTGTTTATAATTTAAATGTAAAAAACAAAACATACGACGTTGAAATCTTTAATGGTGTAGAACTATTTGAAACCTTCAAACTCAAAGAAACAAGCTTCATTGCTTTAATTAATTAGATATGTCTAAAAAATCAATTTACATAGTTGAAAACGAGATTCGTCCTGGCGATTATGTTTTCTTTTATAGTGGAGAAGTTCTTACCGTAACTAAATACGATAAAGACAGACATAGAATCACATTTGAAGATGGCTCCGTTAGAGATCTCTATGTCATATATGATAACTATGTTTCAGATATACGTCATCCGGCTGAAAAAGTTACAAAAACAAAGTCAGATAAGAAATGCAGTTCAAAATCAAAAACTACGAAAGCCAAACCCGCAAAGAGAGAATCCAAGACGTTCTCCCTTTATGCGTTAGCAAGCGGGAAACCTGGAAAGAAATTCACAATCAAAGCATTTCTGCAAATAACTAAGAACGCTAAGAAAAAGCCAGGTGGAGCCAATACTGAAAAGACAATTAAGCTCGATGACGGTTATGTTTATGAAGCTGATTCGCAGCAAGAAATATCGACGCTTAAAAAGTTGATTTCGCATGATGCTTTTAAAAGATTGAGGGGACAATGCATTAATATCCCGTATAGATATGGTGGTAAGACCCATAATTACTATCCCGATTTTATCATTCTCACTCAGACCAACAAGATCATTATTATGGAAGTAAAAGAAATTGCCCAAATGAACACAAAGCAGAATATCAAAAAATATGATGCTCTTAAGAGATATTGTGAGAAGAATGGTTATTTATATATCATGTGCGATAAATCATTTAAACCATATGAAAAACTTAGTAAGTTCACTGCAAGTAGTCGAGTGGAAACTGCAATCGATGATGCTCTTGACGAAAAAGGATGTTTTGATTATTCAGATTTTAAAGAATTGATAAAAGGCAAAGACCATAAAAAGATAAAAGGCATCAGAAACTCGATCGGTATTTATATCAAATCACACAAAAAAGTCAAAATGATTGGCGATTTAACATTCAATAGTTCAGATTTCCGTATTATTAGAATCAAGAAGAAGAAATAGGGGCAAAACGCTCCTTTTTTTACATTCTTATATGCAAATACGTATTATGAACCCTGGTCAAACCCATGAGTGGTCAACTACTACACTGGGATTTTAAAGTAATATTATATATAATATTAAAATTGCATAAAAACATATTCCCTGATACACCGGTTGCCTATGATATATAGTGCGTAATTAAACCCCATGTCAGGGAATATGTTTTATTGTCCAATTATGCCTTCGTTATATTTTTTACGCCATAGTATTACGATTTGGTAATATTACGGTTTTGAAAATATAAAATCCGTGCATGTGTGCGTTAATTATTTGTTTATGGCACATATCATACGATAAAATAAATAAAGATATGGATTTCGCTAAAAGGATGGAAATAGCCAAAAGGCAAGAAGAGAGGCATAGAGCTCTTTTAGAAAAAAGAGAACGCTTTACCGATGCCGAAGAAAAATATAGACAGTTCTTTTTAGATATAGATAAAAATGAAGCTCATCTTTTTGGCGATTTGCCAGAAAGAAAGACTGAATCAACTCGTCGCATTATAGAGCTTCTTCTTAAGAATCCTGAAGAATATAAAAGAAAAACAGCTGAGATTCATGCCAAATACCCCAAACTAACATCTAGTGAATTCACAGAAGCATTGAAAACAATGTGGAAGTATCAATACGAATACTATAAAGAGCTGGTTGATTATTTAAATATGACCAACGAAGATTATGAGACTCTTTTCTCACCAGAATATAAAAAGAAAACATTCGAAATGGCCAAAAATGGGCTTTTCCTGTTTTATGAAGAAACTCCTGACATGGAAGAGTTCTTGACTGATGACACAGACAAAAATATAGAATTTGTTTTGAATTATATCTCAATGGATGATTTTGGTCCGTTGAGACAGATGCTCATGTATTTGTATACAGAAGAAGATCCTTCAGACTTTTTAAGAACTGTTAAAACTAGAGATTTTAAAGAAGCGATTGCTTGCTTGATAAATGGTTGCTATGGATCTTGCGCTAGAACAATGCTTGCCTTGATTGAAAACGAACACACTAATGCCTCAAATATCAATAGAGATTTCTTTGAAGATAAAATTACTAAAGGCGCGGATAGAGCTATTGAAATATCCAAACAACTTGGTGAGATTCATGTTTCTTATTTCGCGGAATGTTGGAAATTAATGAATGATTATTATCAAGAAATAACGGCAAATAGCGCAAAAAAATCAACTAGATATATAAACAGAAATGAAGTTGTGCATGGTGTTTATTGGGATGCTATTTTGCCTGACAAAAAGGCGTGTACAGAACTAGTTTTGTTTTACGTCAGTTTTAAAGCGATGTCGTTTTTGCTCCAAGAAGTTTATGATATGAGAGCAAGAGTTAATGAGGAATTTGATTTAGTGATTGCAAAGGAGTTATCAGAACGTGCTTGATTTCTTGAATTATTTAGGGAATAAGGTAGTTGGGCGTTATAAAACCGTTGAGTCAAACATTAGAAACCGCTCCAATTCTTTTTACGACTCCTTTCTTGATCTTTTAGAAGATACTGTTAAAGCCATTTTAATGAATGAAGATATTGGCTATGACGGCAGAACTTGTGGAGAGATATTAAGAGAACCAGATGTTAATAATTTCTTTAAACATAAAGCTAATATAGATAAAGATCTTTATTCGAAAGTCGGAGACTATATCAAAAAGATAAACGAACACAAACACCATAATGAAAAATATGTCAATGTCGATACTGTCATTAACTATATGTCTACATATTATGGGTTTGTAACTCCTTATCTTATTTACAAAGGCATAGAAATAAAACCATTTAATGAGGCCTATTTTAGAGGCATTTATGGCGTTACTTTAGAAAGAAGCAAAGAACTTGACAATGTTTCTCAAAAAGTGGATGAGTTTGTTTCAACTACTAATGTAAAAATTGATGAGCATTCAACTAGAATTGCTGCACTTGAGGCTTGGTCACAAGAATTTAACAGAAGGCAAATGCAACCTCAACCACAGTCGAGTGTTAAACCGCCAGAGAAAAAGAGTGAAAAAGAGGTAATGCATTGGTTCTTTAGAACCTCAAAAAAGAGCTGGCGTTGGTTCGGAAATCAATTCGAGTTGAATAAAAGCAAATCACTAGCTATTTTTTCTCATGTCTTGCTCTTGGTTCTTGGACTGTTAACAACTATTGTGACATCTATTTCTACAAAGATTTATACGACATTCACCCTATTCGAAAACATTTGGCTTATCTTTGGAATCCTCTTGTTAGTTTATGCGGTTAAAGCAAAACTTACATACGAGAGCGGAGACTTAGCTAGAAATACCAATTATAAGTATAAACAAGACCAATTTGGGTTATGGAATCCGGGAAAAGAGAAAGCTGTATTCAAAGTGTTTAGGTGGTTAGGAATAATAGCGGTAGTAGGGAACATTATCTATATTTGGGTTCAATCCAGTAATATAAGCTGGCTTGCAACGATATTAGAGGTGCTGTTCTTAGGCTCAATCATCTTCTCGTTCTTCATGAACGTTTCACTATTTGCGCAATATACCATTATATATTTAGAAGGAAAAAATATGAGCGGAACCGAATATGTAAAACTTGTTTGGGACCCAATGATTAAACAATTCCTTGTGGAAGAAGAATATAAGAAGAAAATGCCGTTCTTATATGACAAATATTAATGCATCAATAAAGACATCGTGAAAGCGGTGTTTTTTTGATATGATAGATATTGCATCGTAATGCTCCGGAGCCTCGCAATAGCTTAGCAAAGGAGAAATGAAGTTTATGATGCAAGATTCTATGTCGGCTCGCGCTGGCAAAAATCTTAAACGCATTATCAAGGAAAAAGGCTTCACTCAGGAACAATTTGCTGAGCAAATGTATGTAGATCCAACAACTGTTCGCAGATGGTTGGCACACGGGATCAAGGATATTGATACCATCAGTACAATAGCCGAAATCTTCGATATAGACGTTATGGACATCCTTAAATAGGGTGTCTTTTTGTTTTTGCACTATTATAAATAGTGCATTTGTTGCGCTATTTTGAGTGTTGACAATAATTCAGAATATTGGTGTCGAAAGGAAACAAACACTATGACACCAAAAAACAAATACTTCAAAGTTACAGCCAAATGCGGACACGTTGGTAAAGGCAATTATGTCCCAGTGGCATTCGCTGTTAAAGCAGAAAGCAGAAGTGCTGCATCTCAAAAAGTTATGACTTATCACAGAGTCAAAAAACAATTAAACGATGCAATCATCTCCTGCGAAGAAATTGATAGAGATTCTTATAAGGAACTCATGCAGGCGAACAAAGAATTCAAATATCTCCAATGCAAATGCAATAGACAACAAAGAGAGATTGAAGGATTCGATTCACTCATCTGCAAAAACGAATACAGAGAAGAAAGACGCAAAGTCGAACCAGCCAAATCTATGAAATATAGAAGAGCAATCTATGAGTTGGGCGGCAGAAGAAGCTCTCTCTCACTCTGCTACGGGGAGGACTAAATCATGAAGATCTATATCAATTCTATTCAATTTAACAAGAGCCTTGTTGATGGTCCAGGAGTGAGAACATTAGTTTTCTTCCAAGGCTGTGACATTCATTGTCCAGGATGTCAAAATCCATCTTCTTGGGATATTACAAAAGGAACTGAATATTCTGTCAAAAACCTATCAAAAATCATAAAAGATGGCACTTTTAACGGGAAAATCACACTTACTGGTGGTGAGCCACTTATGCAAAAAGAAGCGTTAGTGGAGCTATTAAAAGAGCTCAAAGGTTTAGATGTCATAGTTTATACAGGACATCAAAAAGAAGACGTTCCAAATGAAGTATGGAAACTCACTTCTTATGTCAAATGTGGTCCTTTCATTGAGCGACTTAAAACTACAATCAAGCCTTATGTGGGATCTAGTAATCAAGAATTAATTAAATCGGAGGGCAAATAAATATGAAACAAAACACTAATGAAAATGCAGCAAATAGAACCAGTTATGTTGGTCATGTCTATACGGTTGGTGAAAGAGCTTATAAACAAGAAATACTTAACTCTCTTCCTGCTGAATGGAAAGATTTGCACACAAAAGGTTATATCCACATCCATGACTTAGATGCTTATGGATTAACTTATAACTGTTTAACTTTTAATCTAGTTCCTAACTTTCCTTATGAAAGATTTAAAGATTTCTCTGAGCAAAGAAAGATAGTCAGATTATTTGATTTCCTTAAAGAGTTGTTTACCAAGATGGGAAATGAGCAATCTGGTGGTATGGCTTTTGCTAATTTTGATAATGAAATGGCAGAAGTTATTACCAAGCTCGGAATCACAATCAATGATGTCAATCTTTCTTTAATCAAAGATGCTATCGGAGAGCTTATTCTCTGGTGCAACGACAACCATACTAGAATGGGTCAAACCAGCTACTATGTTACTTTTAACATCGGCTTAGCGGATAGTGACTTAGCTAGATCTATAGCTTCGTTCCTCCTTGATGAATTTTACACAGCTGGTGACCTTATCTATAAACCAAACATTGTCTTTAAAGTCCATGCTGGTCATAACCGCTTCGCCGATGATCCTAATCATTATCTTCTTAAAAAAGCTTTACTATGTACTGCTAAGAAGATGATTCCTACCTACCTTCTTTGCGATAGTGCTCCAGATAAAAACTATGATCCATATCGCTTAGCTGTTATGGGTTGCCGCACAAGAGTTGTAACTGACGTCTATGGCTGTGAAGGCTCTATTGGAAGAGGCAATATTGATAACATTTCCATTAATCTTCCTAGACTTGCTTTAGAGATAGTCGAGAAATGGCCAAATATCGATGTGGATGAAAGAGTCCGCAAATTTAAAAAGAGATGGAATGAAGTAGCAACTGTTACTAAAGACATCCTTTTGGATAGATATTACAAAACCTGCAAAAGACAAGCTGATGATTTTCCAACCAATTCCGAATATAAACTTTGGTGCAAAGATTTCACAACAGTTGACTCTTTAGAAGAGGTCTTTAAACACGGCACATTATCGCTTGGTTTTATTGGATTAAGTGAGGCTGTCGAAGTTTTAACTGGTGCTAAATATTACTCAAGCGCAGATAACTACGTTGTTGCATTGGGAATTGTCAAACACATGAGAGATTTCTGTGATTTCTTAAGATATGACTACAATCTTAATTTCTCTTTGCTTGCTACTAGCGGTGAACTCATTTCAGGAAGATTTATCGATATTGATAAAGAAATCTTCAAACCAGAAGTAGATATTTTCGCTAAAGGTTACTATACCAACTCGTTCCATATTGATGTAGATAGCGGACTTCCTGCTTACAAAAAGATTCAAATGGAAGGATTATTTCATGAACTCTGCAATGGTGGATGCATCACGTATGTAGAGCTAGGTGAAGCTCCTTTAGGAAATTATGAAGGTCTACTTGAATATGTTGAAGTTGCCATCAAAGCAGGTACCCATTATTTAGGCTTTAATTTCCCAAAGGACATCTGTGATGAATGTGGCACAAGTGGTGTTTTTGACGAATGCCCAGTTTGTCATAGCAAGCGCATCACTAGAATCAGAAGAGTATCTGGATATCTCGAGATATTAGATGGTTTTACCAAAGGCAAAAAGGCAGAAGAGAAAAACAGGAGGAAGAATGGATGATTTATTACATAGCAGATACACACTTTAGAGATCAGTCCATTTTTGATAAATGTAAGAGACCTTTTAAGTCAATCCTAGATATGGATGAGACCATTATTAACAATTGGAATAATAGAGTTAAGGATGACGACGTTATCTATGTTTTAGGTGACTTAGTTAGAGATGATGATGTTTCGGCTATTCAAATCTTTAATAGATTAAAAGGCCATAAGCACTTAATCGTTGGAAACCATGACCACCAATTATTAGACGTCATCAAAAGCTCTAACTTGTTTGAATCAATCAAGTTCATAGATTTGGTTATCGATAACAATCGCAAAGTCTGTGTTTGCCATTATCCATTAATGGATTGGATGGAATTCAATAGACAAGGCATTCTAGTTTACGGTCATATCCATAATAAAACTGCAAAGAATGGCGATGCCTATAAACAAATAAAAGAGTTTTATAAAACATTACCTGCATATAACTGTGGTGTCGACGTATGCGATTTTGAACCAAAGACATTAGATGAGCTTATTCGTTTAAAGGAGGAAAACAAAGATGAACCATATATCAATTGAAGGCATGGATGGTGTTGGAAAGAGCACTGTCTGTCAACTTTTAGCAGAAAAGACTGGTTATACTTTTGTAACTAAGCCGCTTCATTATTTAACCGATTCCGATGATAGCAAAGACTGGCCTAACTATTTCAGAGCCAGAGATATAGCTAACAATAGTGAAAATCGAGACTTTTCCGCATGGTTTTATGGCCTAGGCTTAATCTACAGCTACGAAAGATTCAAAAATCAAAACATCATCACGGATAGACATATCGTATCCAATTATTGTTGGAGTGGTGTTCCATCTAATATGGACATCTTTGATTTGCTTATTAAGAAACTTGGTGCGCCAACACTAACAGTGATTCTATATGCAAATGAAGATACAGTTCGTAGCAGACTCTTGAAAAGAGATCTAACAGATAGTGATTTAAAACGCGTTGATAAGACTGAAAAAGTCTATGAGAGAATGATAAGCTTCTGCGAGCTAAAACATTTCCCATACATCGTTATAGATACTTCAAAACTTAACCCAGAACAAATAGTGGACATCGTTCTTAAAAAGATGGAGGTGCTTTAATGAACTATAAATACTCAGAAGACATGAAATATTTAGCTCTTTATTGGGCTCTTAGATTTGTTGAAACAGAAGAAGACATAATGGTCAAAGAATATAAAGGCGGTTATAAAATAACCATTGATGCAGAGCACCAGTATGTTGATTTTGGCAATCGTATAACTATGATTGGCGACAAGACATTATCTTTAACCGACCATAAATCGTTTGTTGTCCTCGAATGTGTAGATAAACTTCTATCAATGGGTTACCTTCCATCAGAGATCATCATAGATCTTCAAAATGAGTTCGATATTTATGCAAACAATTTATATATCAAATGCTTTGAATGGGGTCATATGGATGATAGCAATATCACTCCAAAACCAGGTACATTTCTTTCGATTAAATATGAATCTAGATTAATCAGTGGAATCATTGAAAGAAAAACCGAAATCCGTGATGGATATGATACTTTCGAATATGGCATCTTTGATTTGAAAAAGAAACAACCCGTGTATCAATTAAGACATAAGAACTCCATCAAAACGGATAATAAAGACTTTGTTATCGAAGATGATGTTTTCGTTAAATATAACGGTAATGATAAAAAAGTAGTCATACCAGAAGGCATTAAAGCTGTTGGGCCATGTGCGTTTTGGGATAATCAATCAATAGAAGAAGTGGTGCTTCCTAATTCGCTTATTAGCTTAGGCGGAGACACTTTCTATAATTGCAGAAATCTTAAAAAAGTAGTCATTCCATCTAAGGTAGAGAAAATTGCTAACAATCCTTTTGCTGGATGTCCTTTACTATCTTTAGAGAACCATTCAAAAAACTTTAAATTAGTGGATGATGTGCTCTTCGATAAAAAGAAAACGATCCTTATCTATTACTCAATTTCTAAAAAGAATGAGAAATATAAAATCCCCTATGGTGTATCCATCGTTGGTAAGCATAGTTTCTTTATGGCGGATAATCTTAAAGAAGTTATTATTCCATCAACAGTTAGAAAACTTGAAAACAATCCATTTTCTGGCTGTAGCAAACTAGAAGTCATTAATAAGTCTTCCTATATTAATATTATTAATAAGGTTATATATAATCGCTTTAAATCAAGTGTCCTTGGTTGCATCAATTCAATTGAAGCAGATGAGCTTGTTTTAGAGCCAGTTAAAAGCATTGGTAGAAACTCCTTTTGGAATTGCAAAGGCATTAAGAAGATTGTTTTACCTGCTACATTGAAGCAGATTGGTTATAACCCTTTTGTTGGCTGCTCCAACATTCATTTTGAAAGCCATAGCGACGAGTATGTTGTTGATAATGACATCTTATTTGATAAGAACAAAAACAAAATAGTGTGCTATCCAGCTTGGAAAGCGGTCGGAGATGTTTATATTCCTGAATCAGTAATTGCTCTTGAAAGAGGCGCTTTTTCAGGATGCAATAGAATGACAGGCATCAACCTCCATAATGTAAACGTTATTAGCAAATCATGTTTTACAAACTGCTTATCTCTAGAAAGCATTTATTGTAGTGACTTAATCAAATACATTGGCGAATGGGCATTTGCTTATTGCACGGCGCTTAAGAACATTTCCATTTCACCTAAAACAAAAGTCGACAACAACGCTTTCTCTAATTGCAATCCATTAATTGAGATTAGAAATAATCTAAATAACTATGTTATTGAATCTGATAACTTATTCACTTTAATGAGTATGACCGCTAATTATAGTGGAAGGATTGATTCGATTGTTATTGACCCACCATATAACTCAAATATCGATTATATCGGCTATAAAGATTCCAATTACGATAATGGTTACATTTCTTTTATGAGGGAAAGACTAATTATTGCTTATCAGCTTTTAAGTAATAAAGGTTTCTTGATTATCAACATAGATGATGGCGAGTTCAACAGCTTAACAACTCTATGCAAAGAGATTTTTGGTGATGATCTCGTTTCAACGCATAAATGGAAGAAAAAGCATCCATTCTTCGATGCCAACAGGGTTGTATTGAATCCAAATAAAGTTCAAACAGATTTTGAGAACATCATTATTTGTAGAAAAACAGCTGAAGCAACCCTACATTCAATTTATCAACCTTACATTGATAATGGTGTTTTGAAAGAAAAGGAAACTAATGTACCAGATGTTTTTGATTGCTTTGGAACAACGTCTTCTGCAAAAGATGAAATCTGCGAGTTATTTGGTACACGCGAGTATTTCTCAACACCTAAGCCGGTTAAGTTGATTAAAGAATTTGTTAGAGCAACCACTAATAAGGACTCAATTGTTGCTGATTTCTTCGCCGGTAGTGGAACTCTTGGACACGCAGTTTATGACTTAAACAAAGAAGATGGCGGCAACAGACATTTCGTTTTAATTTCAAATAATGAATCTGATATTTGCCGCAAAGTAACTAAAAAGAGAATGGAACTGATTGGTTCAGCGTTCCAATTTCTTGGTTAGGAGGAAGCATATATGTTCGATGTTCCAACTTGGGCTACTGTATTAGGAATAATCAATACAGTGATTAGCATGATAGCTTGTCCTATCATTGCAGGGTATAAGAACAGGAGCGTAGCCGGATGGTTTTTCGGAGGGTTATTCCTTGGACTTATTGGACTAATTATCGTTGCTTGTTTGCCTAGAAAAGACTAAATGAAAAAGACCACATTTCCTAAAAATAACTGGGATTTGTGGCCTTTTTGCTATAAAACAACAACTTTATACGCTAATGTTTGCGTCTTGAATGGGTCCTTACATTTGATGTATCCATCTAGGATTGATGGTAGTGCAGCAATGGCTTGTCTGCTCTCTCTAAATTTATCTAGAGTGATTTTATTTGATGCATCGATTGTCACTACAATTTCATGTTTATCAACCGCGATAATACGGTAGAAGAAGCAGTCCATCATTTCTTTGGTAAGCATCTTATAAGTTATTTCTTTGCCTTTTAAGATATCAATCATCTTGGATAAGCGGACTTCAGCTTCTTTTCTTAAGACGGTCTTATCTTGGACCCTTTGTATTTCTGCGACTACGTTTTGATAATCATTAACTAAATCTTGGTAACGTGTATCCAATGTCTTTCTCATCTCAACCGTATTAGCGGCTGCTCTTTCTTTTAACAAGAAGTCGATATCTCCATTAAGTTGGCTCTTCTTTTCGAGTAGCCTATTGAGTTCTTCGTCAACATCTGTTTCTTCTGATAACGTAGATGTTAAAGCTTTAGATAGTTTATTAAAGGCATTAGTGTTACCCATATAAAGTTTATTAATGATATCAGCACATGCTCTTAGAATCATGTTTTCACTAAGTGGTTTTGAGTGGCATCGATGGGTTTTAGTTGGATAGATATAAGTATTGCATTGGAACATAATCTTTGGCTGTCCATCAGGATAACCTTTATACCATGTTCTTCTTTTATAGGATGCTCCACAGCCATAGCAGATAATCATGCCGCTTAATGGATGTTTGGTGTTGTATTTACTTAAATCTCTATTCTTCCCAACTGCTTTAGCGGATTGAGACTTAAGTCTAGCTTGCACTCTATTCCATTGTTCTATAGAAATAATGGGTTCATGTGCTCCCTCGACTTTATACTTTTGTCTTTGACCTCTATTTTCTCTACGCTTATGGGTAAGATAATCAACGGTATAAGTCTTTTGGAGTAATAAGTCACCCATGTATTTTTCGTTTCTAAGCATTCCTAGAACAGTGGTGTTATTCCAATTGGTTCTACCAGTCATGGTTTTAATGCCACGCTTTTTAAGTTCTCTACATATGGTGTCTGGTCCCTTGCCTGAATCATATAAATCAAATATCAAACGAACCACTTTAGCTTGCTCTTCATTGATGACTAATTGCTTTTTATCTTCGCTTAGGTCATAGCCCATGAAGTTTGATGGTGCTACAAATGGCACACCTTCACGCATTTTCTTTTGTACGGTCCATGTAACGTTCTCTGAAATGTGTCTACTCTCTTCTTGAGCCATAGAGCTAATTATTGAAAACATGAATTCGTTTTTAGCATCAAAGGTGCTTAGTCTTTCATTATCAAAATAAACTTCGACACCTATTTCTTTCAGTTCACGTATTGTCTGGATTGTTAAGACAGTGTTTCTTGCAAATCTTGATATCGACTTAACTAGGATTAAATCAATCTTGCCAGCTTTGGCATCTTTAATCATTTGATTGAAACCGTTTCTACCTTTCGCTGACGTGCCGGATATACCTTCATCTGCGTAAACCTTTACTAATTGATAATCAGGATTCTCAAGGATCCTTTTGGTCCACTCTTCAATTTGGTTGTTAAAAGAAGTGGATTGCTCTTCGCTGTCAGTACTAACACGACAGTACGCCGCAACGCGTTTTACTCGCGACTCAGATAGATCTTTATCAAATATGCTATCCACCTTTGTAGGAGCAATAATTTGTACATTATTCATTTATGAATACCTCCTACACATATACATCACTCTTGTTGGTATCATTATCAACAATTATGTCCCCTAAATGCAGGGTAGACTTGATACGAGCGTATTCATCTGGTGTGAGTAATTTTTCTTTATAGAAGTATGATAGGATCGCCACGATAATAGTGGCTTCCATTTCCTTATTATTAATATTTTGTATAGACATAAAAAATCTCCTCGCCATTAAAGGCAAGAAGACATACGAGCAGTAAAGAATGCTCAATCTTTTCAACGCACCCTAATCTTATCACACCTAGCAGTGGTTCCCTAGATGCCCACAGGACATCAATTTCTATTAATAAGTCAAATAAGTCAAAAGCATTTACACACGCGATAACTTTAATAAATCCGATGATTTCTGCTTACGCGCGTAAAGAAAAAATTGCAAAAATCGCTCCCATTGGTCCCATAGGGTTTGAGCGGTACAAACAAACTTTTTGGAAACCCGTCTTTTTAAATCTCACTTGTCCCTAGTGAGGTGAAAGGTGAGGTCAATGAGGTCATTTCTAAACTTTTTGTAAAAATCACTAAAAGTGAAAAAGAAAATGTGAGCAGAACAATGAGATAACCGCCATTAACTAGTGAGGGGATTAGAGTGTTTGCTTAAAAAAGTTAAAAGCTATACCCCAAAACAGCCCCACAAATGTGTGTAGTAGTGAAGAAGCTTAAGAAAGTTTGCTTCTAGGGTTAACGATCTATCTTCTAAATGTCCTTATATCGCCTGAGATAGTAGACAAAATCTGCACACTTGGGTAACTAATTCGCCATAAACTGGTGAAAAGATGGTAGAAGGGGGGTCAAAAGACCAGATTCTTCTCCATATATAGTGAGGCTGATGTCTTGCCTAAAAAGACAAATCTTAAGAAAGGATAGTACTATGAACAAAACTAACGCAATGAGAATGTATCTTGTTATCAAAAGAGAGACTCTAGGTCTATCTATGCGCGAGACGTCACGCTTGTTACAGATGGATTTTCATTATTATTACCGTATTGAGACTGGACTAATAACACGTGTAAGTTTTATCTCTTTGTGTAATATCGCGATGGTTTTAGGGATTAGTTTAAATGATCTCTTCAATATGGAGACGATATATCAAAAACAAAGCAAAGGAGCAGTGGATTTATGACAATCTTTTTAACGCAAAACCAGAAGACATAGTCGTTTAGTTTGCTGCTCCTAGCTTACTTGTTGGATTTAATAGGAGGCTAGTAGCTATGAAGTTTTACAAATCCAATGTGTTGGGTATGCCTAGTAATACTAGATATCCTCACGAATTCGAAGCAAAACAAACGACAAACAAAGAACAAATACGACAAATATTTAATAAGGACTATGTATGCGCTACATACAAGTATGACAAAAGGGACTGTGCTAACTTTCTAGTTTCAGATTGTTTGGCTCTAGATTGTGACAACGACCATAGTGATGATCCAAATGCTTGGATTACTCCTGAGAACCTCATCAGTGAATTTGATAATGTGTTCATGATCTTCCATATGTCTAGAAACAACATGAAAGAAAAAGATGGCAAAGCACCTAGACCTAAGTTTCATGTCTTTATGTCGATGGAACCAATTAAGAATCCAGAAGCATACGCGGAATTAAAAAGAAAAATTAATACCATATGGCCTTATTTTGACAAAAATGCAGAAGATGCTGCTCGTTTCTTCTTTGGCACTGAAGAACCTGAAGTTATTGTCTCTCCTGGTAAATTAACCATAAACGCTTATATCGACGCTTATGAAAAATTCGCCAATATGGACGATGATAATCAAGTCATTAAGTGTGGAGAAAGAAACTCAAAGTTATCTAAGTACGCTGCGATTATCTTAAAAAGATATGGCGATACTGAAGAAACCAGACAACTCTTCGAGGACAAAAATGAAAAATGCTGTGAAGAACCACTTGAAGATTCTGAATTAAACCTCATTTGGAATAGTGCTCTTAAATTCTATAAAACAAAGATACTCACTAATCCGAATTATGTGAAACCAGATGAGTATGGTGGCGAATCCTATGTACCAAGTGACATGTCTGATGTTGGACAAGCATTAAAGTTTAGTGAGCATTATGGCTCTATTATCGCTTATAACCCTGCGATGAAGTTTGTGGTCTATGACCAAAATAGATGGGTTGAAAGTGAAGAGCTTGCTCTAGCGGTCTTACATCAATTCACTAATAAACAAATCATGGAAGCTTTTAAGCTCTATAGAGAAGCTAGTGATAGTGGTGATAAAGAAAGAATTGATAAGGCGAAAGCATATCTAAAATTTGTAACTAGCCGCAGAAACTCTAACTATATCAACGCGACATTAAAACAAGCTACTCCTTATATAGGTGTTGATACTGAGAAATTCGATGCAGATCCGTTTCTCTTATCTACTCCTGAAGGTGTTTATGATTTAAGGATTGGTCCTTTTAGGCCAAAGCCACATAAACCAGAAGACTATATCACCAAAATGACTGCATGTTCCCCTTCTTTTAAAGGTAAGGACATCTGGGAGGAATCTTTAAATAAGATATTCTCAAACAATAAGGAATTAATTAGATACGTACAGCAGTGCTGTGGCTTAGCGGCAGTAGGAGCGGTATATGTTGAAATGATGCTTATTGCTCACGGTGAAGGCGGTAATGGTAAATCAACATTCTGGAACACCATCTTAAAAGTGTTCGGTGACTATGGTGGGACTCTTAACAGTGACAATCTATTCGTAAATAACGGTAAATCATCTAGATTTGAAAAAGCGTTCCTAAAAGGAAAAAGACTAATCATTTCTAGCGAAAACGAACAGGGAGCAAGGCTTAATGATGGAATGATCAAACAGCTATGTTCCACTGATAGAATCAAAGGTGAAAAGAAGTTCAAAGATGAGTTTGACTTTACTCCTTCTCATACAATGATTCTTTACACCAACCATTTGCCTAAAGTCACCACTGGTGATGATGGCACATGGCGTAGACTAAAAGTTATTCCGTTTACTAATAAGTTCACAGGCAATAACGACATTAAGAACTATTCCGAGTATCTATTTGAAAACTGTAAGGAATATATTCTATTTTGGGTCATGGAGGGTGCGAAAATTGTCATAGACAATAAATTCCACATCGAAGAGCCAAACGTCGTTCTAGAAGCTTGTAAACGATATAAGAATGAGAATGACTGGTTACATCAATTCATCAATGAGTGCTGTAAGCTCGGCGAAGATGAAAAAGTCAGCTCTGGAGAGCTTTATCTAAAGTATAGAGATTATGCTTGGCATAGAAATGAATATGTTCGTCCAAGTAATGATTTCAAAGCAGCGATGGAGCTTGCTGGATTTAAAACGACTCATCCTCATAACAAAGTTATCTATCATGGCATCCGATTACTTACTGATAATGAATTGGGTGTCGAGGATGACTTTCTAAGTTAACTAAGGTTAGGCCGGTTAGGTTTATAACTACAACTCGCATAAGGAAGATTTTAATAGGGTCTATCCATATAGGAAGTAGTAGTTAATGAACTAACACACCTAACCTTTTCTTTATCTTAGTTTCAAAAAAAGTTATGAAATGAGTTCTCCGACCTCTCCTTATACCCCCCCTATGTACTAAGTACATGATGCCATAGTACCGACTGGCCCGACGTCAGAAATACGGGAGGCAAATTTTCTCAGTTTTTGGATAATTCTCAGTACCATAAAGGGGAGGGGGTATCTGAATCTCTACGACTAAAAAAGTGGACACCGGCCTGGGGTTTCACGCACAAAAATCGCGAAATCAAAGGGGGAATAGGGTAAAAAGCAAACGCTGCTAATTTTATATCCATTAGGATATAACTTGCTATATTTCTCGACAAGAGCGACTATGTGTTTAGGAGGAAAAAAGCGTAAAAAACTTGAAAAAACGCATTAAAAATATGAAAGAAAGTGAATTAAAAATCGGCATTAAAGTAAAAGCTATTTTAAGAGAAGATGGCAAGCATATTGTAGTCGGTGAGATCATGAGCATTACGCTTGATAATCACCCATACCAAGAAACATGGGTATCGCTAAATGTGAGTGGTGGAGATGTTAATGATGACCAAGTCCATCTCATGATTAGAGATAACGTGAATGTAACTATCCCGGCAGTAGATGTACTTGGATTATATTAAATTTGTTACTAGTATATTAGCTTTTTCTTAACTAGTAATAGTGAAGAACGATAAAATATGATATCATTTTTGAGACGTGTTGCGAGGAATGTTTTATGATAAACGATTCTTATTACAATGAATTTACTCAAAGAATTTTATTCGAGACCATTTTAAGTGAATTAAAAGAAAGAGGTGGCACAACATCTGGATACGGTACACTCTTTGAAAAATTCTGCCAAAAAATAATATTAACCTCGCCTTTCTTTGCTGATGATGTTGTTAATGTTTGGTTATGGAAAGACTTTCCTGGTAACGGCGGACTTCACGATAACGGAATTGATATTGTTGTTTTGGATAAAAATAATTCTTTTTGGGCTGTTCAATGTAAATTTTACGATAAAGATGCATCGGTAAACAAATCAGATATTGATTCCTTTATTGCAGCGACAATTCGCGAATTTGTCTTTGAAGGGAGAACATATAATTTCTCACAAAGATATGTATTTTCAACAACCGAAAGTGTGAGCCAAAACGCTTCAGGCATGTTTGTCTTATTTGGGCCTGAGTCAATCTTCCAATGTGGTATTGATTGGGAACACTTTTCACTTGATGAAGTGGACAACATGCAAGCTCTCGGTAAAAAATCACCGAAGCCACATCAAGAAACAGCTATTGAAAAAGTGTTGGAAGGATTTAAAACGAATGATCGTGGAAGGCTCATCATGGCTTGTGGCACAGGAAAAACATATACCTCATTAAAAATTGTCGAAAAGTATATTGAATTATTAAAATCAAATAGTGCTAAAAACATTCTCTATCTAGTACCTTCTATTCCTTTGCTTTCCCAAACGATTTTAGAGTGGAAAACGCAGACATTATTGCATAATTGCAATATGTTTGGTGTGTGTTCAGATGAAACAGCTGGTCAAGATAGGAGGACAAGAAATCGTGATGAGCTGACTGTTCAAATGCCAATTCCTGCTACAACAGACTCTTCGAAAATCAAGGAAGAATTGGATAAAGGAACTGCAAATGTTAATTTCTTTTTTTCCACATACCAATCAATTGATGTTGTTAACAAAGTTCAAAATGATTGTGATATAGAATTCGATATGGTTATCTGCGACGAGGCGCATAGAACTATTGGTGCTTTCAAAGAAGAAGATGAAGATATTTCGTGTTTTATCAAAGTTCATGATAAGGACTTTATTAAAGCTTCAAAAAGACTTTATATGACAGCGACGGAGAAGATATATTCTTCTAATGCTAAAGCAGATGCTGAAGAAGGTGGCTGGAACGTTTATTCAATGGATGATGAATCGATTTATGGTCCTGAATTCTATTATTTATCTTTCGGTGATGCTGTAACAAAACAACTATTGACTGATTATAGATTGTTGGTATTAAACATCAGAAAATCGGATGTAGCCAATCTAAGATTACCAGAATCTGCATTTTCAAATTTGGATGATGCCTCACGCATAATTGGTGCGCTAACTGCTTTATCAAAAATCCCTCCAGAATATAATCCTGAGGAATTCGAACAAGACCCAAAACCAATGAAAAGAGTTGTCGCTTTCTGTTCTACTATAGCGCAAGCCGATTCAATTGCTCAATCCTTTAATCACTTAGCTGATAAAAAGTGTTTGGGTGAAGAATATATGAGAGATCAAGGCTTTGTTATTCCTCACGCAAAATTAATAACTGGTCAAGATAACACCAAAGAAAAAAATAAGAAACTCAATTGGCTGAGAGACGAAATTGAAGATGGTGAATGTAGAATTCTTACCAATGCTAGATGTCTCTCGGAGGGAGTTGATGTTCCGTCTCTAGACTCTGTTGTTTTTATGGCCAAGAAAAGATCACAAGTTGACATTATTCAAGCTGTTGGAAGAGTCATGAGAAAGTTCGGGAGCGGTAGCGAGAAAAAATATGGTTACATTGTCATTCCTGTAGTGATTAGCGATGAAAGAATGACTGATAAAACATTATCTGCTAACGAAGACTACAAAGTGGTTTGGCAAGTAGTTCAAGCTTTAAGATCACACGACGAAAGACTAGATACAGAAATAAATAAGGTGGGTGTAACAGGACGTTTACCTCAAAGCATTTGCATTTTAAATACATTCATACCACCAATATCAAGAAAAGGACACAAAGTCAGTTCTTTGAGACAGGAGCAAGAAGAAGGCTTGGATACAGATAACCCAGTCGCTTCTGCCGGCGATTATGTTGTGAGAATCCCATCTGATGAAGAATTAAAAGAGAATGAAAAAACTTTTAGCGCCCAACTTGTTAAACATTGTGGGAACAGGTTGTATTGGGAAGACTGGTCAAAAAATATTGGCGATGTAACTAATAATGTTGCTTTAAAAATTAAATCTCAAATTACTGACTCACCTAGTGCAAACCGTTCATTTCAAAAATTTGTTAAGGATTTAAGAAAACTTTTAAATCCAAGTGTGTCAGAAGAAGATTGTGTTAGCATGCTTTCTGAGCACATTGTCACTCTCCCGGTATTAAAGAGCATTTTTTTAGAAAACACATTAATTGATAACAATCCAATTACCATAATTATGGAATCAATGGTTAAAAGATTAAGTGATTTAAATTCAGAATTAGAAGAACTTGAGCCATTTTATCAATCTGTAAGAAAAACCGTAGAGGGTGTAACAAGTTCCGAAGGAAGACAAGAAATCATTAGAAAACTGTTTGAAAAATTCTTCCAATATGCTCTTCCACAATCAGCTGAAAAATTTGGAATTGTTTACACTCCGGTTGAGATAGTTGATTTTATTATCAACTCAGTCAAATATACTTTAAACGCTTCTTTTGAAGCAAATTTAACAGATAAAAACATCAAAATACTAGATCCTTTTACCGGTACAGGAACATTTGTTGTTCGATTGCTGGATATTCTAAAAGAATCAGCAGTTTCTGAAGAAGATTTTAAATATAAATACTTAAATGACATCTGGTGCAATGAAATAATGCTCCTTTCATACTACATTGCGTTAATTAATATTGAGGATGCCTACACTAGAAACAACGGTTCGATTCTACCCTTTGAGCATGCGGTTTTAACTGACACATTCCAATTGGCTGAGAAGAGAAAAAAGAAGTATTTCTCTACAGTTTTGTTTGAAGAACAAGAATTCACTGTTGCTAATCAAAAAGCAAGAGAAGAAGATGAGGATGATATAAGAATTATAATTGGTAATCCTCCTTATTCGGCTGGCCAAAAGAGCGCAAACGATAAAAACAAAAATGATAAATATGACAATCTGGATGGCCGAATTTCCGACACTTATTTAAAAAATACGAGTGTTGTTGCAGCTAAGTCTATGTATGATTCATATGTTAGGGCTTTTAGATGGGCCTCTGACAGAATATCTGATAACGGGATTATTTCTTTCGTTTCCAATGGCTCGTATATAGACAGTGTTGCTTTTAATGGTTTTAGAAGAGAACTTGTGAAAGAATTTAATTCCGTTTACGTGTTCAATCTTCGAGGGAACCAAAGAACACAAGGAGAAGTTTCGAGAAAAGAGGGCGGTAAGATATTTGGGAGCGGCTCTAGGAATACTATTGCAATCATTGTTCTCGTGAAAAAACACAATCAAGCTTTTGATGGTTTTATTCACTACTATGATATAGGTGATTATTTATCTAGGGAGGAAAAACTCGATATTATTAGAAATTTCAAAAGCATAGAAAATATTCCGTGGGAGAAGATTACCCCTGACGATAACAACGACTGGATTAATAAAAAAGATACATCATTTACAAAGTTCACTGTTATAGCTAATAAAAAGGGAAAAGAAGAATCTGTTTTTGGCAGTCGTGTATCATTGGGTTGCTCTACTGCTCGTGATTCTTGGGTTTACAATTTTTCAAAGAAAACCTTAATAGAAAACGTTGATGAATTTATAGATTTTTATAACAGTCAAAGACAAGCTTTCTTTGCTGCGAAAGCAAAAAATTCAAAATTGATAGCAGAAGAATTCTTAACCTTTGATAAAACAAAGATTACATGGGGCAGAGATATACTTAAAAGATTGAAAAAGAATTCGCCTATACAAAATAATAACGATATAAGAGTTGTTATGTATCGTCCTTTCGTAAAGAAATATCTTAATTTTAACACCGATTTAATCAGCGATCCTTCTTTGGTAGACAGTATATTTCCTAGAGGCAGCAATAATGTTTGTATCGCATTAGCAGCGCCCCCATTAACTCAGGAGTTCTCTTGTATGGTTTCGAATTGTATCTGTGACTATCATTTATTAGGTCAGACACAAATGATGCCTTTGTTCTGGAACGAAGAAAGCAGTAGCGACAGCATTTCTATTTTTGATGACACCACGATAGATGGGATCAGCGATGAGTTTTTGGCAAAATGCCGAGCTAAATTTAGCGATAATTCGTTAACTCACAGGGATATATTTGCTTATGTCTATGGTCTTTTACACTCAAAACAATACAAAGAAAAATACAAAAATAACCTTTCTAAAGAATTGCCGCGCATACCTCTCTTGGAGGGATATAAAAAGTATATTGACATTGGTAACAAGCTTATTGACTTGCATATTAATTATGAAACCCTTAAACCTACTGATGTAGTGAAAACAAAAATCAAAAAAGATAATTACAAAATAACAACCATCAAATTCCAAAACAAAAATAAGGATGCCATCGTTTTTAATGACGATATTTTGATTTATAACATCCCTGCAAAAATTTATGATTATAAATTAAATGGTCGCAATCCAATTGAATGGGTCTTAGATCAATATCAATATTTCGTCGATCCTTCCTCTCAGAACATTGACGACCCAAACCTTTACGATGAGAAACAAAATGGAAAGTATATTTTTAATTTGATTCACTCACTTATTACTATGTCTTTAAAAACAATTGAATTGGCAGAGAGCCTTCCAGATTACAAAGAAATTGATTAGGGAGATTTTATGGAAAAAGAATTGAAGTGCCCTATTTGTGGACAACCGACCAGAATCTATATGGGAAACGCTCGTAAAGATTTGCTTTGCGCAAAGCATGCAGAAGCTTTAAAAGCTGGCAAGATTGAAATAAATGATAAAGGTCTATTCATTGATAAAGAAACCGGCAAAGTTTTAAACATGGACTACATTGAACCCAAAAAAGAAGAAAAGAAGCAAGAGGGCGTAGTTAAATGCATTGCCTGTGGCAAAGAAACTAAACCAGGATTCTTATTCTGCGGTGGTTGCTATAAGAAATATGCAGATAAGAAATTGCTTGTAGAAATAACAAATTGCCGCGACATAACAATTCTCGATGATTCATACGAAGGCAAATTTACATGTACTGACGGCCATATTGTTAAATCCAAATCAGAAATGATTATCGATAACTGGCTATTTGACCACAACATTGCTCATGCTTATGAAAAGAAACTTCCAATTGATGCGGATGAAAATCATGATTTGCATCCAGATTTTTGCCTGCCAGGTTATGGAGACGACCCAGATGACATTTATGTAGAATACTGGGGATATAACGAAAGCAATATTAAATATACTGAATCAAAAAATTACAAAATGAAAATATATAAGCAGTTAAAAGTAACTGTTATTTGTTTACAAGAAAAAGACATCATGGATATCAATGCCTCTTTAAGTAGAAAACTTAAGTTTTATAAAAAAGGCACCATTAACGAATAATTCGCATGGGATTATTTGGGGATATTAAGAATTGGATTGTTAATGCTTGGACCGTAAGCAATCGCTTTGATCCTTATTTTAATAATTTCAATCGGGACTTAAGCTATCTAAAAATTATCAAGGAAGATATAGACCCTGAAATTACAAAGATTTATAACCAGATTAAGGCCACAGCTCCTCAAAAATATGCGAAACAAATAGCCCAATATGAAGGAGCGATTGTTAAGATTAGAGACCACAATAATAAAGTTAATAGAATTAACGATGGGATGAGTGGCTTTGATTATGACAAAATCTTGGATAACCCGCATCACTTTGATTGCTCCTTAATTTCGAAGTATGTTGAAATAGCTAATTTAATTAAAACCTTCCCCAAATATGGCTCACCGTATGATGAGTTTGTTGAACATGTTGATGATATACAGAAGTTTTATTACCAGTTAGTAGAAGAATATGATGCTGTTCTTGAATACAACGAATTGGCAACGATAGATTCGTCTCTAGGGTATATCGATTCAAGGCACAAAAACCAAATTATTGGAAAAAGAAACACTCTAAAAAATAAGATATCTGCTCACGGTAAAACGTTTTATATTTGGAGCAATAATTCAGTAGTTACCAATGCAATTAAAAAACACAACGAAGTGTTTATAGAAGAGAACAAATCAAATCCATTATTTAATTCTATTAATGAAAGAAGTTTAGACTCTGAACAAAGAGAAAGTGTTCTGACTGACGAATCTTCAACTTTGGTAGTAGCTGGTGCTGGCAGTGGGAAAACATTAACAATATGTGGCAAGGTTGAGTATCTTTTAAAAGTTCAAAAGGTGAACCCTTCTGATATTCTTTTACTTTCTTATTCTAAGAAATCCGCTGAAGATCTTCAAAAAAAGGTAAGCAAAATTGATAGCAGACTAACCGTGGGCACATTTCATAAAATAGGTCTTGAAGTTTTAAAAGAAACCCAAAACAAAACCTTCATGGTCGAAGATCAATATAAGGCAATTATTGAAGCATATTTTAGAGAAGAGATGAGAAAAAGGCCTCATATGCTTCAGACGATTTTAACTTATTATGGTTTGTATTTAACATCTGATAAGCATGATAAAAAATATAAAAATGAAGGTGAAATGTACGAAGACTTAAGAAAGTCCGATTTTTCAACATTAAGAACCCAACTTCTTTCATTAACAAACGATATTAATAAACGTGAAACAATTAAAAAAGAGTTAGTAAAGAGCTTTGAAGAAATGGCCATTGCTAACTGGTATTTTATTAATGGTATAGATTATATCTATGAAGCCCCATATGAAAAAGATGTCTCCACCGCAGACAAAAGACAATACATGCCAGATTTTCGCTTGCCTAAGTACAAAATCTATCATGAACATTATGGAATTAATAAACAAGGCAGAGCAGACCAATTTGAAGGTCAAGAAGCAGCGATGTATGTTGCTAATATGCAATGGAAGAGGACTATTCACCAGCAGAACAACACGGTTTGTATTGAAACCTATTCGTATGAATTTGATGATGGTACTGTCTTCGATAAGTTGGAAAAGGAACTCAAGAGCAGAGGCGTGATTTTTAAGCCACTTGAGGATGATCAAATATTCAATGCTCTAGAGTCAATTTATGAAGGCCAGGCTTTTAAGTCGTTTATTAACTTGATTAGAACATTTCTAAGTCTTTATAAGGCGGTTTATAGAAGTGCTGATGGTTTTGAGGAATTAAAGAAATTTGAGTTCGCAAATAGATATGAAAGAAAGCGCGCAGATTTTTTCTTAGATATTGTCAAAGACGTTTATCTTTACTACATGGAGTATTTACGTAGAGAGGACAAAATTGACTTTGACGATATGATTCTTCAATCAACAATTGATTTAGACAAGACAGATAAATTCAAATACAAATACATTATTGTTGATGAGTTCCAAGATATTTCTGTGAGCAGGATGAAATTCCTTAAAAAGCTCATTTCTCACGGAGATTCAAAACTATTTGCCGTTGGTGATGACTGGCAGGCTATTTATAGATTCTCTGGATGTGATTTGAATATATTCTTAAAATTCCCAGATTACTTTGGTGAATCAGCAATTACTAAAATAACAACCACTCATAGAAATTCGCAGGAACTTCAAGATATTGCTGGACCATTTATCAAGGCTAATCCAGAACAATTTGATAAGAAGATTAACTCTGCTCGTCACCTAGAACACCCTGTTCAGATTATGTATTACTCCGATAAGAAATATTATGCCTTTTTGGATGTTCTTAAAGAAATTGCAAAGATTAATAAAGAAGCAAAGGTATTGATTTTAGGCAGAAATAATAAGGATTTTGAGGATATTGCATTAGACACCAGAGTGTATATTGATTTCAGAGAATCTAATGAAACCAGAACAGTAGTTAAGGTGAGAGATTATCCTAAAATGCAATTATCTTATAGTACAGTTCATGGTTCAAAAGGTTTAGAAGAAGACTATGTCATTATTATTAACGCAGATGATTCTAGGCTTGGATTCCCAAATAAAATGGAAGATGATGAACTTCTTGATATGGTTTTGAGTTCAAAAAGTGGCTACGAATATGCTGAAGAAAGACGTCTGTGGTATGTTGCTTTGACCAGAACAAGAAATTATACATACATAATCGCAAACAATGAAAACCCTTCTATCTTTGTAAAAGAAATAGAAAATCAATGTTTAGTTATGAATCCAAATATGGAAGTAAGCCATGAAGGAGAAATATCTTGTCCTCGCTGCAAATCCGGTAGATTAGTTTTAAGAGCTAATGAAAGTGATGGCAGCAAATTCTATGGTTGCTCTAACTATCCATATTGCAACTATTCCATTAATGATTTTAGGGCCGTCAAAAGAAATAAACGTTGTCCTCATTGCGGAGATATCATGGTCTTCAAAAAGGGCCCATATGGAGCTTTTTACGGTTGCCACAATTATCCTAGATGTAAGCACAAAGAGGAGTATGATGGCAAATAGGCAAAAATGCTGACAAACTGTTAAAACGAAGAAAATAGAAAAAAATTTAATATCAACTAACTCTTTGAGTTAAAAAATATTAATAAAATTTGTTTGGAAAAAAATAGAAAAAGTCCCCTACGGAAATACTTTGTATTTCCTTATATATAATAGGAGGACTATTTATGAAAACAGTCAAAAATATGAACAGCGAAAAGCTCTCTTCAGATCTCAAAGAATCGTGGAGAATCGAAGAAAAACTACTGAAAACAAACGATTCACTAACCGATGCAGAAATTCTGTTTTTAAAGACTAGAGCAGAAGAAGGCGTGCCCCTCGGTGAATTTGACTATGGTCTTTATTATTTGTTGGTGCAGAACGATGAAAAAACTGCAGAGGAATGGTGGAGTAAATTCTTTTATCACAGTAATGGCTTTGGCCTTTGGAAGGCTAGTGGCATATTTGCTTATTTAGGCGATCAGTATTACGACTGGTCTATGAGATGCTTGCGAAGAAGCGCTTGGAGGCAGTTTAAGCTTTCTAAGATGATGCTCGCCGATATGAAGAAAAATCCATATAAATTTCCAGAAGCATAAAAGTATTAGGTGGCGTAAATTGCCACTTTTCTTTTAACCACCATCGTGATATGATTTTAAGGTCAAAAATGCCACTTTTATATAATACTTTGTATTATATAAGTCCAAGGTCTTGCACCCTGTATCAGGGAATATGTTAGAAGTTTATTGCATTGCAATACTTTTTTAAAAATGCAGATTATTTTGTAATAAAAATAAGCACATATTGATAACGTGCACAAAAAATGATAAAATTTGGGCACGAGGTAAATATATGCACAAGTTACCGCTTGATTATAACTATAACGATATTGATGTTTTAAAAGCATTAAATTCTGCAAACAATAAGATTGGAGAATTGAATGGCATTATCAATTTATTACCGAACCCGAACATTATTTTAAATGCAGTTATATTGGGTGAAGCTAAAGAGTCCAGTGAAATCGAAAACATAGTAACTACATTTGATGAAATCTTTAAAGAAATAACGTTGAAAGTTAATAATACTGCCTCTAAAGAAGTAGTGAATTATCGACAAGCTATTTTAAGCGGCTATAAATTTATTAAGGATAATGGTTTTATTTCTTCAAGAATGTTAATTAATATCCATCACATTATTGAACCAGATGTTGGGGGTATTAGAAAAATACCAGGTACAGTTGTTAAGAATACCAAAACTGGTGAAATACTACATACTCCTCCTCAAAACGAAGAAGAAATTAGAGATTATTTGTCTAATTTGGAAAAATACATTAATTATGATGATTTAGAAGATGTTGATCCAATTATTAAAATGGCAATTATTCATTATCAATTTGAATCTATTCATCCTTTTCATGATGGGAACGGAAGAACTGGTAGGATGCTTAATGTTTTATATTTAGTGCTTAAAAATAAAATAAGCCTCCCTATCTTATATTTGTCAAAATATATTAATTTCACCAAAGATGAATATTATAAGCATCTCTATAACATTAGGTTAGATAATAAATATATTAAGGATTATTTACTTTACATGATTGAAGGCGTTAATAAGATGTCATCTTTTACTATTGATTTCATTAAATCTTTTAGAAATCTGATGGATGACGCTTCAGAGCTAATTAAAGAAAAATGCCCAAAAATCTATTCTCATGAACTTGTTGAATATCTATTCTATGACTTTTATACAAAAAACGAATATTTAAGAGACGCTCTCAACATTTCTAGAAATACTGCATCTAAATATTTGAAAGAATTAGAAGAAGCTGGAGTTCTTATTTCTGAAATGGTTGGTAAAGAAAAAATATTTAAAAACGCTTATTTATATTCTCTTATCGAAAAATGGTGATAAAAAGAAATGCTTTTATTGCATTTCTCAAAAACATAGTTAAGCGACACAAAACAGTGACTAAAAAATGCCCAAAAACATAGTAGACCAACCTATAATTTGGCTTTGTTTTCACAATCTTGGATATCATTTTTCAGCATGTACCGTGTACTCTTATTGTTTTTATGTTCAATAAGGAACTCTTTTTATAGGTTAAACCTATAAGAATGAAAGAACTATTGAGCTAATTTGCTTAAAATATACCTATTTTTCGGCGAAATCTAAAAATATACCAACTTACAAGTAAAACTTTACATATATGTCTAGTTGTGCTTAAATTATGGTATGAAAACTCTACCAATAATCTTTAAATATGAAGATATAAAGGTATTTTATCCAAATGTAGCAGCCTTTTATGCTTTTGTTGATCGCGCTTCAAAGCGTGGAGAGATTAAACAAATAAAAAGAGGGATATATGCACTAGTAAATCCATCTACCGGAAATATCTTTGCAACTAAATTCCAAATAGCAAGCCATCTATTTAATGACGCTTATTTTTCATATCATGAGGCTCTAGAATACTATGGTTTAGCTAATCAATCTTTTGTTTCCTATTTCACTTATTTAACCCATGTTTATGTTGATGATGTGGTTTTTGATGACATAATATATCATTCAAAAAAGAGCGGATATGATTTAGAAATTCTTAACCGTATGAAAGAAGAAGATATTCGCGTTGTTTCTTTAGAACGCGCAATAGTGGATTCGATAGATTCTCCTTCTCTTGCGGGTGGTCTTGAAGAAATAGAATACGCTCTTAGTAATTGTCGTAGACTTAAAATAGATAAGATCGAGATGCTTTTAAAGCATTATGATAAATCATTCTTATATCAGAAAGCCGGATATTTATTTGAAAAACATTTTGGTGAAAAAATACCAGAATCGTTTTATAAATTATGTTTATCTAAGATAGGCAACAAGATTAATTATTTTGAATCTAAAGTTGGCCACTCTAAATTAATACTTAAGTGGAAATTAATGGTGCCATTAGAAAGGAGCATGCCTGATGAATTATACTAGAAAATATATTGAATCATTAAACAAAGACAACAATTTCATTCAAAACAATCTTGAAAAAGTAGTTAGGCTTTTAGACGTTCTTATATTTATATCCACTGAATTAGATCCATATGGGGACAAGCTTGTTCTTAAAGGCGGTACCGCCATTAATTTGATGTATACCAATTTAGCAAGATTAAGCGTTGATATTGATTTAGATTATATTGGTTCACTTGATAAAGAAAAAGCTAGCAAAGATAGAGATATAATCATGGACGCTTTGGATAATTATATGCTTGGCGTAGGCTATGACATTTCTTCTAAATCTAGAGGAAGTGTTATTCTAGCCAGTAGAACATATTCATTTACCAATGCTTCTCACAATAAAGACAATATTAAAGTCGAAATCAATTTCATTGATAGAATCCACATTAGTCAAAGCATTAGAAAGAAAATTACTTATTTTGAAAAAGAAGTAATGGTGCATACTCTTCCTTCTCCGTACTATTGTGGACTAAGAAGTATGAATCATTACTGGTTTTATTGAGGCCATTAAGGTATTCGTCATAATCAATTTCAGCAACGCTTCTTATCGCGTCTTTATGATGATGTTTAACTCTAGGGGAATTTCTCACCTTAAGAGCGGCTTCTTTACCATCTTCAGCACATACGTAGAACATCTTAATAATGTAATTGTTTCTACCAACGTGTCCGCATTTAGCTTCAACCTCGTAATACCTCATACTTTTTGCCTCCTCAACTTTGACGCTGATAGTTTACAACGCCGAGGAAACAAAAATAACGAGTGTGTACTTAATTCATTTCTAAACACAATTTTATCAGTTTAGTTTTACTTTAGAAAGCACCACAGTCGTTAAAGTAAAGATATGTTCCCGCCTTCAAGGGTAAAGCGGAAAATCTGGGTTGAGAAGAAGATAAAAATAAAAAGCCAACTTTCCACTTGATTTTTTCAGAGAGCTGGCTCTTTTCAGTTAAGGAAATTGGCACTAAAAGCATATACAATATACTTTTATTCATGCATTATTTCTTTAAAGCTAATCCCACAATGGTTTCAACGTGGGGTTGAAATGGAAACATGACAAGCTTTGTTATTTTAAGAAAAAAAGCAAAAAATGCTTAGATAGACTAGAATCTCATCCAACAATTCCTTAAAAATAGTTTAATTGATACTAAATCTTTATCTTCGTAATAGTTAACAAGATTCTTCTTAAATTCATCAACCTTGCCATAATCGATTACAAGCAAGCCCTGTCCTTTAGAAATCAAGTAATGATTCGCATATATAATAGCAGTTCTTTTATTGCCGTCATTGTAGATTTGAGTCTTCATAACATAAAGGCATAGCTCTATGGCCTTATCGATATCGTCTAATTTGCTTTCTAATAAGTCTCTAATATCTTGCTTTACTTTATCTTCAAATGGGATAGGTGGAATATAAGAAGAACCTCCAATTGTCACTGGTACACCTCTTATTCTTCCTCCATCAGGAATTGCTAATAGACCTTCATTTACTAGCCTAGCAATATAAGAAGCTAAGTAATAATCACTTGGAGTTTGAATAACATCTTTATCTAAAATGAACTGCCAGGCGTGCTTTAAATTAATAATCTTTTGAACATCTTCAGCCTTAACATTTTTAACAATGCCGTTATCTATAATTGCTTCGGTATCTGGAAAAGTGGTTCCCACGCCTTCTAATACTGCTTGATCATAAATAATTTTTTTCATATTGGTACGAGCAAAATCTAAATTGAGAACAACTCTGTCTGACAATTCTTCTTCCCTATAGCCAAGTAAGGCCAGTTCTTTTTCAATTTGTCTAATTTCTTTTCGTATTGTTTTAGCTTCAACATTATTACGAAGCAAAGTGGTATATAGTTCCTCACTATATTCGCCAACATAAGTAGATTTAACTTTGTCTAATTCTCTTTTACGAATATATACATATCTTTTATTAGAGATTGTCTTAATCTCGGGAGTGCCATCGTATGGTAAAAGATTTAAACGTGCTTGTAGCTCAGCGCGTCTGTTGAGTAACTCTTGAATTTTAGAAACTAAATTTTCCATACAATACCTCCTTAGGGAACTTTTCGCTTTGATTATATTATATTTGTTCCCTAAATTCAATGTAAACTATGTTCTAACACAAGCAAAAAGAAATGTTTCCAATAACAACGGTTAAGCATCGATATAAAGCACTTTTTCAATAGACATGTTGCCGGCGACAAGATGGTTGACACAAATACTAAAAATCATAAAGAAAAAAATATTACTTAATGGGTTTCGGCTCTAACAATTATATTAAAAAGTATATATTATACTTTATTGTTTCAAAGATAAGCCCACAATTGTCTCAACGTGCGATGACACAAAACTTGAATAATTATCCCCTAACGTGGAGACTAGTTAAATAACATGTCTAAAGGCATACAATTGCTAAATAACATGTCTATTACTAATTCTTTAAACAACCAATTGGAATAATGTAGATTCCTTCATTACTTAAATAGCCATATTGATCATCAGTAATAATGGCTCTAACTGTTGGAAGAGGCATGGTGTTCTTTGGATTGGCAATATTGTATTCTTTGATTAATCTAACCATTTTTTCTAGATTAGCGATTCCATCAGAAATATGTTCGTCGCTACTTTTTACTTCAAATAGGCCATATCTTCCATCAGGTAGATGAATTACAAAGTCACATTCTAATCCAAGTCTATCTCTATAATATGAAATTTCTCCATCAATTGTTTTTGAATATACTTCTAAATCTCTTCCCACTAGGCACTCAAAAAAGAAACCTCTTGTTTTTGGATCTTTTGATAAACCATCAGGACCGATACCTAATGCAGCACAGGCTAAAGATGGATCGAAAAATTCTTTCTTAGGCAAAGAGCGAATTGATGTTTTACTTCTTATATTTGGACACCATGCTGGAATTTCTTTAATAACAAACAGCCTCAACAAAGCGTTGTAATAATCATAAAATGTACTTTCTGATAATGAGTGTCCAGATTTATTAACATCAGCAATAATCGTCGTATTATCAACGTTTTGTGAAAGCGTTCTAGCGAGGGATCTCAGCAAAACTCTTGTAGTTGTTGGATTTAAATTCATTCCACTTGCTTCTTGGATGTCTGTTTCACATACACTAGTTAATGCTTGCTTACCATAAGAAAGTAAATTATGAGGAGGATTAACGACGCCTTCTGGCCATCCGCCTTTCACAATTAAATCATTAATTATTTCTTTTTGTTTGTCTAAAATCACTGAGATGGGTCTACCAGGGTTGTCAAAAAGATCTTTTAATGACACTTCTCCAGTAGAATCTCCACTTTCAAAGAGTGTCATTGTTGTCATATCAATTTTGACAATTCTCATTGAGCCTGTGTGATTAGTTGAACCAGCTTTTGGAGAAAAAGAACCTGTTAAAATGAATTGATTTTTGAGATGGGTCTCATCAGCGTAGTTTTTAACTTCATCCCATATTGCAGGATATAGTTGCCATTCATCAATCAATCTTGGTTTTTCGCCGTCGAGAAAGAGTTTGGGATTAGCTAAATACATTCTATCGAATTCTTCTCTTTGACTTTTTGTGTTAAGTTTAATCTCGCTATTAGCAAAGAATTCAGAGGTGTATGTTTTACCACACCACTTAGGACCTCTGATGTGCACCGCAGTAAAGTCGGCTAAATAATTATTAATTATATTATCAATAATTCTTGGAATGTATTTTTCTTTTTTCATGACTAATCACCTCGACATTATTATAGCATAATCAAAGTGATTTGCAATGTTTTGTCGGAGTGATTTGCAATATTTCGCTGGAGTGATTTGCAATAGCTAATATACCACGAAATGATGGGTTTATCTGCACTTTTTTTGATTTTTTTAAAAATATTTCAGTTTAGACTACTATTTCGGAGAATTAAGCTAACAACAGTCTCACAATGTACTGCTATTCAATATGTATAGCCTTTAATTCGTGGAAACAACAAATGATATGTCTTTTTCACCACCTGAAACAAAGTATGACGAGCCTTTTCGGGTGATTGGGAACATATCCTTTTGTTAAACAGCAACTATAAATTCGACATATGAATTGTGCTCTTTTGCCAAACGTAAAAATTCAATAATCTTTTCTAAATAAAATTTGCATTGCTGATATCTTGGTTTATCTATGCTTTTCTCAATTAATTCTATTGCCGTATCAATTTGTGTTCCTTCAAGAATTTGTTCTTCTCCTCTATCTAGAAAATATGCGTCGCATTTTTCGCGGATTTGTCTAAATAATTCGCTATCAAGCATCTTGTCAAAAGTGCCATCATCTGTAAAAATAAATTGTTCAAATATCTCATCTTCCGCAATCGGATTATTTGTTTTATAAACAATCATTTTGTTTCCTTTTGTCGGAAATGATTTTTCTTTCTTTTTCTTCATATTTTATCGTGACCAATGTCCACCTTTCTTAGGACCAACACGTTTAATGAATCCGATTTCTTGCAAAGAAGCAACTATTTTCTTTACTCCGCTGACGCTTAGTCCTACGTGCCTTGCGACTTCTTCCAAACTTGAATTTGGGTTATTTAAAAGATAATCGAGGATTTTTCTATGAGTTTCTTTTAGATTTGCAGACTCTATTTCTCTAACTTTTCTAGCAGATACGCTATCTGGAACAAAAGCAAATGGCAATGTAACCAAAATAGTTGAACTCGATATATTAAAAGCATTTTTTGAATATTTGTTTACAATAGTAGGAATTCCATGACCGCTTTGTTCGGCAAAATCAGAAATAGAAAAGATTCTAAAAAGCGCCTCATTAACAGGCATGCTTTGACCACTATAAAATTGATCAAGCGTTAATCTAAATGGAATTTGTCCATAGGAGAACACTTCAATCCTATCATCATAGATAAATACCGATGGTGACAACATATGAATCCAGTCGTTATGGACGACAGCATTAATCCATGCTTCTTTAAATGATTCGACATCGAATAAATTTGTTTCTACTCTCACACCACTAGACAAATCAACTCTAGTTACATTAAGACTCCTTACATAATTCAATATGTCCCTGCAACCTGTCAGCAAAGAACGATTACCATATTCCGTTCTTTCTGACATAGCAGTTTTATCAGTCCCGGAAAATCTTACAACCTTGAGTGATATTGTATTGCTGTCGCTCAATAAATAAGCAACTTTATTAAACTTTCCATAGCTTGTAACCAAACCAAAGCTTTCAAAGAAAGATTGTTCATATCTTGGATGAACTCCGTTTGCAGCAAAATAATTGAACAGGTCATTAAATTTTAAATCTTGTAACTCTGATTCAGACGTTTTCAAAATATCAGAGATGCTCGAACTCATTGCATGCCTAATCATGTTGTTGTCCATTAATTCATCAGACCTTATGTTTCTTATGTAATATCTTCCGTCAAAACTATATGGAATGTCATTTCCTTCTGCAGTCAATTCAATGTACAAAAGATTGCCGTCGTATTTTTCTTCAGTTTTATATAACAATTGTGGTTGGACAAAATTGGATATCTTATCCCTAATCTCATCAAGATATTTTTTTCCTAGTTTCAAGCCAACAACATCGCCATTATCGTTTACTCCAAAATAAATGGTTCCCCGACCATTTTTGTTAACCATTGCCGTCAAAGATTTAATCGCTTTATCAAGTTGTGCCAAGCTTTCTTTAAATTCTTGGTATTCGTTTTCTATTCCAAAATTCATAAGTTTGACCTCCTGCAATATCAGTATACTTTAAAGTCTCTTTTTAGTCTACTTTTTAGTCTACTTTTTAGTCTACTTTTCCATTTCTGATTATCAGACAAAAAAATAGATAACAGCATATTGCCATCACCTATTCTTCTTGATATTTATGGTTTATTATATTTATATAATAAGTGATAGATGTTATCACTCTTTTAGTCGTAGACATGCTACAGTCTCAACATGGGTACAGTTATAATAAGTGCTGACAAAACATCATTTTTCAGGGTGTGCGATTATTGTAGTGCTGATATTTTATTTTAAAACATTATGTAGTTTTAAGAATTTTGTATCATTCATTTGTTCGTTAGTGACATATTTACCATCTTTAAATAATGCATATGTTGTAATAGG
Source organism: uncultured Caryophanales bacterium (assembly GCA_937902735.1). Taxonomy (GTDB): domain Bacteria; phylum Bacillota_I; class Bacilli_A; order RFN20; family CAG-826; genus Fiminaster. The sequence continues at coordinate 180,231 of CALELS010000013.1, forward strand.
TGTAGGAGCATTTTGTGCTTCTTCCTTACTATTTATATGAACTGCTTTAAATGGAATATTATTGTCTTTAGCTGTTTGTTCTACAATAGGAACATATTTCCCATTGAACGGGCATTGACTTGTATAATACAAAACATAGCCAGATTCTTCAATACGAGGATGTTTTGCACATTCTTTAAACATTGGTTTTGATGCATTCTTATCAAATGGAAAATACCATAACTGTATTCCATTATCAGCTTCATCTGCTACTTCAAAACCTTTATACTTTAAATATTTTGGGTCAGCTAAAAATGGTAATTTCTTTTTGCTAGACAAAATACATAATCCAAGCTTTCCTTTTGACTTAGAATCTTTAATGCAAGCATCTAATAAATCGTTTGAATAGCCATGACCTTTAAATGATCCTGATACCCATAAACAATCTATATACATGTAACCATTTGCATCTAATGGATTCCAAGCATTTTCTGCTGGTAAATACTCAATAAAACATTTACCTCTTTCAACTGATTTTAAAAATACTAATCCATCATCAAATCTATCTTTTAACCAATTCTTTTTCGATGACACTTGAATATCATTATTATTAGATATCGCACAACATATATGTTCTTTTTCTAAATTATCTTTTGTTACTAAAATATACTCCATACTTATACTCCTAAATTAATCTTTCAAACATCCAATCAGAATAACTAAAACTCCGTCTTACTTCAATGAAATTTAACACATTTGAAAATTTTAAATATTTTGTTTTTGGCTGATATGTTCTTATGCTCAATATAGTTGCAACTATAAAAAGTTAGGTTTAGTGCTGACAAGTGCCTAAAATATGTTTCCTAAGACATCTCGTTTTTTAGTTACAACCCTTAGTTGAAACTACTTAAATGCTGACAAACTTTGAATACCGATTGAATCGCTACAGACTCCAATTATCCGAAATAAGATGAAAATGCCTTAAAATATGTTATTTTTACACTATTTTTAGCTATTTTGGACTATTTCTTTGTCAGCAAACAAACAGTTTCGACATGTGTCGTCACTACAATAGGGATATATCAAATCGTTTTTTGGATAAGAGTTGTTAGGGTGTTTTTTAAATCCTGTCTCCAAAAGGAAGTGATTTTATATACGATTCCATAAATCCCCAATCAGGTTCGCCATTTTCATCAATTGGCAGTTTTAAAAACGAATTCTTCATTTGGTCGAGATTCCATTTTCTTCCGTAGGAATACTTAAATTTTTCCATTTTGATAAGACTACAAAGAAATAAACCAATATATTTATTCATTTCATGGTCTCTTAAAAAGAGGACGTTTACGTCATCGCTCGCCCAAAAAGGTTCAAACTGATAGAAGGCCTCGCCAACACTCCCGTTATAGTTAACAGTAATGCAATTTCCAGAAAACATTGATCCGTTTCCTATTTTTTCTCTAACTCCATTGTTGCTATCTATAGCTCCAATAAAATTAATTTTGCCTTCTTCCATATCTTCTTTTGTTAGTCTTGAACCTTTTTTTATCACGAAAAGTTTATTAAAACTAATCAATTTCCAACCGCTTGTATCAAATTTCATTGGATTATTATTTTTGGTTCCTAAAGAATTCCTTAAAGAGCCCTCTTTCCCGTTTTCTCGAGATTGGAGCACCTCGACACAATCTTCCATATATTTCCAATCAGGTTCGTTATTTTCATCGACAGGGAGTTTTATTTTCATTTGCTCAACAACTGAACTATATACAGCTCTACCATATGAATATTTGAACTGTTCCATGTTTATTAATGTCGCTAAAAATAAACCGATATTGGCGTTCATTTGAAATTTAGGAATTAGAATGTTGACTCTACCGTGTGATACAGCATAAAACGGGTTTGGTTGATAAAAACAATTGCAAAACATATCAACCGTTAAACAGTTTCCATTAAATATTTCAGCCTTTCCATCTCCCTCTTCACCTATAAACTTAACAACACCGTTGTTTGTAGATCCAGAACTAATCAAAGGAATTGGTCCATCTGAACACTCTTCTTCTTTCAAATCGCCTTTACTCAAAACACAATCAAACAAAGAAGAGATTCCAAATTCTTTCCAACCAGAAGTATCAATCACCGTCAACACCTCCGTTTTTAACTTTATAAGCATAAAAATCTCTGACAGTTTGTTCAAAGTCTGATTCTTTTAGAAGAGAATAATCCGTCTCCATGTATGCTTCAATCAACCATTCGTCTTCTTCGCGGATGTCCATGTAAACAGATTTGATTGGATCAACCGTTTTGCTTACATAATAGTCAATCCAGCTTTGAACTCTTTCTCCACCGAGTCCTTTTTTCTTCTCTACTCTAGTATTTTTAAGAATCTTATATCCATCGTCTTTACAATACATTAAGAACGTTTTCTCGTTTGGTATCTTTCTTCCGTCTTTGTCTAATTCAAAGGATCCGCTTGAATCCTTTTTGAAATGTGGAACTCCGGTTTCAATTATTAATGTTGTAACAACAGTAGAAGCAGAGACTCCAAATGTTCCATCAGCAAGAGAGAAAGACGCTAGTAAGGTGTTATTCTCTAGTAAATCTTTATGAAATTGTGTTGCGTCAAAACCATTAGACTTTGAGCTGCCTATCGCAAACACATAAGGTAAAATCACTGCAAAAAGGCTACCTTTTGGCAATATTTCGCATCCTTTTAAAACTAATTTTGCGGCTACAGCATTGTCTTTTCCACCAAATGGCGGATTCATACATGCTCCCACTTTGTAGTTTGAATTATAAGACGGAATTAAGTCATTAACACTCGTAAGTTTTAACATATCACCGTTCAATGCTTGGATTAAATTCAAGCCTATAATTCTGAGAGTGGTTATATAAAACAGATAAATATAGTCTTCGCTTTCAATTCCAGACACCTTATTTCCATTTACACCACCATAGTTATTGATAATGTGAAGCAAATAAGAAAGTGTAAAGTTTCCAAACCCACTGCAAAATTCAACAAAGAAATCATCTTCTTTTAAATCTAACAGCTTAACCATAAAAGTAGTAATGTTGGCTGGCGTTGAGATAATGCTGTTTTTACCGTTCTTGTGGATATAGATGTACTTATAAATTGTTTCAGAAATCAGGAGTTTGTCTTCGTTTGTTCCGTAACTAATAATTGGGAACACTTTATTAGCTAAATCCTTTAAAAAATCCAACAATGAGTAGATAGAACTATCCAACTCTTTTTTGGTTTTCATCGATGTACACGTTGATTTAATTAACGAAGTAACAGAAATCTTATTACTTGTATTGGTGAAAGAATATTTGTCTATTTCTCCTCCAGTTCTCACAATAACGGTTTGCATTTCATCAATTATGGAAACGATGGAGTCACTATCATACATGCCAGTAACTACGTTTTTTCTAAAATCATCGTTAAACAAGGCCAAAATACATGTGTTAATAAACAATAGAGAATCCTTAACTTCTGTATACTTAATGTGTTGATTTAATGAACTAATAATGCCTTCTATTCTGCTATCAACATCGTTCACGCCGAAAGAACGCTTCGCAGTAGAACTTGGCGCCACGCTATAGCTTGATAATAAATTTGGATGATAATCAGGACTATCTTTCCATTTTGAATAAGTATCGTATTTTTTATAGTCAATTAGTGTAACAACTTCAGAACAATCCAGTTCATTAAGAGAACAATAAACTAAGTAATCTATGTGATTTGATTCGCTATTAACTTCTTGAGCTGCTAAAGCATAGAGTTGATGCTCAATTGCTTTTGATTTTTCGTCCTTATACTTATCAGGGGCTTTTAGTTCGATGAACATGAAAATATCGTTACTATGTGGCTTGTAAACAATAATGTCAATTCTAGCTTTCTTTTTACTTGGTCTGCCAATCGAGTACTCTTTTTCAAAAGCAATATCAGCCATATCATATCCAAGTTCGTTAACCAATTTGGTTACAACATAAGCTCTAACATATTCTTCATCTCCGGGGAGTTTAGTAATTGTTCTACTATCCCTCCTTGCTCCATATTGAATCTCGTCCTTAGAGAAATCAAAAGAAGTAATCGCTGGATTGCTAGGCCATTGCTTAAGATATTCTTCTACAAGCTTTCTAAACGATTCCATTATTCTACCTCCTCTATGCTGTGTTTTTTAAACAAGACAGCAAGTTTTCTTTTAATTTTCATAGTTGGTTCACAGTGTTCGTTTTCCCATCTATTTACACTAATAAAAGCAACTCCCAATTCATCTGCTAATTCTGATTGGGTAAGTAACATCTTTTTTCTTAATAATTTAATAGCTTCTGAATATTTCATTACGTAATTTACAAATCTACTTTAATATATCACTTTTATCTCATTTCTTCATCATTGATTGTAATAAAAAGCCACCTTCAGGCATGGGTGGCAACCACTACTCTTTCGGTAGTCGAATGTGCTCTAGCTTTTAACGAGCCCTAGGCACGACGCTAAACTCGATTCCACAATAACTTAGGAACACCTATGAAGCATTCGCGACTGCTTAAGATATATTTTACATATCTTTCATAAACAAATCATCATTATCGATCACTTTTTTTCACATTTTTGTATAAAATGACGTTATTTTTATAAAAATAATGCTTTTTTATAGTAATTGAATTGCTTTTTGGTAAATTTCTACAACGCATCAATTGTTCAAATTTTATTAGTAATAATAAATTATATGTGAAGCGTTATGTGGCTTCAGAGGAGAACTACATATTAGTTGTAGCTTATAAAAAGCTAATAATCAAAACTGGATGATGAAAAACAAAACCAGCACATGATGTGACTAGAGGCCTATGTACGTTCAGGGATGTCAGGTTAACGCTGAAAACTGTAGGTCTTTCATTATGGCTACCGAATATTAGTCCAAAGTATCGGATGGCTAACTGATTTGGATAAATCTAGTCCGGCGCGCACCTACGGATTAGTGGGCGATGACATTGGCGGAAACGTTCTACACTACTACGAAAAGTTGCATGAGTTATGCTTTGCAACGCGTAGGGCGTTTCTATTGGACTATTGGACCTATTGGACAAGATTGGAGAAAATTTATGAACATTTCAAAGAAAAGAGAACACTGGATAGAGATGACGAGAGATGCAAAAGACATTATGAGAAAGATTAATCGAATTAAAAAATATGGAGGACCGGATAATGAAAAAGATAACAGACGTAATAAAGAAAAAAGAAACAAAGGCAATCATTCTGGTAGACGAATCGTTAATAGCAGAAAATGAAGACACTTATAGAAGATTCTTTGAATTATATAATAGTTTTACCAAAGGTAATAATATTTATAAAATTGACTGGAAACATGATTTTTACGTCGTAAATATGAAAAATGTTAAGCAACTTATGAATACCATTGATGATATTTCCGAAAAAATAAAACCCTCACAAGTATTGTTTCTTAGCCAAACAATATATGAGGATGTTTTAAGGTATTATGATAACGCCGCACCGTATTTTGAATTAATGGCTAGAGCAAGCAATAGGATGATAGTCATTAGTAATTTACTGTTGGAGATGTATAAATTAAACGATTGCTAAAGCAACTTAAACATATTTGCTTGGGCAATATCATCAATTTTTAAAAGGATAAAGAGAATAAAATGTATTGGTAAATTGAATGAAGGTAGATCACAGAAAGAATAATCAACCTTGAGTCGAATTGAATCAACGAGCTCATTCAATTGCAATTCACTAAATTTAGTAAGGTCAGCATTTTTCGACTTTAAAATAGAACTCGTGCTTGTTTCTAAAGCTAAAAATTCTAAACAGCGAGGAAAAATACTTGGGTTTAATCTCCATAAAGCAGTGAATGGAGCAGTATAGATGAAAGTATTTATGGAAGGTAATTCTTGCTCAAGAAAATTTATAGCAGTCTCAGAAGGTAAATTAGCTATTCGTTTAGTGGTTAAATATTTATATTGAATTGTTGCATGTTTACCTTTGGCAATCGTGTTTGCATATTTGAATAATTTAGTGTACTCAGGATTGTTTTTAAAAGCACCTTGAAGGAACAAAGTATATACATCGTAAGCATACTTATCCAAAAGATCCATATGGTCACCTGATGCTAAAATCAGACAAGCTCTCCTATTTTTCTTTGTGCCACCATATGTAAGCCTTATTTTGTTTTGCTTGCAGTATGCTTCAAGCCACAATAATCGAAAATGATTATTATCTCTCATATTTTTCTCCTTCAAAAAGCAATGTCAAAATCGGTGTTCTCGCTTATATATTATCATACTGACTATAAGTCAAAGGAGATAATTTATAATGAAACATTCATCAAAATCTATTTTAATGTGGCTTTCAAAAAAGAACAAAGGAGACTGGTTAGGGATATTTAAAGATATCCAAAATAAGACCGAGATACCAGACGAAATTGATGTCAGCAACGATTACGATTGTGTAACAATTTTAGACCCACAATATAGCAATAAGCTACGTCAATGTTGGCATCCACCATTCGTGTTATGGCACCTCGGAGACCTTAATTTATTGAACGAGCCAAACATCATGTGTGTCTGTGGACAAAATAGTCCTAATAAAGACACGATCAACTTAATTAAGCATATTTGCGATAGCTACGTAATCATAAATGGCGACGACTCTGCTTTGGAAAGAGTCGCTCTTCAAACCGCTATGGCTGAAGGCAAAAAATTTATCATGGTATTGAATCAAAGCCTCTACAATATCGATTACGATGACACACTAATTCAATACGCAATCCATAACGGATGTTTACTTCTCTCGGAATATGGTTGGGAAGATCCTGACGACATCGAGAAAAGTGAAAACGAAAAACAACGTATCATAGGTTTCTTAGCTGATAAGATGCTTGTGACAAGTGCATCAAGAAACAATATGAGACTTAAATTATTAATCGACGAGTGCCTTAGCAAAGGCTCTGACCTTTTTGCCTTGCCTGCACCGCCATTCAAGGGAGAACTCACCAACGATTTACTAAGGGATGGGGCTATCCTTGTTAATAAAAATTCAGATATTTTCTAAAGAAAGGAGGCAAACTCTTAAATGTTACCATGTTGTTGTGTTAAGCGTTTATTAACGGTTCTAGAAGCCAAGCCAAGACCAAACCGAAAGGTAAAAACAGCTATCTATTGTTCAAATACAGCTGATGTCGATGGATTAGGACGCTATGTTAAGCAATATTTAACTGATGAGTCCTATATTTCTCGTAATCAATATTGGTTTGACTACGATAACGAAAACGTTTACATAGATAAAAGCGACAACCATAAGATGTTCAATTATGTTATTGCACAAAATTATGAAATAATTTTCATGATGGTAGGTGATGACGAAGAAGAATTGATGGATATTGTGAATCAATTACCTGATAGTAATAACACCGTATTCATTACTATGGACTGTAAGCTTAGAAGTTATCAATTTCTAGATACAAATAATAGACCTAGACAATTAAAACGTAAGGCAAGCGATTAGGCTTGTCTTTTTAAATATTTAAGAGCTACTGCTATGAAAAAATATCCAATTCAAAGAAGAAATACAGGACAGCACAACAATAATTTTATTGTTCCTGTTACTAAACCCAATATCCAAATCCCAAATGCCTTTGGTGTGCTGTCTGAAGGTTCCAGGTTTAGAGATCATAATATCGCTGGCCAGATTTACACCAGAATAGATCTCCAAGATAAAAACGGAAACAGAATGAGTATCCATCAAAGACAGCAGGTGTTGAATTTGGTAAACAACACTAGGAATTTCTTTCATGTTAGCGATGGAGCAAATAATCGTAGACAGAATATAAGGAGGTTTAGACATGTCAAACGATAAATTATCACAATTAGTCAAGGACTACATTGAAGTTGATTCCGAGATTAAGGCTAATCAATTATTAGCCGATGAAATCAGAACTCAAATCAAAAATGAGATGGCAGAAAGAGGTTTAGAAGAGATTGAGGTCGACTCATTTCTTGTTAAATCTCGCTCACAACTCGTATCTGTGTTTGACACAAAGAAATTCAAGGAGATGTTACCACAAATTTATGGACAGTTCCTTAAACAAGTCAGCCGTTCTCAGTTTTCTATTAGCTAATACCGGCAAATCTCGTATACCGGCAAATATTACGGCGGTATCAAAAATTATGGAAAACAAGCCCCGTAAGCCTCTCCGGTTGTAACGATTATCATTCCAAAAAAAGATAAAAATTACGTCATGAGGGGCTACGGTGCTTAGATTTTACACAATTTAGCGAGTATATCTCTCGCGCGCACGCGTATGCGCGCAAATATTTATATATGTACAACTTCAAATGCGTAAATCGCTCTTTGTATTAAATAAAAAAGAGCCACCAACAAATTCATTAGTCAGATGACTCTGGCTGGAAAAGAGGACCTTGCAATGACAAGAACAACATTAAATTTTCCTGATGATGACGGTGGCATCAATTCAGGAGCAACAAACAAAACCACCAAAATAAAATTCAATGAAGACGCTTTGTGCAGAGCTTTTATCAGAAAATTCTGCACATTAGGTTATCTAACCTCTTCCGAAACGGGAGAAATGCTAGGCCGAATTGGCGGCACTAACTATCCAAGAGTGTAGAGGTATTAATAATGAAAGAAGTTAAGGTGATAGCCCCCGTTAAAGACGAGGGCTCTTTAAATGACGGATCAAAAGAAATGCCAAAAAGAAGAGTCGCAGCGTATGCTCGTGTCTCTACTGGAAGCGAAGAACAAGCAACATCGTTTGAGAATCAAGTAAGCTATTGGGAAAAATGGATCTCCGAACAAAAGGACTGCGAATTAGTCAAGGTATATGCGGATCACGGAAAAAGTGGCACCTCCACAAAAAAGAGAGTGTCCTTCAACGAAATGATTCGTGATGCCCTTGATGGAAAAATAGACCTCATTGTATGTAAATCTATTTCTCGTTTTGCTAGAAACACCCTAGACTCCATCGCTACCGTCAGACAGCTTAAAGCGGTTGGAGTTGAAGTTTATTTTGATAACGAACACTTATGGTCGCTAAAAGCAGGGAGTGAATTCACACTCACCGTTTTATCATCTATGGCGCAAGAAGAATCAAGGCATATTTCAGAAAACATCACATGGGCATTTCGCAAAAAGATGCAAGATGGAAAGCCTTTTGTCTGCACAACCAGATTCCTCGGATATGATAAAAACGAAGCGGGCGATCAACTCGTTGTAAACAAAGACGAGGCAGTAATTGTTAAATTGATTTTTGATTTATACGATTCAGGAATTGGCTGTTTGAGAATTTGCAACGAGCTAATGAGACGTGGATATAGAACAGTCACAGGAAATGTTTTTTGGCATACATCAGTAATAATGGACATTCTAAGAAATGAAAAATATTGTGGTGATTTAATGCTCCAAAAGACATATACATTCGATTACCTCACCCATACGAGAAGAGATAATGACAATGTGCTTCCAAAATATTATGTAAAGGATGCGCACGAAGCTATCGTTCCTCGTGACCAATGGAAAAGAGTCCAAGCAAGAATCAAGGACAGTTATGAATCGATTGTCGGGCCAAATTTTGATAAGAGCAAGCACAACAACAAATATCCTTTAAGCGGTGCCATGATTTGCCAAAACTGTGGACACACATACAAAAGAAGAATATGGAATTCAAAGCATGATACCGCTAAAAAATATGTTTATCAGTGCACTCATTACGTCATAAAAGACGAAAAAGGAGAAACTTGCCACAGCAAACCAATCGGCGAAACAACAGCACATGAGATTTGCTGTGATGTCATCAATAACGTCTATCTAAAAAACAGCAGAATATTTAGCAAAATGACTAATCTCATTCAAAGCACATTCAAACTTGATAAAATTGAGTCCGAAAAACGCAAATTATCGAGAATTAAAGAGGATTTGAGTGAGAAAATTGATGTTTTGATGGTTGAAAGACTAGATGCCAAGAATCTCGAACTTAAAGAAAAAATAGACAAGAAATACCAACAGTTACTCGATCAATATGAACATATCGATAATGAGTTAGCTTATCTTACCCAACGCGAAATAGTTGCTAATAACAGCAAAAGCAGAATGGATAAGATGTTAGCTGTTTTAAACAAAAATAAAGTTACTCCAGATATGCTCACAAGAGAAATGGTAGACGTCTTCTTTTATAAAATATTTGTATCAACTTCTTCAGAACTAACATTTGTAATTGACACATCACACACTCTTACACTCGAAAAATTAATCGAGAAGAGAGAAGAGATTGCCAATTATGAATCGATTTACAGTTCAGAGAAAGCTGATAGAGAATCTAGATTTAAAAATATCGTGAAATATAAGGTAGTTTTAGTCTAGCGTTATAAGACAGTATCTTCGATACTGTTTTTTTATTGTTTGTCCTTGCGATATAGTCCTACTATAGTTTCCACATGATATGTCATAGGGAATAAATCTACAGCATGTACTCTTTCGATATTGTATTTAGTTGTTAACTTAACCAAATTTTCTCCAAGTGTTTCAGGATTACAAGAAATATAAACAATTCTTTTTGGAGCAACTTCTAATAAAGAATCTATAAATTTATCATCAAGTCCCTTACGTGGAGGATCGACAAAAACACAATCAAATTTATGTCCTTCTTCTTTATATCTTTTTAAGAAATTAGAAGCATCATCACAATAGAATTTAGCGTTAGCTATATTGTTAATCTTTGCATTATCTTTGGCATTCTTAATTGCATCATCTATTATTTCTACACCTACTACTGATTTACATTGTCTTGAAGCAATTAAACCAATAGTGCCTATTCCACAATAAGCATCTAACACTTCATCATCTTTACTTAAGTTAGCTTCTTTAATTGCTAAATCATATAATTTTTCAACTTGGATAGGATTTACTTGATAGAAAGATTTGGATGAAATTCTAAACAAAACACCCAATATAGAGTCTTTAATATAAGATGTTCCATATAATGTCCTACATTTATCACCTAGTATGACATTTGTATGTCTACTATTAATATTTTGAACAACTGATTTGATACTAGGATGAAGTTCTACTAAAGCCTTTATAAAAGCGTTCTTACTTTTAAATTCATCCTTGGTTGTTACTAAGGTAACCATTATTTCATCAAAGTGATATGAAGTTCTAATTAATATATGTCTTATTAAGCCAGTCCCTTTATCTTCGTCATATGGTTCTAGATGAAATTCTTTCATTAGTTTTTTAATTGTCACAATGATTTCACTTGCTTTAGCATTTTCAATATAACATTTAACAATTGGAATGATTTCGTGGGAGTTCTGACGGTAAAATCCACTAATAAGGCGGCCATGAGAATCTTTTCCTAATGGCACTTGAATCTTATTACGATATTCATATGGATAGTCCATCCCAATAGCAGGACTAACTTCATATTCTTTTTTAAGATGTCTACGTAAAGCATCTTTTACTTTGTTGGTTTTATATTCAAGTTGAGCTTTGTAATCTAGTTGTTGAAATTGACATCCTCCACAGGCAGTGCACACTCCACAGAGAGGTTGAATACGGTCTTTGGATTTAGTAATTAGATGATGTACTTTACCAAAAAGTGCTCCATTGCGACGATACAAAACTTTTACATCAGCTTCTTCACCTATAAATAGGCCATCAACAAAAACAATACCAATATCAGATTTAAGAACGCCTTTACCTTCGAATGAAAGGTCAATACATTTTCCTCTTACAATCTCAAACTTGTTCATAGCACATATTATCGCACATATATTACGTATTTATAAAAGAAATATGCTAGACTAGGTGTATGAAAAATAAACATTTCTTAATCACTTCAATCTTATCTCTTTCATTACTTGCTTCTTGTGGAGTTAATGTTGATTTATCTCATTTAGATGATCAACCAAATGATAACACCCAAGAAGAAGGTGAATCTCAACAACAAGAAGGAGAAGGCGAAGGGGAAGATGTTCCCCCCAGTAGTGAGGAAACAAAATATCAAATAAGTCAAAGCGACTATAACTATCTATTTTTTAATTTACATATCACTCATGATAATTTTTTAATTACTTTTAAAGAAAATAAATATTACGTAGATGATACAAAAATACGTATAGAAAAAAATAATGAGATTATCTACTACGATGCATACGCTTCTAATTATGCAGATTATTATGAATGTGTAGATGAAACTTGGTATGTAACTCGTTCAACAAGTTTTAATGTTAAATCATATTTCCAAAAAGAACATTTAGTGTTCCCTATTGCCTTTCAAGATTTAACGTATTCTAAGAATAAACATGGATATACATGTGCATCATATCAAGTTATTGATGAAACAATAGTCAGTGATGTCTTATATAAGTTTTATGATGGTGAATGGAAATCTCTTGAATATGATATTGGAGATGAACATTTTGTAGTTAATGTTTCAAATTGGAATAAAACTTCTATTGTGTTACCTACCGCTCAAGAAAAAGAAGAAGTAGTAATTACTGATGGTAAATTTGAATTAAATAAGTATAATCCAGTTGAGAATATATATGATAAATATGTCTTTATGGCAGGAGGTTATCGCTTCGAGATAACTAATGTCTATCCTCATCCAAGTAATGGGTATGCCACTATTAAACAAGGTGGATATTTTAGAAATATTGATCCTATTGAGAATCTATCTTCAATATCTCCTATATTCACTAATGATTCTATTAACCTAATAGTGACTTATTCATTTGGAAGTACATTAATTGATGTACCTGAGCATTCTTATTATCAATTAAATAGTAACAACGAAGTAATTTTATCTTATGACTATTTTGCTATCTATGTTCCTATTGGGGATATGGATATTACAAAAATAACCTTCGAACTTAAAGAAGGAATAACTCATGAAGAAGATGAAGTTGTAAATAATGACATTGATATATATTTCATGAACGATATTCATGGAAGAGTTAATTATGAAGCTAGTAATCAACCAGGTTTACTTAGAGCCACAACTACTTTAAGACACAAACATTTAGATAACCCAAAAGGAAATATCATGCTTTCTCTTGGTGATCAGTACCAAGGTACCGCTCTATCTAATATGACTAGAGGTAAAGTCGTTAATGATTTAATGAACTATATTGGCTTCGATGCCCAAATTGTTGGTAACCACGAATTTGACTGGGGATATGATGTACTTAAGAATGCTTTATCCTCAACTAATTTCCCTACTTTAGGAATTAATGTTATTGATGATAAAACTAATCAAAGAAGCGACTTCCTACTAGATAAAATGATTCTAAATAGGAACGGACATAAGATTGGTTTAGTAGGAAGTGTTGGAGATTGTTATAACTCAATTGCAGAAGCTAAAAGATGCGGTTATCACTTTATTACTAAAGAAGATATGACTACTCTAGTTAAGAATGCTTCTAATGCTTTAAAACAAAGTGGTGCCGAATTCATTATATATATGGAACATGGCAATACCTATGATGAAAACTATTATGACATCACATTATCAAAAGACCATTATGTTGACTTAGTCCTTAATGGACACTCACATTCTAGATACTGCGAATTAGACTCTGAAGGTGTCTATCATATTCAAGCGGGACAATATACTTCAGATTATGGCCATATCAATCTTAAATATGATGAAGATGAGCATAAGTTTACCATTACTCCAGAACTTGTCTCTGCGCCTTATCAATATAACACTGATGATTTTTCAATGAAGAATCTCGTCAAATACTATAACGATGTTGTTTTAGATGGACTTCCTGATGAAGTTTTAGCTAGTAATGCTTCATATCTTTCTAGACAAGCTGGTGGAGAATTACTTCCATCTTTATACGATCATTACTTAAGAGACGCTAGTAATGATTTGCTAGAAGAACACAATATTTTAGATACCACCCTTTTAGCGCTTAATTACCCAATACTTAGAAACTATATTTCATCAGGTAAAGTCACATTTGATGACGTATATACTGCCCTACCATTCGATAATGAACTTGGAGTAGCAAAAATTAAAGGAAACACTCTTAAAACAAGAGTGCTTGAAAGAGACGATTATTATACTTATCCAACATCAATTACTTCCTCAGATATCGACTCAAATAAGTATTATTACATAATCTGTGATGTCTATAATTACGGATATTCTTACAACGAAATGGAGTTAGTAGGTAATTTCTCTATTTCTTCATTAAAGAATAAATATCCTACGACATTTACTAATCTTAAAGTTGTCCAAGGAATTGATGATTTATACGCTAGAGATATCCTTAGGATGGCGTATCTAGATAATCTAGTAAATTAATAACATAATTCAGTTAGATTCAATCATTTGGAATACCATTTCACATTTGCGCAAGGAAATTTTAATATTATTTTCACATTTGCGCACCAATGTGTTTAACCCTTCTTTCCAAAAAAATATAGATCCAATATCTAATATAGGGTTTAAAAACACACGTAAATCAACAGAGAATTAGCAACAATATCATAATAAACAGTTGTATATGCTAATGAAAAAGTCGCCCGATACTGGACGACTTAATCGCGTATATCTTATTGATTATCCAATTTGTGGGGCATTATACATGCCAAGCACAATTGACATACCATAGTAATATAAACAGATATTTTCGCTGATAGATGGAACGAATGGATCATCTGAAGTCATATCGTATCTATTACCAGCATTATCAATACCATTTAACTTATTCATAGCATCATTAATTGAAGCAACTTGGCTACCTGTATAGAATGCAGGTCCACCTTTTTTATTAACTTCACGAATCTTTGTATGTAATGCTGCAGCAACGCCATATTGATCAGAATAGCTTTGAGCTAATGCACCTAATTCCTCAACGCTTGAAACACCATATGCAACGCACATCTTGTAAACAAGTTCATCAACAGTACTTGCACCATATTTTTGCATTAATGCAGCAATGATGCTTGGATCTTGACTTGCAAATCCTTGAATTTCAATAGCACCTTCTAACATATATATTTCAGGTTGAGCATAATCAAATACATTCGTAACATTTGTTTTGTTATTAATGATTGTGACATTTCCACAAACAGGAATATTTGTCATGCCTTCAGCAGCACCAGCTTTATTAACAGCAATTAAGTTGAGGTAACTTACACCACCCATTTGAACGATGACACCTTGTGGATTAACTGCATCACCATCGCAAGCGTATGCTTTGCCAAATTCAAGGAATAAATCTGACATGGCTTTGATTGTTGGAACTAATCCAGCGGCGTTAAACTTAACAAACCATTGTTCTGTACCTGCAACATAGTTTCTTAATTCGCAATCAATAAATGTTGTGGTTGGGGTTCTACCGACAATTGTCCAAACTGGTTTTTCATAGTATGTACTTTCAATTTCGTATTTGTCGTTTTCACCAACATGATCTTGAATGACGATTGGGCCACCAGCGCCTTCACAAACAGAGTTTGAAACTGTAAGGGTTCCACCCCAGTTATAGTAGAAACAGTTGAAGTTATCGTAGTTGCGACATTTATCAACTGTAAATGAAAGGTTAGGATCGTTTACTTCTTCAGTCATAAGGTTGATATAGCAACTTCTAGTAATTGAATTAGTAAATGAAACATTACCAGTGTTACGACCAGCTTTAACAAGCATTAAACCACCTTGATATTTAATATCATCTTGGGTTTCAGCTTTTGGAGAGTTACCTTCAATGTTTAAATTCTTCATATGGAATTCACCATTGCAAACACGAACTAAAGCAGTATGAGAATCAACAGATCCCGAAGATGCTTCACCTCTGAAACGTGTGATTAATGGGAAGTCTTTTATTGAGATTTTGAAGTAGTTACCATTCAAGGTAATGTTTTCACCAGCAACAAAGCGGCCATAAATGTTGGCAGTATCTTTCAATGTACCAACAATTGATTGATCACCAGCGGCTTGTGCTTCTTCTCGATTGTAGAAAAGTTCTGCTGGAACATCATCTTTTGTAAGAGTGAGGTTATCATGTAGAATGAGAGCTTTTGGAGCTTTTGATTTATCTAAACCATTGGCATCTTTAAATTCATCCCATTTGAACGCGATGTTGGCGACATCACCAGAATGCCAGTCGCCATCACTACCGTTACCATGTCTATTATCGAGATAGGATAATTCTTTAGCGTTATATACATTGTATCCTTCAACAACATTAACTTCATAAGTAACTTTGTAGTTAGGATTTGCTTTTTGTGCATCGGTCAAACCACCAGGCATAACTGTAACTAAGAATGTTTTGCCGTTAGCAGCAGCTGAGAATTTAACATCGCAGTTTCTCGCATCAACGACCTCATATTGTGATGGAAGAGCATCTTCACTGCCAGATTCGGTTTTAACTTTAACAGTGAATTCGTAGTCGTGCTTCCATTCACTTTGTGGGACTTCATTCAAATCTTCATCAAGTACACCAAATTGAGGTAAGAAGTTGACAGGGTTATCATAACCAACGGAGTAACCTTGTTCTCTATCAATGAATTCTTCTTTCTTTTCTTCCTTTACTTGGATGTTATGAGCATAGTTGATAAAAGACTCACGCTTTGTAACAGGACCAAGAGCAATAAGTTTGTCTTCAACCTCGTCAACGACTGTGATTTCACATCTCGCAGTTTTGCCTTGATCAAGTGTCGAAACAGTAACTATTGCTTCTCCAAGTTTGGTTGCAGTAACAAGACCATTGTTATCAACGGTGACACAGTCGCCATTAACCGACCATCTAACAGCTTTGTTTGTAGCGTTTTCTGGTAAAACAGTGGCTTGGAGTTGTTCCGAAGTATTAATCACCATTGCAAGTTTGTTCTTGTTAAGAGTAACGCTTTCGACTGCCACTACTTCAGGAGTAGGCTCGACTGGCTTAATACAAGCAGCAAGTGACATTGAAGCAAGACTCACAACAACATATTTTATGAGTTTACTTTTCATAGTTTTCTCCTTTTTTCGCCTTTATAAAGGCGTGCGTTTATGTTAACAAGTAAATAAAATAAAAGCAACTTTATTTCAAGTTGCTCACTTTTATTATCAATTATTTGTCTATTAGCTAGGTAGAGCAAATATAGTTACAGGAACTTGTAATTTGTTTCCATCTGTTGATTGCACAGCAAATTTAGCTCTGGCAGATGTATTGAAATGAACATGAATGTAATACATGTCCACAATGTTAACTGTGTACATAGGTTCAACACCTTCTTCTTGTTCATCAGTGACAACTTCAACTCTCTTAAATGATGTGTTTGTTGGATATACTTCTGCTTTTAGAACAACAGTAATACCTTCACCACCGTTTTCATTGAAATGAGTGGAGAATTCATATTCTGTTTTTCCATCCTTGGTCTCACTACGATCTTCAATATCTAGTGTTTGTTCTGGAAGAATGATTTTGATTTCTTCAACATAGACATCTTCTGGTGCAGGATCAACATGTTGATTACAAGCAGCAAGTGACATTGAAGCAAGACTCACAGCAAGAAATTTAATGAGTTTGCTTTTCATAGTTTTCTCCTTTTTTCGCCTTTATAAAGGCGTGCGTTTATGTTAACAAGTAAATAAAATAAAAGCAACTTTATTTCAAGTTGCTCACTTTTATTATCAATTATTTGTCTATTAGCTAGGTAGAGCAAATATAGTTACAGGAACTTGTAATTTGTTTCCATCTGTTGATTGCACAGCAAATTTTGCTCTGGCAGAAGTATTAAAATGAACATGGATGTAATACATATCAACAATATTTACTGTATACATAGGTTCAACGCCTTCTTCTTGTTCATCAGTAACTGCTTCAACTCTTTTAAATGAAGTATTTGTTGGATAAACCTCCGCTTTCAAAACTACAGTAATTCCTTTCCCTTCATTATCCAAATAGTGGGTTGCAAACTTGTATTCAGTTTTACCATCTTTTGTTGTACTACGATCTTCGATATCTAATGTTTGTTCTGGAAGAATGATTTTGATTTCTTCAACGTAGATATCTTTGAAATATCCTTTGATAGCAATACCAAAAAGACCAACTACTAAGAAGGAGACAATATAGACGATAGCTACAAACAATATAGTGGACTTTTTCATAATTTATTTCTCACTTTTCATAATAGTACGCCTTAATGTAAAGGATATATAACGCTAGGCAGGAAGCAAATATTCCCGCAGAAATAATAAGTAGTTTAATAAACCCAATTGTGAATGAATGATGCAACGTTTGAGATTCGGTTAAGAAGAAATATGTTAAGCCTGTTAAGACAAACGACATCACAAAGGCTACGATAGTGGATGTTCTTTCATTAGGATTATTTGTGAATTCTCCATTTGTAGCGTATATCTCATTTTGAGGATTCATAATGTCTCTTGTTGCAGAGAAGAATATATGCCCATATTGAACAAATAAAACCGATATAGCAATTGCAATTGGTGGGAACCAACCAATATTTGCAAAATTACCAAATACAATTGCACATCCAATAATGGATGGAATTGATAAAAGCATGTTGAAGAATAATTTTGATGTTAAAGGTAAGAAAGCACTGATAGGTTTTGTTTTCTTCATATAAGCTGCCCTACCTTCTTTTGAGAACATTGTTGCAATCATTGAGTTAGATGCAAGATATGGAAGAATGATTAAAAGAAGGTTGAATGAATATGTCATAATATCGCCTTCAAGACGAGTAGTAATTGCAGAGAATACTGTATCAATAAAATATAGAAGTAATGGGGTCGCAATATATACAACCAAATAGGAACCTGATATTTCAATATCACGGAAGTTAAGTTTAAATTCTTTATTGGTGAAAGTGATATATCTTTTTCTTAATACATTTTTCTTAGCAGCACCTACCACATTTTTATCAAATTCAAATGTCTTAGTCATCATATCAAAATAAAGTGGTTTAATAGCAAAATATGCCACTACTGCAAGGATAATTAAGATTCCAACTAATATTGCAAAGTCAACAAAACATGTCCAATTAAGTTCAAAGAATAAGTTTGTATTTTGTTTACCAAACATCGTTCTAACAACAAATGCAAAAGGATAAATATATTGGACAAACTGATTGACTGCGTTTTGTAAATCGTTTCTCATCTTTGGCCAATCGTTGATTAAATCAATATCCTTTGGAATTTGTTGAATAAGTAAAATAACAAGAACAACTCCAACGATAACTAAAACAATTAGACCAATAAGTTCTGCAATTGGATATGATTTTAAGAATTTGTATATGAATAAAAGTGGAACAGATAAGAATGCAGCAATAACTACTAATAGCAAGTTAGCACTAAACATTGGAATAAAACACCAGAACAAAGCTGGAATAGTTAATTGTCCAACAACTACCGCCACTACACTAAAGCCAATTGTTACTGGAACCAAAATATCAAAAGCTTTCGCCAAATCTTGAATAACAAATACAATGATTTTTGAGAAGAATAATTGAGATGAACTAACAGGCATTGTTACTAATACCTTATTATCATCCGAATAATATAAATCCTTCATTAAATTATATGTATTCGTGATGAGATTAAGGATCATTAGGAAAGTGTAGAACAATATAAATATATTGACGTATTCTGTTTTTGTGAATATAGATAGGAAGTTAATGATAAATAGTAGTCCACCGGCGGCTCCACCAATAAGGAGGAATTTCAAAACAAAGAAAACTGTCTTTTGAATAATGGTTTTAACATCAATTTTTCCATTAGGTTTGCGAATTGAAAATTTCATCTTGTCTTTAATTTGAAGCAAGGTGAGCGAAATAAAGCTCTTAAAAGAACTATAATCTTTGACTTTATTCTTTCTAATTCGCTTAGCCATCATATTTATTTACGTCTTCTTTTCTTTTTTCCTTCAATTACTTCATGTGGTCTAGGATCAAATTCATTGTTACCAATGATATTCATATAGAACTGTTCAAGACTTACACCACTCTTTTCAATTTCTTCAACAGTTTTAACACATTCAATATGACCGTGTTTAATGATTGCAATACGGTCACAAAGTTTTTCAACAATATCAATTAAGTGAGAAGAGAAGAAAACAATGTTTCCTTCTTCGGCGTGTTTCTTCATGCACTCCTTAACTTGGAAAATGCTTGTTGGATCTAGACCAGTTAAAGGTTCATCTAGTATCCATACTTTTGGATTATGTACAAGAGCAGAGATAATAGTAATCTTTTGTTTCATACCATGTGAATAGGTTTTAATCTTGTTATCGATTGAATCTTCAAGTTCAAATAGTTTGATATATTTTCCTAATCTTTCATCACGGTCTTCTTTACTTACTTCGTAAATATCAGCAATATAATTAAGGTATTCTCTACCTGTTAATTTTTCATATAGAGCATAATGGTCTGGGACAAAGCCTATTTGACTCTTAGCGTATACTGGTTGAGATTTAACGTTATATCCACAGACAAAGATTTCACCACTTGTGATTGGTTGAATACCTACAATTGATTTAATAATCGTAGATTTACCAGCACCATTAGGGCCTAAGAAACCAAATACTTCTCCAGCATGAACCTCAAGATTTGCATCTTTGACTGAATAATATTTGTTTAGTCCATATCTTTTTGAGAAATTGACTAATTCGAGTTTAACTCCAACATTTCCTTCCATAGGTTCTTTTAAACTCCTTCCATTAAGTACACTTTTTAAAGCAAGTCGATCGATACGAATACCTTTAAGTTTTAAATGCAAAGCATAATGTCGATCAGCAATATCAAATCCAAGTTGATAAATAAACCACACCCCAAAACCAATTAGGATATACATTACAAAATATATAGCCTGGTAAACTGGGTGAAATACTAAATTGATTCCGAATAGGTTAAATGAGAATGAGATTCTAAATACATCATTAGCCCAAGTGCCTAATTTATCAGTAATAAACATCGAATTAATAAATAGATAGTCGGTTGAATGACCAAACGCTCCAAAGATTGGATTTAAGAATAAGATGATTAGGTAATATCCAGCAAACCATATTGTGGAATAAAAATATTGTTTCATCTTAGGTCTATCAAATTCATGAAGAGCAACACATAAGATTGGTAAGATACAAACAGTAGCATGGTTGTACCAGAACATAATAACATTTGGTTGAAGTACTGTTGCAGATGATGAATAGTCAGGCATCATCATAGCCATCACTGCACCAAAAACATTAATGAAATATGTAAAATAGAAGAGTTTCTTCCAATTAAATATCAAACATAGTGGAATAATAATCATAGCCATATTACATAAGTGCCATGGCCATCTCCAAATAGACATCAATACGTCATAACGATAATAGGCTAAGAATACGATTGATGTACCAATGGAGAATAACAACAACGAATAATGAATCTTGTCTTTGTGGGCTTTTCTTAAACCAAAATACATTCCAAATGGAATCAGTATCAAAAACAGATAAATGAATATTCGATGATATGGTGATAAATCAATGATGTGATGGTTGATATTTCCTTTTCCAAAGAAGAATGCAGGAATTGATGCAGGCATTGTAATGAAATTAACAAGAAGTGAGAAAGCTGCAACTTCCGGATAGGAATGTTTTGAAATCCTAGTTTTTGCATCATTAATCCAGAAATGAAGACAAAGGGCTAAAGCAAAACCAATTTCAACAGGAAGAGTGAAATATAGAATCGATATTTCTGCGTTTCCTTGAAGCATATTTAGCATTGGATATAAACCAATTGCAGAAAACAATAAGAATGGGGTGGCTAAAAATTTAATGAACCATTTTGCGGTCTTGAAATGGAAGAATGGTCTTAATAAAAGTATCAATAACCCCGTTATTTCAACCCAAATAGCTAAATTACCAACAGTATTTAAGAATGGGGAAAGTGGCCCACCAAAATTATAGAAGTATTGATAGTTGTCCATTCTTGTTTGGACATCAACAAATGAGAAATATCTAAAGAAAAATAATCCGATTAAACTGAAAACCATTACTCTTTCAACTGCAATGTGTTTAGCTTTTGGAAAATTGAAACTAAATAGTAAGACTAATAATCCGAATAATAGAAATGACGCTACTAAAATGAGATAGATCATAACGAAACTATTTTACTACTAATATAAAAATAATCAAAAAAAGATAACGAACTAACAAATTAATTTGTTCTTTCTGCTATCTTTTGATTGTTATAAATATATTATTTGTGAACCTACTCGGCAATTGAATAACCGAGCATCTGGGTTATATATTGCTAAATAGCGTACAAATAACCATCAAACAAAAAAGGTAGCAAAGCTACCTAATTTTGTAATTGTTATTAATTATTCAATAGCAATGTAGTAGTGATAAACACTTTGTCCACCATCAACACCACCGACTTCGATATATGGATATCTTTTGCCAACAGTTTCAATGGCTTTTTCACGATCTTTTTCGTCAAGATCTTTACCAAAGATGAATGTAATAACTTGTTTATCTTTGATGTTTTTAACTTTACGGAAGATTGTGTTTAAACAATTGGTTTTGGAACGGCTTGATGCAACCAATTTTCCATCAAGAATTCCAATGTAATCACCTTTTTTGACAACAACATTGTTAATAACGGCGTTGCGTGTTGCAATAGTAACTTCAGCAGAATTTACATTACGAATTGATTCATTAAAGTTACCTAAGATGATTGTGAGGTCATCACTTGAATAATCAAGCATTGTAAGAGCACTGAAGCATTGTGGAATTGAGGTTGACATAACAACTTCAATATGGGCTCCTTTATAGAGCTTGGCAGCTTGTTTTGCAGCCATAACAATGTTCTTGTTATTTGGGAAGACAATAATATTGTCTGCATCTAAACTCTTAAATGCACGAATGAAGTCTTCGGTAGATGGGTTCATGGTTTGAGCACCATCAACAATATAGTCAACACCGAAAGCTTCAAATTGTTCTTTGATACCAGCGCCTTGAGCAACTGCTACAACAGCATATTTCTTATGTTCTTTGTGACGTTTTGCTTCAAGTTCTTCATCATCCATTGTTTCATTATGTTGAAGAGACATATTCTCAACCTTAATGGTTAAGAATTCACCATAATCTCTCATATGATCAAGGACTTTACCAGGATCTTTTGTATGAACATGAACTTTTACGATTGAATCATCCTTTAAAGCAACAATTGAATCACCTTTAATATCATCACCTTCTAAAACATCAATTACTGTTTGGATATCAAATTTTTCAATATCAACTTTCGATGATTGAAGGCGAAGAATGAATTCGGTGCAATAACCAAATTGAATTACATCATCTGGTCCAAAAGCACTAAAATCAATACTAGTATTGGATTGCTGCGTAACTTCTTGACTTGTGGTGATTTCAGCTTCAACTTTTTCACCATCAAGAAGTCTAACCATGCCTTTAACGATATAGACATAACCACAACCACCAGAGTCAATAACATCAGCTTCTTTTAATACTGGAAGTAAGTTCTTTGTATTAGCAAGTGTTTTGATAGCTTGTTTTAAATGGAGTTCATAGAACTCATTGATTGTTGAATCCGGTTTTAAACCTTTTTCTGCAGCTTCTGTAGCTTCACGAAAAACGGTTAAGATTGTACCTTCAACTGGAGTGACAACTGCTCCATAAGCCTGCTTAACACCAACTTTATATGCTTGAGCAAGTTCGGCTGCAGTAACTTCGCTTTTTCCTGCTAAACCTTTACAAATACCTCTAAAGATTTGCGAAAGAATAACACCAGAGTTACCACGAGCTCCTAAAAGCATGCCGCTTGATAATGTTTTTGCAACTACACCGATATTTGTTTCTTCGGATTTGCCAATTGCAGCAACACCATTTTCGATAGTGCGGCACATATTTGTGCCAGTATCACCATCTGGAACAGGGAAAACATTTAGATTATCAACTTCTTCGTAGTTGTTTCTTAAATTGATAGCACCTGCGCTAACAAGTTTTTTCCATTGTTCACCATTAAGTGTTTTTAAAATCATAATTATTCTCCAACAACTGTGACTTTTTCACCTACAAAGTAGAGAGCGATTGTTCCTTTACCAGTTGTACCGCCAATGATTGGTCCCATCGGAACAACTTTAATTTCTTTGAATGGGACTTCTTCTTTTATTTTGCTAACTAAAAGTTCTAAGTCTTCTTGTTTACATTCAGCATCAGAAATCCAGCATACTTGTTCTTCAGGTTTAACAACTTCAGCTTTGGTCATTTCAACAAGTCTTAATAAAGCATTACGACGACCTTTAACTTTTTCGATAGCATAGTTGTTACCAATAGCATCAGAAATAAGTATTGGTTTCAAACCAAATAAGTTACCAAAGAAAGCTTTCGAAGCTTTTACACGACCAGCTCTTTTTAATGTGTCGAGGTTTTCAACTGTAGCAAGTTGATGATATCTAAGTTTGTTTTCTTCAAAATAAGTAGCAATTTCACCAATTGTCTTACCAGCATCACGCATATCAGCAGCATGCATGAGCATTAAACCTTGGCCAACACAAGCACAAAGAGAATCAACCATAAACATTTTTTGGTTTGGATATTTCTTTGAATATTTTTCAGCAACAAGTCTACGAGCGAGTTGGATTGAAGCTGAAAGTGCGCTTGAGCAGCTAATGTAGAGGATATCTTCGCCTTTGGCTAAATGTCTTTCGAACACTAAGTCAAATTCTTGTTCGGTAACTTGGCTTGTGAAGACACGTGTTCCTCCAGCTAACATATCAAAGTAATCGGCATGGGAGATATCTTCCCAATCAAGGGAAGCATAGATTTCATGTTCTTTCTTTTCTTTGTCAGTCCATGAAACTCTCATGCGGCAGTAATCAATATCACGGTTTTTGCGGATTTCAGGGGTGAGATCACATGTGGAATCACCAATGATTGCAATTTTGTTCATTATTTAAACCTTCTTTCTTGTTTTCCTTCTCGAAAACAGCGAGTAAAACTATATATATAAAATATAAAGTAGGCAATAGACAATACTTAGCATTTGCCAATAAAACGACATTTTTGCTATAATGCCTATTATCGAGGTATCTAAATATGGAAGATCTTAGAGTTAGGAAAACAAAGAGCAATATTGAGAACGCTACGATGCAATTAATCGAGGAAAAAGGATTCTCAAACGTTCGTATGGTAGATATTGCAGAAAGAGCAATGGTGAATAGAAACACTATATATCTTCATTATGAATCAAAAGAAGAGATCATCATTTCAATAGTTGATAATAACTTCTCAAGCGCGTGGGAAGGCATGAACATAGAACAAATCAAAGGATTAAAACCTAATCGAAAAAATCTAAATCTTATCTTTAATAATTTGTTCAATGCTTTGAATGAAAATATTGAATTATTTAGAATCATCCTTACTGATAACTCATTATCTGGATATTTAGATAAAAGAATTTTAAAAATTAGAAACGCTGTTCAGGAAACCCTTAAACCTACTAAGAGAAATCAAATTGGTATAGAATACTTGGTGCAAGGAATCTATGGCGTTATCAAAAAATGGATCATATATGATGTTGGTACTATTGAAGAAAACGCCAAAATCCTAACAGAATTCACTTATATGAATCTTCATTATTTATATTTAACGAGGTAATACGTAATTATGACTAATATTAGAAAAACATTTCATCTTCGTGAAGTAACTATAGCTTTTGTCATTACTATTGCTGCACTTCTTTCTGGTTTATTTCTAGATTGGAGTGTTACTAACCAATTGTTCAATCCAACAAATGTAAGTTGGTATGGAATTATCTTTAGTGGAATTGGTGAACTTCCTGTAATTATTGCTCTATATGTTTCAGGAGCAGGATTAATTATCGCTAGAAGAAGAAAACCTATTTGGTTACAAGTAATTATGTTTATTTGTGCAATCGGAGCATTCTTATTCGCTCTATATTATTGCTACGATACATTTACTGATTTAGCTAAATTTAAACAAACAGAGGATTACTCAACACTTATTAAGATACTTGGGGTTTTATTCTCTTTATTTATGGGTGCAGCAGTATTGTTACCTATGTTCCTACTTTCAAAAAAATTTGATAAAGAGATACTTTTGAAAGTATCAATTATCTTATTCTTCTCAATTGTAACAGTTGTCTTATGTGGTCAATTCTTGAAATATTTTGTTGGAAGAGAAAGACCTTTTAGCGCATATCATAACGAAGATTCTTATTCTCATTATGATTCGCTTTGGTCAATTCACCCATTCCGTGCGTTGTGCTTAAAATTCCACATTGGACCTTATTCATTTAATGAAGGTGATAAAACAGATTATTTCAAATCATTCCCAAGTGGACATTCAATGTATGCAGCGTTTGGAATGCTTTTATACCCATTATTAACATTGTTAAATCCTAAAACAAAAGAATGTCGTCCTTTACAAATTTCAATGTTTTATTTGGGACTTGTTTGGACATTAATTGTTACATCTTCAAGAATTGTTGCAGGATATCACTATTTAACTGATGTCTCTTCAGGAACACTTCTGACACTTACAGTTTCTTTAATAGCAATCATTGTTATCTCAAAGATTATCAAGGACAAAAAACTACTAACTGATTAAAGATGTATAAGCCAGATTTTAATAATTCAATAACAAACTTCTCAAATTCAATTTTGAAGAGATTTAATGTTGATACTTATCATCCTTCAATTAAAAAGATTGATGATTTAATCAAAAATAAGAAAAAGATAGTTGTATTCTTGTTTGATGGAATTGGAGACAATATTCTTAAACTTCACTTAAATGAAAAATCATATTTAAGAAGCCATGTAGTACACACAATGGATGCAACATTTCCTCCTACAACTGTTGCTTCTACCAATTCTCTATTAAGTGGAAAATTCCCAATCGAAAATGGATGGATTGGTTGGTCACAGTATTTCAAAGATTATAACCGTAATGTCGCAGTATTTTGGAACACCGATGATGATACAGATGAATATTTAGGAAAAGAATCTATTATTCGTAAATATGCTTCATATGAAAGAATTGATAGTCTAATTAATAAAGTAAATAAAAAGAATATTGCAAAAGCTATTTTTGGTCATCCAATTGACAGTA
Organism: uncultured Caryophanales bacterium; assembly: GCA_937902735.1. GTDB lineage: Bacteria > Bacillota_I > Bacilli_A > RFN20 > CAG-826 > Fiminaster. Next base: position 207,330 of record CALELS010000013.1, read on the forward strand.
GAGATAAGAGAGTTAGATTCTTAAACAAATTTATTAATCGCGCTTTTGCGTCCGCCGATTCAAAAGAACAATCCTTCATTTATGCTTATTGGAATAAACCTGATTCAATCTTGCATGTAAAAGGCACTAAGAGTGAACGTGTTCACAACAACATTTTAAAGATACAGAAATTACTTAAATATAATGCAAAAAAACACCCAGAAGTCGCCTATTTTGTTATTGCGGACCATGGATTAATAGATGTTGATTATCTTTCTCTTTCATCTCATCCTGATTTAGTAGAAACACTTGTTAGATATCCATCTTTTGAATCAAGAACATCAAACTTCTTTGTCAAAGATGGAAAGAAAGAAGTGTTTAGTAAACTATTCAAAGAATATTTTGGAAAATATTTTGAACTATACACAAAAGAAGAAGTGTTCGAAAACCATATGTTTGGAGAAGGTACTCCACATAAAATGGCTAATGAATTTATCGGTGATTTTATCGCAGTTGCCATCGATAAATATTGTTTATCTATGAATGATTATCCTCATAAATTAAAAGCCCACCATGCTGGCGGGACTAAAGAAGAATTTTTAATTGATGTAATGTATTTTGGGGATTAATTATTTCTTAATCCTATCCCAATATTCCTTGGCAGCTTGTTCTACCTTATTCTCTCCATAAATATAATATTTAGCATCCTTAATATCATCAGGCAAATATTGTTGCTTTACATAATGATTTTTAAAGTCATGAGGATAGAGATAATTCTGTCCTTTTATTTTTGCATCTTCACCATCAAAATGAGTGTTTTGAAGTTGTCTTGGGACACTATTGCCTTTACCGGAATTAATATCAGCTAATGCTCTATCATAAGCCATATATGCAGAATTTGATTTAGGAGCGGTTGCAATTAGAATTGTCGCATTTACCAAAGGTAATCTAGCTTCAGGCATACCAAGTTGTAATGCTGAATCTACACATGCTTTAACAATTGGAATTAGTTGAGGATAAGCAAGACCAACGTCTTCACTTACAGAGCAAAGAAGCCTTCTACTTGCCGCAACAATATCACCTGTCTCAAGTAACTTAGCAAGATAGAATGTAGCAGCATCTGGATCACTACCTCTAAGTGATTTCATGAAAGCAGATAGATTATCGAAGTGTTTATCTTCACTTCTATCGTAAGAAATATTGGCTTTGATGATTAGATTATCAACCATTATAGAAGTAATCTTAGTTTCATTTTTCTTAAGTGAATTAAGCAAGAAATCAAAATTATTAACAGCCTTACGCATGTCTCCATTGCTACTAGTAGCAAGTTTCAATAATGCTTCATTTTCAAATGTAACACCAACCTTCTTAGCAATCTTCTTTAAACCTAAAGATATTTCATCAATCGATAAAGCTTTAAATTCGAAGACAACACATCTAGAAATTAATGCAGGATAAATGTAGAAATAAGGATTTTCAGTAGTAGATGCAATTAAGGTAATATCACCAGATTCAACAAATTCAAGCAGGCTCTGCTGTTGTTTTTTGTTTAAATATTGAATTTCATCGAGATATAGAAGAAGTCCATTTTGATTTAAAACAGAATCAATTTCTCCAATAACTTTTTTAATATCGTCAGTAGATGCTTGAGTGCCATTTAACTTAAATAAAGTCATATTAGCGTTAGTTGCAATGATATTAGCAACCGTTGTCTTTCCAATGCCTGGAGGACCATAAAAAATCATGTTTGGTACATGGTTCTTATTAATGACTTTACGAAATACACTATCCTTAGATAATAGATGACTTTGGCCAACAACATCATCCAAAGATGTAGGTCTTAATAAATCTGCAAGTGGTTTATCCATAAATTAATGATAGTTTATAACTGTCATTAAATCAACTAAATATCGTATTTAGACGCTATTTGATTTGGTGTCTTTGCAAGAAGTCCCCAAAGTGGAATCATCGTACCTAACAACGAAATACCATAGGTAAGCACTAGAACAATTAAGAATAGCCAGAATGGAACAGCAAATAAACCAAATGATCCTGCAAATATCCATTCTGCAACGAAGGCAACTAAGACTCCGATAAATATCGTAAATAAATAATTGATTAAATCTTTTGAGATAAATATGCGATACACATCACTCTTCTTTGTTCCTAAGGAACGGAAAACAGATATAGAGTAAATGTGTCTTATCATATTTGAACGAGTTGAGATCAAAACAAGGATTAACATCAGTACTAAAAGAAGACCACAAACAGATACCATGATAATATTTGAACTATTAGTTAATGAAGCTTGGTTTGCTTCGTTAATTGCTGCTCTAGTTGATTTATATGCATATTGAGTAGTTGGAGGTAAATCGGCATTTATAAAATTCATAGTTGTCTTATAATTATCAGAATAAATTGCTGACTTATAAGCAGTTGAGTAATTCGTAGTAATTTGACCAAGATAATCCTGAGCTAAGTTGCGAATTGATTTAAATGTTTCGGTCGAATAAATTGTGTGGAAAGTTGTATAGATTGTTCCAAGATTCAAATTGTTTGCTTTATAGTGACCAACAATATTCTTCGATGTGGTTTGATTGTTTTCAGAAACAAGATATTCTCCATAACCTTTAGGATATCTTCCATCCACTAAAACGAAATCGCTACCGGTTGGAATATCACTAGATAAAGCAAATAAAGAGAATGCTTCTTTTCCACCACGAGTTTTGTAAATATTTACATCGCTTTCATTATCTAAAAGCACAAGAGGTCGGCTATTTTCGAAAGTTCCAACAACATTAAATAAGTCAAAATCTTCTGCTAAGTCTTCATTGAAATAGCGAGTTGCTGCGCTTGAAATAAGAACATTAATTGGCGTGTCAACTGGATGTTCTTCATCTGGTTCGACCCTTTCGTTTACTGGAGTGATTGTACCTGTCTCAACATTCTCTTTAAGATCAAAGTCCATATCATTTAGTAACGAGAATGTTGTATCAGTAGTAGAAAGTAAACCTTGGTAAACGCTATATTCACCAGCTCTAGTTAAATAAATAGTCGGGACTCTGTTTTCAACAATACCAGTAATTGTTGGAGTTACATCAACAGCATTGGCAGTAACTCTATGTCCATTACTACGATAGAATTCCTTTCCAAGTAGATACTCATATTTGTAACCACGTGCAGCATATTGTGGAATAGCTGAAGTAATTAAACCTGTTGAAATCATAATTTCATCAGCTTCAGTAGCCTTCTTTCCATAACGTGGATTTGGATTTTCATCATTCACGCTTGGTACATGAATATAAGCACATGCATAATCAGCGGATACACCAGTAATTTTGCCTAAACCTAAGGAGTATGAATTTACGTTAATTGACGTCACAAGTCCCCTAAATTTGGATTCTTCATAATTTTCCACCGCTCTTAAAACATCTTTCTGTCTTAGTGACTCATATCTACCTGCAGAGATTTCAATTGATGCTATAGATAAGGAAGAAAGTTCCATAGTTTGAAGTGCTTTAATATATTCAGCAGAGAAGAATGTGTAATAAGTAAAGAATGATACAACTGAGATACCAACACCCATTAGACCAAATAAAATCTTATAAGCTGTTGTTTTAAATTTGGCTTCATGGAAGAAAGCAAAAAATGCTTGTCTTAGAAGAATATGGAATGGAACATGTTTTCTTTGAACATCATCAAACGAGGAGTGATCAAATGTAGATATCTTCTCGTTCTTGTCTTCTTTTTTCTTGATAGGTCTAGTTTCTAAAATATTGATAGATTTATCGTTGACGATAACTGAATCATCTACAAATAGATATTTACGACCATCTTTTTCTATAATTTTAATATCTAATTCAAGATTCTTTCCATCGGTAGAATATACATCTGTTTTAATTCCGCCAGCTTCATTTGTGGTGTGTTTAAAATCAGAAAGATAAAGCGAATCATGTTTACCTTTTAAATCTTTTAGAGAGTGAGTTGGAACATTGGTTTCATCAGAAATGATAGAACCATCTTTGTATCTTATAATTCTATCTGCAAACGCGACTGCTAGATTCTCGTTATGAGTAACCATAATAACGAGATATTTTTTGGATATATCGCGTAAAATGCGCATAATCTCCACCGAATTCTCGCTATCGAGGTTTCCAGTAGGTTCATCAGCAATAATGATTTTTGGTAATTTTGCAATTGCTCTTGCAATACCAATTCTTTGTTTTTGACCACCAGATAAAGAGTTGGCGGCTTTCCTTCTATATTTAGTCATGCCAACAGCTTTCAAAGCTTCATTGGTTCTTTTCTTTCTTTCGGCTTTGTCTTGAATTCCAGCGAGTTTTAAAGATGTATCAACATTTTCAAAAACTGTTTCATCAGACATTACTAAATAGTTTTGGAAAATATAGCCAATATTTTTAGAACGATATTTATCAATATCATTCATTTTATATTTATCAAATTTAAGATCTTCGTATGTTATTGTTCCATCATGGAAGTCATCAAGACCACCTATAACGTTAAGTAAAGTGGTTTTACCACTTCCAGATTTACCTAAAATCGTAATGAATCCATTATCTGGCAATTCTAAAGAAACGTTATTGATAACGTGAATTTCGTTTGAACGTCCTTTGTTAAAGTATTTATTTAGATTGGAGACTTTTATCATAATAATTCGCCTCCTTTTCTAAGGTTGTTTGCTAAAGTTTTCTTCATGAATTTATTCATAATCCATGTTGAAACAAGGAACGCAAACAATACATTGAATAAGAAATAAATAACAATGAATAGCGGTGAACTTAAATAGGAATATATTGTATTAAACACATTAGCAAAACCTTGTAGATATACATCATATAACTCACTATAAAGGCTTCCTTCATATAGTTTTGATCCAGCAATACCCGAGGTAATCAAGAATGTTAGATATGAGGTCAGGGATGTAATTGCAAAGAATATAAACATCTCAACCATATTGATAAATCTAACTGCTTGTTGTGAGAAAGATAGTGATAATAAGATTGCGTAGTCTTTTTTACGAGAATTATAAATTGCACCTAAAATGAGTGATCCTAGGAAGGCAATTAAAATTGATGAACCACCAAATGCAACGACATATCCAATGATAAATAATATGAATTTATAACCATCGTTATTCATCGAAATAATGGAGTTCTGAGCGATATCACTACGATAAGCAATGAATGAATGAGACAATAATGTTTTAACAATAGCATTAGAATCTTTGGCATTATCAGTGTAAATTGATGCATATTGTTTTGAGTTAGCAAACAACGCTGTGAATGCTGCTTCATGGAGATATACCTCGCTATCTAGTTGATCCGTATAGACAATTTTGTCTGAATCATGAGGAATAGTAACTGAAGCTCCTCTTAATGTAATTGTTAAATCGAATCCATTATAAACATCGGAAACATAGATTTTCTTCCAATCAGTCGTTTCTTGACGAGCGGTATCATCTTCTCCGCCCTCATAAGTTCGAATATAACCATTTGAATTAAATGATGAAACCATAGTGCCAAAAGAGTATGTTGCTTCACCACTATATGGATTTGTGTGACTATCATAAAAATTGTTTTGAGTCTCGAAGGCTTTCTTCAAGTTATCTCTAACAACCTGCAAACCTTCTTTGGTGAGAATAATCGTATAATCAGATTTATTATCATCAACAAGACAAACACCAGTAGGTTTTAATTTAATGTCTCCTAATTTTGATTTCAGTGACTCGGGGACAATTGTGAAGTACTTAGGGGACATGAATTGTTGTTTGAATTCAGATATTGCATCTCTATCTGTTGCAAAACGTTCATATTGTGTTTTTGAAACACCTATGGCAACTTCATCTGCGGCTTCAGGAGCTTTTCCGAGTGTTGCAAAAAACTTGTATGAAGATTTCATTAGCCCAATTTCACTGCAATTAAGAGCTTGATATGAATAAGGTGAATCTTTAGGGTACAGCGTATATTGTGACTGGCTGGTTAAAACAGATCCATAATCAACAACATATTGTTTTTCAAATTCAAAAGAGCTAATTTCTGAGCCGTTTTCGCCTTTGCCAAATACCAAAACTCTATTTTCAGAATGGTGTAATTTATCAGCATAAGTATCGTTCGTGCTAGTAATTTCTTCTGAGGCTGGTTTGATAAGAGAAAACGCTCCAGTTAATAGTCCAACCGATGATAAAGAAATAACGTAAGCAATTAATAAGGAAAGAATTGATTTCTTTGGAGTAGAAATTGTGTCTCTAAATCCAGTTGATAAAATTGCTGGGAATTTTGTTTTAGCTTTGTGTGATACATCAAGTGTTCCTTCAGTTGGCTTATTTTCTAAAGGAACATCAAATTGCAAGTGAGAATCACTCATTTGAATTCTTCTTGTAGCAACATGTTCAATTGAAGAGAAATCATGTGTAACATAAAGAATTAATTTTCCTGGTGAGACTTCTTTTAATAAATTAATTACTTGGACAGCAGTCTCACTATCAAGGTTACCGGTTGGTTCATCACAAGCAATAATTGGGGTGTTGGAAACAAGTGCTCTAGCAATAACAGTACGTTGTTTTTCACCGCCAGAAAGATGAGTAGCTTTATGATTGCGAACTTTTGTTAATCCAACTTTTTCAATTGATTCTAGTGCAATACGTTTTGCTTCTTTGTGAGAATATCCTCTAGATAAAAGCGGAAGCATTACATTTCTTAAAACGGTAAAAGAATCAACCAGATTATATTCTTGGAAAATAAAACTAACATAGTTAGCACGATAATCTGCAAAATCTTTTTTACTAAATTCAACTGTCGATTTGTTATCAATGAATAATTCGCCTTCTTCATATGAATCCATCATTGAAATAACGTTTAAAAGAGTGGATTTACCACTTCCGGATTCTCCAGTAATTGCGACAAATTCACCCAAATTAAATTCAAGTGAAACATTCTGGATACCGATTGCAGTAACTCCATCGTTGTTATATATCTTGCTTACTTGATCTAATTTTATCATCGACATAACGCGTACAATTATTGCACACATACGCAGACATATGCAAAAAAATCGCCATAAAAGCGATTTCATAAAAATATTAAATTCTAAAGAATTTGTTTCTTGTTTTTGTTTTGGTAGGTTGTGAATGTTATTTTATAACCATTATCAATTACTGGTTCACTTTCATAAACACATTCGAAGTCTACATTTTCATCTAAATTATTAAAGAATACTTCGGCTTCTCCATCAGCATTTATTTTGGTCAATAGAACCTTATCTACATATGGAAGAGTTTGATTATAAATTGATGCTCCTCCAATTATATATACATCTTGGGTTTTTGAGGCCTTATCAATCATGCGAAGAAATTCGTTGAAATCATGAACATTTTCGCAACCTTCATAATTATGATTTTCATCTTTACTTAATACGATATTTGTTCGGTTCTTAAGTGGCTTTGAATTAGGAAAAGATAACAAAGTGTTTTCTCCCATTGCAACAATATGACCAGATGTAGTTTTTCTGAAGAAAGCCATATCTAACGGAAGCGAAAATAGTAAGCCATTTTTCTTACCTATTCCATATTTTTTATCTGCACTTAATATTGAAATAATCATTTAGATTGCCACCGGTATTTTCTTATCTAATTTTTCGTATTCGTAATCAACTAATTTGAAACTATCAACAGTGAAGTCATAGAAGTTCTTAATTGTTGTGTCAACAATCAATTTAGGAGCTTTGTGCTGTGGTTTTTGAATAACTTCTTTAACTAAATCGACGTGTCTATCATATATATGAGCATCAGCAATAACGTGTACTAATTCACCAGCTTTAAGTCCACTAACCTGAGCAAACATAATGAGTAACAAACTATATTGAAGAACATTCCAGTTATTGGCGGTTAACATGTCGTTACTTCTTTGATGAAGAATTCCATTTAAGGTGTCACCACTGACATTGAAAGTCATTGAGTATGCACAAGGATATAGATTCATTTCGTGAAGATCTTCAAAATTGTAAATATTTGTCATGATACGACGAGATTGAGGATTATGTTTAAGGTCATATAAAACACGATCAACTTGATCGAATTCACCTTCTTTGTAGATACTTTTTTTTGCTAATTGATAACCATAAGCTTTACCAATTGAGCCAGTTTCGTCTGCCCAAGAATCCCAAATATGCGAATTCAAATCATGAATGTTGTTTGATTTCTTTTGCCAAATCCATAGAAGTTCATCTAAACATGATTTAAAAGCTGTTTTTCTAATTGTTAAGATCGGTAATTCTTCTTGAAGATTGTATCTATTAACAATACAGAATTTCTTAATCGTGTGGGCTGGAGTTCCATCTTCCCAATGAGGACGAACTTCTAAATTTTCATCAGAAAAACCATTCTCAAGAATGTCTTTCATATTCTGTACAAAAATCTCATCTGCACGTGACATAATCTATCTCCTAATATTTATCTCTTTATATTATATATAAATAATTCTTCTTTACTAGTAATTTTTAAAGAAAAAACTCGGTTACCCGAGTTCTTAAACTTTTGTTGATTTATTTCTTAAATTCAATTCTTTCGTTTATAAGCGACGCAATAGAGAAACCGTCTTTTCCCTTGAGAGTTACAGAGAAAATATAATCACCAAATTCAGTAGAGACTGAATAATAATCTTCGTCCAAATATGTTTTGTAACCACATAGTGGTAATGCAGGAATAGAGCTCGCAGCTCTATCGATTCCTCTACCACTTGCTTTTACAAGGGATTCTTTAGCAGTCCATATTTCAAAGAATGTTTTACCGTCTTTTACATATTCAGCTTCTTTTGGAGAACATGCATATGACACTAAACCATGTTTTGGTTCTCTGATTTGTTCAATATCTAAACCAACTTCACGATTTTCAGAAACCGCTAAAGCAATCAATCCTTTCGAATGTGATACATTGAAAAAGAAAGTATCAGAAACTGGTTTACCATAATCATTTAAACGATAATTTTGGACATATTTTCTTTTTAAATAGAAGGAAACAGCTTTTTCCTTCATAGCTTTGACATTACGATATTTAGCTAATTCTTCAAAATCTTCTTTAGTAAGATATTTGAGTTTTTTAACATCTTGTTCAGTCAAATAAGAGCAATCGCAGATATAAATTAGTACTTCATTCATATCACTAGTATAAATTAATTTATTATTTTAAGCACGATATAATCAATTTATCTTATTTAATTAATGAAAATTTCTTTTTAAAGAATAGAATATTAGACATATATGAAGAAAACTCCTTTTGACAAAAAGAAATATTTAACTATTCAAAGAGAAAATATTTTAAAACGTATCGAAAGATTTGGTGACAAGTTATACCTTGAATTTGGAGGCAAACTTTTCGATGATTATCACGCTTCAAGAGTACTTCCAGGTTTTTCAAAAGATTCTAAATTAGAAATGCTTTTAGGTATTAAAGAAAAAGCTGAAGTAATCATCGTTGTAAACGCACAAGACATAAATTCGAATAAGACAAGGGGAGATAACGGCATTTCATATCAAGAGGAAACGCTTAGATTAATTGATACTTTCAAAAGTGTTGGTTTATTAGTCTCAAGCGTTGTTATTTCATTTTATGAACCATTACCAAATGTCTTGGAATTTGAACACAAATTAAAGAATAATAATGTTACTACATATCGTTCATATAAAATCAATGGATATCCTCACAATATTCCATTAATTGTTTCTGAAGATGGCCTTGGTAAAAATGATTATATCAAAACAACTAAACCACTTGTGGTTGTTACTGCTCCAGGTCCAGGAAGTGGAAAGATGGCAGCATGCCTTTCTCAATTATATTTTGATAATAAAAATGGAATCAGAGCAGGATATGCTAAATATGAGACATTCCCTGTTTGGAATTTAGCACTTAATCATCCTGTCAATTTAGCATATGAAGCCGCTACAGTTGACCTTAATGATGTAAATATGATTGATCCATATCATCTTGAAACTTATGGTATTCAAACGACCAATTACAATCGAGATGTGGAGGTATTTCCATTATTAAAAGCCATATTTGAAAAGATATATGGCTCTTCTCCATACAACTCTCCAACTGATATGGGGGTTAATATGGTTGGACTTGCATTTAATGATGAAGAAGCAATTATCGAAGCATCTAAAAAGGAAATTTTAAGAAGATATTACGAGACCAAAGTAAAAATTTTCTTAGGAAAACTTCCTGATGAAGCTTTAGGCAAAATGGATTTATTGATGAACAAGGCAAATGTTCGACCTGAAGATAGAAAAGTTGTTAAAGCAGCTTTAGATGAAGAAGACAAGAAGAAAGAACCATCCTTAGCAATTGAACTACATAATGGAAAAATTATTTTAGGTCACAGAAGTGAATTGTTAGGAGCTTCCGCCGCATTGTTATTAAACGCTCTAAAGACTTTGGCTAAGATTGATAAAAGTATACATCTTCTTTCACCTGGTGTTATAACGCCGATGCAAGAACTAAAAGTTAAATCTCTTCATAAATCTTTTGCCCGCCTAAGAGCAGAAGAAGTTCTTTTGGCCCTTTCGCTTCAAGCAAGTACAAACCCACTTGCAGAGCTTGCCTTAAAACAACTTCCAAAACTTGAAGGATGTGAGGTTCATTCCACAACAATCCTATCAGAAGTCGACCGAAATACTTTAAAAGCTCTTGGTCTTAACGTAACTGAAGAAGCTACAAATTACAAAAAACAACTCTATTTTAAAGGATAATAAGAAGCGACATTGTCGCTTTTTTATTTATTCTTATGTGCATGATATGATAGACTTAAACATATGAAATTTATTGATACAAAAACAAACAAATTCTTTGAAGTATCGGATAGATACACCAAGATTTCTAAAAATGAAGATCTTGCCAAATATCTTTTAAAACCAATTGCAGAAGTAAAAAATACTTCTTGGAATTTTGAAATATTTGCAACAACAAAATCTATATTAGATGTTGCTCAAGTTAAGATTAACATCAAAAATGTTGGTGCTATTTTTGTTTCATTTAACAAAGAAACATTTACTGTTGAGACAAAGAATTCTCTATTTGAAAAATTATTAACACTTAAAGATATTGATACAACCAAATCTCTTGCCGAATTAAAACGCAAAACATCTGCTGTATTTAATTTCCTAGAAGAATATCATCCTTATTTCGCTGTTGTTGATTTTACTCAAAACAATAATGATGTGGAACTAATGATGATTAATTTGGAACAACATTCCTTCCCTATCATTTTAATAAGACAAGATTATCCAATGATCGATTTGGTGATTGGAGGTGTAGAAGAGCCTGCTCCTGAAAAGAAAAATATCTTTAAATCTCTGTTCCAAAATAAAAAGAAGGAAGAATCTTTAAAAGAAGAACCACTTCCAGTTATTGAAGAACCTGTTCATAAAGAAGAGGAACCTATCCCATTTAAAGAAGAGGAACCGAAAGAAGAAATTCATAGCTTTGAAGAACCAAAATATGAAGAACCAACATTTGAAAAACCTAAATCTAAATTTGATTTTAAAGGTGAGGCATTAGGTTCTTTAAAGAACATTGTTAAATATAAAGTTGATTATATTTTAAATGCTCTATATTCCTTATTAATTGGGGTTACTATGTTCTTAACAGTAACCTATTTCCAAATTAACAATACTGGTATTGGTGCGTTATTTATTGCCTTTACATTAGCATCAATCGGCTTAAGTGTTTATAACATTGTAGTTGCAAGAAAAGACCAAGAAAAAGTTGGTGTATTTGATTATGTTTACTTCGTAATCATATCAATTATTGGCGCACTATTAGGTATCTTAGTTGGTTGGCTAATCGCAACAGCATTCGTTGCTAAAGGCGAAACAACAGTTGAATTTGGCAAGGTATTCTTAATCGGTGGTTTGTTAACCCCTGTTGGAATTGCTGCTGCTGAAGGAATTGCAACATTAACAATCTTCCTTATTAAAGTAATCAAAAAGAAAAAGAACAAATAAGAAAGTATAAAAAAGCGACTGTTTTAAACAGTCACTTTTCATTTAAATCCTAATTAACGACGATCGTAATCATCTTCAAGATCATCAAGTCTTTCGGCTTGGTAATCATCAGCAGGACGTCTGTTTTTGTTATATTCATCTAAGGACGAGAAATCGAAGTGTTCTTCCTTCTTTTCTTCCTCAGAAGGTTGTTCTTCTCTAGCCTCTTCAACAGGGGTTTCTTCAACATGTTCTTCCTCTACTGGAGTCTCTTCAACAGGGACTTCTTCAACATGTTCTTCAGCATTTGCTTCCTCTTTTACTTCTTCGACTTTTTCTTCTTTTTTAGGTTTTTCTTTCTTGGCTGGTTTTTCTTTTTTTGGCTTTTCAACAAACCATTTGTCGGTTACTTTTGTACCAAAAGCAACAACAATCCAGATTAATCCAAGAACATAGAAGCCAGATAATACATAGTAAATAATGAATGCTACTTCTAAGAATACTGGTTCTACCGCTAAACCAAGAATAACAAATACAAGGTTTAAGAGTCCAACAACAAGAGGTGCACCAAAGATGATGACAAGGATTAAACCTTTAACAAATGCAGCATGGTTCTTTTCTTCTGCTTCATGACATCTTTCAACGCCTTTTAGCATTAAATCAAATTTAACACCGCAGAGAGTGGCTAAATACAAAAGTACATGAGCAGCAAGTGAAGCCAAATAATTGAAAATGAATAATAAAACTTCGCAAACTTTGAATAAAACAATGACTGGGAAGCCAATAATATAAACGAATGCTTGAGTTACATCATTAACAATTTTTGCTTCGTTTCTAACAAATTTTAATAATGCTTCAATTGGGTAATCGATTAACGAAACAAAATAAGAGACTACACAATATAATCCAGCATACACTAAGCCACCAAGCCATAATGGAAGTAGGAAGATTCCGATAATAATGGCAAGAGGAAGTGGCAAAGCTTTATATTTTCTAAAAGAAAAAGCTTCGCATACTAAATCTTTCATAGGTTTAAATATATCCATAAATATACCTTCTTTCATTACAATTTTATAATAAATTAAATCTTCACACTAGATTTAAATTAAGAAAATTATTTTCATGTATATATTGGATAATAAATAAAAAAGTTATGACATAGTCATAACCATTCAGATTATTTTATTAATCATTGTTCTTTATCTATCAACAATAAGATTCCAGAAACAACATTATTGAAGATTAAAGTGCAGATTTTAAATCCTAAAGTGAGTTCTAAACCTTCTTTATCGGCTTTATAAATCTTAACTGTCATTGGAATCATCCAAGCAAGAGGGATAACTGAAATGCCATACATAATTGTTGCAATAAGACTAAAAATAAATGCTACTTTTTTCATGTGTTTAAAGTTTAAATAACATCATCCTTATTTTCAATAAGATAAGTTGGGCCAACTTCTATTTCTGGTTCGATTTTTTCTGTAAATAATAAGACCCCTTTTAAATAACCAAGAGTCATTGGTAATGGACCAAAGAAGATAATTGTAACAATTTTAAACGCAATACCTGGGTTATATTCAGCGTTAGAAGCTCGATAATATCGAACAGTCATTGGTATCATCCATGCGAGAGGGAATAATAAAATTCCAAATAAAATGGTTTCTGAAAGAGCAATGTAATAGATCCATTTTCTTCTTGTATAAACATTTTCACTATAAAGAAGAAGAATACTAATTACAGGATTAATCATGAAAATAGTTGCACAAGCAATAAATCTTGGAGTGATTCTTTTTTCTTTTTTATATGCTCTATAAATTGTTAGGGTCATTGGAATCATCCAGAAAAGAGTAATAGGAAAAGCGCCCAAAATTACAGTAGTAACCACCGCTACGGCAAAGGCTATTAATTTCAAATTTTTGCGCTTCATGTTTTCCTCGATAATATTATTGCACTTATTTAAATAAGAAAAAACCTCCTAGGTGAGGATTTAAGTCCTAAAAGGTTTTATAAGCTTTATTAATAAGATTAGATTGCGAATGATCTAACGTTGAAGGAATTAGCATTGTTTAAGACATAATGAATATTGTGCTTATTATCAAGTGCATATTCTTCAACGAGCTCTGAGTTATAAATGTAATGATCTTCAAGATAATCAAACATATAGTTAATAGCTTCAGTTCTTGACTTAAAAGTATGTTTGAAATCAACAAATTCATTATCAATAACAGCATCGAGTGTGTATCTTCTCATACGTTGCCATCCTTTCTGGCAAAGCGACCTTTCGTTTTGCCGCCTATATGCTAGAACTAACGCAATAACTTGCAAGTATGAAAACACTTACATTATAAATGTAACCGCTTTTCAAATTACTACTTATCTATAGATAAAAATTCCTAAAAATAATTTATAAAATTTCGTGAAAATTATGAATATATGCGTCTACATAATCCATACTAGGATCATAATTTGACATATCTTCCACCATTATTGTGAAACACCCTGCACTATGTGAAGACATTAATCCGTTTGGAGAATCTTCAAAAACAATTATTTCTTCAGGATTTTTATTTACATATTTTGAAGCAAATAAGAACACATCAGGAAATGGTTTACCTCTTTTAACATCTTTAGCGGAAATAATTCCATCTAATAAATATAAAAATCCAACTTCTTTAATAATTCTTTCTGCTTTCTCAACCGTATTAGCAGTTACAATAAAAATCTTTTTACCTTCTTTTTTTAATTTCTTTAACAAAGAATAGGCATCTTCTTTCATTCTTATCGGATGATCTTTTAAGTATTCATCCATAAGTTCAATTCTTTTTTCTTTTACTTTGTAATAATCAAGTAAGCCATTAGAAACTATATTTAAGAAATCAATAGCACTTTGTTTATCTCTGGAACGCATCAATAGAGCTTCTTCATGGCTTAGTTCATAACCATAATATTTAGAAGCTTCTTTCCAAAATCTATAATATAGTGGTTCAGTATCAATAAGAGTCCCATCAAGATCAAAAAACAAGACTTCTGCCGTGTTAATTTTGTTTTTAATTAACGAAATATCGTTTTTCATCATCAACATTATAAGAAAAAACCACCGCTTTTTCTATAACGGTGGTTATCATGATAATTCTTTTGTAATTAGAAGATTTTTGTAGCTTTTCTTAAAAATAATAAATAAGTAACGTAAATAACAATTTCAACAACTGCAGCACCAATTGAGAGAATACCAAATAAGATAACAAATGCTTCAGCTGTGAAGAAACTACTTACTAATCCAAGAATTGCTGTTAATAAATATAATCCGAGAATAATCCAGATCATAATTGTGCCTTTAGCAGCAACATCATCTCTTCCGATAGCAACCGCTAAAGAAGAAATACCGCTAATGACATAAATAATTACAAAGGCATTAATAACTTTTGATAAGGTTTCAAGAGCACCAGAAATCCAAGCGAAATCTCTAACTCCTGGAATGGCTTTACAAAGTTCGGCTCCAATTGAGAAAACTATAGCAAAGATAACTGCCCAGAAAGCAACACGGAAATGTCCACTATCACGACCTCCTTGTCCTAAACCAAACATGTGGAGAAGGAATGCTAATACAAGGAGTAATAAAGCAACAATTGCAAATGATGCAAGAACAATTGCTCCCGGTAATGAATCTCTGACTGGAGGAATTGCTGTAACAATTGTTGCAACAAATCCTATAACAGCTGCAACGATTGTGAGAATCTCTGCTAAGAATAATTTTTTAATACCTTTACGAGCGTTTGGAAACATAAATACTATCTCCTTTCGAAAAGTATTTTATTACATAAAAATTATTTTGCTAGTAAAAATTAATGTAAATGTTTTCAATAACTATTCATTTCATCACAATTCGCCACCATTTATATTTCTTTCAATAAAAAGAGATAGATTTTATAATAAAATTATGCAAGAAAAAGAAATCCAACAACCTATAGAGGTTGCTAAAGAAGATCCACAAAAGGCAAAAGAAAAGAAACCTGGTGGCGGTTTTGTTGTAGCACAAGTTTTAATGATGGTCCTAACTTTGTTTATGTTGGGTTTGACAGTTTTTTGTGCTTTATTCCCTGCATTAATCGCCCTTGGAGGAATATTCTTCTTATTCTTAGTGCTCATACTGGATGTAATTCTAGTCATTGGAACAATTTTCTTAATTTTACTTGCAGATGGATTCTGGGAAATGAATCGAAATGCATTTGCTATTGCTGAAAAATCTAGCGAACTCACAAATGTGTTGGTAAATATTTCCCATATAGTGGTCCCAATTACATTAGGACTTGCTGCAATTTGCTATCTTTCGACATGGATAATTAATATTGTTGCTTTAGCAAAAACAAAAAGAAAATTCTTCAAAGTTACACTTGTATTATTAATTATTGCTACTTCAGTATTTGTTATTCTTGCAATTGCTGCATTAATTCTAAATTTTATTCCTAGAAATTAAATCGGAGGTTATGTATGAAAAAATATTGCTCTATTATTTTGCTACCAATTGTTGCTTTATTAATGGGCGGCTGTGCACATCAACAAGAAGGCGAAGATCTTCCTGATGAAGCCAAGCAACTAAAAGACTATGTTGATGGTTTAGATTTTGTTAAAAACTACGCGGATAGATTCGATGACAAACTTGATGATTCTGAATGCACTATTGTAAAGGAAAATACAAACACCACTCTTCGTTCAAAAGTTGTTTCTTATAAGCACGCATCATCAGTATTAGATGATGAATTATATGTTAATAATGATATAAAACAATACTCATATACATATGATGAGACTCAAATTAATACAAACTATCATTATGACTATGTTTCATCCGAATATTTCAAAACAACCGATAAGAAAAAGGATGAGACCACTGAGAAAACACGAAATTATAAAAACATATCGTACTATGAATCTGGAAACAAAGTGTATATCTTTTATACTGAGACTGAAAATTATCACGATGTTAGTAAAATCAATCTTAGTGAATATGGAAAAGATGATTTAGATACTTATTTAGATAAAAAAGAAGATAGCGCATATCGCAACACTTTAACAAATACGCTTAATTTTACTGATTGTTATCGTGTAGAGGGTGGCTATGTAGGTGTAGATGAATACTATTCATTTGAATATTCGTATCTTAATGCTTACCAATTGATTACCGAAATTGATGAACACTATCATATTAAAAAAGTAATCTATATAGAAAAAACCGCTGATGATTACAATCCTGATACAGGAGAGTATTCTTGTTTTAGACTTGAAAGAACTTACTATGAAGTAACTTATGGTAATAGAGAAAAAAATAACGAATCAATTAGATATGTTGAGTCTTTATTTGATAAACCATACCCTAGATATGCAGGATTAGCATTTGAAAAATTAAGCAAAGTTGATCATACAAATACTTACAAATCCTATAACGACTTACAAAAGTCACATATAGAAGCATATGTTTATTTTGATAAATTTGTCGCCGAAGATATAAATGTAACTCCAAAGATTGCAGTGGATAGTTATCCAAGTCTTTATGAGTTTAATACTCACACTCAATATATCACCGAACAACTAGAAATAAAGAATCCTGATTCACTTCATTACAACGAAGAAAACGAATTATTCTTTACAATGGACTCAAATCTTCAGGCTATTTATTTCGTTGTTGATACTATCCTTGAAAGAGGTGAACTCAAACTAGTGAAAGGAACCATTGAGATCAGAAATAAAAACGAAATAGTCGATTATTTCGATAATTTAGATTTTAATTAAATTACTTCAAAACAATGTGGGTCTAAACTAGCGCAGGTTGGATCCACATTTTTATTATTAAGATTGTCTTTGGCCTCAATATAATATTTTACTTTGTCCCCATGATTTAATCCTTTAAATACATAGGTATAGTTAGTGGTTTTTTTATATTGACTCATCGAATATTTTTCATATTCTGAATCATTGATTGAATAATAAATATTTACATCTTCTTCATCAATATTTGCTCCAGCATATGAAACTACATTTGTTTTAACAATATATTTGTCTTGGTATTCGAGTTTACCATCAAGAACTTCTCTTGAATCAATAAAGAGCATGTCGTCATCAGGAACTTCGTGAGTTCTACAATGAAGTGCATCTGTATTTAAGAAAGATAAGTCGTTATCAAAAGAATAGCCTTCAACTCCAATAATTTCATAACCAGGAAGAGCTTCTTTATATACTTCTATTGCTTTACGATTATATGTCTCATCTTCTCCTAATGGCATATATACATGTCTGTTAGCAATCAAGGAGTTTGTATATGGCGCAATAGTGTCACCACCAGGTTCTTCTACACGATAAATTTTATAATTGTATCCATAAGAACATTTAGTATTAGCAAGTTCTTCGGCAACATCCTCATAGTATGAATAACGTGGATTTGATCTAGGCAATTTAGCAACAATAATTTTATCTGGAGCAACTATTTTTCCCCAACAATCTATATGAGCAATATAGTCTCCTTGTGGATCAATCGTAATTACATAATTATCAGTGCCTGTATATTGTTTCATTTGAGATAAAACATGGGACTTGTTATTAGAATTTTCACTTATAACAAGATCATCGCTAAAAGCTGTTCCTCTACCATCTTGCATTAAATTACCACCAGTATGAGTGATATCCATTTTGCTATAAGACATATCGAAATATGTTGCGAGTTTAGATGGTACATTATTTTGCTGTCTTCTATTTCTGTTATAGGTAAAATCAACAATTGATAAATCTAAGTTATTAAAAACATAAAAAGGAGAAAAATCTCTAACCCAATATGCATAATCATCATCAATGTTCATATCGATGAACGTAACATTATCAAGATTTATTCCTGCACTAGAAAAGTTATTACGGGCCTCATCTATGCGGGAACGATTGTGATCATCTGGATTCACTAAAAGTAGTACTTTATTATCTTTGGAGATAGTTTTATAAACGGATAAAGGCATATTGTTTGGATAACACATCTTTACCATTTTGACTGGTTCAAATTCTGCAGGCATTCTCTTTGAAATAGTATCAATAACTTTATAACCAGCCAAATCATCGTCAAATGGAGGGTCTACAGGATCAGTTTCTGGATCAACTTCTGGTTCAGATTCTGGTTCTTGTCCTTCCTCTTCTTTTGGATTATCGCTTGGAGTTATCTCGCTAGGAGAGTTGCATGAAAAAAGTAGTAATACGCTAAAAACAATAAAAGGTGAGAGGAAGAGCTTCTTTTTCATTAAGCGTCTAACGAATTATATAAATTAGTTATTTTGGCTTCGAAAGTAGTGTAATCCATTATCACTGAGCCAGTAATCAATTTGAATAGGATTTGGGTTTGAACACCACTATAGGAATTTCCTATATCAACAAGTTCTTTTAAAGCAACAATATCGCCAGAGGATAATTCCCAAGCAAATTCATCATCACCAACAAATTTGGAAATATTGGAATCTAGAGCGGAATAATCAACTAAATCAGCAAGATTACTTAATTTATTAACTGTTTCTTCACCAAGTTCCGCTTTTAATAAAGTGTAAGGAAGTGAAGATTTATAAGCTTTTGCGATTTCAAGAATTTCTTTATTAGTTAGATTATCTAAATCATAAGGTTTAATAAAACTAATAAATTCCATTACGTTAAGGACATCTTCTTTAGCTTTAATTAATCTTTCTTCATAAGAAGAATCTAAGAATCCTTTAGAAACTTCATCTAATTCTCTATATTCTGCTAAGGTTGCATCAACCTTTGAAACATATCCATTGCTAACATAGATATTATTTAATAATTCTTCAATACGAACTTTTAGTTCTTGAACAGATTGATATTTCTCGTTTGTTTCTTTAGCCATTTGAATCTTGCTATCAAAATCAAATGTTTCGTTCTTAGCTTCTAAATATATTGAAACAAGAGGGGTTGATATATCTCCTTCTTCTTCAGTTCCAGGTTGGAAATAATTAAATGATGCATCAACACTATGGATTACTCCATCAACAATATCAAATGTTGCTCTAACATCATCGAAGTCTTTGTAATTAAGAATCATCTTAACAATCGTGCCATAATCAGGTGATTCAATGATTTCATTAAGTTTTTCTTTAATTGTTTGTTTTGTTTCATCTGTTAGAGTTAAAAC
Organism: uncultured Caryophanales bacterium; assembly: GCA_937902735.1. GTDB lineage: Bacteria > Bacillota_I > Bacilli_A > RFN20 > CAG-826 > Fiminaster. The sequence goes on from CALELS010000013.1 coordinate 227,472, forward strand.
GACTTGGTAATTATTCTCGTCTTTACCATCAATTCTTTCGAAGTTTGCAAAGTCACGTTTAGCTCCGTTAATAAGGTTATATAAATTAACGTTTTTCAAAATAATGTCTAATAAGTCGGTTATTTTTAGTTTATAAACCATTGTTTGGACACCATCTTCGTTGGTTGGAATAAGGATAATAGATCCCTCTCCATCATAGACGGCTTCTAAAGAATGGAAACCTTGTAAAACTTTTCCAACTTCACCAATTTTATCTCCAAGTATGTTCATTACTAATGTTAACAACGAACCAAAATATTCATCTGAATCAAATTTGGCATAGAAGCTAAATACATCAAATAATTTTTCAGTAGCAAGTCTTTCGGTGTCGAAAGCAAAATTTGAACTAATATCAAGTTTTGTTTCTGCAGATGGGATTGTAATTTTTAAATTACCTGCAACATTAACGCCATGTTTATAGTCGAGTCTTTTAAGCGAGTTTAAAAGATCATCTTTAATCTTTTGTTCTTCTTCATCAATGATAATTTCGCTTGGTTTAGCACCTAACTTCTCTTGTAAAACCTCTTCGTTAGGAATGGTGATATCTTCATTAACTTTTGAGAACAAACATTTACCTTCTTGAGTTACTTTAGATGAACCAAGAACCGCTTTTGAGGCTTCATATATAGTATGTATCTCATAAGAGATTGGTGTGAAATCCCTCTTCATTGATAAGGTGATTTCAATTGAATTAAATGTAGGATAAGTACTTAGTCCACCTGTAGTCTTCAAATCAACTTTAACTAGATTAGTAGCTTTATCATTATCAAGAATATATTTAATTGAAACATTGTCATCATTATCAGAGAGTAATTCTGCATTAACAATTGATTCATCATTAAAGACATATCCCATAATTGTGTATTGATTTACTGCATATGAGACTTTCTTATAGTCTTCCATTGCGTAGACATCATAATTTTGTAAATCTCTACTTACTAAAATCTTATCTCTATCTACCATGTAGAATTCATTTTGAACATTCATCAAAGTAGATGTAGAGTCATCTTTAGAATAGAAAGCACTGCCCTTTTTATGGGTAACACTCCAGTATTTGATGTTGTAATCAAAGAATAAAACTTTAGCTTTTATTGATCCATTTGTTTCGGATTCATAAGAGTTAAGACCGTCTTTGATGTTATAGATATAAGTGTAGGCAATGGATTTATAATCTTTGTTTTTAAGATATTCATCCGTATTAGTTACATTTTTAATGATTGTAGACTCATCTTTGTTCGTTATTGGTTCTTCATGATGAGCGCAACCTACTAATGAAATAGGAGCAACTAAGACTAATAGTGTTTTTAGAATTTTTTTGTTCATAATAAGACCTCTTAATAATGAAATAATAACACATCTACAATAAGTATTTCTCTTTTATATGAGAAAAAGAAAAAATCCTATTCACGAAAGACTCGTTTTGCTTGGTTTTCATGTTTAAAAATAAATACTTAATATTTATAAAATAATAATACCGCAACTGCAAGTATTTGATTCTTGGTTAAACTACCTGTCATTTCGTATTTAACAGATAGATCATATAAAGTTATGTGATTTCCACTTATGGAAGCATAAAAACCGCCAAAAACTTTATTGATATTACTTCCACTTAATTCATAAAGAAACCCACCAAAAGCATTTTTAATTTGATTTCCTCTAATTTCATAAACTGGACCATAACCTTCTTGCATCAACATATTACCTTCAAAACGATAATATGTGCTATTACGCATATCCAGGATTCTTCCATTCTCAACTCTCATTATTGGACCATAGCCAACCTTTTTAATGTAAACAGTGGGTGAATCATATCTTGAAGATGAATAAGAAACTCTTTCTTGTTTAGGAATATATGGGTGCTGTTCTACCTTATTCATTTGAGCGGTAGGTTTAGCTTTTTCCTCCGTCACTTTTTGCTCTTCAAATGGCTTCTTTTCTTCGATTAAAGTAGTAGGTTCTCCCCTCTTTTTCTTATCAATGATAGTTAATGGGATATATGTCCCAAGAAATATGATTAATGCAAGAGCACCAAAAATTAACAAAAACAATGCTGGTAATGATAGCCCATTACCATGATTTAAATGATAGATTAGAAGGTAGCCACCATAAGCCGACCCTACTATGCCGAAAACCGCAATAATCCAAAGTAAATTTTGTTTTCTCATTGTCCACATTCTAACACAACTAGTACATATAAAGCACCTCTTATAGGTGCAACACTTATATATCTTTAATTTTAAATAAATAGGTATACAATCTTTTTGAGGCAAATTGCTATGAAAAAAATATTGTATTTAGTACTTAAAAACACACCAAAAGCTCACGAGACTCTTGAAGCTTTAAAAGAAAAAGGTTTTAACGGAACTGTTATTGGTTCAAATTCCTTAAGACATATGATGGAATATTTTCCTGAAGAACACACATTTTTGAATTTAAGACAAACCGAAAGCATAGATGGTTCAGAAAGTGTTATGTGTATGTTTGTTTGGGATAATGAAGTTATTGAAGTAATTAAAGAAGAAATAAGAAAACATACCAATAATTTTAAAAACATCAAAGGTTTTATGTTCACAAAAGTCGTAGAAGATTACGAAGGTTCTGACTAATTATGAATTTTCCTATTTATTTATATATTGCGATATTTTTGCTTGTTGCTTTACTATCAACAAGATTAATGAAACTATTAAAACTTCCAAATGTTACTGGATACATTATCACTGGAATATTGATAGGACCTTTTGTGTTTGGGCTTTTATTCAATAATTTTTCATTTGAAAAGATTAAAGAAGGGATCATTGCTCAATATGTTGATCAAATATCATGGATATCAACAGTTGCTCTTGGTTTCATTGCTTTTTCAATTGGCACCTCATTTAAAGGCTCTACTCTTAAACGAGTTGGTAAAAGAGCCATAATAATTACAATATTTGAAGCCTTTGGAGCATCTTTATTTGTCTTTATTGCCCTAATGATTGCGCATTTTATTAGACCAGATAAAATAACATGGCAAATTGTTTTAACAATAAGTGCAATAGCAAGCGCAACTGCACCAGCAGCAACACTGATGGTCATAAAACAATATAACGCTAAAGGTTCTTTGGTTGATACTTTATTACCGGTTGTTGCCCTCGATGATGCTGCTGCTTTAATTTTGTTTGCTATCTTATTCCAATTAGCAAAAGGATTGTCTATTGGTCAATATTCATTGTATGGAATGTTCCTTAAACCACTAATTGAGATTTCTATCTCACTTGCTATTGGAGTTATTTTAGGTTTCGTAATTTCATTGTTAAATAAATTATTTAAATCAAGAAATAACCGACTTGTGCTATGTATTTTCGCTGTAACATGTGCCATAGGATTCTATTTCCTATTTAAAAATGAATGGATGGGAAGCTTTGAATTAAGCTCTTTACTTACTTGTATGATGGCGGGTGCCATTTATGTTAACTTTACCAAAGAGAATGAAAAAACATATGATGTATTAGATAAATTCACATCACCAATGTACATGATTTTCTTTGTCTTATCCGGTGCTTCCCTAGATTTAAGTATATTTACAAATGAACTTGGTATATTTGTTGCTATTATCGGAGCAATTTATATTATTGTTCGTGTACTTGGCAAATGGCTTGGATCATTTGTTGGTGCGTCAATCACACATAGTGAACCTAAGATTAAAAAATACCTAGGTCTAACATTGGTCCCTCAAGCTGGTGTTGCAATTGGATTATCTTCAACAGCATATAAATTGTTTAATGATATACCAAATATGAGCGAGACTGGTGGTCTCATCCTCGCAATAATTTTAACATCAACATTGGTCTATGAATTAGTCGGACCACTTGTATCCAAATTTGCTTTAAAGAAAGCTGGAGAAATTAATCAATAGTGATTGTTATTGCTGGTCGAACACGCCAAACAAGCAATCAATACAAATCTCTTTTTATTAATCATTTTAACAACCCGTATAAAAACATATTCAAGTCTACTTTTGCTTGATTCTTTTTCAAGAATGTCGATAAGATCTATGTTTTTTTTGAAACTCAAAGATATTTTAGTTCTATTCTACGGTTACACTTTTAGCGAGGTTTCGAGGTTTATCAACGTTCAAACCTTTTGCTAAAGAGACATAATAAGCTAAATAGAAGGCAACACATGAGATAGCAACACTAGATAAATATGGTGTGTAATTTCCAACCACTATAGTGTCTCCGTTTTGTGATAATTCCTTCGTTGAAATTACGTAAACTTTTGCACCCCTAGATTTTACTTCTTCAATATTGCTACGCATACTTGGTGCAGTAGTTGGATCAGTAATAAATACAATGACAGGTAATCCGTTTTCAATTAAAGCAATTGGACCATGTTTTAGTTCTCCTCCAGGAATTGCTTCGGAGTGAATATAACTGATTTCTTTAAGCTTTAAAGATGCTTCAAGAGATAAGAAATAGTCATAGCTTCTGCCTAAATAGAAGATATTTGGACTATCTTTAATCTCGCTTGCAACTTTTTGAATAATTGGTTTGTAATTTTGTTCAATGTTTTCAACAATACTAATGCAATGCTTTAAATCAGAAATAACTTTAGTGTCGTTCTTTAAAGAGGCTGCAAGCAAAGCTAATAGAGTAACTTGAGCAACATAGGCTTTAGTGGATGCAACAGATACTTCAATACCTGCATGTAATAATAAGGAATAGTTGCAATTTCTATCTAAAGTTGAACCACCAGTATTAGTAATAATCAAATTGTTAAGTTTGTTCTTTTTAATAATATCAAGACAATGAATTAAATCAGCAGTTTCGCCAGATTGAGAAATTAATACAACAAATGGTTTTTGACCTGGATAAGTTGGATGAAAAGCCCACTCAGAGGCAATAAATCTACTTGCAGACTTACCATAATTTTCAAAATATCTACCGCCAACAAGGGATGCATGATAGCTAGTGCCACATGCTACAAAAATAATGTGGTCTGATTCATTTAAATCTCTGATTAAATTTGGATCAAAAAGAAATTTTTCGTCTTTAAAATAATTTGAGGAAATACGTTCTATAATTTCAGGAATTTCTTCAATTTCCTTTAACATATAGTGAGGATAGCCTTTTAAGTCATGAGAGATTAATTCAATATCCTTTGTAATGATTTTTCTTTTTATTAGATTATGTTCCTTATCATAGATGTTGACTGTTTTGTTTGTAAGAACACCATGATCAAAATCATCCAATTCGATGAATCTGTTAGTATAATCAACAATTGGTGATGCATCTGATGCAACCAAATTGAAGCCATCTCCTATGCCAATAACGAGTGGAGAAGCATTCTTAAATACATGAATTGCATCTTCGTTGTCATCAGTAAAAAAGACTATTGCATAACTTCCAACAATCTTAGACATAACTTGTTTAATAGCTTCGTTAATGTCTTTGTTCTTCAAGTAATAATATTCAAGTAAATTTGCTACTACTTCAGAATCTGTCTCGCCATAGAAGTGATAACCTTCATCGATTAAAAAGTTTTTGATTTCTTTATAGTTTTCAATAACTCCGTTATGGACCAAACAGATATGATTATGAAATGATGTATGTGGATGAGTGTTTTGAACACTTGGAACACCGTGAGTGGCCCATCTGGTGTGACCAATCATTACATTTGAAACAATATCTTGTGGAACTAGACTCATTAAATGTTCTACGCTTCCTACATCCTTAATAACTTTTATGCCATTTTCAAAATAAGCAAGCCCAGCGGAATCATATCCACGGTAATCGAGCATCTTTAATCCTTTTTGAACATATCCAGTTGGTCTAATTAATCCAACTGATCCGACAATACCACACATGTCTATCTACCTAAATATTTACTAAGTTCATATTCTGAAACTGTAGTATGATATTCCTTCCATTCTTTTTCTTTTGCTTCGATATATTTTGGAAATAAGTGAGTTCCTAGTACTTCTTTTAAGATTTCACTACCTTTAAATTCTTCAATTGCAGCATGAAGTGTTTCTGGAAGACAAACAATTTTACGCGCTTTGATTTCATCTTCGCTTAAGGCAAATAAGTTATCGTTGACTGGTTTAATTGTGTCTTTTTCATCAATATTTTTAATACCATATAAGCCGCAAGCTAAAATACCTGCTAAGGCAAGATATGGATTAGCGCATGGATCAACGTTTCTTAATTCTGTTCTTGTTGCTAATCCTCTAATTGCGGGAATGCGAATTAAAGAAGAACGATTTGCATCACTCCAGCAAGCATAAATTGGAGCCTCGTAGCCACTTACTAATCTCTTATATGAATTAACAATTTGGTTAGTTAATAAACTTAACTCTCTAGCATGCAAAAGAATTCCACTTATCCATTTTTTGCACATAACTGATAATTCCATATCTTCTTTTGGATTGTAGAATAAATCGCCATTCTCTTTATTATATAAAGAACAGTTAGTGTGCATCCCACTACCAGCTTGTTTATTTAGTGGTTTTGGCATAAACGAGGCTAAATAACCATTCTTTCTAGCAACCATCTTAACCACTTGTTTAAATGTTTGCACACGGTCGCAAGCGGTAACTACATCAGTATATTTAAATGTAATTTCATTTTGACCTGGACCAACTTCGTGATGTGAAGTTTGAATATCAAAACCAATCTTTTCAAGCATTAAAGCAATTTCTCTTCTAACACTTTCACCACCATCAAATGGAGATAAATCAAAATAGGAAGCAGAATCACTTACTTGCGTAGATGCACTACCATCTTCTTTTAATTTAAATAAATAGAACTCTGGTTCAAAACCAACGTACATGGTTTCAATTCCCATATCATTCATCTTCTTAACTTGTTGTTTAAGAATATAGCGAGGATCTCCAATAAATGATTTTCCTTCAGGTGTATATACGTCACAAATAAATCTAGCGACACCGCCAAGACACGAATCTTCAAATGGGAGAATCATAAAAGTATCTAAATCTGGATGAAGATACATATCAGCTTCTTTGATTCTTACGAAACCTTCGATAGATGATCCATCAAACATAATCTTGTTATCAAAAGCATCATCAAGTTTCTTAACAGGTATCTCAACTGCTTTAATATCACCAAGCATGTCAGTGAATTGCATTCTTATATATAAAATGTTATTTTCATCGATAATTTTTCTAATTTCATCTTTTGTCATGGTTTTAACCTCCAAAGAAAATATAGCAAAAAATGTATCTTAATAAGATTTATGTGTCAATCATTTCCTATGTAAAGTTTTATTTACATATGATAATTTTTAACGTTTTAACTATGTTAAGATTAAAACAGATAAGCGTAATTTTTATTAACGTATGAAACTTTCGTTCTATTTTTTATATGAGACAGCGTATGTAGTATATACATTATTTGAATTTGTAAATCGCAAGATGTCAGGAGTTTGAGTCTGGTTTAAAACATAAGAAAAGATTTCTGCAGAGGCCTAATCTATTATAGATGTATTTCAGGGAACTACTTGTTCATTGACATCTTTTAAGAATTCGGCAATATCATCGTATACAATTGGATCTCTTGGTTTCCATGGATCTTCTGGCAAATCACAAGAGGACAGTCCTTGGCATGAGAATTTTGTGTTGATTAGTTTAACACTACCAGTATCCTCATCATATGTCTCCATTTTATATATCATTTCAATATATCCTTTCATATAATTAGTTTTTCTTACATTTAATTAATAAAAAGTATATTAATCTAATCTTTTACTAAAATGAGATGAGACCCAAATGTTAGACCAACTAACAGGAGGGTCTCATCTCAATACAAGGTTCCTGCTGGATAACTTTCTAGGCTAGTTTTAACCGGTCTAAACTGGATGAACTAAACCGAATTGTTCTATTTATGGTGGACCAAATCGGAATCGAACCGACGACCTTATCAATGCGAATGATACGCTCTCCCAACTGAGCTATTGGCCCGTAAACAAAATAATATATTATTCCTTATAAAAATCAATTAGATAAGAGTTGTCTTTTCAGAACTAAAGGTAGATAATCTTGTATTTGTTATGATAACTACTTTAGTAATATCAATAATCACATTCGTCCTGATCATATTATCAATTTTATTCTTCCCTCACATTAAAATTGGAAAGATTAAATTAGATACATATTGGATGTTTGCTTTAGTAGGTGCAATTGTTCTATTAATTTCTGGTTTTGCACCAATTAAAGATGTAGGAACTCAACTATTTAGTGATTCAAAGATAAATCCACTCAAGATATTAATCCTCTTCTTTTCAATGACCACCATCTCCGTTATTTTAGATGAATTGGGTTTATTTCGTTTCCTTGCAAGCATTGCAAGTAGCAAGGCAAAAGATAACCAATTTGTTCTATTTATTGCCTTATATGTTTTAACCGCGGTTCTAACAGTTTTTACATCTAATGATGTTGTTATATTAACGCTTACTCCGTTTATTTGTTTCTTAGCAGTTAGAAGTAAGATTAATCCTATCCCATATCTCGTTAGTGAATTTGTTGCTGCAAATACCTGGTCATTAATGCTTTTAATTGGCAATCCAACAAACATTTATTTGGCAACTTCAAGTGAAATATCTTTTATTTCTTATTTCAAAATTATGGCTGTTCCCACTTTAGTAGGAGGATTAGTTGAACTTGGTCTTTTGTTATTAATATTCCATCGCCATTTAAAAACACCTCTACAACACAACGATCTTGTCTATCATATTGACGATATCACTCCTGTTATTGTTGGATTAGTTGATTTACTTATATGTTTAGTTTTTCTAGTTTTATCTAGTTATATAGCTATCGAGATGTGGATCATTTCTTTAGTGTGCGCCACTGTTCTAGTCATCTTTATGCTTATATATTCAGTATTTAAAAAGAAGAATATTGTTCATGTAAAAGAAACATTTAAAAGACTTCCTTATCAATTGGTTCCTTTTTTCATTTCTATGTTCGTGATTGTTGTTGCAATCAATAGCCAAGGTATCAGTGAAGCTCTAAAGAATCTATTAAGTGATAAAGCAACTATTTGGGTATATGGTGCATCATCATTTTTTGCTAGCAATTTAATTAACAATATTCCAATGAGTATCTTGTTCACTAATATCACAACAACATTAGATCAAAGTATTCAACTTAAGGCTGTTTATGCATCAATTATCGGTAGCAATATAGGGGCATTTTTAACTCCTATTGGTGCTTTAGCAGGTATTATGTTCACTGGTCTAGTTAGTAAACACAATATTAGATTTAGATTTTTGGACTTCATTAAATATGGGGCAATTATATCCATTCCAGTATTAGCAACTATTCTTGCGATGTCTCAATTATTCATAAAATAAAAGTCAAGACTGATAAAAAAGAATTTTTAATATATTATTTTGTTATGCCTGAAAATAAGATTGCTGTTATCGACATGAAAGCATTTTATGCATCAGTTGAGTGCGTAGAAAGAGGACTCAATCCTTTTACCACGCCTTTGGTGGTTTGTGATACTTCAAGAGGCAACGGAACTATTGTTTTATCAGTTAGCCCATTTTTAAAAGCAATGGGGGTTCCTTCTCGTTGTAGAAAAAGAGAATTACCTAATGTTGAAGGTATGATTTATGCTGTTCCTAGAATGTCATTATATTTAAAAAAGTCTGCAGAAATCGTCTCAATTGTCTTAGATTTCGTTGGAGAAGATGATATTCATGTCTATTCAATTGACGAATTATTTATTAATCTTGGACCATATCTAAAGATGTATGATATGACTCCATATAAATTAGTTAAAAAGATTAAAGATACAATTTATGAAAAGTTATCACTTCCTACCACCGCTGGTATTGCGGACAATATGTTGCTTGCAAAACTTGCATTAGATTTAGACGCCAAAAACAAACCTCCATATATTTCACAATGGAAGAAAAGCGATATTCAAAACAAGCTTTGGAAAGTAAAACCACTTTCGAAAATGTGGGGTATATCGGCAGGATATGAAAGAAGACTTAACAATCTAGGTATCTTCACAGTGGAACAACTCGCTAAGGCTGATAAGGCAATGCTCAAAAGAGAACTAGGTGTAATGGGTGAACAACTTCATGAACACGCTAACGGAATCGATAACACAAACATCAGAGTGAAATACGTTCCAAAGGATACTTCCCTATCTTTAGGACAAGTTTTATTTAGAGATTACACAGTTAAAGAAGCGACCACTATCATTCGTGAAATGAATGATGATTTATCTATGAGATTAAGAGAACACAACAAATTAACTGGACTTGTTGGACTTATGATTGGTTATTCAATGAAAGAAAGTGGGGGATTTTCAAGACAAATATCATTAGATATTCCAACCGATGATACAGATATCTTGTTTGACGCTTTAATGAAAATCTATAAACAATATGTCGAAGATTTACCTATTAGAAGAGTTTATCTATCCTTTGGAAAATTATTAGACAACAAATACGTACAATTATCTTTGTTTGATGATATAGAAGAAAACGAAAAACAAAGAAAACTTCAAAGAACACTCGATAAAGTTAAAAATCTTTATGGAAAAGATGCAGTAACAAGAGCATCATCTCTTTTAGAGGAAAGTACTGCCAAAGAAAGACATAATCAAATAGGAGGACATAGGAAATGAGTGATCGTGGAATGAAAAAATTTGCACCATTTGCTTCTCTTATTGAACAAAATGATTATCTTTCTGAAATGAAATATCAAAAAGAAAAGATTGAAAAACCTGTTCTATCTACTGATAAAGAAGAAGATATTAATCGAATATTAACTTCATATAGAGGTGAGGTTTTAGAATTCCATTATTTTTATGATGGTCATATTTATAAGCTAGATTCAAAAATCTTAAAGATTGATATTTATAATCGAAAATTAAAATTAGAACATGGGGATCTTCCATTAGATAAGATTGTCGATGTAATTCGTAAATACTAACCAATAAATTTAGGAATATAAATATTTATATAGTGCGGTCAGTTAACTTGGTTGCATATTTCTATCTCGTTAATGACAACATATCACTTAAAGAGTTATTCTTTTTGTGATGTCTAAAGAGTTAGAAAATGCGATGCTATCACTCAAAAGAGGAGATAGTAACGCTCTTGAAACCATCTATAACCTGACCTATCGTGGTGTCTTTTCATTTGTATTTCCAATAATGAAAGACTACATGGCTACTGAAGATGTGCTTCAGATGACTTATATATCGGTATTTGAAAAGATATCTTTATATCAAGAAAAATCTAGCGCACTCAATTGGATTCTAACAATGGCTAAAAATATTGCCCTTAATGAATTCAACAAAGCCAAACGAAGTGTCGAATTTGATTTCGATGCCGAACAAGCTATTCCATCAAATCTTTACTCATTCGATGAAAGCTTGGATACTCCAACGATTGAACTTGCTAGCAAGATTTTGTCTGAAGAAGATTTCAAAATCTTGATGATGTATGTTGTTGGAGGATATAAGCATCGTGAAATCGCAGATATTCTTGAGCTTCCTCTAGGAACAGTTACATGGAAATACAATGCCGCATTAGACAAAATTAGAATCGAACTAGACAAACAAGAAAGACATGGACAAGAAAAACTTAGAAACCAAGCTTAGCGAGGAAGGAAAAAGACTCGCTCCTAATGTTCTTAACAAGGTTTATAAAAAATTAGGCCTTGAATTTTCGTCATCCAAAGAAAATCTTCAAATTGAAAATACATTAAAAGAAGAAGGAAAACTTCTTGTAAAAAATAACTATCAAGAAGTTAATGAAAAGATTCCTCATACAAAACCATTACCTGGATTTATTAGATTTATTAAGAACCCAATCACTATTTCTCTCTCCGCTTCGTTCTTAGTAGGAGTTATTGCAACTTCGGTTCTAATTCCTACTTTCATAAATAGAAGTAATCAGCAAGCAAACGAAACGGGAGAAGGCGCTATTCAATTGACTGCAAACACTGTAACTCTCGATTTAATAAGTGCTTCCAAATCCTATAATGCAAAGATGCAATATGTTGTTGATACTGATGGTTTGGTTGAAACAGACAAGGTAATTGCAATGGATGATTCCAGTGCTTACCTTATCGATAAATACGGCACAGCTCCATCCAATCGTAAGATTAGCGATGAAAAAGAACAATTTGATATTTTCACGACAAAATACCTTACTACTGCTCTAAACTATGGTTATATTGAAAAACTTGACTATACAAAATCTAATAAGATTATATTCAATATTTCATATGCGTCTAGAAGTGGAACAATCAAAGAAGAATTAGAAGAAAATATTCTTAACTTCATTCAAACAAACAAAGTCTTTATCGAATATGAGTTTAAAGAAACAGAGATGGATATTTATTCTCAATACGATGAAAAAGATTATGAAAAGATTTCTTTAATTGTAGATTTATATGATCTTTCAAATCACTTATTTGTAGGAAACACAAAAACATTAAAAGAAGCGTTCTTTTCAAACGATGTAAAAGATTGGGTTGATAGATTCATTAATGAAGATATTGAAATCATACAAGAATATGTCGATATGTTAACAGTTTTCAACGAATACGTTACTGGCAAAGAACAAATCGATTCAATGATTGATAGGTTCTATCATCATTCACAAATATTACTCGATGATATTGAATTATTTAACCACTACATCGAAATCATTGATAACAGACTTCAAGATGTTAAAAACGAACTTTTATCTAATGGTTCTTCTGAGATTAAACAAGCCATTCAAGGCGGATATTATCTTCTTGCTAGATACTTAGATAAAAAATATTCATCTCATGGTCACAATATGCCAAAGAATGAACCAATTGCAAAAATCATTAATTGGGACTTGTTTGTTGATGGATATGATGTATACAAAAATCAGCATGAACAAAGACACGATGCATTCGATGTAGAATCCTTTAGAAAATATCTTCCAAAAGCCTACGATGGTGAAGAATACACAAAAACCGAAGAAGACTTATTCAATCTGTATTGTGATTTGTATTCTGCAACCGCTTATCGCGATCAAGCATTTAGAATGATTGATGATAACTTCGTGGATATCGTTGTTATGATGATTGAAGATCACATATTCATGACCGATTTCGATGATGATGAGTTCTGCCATTATCATGGTGGACCGCAAAACGACGATTGGGATCACCACTTTGATGAATGGTGGGATGACAATCATCGTGATGGACCACATCACTATTAATACTTCCTTTGGGAAGTTTTCTTTTGCAAAACTTAATTAGAGCATTAAAATATTAGCGAGGATTTTATTATGTCGTCAAAATTTGTTAAGAAAATTGTTTTTACGGTTGTTTATGCAGTCGTATTTACCATCGGTCTAGTAATGATGATCATTGGTAGTTTAAATAGCCCAGCTGGAGATATGTCCATTATTGAAATTATTGGACTTGTGATAGCTTTAATTGGCGGAATCGGTTTGATGGTTGAAATCAATTTATGGTTAGATTTCTTATCTTATCGCTTTGGATTCATCTATTGGCCTATTGTGCTAGTTATTGCTTTAGCAGCCTTTGGATTAAGTTTCTTATTTACCCCAATTCCAGCAAATCCTGAATTAGGAACAGAATTCAATCCAAACAACTGTGAATATCTTGCAGTTATGCATGGATTAATTGTCTTCCTTGCTGTTCCAATGCTTGAAGGTCATGCATCACATTATATGGTTGTTGAAGATACATATATTGATGATTATAAAATTGATACCCAAGAATATTATGCAGATTTCTATGTTCCTGGTTGGTGGAAAAAATTAATCGCTGTTGGCGTGCTTGGCGGTGGTTTCTATGGATTAAGTATGATTACTGGTGTATATCCATGGTTACCAATCATTTATGGTGCAATTGAAATACTCTTCGTTGGATATTTAACAATAATCTCTATTATTAGAAGAGCAAGAGCTAATTGATTTAAATATTAATTTTTAGAAAGCCCAATTTCCTTCTTTGAAGATTTGGACTTTTTTTCCATCTTTTAGATGAGCAACAATATCTAAGTCTTTACTACCAATCATGAAATCAACATGGATTGATGAATCATTGATACCTTTTTGATGTAATTCTTCGTTTGTATATTTATCGTAGTCTTTAACAAGATTTGTAAAGCCCATACCTAACGCTAAATGACAGGCTGCATTTTCATCAAATAATGTATTGTAGAAAAGTAAACCTGTTTTGTTAATTGGGGAATCGAATGGTACTAAGGCAACTTCTCCTAAATATGCTGCACCTGGATCCATACTAATCATGTGTTTTAATAATTCTTCATTCTTTTCGGCGTGAACTTCAATAGCTTTACCATCTTTAAACCTTATTGAAAAATTTTCAATAAGTTGTCCTTGATAAGAAAGTGGCTTTGTCGAATATACAATTCCTTCTGCTTTGCCTTTAATTGGTGAAGTAAAACATTCTTCTGTAGGAATATTTGGATTGTAATAAATATTTGTCCCTAAAGTATGTTCCCCGCCAGCACACCAATTAACTTCATGAGAAAGCCAAACTCTGAAATTGGTGCCATTTGTGGAGTGATATTCCAAATAATCGATATCAAGAGAATTCATAAAATCAGTGTATCTAGCAAGATTCTTATTATGTTCATCCCATGCTTTAATAGGGTCAACTCCATCGCATCTTGCAACGCTTAAAACTGCTTTCCAAAGCTCTTCAACAGCTTTCTTCTTAGAAAGATGTGGAAAAACTTTTTTAGCCCAAGCTTCTGCTGGAACGCCAACAATGTTCCATTGATATTTGTTTTCTCTTTCATCTCTTAGAGGTTTCATAATTGGATAAACTCTTTTTGAGATAGCAGCAAGCTTTGCTTGATTAACACCTTTGAGTCCATCAGGATCATCACTGTCTAGCCAAATAGTTACAGGCAATATCTTGTTATAATATTTCTCTTTTTCGATTCTCCACTCAGGAATATCTGAAAGGTTTTTAACACTGGCCTTCTTATAATGAACCTTAGCAACTTTATTTGATGAGAATTCAACGACAACCTTGCTAGCGCCCAATTTATAACATTCTTCCGCAACATAACTTGCTAATAAATCTTGGGAAACATCAGCGTTAACAATTACATATTGTCCTTTTTGAACATTTGCGCCAACCTTAGCAATTACTTTTGCATAATTTCTTAATACACTTTTCTTCATAACGACCTCCTTATATCGACTACAATATTTTACATTTTCTATTCTTTTTTGTTTACAAAAAAATAATGTAATTTATAATCTCTTAAGGAAAGGAGCGTAGAAAATGAAAAAGTTTTTTATCGTTGCAAACGCTTGGAGATTTATCGAAGCAATCTTATTAATTACTCTTGGCATTTTTACAATCATATTTGCTAATAGTACTGATTTTAAATGGGTAATTGGTTTAATTGCTGCTATTTCATTAATTATCGATGGAACTTTTAATTTAATTTATTATTTCTTCAGAGTAATGTTCCACGAAGCAAAAGCTGGATTAATTAGTAGTGTAGGAGAAATTACAATTGGTATTTTTATCATTGTTGCCTCTTCTGCAAACAAAACATTCTTTGTTGATAATTTTGTTCTATTAGTTTCCTTACTACTCATTGTAGTAGGTAGCACACTTATTATTGAAGCTACTGCTAAAATTGTTGCAAAAACTGCTACAGTTGTGGCTTTAGTTGTTGAATATTCCCTTGGTGCATTAGGCATTGCATTAGGAATTCTTGGTTTAGTCTTTATGACTAGCGATGTTCTCTTAATTATTGCTGGTGCAGTATTAATTGCTGCTGGAATAGTTTTGACATTATTTGTTGTTCTTTCATTAATTACTGCTGTCCGTGCAGGAAAAACAGTTAGAGAGTTCTTCGAAAGCGATAATAGCATAAAGAAATAAAAGAAAATCCACCTGTTCGCTTATTGAATTCGGTGGATTTTTTCTTTTTATTTTGTATGTAATTTATATGCTGTAATTAGATTCTCCATTAGTGTTAATCTAGTTAATAGACCAACGCCTCCAGGAACTGGAGTTTGAAGTGCAACATCAAGTCCTGGTTTTGCATCGCCATGAAGACCATCTTCATCACGAGAAATACCAACATCAACAACAATTGCACTCTTCTTTAATGGTTGATCGCTTAAGAAGTGTTTCTTACCAATTGCTACTACAACAATATCAGCATGGGCAAGATAGAAGTCCATATCTTCTTTTGTTGTCCTTGAGTGAAGAACGGTGACATTACAATGTTCTTTTAGTAATAATTTAGCGGCAGGTTTACCAACAATATTGCTTCTTCCAAGCACAACTGCATTCTTTCCTACAAAATCAACATTTTCACTCTTTAAGTAGTTAATGACACCTAAAGGTGTGCATGGTGAATATTGGCTAAGTGGATGAAATCCATCAATATCTTTAGTTGGATTAACTGATAATTTGACAATATCTTCGTTAATATGCTTTGGTAGTGGCATTTGAACAATCAATGCATCAACTGAATCATCCTTATTGATTTCATCAATTTGTTTTAATAATTCTTCTTGTGAAATTTCTATAGGAAGTTTGATAAGTCTAGCATCAAGTCCAATTTCTGCAGCATCTTTTAGCTTACCTTTAACATATGCATTACTACCTGCATCTTCATTAACTTGGATAATAACTAAAGATGGTTTTCTTTCAAACGACAAAACTTCATCTTTTAAAAATAATTTTCTTTGTTTTACGTATTCTTTAATTTCCATACCTAATATATTAGAGCAAATAAAATAAAAAATGTATCGAAATCGATACATTATCATCTGGAGTAGTCTATCTATTAACTGATAGAACTAATTAATATCGCAAGGAACATAAATATAATTGCAAAGCCGAAGGTTAGATAAGTAATAACTTTTTCAGAACCTCTTTCCTTTGTTTTTACAAAGATGTTCATGCCACCACCAGTAATAGCACCAGAAGCACCTTCTGATTTACCACCTTGGAGCAATGATAAAACAATGATAATAACTGCTATTACTAAGAAGATGTAATCATACCATTGTAACATTTTGTCTTTTTCCTTCCTTGGATACCTTTAATATAATACACAACTATTTTTCTAAAGCAATGCTTTATATGAACATTATTGACATTTGGTATAACAATGAAGGGTTTTTATATTGAAGACATCTACTAATTATTAGTAAAATATGAAAGAGGAATTAAACATGTCTATTGAGTTAAGCAACGAAGAACGCGAAAGACGTTATAGGATTAAATGGTATAAAAGAGACTATGATAAGTGTCATAGAGCAATTAGAATTTTTCTACTTGTTTTTATTTTGTCCATATTAACTGTTTCACTTGTTGGTTTTTTTGTCGATTTCTTATCAACTAAATTTGGGGAATTGGTAATTATTGCCTCAAAAGTCAATAAAGAAAACGCGATGAATATTGGCAAACTTACTTTTCTTTCCTTTATACCTGTGCTCCCATTATTTATTCCTAATTTTACAGAATTGTGGATATATTCTGTTAATAACGCCGTAGAGAAAAAACACGATAAAAAAATTGACGAAATATACAAACTCAAATATTCACGAAAAATCAGCGAATCACAATTTGAACAAATGAGAAAAGATGAATATGCACGCTATGAAGTTGTTAGTGATAGAGCTGAAAAATTCGATATATTTAAGGACTTTGTAATAATAGCACTTTGCATAATATCAGCTACTGCTCTTGTTGTTTTATATTACATTTTAACAAAAGACTTTTTCGCTACTTTAACTCGTTCTACAAACACAAATAAATTCTTAGCTTTTATTGAAAACATTAGAGATGTTTATATATGGTACATTTTACCGGTGTTTAACCTCTTCCTCGTAGCTTTCCCATCGTTCCTTGCTTTTAAGTTAGATAATAGACCAGTATGGGTTATGATACTTTCAACTATTGTCACTCTTTTATTCATGGTTGGTATACCAATCTTAATTGGATGGTTGGGTGGAATTGTAGCTTTAATTGTTGAAGTTCTTATTGTTGGTGGTGCAATAGTTTTGATAGTAGTCTTTGCCGCTGGTGTGGCCGATGGATATACCATGGTTGGTAAAGTTAAAGGACCAAACGGACAAGAATTTACAATTCACCGTTTTTAATTCTTATTTATTTAAATATTCTGCTTTGATTTCAAATATCAAATCCCTGATTTCTGCGGCTTTTTCGAAGTCATATTCTTTAGCGGCGTTCTTCATTTCTTTTTCTAGTCGTTTAATCTCTCGCTCTATTTCAGTTCTACTTGAAGCTTTGCTTAACTTCTTGCTTCTATCAGTTTCAGTTTCTATGTTAGTAAGAGGAGAACGAACTTCTTTAATAATTGTTGTTGGAATAATTCCATATTCTTCATTATATGCACTTTGAATTGAGCGACGACGATTCGTTTCGTCGATAGCTTCTTTCATAGAATCAGTCATCGTATCTGCATACATAATAACTTTTCCATTTTTATTTCTTGCCGCCCTACCTATAACTTGAATTAAAGACCTCGTTGAACGTAAGAAACCTTCTTTATCAGCATCTAAAATTGCAATTAATGATACTTCTGGTATATCTAATCCTTCTCTTAAAAGATTGATACCAATAAGAATGTCATATTTTCCTTTTCTCAATTGATAGATGATTTCAGTTCTTTCTAGAGTCTTGGTTTCATTATGAAGATAGGCAACTTTATATCCTCTTTCTTTGAGGTATTCAGTTAAGTCTTCCGCCATACGAATTGTAAGAGTTACAACCATCACTCTTTCGTTTGCTTTTAATCTTAGATTAATCTCATACATTAAGTCATCAATTTGACCTAACGTTTTTCTAACTTCTACAATAGGATCTAGAAGCCCAGTCGGACGAATAATTTGTTCAACGACTTCGTGTCCACATTTATCAAGTTCATAATCCCCAGGAGTGGCACTTGTGCATATTGTTTGAGGCATTAAAGATTCAAATTCCTCAAAGTTTAAAGGTCTATTATCGAGTGCACTTGGTAATCTAAATCCATATTCAACAAGAGTCATCTTACGAGAGCGATCTCCGTTATACATACCCCTAACTTGTGGAAAAGTAACATGCGATTCATCAACAACTAATAGGAAGTCTTTAGGGAAATAATCAATAAGAGAGAATGGTCTAGTACCAGGTGCCCTTTTATCAATGTGTCTTGAATAGTTTTCAATACCTGGGCACATTCCAAACTCAAGCATGTTTTCGACATCTTGTCTGGTGCGCATCTCGATTCTTTCTGCTTCTAAATATTTACCACTTTCTTTGTAGAACTTAATTCTTTCTTCAAGTTCTTCAAGAATTGTTTTGGTTGCTTGTTTAATTCTTTCTCTAGTGGATGCGTGGTCATAGGCTGGGAAAATAGGAAATGTCTTATAAGAGGTTTTCACTTCTCCAGTAAGAACATCCACAATTGAGATTCTTTCTACTTCATCTCCAAATAGTTCAATGTGAAGAACAACTTCACTTGAATATGGAAGACCAATATCAATAACATCTCCCCTAACTCTAAATGAACCTGGTTTAATATCTAAATTATTTCTAGTATATTGAGCATCAACTAATTTGTGTAAAAATTCTTCGCGATTAATTTCTTCTCCTTCACGAATATCAAATACCAAACGTCTATATTCATCTGGATCAGTTAATCCATAGATCGATGCAACAGAAGCAACAATGATAGTATCTCTTCTTTCCAAAATGGAATTAATGGCACTTGTGCGCAACATTTCGATTTCTTCGTTCATCACTGCGCTCTTATCAATGTATGTATCAGATTTAGGTAAATAAGCTTCAGGTTGATAAAAATCGAAGTTAGAAACAAAATACTCTACTCTATTATTTGGGAATAGTTCTTTGAACTCACCATATAATTGGCTAGCTAATGTTTTATTATGAACCAACACGAGCGTTGGCTTTTGAACTTTTTCAATTATATTAGCAACAGTAAAAGTTTTCCCTGTTCCAGTTGCACCTAAAATAACTTGTAATTTCTTTCCTATTTCAATACCATCAACAATTTTTGAAATAGCCTCTGGTTGATCTCCAGTAGGTTTATATTTCGAAATTAATTCAAATCGGTGGTCCATATTATGTTAGTTCACTATTTCTCGATAAAAGTTCTAGATATGAGAAGATGAAGTCATCAATCTCTCCATCCATAACTGCATCAACATCGCTTGTTGAATAATTTGTGCGATTATCTTTAACCATTGTGTAAGGACAAAATACATATGAACGAATTTGTGAACCCCATTCAATATCCTTTTGTTCTCCAACAATGTTTTGCAATGCTTTTTCTTTCTTTTCAACCTCAAGTTGGTAAAGACGAGACTTTAACATCATCATTGCCTTTTCTTTGTTAAGAAGTTGACTTCTTTCAACTTGACATGAGACTACAATACCAGTTGGTATATGTGAGATACGTACAGCAGTTTCAACTTTGTTGACGTTTTGTCCACCAGCACCACCACTACGATATGTATCTACTCTAATATCTTTGTCTTCGATTTTGATATCAACATCATCTTCAAATTCTGGGACTACGTTAACACTTGCAAATGATGTATGTCTTCTCTTGTTAGCATCAAAAGGAGAGATTCTAACCAACCTGTGCACGCCTTTTTCACTTTTTAATAGTCCATACGCGTTCTTTCCTTGAATAGCAAAAGTAATTGATTTTATACCAGCTTCTTCACCAGGTTGGGAATCTAAAATTTGGAATTTCATATGATGACGTTCGCACCAACGAACATACATTCTTGATAGCATATCCGCCCAATCTTGAGACTCAGTACCACCAGCACCAGAATGAATATCTAAAACAACATTAAGCTTGTCAAATTCTCCTTTAAAAAGTACTTTTTGTCTAAAAACTTTAACGTCTTTTGTTAGTTCATTAATCATCTCTTCTATAAGAGATTTCATATCTTCATCATCTTCGGTGCACGCAAAAAGAAGATCATTTAAATCTTTGTGAGTATTTGTAATTTTTAAATATGAATCACGCTCTTCTTTAGCGTCGTTATATTCATCAATAACCTTAACAGCTTCTTTTTGGTTATCCCAAAAGCCATCTTGGTTTTGAATTCTATCTAGTTCTTCGATTTTATTATTTAAAAATGCAAGGTCAAAGAGAATCACCGAGTCTATAGACCATTTCGCTGAGTGAATTAAAATCTAGGCGAAGTTCTTGTAGCTCTTTCATTATTCCTTCTTATCCTCAACATCTTTACTTTCGGCATCTACTGCATCTGGTTTTTCTTGTGGTTGTGAACGATCAACTTTAACTTGTACAACTACGTTGAGAAGTTTGAATACAGCGTCAACTGAAATAGCTTCAAGACATTCTCTAAAGAGTTGTTGTCCTTCATTAACATAGTCTTGAAGCGGGTTTGTATTAGCATAAGCGCGTAATTGAATGCCTTCACGTAAATGTGCCATGGTGTCAATTTGTTTTGTCCAGTTTTGATCCATAGTTTGAAGGGCAATTTCTCTTTCAACATGATCGGCAATATCAGGAGCCCATTGTTTACGTCTAATATGGTAAATATCCAATAGGGTTTCACCTAAATCTTGTCCAGCATCATCATAAGGAGCTTCATCATAAACTTCTTTTTTGAATGCTCCTTCAGGCATAAATCTTGGTTCAAGAATTTTGCGAAGAGCTTCTCCATCAATTAGTCCATCTTTGCTATCTGCTGGAACGGATTTTCTTGCTAAAACTAGACCAGCAGTTTCAAAGAATTCATTAATTAAGTCATCAATGTTATCGGCGTACATGATGGCATCACGTTTTTCATAAATAGCGTTTCTTTGACGAGAAATAACATCATCGTAATCAAGTAAGTTTTTACGAATATCAAAGTTTCTTCCTTCGATTTGTTTTTGAGCGTTCGTAATTACACTTGTAAACATCTTGCTTTCAAGTGGTCCTTCACCAAATTGTTCTATACGTTTTTGAACAGATTCAGCAGCAAATCTCTTTAAAAGATCATCATCAAAGGAAACATAGAATCTTGTAAATCCTGGGTCACCCTGACGACCAGAACGGCCTCTTAATTGGTTATCAATACGTCTTGATTCATGTCTTTCTGTACCGAATACACACAAACCGCCAAGTGCTTTGACTTCGTCATTGATTTTAATATCGGTACCACGACCAGCCATGTTAGTGGCGATTGTGATAGCACCTTTTTCGCCAGCTCTTGCAATAATTTCAGCTTCACGAGCATGGTTTTTAGCGTTCAACACCTCGTGTTTCAAACCTTTTTCATTCAAGAGATTCGATACTTCTTCAGAAGATTCAACCGAAACAGTACCAATAAGAATTGGTTGTCCTTTTTGATGTCTTTCGACAACTTCGTTTACAAGATGCTCAAGTTTTTCCTTCTTGTGAGCAAAAATATAATCGGTCGCATCAATTCTTTGAATTGGTCTATTTGTTGGAATTGAAACAACGCGCATATTGTAGATTTTTTGGAATTCTTCTTCCTCGGTTTTGGCAGTACCTGTCATACCCGATAACTTCTTGAATAAACGGAAGAAGTTTTGATATGTGATTGTAGCAACTGTGACAGTTTCAGATTTAATTTCAACGCCTTCTTTAGCCTGGATAGCTTGGTGAAGTCCATCTGAATATTCACGACCTTTTAAAATACGACCAGTAAATTGGTCAATTAATTGGATTTGTCCTTCGGCATCTACCATATATTCAACATCTCTTGAGAAAATATAGTTAGCTTTTAAGGCTTGATGTATACGGTGGACTAAATCTTGATATTCTGGATCATAAAGATTACGAATGCCAAACATTCTTTCTGCTTTAGCGTTACCTTCATCAGTTAACGAAACAGCACGATCTTTGATATCGATTTCAAAGTCTTTGTCTTTTTTAAGTGTTTTAACAAAGCGATCTGCAACAGTATATTGAGAAGCAGAAACCTTTGAACCACCAGAAATAATAAGTGGGGTTCTTGATTCGTCAATTAAAATTGAGTCAGCTTCATCGATAACAGCATAGTTGAGTCCTCTAAGAACTCGGCTTGCTGGTGTTTTAGCCATATTATCGCGAAGGTAATCAAAACCAAGTTCAGAGTTTGTTGTGTAGGTAATATCGCATAAATGGGCTTGTTTCTTTTCTTGAGGAGTTAATTCACGAAGGTTACAACCAACGGTTAACCCTAGGAAACGATAGATTTGACCCATCCATTCAGAGTCACGTTGAGCAAGATATTCATTAACAGTAACAACATGAACACCTTCACCTTTTAAAGCATTTAGATAAACAGTCATTGTAGCGGTTAAGGTTTTACCTTCACCAGTTTTCATTTCGGCAACATCGCCTGTATGAAGAACAAGAGCGCCAATAACTTGAACCTTAAATGGGAATTGACCTAAAACGCGTTTAGCAGCTTCTCTAGCAACAGCAAAAGCTTCGTATTTAATGTCATCAAGAGTTGCTCCATTTTTGAGAGCTTCTTTAAACATCTCTGTCTTTGCACGTAAATCATCATCACTAAGAGCAGCAATTTGTTCTTCGAAAGCTAAAACTTTATCAGCTTCGCGAGAATATTTTTTAAGTGCTCTAGCATCGAATCGGAATATTTTTTCGATAAAATTGCTCATATTTCGTTATACTATTCGCTTAGCGAATAATAGACTCCTTTCGTTTAAGAATTACCCTAAATAATCTATGATATATTACCATTCTTTAAATGGTATATCAATTAGAAGACTTTATCGGTTTTAACCAAATGGAATTGTCATTGATAAAACCAGTATATTTAACCTACGAGGATTATACTTTTTTACTAACTCGACCATAGCTTTAAGTGTTGAACCTGTAGTTTTTACATCATCAACCAACAACACATTTTGATTTTTGAGTCTATCCCCGTTTCTTATGTCTAAATATTTTTTGATTTCCTTCCTATTGTGCCCTTTATCTGACTGTTTAATTTCGCTAGTCTTAAAAATGCAATCAACAATTGGGCGATTAAGTATTTTGAAAATTTCTTGGACATGATTAAACCCTCTCTTTTTGTTGCTTTCTTCGGTTGATGGAGCAGGCACTAAAATATAGTTGCGATACCTCAATTTTAGATAAGATCTAACTCTGTCTAAAAATAATGGCGCTAATTCATAATCATAGCATCCTTTAAACTGAAACAACATTGCCGCAAATTTTTCGGTATATTCGTAAAGAGCAACACCTTCAATTCCGCTAATTTGGAACTTACGAAAAATTGGATTAAATGACCTAAAACATTTATTGCACAAAATAAAATCACTTCTAAAAAGATAGGTAAAACTATTCTCAGAAAGAGGCCCATAACAAAACTTACAGTAATTGGTTTTTAGATTTGATGGTATCTCTGGCTTTTTCCATTTCTTCTGTAACCTTTGTACTGACGAAAATGACTCTACCTTCTGGAGCATCACTTTTCCTCCCTACTCTTCCTGCAATTTGTACTAAAGCGTGTTCATCATAAAGGTGGTTATCGGCATTAAAAACAATTACCTGCAAATCTTTCAATGTGACTCCCCTTTCTAAAACAGCTGTAGTTACCAAAAATTTATATTTATATTTACGAAATTTATTTATTATTTCAGATCTGTTCGACAATCTGGAATGAACATAAAACCCATCAGAAACCCTTTGTTTTATCTTTTCGAATAGAGTTTCACATTCATCGATTGTTGGAGCAAAAACAAGTGTTGGTTTTTTGTTTTTTATAAACTCTTTTAAAGTTTTAATCACAAACCTTTCTTTAAAATAAGGTAATAGCGTGACAAATTCCGGAACTGGTAGAGGATATTTATGAAACCTCGAATTTAATTCCAACATCATTTTTCCTTCGCTTTTGTATTCTTTCAAAACTTCTTCCGATGGAGTAGCGGACATCAAGATAGTTACATCCTTTGCTGCATTATGAAACATTTGATACAAAACATTATTTCCTTTAAAAGGAAAAGCATCAATCTCATCTAGAATTAGTAAATCAAAATACTTCTCATATCTATACAGTTGGTGTGTTGTCAAAACAACAATATCCCCTTCTAATCTGGATGTTGATCCGCCATAAACGGCAACAACTTCATTTTCGTGAAAAACATTTTTTAATCGAACGTAGAGTTCTATTACAACATCTCTTCTTGGTATGGCAAAACCAACCCTTTTCCCGTGAGATAACGCATATGATATAACACGAAATACGATTTCTGTCTTTCCCGCACCACAAACGGCATTAACAAGACTATTTATATGATTTTTGTAGTTTTCAAGAAGTTGCTTTGAGATTTCATCCTGCTTTTGCGACAAGGAATATTTTAAATGTAAAGAAACCAAACCTTTTTCTCTTTCTGATACACCAACTTTTTCACCATTGAACGAAATACATTTTCGACAATATGCTTGGCCATTAAAATAACCTATGTATTTTTGATCTGTGTTTCCGCATCTTGGACATTGAAAACTCATTATTTTCTCCTCATTACTTATATAGAAGATTTTTCAAGAAAAAGTGTGAAAAAAAGACGAGATTTTCTCTCGTCTAATATAAATATTAGAATATTTTATTCTTCGGCAGAAATAATTTCGTTAACTCTTCTTTCGTGACGACCACCTTCGAAAGGAGTAGACAAGAATATATCGACTCTTTTAAGAACTTCATCTTTATTCATAAAAGTAGCGCCAAAGGCAATCATATTTGCATTGTTATGTTGCCTAATCAATCTAGCAACATCATCGTTATATGCAAGACCGCATCTAACACCATTGACTTTGTTAGCGGCCATCATAATTCCTTCACCACTTGAACAAACCAAAACACCGAATTCGGCTTCTTTGGATGCAACAAGTTTTGCACATTCAAGTCCAAAGATCGGGTAATCACAAGATTCTAAAGAATAGGTTCCAACATCGATAACCTCATATCCTTTTTTTATTAAATGCTCTTTTACTTCTTCTTTTCTAGCAAAACCAGCATGATCTGAACCAATAGCAATTTTCATAAGTCACCTCTTTATATTTATTTAACTATTTTATCAATTAATTCTTTTTTAATTAACCCTTCTCTTATTAGATGAACCTGCTCATCAACAAGAACAATTGTAGAAGGAATGTTTGAAATAGATTTTCCTTCAATTACGGCATCAATTTCGTTTTCAAAGAAAGCTGCTACATCATTAGAAGAAACTAAAGGTGGTTCCCCACTTCTATTTGCAGAAGGAACTAGTAAAGGTTTACCAACTTCTCTAATGAGTTCTCTAATGAAATCATCGTCAGGGATTCTAATACCAACATTTCCTTCCCTCGAAACAACATAATCAGGGAGGTTTTCTTTTGCTTTTAATATGATAGTAAATTGTCCAGGCATAAAATTTCCTATAAGAAGTCGGCTCAATTCATTTATATCAGCATATTTTTCTATCTCTTCAACATCGCTTAACATCATTGTGAATGGCTTTTCTGGTGGTCTTCTTTTAACATTGATCAAACGTAAATAAGATTCTTTATTATCGTAAACAACACCAAAACCAAACACTGTTTCAGTTGGAAAAGATATTAATCCGCCTTCTTTTAGAAGCTTACTAGCAATGTGTAGTTCGTTCTTTTTAAGAATTCTCATAATCAAAGTATAATTCCAACGATACGGATTTTTCCATTTATATCTTTTTTAAATTCGTATTTCGCGTGAGGAATTTTCTTATTAATAAGTGATTCAAGCGAATCTTTAATCTCATCACCTAGTTCAAACACAACTAATAGAGGTTTCTTAGAACATTTTTTTAATCCATCCAAAATCGATGAATATACTTCTAAGTGGCCCGAAGTAAACAATGCTTCGTGAGGTTCATTTTTCAAAACTAAATCATCAACTTCTTTCTTTGAAAGAATATATGGTGGATTAGCAACGATAACATCAGCATCTTTAAAGTATTCTTCAATTGGTTCCATTGCGTTTCCAACTGCAAAAATTGTTTTTTGATTTGGAATGATCATTGAAGCGTTTTTCTTAGCTACTTCAATTGCGTTTTTATTTATGTCCGAAAGGATTAACTTTTCAACATTGCTCTTTTTTGAAATCTCTATTCCTATACAACCAGAACCTGTACATACATCAATAACAGTGATTGATTTTTTACCAAACAATTCATCAATTTTATCGATTGTGTATTCGACTACTTCTTCCGTCTCCATACGAGGAATTAGAACATTTGGATCGACATAAAATATATCGCCACAAAAATATCCCTCGTTTGTCAAATATTGTATAGGTTCTCCATCAAAATAACGTTTTTCGAGTTCTTGATAATTATCTAAATCAATGATTTCATCATCAAATTTTAAATATAAATCTTGTAGATTTTTAATTTTATTAACATGAGCTAAAAGGATACGAAAATCGATTTCGCGATTTTTATCTTTAAGTTTTCCAATTGAATTAAAGTATTGTTCTCTTAATGTTGGCATTATTATTCACCAAGCATTTTCATTTCTTGTTCGTAATGGATTAATGCATCCAAGATTTCTTCAATCTCACCTTCCATAACTCTATCAAGTTTTTGAATTGTGAAATTAATTCTATGATCGGTTACTCTATTTTGAGGATAATTATAAGTTCTAATTTTTTCAGAACGTTCACCAGTCCCGACTTTTAATCTTCTTTCATTACCTATTTTTTCTTCTTGTTCTTCTTGCAACTTAGCATAAATCTTGGCACGAAGCATCTGCATACAAATTTCTCTGTTTTGGATTTGAGATTTTTCTGTTTGACACGAGACAACAACTCCAGTAGGAATATGTGTCATTCTAACTGCAGATTCAGTCTTATTAACATTTTGACCACCTGCACCTTGTGAGCGATATGTATCAACTTGAATATCGGCTGGATTAATCTCAACATCAATTTCTTCCATTTCTGGCATAACTAAAACAGTTGCAGTAGAAGTATGAATTCTTCCGCTTGCTTCAGTCTTTGGAACACGTTGAACACGATGTGCACCACTTTCGAATTTAAGTTTGGAATAAACACTATCGCCCTTTATCATAAAGGATACAAAAGCAAAACCTCCGGCTTCTGATGGATTTTCATCCAAGATTTGAACTTTCCATCCTTGGCTTTCGGCATATCTTACATACATTCTAAATAAGTCACCAGCAAAAATGTTTCCCTCGTCTCCACCAGCGGCACCTCTGATTTCAACAATAATATTTTTGTCATCATTTGGGTCTTTAGGAAGAAGTAAAACTTTTAATTCTTCATCGGTCTTTTCCATCTCTTCTAACAATCTTTTATGTTCTTCGTGACCAAAAGAAGAGATTTCTGGATCAGAATCATTAATCATTAATTGCGAATCCGCAAGATCAGATTCAAGTTTCAAATATTTGTTATAAGTTTCAACAACTGGTTCAAGATTTGCTCTTTCCTTGGAAAGGTCACGAAATTTTTTGATATCTTTAGTGACATCTTCTTTCACTAATTCTTCATCAATTTCAGCAAGTCTTTCCTTAGTTGTATCCAGTCTTTTCTTTAATGCTTCATCCATATCGCTTGGATTATATCATAAGTCGCTAAATAAGCAAACAACAACAACGCATTGTTAATTTATAATTAAAAGTGGCTATTTCTTCTTTATATAAGAGGACAAAATATGTATAATCATATTTATGGCATACAAAGCATTATATAGGACTTATAGACCACAAACTTTTGAAGAAGTTGCAGGTCAAAAACAAATTGTTCGCACGTTAAAGAACGCATTAGAAAAAGGAAAAATTGCACATGCATATCTTTTCTGTGGTCCTAGAGGCACTGGTAAAACAACCATGGCCAAGCTTTTTGCTAAAGCTTTAAATTGTGAACAAGGTATTGGACACCAATGCAATGAATGTTCAAACTGTAAAGAAATTATTGAAGGAACACATCCTGATGTAATTGAAATCGATGCCGCTTCAAATAATGGTGTCGAACAAGTAAGAGATTTAATAGATAAAGTTAATTATCTTCCTCTAAAAGGAAAATATAAAGTTTATATTATTGATGAAGTTCATATGATGACTACTAACGCATTCAATGCGTTACTAAAGACACTTGAAGAACCACCTGCACATGTAATTTTCATATTGGCAACTACAGAACCTCACAACATTCTTCCTACCATTTTATCTAGATGCCAAAGATATGATTTTACAAAAGTAAATGATGGGGACATTAAAGAAAGAATGGTTACAATTCTAAATGAAGAACACATTCAGTATGAAAATAGCGCTTTAGATGCAATAGTATCTCTTGCTGATGGTGGTGTCCGTGATGCCTTATCTATACTAGATCAAATTCTTGCTTATAGTGGTGATAGTCTAAAAGAAGAAGATGTTTACACTTTGTTTGGTCTTGCATCCAATAGAGAAAAAATCGATATGATTTGCGATATCTATAAAGGTGATGTCATAGCTTCATTAAATAGGATTAATCGTTTTGTCGAAGGCGGTATTGATTTAAAACGCCTAAACAGTGATTTATTAAATATTTTGAAAGATGTTCTTATTTACAAGAAAACAAAAGAAGAACACGAGCTTTTATATATTAAAGAGGAAGAAGCTATTGAATTAGCAAACCTTATTGATATCAACTCTCTAAACACTATGATTGGAGCGTTCCTTAAGGCACAAATAGATTTCAAATCAATTAATAATATAAAAACAATGTTTGAAATTGTTGTCCTTAAACTAACAACTATGAATGATGAGGTTAAAGAAAGTCCAAAACCACGCCCAGAACAAACTAAACAAGTAGTAGAAGAAAAGAAAGTCGAAGTTCTCAAACCAGTCGAACCAGTAAAAGAAGTTCTCAAAGAAGAACCTGTTCCTGTTATTCAACAACAAGTTCCTGTCACACCAGTTGTTGAACAAAAAACGGAAGTAAAGGAAGAAAAACCTACAGGAACTGCACCGGATTGGCTATTTACAGATGAAGAAGATAAACAAGAAGTTGAAACCGATGGTGAAAAATATCAATTAGATGATGATACATTAATTAAATTAATGGTTATTGGTGATAAAGACCAAAGAAAATCATTACTTGAAAGATGGAACGAACTCGATAGTTATTTAGGTCATCCTCAATTAGGTGATTTGGTCGCCATTATTAAAGATGGTAAACCATTCCTTGTTAATAAATATTCAATTATTCTCGAATATGATTTTGCTAAATTAGCAGACAGAATCAACATAAAATCAAATCAAGAAAAGATATCTGAGATTTTATCTCAAATGATTAATCGCGAAGTATTTGTATACGCGATTCCAAGATCAGAATCTGTAAGACTAATCACAATTTTCCACAACCTAAGACAATTATCAAAGCTTCCAAAAGCTAGTGATGTAAATATTAATTTAGAGGAGTTAAAGAAATAATGAATCAATTACAAGCAATGATGGCTCAAGCCAACAAAATGAAACGCGATCTTAAAAGAGCGCAGGAAGAATTAGATGCTAAAGAATTTGTTGTTTCAAAAGGTGGGGCAGTAACTGTTACTGTTATGGGTAATAGAACTGTTAAATCTATAAGTATAGATAAAGATGCATTTGATGCAGACAACAAAGAAATGATTGAAGAAATGATTGCTTTAGGAATCACTGAAGCTCTTGAAAAGATTAGTGCTGAAGAAAGAGCATTTAAACAAAGAATTACTGGTAGCCCAGAAGGTTATTAATAATGAAAGAACTAAAGAGCGTTCAAAAACTAACAGAAGCGTTTGCTAGACTTCCAGGAGTTGGTCACAAATCTGCTGAGAAGATGGCCTATGCTGTATTAGAACTTGATGATGAAGTTGTAAAGAATTTTTCTGATGCTCTTTTAGAAGTAAAATCAAAAATTCATCATTGTCCAATATGTGGTAATTACACAGAAGATGAAATTTGTGATGTTTGTTCTGATAAAAACCGTGATAAATCTAAAATCTTGGTGGTCTCATACCCAAAAGATGTCTATGCTTTTGAAAAATTAAGAACTTATGATGGCAAATATCATGTTTTGGGTGGTGTTCTCTCTGCGGTTAATGGGGTTGGAATTGATGATTTAAATATCGATTCTTTATTAAAAAGAATTGACGAAGACGAGATTAAAGAGATTATTCTTGCGACAAACCCAACTACAGAGGGCGAAACAACAGCCTTATATTTGGCAAGATTATTAGAAAATAAAAATGTTAACGTTTCAAGGTTAGCTTATGGCTTACCAATGGGCGGCTATTTAGAATATGCCGACTCACTAACATTAAGCAGAGCACTTGAAGGAAGAAAGAAAATTTAAGGGGGTTCCTATATGTTTATTACTGTTGAAGGTCCAGAAGGAAGCGGCAAAAGCAGTGTAATGAAGGCTGTTGCCGAAAGATTAACTAAAGAAGGCTATGATATTGTTTTTACACGTGAACCTGGAGGAACTCCAATTGCTGAGCAAATCCGTGAAGTTATTTTAAATAAAGAAAATACAAAAATGGATAAGGTGACTGAGGCATTACTATATGCTGCAAGTCGTAGACAACATCTTGTTGAAAAAGTGTGGCCTTTAACTAAAGAAGGAAAAATTGTTATCTCAGATCGTTTCTTAGATTCTTCTTTAGCATATCAAGGAGGCGCTAGAGGTTTAGGGATTGAAAAAGTTCTCGAAATCAATATGCACGCAACAGAAGGATACTTCCCTGATTTAACTCTATTATTTGATTTAGAACCAGAAATTGGTTTAGCCAGAATTGCTGCGAATAAGGGAAGAGAAGTTAACCGCCTCGATTTAGAAAAAATCGAATTCCACCATGAAGTTAGAGCAAACTTCTTAAAAATTGCTGAAATGTTTAAAGATAGATTTGTGGTTCTTGATGCTTCAAAACCATTCGATAATGTTGTTGAACAAGCTTATTCAGCCATCAAATCAAGACTGGATAAATAAGTGAACATAAAAGAATATTTACGTAAATATCAACCGATTATTTATCAATCTTTTGCTAATGCTTTAACAAAAAACAAGCTTTCACACGCCTATCTAATTAGTGGAGCACCTGGCTCACCACTTAAAGATATTGCTATGTTTTTTGCTAAGTCAATTTTATGTGATAACCCAGATCCTTTCGCGTGCAATAATTGCATAACTTGCATGAGAGTCGATGAGGGCAATTATGCGGATGTAATGGTTGTTGATAAGGCGAGAATCAAACGCGAAGATGTTGATAGAATCATGCACAACTTCGATAAAACTGCGCTCGAAGACAGAGGCATAATGATTTATGTCATTAACAATATTGAATCAATGAATACTGTTTCAATTAATGCTATTTTAAAATTTCTTGAAGAACCTGGTAAAAACATTTATGCCTTTTTAACTACAGAAAACGAATCAAAGATACTTCCAACCATCATTTCTAGAACACAAATTCTAAGACTTAAGACTGTTAATCAATCAATTATTATTGAGGAGGCAAAAAAGAATGGCATCAATGATGATGATGCACAAATCTTAAGCGCCTTTTATAGTGATGTTGAATTAATGAAAGATGTCATCGAAAGCGAACCATATAAAATTGCTAAACAAGCATTAGATGATCAATTAAATTCTCTCTTAATTTCAAATGAAGATGCAATTTTCACTTGTGAAAAACTAATTATTCCTAATGTAAAAAGCATAGAATGTGCCTCTTTTTATATCAAAATGCTCTCAATTAGTTTTCAAGATATGTTAAATATTTCTGTTGGAAGTGATATTGTATTATCTTGTTATGAGACTGTGCTAAGAGAATTAGCACATAAACTAAAACATTTGGATAGTTCACTACTTATGATTATGCAAGCAAGCGGAAAGCTTGAACTAAACGTAAATATTGGATTACTCCTCGATCATATAATCTATCAAATTACGAGGGAGGAATAGCATGGAAATTAAATATTATTTAGGCGTCAAATTCGATGGTGGTAAAAAAGCCTACTATTTTGGAACTGACATCGAAGGTTTACAAATCGGTGATAAGGTTGTCGCAGATTCTATTCGAGGAATTCAAGTTGGAACAATCGTGACCGAATCCTTTGGAATTGATACTTATAAATCTGAACTCGAATTAAAAGAAATCATCAGAAGGGCAACAGATGATGATTTGTTGCTTCATAAAGAAAATAAGAAAAGAGCAGCTCAAGCAATCAAACTATCTCTAAAAGAGATTGAAAAACTAGAATTAGAGATGAGACCTATTGATGCTGAATACTCTTTAGACGGTACCAAATTAACCATTACATATGTTGCAGATGATCGCGTTGATTTTAGAGAATTATTAAAAATTCTTGCATCAATCTTTAAATGTAGAATCGAACTTAGACAAATTGGTTCAAGAGATAAATCAAAAATTATTGGTGGTATTGGTATTTGCGGTCTTCCACTTTGTTGTGCAACATTTTTACCAACAATGGAAGGTATCTCTATTAATAGAGCAAAGAACCAAATGTTATCTTTAAATATCCCAAAATTAAGTGGACACTGCGGAAAACTAATTTGCTGTCTTCTTTACGAAGATGATGCTTATACAGAACTTAAAAAGGGATTGCCACGTATTGGCGAAACATTCAAAAGAAGTGGCACTATTTACAAAATTACTGGCGTTAACGTTCTTTCAAGAGTTATTAAAATTGAAGGTGATGGCGATGTCGAATTTGTAAATTATGAAGATATTAAAACTTTATTAGGAAACAATAATGAGAGATCTTAATTTCAAATCAAACAAACCACTTTTATATTTAGTTGCTACTCCAATTGGCAATTTGGATGATATTTCTACTCGCTTCATGAAAGTAATGGAAGAAGTGGATATTGTCGCTTGCGAAGATACAAGAGTAACAGGTAATTTGTTATCTCATTTAGGTTTGAAGAAGCAATTAATTTCATTACATGAACACAACGAAATAGAATCC
This sequence comes from uncultured Caryophanales bacterium, assembly GCA_937902735.1. Lineage (GTDB taxonomy): Bacteria > Bacillota_I > Bacilli_A > RFN20 > CAG-826 > Fiminaster. The sequence continues at coordinate 261,503 of CALELS010000013.1, forward strand.
AGTGAAAAAGTAGTTAAATTAATATTATCAGGTAAAAAAGCCGCATATGTTTCTGATGCTGGATATCCATGCATTTCTGATCCTGGTTCAAGACTTGTAGAAATAGCCATTAAAAATGAAATTAATGTTACTTGCATTCCAGGCGCAAACGCCGCTTTAACTGCTCTTGCAGCAAGTGGTATTAACTCAGAACATTTCTATTTTCATGGTTTTTTAAGTGCTAAAGAAAATGAAAAGATTAAAGAATTAAAATATTTAGAATCTCGTCCAGAGACATTAATCTTTTACGAAGCACCACACAGAATTAAGAAAACACTTGAGCTCTTATATAAAATTTTAGGAAATCGTCAAATTTGTATTGCTCGCGAATTAACAAAAATTCATGAAGAATATATAAGAGGAACACTTGATCATATCGTCTTCATCAATGAGGAAACACTTAAAGGTGAAATGGTTCTTGTTGTCGAAGGAAAGAAAGAAGATAAAGTAATTTCAATTGATGATTTTTCGTTGGTTGATATGGTTAAAAAGAATATTGAAAACGGTCTATCTACAAAAGACGCAATAAAAAATGTTGCTCAGGCAACATCTATTTCTAAGAACTATATTTATAACCTTTATTCTAAACAAAATCAGAATTAATTCTTAAGGTGCATAAAATCCTTAAACTCTTTAGGCATTGGAGCAACAAACTTCATTGTCTTTTTTGTTATAGGATGGATAAACGAAAGACAATAAGAATGAAGACCCAATCTATTTAACGGGTTTGAAGGTTCACCATATTTATCGTCTCCAATAACATAATGACCTCGATGACCTAATTGAACTCTAATTTGATTCTTTCTACCTGTTTCAATATCAATATCAAGTAATGAATAATTTTTGTTCGATTTAATTAATACATAATTAGTAATACATTTTTTTGCATCACTTTTAGTTTTAGAAACATACATAAGGTTTAAAGAATTTTCTTTTAGATAATCAACAAATCTATCTTGTTCTTTTTCCATAACACCTTCAACAATAGCATAATAGCCTCTTTTAGTAACTATTTCTGCCCAATTTTTCTGCAACAAGTCCCTTATTTTCTCGTTTTTAGCAAAGCAAAGAACTCCTGATGTATCTTCATCTAAACGATGGACAACATAAATTCTTTCGTGCTTATCAAATTGTCTTATATAGTCAGTGACTAAGCGATAGGCTGTTCTTCCCTTTTCATTATCTGAGGCAACAGAAAGTAATCCACTAGGTTTGTTAATAACTATTAATTCTTTATCTTCGTATATGATTGGCAAATCTTTTCTTTCTCTTTTAGCAATTCTGTTTTTAGAAACAATTACTACGTCATCTTTTACTAATTTAAAATTATATTGACTGATTGGAGCTCCATCGACAGCTACTTGATGATTTGAAAGTAAAGATTTAACGGCATTTCTTGATAAATGTGGATATTTAGAAATTAAAAAAGAAAGCAATTCAGCACTTTCGTGAACCTTAAATTCCTTTATGGAATTAGGATTAACTTTTCCTTTATTGATATTTGCTTTCTTATCGTTTTTATTCATCTTCGTGAGAATATTTAATAATGTCTTTATAACATTCTGGGCGACGGTCTCTAAAAACTCCCCAGTCTACTCTTTCTGTCGAAATTTCTTTTAAGTCAAATTCGTGGACTCTAAATCCTTCTTCGACTCTATCCATTTCTTCAACGACTTCACCATGTTGATCTGCAATAAATGAATATCCTTGGAAAACCATAGAAGATTTACCAGCAAATTCTTTTCCAACTCGATTTGAGGCAAGAACTGGAATTATATTAGCAGCTGCATGGCCTCTCATAGTGTTTCTCCAGTGTGGCATTGAATCACGAACTAAAACTGGTTCACTTCCAATTGCGGTTGGGAACAAAAGAATCTCTGCTCCTTTTAAAGTTAATATTCTTGCAGTTTCAGGGAACCATTGATCCCAGCATATACCAATACCAACCTTACCATATTTAGTATTAAAGACTTTATAGCCAGTATCTCCAGGAGAAAAATAAAATTTTTCTTCATAGCATTCACCAGTAGGAATATGTGTTTTACGATATAAACCTAAATCTTTTCCATCTGCGTCTAAACAAACTATAGAATTAAAATAATTCACTCCACACTTTTCAAAGAAGGAAATTGGAAGAACTACATCATATTTTTTCGCAATCTTTTGGAAACGTTTAATAAGATCAGATGTCTTATAATTTTGGGCGAGAGAGAATTTCTCATAATCTTCAACTTGGCAAAAATATAGACCACTAAAAAGTTCTTGTAAAAGAATGATTTTTGCACCTGCTTTTGCAGCTTTTTCTACTAAAGACTCGGCTTTTTTAATATTTTCTTCATATGAGTCAGTACAACTCATTTGAGTAATAGCAACTTTAATCTTCATCTTTATTAAATCCTTTCATATATGGGATTTGCATCGTTATACAATGAATGTTTCCTCCACCAAGAAGTATTTCTTTTGAATAGATTTGAACCACTTCTTTGTCTGGATATAGTTTTTGAATTTGCTGTTTTGCAAGAGCATCCTCTTTTACTCCAAACGCTGGAAGAATTACAAATTTATCGCCTTGATAAAAGTTGATATAAGATGCAGCAAGGCGAGAACCTTCTGGTCTAGCTTTTGCATCATATTTACCTACTTTTATAGTCTTGGATTCTTTCTTTGACATATACATTGGTTCAGGTAGTTTGATTTTTATAATTTCAAATTTTCTACCCTTAGCATCTTCACTGTCCTTTAAGACTTTATAGGCTGCTCTGCAATAAGCATATTGTGGATCTTTTTTATTATCGGTCCACGCTAAAGCAACAACGCCTGGTCTAATAAAACATGCCATGTTATCAACATGTTCATTGGTCTCGTCTTCATAGATACCATTTGGTAACCAAATAACCTTAGATACATTCAAGTATGTTTTTAATGTTTCTTCGATTTCATTTTTGGTTAAGTTTGGATTACGACCCTTTGATAAAAGACATGCTTCAGTAGTTAAACATGTTTGTTCTCCATCAACATGAATAGATCCACCTTCTAAAACGAATTCATCAAGATTATATCTTTCAATGTTGAAATATTTAGCAAAGTTTCTTGTTAATAAATCATCATCTTTGTAATTGGAATAAAGTCCATCAACTTTACCACCCCAAGCATTGAATCTAAAATCAACAATTCTTAGTTTTTGACCATTGGTCACAAAGATTGGCGAATTATCTCTTGCCCAAGCATCGTTATATTTGATTTTAACTGGAATTACATTTTTAATTCCCGAGAACAAATCAATAACATCGTTATAGATTCTAGGAGCAATGCCTACATAGACTGGTTCAAATTTAGCTATAGCTAAAATGACATTTTTATATTCTTTTAACGCTGGTCGAGCATGATCTCTCCAAGTATCTTGTCTAAATGGTAATAACACAATGGTGCCACTGTGTTTATCTCCTTCAAATGGCATCATATAACCATCTGCTCTAGGAGAAGAAATACGCTTAGTAAGATAGTCTTCAAGTTTATTCTTATATGTTGAATATCTAACCCATTTATCAACATCAATCACATTAACATTATTAACACCATAGTCACTTAAAATAGTAACACCATATTGCGATTTATATTCATTTATGCGGTCAATTAATTCTTTAGTAAAAACCTCTCCAGGGACAATTAAAGGGATTCCTGGTGGATAAATCATAATTGATTCACGTGAAATTGAATTAACTGCTTCCTCTAAAGGAACCTTTTTGCCAGGGGCATGATAGGCCGCTCTTGGGCGAATAAGTTGAAATGGAAAATCAACACCAAAAGAGTGTTGTTGATATTCATATGACTTGTTGTAATGCTTCTTTGAAATATCTTTAAGGGCACGAATTAATCTCTTCATTTGTTTCATATCTGAACCAATAGCTAGAATACCCATAATGACGTATGTTTCGGCAAGTTCAACTTGGATTCCATATTCGTCTTTAAGTAAATGATACAAATCAAATCCATTGATATCTAAATGTTCAAGTTTGATAACTAATTTTGTTTCATCGTAGTCATAACAACCTCTCTTTTTAAAGTGGTCTTTATTACATGGAACAAATCCATTGATCTTAGCAATTTCTTTTCGAGCGTAAGCACTAAGTTCATGGACATTATCCATATTTTCTTGCCCATGAAGTGCAACATATTTTCTTGCTGCATCCAAAGATGCAAGAAGAAGTGTTGAAGGAGAAGTTGTATTTAAGATATTTAATGTTTTTTGAAGTTTTGCTGGTTGAATAAGTTCTGACTTTAGTAAAAGAACAGATGATTGAGTTAAAGAACCACCAGTCTTATGAAATGAAACACTAGCCATATCGGCTTTTGCTTCCATAGCAGAAATTGGACCATGGTCATCAAAATAATAATGAGCACCATGAGCTTCATCTACTAAAACAGCCATACCACGAGAATGTGCTTCTTTAACTAAACGTTTTAAATCAGTAACTGCACCAAAATAAGTAGGATTAATAACAAATATTGCTTTAGCTGATGGATAGTGTTGCATCGCTCGAATGTAATCATCTACTGATGGTTGGTTAGCAATTTCAAGTTCAGCATCAACTCTTGGCATAATGTATTCAGGAATAGCACCAGAAAGAATCAAAGCATTAGCTATGGACTTATGAACATTTCTTGGAAGGATGATTCTTTCATTAGCTCTACAAGCAGTCATAATCATCGCAATAATGCCACTTGTTGTGCCATTAATGAGAAAATATGCATGATCTGCTCCACACATATCTGCCATTAACCTTTGAGCTTCAAGAAGAACTCCATGTGGATTAGAAAGGTTATCCATTCCGATTGGAGCATTAACATCACAAAGATATGTTTTACCTCCAAGGAATTCCTTAAAATCATTTGCAACATTGCCCATATGATGTCCTGGAACATCTAGTGGTAAAATATTGCCACTTACATATTCTTTAAGAGCATCCAAGTATGGGGTTCTATTCTGGTTCAATTGTTTTTTCATAGCGATTATTTTACTTTGTAAATATTTATTTTTCAACACTCACATGTCGAAGAATAAAATCAATGATTTTATCATTACAAACTTGTCCTTCTTTATCAAAAACAAAGTGATTGTAAACATGATCAATTTTTTTATCTGGCGATTCACAAACGTAATATTCTAATGGATATTTTAAGGATGAATGTTCACGATTTAATAATTCGGATTGGCTTTTAAAATAATCATGTAGTGAGGTATTTATAAACATTGGAGTTAAGTCTAAATCTTTTTTAATGTAGTAACGAGGCGATAGTTTCATCAAATATTCATCATTCCTATATTCTTTTGTGAACATATCTTTGATGAGGCTCTTCTTAAGCATTTTTAAAGAACCATCTCTTAAAGGAATTAAATCGTACATTGGTGAATCAAGCGAATAGCAAGAAATTTTAATATCGGGCAATTTCTTAATTTTAAAGAAATTTTGAGCTTCCTTATCATGATAAATAATGTTGGTTAGCAGTGCTAAATGACCACCAGCGCTATCACCCATAATAGCAAATTTTTCGGTATTTATTTTGTAATATACACGGTTTTTTCTTATAAAATCTAAAGCTAAAAACACATCATGAACCTGATTCATAATCGAAATGTCTTCTTTATGATTTGCAAGTCTATAATTCATGGCAATAACATTAAATCCTTTACTTACAAAATATGATGTAAAAATTGCTGAACTCTCTTTATATCCGTAAATGTAGGATCCACCATGAATATATAAAATTGTGATTCCATTACCACCAGTAGCAGGATATATAATATCCAATTTATGTTCTTTTAAATCATCTTCGAAATAAGAAACATCTGCTCTTGTATTTGTAACTCCAAATGTGCGTAAACCAGCAAGTCTTTTCTTGTCGTTTTTTCGCATTAAGTTTATATATAGTTTTCTGCCGACTTTAAAAACCATATTAATAGGTTAGCATAAATGCTATCTAGAAAATATTATTTTTGTGTTAGAGATTGAATATATGCTGTCTCAACTTTTACATCAAGACGTGGGAACAATGGTTCACCTTTAATAACTTTATTACCTGCAAATGGACAAAATTTGTAAACATAATTATATGTTTTTTGTTCTTCAGTTAAACCAAATAAATCATAGACTTTATCAATTGTTTCAACCAAAGCAGGAGACATAAGTTTTGCTCCAGTAACAATTGAATTTACTAATACAGCCATTACATTGCCAAGCTCATCAATCTTACCTTCTTTAGCAAGATTCCAAGGTTGAGATTCTTCAATAAATTTATTAGCAATATTTAATAATTCAGTTGCTTCAGTTAAACCTTCTGTAACTTTCAGATCATCAAGATAGTTTTCATAGGCTTTAACAATCTTGTTTGTCTCATGTTCGATATCTTTAATACGTTGTGATGGATTTTTAAGTTCAGGTACAACCCCATCAAAATATTTAATAACCATTGCACAAGTCCTGTTAATTAGGTTTCCAAGATTGTTAGCAAGGTCATTATTAATTCTTTCAACAAATAGTTCAGGAGTAAATCTTCCATCACTACCGAAAGAGAATTCGCGAGCAAGATACCATCTAACAGTGTCTACACCATATCGTTCAATTAAAGGGAATGGTGAAACAACGTTTCCACGAGACTTTGACATCTTTTCACCATTTAAATCTAATAGGCCGTGAACAAAAACACGATTAGGAAGTCTAAGTCCTAGTCCCATTAAAAACATTGGCCAATAGATGACGTGAAAACGTGAAATATCTGCGCCAACAATATGAACAATTTCACATTCTGGATCTTCCCAAAACTTTTTAAATTTTTCTTCGTTATCACTATCATAACCTAATGCAGTTATGTAATTGGTTAAAGCATCCATCCAAACATATATAACGTGTTTAGGATTTTCTCTAATTTGAATGCCCCAATCAAACGAAGTTCTAGAAACGCATAAATCGCCAAGACCTGGTTTGATGAACGTATTCATCATTTCATTCTTTCTATTGATAGGGAGAATGAATTTTGGATTCTTTTCCATTTCTTCTAATAAAGCAGGAAGATACTTTTGAGTTTTAAAGAAATAAGCTTCTTCACTAGCTCTATGAACTGGTCTATGACAATCAGGGCAAAGATGTTCTTCGCCTACTTGAGTATCAGTCCAGAATGATTCACATGGAGTGCAATACCATCCTTCGTATTGACCAAGATAAATGTCATCATTTTTGTATAATTTAGTGAAAATATCCTGCACAACCTTCGTATGTCTTTCTTCGGTTGTACGAATAAAATCATCATTTGAAATCTTCATTGCTTTCCAAAGTTGTTTAAACTTTTCAGCTATTTCATCAACAAATTCTTGAGGAGTTACACCTTTAGCGGCAGCATTCTTTTGAATCTTCTCACCATGTTCATCAGTACCTGTTAAGAAGTATGTTTCAACACCTCTCATGCGTTTGTAGCGAGCTAAAACATCACTCAGGGTAGTGCAATAAGCATGACCAATATGAGCGTTGGCGCTTGGATAATAAATAGGAGTAGTAATATAAAACTTTTTTGCCATAAATTACATTCCACAAATTCGTTTGGTTGTTGCGTTTGTATTGCCCCAAATCTTGCAAGCATATTCAGGGTGATCAATAAATGGGTTGCGGTTTCCTTGAAGATATTGAGCACCTTCATTTCTTCTTTCTTCTCTTGGATCAACAGGATAACGTAAGTTCCAAGAAAGCATGTCAGAAATGACACCCATTTCTTTATTCTTTGTATAATGACTTCTTGAGCCATCATCAGTCAGTGTTAATTGATCTGATGCGACCATGCAATAGAAAATGATTCTAGCAGAATCTCCACGATAAGATTCAACTCCAAAACTTTCCATTGCTGGATCCCAGCCATCTTCATTATCTTTCATTCCTTCAATGAAGAAAGAATGTCCACGAGATCCGTTTTCAGAAGGAATTGTTGGACGTGGCATATGAATATCGGCTTCAACTAAGTTTCCACCATGGGTATTTGGCCAGACGTGTTCACGATTGAAAGATGTCATTGTGTTTCCAGAATAGAAAGAAACAATTCTTGTTCCATATGGTTGACCTTTACTATCATATTGAACACTGGTTGGATCATAATCTGTATATTTAAACATTCCAGAGGCGCTGGTGCCCATTGAACCATAACCAACAGTTTTAGTGCGACGATTTTTATTAATTGCTCTTAAAGCACTTAACAATTGGGTACCAGTCAAACCTTGAGCAGAAGCATAATAATCACCTTCATCACCGCCACCATCTTTTACAACACTAACTGTGTATCTGGTTTCAGCAGTAACTGTTTTCTCAGTGTAACTTACAACAACGGTCTTGTTACCAACAGTTGATGTAGAAATATTTGTAACATTCGTTGGTGTTACAACTTTTGCACCCCCATCAGAATATGAGGCGGTGCAAATACCATCGAAAGTAAATGTCTCTCCAACCTTGTATTCAGTAGTTTGTCCACTAACAGCAATGCTAAGTAGTGTAGCATCCTCAGATGGTTCCGGAGGAGTTACTGGAGTAGGATTAATACAACCAGTAAGAACAAATGTCATTGATAGGACTACAAGATAAGGTCTAAATGTTTTTTTCATAAGTTCACCTCGAAAACATAGTTTTCTAATTAAACATTATATATGAATGATTTTATAAAGTAAGAAAAAAATCCACATAACGTGGATTAATTCATTATTTAAGTCCGTATTTTTTATTGAAACGGTCAACTCTACCATCGGATTGAACGAATCTTTGTTTTCCGGTGTAGAATGGGTGACAATTCGAGCATGTATCAACGTGAACATGTTCACTTGTTGAATGTGTTTCAAATGTTGCTCCACAAGAGACACATGTAACTGTGACCTTATGGGTTTTTGGATGAATGCCTTTTTTCATTTTATAACTCCTTCCGCCTTAGACCTCGAGTGGGTTCTAAAGAAAGTGTAGTAAGATATTACCATTCTATGCAAAGTCACGCAAGAAAATAATGTTTCTAATTTTAATAAATAAATCGACCTTAAATTATTAATATGTAATAATTATATGCAATGAAAACACGTCCAACACATAACAAAATAATCATTATTGGTGCAGGCATTAGTGGACTTGCTGCAGGTATTTACGCTAAAAAGGCTGGTTTTGACGTTGATATTTATGAGAAAAATCCTTCTGTTGGTGGACTTTGTACATCTTGGGATAGAAAAGGCTACACAATTGATGGATGTATCCATTGGTTAACAGGCACAAAAGAAAATACTGATTTATATAAAATGTGGATGGATGTTGGAGCATTTAAATCAAATGATGACATCATTCAATCCGATATTTTTGCGACATTAAATTACAATGGGGAAACTATTAGACTCTGGAATGATTCAGATAAATTAAAAGAAGAGATGTTAAAAATATCTCCAGAAGATAAAAAACATATTAATAAATTCATTAAAGTGTTTAAAAAGATCGAGAAAGTTGACTTCCCTTTGCATATGCCAACCGACACAATGAATATATTTGAATTAACAGCAGTGTTGCCAATGCTTATGCCTATCGCATCTCCGTTTATGTATGCTGCTACTAAATCTACTAGAACTTATGCTAAAAGATTTAAATCTCCTATATTAAGATATGCTATTTCAAATATAGTTCCTGGTAGAAATAACTTATTTGCTAATATGTTCTCTTATGCAACTGTTTCAAGTGGTAACGGAGGTGTACCAAAAGGTGGATCTAAACCAATGGTTGAAAGAATGCTTAAAACTTACTTAGATTTAGGTGGAAGGATTCATCTTGCAAAAGAAGTTCAAGGTGTAATCATTGAAAAAAGAATTGTTAAAGGTATCGTTTTAAAAAATAATGAAAAAGTCTACGGCGATTATATCGTTTCATCTACCGACGTATTATATACGTTAAAACACTTACTGAAACACAAATATCATTCTTTTAGATTCTTTAAAAGAAGAGATAAAATTCATCGTTATCCAATACCTAGCTGTGTCTATGTTACCTACTCGGTAGATGTTAAAAAATATCAGGCTCTTAACTTGGGTGAAACATATCAATTTAATACCGAGCCATTCTTAGTAGGTTATACAATACAGGATTCAATTAGACTTCGTGATTATTCCTATGATGAATATTTCATACGTAATGGAAGAGTTACTGTAAATGTCTTGATATCACAGAGTGATATAAATTATCCTTTCTGGAAGCTTCTTGCCAAAGATCGCAAAGCTTATTTAAAAGAAAAAGAAAGAGTTGCTGAAGTTCTAAAAGAACGAATAGAAGCTCACCTTCCTTCTTTAAAAGGCGATCTTGAAATATTAGATGTTGTAACGCCTGTTACATATCATAGATATTGTAATTCTAGCTATGGAGGATATATGTCCTTCTCATGGACTGATGAAAACAACATGTTAATGCATAATGGCAAAATTAGAGGAATAAAGAATTTCTATATTGCTGGACAATGGTTGCAAATGCCAGGTGGACTTCCTCTAGCGTTATCATCTGGTAAGTTTGCGGTTCAAAGAATAATGAAAAAAGAAAAAATGAATTATCGTATTACACCAAAGAAAAAGGAGGTAAAACATGATAAATAAAAAACAAGCAATCGAAATATTAAATGCTGGTCTTGCAACTGGGAGTGACTACGCTGAAATATTTATAGAAGAAAAAGAAAGTGAAACAGTTAGCATTGAAAATGGTAAGGTTGAACAAGATCTTGTCTCTCATACCTATGGTGCTGGTATTCGTTTATTAAACAAACTACAAAGTGTTTATGGCTATACAAACGATGTCACAAAGAAAGGTTTATTAGAACTTGCAAACAACCTTTCAAAATCATTCAATGACGAAAGAGTTTTAACTATCGAACAATTAAAAACCAAAAAGGTTCGTAACTTACATAAACGCGAAAGATTATCAAAGGATGTCTCAACAAAAGAGAAAGTTGACTACCTAAAAGTTGGCGACAAAGTAATGGCAGATTTCGATGAAAAAATCATCAGAACTCGCTCATCTTATAGTTCAACATATACAAAAGTTACCATTTTCTCCTCAAAAGGTTACATGTTTAAAGACGAAAAAGAAAGAGGCCGTTTGGTCTTATTCTGCCTTGGTGTAGAAGGAGAAAAAATCGAAAATGGTTTTGAGGCAAAAGGAACAAGCGGTGGATTTGAATATTTCTTAAATAAAGTTGATATTAAAGATCTTGCCTTAGAAGCTGCAAAACAAACTGTAACAATGCTTGGTGCAAAAGAGTGTCCTAGCGGAAGAATGACTGTTGTTATCGGTAATGGTGATGGTGGTGTAATTTTCCACGAAGCTTGTGGACATGCTCTTGAAGCAAGTGCTGTAAGCCGTAATCTTTCAGTGTTTGCAAATAAAGAAGGACAACAAATTGCCTCTAGTATCGTAAACGCTGTTGATGATGGAACAATCCCTAACGAATGGGGTTCAAATAATATTGATGATGAAGGAAACAAAACCGAGAAAACTGTTTTAATCAAAAACGGAATCCTTCAAAACTATCTTATCGATGACTTTAATGGACGTAGGATGAACAAGAAAGGCAATGGTGCTTGTCGAAGACAATCTTACAAATTTGAACCGACATCACGTATGTCAAACACATACATTATGCCTGGTAAATCTACTCCTGAAGAAATCATTGCTGCCACTAAACTCGGATTATATGCTAAATCACTTTCTGGCGGTTCAGTTAACCCAGTCACTGGTGAATTTAATTTTGGTTGTAGTGAAGCATATATTATCCGTGATGGAAAAATTGCTGAACCAGTTAGAGGTGCTTCTTTAATTGGAAGTGGTGCAGAAGTGTTGATGAACATAGATATGATTGGAAATGATTTAGAAATGTCACAAGGAATGTGTGGTGCCGCTAGTGGTTCTGTTCCAGTTGATATAGGCCAACCAACCATTAGAGTTCAAAATATTTTAGTAGGTGGAAATGGAGGAGAATTAAAATGAAATTAAACGCAAAGAAATTCTTCGAACTTGCAAAGCAAGAAGGTATTGAAGCGAGTGATTTAAATATTTCAAAAGGTCATTCTCTTTCTGTTGGCATTTACCATAAAGAAGTTGACTCATTAACACAAAACGAAACAAGAGTGGTTAATGCTAGAGGTATTGTTAATGGTAAATTCGGAAGTGTCACAACCGAAATAATTGATAAGAATACACCTCAATACTTAGTAAACACAATTAAAAGAACTGCTATAGCAGTTGAAAGTGATGATCCTGCTATTATTTTCAAAGGTAGTAAAAAATATCATAAACGTAATTTATATAATAAGGATTTACTCGGTAAACCAACCCAAGAAAAAATTGATCTCTTATTAGAAATCGAAAAGAAATTATATGCCTTCGACAAAAGAATTAATGATGTTATTGGAGTTAGTTATTCTGAAGGCGGAGAAGAAACTGAATTATTAAATTCATATGGTTTAAAACTCAAACAAAAATCTGCATATTTCTACATTGTTGGACAAGTAAGTGCCAAACAAGGCGAAGAAATTCGAACTGGTGGAGATATCTTTGTAGGTGATGATTTTAAGAAATTCAAAATTGATGAATTTGTCGAAAAGGTAGCAAGAGATGCCCTCAATAAGCTTGGAAGCGTTCAATGTGAAACAAAGAAATACCCTGTAGTTTTGAATAATTCAGTCTCTGCTACATTAACATCTTTCTATATTCAATCGGCAGACGCAGAAGAAATCCAAAAACAATCATCACTATTTGTTGATAAATTAGGAATACAAGTAGCAAGTAAAAAATTCACTGTAATTGAAAACCCATTATTACCAAATATTAACTTTAGGTATTTTGATGACGAAGGTGTTGCTACATACAAGAAGTTTGTTATAAACAAAGGTATCCTATCTATGTATGCTTACACATTAGAAACTGCTCAAAAAGCTAATGTCGAACCAACTGGAAACGGATATCGCGGAGCAGGTAAAGCACATGCCGGTTTTGTTAATGCAATCGTTAAACCAGGTAAGAAGAGTGAAATAGAACTCTATAAAGATATAAAAGAAGGCGTTCTTATCACATCTGTCGAAGGTTTACATGCTGGTATGAATCCTAAATCTGGTAATTTCTCACTTCAAGCAGAAGGTTTTATGATTCGTGATGGTAAGAAAGCTGAACCATTGGCTTTAATTACAGTCGCAGGTAATCTTGTTGAATTATTTATGAATGTTAAAGAAGTTGGTAATAATTCTGAACTCGATTTACGAAGCGGAATCATTAGCCCTTCCTTAAGAATCAAAAAACTTGCAATCTCAGGAAAATAAACGAAATAAAAATGCGGAAACTACAAAGTAGAAACCGCATTTTTTCTTATTTTAAGATATACAACACTCCAATTGTTCCTGGACCACAATGGCTTGATACAATACATCCTGCTCTTGTTAATCTAATAACTTTAGGATCAACTAGTTTTGCAACCTCATCGAAGAAATATTCTCTATCTTCTTCGCTTACTCCGCTATCAGTAATCATAACGTTATCCATATCAATATTTGGTAAGTCTTCTTTTAATTCATTAATTTGTTCATCGATACCAGCTTTTAGTTTGCCGTGTGGTTTCTTATAGACAACCATTTTACCATCAACAACTTTGATTACTGGATGTATGTGGAAAAGGTGTCCAAATAACTTTGTAGCCCCTGAGCATCTTCCACCTTTATGGAGATAATCTAATTTATCGATTACAAATTTAGCAGACAATTTTCCTACAAGAGGTGCCACCAATTCATATATTTCCTTAGCAGATTTACCTTCATCACGATATTTAGCCATCTTAAGTAAAAGAAGACCAATTGCACTTGAAAGGTTTTTACTATCGAGTAGATAAATCCTATCTTCAGCGTTATCAATCATGCTTTTCGCAATGTTAGCATTTTGAAACATTGATGAAATATCAGAACCAATACATGTGAAAATGATATCTTCATCATTATCGATATGTTTTTGAAAACGCTCTGCTATTACATTTGGTGATACAGCACTTGTTGCTGGGAGTGATCCTGTTTCTTCAACTTTTTTATATAACTCTTCTGCTTTGATATCAACTCCATCTTTAAAAGCTTCGTCACCAAAAGCAATTCCTAAAGGAATTACTTCAATGTTTAAATCTTTGTACATCTCAGGTGTTAAATCAGCGGTCGAATCTGAAATAATTGCAACTTTTCTCATATAGGTTTACCTCCTATTTTCAGATGCAATTTCATTATAATTGGTTTATGTTTTATTTCAAATAAAACTGACTTATAATTATCTTATTGGAGGAATCTAATAATGGCTAAAAAAGAAAAGAATCTTGCTAAAAAAGGCAAAGGTCTTTGGGAAGAGTTCAAAGCATTCATTAATAAGGGCAATGCCTTAATGCTTGCTGTTGGTGTCGTCATAGGTGGTGCTTTCAGCGCAATTGTTGGAGGTGTTGTTGGAATTTTAACATCTTTTATCAACTGGGTTATGCCTGTTGACTTTGGTAACTTGATTGTTGTTTTACCAGGAATCTACGCTAATCAAAATGGTCTTGAAGGAGTTGGACAATCATTTTTCTCAGATCAATTTGATGCTATGGCTGCCAAATTAGGTGAAGGTGGTAGCGATACACTAAATGCTAACTATACTTTGGTTGGTAATAGATGGGTCGCTAATGGTGCTGCATACATTAACTTTGGTGTTCTTATCAATGCAGTAATTTCATTCTTAATCATTGCAATTATCTTATTCGCTATTGTGAAGATTATTACTGTTGTTGCTAGCAAAAAAGCCGAAATTGATGCAAAACTTCTTGAAGAATATTACAAGAAACATCCTGAAGAAAGACCAGTTGAACCTGAACCAGGTGTTCCAGAACCAACCGAAAAGGAATTGCTTACTCAAATTCGTGATTTGTTAAAAGAACAAAATAAAGCAAAATCTAAGAAAGAATAGTTTTTAAATGCTTACCATCGAAAAAATTGATTTTATAATCAAAACACTCAAGTGGTCTGACAAAAGATTCTCTAGAAAATTTTATCTTCGTAAAGATGATTTAAATAAGTGGAGAGAAAAGAAGACTACTCCGATGGAAAAAGATGTTAAAAACATATGCAAATATTTCCATCTAGATACCAAACAATTCTTAGATGATAATAGAATCATATTCTTAAAGAATACTGATAAATTCTGTAACTTCTCTTTAAACGAAGATGAAGTCGTATCAGAGGATTACCCAAGAGAAGATAATTCTAGATACGAAGAAAAAGAATAGTTTATTAAAGAATAAGAGATCGCCATTCGACGACCTCTTTTCTTTTATTTGTTTTCCCATTCCCACAAAGGATGACTTTTCTTAACTATTTCAAACGCTTGTTCGTATAATTTCTTTTCAATTTCGACACGGCTTGGTAATGCGCGTTTCATTGCTTTCTTCATAAACGATCTTGCGTAATTAACTTCAGCTTGTGATTCATCAAGCATTCCTGCGATTAAGATATAAGCTCTAACCGATTCCATTGAGACATCGTTAGAAATGAAACGACGTACTTTGTCATCAATATTTTCATCGTAATAAGCTTCAGCTTCTCTTTTTGGAAGAGCAATGATTTTAATATAAAGTTTTTGTGCTAATAGACGATAATATGTTGTTCTTGAAATCTTTTCAGGATCAACAATAATTGCATCAATTAATTTCTCTGCTTCTTTATATTCTTCTTTAGAAAGATGCTCATATACAGAAATTAAGTTAATATTTGCAGTGTATTCAGTAATTTGTTCAAATACACGAATTTGTCCGACTTCTTTTCCTTCTCTTTGAAGATGTTCAATACGTGCTAATTCGTTATAAGCTTCCATATTAATTTTCTTTGTAGTCAAAACAAGACGATGACCATCAGTTTCACTATCAAGCTCAAATGGAACAAAGTTATATAGAGCTAGCATACTTGAAACAGTAGCAAAGATAATTGCTATTAAAGCAATTAAGTGATGAGTATTCGCATTAGGTTGTCCAATTTTTGTACCGGAAAAAACCGCAAATAAGACAACGCCTGCAATTAATTCAATAATATAAGCTAAAATTGGAAGCCAAACATAAGCTGTTAATTTTGAATTTTCATCTTTAGGAGCAACGACAACTGATCCTGTAAGTCCATCGAATTGTCTGAATCCAAATTTCCATTTACCTAATTTCTTATGAAAAGAAAAACCAAACACATTGAATTCATCAACGTTATAACGTCCTACTTTAGCACCTAATAAGTGCATAAGTTCAAGACCAATAGCATTCACAATTAAAGCCCCAACAATAATTAAGAATGTATAAACATAAATAAGAATAAAGGCGTTACCTACTTCAAAAATGCCAGATTCAAATAAAGGTTTAATAAAGATAAGAGCAACTAAAAGGGCAATGACTACCATCAGTGCATATACTATTAGGCCCGCTACATCTTTCTTTTTCATAAAAAATCCTCCCTAGGTATCACCAAATGGTGATTCCTTTTTTGTGGCCAGACTTTTGACCAACAAACGTGTGTCTTATAAGTCTTTCCATTAGGGATTCACATTATATTGAGTTGTGCATTAATTCTAACACTTATTTATTTCACTTCAATAAATATGAATCTTAATACCTTTATTTCTTCTTTAAATCTTGAATATATTGATTTAGCAAATAATTCCAAAGCACCTCAAGTCTTTTAACTAAACTCTGCGCTTTTTCCTTTCTTTTTGTCATAATCCAAAAAGTAAATTCATTGGATGATATATTTGATATATATCTATTAATAAGGAATAGGTCGTTCCTGTTTTTTGTTTCTTTCTTTGTCTTAAAATAATCAGAAATATGCTTATAAAAATAAGTGAAAAAGAAATCTTTTAATTTTTCATTAGCGTATGATCTAGCAATTTGAGACAAGAATGAATAATTGGCGTTAGCATACGCTACTAGTGATTTACAAGTAACATCAAATTCCATTATCTTGCGAGAAGAAAGAATCTTTTCTTTTAGGAAAATGTTTTCAACTACATCAGAGATATCTCGGTAATGATAGTAGAAAGTTTGTCGATTTGAACGAACATAATCGCACAAAAGAACCACGTTGATATCTTCAAGTGGTTTATCTTTTAATAGTTCTACTAAACCAATACGATATTTTGCTTCTGTTTTCATTTATTAAAGTAGAGTTAACTCTTTAGCAACTTTTGCTCCAAGTTTTGCGTTATTCAAAACTAATTTGATATTTGATTCCAAAGAATCACCGTGTGTAAGTTCAACGATTGTTTTAAGCAAGAATGGAGTAATATCTTTGCCTTTAACACCTTCTTCATCAGCTTTTTTAAGAGCTGTTTCAATGGCTGAATTAATTGCCTTCTCATCCATCGCATCTTCTTCAGGAATTGGATTAGCAACAAGAAGTCCACCATCAAGTTTTAAATCTCTTTTAGCCTTGATGATTTTTGCAATTTCAAGTGGAGAATTGACAACATTTTCCATCTTAATTCCAGAATGTCTTGTATAGAAATCCGCAAATTCCTCTGATTGATAAGAAAGTACAGGTACACCTTTAGTTTCCAAAATTTCTAAAGTTAAATTTAAATCTAGGATGGCTTTAACCCCAGCAGAGACAACAGTAACATTTGTTTTTCCTAATTCATCTAAATCTGCCGAAATATCAAAATTATTTTCAGCACCTCTATGAGCTCCTCCAACACCACCGGTAACAAATATTTCAATACCAGCCATATTTGCACAAATCATTGTGGCGGCAACTGTAGTTGCCCCCCATTCTTTATTGGCGACAACAATAGGTAAGTCTCTACGAGAAACTTTTTTAATTCCTTTTCTTTTACCGAATTGTTCGATTTCCTCTGGTGACATGCCCACAATAATTTCGCCTTCAATAATTCCAATAGTGGCAGGTGTGGCACCATTTTCTCTAATTGTTTGTTCAACTTTTAAAGCTGTTTCAACATTCTTGGGATATGGCATTCCATGTGAAATAATCGTTGATTCTAAAGCAACAACTGGCTTATTTTCTTTAAGCGCTTTTAATACTTCGTTTGAAACTCTCATAATTCCTTCTCTCTTTCCTCGAGTTTATTTTCAATAATTTTAAATAACGCTCTAACACCAATAAATATTGGTATAGCAATAGCAAATATAATAATAATTAAGAACCAATTTAGACCATCTAATTGGTTATATGGAATATCAAATAACGCTGACCCACCAGTAGTCGATGGCATAAATATGTCTATCACAATTGCAACAATTCCAAATACCAACATTGAAACAAATAAAACAATACGGTATATATCGAATTTCCAACATACGTTAAATAAAATTACATAACTAAACATTGAATACACTATGACCGATATTGCTCTAGCGGTATCAAATGATAAATAACTTGGGAAAACCCAATGAATTAGGAACGTAATTAAAACTATTGCTATCATCGATATTGCACTTGGGACAGCTTTTTTAAAGATATTGAACGCGAATCCACCTGATAGTTTTTCGTTGTTTGGTTGAAATGAAAGAAGCAATGCAGCAATACCTATAGTTGCAAACTCCCAAATAAACATATTCTTTGTTGTGAAAGGATATATTTGTGCAGCATTTGGAACACCTTTAATCCAAGCAACAACCATGAATATGACAGTTAAAATAACAGCAAATATTGTTTTAACCAAGAATAAAGAGCATGTTCTTTGTAAGTTATTGATAACTCTTCTTCCTTCAGAAACTACTTTTGGTAGGTTGGAGAAATTAGAATCAAGTGAAACTAAGTGAGATATATTTCTTGCTGCAGCAGAGCCGCTTGCCATCGCGATAGAACAGTCAGCTGTTTTAAGTGCAAGAATATCATTAACACCATCTCCCGTCATTGCGACAATACGTCCTTCATCACGCAGCGCTTTCACTAAAACTTGTTTTTGAGCTGGACTAACTCTACCAAAAACAGTGTACTTATTAGCTATTTTTTCAACTTCCTCAAGTTCCATTCCTTCAAGAGAAATAAAATCAGAAGCGTTAGGAACTCCAACTTTTTCGGCAATCTTACTAACACTAAGGGCATTATCACCAGAGATAATCTTTACATCAACACCATTATTCTTGAACCATTCGATGTTTTCGTAAGCATCATCACGAATATGATCTTCTAAAATTAAAACCCCAATAGGCTCAAATTTAATGTTTTTAGAATCTTCAAAAGGTTGTTTAGTTGAAGCAACGATCAAAACACGCTCGCCAATTGCTTCGTGTTCTTCACATTTCTTTAAAATCTTAGAATCATTTATGTTTATAAATTCTCTAGCACCTAAAACATAGGTCATGCCATTTGTTAAAGAAACAGCAGACATTTTCTTTTTTGAATTAAATGGAAAAGATTTAAATACTTCAAAAGGTTCAATATTACTGTACGCTTTTAAGATAGCGTTAGCAGTGCCGTTACTATCTCCAGTACCTTTAACAATTGTAATTAAAATCTTTTCTAAATCGTCTTTCTTTGCTTCAGCAACAGTAACAACTTCCTTGACATTCATTGAACCATCTGTAATTGTTCCTGTCTTATCTAAGCATAAAGTATCAACTCTAGCTAACATTTCGATTGAATACAATTCTTGAACCAACATCCTATTCCTTGCTAAACGAATAACACCAACAGCTAATGTAGTTGAAGTTAATAAATACATTCCTGTTGGAAGCATTGAAACAAGCGAACCTGCCAAAGATAAGATGGCGGCTTGATTCTTTTCTGTTGAAAGAGGCCAAAAATGCCCACCATTTTTAGTAAAAGCAATGATAAATGTAACCAAAAGAAGCGTTCCTAAAACAATGACGATACCGCCAATAATTTTGAAGATGTAATTCAAACTCTTAATGATTTCTGATTTTGGACGTTTAAATGTTTTTGCTTCTTCTTGAAGTTTCTCAATATAATTGGCTTTGCCAACTTTCGTAACAATCATTCTTGCTGAACCACTAGTTACAAAAGAACCAGCGAAAACTTCTTTGTGTAATGTTTTCTTAACATCAATAGATTCACCAGTAAGAATTGATTCGTTTACTTCGACAAAACCTTGAACAATTTCTCCATCGGCTACAATTTGATCGCCAGTTTTAAGAATGATAATGTCACTTAATACAATTTCTGATGATTCAATCTCCATTATTTGGCCATTTCTAATAACTCTAGCTTTAGGATTTGAAACAACTTTCAATTTATCAACTAATCTTCGAGCATTTATATCCTGAACGAGTCCGATTGTAATGTTTGAAAGTAAGATGACCAAGAAGAAATATGAAGGAATATGTTCCCAGATTATTCCATAATTACCGTCTCTTAAATAACCAATACCTGCAACAAGCATCAATGCTGCAATAACAAAAAGAAGAATATTAAAGAAATTTACAACGTTGTCTAAGAAAATTCTTAGATAAGATTTAGTCACACGCTTAGGTGTTTTATTAAAAAGCTTTTCTTCTTTTCTGACTAAATATTGTTGGTTTGTAAGACCTAAATCAGAATCTACATCGAAATGTTCAGCATTTTCGATATTGATTTCGGTCTTTATAGGTTTATTCATAATACTTATATTGAAAAAGTTATACTTTTCGTTAGTAAGTATATATGAAAAATTAATACAGTGTCAAACCACGTACTAGTTTCTTTTCTTTTTAAAGAATTCTTTCATCAATTGAGAACACTCATCCTCAAGAATTCCTGATGTTATTTCTGGGTGATGGTTAATATTTGGACTATCAAAGAGTTTTAATGATGATTCAATTGCTCCACCTTTTGGATCTTTTGCTCCATAAACTATGCGCTTAATCCTAGACCATAAAATTGTTCCTGCACACATTGAACATGGTTCGATTGTTACATATAGTGTGGCGTCAACAAGTCTCCACGATCCGATTTTCTTGCACGCTTTTCTAATCGCAATAATTTCAGCGTGCATAGTTGGATCACATTTTTTCTCTCTTAAATTATGTCCTTTAGCGACAATTTTATCGTTTATAACGATAACACATCCTACAGGAACCTCATCTAATAAAGCTGCTTTCTTGGCTTCTTTAATAGCTTCTAGCATATATTTTTCATCAATAGTCATTTTCATAAAATAAACCATCGCACAAGCACAATCTCCTTAAGGCTGCTATGTTCCCATCCTGACCTGGTTCGAAGTTGTCCATTGCGATGGCCCTTTAATCATATCAAAAACATAATTAATTAAAAAGAAAAGGTGCGATTTTCCCATCACACCTCAACTATATTTTATTTTTTAATTGGTTCTAATTTTGTTAGCCCACCCATAAATGGTCTTAATACTTCTGGAATAATTACGCTTCCATCAGCTTGTTGATATTGTTCAACTAATGCAGGGAAGACACGAGAAGTTGCAAGTCCAGATCCATTTAATGTGGAACAATATTTGACTTTACCAGTTTCTTTTTCGCGGTATCTAATCATCCCGCGCCTTGCTTGGTAATCATGTGCAGTTGAAACAGAAGAAACTTCTTTGAATATGCCCATTGATGGAATCCATACTTCGATATCATAAGTTCTAGCCATCGAAGCAGATATATCCTCTGCAGCAAGCTTGGATAAATGGAATCTTAATCCTAACTTTTGCATTAATGAGCATGCTTTTTTGACTAATTCTTCGAAAGCATCCTTATCTTGTTCTGCTGTTGTATATTGGAACATTTCAACTTTATTAAATTGATAGCCACGAATCATACCACGCTCTTCAGTACGATATGTACCAGCTTCTTTACGATAACATGGTGTATAAGCAAAGTATTTTAACGGAAGAGCATCTTCAGGAAGAATTTCATCTCTATGAAGATTAACAAGAGCGGTTTCAGCAGTTGGTAAAATAAATTTACGTGGACTAATTCCTTCTAAAGCAAATACATCGTCTTTAAATTTAGGGAATTGACCAGCAACATAGCCGCTTTCTTCATTAAGAATATGTGGTGGAAGAATAAATTTATAACCATCTTTAAGGTGTTCACTAATAAAGAAGTTCAATAATGCCCATTCAAGTTGAGCGCCTTTATCAGTGTATACCCAACAACCATGTCCTGACATTTTTGCACCACGGACATAATCAATAAGCCCTAAGGATTCACATAATTCAACATGATCTTTTGGTTTGAAGTCAAATTTTCTATCTTCGCCAAATTCTTGAATAACTTTGTTATTCTCTTTTCCACCAGCCAAAAGGTCATCATCAGGTAGATTTGGTAGTGGAATAAGGAATTCTTTAATGGCTGTTTCAAGTTCGGCAAGCTGTTTTTCTTCCTCCGCACTCTTTGCGGCAATCTCTTTAACTTTAGCAAAAATCGCCTGCACATCTCCACCGGATTTCTTAACTTCTGGGACAGAGGCGGATAGTTTGTTTCTTTCCGCTTTTGCGTTTTCAACTGAAATTAGAAGTTTTTTTCTTTTTTCAACCATCTCTAAAAATGGTTTAAAATCAACAACACATCCTTTTTTAGCTAATTTTTCTTCGATAAGTTTTGGGTTTTCAACAATTAATTTTTGATCAATCATTTTCCTTTGACCTCCATTAATACTGCTTCATATTCTTTTCTTAATGATTTTCCTAAATTAGAAAGAGAATTGCTCCTTGCAAATTTAAGAGCTTCTTTAACATTAGATTGAAGTTTGTTTTCTAATAATTCGTTAATGGTTTTTGCAATATCATCAACGTCATCGCACGCGTACGCGCGTATTTCTTTTAATATTTCTTCGTTATAACCTAAAGGTTTAAGAGCAATAACTTGAGTTTTGCTAGCAGCAGCATCTAATAACGTAATTGGTGAATGTTTTGAATTATCAAGCATCAAATATATTTTTGCATGTTTCATCATCGAACGATAAATCTCATCATTAGTGATTGCAGATAATTTCACATTATCAGGTAGCTTCTTAGATATGCGGTAAGCTTTATATGCTCCAAGTTCAGGTCCAAAATAGAAGAATTTATATTTCGGGCATCTTTTAGCAATTTCAACAAATTTCTTAACAATTTCTCTATCTTCGTAAGAACCAACCGAAACAACAATATTTGTATCTCTTTCAAGTTGATAATATTGGAAGAAGATTTCATCTTCGCTAGCTTTAGTAAGTTCAAAACGAGCAAGATTAACACCAGGTGTAACTATTGAAATTGGCTTTTCAACGCCTGCTCTTAGAAGAATGTTTTTACTAGTCTCATCTCCAACAAAAATTCGATCAACCTTATTTAATACTCTAAGAGCTTTTGGAGAAATGGTGTTAACTCCATTTTTAATTTCCATAATTCTTGCCATTTCATCGTTTTCACAACTTAAAGCAGAGAATACAACAGGAACACCATTCTCCTTTAAATCAGCTATTTTTATTTCATCTTTAATAGATATAAAGTGAACTAAATCATATGTGTCTAAAAAGTTCTTAGAATAAGGAATATTTTCTAATTCGAGGGCACCTTTGATGTTTTTTCTTAATCTAGTGCCCTCAAAATTATCATTCTTTCTTCGAGGTTCAAAATAGACACAAACCTTCATATATTATTCGTTTTCTTCTTTCATATCAGGCTCGATAGCAGGGGCTTCTTCAACTAGTCTTTCTTCAACTGGAGTTTCCATAGCTTCTTCGCCTTCAACTTCTTCTTCGTGAGGAACAACGGTTAATGATGCAACTTTTTGTTTTTCATCATCGAGTCTAATTACACGAACACCTTGAGTGTTTCTTCCTGCAACTTTGACTTGATCAAGTGGAATACGAATGATTGTTCCACCAGTGGTAACCATCATTAAGTCTTCATCACCACGAACAGCTCTTAAAGCAACAAGTCTACCAACTTTTGGTGTACAGTTAAGAGTTGTAACACCTTTGGTGCCTCTATGTTTTGCTTTATAAGTGTCTTCGTTAGCGTAGGTCATCTTACCATAACCATTTTTGGAAATAGCAAGGATATATTGACCTTCATCACTTGTGGCAACACCAACGATTGGTGAACCATCTGTATCCATACCAATAACACCAGAAGCAGTTCTTCCAAGAGGTCTAACTTCAGGACCAACTTTGAAGGTTGCAACTTTACCTTTAGCGCTGGCAAGTGAAACAATGGTTTCATCATTGATGTGTTTAACATCGAATAATTGATCACCGTCTCTAAGAGAAATAGCAATCTTACCATTACGACGGATGGATTCAAATTCAGATAATTTCGTTCTCTTAACTAAACCATTACGAGTAATGAATAAGAGACAATTTTCTGGATTATATTCATCAAGAGAAATGATGGACATAATTTTTTCGCCTTTTTCGAGGTTAAGGAGATTTTGAATTGGAAGTCCTTTTGAAATACGACTACCTTCTGGAATCATATAACCTCTTAAACGATAAACTCTACCTAAAGACGAGAAGAATAAGACGTCTGTATGTGTTTTGGTATAAACCATTAAAGCAACGTTATCTTCTTCGTTTGTAGCCATGCCTTTAACACCACGACCACCTCTATTTTGAGTTCTAAATGTATCACTTGTCATACGTTTAACATAGTTATTTGTAGTTAAAGTGATAACAATATCTTTTTCTGGGATGAGGGCTTCGTCTTCAATTGTAGCGGCTTGATCGCTAATTTCGGTGCGACGTTCATCACCGAATTTCTCTTTAATTTCTTGAAGTTCTTTTACAACAACTTCGATGACGTTTTCACGTGAAGATAAGATGTGATGATATTCAGCAATGTGGGCTTCAAGTTCTTTTCTTTCTTCAAGAAGTTTGTTAACTTCCATACCAGAAAGTCTACGTAGAGTCATTGCTAAGATAGCTTGGGTTTGAGGTTCGTCAAATCCAAATTTCTCAGTTAATTGTCTTGCGGCATCTTCGGCAGTATCACTATGACGGATGGTATGAATAACATCATCCATAATATCAACCGCTTTGATTAAGCCAACAACAATATGATCACGAGCTTCATCTTTAGCAAGTAAGAATTTTGTCCTTCTTTCAACTACACTAACTTGGAAGTTGAGATATTCTCTTAAAATTTCGGTAATTGGAAGAATTTTTGGTGCGCCATCAACAAGGCAAAGCATAATAATACCCATTGATGTTTGAAGTTGAGTCAACTTATAAAGTTGATTTAAGATAACTTCTGGAATCGAATCGTGTCTTACATCGATAACAATTCTAACAGCACCTTTTGATGATTCATCGCGAATATCGGTGATACCTTCAATAACTTTATCTCTAACTAAGTGACCAATGTTTTCAATCATGGTCGCTTTGTTAACTTGATATGGGATTTCGGTGATAATAATTTGTTTTTTACCACTTCTTTCGTTTTCTTTTACTTCAGCTTTGGAACGAATAACAACACTGCCAGTACCAGTTTCATAAGCGTCCTTAATTCCGCTTCTTCCTAAGATAATTGCACCAGTTGGGAAATCAGGACCAAAAAGGTAATTTGACATGATTTCTAGTGGAGTAATTTCAGGATTATGGGCCAAAGCAACAACAGCATCAATGACTTCGCCCAAGTTATGAGTTGGAATATATGTTGCCATACCAACAGCAATACCATTTGAACCATTAACTAGTAAGTTAGGGAATCTAGATGGAAGGACACTTGGTTCTTGTTCAGTACCATCATAGTTATCGACAAAGTCAACAGTATCACAGTTGATATCTCTAACCATTTCAACTGCAAGTTTAGTCATTCTTGCTTCGGTGTAACGCATAGCAGCTGGTTCATCACCATCAACGCTACCGAAGTTACCATGACCATCAACAAGGGTGTATCTCATCGAGAATGGCTGAGCCAAACGGACTAATGTTGAATAAATTGCAGCATCGCCATGTGGGTGATATTTACCCATAACGTCACCAACGATACGGGCACATTTCTTGTATGGGGAGTTTGGAAGCATACCTGATGCGTGCATACCAAAGATGACACGTCTATGAACTGGTTTACAACCATCACGGACATCAGGAATGGCACGAGAGACGATGACTGACATTGCGTAGTCAAGGAAGGATGCTCTTACTTCATTAGCAAGGTCAGTATCACGGAGACCTGGGACAATGCCTTCTTCGATTTGTTCGAGTTCTTGTTCGTTAACTTCCTCTTCGGTGTTAACTTCGTCTTTTTTGATTTCTTCTGACATAGTTAGTATCTCCTTTCATTAAATATCGAGGTTCTTAACAAACTTAGCATTCTTATGGATGAATTCTTTTCTTGGAAGAACTTCGTCACCCATTAAGTCTGTGAAGATTTGTTCAGCCTCAATAGCATCACTTAAAGTAACGCGAAGCATTTTACGAGATTTAGGATCCATGGTTGTTTCCCAAAGTTGTTCAGCATCCATTTCACCAAGACCTTTATAACGTTGGAATGGATATCCAGGTTTAAGGTTGAGTTGCTTTTTGAGAACTTCTAATTGTTCGTCGTTATATGCATAGTATTGTTTACCATGGTATTCAATCTTATATAGTGGAGGTTGTGCGATATAAACATACCCTTCAGTAATAAGAGCACGCATGTAGCGATAGAAGAATGTTAATAAGAGGATACGGATGTGACTACCATCAACATCAGCATCGGTCATGATAACAATCTTATGATATCTAATCTTTTCAACATTGAATTCAGGATCAACGCCACCACCAATAGCAACAATCATGTTACCAATTTCGGCATTTTCAAACGCCTTTTCGTGAGTAGCCTTTTCAACGTTAAGGATTTTACCTCTCAAAGGTAAGATTGCTTGGGTAACACGGTCACGACCGTTTTTAGCACTACCACCAGCGGAGTTACCTTCGACGATGTATAATTCGCATTTTTCTGGTTCTTTGCTCGAGCAATCGGCGAGTTTACCTGGAAGAGTGGTAACTTCAAGACCTGATTTACGTCTAACATTTTCACGAGCCATACGAGCCGCTAAACGAGCTTCAGCAGCACGACAAATCTTAGTCAAGATAGTGTCAGCAAGTTTTGGGTTTTCAAGGAGGAATCTCTTAAGTGATTCGCCGACAACTTGAGATACAATCTTTCTAACTTCGCTATTTCCGAGTTTTGTTTTGGTTTGACCTTCATATTGTGGGTTTGGATGCTTGATTGAAACAATTGCCACTAAACCTTCCAAAATATCGTCAGTAGTTAAGTTTTCTTGTCCTTCTTTAATATATTTCTTTTCACGAGCGTAATCGTTGATTACACGTTGCATGGCCATTCTGAAACCTTCAACATGTGTACCACCTTCGTGAGTGTGGATGTTGTTACAGAATGATGCAACAAAAGCGTTATATGTTTCGTTATATTGCATAGCGACTTCGCAATAGATGTGACCGCTCTTATCGTTGGCGAGTTGAACGCTGCCACGACCTTCGCAATATATAACTTCGTCCATAATAGGCGTTTTACCAGCGTTTAATGCTTGGACGTATTCAACAATACCACCCTTATAACAGAACTCGTCTCTAACCGGTGTTTCTTCACGATTATCAATAACTTCGATTGTGATGCCGCGGTTGAGATAAGCCATTTGTTTTAAGTGATCGCGGATAACCTCATAAGAATAAACAGTAGTTTCGGTAAAGATAGTTCCATCGGCTTTAAATGTAACTTCGGTACCTCTTTCTGTTGTGTCACCAATTCTTTCTAAGTGACCAAGTGGTTTTCCGCCACGTCCAAACTTGATGTGATATTTTCCACCATCTTTATGGACAGTAACTTCTAGCCATTCACTAAGAGCGTTAACAACTGATGCACCAACACCGTGAAGACCGCCAGAAACTTTATAACCACCGGTTTCACCGAATTTACCACCAGCGTGAAGAATGGTGAATACTGTTTCAACACCTGAAAGTCCGGATTTTGAAACAATATCAACAGGAATACCACGACCGTTATCGCGAACAGTAATAGTTTCTCCTTTATTAATTGTGACAGTAATTTTGTCACAGAATCCCGCTAAGGCTTCGTCGATTGAGTTATCGACAATTTCCCAGACGAGATGGTGAAGGCCTGCTGGACCTGTTGTACCAATGTACATACCAGGACGTTTGCGGACAGCTTCTAGACCTTCGAGAACTTGAATATCTGTAGCAGTGTAATTTTCGCTTGCTCTGTCTTCAAGCTCTTCCTGACTGTTTAATTCAGTCTGGATTACTTCTTTTTCTTCCATCAAGAATTCCTCCTAATATTTATTTTTTGATTTTTTGTAACTTCATATACTGAAGCATTTTTAACGTTTGTACTTGTTGAGGTTATGAATACCTGTTCTAATTTATCGACGAACTCAATTAATTTTGTCTTGTGATTTGCATCAAGTTCGCTCATTACATCATCTAATACGATAATCGGTCTTTTTGCTCTATCTTCTATTAAGAAGTATGGCGCAATCTTTAAGGCTATTACTGCTAAGCGGTTTTCGCCTTGAGATCCAAATGATGCGATATCGTTACCATTTAAGAACATTTGATAATCTTCACGATGTATACCAACATTGGTTACTTTGTGTTTGATATCATTCTCAAGTGAATCTTGATATTTCTTTTTTGCGTTTTTCACAAAGTTTTCATCAGGAATCACGAATGGTTGATATCTTATGAAGGCCTCTTCTTTTTGTCCCTTTATTTGGGCGATTATTTTGGAAACGATATTATTTAGGTCCTCAATGTATTTGGCGCGATAAGTGGCGATTTCTTTTGAAATATCGATAATCTGATCGGTCAAGACATCAAGCACATTCATATCTATAGTTTCTAACTTGAGTGTTTTGTTTCTCTCCTTTAGAAGCGCTTCATATTTCATCAAGTGGTTTAGATAGATGGTTGACTTCTTTGATAAATTGACGTCTAAGTAATTCCTCCTTACAAGTGGTGAATCATTGAACATCAGCGAATCTTTTGGTTCGAACACCACGACATTCACCAATTCAGATAATTCAGACAATCTTTTAATCTGTTTTCCATTGCAGGTGATCTTCTTGCTGTTTGGAGTTAAGATTGCCAAGATGTCTTTTTCTATCTCGTTTTCAATGACTTTTGCTTCAATTGTGCCGAACTGACAATTTTCTCTAATTAAGTCATTGGTTTCGCGTGTGCGGAACGAGCGCGCGAGAGATAAGAATTGGATCGCTTCTACAATGTTTGTTTTACCAACTCCATTATCTCCAACAATGATGTTGAGTTTTGGAGAAAAAGTTAAACTAAGGTTTGTGTAGTTACGATAGTTTCTAAGAACAATTTTCTTAATAATCATTTTCGGATTATTTCAAACTCTTTTTTATCAGCCTCAACTTTATCGCCCTCATAAAGTTTTCTTCCTCGTCTACAATCGACTAGAGAATTAATGATTACTTCATTGTTTTGAAGAAAAGCCTTAGCTTCTCCACCTGTTGAAATAACATCTGCCAACTTTAAAAATTGACCCAAAGTTATGTAGTCTGTCGAAATAGCGATTTTTTGAGATTTTTTATTCATAAAAAAGCTGCTTTCTTAGTTAACGGAACGATTATAACATATATAAATAAAAAAGGGAATATAAAATTCCCTTAAATTAACATATGTGATTTTTAGCTATTTTTCGTAAATTAAGCACGTAATGGAGTGACCAACATATCAAGGCCATCATCTTTGGCGTTACGAACCACAAATGGCTTCATTTCGCCTATAAACGAGATGGTCACATCCTCCGATTTTATAGCGCGAATTGCATCCGCAACAAAACTTGCTCTGAATGAGATATCAAATCTTTCACCTTCGAAGCGGAACATGCTTAATTTTTCACGAGCAGTACCAACAGAAGACGAACGCGAGAACATCTCAACACCTTCATCAGACATACTTAATTTTACAACTCCATCATGTTCTTGAGAAAGGAGAGAAACACGTTCCATGGCACTTAAAAATTCACGTGCATTTACTTCAAGATAGTAGTTGAAAGTCCTTGGAACAATGCCTTTGATATTTGGATAATCGCCATTCACTAAACGAGTAGAAATTGTAGTGTTATCAAAAGTAAATAAGGCTTTTTTATCGCTTATAGCAATACTAACATTTTTTGTGCCTTCAAAAGATTTAACAATATCACTAAGTTTTTTAGCGGGAATATTAGCAACAAATCTTAGATCTGGATCAACCTCAATTTGTTTTCTAGCGAGTCGTGCAGTGTCTGTCGCAGCAGCTGTAAGAATACCATCTTGAGCATTCAAATTCACAGTAGTGAGGATTGGTCTATTTTCTTTACTAGAGGCCGCAAAAGCGGTTTGATCAACAAGGGTGGTAAATAGTTCAGAGGAGAGCTCAAACACGGCGCCAACAGGGCTTAAATCGATTTCTGGATAGTTTTCAGCGTCAATACAATTGAGGGTAAAGTTTGATTTTCCATCATCAACCCTAAGCATTGATCCATCAATAAGTTCAACAGTAATCTCATTTCCTTCCAAGTGACGAATGATTTCTAAGAAAATTTTGTTACCAATCAAAACTTGACCATGTTGATAATTCCTAATTATTTCTTTTTCTTCAATCATGTAAGGTACAACAGTATGAATAGTCATATCGTTGTCGCTTCCTGTTAATTCTAGACCTTTATGGGAAAGTTCTATTTTAACATTGGCAAGGATAGGTAATGCTGTCTTTTGAGGAATAGCTTTACTTACCATCGTTAGACCTTTTACGAATTGTTCTTTATCTATTGTGAATCTCATTGTTTGACCTCCAATAATATATAAATATATTTAATTAATTTAACTATTAATAATAAGATTAAAATCTAAATGATCGTGGATTTGTGGATAACTCCTGAATTTAAGCAATAAATATTTTATCATAACCTCGCATTTTCTTAAATAATTTATTTAATAAATAAACTTTATTGTTTAAGAAGTTTTTTGATATCGTCAATTGCGTTCTGGAGAAGGGAGTTGGTTTTCAACTCGTTTTCCACTTTTCTTACACCAGACATAACTGTGCTGTGGTCCTTACCTCCAAAAATGTAGCCAATCTTTTCATAAGAGGTATTGAGCATAGTTTTGATTAAGTACCAGCATATGTGGCGAGGGGTGGTAACGTTTCCAGGTCTTCCTCTACCAGTGAGTTGACTTACAGTCAAATTGTAGTAATCAGCGACCACGGATATGATTCTTTGTTCGTTGAGTTGAGTTTTTGCTTCTTTGACATTTATTAGTTGTTGCAAGGCGTCTAGAGCGATTTCCATTGTGATATGAGAAGTCGGATTAATACTTGTTGTGTAGAAGATTAGACGATTAAGAGCTCCATCAAGACTTCTGATATTTTTAGAAAATTTGTCTGCGATAAATTCAAGAACATCATGGTCGAAAGAATCGATATTAATTGGACTTGAATTAATTTTTGACTTAAGAATCTCGAGTGATGTGGAAGGGTTTGGTGGTTCGATTTCGATTGTTAAACCAGCTTGGAACCTTGACTTCAAACGATCCTCAAAACCCTTTAATTGTTCAGGGTGTTTATCACTCGTGATAACAATTTGCTTTCCGGCATTGTACATCTTGGTGAAAACTTGGAAAAAGAATAGTTCAGTTTTCTCTTTGCCTGATATTTGTTGGATATCATCAACAAGAAGCATGTCGTGGGATGTTATATAGCTTTTGAGTTTTTCGCTTTGTTCTTCGCCGTGAACATATTTAATGAATTCTTCCATGAAATCATCGGCACCACAGTAAAGAACTTTTTTATGTGGTTCCCTTTCTCTTATATAATTAGCGATAGCAAACAATAAATGTGTTTTTCCAAGACCAGAATTAGAGTAGATGAACAATGGGTTATAAAGTTTGCTTGGACTTGCTGAGACAAGTAAAGCGGCTTGTTGAGCAGCTCTGTTTGTAGGACCGACAACAAAGTTGTCAAAAGTAAGTTTTGGGTTAACAATTGAAGTTGGAAAGAATTCTGGTTTAACTTCTTCGACCTCTTTTGGTGTTACAATTTTTGAGGCTTCGACAACCTTAATTTTTGTGTTTGTTTGACCAAGAACTTCGTTTGCAGCGTCTGCAAAAACATCCTTATATTTTTTGGATAAAAGAGATACCGCAAGAGCACTATTAACAGCGATTGTTAAAGTAGATCCATCGTAATTATGAACAAATGAATCGCCGATGAAAGCGTCATAAATTCTTGCATCATTTATTCTATTATTTACGGATTCAAGAACCCGCGCATAAAGTTTGTTTATCTCGGAAACAGTTTCGTACATAAGTAGTACCTCGCTTGCCTATTAGTATATAGATATATTTAATAAAGAAAAGATAGAAAATTAACAGCTTTTCAAAATATGAGAAATTTTCCACAATTTTTAGCAAAATATTGTCAATATGAAAGCGTTTTCTTATTAC
Source organism: uncultured Caryophanales bacterium (assembly GCA_937902735.1). Classification (GTDB taxonomy): domain Bacteria; phylum Bacillota_I; class Bacilli_A; order RFN20; family CAG-826; genus Fiminaster. The sequence goes on from CALELS010000013.1 coordinate 293,990, forward strand.
TTATCCACATTTTTATAAAAGAATAATTGTAGTATGTGAATTATTGTGGAAAAAGATAGCAATGATTATTAACAACTTTAAAGACTATCCACAAACAAATGTTGAGTAAATATGTCGATACTATCAAAAGAAATGAGGTTATTAGTGACTTTCCACAAACACAAAATTAACATAGAGGGTAAATGCGTGTTTTATGTGGAAAACTTTAAAATTTTGCGAAGTAAATTTGTTGAATTATGTGGAAAACTTTTTGGAAATTTTTGTAATTTCAAAATTTTGTTGAAAAAGTAATGTTTTATCTGTAAAAGTTGCATATTTATTTTTGCAAGAAAAATTTTCAGAAATTTCATCAAAACACAAATCCGATCCTCTAATATTTTTTGATGACAATATCTGTTAAATGACAAAGTTAACGCAACAAAAAAATAATATTTGATAAAACCAGCAAA
>CALELS010000014.1 GCA_937902735.1 uncultured Caryophanales bacterium
TTCAATTAGGGTTTTTGAATTCCCCAATTACACCCCGATTTATTTTACTGAGCGCCTAAGATAGGCCCTAGGTTCGTCTTATTTAAGATTTAATCTTAAGTTAAATTATTCAGCGGGAGTTAATACTTGATCACTTGGATAAGTATCGATAATGTAGTTGGTAACATTTGTACCTTGTGAAGTTGATTGATAAATTGTGAATTCAACTCTAACAAGACCATCATCGCTTAAATAGAAAGCGTGTTCACCTTGGAGTTTTGTACCATCTTCAAGTTCAACTTCAACTTCTGCCCAATCTTCTTCTAATTCAAGGTTGATGGCTGGAGCAATTTCATCTGCAGTCATTTCTTTAGCATCAGCAATTGATAATTTGCTTGCATCAGCCATAAGTGGCAACTCATATTGATAGAATCCTTCTTTAGATTCATCAACAATATCTTTTGATGTCATACCAAATAAGGAAGCCATTTCTTCAATGAGAGCTTTAGCGGCTTTAACAGTATCGCCATCTTTTAAGATAATGAAGTAATTATGAGTACCATCTTCTTTATCCATTGAGAAGGTGAGTTCGAAGCCATTACCAGTGGCGTATAGGTGAGCAGCGTTATCTTTGAATCCTAAGGATTCATCGACAACCATATCATATTCACCTAAAGTATCTGGTGTAGGAGTTACTGTAGCGTCTTTATCGCAGAATTTGACTGAATTTTCATCTGCAATAAGACTTAATTGTTCACCTAAGAATTTGCCAAGCCATTTTCCTTCAACGCCATTAACGACGATGACTTCTAAAACGTAATCTGATGCATTTTTATTTGGAGTGCGGATATATTGTCCAACGCCAGCAGAAACGCCAGTGATAGTTTTGTTTTTGTCGTCGTATTTTAAGTTTTCAGAAACGGTTTGACTATAACGTTTGTAAGAAGAATCGATTTTGAAATCGAATTTAAATGTTTCGCCTACGGCGATTCTTACTGTTTCAACAGGGATTCTATCTTCACCATCGATGAGATAATACTGTCCTGGAACTTCGTTAACATCTGGGAATATGGCTTTGAAATATTTATCTTTTTCAGTTGAGAAATCGTAGAAGGATTTTGTGCCAGTATAGTGACCAACATTACCATCAACAGGCATTTTTCCATCAGTGTCACGATAATGCATCATACAATCGAAACCAAGTTCAATTTTATCGACTTCTTCTGCGTTTTCTTCACTATAATGAACATAGAGTTGTAAATCATTCCATTCGTCAACGATATAACCACTATAATCTGGGGAGGAACTATCGTAGAGATTGATTAAGCCATAGGCATCAGCAACATTAGTTAATAAGGTATCATCAACTGTATGTTTGGAGATGGTGTAATCTGGTTCAAATACTTCGTATTCATAACCAAGACCCATTGAATAATATTGACCATTGTGACCATAACGTTCAACATCAAATAAGTTTTCGTTGTTGTATGCAACTGCTCTTGGGTTATTACCCTTAACATCGTACCAGAAGGCATATGTATCAGAACCTTCGTAAGAAAGTTTAGCTGTACCATCTTCAATACGTTCAGCAATTACTTCTGGATCTGAATCAACGATAGCATAAACTTCACTACCTTCAATTTCTGATTTAACTGCATAAACACCGTATTTTTGATCTTTATGATCATCAATGAAGAGATATGATTGAGTGTATTTATATTCGTAATAATCACTTAAATCCCAGTCTTCAGTATCACGAGCAGATGTAAATCCGTTTGCAGAAACATATTCGTGTTCTTTGAGGTCCATGTTTTCTTCACCTTCAGATAAATCTGTTTCAGAAGTATACGAACCTTTTTCATAGAACAAGTTATAAAGGATTTCGTTTGGATTAACTGTTGTTCTTTTTGCTTCGGCAGTTGTTAAGAATTCATCAACCCTACCAATAGCAGCATCTTGTTTTGCTTTAATTTTAACGCTACCGATTTCAGTGTATCCACTGACGGATCGATAAAGTGTCATGATAACTTCACCATTAGCATTTTCTTCAATCTCAACTGAACCAAAGGTTTCTTTGCTTGATAATACTTCATCAAGTTGGAGAATCCAGGCAACATCTGTTAAAAAATCATCATTAATGAAGAAATATTTTTGATTTTCAACATATGCTGGAGCGGTTTCAACAAATCTATCTGCTAAAGATGTAATAACATGTTTTTCAATGTATTCTTCCTCATCGAGATATGCTTTACCCCAATCGGAATCAAATGCATCATCTTTTTCAAAGATGTGATAATATGCACCTTCTTCACCGCCAATTAATCCAAAGCCATTTTTGGTTTCATCAGAATAAGTGTATTTTTCGTTTTGAACGATTGTGTAAGTGTAATCGCTAGTTAATTTTTGATCATCTTTACCTTTGGTGCCTTTTTTGATGGTAACTTCGAGCTCAAGTTTATCACCGAGGGATTTAACTTTTGTAGCAAGAGCTTCAACATCAGTAACGGTAACAGTACAAGTAGTTGTGAATTTTGGATCAGCAACTAGAGTAGCTTTAATCTTTGCTTGTCCTTCGCTAATAGCGGTTACTTTACCGTTTTCATCAACTGTAGCAACACTTTCATCATCACTTGTCCAAGTAACTTCTTTGTGTTCATAAGCATCTGGAGTAACTGTAACGCTTAATAATTCTTCTTCACCTTTAGCGAGAGATAAGACTGGTCTAACAAATATATCTTGAACCTTCACAACTACTGGATCTGGTCCAGGTGTTGGAGTTGGAGTAGGATTGTTATTACAACCTGCAACAAGTAAAGCTGAGAAGGCCGTTAGAACTAATAACTTTTTATTCATAGAGTAAATCTCCTTTCGTTACAAAGTTGTATATATTTTATATATAATTAACAAAAGCCGTTAACATTTTCTTTTATGAAAGTGTTTTCATATCTATTTAACATAGTTAAAGATTATTTAATGTTTGGAAGAAAAATATATATTTTTTGCAACGAAAGACTTTTTTGTGTTGTCTAAGTGAGTACTTTTTCATTGTCTTTAAACGAATAATACCCCTCTTTAGTGATTATTATATGGTCCTTAAATTTGATGTCCAAATCAGCACTTTTTCTTTTGAGTAATTCAGTTGAAATAATGTCGTCTTGAGATGGCAGATAATTGTCGCTCGGATGGTTATGAATAATTACAAATGATGAACCTTTTCCAATTAAGATTTCAGAGATGATTTCTTTGATTGAAACTTCAATGGATGAACTAGTTCCTCGATATAGTTCGATTTCTTTAATTATCTTATCTTTTTTGTTTAAAATTATGAGTAATAAAACCTCTTGAGATTCCATCGATAAATGATAGTATTTTTGATATATATCAAAAGATGATGTAAAACTCTCACTATTTGAAGCATTTTCTTTGCTCACTCTTTTATGGAATTCAAACATCGCTAAAAGGAGCAATGATTTGGACTTTTTTAAGCCTTTAATTTTACTTATCCCATAATAATTTTCGAGGGAAAAATTAGCTAAACTTTTGTATGTTTTTAAGATCTCTTCTGAGATATCAAGGACGCTAAAATGGGCAGAACCACTACCGATAATTAAAGCTAATAATTCAACATCATTTAAAGCACTTAAACCAAGTCGCAAAGCTTTTTCTCTAGGACGTAAATTTTCACTAATATCTTTGATATTTCTCATTAATTCCAAGAGAATTTCCATCCACCAGGGACTGTTGTGTTACCTTTTTTAGATGTGAATAACTTATAGACGATAACCGCCATTAAAGAGATTGCCATCACGGACATGACAACTGTTAATGAGATAGCTTCACCCGTGATACACGTATCACATTCGTATTGAGTTAATTCTTTTTTCATAAAATATCCTCCTATTACTTATATAGGAAGATTTTTTTGAAAAAGTGTGAAAAATAATTAAAGTATGGGAAAAAAGATTTATCGTTTTTAATTTGTTTAAATAGCGGTTTGTATTAGAAAAGATAATAATTTAAAATATTTCCATAAAGGATAGTTCCTCCTAAACACTTAATATGGGATTAGATTAGGACGCTACTCCTTTTCTTTTTTATACTAACTTGATTAGCAAAAATAGAAGAAGAATCGCAATGAACATAGTTAGAAGCTGCTTTGTTTCTGTACTATTATTCATAGAATATTTCCTCCTTTCTTTTAAAATTCGTTAATTAAGGAACATTAAGAGAAGAAGGTACTACCCCGAGTTTTATAGTCTTTGCTTTGACTTTCAAGAGCAAAATTTGCTCTCATTACTTATATAGGAAGATTTTTTCGAAAAAGTGTGAAAAATAATTAAAGTATGGGAAAAAGAATTATCGTTTTTAATTTGTTTAAATTGCGGTTTGTGTTAGAAAAGATAATAATTTATAATATGTCCATAAAGGATAGTTCCTCCTAAACACTTAATATGGCATTAGAATAGGAAGCTACTCCTTTTCTTTTTTATACTAACTTGATTAGCAAAAATAGAAGAAGAATCGCAATGAACATAGTTAGAAGCTGCTTTGTTTCTGTACTATTATTCATAGAATATTTCCTCCTTTCTTTTAAAATTCGTTAATTAAGGAACATTAAGAGAAGAAGGTACTACCCCGAGTTTTATAGTCTTTGCTTTGACTTTCAAGAGCAAAATTTGCTCTCATTACTTATATAGGAAGATTTTTTCGAAAAAGTGTGAAAAATATTTAAAGTGTGGGAAAAAATAAAAACGTACACATGCGTGCACGTAATTATTAAAGGATATAAATTTAATTATTTACCAAAGTCGATTTTAAGAATACGGACTTTGTATTCTTTGGCGACTCTAACGGTCACTTCATCACCAACTGCATGGCCGATAAGAGCAACACCTAAAGGTGAAGCATTAGAAATCAAGCCCTTCATTGGGTTTGCTTCAACTGTACCAACGATTGTATAGGATTCTTCTGTGTTATCACTTAAATCGAGAATATCAACCTTAGCACCAAGTGAAACTGTTGATGTGTTACGTGGTTTTGAAGAAATAATTTTAGCGTTTTGAAGGATTGCTTGAATTTCTTTGATTCTTCCTTCAATTTGACCTTGGCGTTCTCTTGCCGCATCATATTCAGCGTTTTCGCTTAAATCGCCTAATGCACGAGCAGCTTGAAGTTGTTCGATGACTTCTGGTCTTTCAACGTTAATTAAGTTATCTAATTCAGCTTTTAAGGCAGCTTCGCCTTCTTTAGTTAATTCGATTTTTTCGTTTGCCATATCTACTTTTCTCCTAAAAGACAAAAATGATTATACACACTCAAATTAAATTAGTATAGAACAATTTAATTATTATTTGATGTCGTTGATTTTTGGATCTTCATTGAAGGCGTTGAAGACCTCTTCAACTTCTTCATATTCTTCATCATCTTCGATTTCGCTAATTTCTTTAGTGAGTTCATTATAAATGAAAGCCATCACATTATCATCTTCACCATCTTTATATACAAAGACATATGATTTACCTCTTTGTTCGTTTTCGTAGGTAAAAAGAATGTTAAATTCAACTTCTTTTCCATCTTCGTCAGTAATTATGATTTTATTTTCGTCCATTGTTTTTCATCCTCTCAATATATGTTTCAAGAATTATTGAAGCTGCAACTGCATCAATAGTTTCTTTATGTTTCTTTAATGGTAGTCCTTGATTAAAAAGTCTTTCGTGCGCTTCAACAGATGTTAATCTTTCATCAACTAAAATAATATTAATATCTTCGATTTCTTTTTCTAAATCTGCTTTAAAACGACGGGCACTTAAGGCACGTTCTCCTTCAGTGTCATCCATATTTAAAGGAAGACCTAAAACAATTGTTTTAATATTCTCTTTTTGAATGACTTCTTTAACATGAGTTCTTGCTTTTTTGTAATTATTCACTTCAAAGCGAAAATTCTCATAAGGATGACATTTAATTCCTAAAGAATCATTAATTGCCATTCCTAATGTAGTTGTTCCTAAATCAAGTCCTAAGATTCTTTCCATTATTTGATGTTTTCTTTTAAAGTTTTGAAGGCAAAATCAAGTTTAGATAAGTCTTTTCCTTTGGCGTTAGCAATATTATCTCTTCCACCACCGGAGCCACCTAAAATAGCACTAAAATCTTTTATAAGATTTCCTGCGTGGTTATTGCTAAGGGCTTTACCATTAACAAAGATGATAATTGGTAAATCATCTTGATTACCACCAACAAGGGCGATAATTGAGTCTTTTTCATTAGACTTGAGTACATCACCAAGTTTGATTAGTTCTTCTCTTTTGGCGTTCTTAATGTACTTGGTTAAGACTTTATAACCTTTTACATCTTCGAATTCGTTTTTAATTGAAGATGATTTTAAATTCGCAAGTTCATATTTTAAAGATGATAATTCAATCATAAGCGCTTTGTGCTCATTCTCACTAGACACTAATCTATCTTTAATTTCGTAAATTGAATTAGCACCAATTTCTTTTTTAACTTCGTTTAAAACATTTAGTCTTTCTTTAAGAAGTTTATAAGCACCTAAAGAGGTTCTTCCTGTTATACGACGAACGCCACTTGCAACACTTTCTTCACTTTCGATTACAAATAAACCAATATCTTTAGTGTTTTCAACGTGACATCCACCACAGAATTCAGTTGATCTATCACCAAATTTAACGACACGTACTTCATCACCATATTTGTCATTAAAGAACGCTTTAGCACCAAGTTTTTTAGCTTCTTCAATTGGCATGACTTTGATATCACTTTCAATTGATTCAGCAATCATCTTGTTAACAAGAAGTTCGATTTCGTTAAGCTTTTCTTCATTAATTTTTGATAAATAATTGAAGTCAAAACGCATGTATTCGTCCGAGACAAATGAACCCATTTGTTTGATATTTTCACCTAAGACAATATCAAGAGCGCTTTGTAAAAGGTGAGTTGCGGAGTGATTACGTTTAATGAATTCTCTTTTTTCTTTGTTAATTTCTAAGGTTAATTCATCACCAATTTTTATTTCACCCTTAAGCACTTTTATATAGTGAAGATGCTGTTTGTTAGGGGCTTTATTGACGTAAATAACATTGGCTAAAAATCCACCATTTTTTATCTCACCAGCATCAGCAATTTCACCACCGCTTTCAGCGTAGAAGTTAGTTTTATCAAAGATAACTTCACCTTCATCATCGATATGATCAACTTTGGCGCCATCTTTAAATAAACCAATAACCTTGGCTTTCATATCTTTGCCAGAATAGTCAAAAGTTGAAGGAGTAACAAATTCTAATAAATCCTTAGATTGTCGATGCATACTTTGCTCATCGTTTCTTGAAGATCTAGCTCTTTCTTTTTGATGTTCCATTTCTTTTTCAAAACCAACTTCATCGACTTTGATTCCCTTTTCTAAACAAATATCTTTTGTTAAATCAAGTGGGAATCCGTAGGTATCATAAAGTTTAAAAGCATCTTTTCCTGATAATTCTTTCTTACCTTTAATATATTCAAGAAGCAAAGCTTCACCTTTAGATAATGTTTTTAAGAATTTTTCTTCTTCATCTCTAATTAAAGTAACAATTCTAGATTCATTAGCCACTAAATCTGGGTAGAAGTCTTTGTATTTTTCAATGACTACATGAACTAACTTGTATAAGAAGGCATTATTAATACCAATTTTTTGGGCATATCTCATTGCTCTTCTAATAAGTCTACGTAAAACGTAGCCACGTCCTTCGTTTGAGAATACTTCCCCATCACTTGTTGCAAATGTTACAGCACGGATATGGTCTGCAATAACGCGATATGGAATATGGGTTTCTTCTTTATATCCCACATTTGCGTATTTTTCTGTTTCTTTAATAATTGGAAGGAATAAATCTGTTTCAAAATTCGATTCAGTTTCTTGAAGAACTGAGGTAATTCTTTCTAAACCTGCACCTGTATCGATATTTTTAGATGGAAGTTCTTTATAATTTCTTCTATCAACACCTGGTTGAGCGTTATATTGAGAGAAAACAATACCCCAAATTTCAATATATCTATCATTTTCAATTTCATCTTGAAGGAGTTTTACTCCTAATTTCTTTTCATCATATTTTTCTCCACGATCAAAGAAGACTTCGGTGTTAGGACCTGCTGGACCTTCACCAATTTCCCAATAGTTAGATTCAAGAGGAATTAAATGAGATTCTTCTACTCCTTGGTCTAACCAAAATTTATGAGTGTCTTCATCAATTGGATTATATGTGAAATATAGTTTATCTTTAGGAAGAGCGAAATATTTCTCGCTTGTGAGAATTTCGTATGCCCATTCAATAATTTCTTTACGGAAATAATCACCAATTGAGAAACAACCAAGCATTTCAAAGAATGTTTGGTGACGAGAAGTATAACCAACGTTATCCATATCGTTTGTTCTAATGGATTTTTGGACATTGGTAATTCTTCTTGATGGAGGTACTTCACTACCATCCATGTACTTCTTTAAAGCAGCAACGCCTGAATTAATCCAAAGAAGAGTTGGATCGTTATAAGGAATTAGGCTAGCTCCTTTTTCGACATGGTGACCTTTTGATTTAAAGAAATCGAGCCACATTAATCTAATTTCATTACCAGTAAGATATTTCATATTTTCCTCCTAAAAAAATAAAAAATCGTTCTAAGGAACGACTTAGCGCGGTACCATCCTTTTTTGTTCTCCTTCTAGGAGAGAACACTCTTAATTAATATCTTTAACGCAGAGTTACGTCGACTTTCATCGACTCCAAAGGAGTGGCGCGTCTTTTGACTTAGTTCCTTTGTTGGAGTGATTAAATACTAACATAGTTAGGAGGAAACTCAAATCATTTTTTCTTTGTTGTATTATATTTTTGTTATTTGGAGACTCAAAGATGAAAGCATCAGATGTAATTAGAGATAAATTAGACTCTCTTGGTGGTAAAAGTAGAATCTTTTTACTTAATAATGACTTATGTAATGTTGAAAAGAAAAACAATTATTGTTTTATATGCGATAAGTTACCTAATCAAGAAGTTGACTTTGAGATATTTGATATAGTAGTAAAATTTTTACTTAAACACTATGGACACGCAGATAAAGGAAGTGCAAGAAATAGCAAAGTTGGTTTAGGTCAATGTAGTAGAGATACTGTAATGTATGCTATAGCAACCGAATATTATGGTAAAAAGGATGGAGAAAGTTCGTTTGATCCACTCTTTGTAATTGCTGCAATTCTCGATTGGGCTAATGTTGCTAAAAATGAAAGAGGATATATTCAATTAATTAATCCTTCACTTTGGGAAGAGGATTGATTAGTATCGAATTGCTTTTATAAATTTGGTGATTCTCAACTTTCGGTGTCTTTTTATTTGTTTTTCTATACAACCAAATATTTATTAGATAAAATATTTCCATAATTTTACATTTTAGAGGTAAGTGTTAAGCACTTATGGAGGGAATTAAATATGAAAATTAAATCTGCTTTAATTGCTTTATCTTCCGTCGCTTTACTTAGTGGATGTGTTGGTAACCAAATCAAAGTTAATCCTGATAAAGAAAAATATGTAGTTGGTATTGCTCAATTTGTTAGCCACCCAGCTTTGGATGCTGCTACAAAAGGATTTAAAGAAAAATTAACAGCTCTTCTTTTAGAAGAAGGTAGAGAAGTTGAATTTGATGTTCAAAACGCTAATAAGGAATTATCTTTATGTGCAACTATCGCTTCAACTTTAGTATCTCGTGATGTTGATTTAATCCTTGGAAATGCTACTCCATGCCTTTCCGCAGCATATAATGCTACAACTTATATTCCAGTTTTAGGTACATCGGTTACCGACTATGGTGTTGCTTTAGGTGTTGAAATGAAAGATGGTAAAAGTGGCACTAACGTTTCAGGAACTAGTGATTTAGCTCCAATTGATGTTCAAATTCAAGAAATGATGAGATTAGCTGTAAACGCTAAAAAAGTTGGTATTTTATATTGTTCTAGCGAAGCTAACTCTAAATTCCAAGTCGAAGAAGCCAAGAAATATTTAGCTAATTATGCAGGTGTAACCGTTAAAGAATTTGCTTTCTCTCAAGCAAGTGAACTTCAAACAGTTTGTAACTCTGCTTTAGATCAAGATATTATCTACATTCCAACTGATAATGCTTGCGCTGAAAAAGCTGAAGCTATTAACGATATTTTCTATCCAAATAGAATCCCAGTTTACGCTGGTGAAGAAGGCATTTGTAAAGGATGTGGCTTCGCTACCCTTTCAATTGACTACGAAAGACTCGGTCAAATTACTGGCGAGATGGCTTTCAATGTTTTATTAGGAAAGAAAGATATTCGTGAATACGAAGTTGCCTACGATACAAATCCTCAAAAAAAATATATGTCAGATCGTTGTGCATATTATGGTATTGAATTACCAGAAGATTACACTCCAATTGCTCTTTAATTTAAAATGATCGAAACACTACTTAGTTTTGCTAAATCTTTACCATCTGTTGTTGACCAAGGTGTCATCTATGGCATCATGGCCATTGGTGTTTTTATCACATTCAAAATATTAGATTTTGCCGATTTAACAGTTGATGGTTCATTTGCGACTGGCGGTTGTGTTTATGCATTAATGATTATTTTAGGCGTGCCAATGCCGTTTGCTCTACTTATTGCCTTTGGTGCAGGTGCATTAGCAGGTTTTATTACATCAATACTTCACTGCTATTTAGGAATACCAGGCATTTTAGCAGGTATTTTAACTCAGTTAATGCTTTGGTCGATTAACTATAAAATACTTGGAACTCAATTCCAAGCTATCTCTACTAGGGGTTCATTAATATCAATGGAAGCAAGTAGAGGTGTATTCACCACTATGCCAATTGTAATTGGAATAGTTGCTGTCCTTATTGCAATATTATATTGGTTCTTTGGAACCAAGTTTGGTTCAAGCGTTAGAGCAACTGGTTCTAATCCAGATATGGCTAGAGCAAATGGAATTAATGTTAATTCACGTAAAATTGTTGCTTTAATGATATCGAATGGAATAGTTGCTTTCGCTGGTGCTTTATTTGCTCAATATCAAGGACAAGGTTCTGTTGATATGGGTGTTGGCTCAATTGTTATTGCTTTAGCAGCAATTATTATTGGAACAACAATTGTTGGAAAATTGGGAAAGAATTTTGCTGTTTCACTCGTATTTACGGTGTTAGGTGCAATTATTTATTTCTTTGTGTTCCAATTCATTTGTTCATTTATTAATGAACCATTATTACTCAAGATGCTTTCTGCTGTGGTTGTTGCCATATTCTTAGGTATTCCATATTTTAAAAATGGATATATCAAGAATTGGATAGCGAAACGTAGAAGATATAAAGAAATTAGAAGAGGATCTTAAGATATGCTTTCTTTTAAGAATGTTACAAAGGTCTTCTATAAAGGGACCGCTGATGAGAAAATCGCTTTAGATAATGTCTCTTTTACTGTAAATGATGGAGAATTTGTCACTATCATTGGGGGTAATGGAAGTGGCAAGTCCACTACTTTAAATATTTTGACTGGTAATCTTCGTCCTGATTCAGGTGCAGTACTTCTTAATGATGTTGATATGACTGATATTCCTGAAAATGTACGCGCTAGATACTTTGCCCGTGTATTCCAAGATCCTCAAAAAGGAACTGCTGGAACAATGCAAGTTATTGAAAATCTTGCTATTGCCTCTAGAAAAGGTGGTTCATTTGGTCTTAATTGGTATATTTCTCATAAGCAAAAAGAACAATATAAAGAAATGTTAAAAGGTTTAAACCTTGGTTTAGAAAATAGATTAACTACTAAGACTAATGTTCTTTCTGGTGGTCAAAGACAAGCTTTAACTCTTTTGATGGCAACTCTCCGTGCAGAGCCATCCCATAAACAAATAATCAAAGATTATATTACTTTCTCTATGGGCGATAAATCTATAGCAAAAGAGGAAGTTACTAAAGCTTATAATAAGGCTAAAGAGACTTATAAAAACAAAGTTAAAGAATTAAAAGCAAACAAGACTTTAAAAACTAAAGAAAAAAGAAGTCTTAAGAAAGAATATTATAAAGAATTCGATAGTGAATTCCGTAAATATGACTTAACAAAACAAATTCTTCTTTTAGATGAACATACAGCGGCTTTAGATCCTAAAACTTCAAAGAAAGTTCTTGAATTAACTGAAAAAATTGTAAGAGAAAATAAATTAACTACTTTAATGGTTACTCATAATATGAAAGACGCTCTTACTTATGGTGATAGACTTATCATGTTCTATGATGGAAAAATTATCCATGACTTTAATAAGAAAGAGAAAGATAAATTAACTATTACTCAAGTACTTAAATTATTTGATGATGCTGAAAAAGCGGCAGAATAAAGAAAAAGGTTGGATTTCCAACCTTTTCATTTAATTATCTACGATAATTATTCAGCTTCTTTTACTTCTGGTTCTTTTTCTTCGACGTCTTTTGCTTCGACATCTTTAGCTTCAGCGACTTCTTTCTTATCATCTTTTTCTTTAATCTTAAACATTAAGATTGAGAAGACGAGTTGAGGCACTAAGACTAAGAAGCTAAATGGATATAACCAGAAATCAAGAATGTATTGACCAAATGGAATTACTTGTCTAATTACAAGAATTAAATCAAAAATAACAACACGGAATCCGCCTAAAAGGATAGCGACTGCAAATAAAATTAAGGTAATTACAATCATCTTTTTAGGTTTGGTGATGTCATAATCTTTTTCTTTAACATGTGAAATAACTTTCACAAATGAAAGAATGACTAATAAAAGAGCAATGACTCCAAAGATTAAATTGATTGCAAGAGATACGATATTGTTAGCTTCTTTAATGAGCTTAACAAGAATATCCATTTCTTTGAAAATCATTATAATACAATCGACAACAAGACCAATGCTACCAGCAATCATTCCAAATGCCATTAAAAATGCTAATGCGGTCGCAATAAAATACATAACTTTCTTTACCATTTAAATATTCCTCCTTTCAAAATTATATAAATTTTTATCTAAATTACTAGATATATTATCAATCTATGCGTTTATCATTTCGATAAACCTCTTTAATTGTACCTGAGCCAATCATAATACCTTCTTTATTATAAAAGACTGCTTCTTGACCAGGAGTTACAGCTTTATACGCACTATAAGTGCATATAATTTCATCATCTTTCTTTTCTATTAGACAAGGATGATCTTTTTGACGATAACGGAATTTAACCCCAACTTCTTGAGGGAAAATCTCTTTATCATTAACGAAATTTAATTTATTAACTAAACATTTATCACTTAAAAGATAATTTTCATTATCTCCACGAGTGACATAGAGAATATTATTTTTAGCATCTTTTTTTACAATGAACCAACCGGAGGCAGTTTCTCCAGATATTCCACCTATTCCAAGTCCTTTATGTTGACCAATGGTGTAATAATATACACCTTTATGTCTTCCTATTACTTTATTGGTGTCAATATCGATGATATTGCCTTCTTGCGCTGGGATATAATTTTTTAAAAATTCTCTAAAATTACGTTCTCCAATGAAGCAAACTCCTGTGGAATCTTTCTTATCTGCGATAACTAGATTAAGTTTATGAGCAATTTCTCTAACTTCTTCTTTAGTTATCTCTCCTAAAGGAAATATGCATGATTCAATTTGAGTTTCATTAATTTGAGACAAGAAATAAGTTTGGTCTTTGTTTTGATCTTTACATTTCATCAAATAATAATGGCCATCTTTATAAACCTTCTTAGCATAATGCCCCATGGCGATTTTATCGCATCCATTTTTCTTAGCGAATTCTAGGAAAGAATCAAACTTTATGTACTTATTACATAAAATATCGGGATTTGGAGTCCTACCATTTTCATATTCTTCAATGAAGAAAGAAAATACATGATCCCAATATTCTTTAATAAAATCCACTCTTAAAAGAGGAATACCAAGTTGTTCTGCTACCTTTTTAGCGTCATCATAATCTTTCTCTTGAGGACATTGATTGTCATTAATGGTTGGATTACCTAAAAAATCATTATTTGCATAAGCATCCCAGTTGCGCATAAAAGCTCCTATAACTTCATAACCTTCTTCTTTTAGAAGGTATGCTGCTATAGCAGAATCAACTCCACCACTAAGACCAATCATCACTTTCATTTTTATAAGTCCTTCGAGTCTATCATTAAGGTAAATGGTCCGTCATTTATGAAACCAAGTTTCATATCAGCACCAAAGATACCAGTTTGAATATTAATTCCACTCTCACGAAGCTTAGTGTTGAAATAATCATACAAAGCACTTGCTTCAATTGGTTTCATTGCATCAACAAAAGAAGGACGATTTCCATCTTTGATTGATGCATATAAGGTAAATTGAGAGACTGATAAAATCTCTCCATTAATATCTTTTAAAGAAAGATTGGTTTTCCCATTTTCATCAGGGAAAACACGTAATTTAACTATCTTATTTACTAATTTATCAACTATTTCTTTGTTATCAAAATGGGTAAAACCAACAAGAATAAGAAAACCATGGGAGATTTCTCCCACGATTTTATTGTCTACTTTACAAGTAGCATCTTTAACATTTTGAATAACAATTCTCATTAATCGTGAATATATGCATGTACGGTTGGAGGTTTTTTAACAGGATTTTTAACAATCTTGAAGGCGTTTTTAATTTCTTCAAGAACTTCATGGTAGTCATCTTTATTAGTGTGGACTTCACATAAGACTTCGCCTGCTTCGACTTTATCGGCAACTTTCTTATGAAGAACAATGCCTGCAGCCATATCAATAACATCATCAAATGTTTCTCTACCTGCTCCAAGTTTCATGGCGGATTCACCGATTTCTAAAGCAACGATTCTTTCAATATAACCACTTGTAGGAGCTTTAACTTGAATAATGTGTTTAGCAAGTTCGAATTTTTCTGGATGATCAATGTAGCTAACATCGCCACCTTGTGCTTCAACAAAAGCGCGAAGTTTTTTAAATGCTGAGCCATCATCAATAACTTTTTGAAGCATTTTTATTGCTTCTTCTTCATCTTTAGCAACTTTAGCTTGGACTAACATGATTGCACCAGATTGCATACAAATATTAACAAAGTCTTCTGGACCATGACCTTTTAAGGTAGCAATCGCTTCTTTAACTTCAAGAGCGTTACCAACTGCTAAACCTAGAGGTTGTTCCATATCGGTTAATACAGCACGTGTATCACGTCCAAGAGCGTTCCCAATTTCACACATAATGCGTGCAAGTTTTTCAGCACTTTCTTTGGTTTTCATGAAAGCACCATTACCAAATTTAACATCTAAGAGAATGCCATCAGATCCACTAGCGAGTTTTTTAGACATAACACTAGAGGCAATTAATGGGATAGATTCAACTGTGCCTGTAACATCTCTTAAGGCATAGAGTTTTTTATCAGCAGGAACTAAATGACCAGTTTGACCAACGATTGCTAAGCCAATTTTGTTTACTTCTTCAGCAAATTTTTCTTCTGAAATATAAACTTGCATACCTGGAATTGATTCAAGTTTATCAAGAGTTCCTCCGGTATGACCAAGTCCTCTACCACTCATCTTAGCAACTTTAACACCACAGGCTGCGACCATTGGAGCAAGAGCGATACTTGTTTTATCTCCAACACCACCGGTGGAGTGTTTATCTACTTTAACACCTTTAATATTTGATAAATCCATTACATCACCAGAATGTTCCATTCTGTCGGTTAATGTAACGATTTCTTCTTTAGTCATTCCTTTAAATAAGATAGCCATAAGAAGTGCGCTGATTTGATAATCAGGAATACTTCCATCAACTACCCCGTTGATAAAATATGTGATTTCTTTGTCGGTTAAGACACCACCATCACGTTTTTTAGTAATTAAATCTACCATTCTCATAAATAAAAACCTCGATTGATATTCTATCATAATAGGTCGTTAGATAAAATCTATTTTATATTATAGTATGGAAGTTAATGCTATAATTTGAACAATGGATTTCGTTACTCATTTAAAAAAATATTTATCAGATAAAGAAATTGATGATTTGATTGCATCTTTTAAAGAAGATGAAGTTAAAGGTCTTCTTTTAAATATAAATAAGATGGATAAGGATAAATTTTTAAAGATGTATCCAAATTTAAAAGTTCATCCCGTTATTGATTATGCTTTCTTATATAAGAAAGATGAATATAACTTTGGACAAGATATTCTTCACGAACTTGGTGCTTATTACATTCAAGATCCAAGTGCGATGCTTGTATCATATTTTTTAAATCCTAAAGAAGATGATTTAGTTTTTGATATGTGCGCGGCTCCAGGAGGAAAAAGCGTTGGAGCGTCTCTTTTAATGCATAAAAAAGGACTATTAATTTCTAATGATAATTCGTATTCAAGACTCAATATTTTGCTCTCAAACGTTGAAAGAATGGGTCTAACAAATGTTTCGATTATATCAAATGATTTTTCTAAAAACGGGGATAAATATATAGGCCTATTCGATAAGATTATTTTAGATGCTCCATGTTCTGGAAGTGGAATGTTTAGAAAGCTTAGTGAGATGAAAGATGATTGGACTTATAACAAGGTTTTAAAATATGCTCTAATTCAAAAAGAATTAATCTTAAAAGCCTACGATATGTTAAAAGAAGGTGGAGAGTTAATTTATTCTACTTGTTCATATTCATATGAAGAAGATGAAGAAGTTATTGAATATCTACTTTCTAATAGAGATGCTTTGCTTGTTGATTTAGAGCATTTTGAAGGGGAATATCGTTCTAAAAAATATAAAGAAACAATACATTTATTCTCTTCGAGATTTACTGGCGAGGGTCACTATATCGCTAAGATAAAAAAACCTGGAGAGAATAAGAAAACTTCTTTAATAAAAGAAAAATACGAAAAAAGTATTCTTTCTAAGGGTGGAAATAAAGAAATAATGGTTTTTGATAGATGTCTTTTACCTAAAGATTTATCTAAATATGCAATAAGAGAAGGACTATTTCTAGGCACTAAAATAAAAGATAAGTTTATTCCATCTCACGCCTATGCTAAATCACTTTTTAATGATGAAAATATGTTTGAAGTTAGTCTTGAAGATGCTTCAAAAATCATCAAAGGTGAAGAAATAAATGTTAATAAAAATGATGGATATTATTATCCATCATATCTTGGTTTATCTATCGGGGTACTCCATTATGTTAATGGAAGAATAAAGAATTTATATCCTAAAGGACTTAGGAAAAATATTATTTATAAATCTTCGCGCTGATTGGGAAAACCATTGCGTGACGAGTTAAGAATTTTGAATTCTTTCTATCTTTATAAATATAGTCTTCTTTTTCATCATCAAAATTTAAATAAATTGTGTTCTTTGTCGGATTAATAATTAAGGTATATTTTGTATCTGAAATATCTTTGTTATCCATCGTTACAACAAGAGCGTTGTTATTAACATCAAATTTGATAGATTTTTCAATTAACTTTGGATCAGAAATCTTATAGAAAGGTATCTCTCTTCTTTGCTTAATATAGTTTTTAAATGATTCAACAAGTTCTTTTCTTTCATCAAGTGTATCGTAATTAAATTGATTGAATTTATCGCCTTTATTATAGGTGTTATGATGAGCAAATTTTGTTAAACCAATTTCTTGTCCAGCATGAATGAATGGGACTCCAAATGAGAGCAATAAACTTTTATTTAAAAGTTTGATTCTACGAATTTTCTCATCATTATTATCATCAGTGGAATTTTCAATCACATCATTAATTGTGGAATTATCATGACATTCAACATAATTTATAGATTGATTCGTTGAGACAAAAATTGGATTAAAAACATAGTTGATTGTGGACGCTGTGAGAGCAAATTTATAACCTTCAAGATAAGAAATATTACCTAAAATATAACCATTATCATTAAGTTCTGCTCCACCACCGTTTCCACGAGCAATATTGCGATAAGAATCATTGAAAAATCCGATATTTGGAAGATCTTTAGCGTTATTCATATTTGCCATTAAATGACCTTCAAATTTATCTCCAGCCATGTTCCAACCTTCACCATAAAGCATGGCATCTTTTTTATATGAAGTTGCCATGTTATATATGTCATTTATTGTTTTAGCATCTGTTAGACCCATTAAATCGAATCTAAAGCCATCTATATCGAATGTATCAAACAAATATCTAGTGGAATCTAAAATAAGTTTATGTACCATTATTTTTTCGCTTGCAACAGCATTTCCACAGAATGATTGATTAATGAAATTATAGTTTTCATCCACTCTAAAATAATAATGTGGGACAATCTTCTCTAAGATAGTTTCTTTATCAAACATGTGGTTATAAACCACATCGAGATTAACTCTTAAGCCATTTAAATGGAAAGTGTTAACAAGTTCTTTGAATTCATATAGACGAGAATATGGATCTTTTGGATTAGTGCTATAACTACCTTCCAAAGTGAAATAATGATATGGATCATAACCCCAGTTATATGTTTTTTGAGGTTTTGTCTCATCAATAGTAGCAACACTTAAAACAGGAAGAAGTTGAACATGGGTTACACCTAAATCTTTGATGTAATCAATTCCAGCTTTATTCCCTCTTGAAGTTCTTCTATTTTTCTCACAAAGTCCGATGAATTTACCTTTGTGGACAATGTTTGAATTTTTATGAATTGTGAAATCACGAACATGAAGTTCATAAACTATTGCATCAACGTAATTATCTAGTCTAGGAAGTTTATAATCGACTTTAACATCTTTAATCTTTTCTAAGTCGATTACAGCGGATTGTTCCATATTAATGGAACCACTTTTTGCATATGGATCAATTGTTTCAAACACCTCGTTATTTTGATTAATAACGTAGGTATATAAAACTCCATCATAATCCCCTTCTAAAATAAGTTCATAAACACCTCTATCGCATCGATTCATTTCCAGTTCTTTATAAGTGTTTTTGAAACGATATTTGAGATTAACTTTACTTGCTAATGGGGCCCAGAGTCTAAAGGTTGTTCTATCTTTAGTATAAGTAGGACCTAAAATAGCATCTTTAGCAGAATATCTTTCATCAAAATCTTTAAAAGCAGGGGCTTTAGATAAATCCAGAGAATTAAATTCGTTATTGGTTTTGATGATGAAATGATCGGCAAGATTTAAATCAAAAGTTAAACCAATATGAATGAAAGTTAGTTTATCTTTGTTTTCAATTGTTTTAAGTTCGTAATAAATCTCTTCGAGATTTTTAAATATATGTAAATCTAATCCAATGATATCTGGATCATTCGTGGTTAAAAGAATTTCTCTCCAAGATATAAGTTCACTATGATATAGATACTTACTTGCCATAATTATTCGTCATCATCTACATATTGAAGAGTAGATTGTTCAATACTTCCTAATTGTTGTTCATTATTAATTGGGACTCTTTTAATAACTTTGTTTCCTCTTGCATCACCAGTTTTTTCAACATAACCTTCTTTTTGGAGTCTTCCAAACATTCTTCCTGCACGAGGGAAACCAATTGCGTAACTTCTTTGAAGATATGAAATAGAACAAAATTCACGGTTAACAATATCTTCAACGATTGTTTTATATAAAATATCATCAGAAACATCTTTATCAACTCTGGTTGGTTCAGCATCATCAAATGAATCATTATCAGAAGAATGATCTTTTAGATCAAGGAATGCAGGATCATATTGAGGTGGCATCATATCACGGAGATAATTTGCAATGCGGTTGATCTCAGCTAAAGTACAATAAGCACCTTGTAAACGCGGCTTATTTTGTCTAGAAATAAGAGCGCAGTCGACAATCATATCACCATTTCCAAGTAATTGTTCAGCGCCACCTTCACCCAAAATAACATTACTATCAAAATATGAATTAACTGATAAAGCAACGTGGGTAGAAATATTTGCTTTAATAACTCCATCGATAACATTAACCGATGGTCTTTGGGTTGCAAGAACAAGATGGATACCAGCTGCTCTAGCTTTTTGAGCAATACGAACAACTGGAGTTCTGATTTCTTTACAAGATTCACTTAAATCAGCGTATTCATCAACAAAGATTACTATGTAAGGTAGTTTTTCATATCCTCTTTCAACCATGATTTTGTTGTAATCTTTAATATCATTAACAAATTCGCTTGCAAATAAAGAATATCTTCTTTCCATTTCTTCAACGAGTTTATTTAGGGCAACATTAGCTTCGTTAGCCTCAGAAATATTTGGACATAATAAGTGTGGAATATCGTGATAGACATTCATTTCTACTCGTTTTGGATCAATTAATAAGAGTTTTAATTCATCTGGTTTATTTCTCAAAATAAGAGTTGCGATAACACTATGAACAAAGACTGATTTACCACTACCAGTTGAACCAGCAACTAACATATGTGGGAATTTGGTTAAATCAGCATAAATTAATTTGTTATCGATATCTTTACCAAATGGAATATATGTTCTAGTTTTTTCATCAGTTGGTGGAAGAGCATCTAAACATTCTTTGAGTCCCACTACAGTTCTAATATCGTTTCCGATTTCAAGTCCTGATGTAGGTTTTCCAATAACGAGTTTTTGGAAACGGACAGGAATACCATTAAGTCTTGATGCTAAATCAGGAATATATCTATCTACTGTAGAAACAGATTTTGATGATTCCATTTGAATATCAAATCTAGTAAATGAAGGTCCTACAGTATATGAAATTGCTCTAGCACCTATAGATAGATCTTGGAAAATAGCATTAATTGCTTCCATTCTCGCATCGTTTGAATCTTTATTTGCTAATTTATCGCTTTCATTTTCTCTTTTATCTATAAGAGAAGTTGAAGGATAAACATAATTAACGAGTGGTTTTGCTTTTTTAGGTTTACGAGAACTAATATCAGTTTCGTCAATAACAGGTTCACTTTCTACTTTAGGAGTGACTTTAGTTACTTCAATAGTGGATGGAATTGGCTCATCATTAAAGAGAGGTTCAACCTCTTCATAGTTATCTTTAACTGCTTCTTCATGCTTTTCTTCATTTAAAAATGAAGGAACAGCTTCTTTAAATGAAGGTTCATCATGTCTAACCTCTTCCATATCGGAGAAAGTTTCGCCTTCAAATGAGAATCTTGCTTTTTGAAGAGTGTGAGAATTATTAAATGAATTTCTAACCATTGAAACTTCATCTGGATTATTGTCTCCTCTACTAGTTTCAAATAATGGTTCTTCTTTTCTTTCGATGGTAACATCAACTTTGACTATATTATTATTCTGAGTATCTTCTCTTTTAATTTCTTTAGATTCAAATGGTTCGAAAGGAAGAAATTCTTCTTCGTTTTTTTCTTCGCTTGGAGAAGCTATTAAGATTGGAGAAGGCTCCTCACTAATTTGTTCGATTTCAGGAGTTTTATCTTTCTTATGGATTGCTTTATTAATCTTAGAAACGATGAATTTAAATAATTTACGGATGTAGAAATTAACGACTAAACATATTCCGATAACGATTGTAACGATTGAAACAATGATTGTTCCGACTGGTGTAATCGCACTATTAAGCATGCCATCAATCATAAAAGCAATAAATCCACCACCAAGAGCGCTATTACTTATAACAAATCCGTTTTCACTTACTTTCAAGAAATAATGAATGAATGTAGACATCTCTAAATATTTTCTAAGTTCACCGTTTTCAGTAGTGACCCTAGTCATATCTAAATAGATTTGCTCTGTTTCAACCATACTCTTATACATTGGATGAACTTCTAATGGAACAGTTGTAAGTAAAATATTGGTCACTAAAATAGATGCACCAAAGATCATGATAAATAAGCCAATTAAAGATAAATCAAATTTAAATTTAGTTAGTTTTTTTGCAAATATAATATATAAACCAATGATTATTAAAAGTGGAACAAAAACCCAAAAACCAGTAAAACCAATACTTGCCATAACTCCAATAGTAAGGAATTGAAGACCAGCTACATTAGCGGATAATAAAATCAAAATAGCTAACAAAATAAAGCTAATTCCGATAACTAATCTTGTGAAGAATGGTTTTATTTTAATCTTAGGGGCTTTCATAAGTATTTTTATTATACATACGTACGTATATCATGCAACAAAAAAAGCGCAAATAATGCGCTTTTGTTTATCTAATTTCTTAATCAAGGATTGTAATTGAAGGAATAATTGAAGGATTTTTAAGTGAATATCTTCTTATAAGTCTAAACGCTGCATCAGCGATATTATTTTGAAGTTTTTCTTCATTATAGAATTCACTTCCTTCAAGAGCGTTTAATAATAAGGCTTCCACTAATTTGGTAAGTTCTTTGATGAGCACTTCTGAATCCTTAAGATAGACGAATCCTCTTGCTTGAATATCAGGACCTGCTACGATACATCTTTTTGATCTAGAAATAGTAACTCCAATGATAATTACTCCATCATCAGCAAACTTCACTCTTTCTTCTAAAATTGAAGAGGTAATATCACCTATTCCTTTGCCATCTACATAGACATCCCCATGAGGAAGTGAAACAGTTGCAAGACGAGCAACTCCATCAACTATATCAATATAATTGCCATTATCCATAACAAATATTTTGTTATGAGTTAGACCAACTGAAGTTGAAAGTGCAACTCTAGCAGCATCAAGTAGTTTACGATATGCACCATAAATTGGGACAAAATATTTTGGTGAAGTAATTGATAAAATTGTCTTAATATCTTCTTCGCTTGCATGCATTCTTATGAACGACTTTTTATCGAATCTTACTACTTTAGCTGAACTACGATAAAGCATGTCAATTGTCTTAGTTTCACTTACTTCAGATTCGATATGATATGGTACACCAACAATGATTGTGTCATTTTCATTTAAATTAATGATTTTTGTTGGATTATCTTTTGAGGCTAAAAGAGCTAATTTGTGATAAAGTTTATCGCCCCAATCAACCATGAAAATAACAATATCTTGTGGAGCGTGATTATTTATCGTATCGATTGTATAAAATCGATTTGCTGTTAAAGAACCATCAATACTAAGGAATTTTGAGAACGTATGATATGTATCTTGTGTTTCCTTATCATAAAAAATGATTTTTTTCTTGTTTTGAAGAGCAAATGTAGCGGCATTAACGATGTTATACATATCGTTAGTTTCAAGTGCTAAAAAGATTCTTCCTTGAGCATCTTTAAAAGCATGTTCCATCAAAGAAACAAGTTTATATGATGGATTAGAATATCCTCTTCGATCAGCATATCTGGCTTCACACATAAGGAGTAAAACTCCTTCTTCAGATAATCTAGCGATTTCTTTACGGTCATAATAATAATCAGGAAGTGAGTCATTATCGATGACAAAGGCTCCAAAAAACATGATATTTCCATATGATGTATGGATTGAAACACCATTTGCATGGCTCATTGAAGCACATAATGCAAAGAAATTAATGCGATGATTGCCAACATAGAATTCATCAGTAGGCTTTTTAATATTTACATCCATCCTCACATTAAGCTTGTTGTGCCTCATGAAGAGAGATAAAACAGCATATGTTGTATCTGTACAATAAATTGGAGCAGGAGCTTTTTCGTATACGAAAGGAAGTCCAGAAATAGCTGGATCACTACCACGTGTTAAAAAATATGCTTTGATTCTATGTCTGTTTTCTAAAAGATAGGAAACATTAGCAATAATATAATCAACACCAGGACGTAATTTATCTGGTTTTTTCTCGCCACATTCAATGACAAAAATATCATCATTTACTTCAACAATGGTGAGCATTTTGCCAAATTCGTCTTGACCACCTAAGGTGATTACTCTAATTTTATCGTTCATTTTTACTCCAATATATTTTTAGTAGCAACAAGATTAACTCCACTACCAGCAATATTTTCAATTATTACATCACCAATTTTAATTGGTGCTTTAACAGATACTTTATTTAATTCTTCCATTGCTTTGAAAATTAACTCTTTAGCAATTGCTTCACTTGTTTTAACAGGAAGTCGATCTTCATTAATTGAATCAATTCTCACTGTGGAAGTTAAAACTCTTTCAGGATGAGTAAGTTCTTTAATGGCGTATTTTGCACCTCTAGGGCAAAAATTGCCTGTTACAACATTATTTTCATCAACACTTAGATGACATCCACGAGGACAGACAATACAAATTAATTCTTTCATTTTCTTTCCTCCACGACTACGTCTATAGTTGGTGAACTCTCTTTTAATAAGGACTTATCAATTTTAATTATTTCCATTTCAGAAGGAATGATAGCGTTTTTATATAAGCGTTTAATAACTTCGTCTCCTTCTTTAATTAAAATTGATATGTCTTTAAATGGATGAGCGACTCTTAATTTAAGAGTGATTTTATCGTCTACGGTATTTAATTTGATCTTCTGAGGCACTACATAAGAAATTCCATCAAGGGCTTTAACATCATAAGTATGACCTGGGTTTTCTAGTTCGCCTTTAAGATATTTATTAACTCCAATTGCAGCTTCACGAGCTTCTTCAACGACATAATCTACTAAATCATGAACATGAAGCACATTTCCTGCTAAGAAGACACCTTCTTTTTCACTCATGAGGTTATTATCTACAATTGGGCCTCTAGTTTTTGAATAATGAAGGTTAAGTTTATTTAATAAATCAACATTTGGGATTAAGCCAACACTTAAAAGTAAAGTATCACATTCAAATTCTTTTTCGCTTCCTTCAATGAAATTCATTTTTTCATCAAGTTTAGCAATGACAATTTTTGTTAAATGACCTTCTTTTCCTACTACTTGCTTAACAGTGTGACTTAAATATAAAGGGATATTAAAATCATTCAAACATTGGACAATGTTACGATTAAGACCTGCGCTATAAGGCATAAGTTCGGCAACACCTAAAACTTTAGCGCCTTCAAGCGACATTCTTCTAGCCATAATTAGACCAATATCGCCACTTCCAAGGATAAAAACTCGTTTACCGACTAATTGACCATAAATATTTAAATATAGCTGAGCTTGGCCTGCGGTATAAACTCCACTTGGTCGATCACCAGCTAAATTAATTGCACCAGCATTTCTTTCATAACATCCAGTAGTTAGAATAATTGCTTTTGCTTTAACTTCAACTACTCCTTCGTATGAATTGGTGTACGTCACAATTTTATCTTCACTAATTGATAAGACATTTGAGCCAAGACGATATGCAATATGTTCTTCTTCTACTAAAGTAGAAAAGCGGCTCATAAATTCAGGCCCAGTGAGTTCTTCGTTAAATTCATGTAGGCCAAAACCATTATGAATGCATTGATTTAAAATGCCGCCTAAATAGTCATTCTTTTCAATGATCAAAATATTATCGATACCTAAAGAATGAGCCTTTAAGGCACTAGACATTCCTGCAGAACCACCACCAATGATGACTAAATCATAATTAATCATTATTCTTTATCCTCTTTGGTTAGATAGCGAGCAATGAAACTACCTTTCTTATCAAGCATAATTTCGGACTTGCTTTTCTTTAGATATTTAGCGAGTTGTCTTAAGACAAGAGGTTGACAGAAACCACCTTGGCATTTACCAAAGCCTGCTCTTGTTCTTTTCTTAACAGCTTTAATAGTTTTTGGAGGAACACTTGAATTAAGTTCATCAAGAATCTCTCCTAAAGAAACTTTTTCACAATTACAAACTATTTTTCCATATTCAGGATGTTTCTTAATATAAGCGTTACGTTTTTCAACGCTTAATTCATTCATCCTAATTCTTTTTCTAACATATGGATTATATGAAATCTTAGTTTTTAATTCTATTTCTTTAGAAATAAAATTATTAACAATATATTCAGCAATTGCTGGAGAAGAAACTAGACCTGGAGATTCAATTCCTGCTGCTACGATAAAGCGAGAAGAAACTTTCGATGGACGAATAATAAAATCATGTGTTGAAGGTGTTGATCTAAGACCAGAGAATGTTCTAATTGCGTGTTGAAAAGGAATATTTGGTACTAAAAGTTTGGCGCTTGCTTTAACTTTATCAAGTGTTTCTTTATCGGTAGATGTATCTTCCTTATCTTTAACATATTCACTGGATGGACCAACAAGGAAATTATTTGATGTTGTTGGAGTAACTAAAACACCTTTTCCTTTTTCGCTTGGAAGAGGGAAAATTGTGTGATTTACAAGGTTTTGACCATAATGGTCAAGAACGAAATATTCACCTTTACGTGGATTGATTTCATAATCGATTGGTTCCACTAAAGAATGGATTTCATCACTATATACACCTGCACAATCAACAACAATTCGTCCAACATATGAATTTTTATCAGTAATAACTTCAAAATTTTCTTTGTTGTTAACAATGTTAACTACTTTTTCATCAAGGGCTAACTTAACGCCATTATCAACAGCGTTTTCAATTGCATGAACCACGAGGGTAAAAGGATTAACAACTCCTGCCGTAGGGGCAAAAAGTGATCCTTTTACCTCGCTTGATAAATTCGGTTCAATTTCTAATGTTTCTTCTTTGTTAAGAAGTTTTACTTCTACTCCATTAATTTCTGCTCTTTTTTTAAGGTCTTCGAGGATTTTTAGTTGCTCATCATAAATAGCCACGGTTAAAGAACCGATGTTATTAAGATGAACATCAAGTTCTTCACAAATTTTAGGGAACATTTTATTTCCTAAAACATTTAATTTGGCTTTGAGAGTGCCTGGTTCTGGATCATATCCACTATGGACAACAGCACTATTAGCTTCGCTAGTAGCGTTACCAACATCGTTTTCTTTTTCAATGACCAAAACACTTAGTTCATAACTTGAAAGTTTTCTTGCAAGAAGTGAACCGACAACCCCAGCACCGATAATAATAATATCGTACATGGATTATCCTCCTAAAAGAGCATTAAATATGGGAGTTAATTAAAATTAATGATGGTTATGTCCTTTTTCGACATATCCAGCTGGTTTTTCTTCAAATTCGCGATGGGAAACTTTAACTTTTCCTTTTTCATCAATTTCAGTAACCACTACTTTGAGGGTTTGACCAACTTTGACGACATCACTTGCTTTAGCAACAAAGCCCCAACCAAGTCTTGAGACATGGCAAAGACCTTCTGTGTCACCAAATAATTTAACGAATGCACCGTATTCTTCTACTCTAGTAACTTCACCTTCGTAGACTTCACCAACACGAGCTTCACGAACGATATTTTCAATCATTTGTTTGGCTTTGTTGATCATTTCACGGTCCATATGGTAGATGACTACGTGTCCATCATCATCGATATCGATTTGAACATGGTCACATTCTTCAATAATTTTATTGATGACTTTACCACCAGTACCGATGACTTCACGAATCTTATCGACTTCAATTTGCATCTTGTCGAGTTTTGGAGCGTATTTTGCAACGTCTTCACGTGGTTCGGCAATGGCTTTAGACATAACTTCACGGATTTGAGCGCGTGCAACATGTGCTTGTGCTAATGCATCGCGGAGAACGTCTCTTGTAACACCATCGATTTTGATATCCATTTGTAAGGCTGTAATACCTTTTTCAGTACCAGCAACTTTAAAGTCCATATCACCAAAGTGATCTTCGAGACCTTGGATATCGGTAAGAATTGTATATTTTGATTTTGGATCATTAAGTGGTCCATCAGCAATCAAGCCCATAGCAATACCACTGACCATACCTTTAATTGGTACACCAGCAGCCATGAGTGACATACAACCTGCACAAATAGAAGCTTGTGATGAAGAACCATTTGATTCAACAACTTCACTTACAGTGCGGATGGTATATGGGAAGTCAACTTCATCTGGAATAACATATGAAAGTGCCCTTTCACCTAAGGCACCATGACCGATTTCACGACGAGCAAGAACGCCAATCTTACCAGTTTGACCAACGCACCATTGTGGGAAGTTATAGTGATGCATGAAGCGTTTTCTTTCTATTGGTGTTAAGTCATCAATGATTTGTGCTTCGCTCAATGGTCCTAATGTTGTAACAGAGATAACTTGCGTTTGACCTCTGGTAAACATAGCGGAACCATGGGTTCTTGGTAATAAGTCAACTTGAGCATCAAGTGGACGAATTTCATCAACTCTACGTCCATCTGGTCTAACTTTTTCTTCAATGATTAAACGTCTAACTTCGTTATGGACGATATCTTCTTGAATTTCGTGAACTCTTTGAACTGTAACTGCTCTTTCTTTTTCAGTTGCATATTCTTTAAGAGCATATTCTTCTTCTGTACGTTTTTCGATAGCAGCAATCTTTTCTTCTCTTTCGAGTTTATCGAATGTGCTTACGGCTGCACGTAATTCATCATTAATTTTAGCAGTGACTTCGTCACGTAATTCTTGAGGAATTGTTTTTAATTGTACTTCACGTTTTGGTAAACCGATTTCTGCAATGATTTCTTTTTCAAAACGGCAAAGTTTTTTGATTGCTTCGTGAGCAAACATTAATGCATCGAGCATATCTTCTTCACTGACTTCAGCAGCACCAGCTTCAATCATATTAATATCTTCTTCAGTACCAGCAACTGTTAAATCAATGTCTGATTTTGCTCTTTCTTCTACTGTTGGGTTGATGATTAATTTTCCATCAACACGACCAACAAATACACCAGCGATTGGTCCATTAAATGGAATGTCAGAAATGGAAACTGCAAGTGAACTAGCAAGCATAGCTGTAATTTCTGGAGCATAATCATAATCAACACTCATGACTTGGCTAACGACTTGTACTTCGTTTCTGAAACCTTCTGGGAAAAGTGGACGCATTGTTCTATCGGTAATACGACTTGCTAAAATAGCATGTGAAGATGGTCTACTTTCTCTTCTTAAGAATGATCCTGGAATTTTTCCAGCTGCGTACATTCTTTCTTGATATTCGACGGATAATGGGAAGAAATCCCAATCAACTGTGTGGTTAGAAATGGTTGCATTACTAAGAACACAAGTTTCACCGTATCGAACTAATACCGCACCAGCTGTTTGCTTGGCAATTTCACCAGCTTCGACAACGATTTTGCGGCCTTCGAAATCTAATTCGAATACTTTTTTCATGTCTTTTCTTTTCTCCTTATAAAATAACTAAAAATATTTTATCACAAAAAGTTTATAACTTTTATAAAAATAATACAAAGTTCTTAATTTTCTTATGAAAATTAGTTTTGAAATATATTGTAACGATGTTCAAAATAAAAGATTCTGCAATAAGCAGAATCTAATAATTGTATTGCTTTTAGGGCACTGAATGGGAATCCTCGGTTATTCAATTGCCGAGTAGGTTCACTTCGTTGACATAACCACTTCGTCAACTGTGATTAATATGTTGTATTCTACAATGTTGATCCTGACTTATCTACGTTACAATCTTAAGGATTCTATTTGGTGGAACTGATATAAAAAAGCAATAATTTCAGAAGAGAAAAAGAGGCAATGATAGACGACTTTCGCATTGTCTAAAAGAAAAGCGCTCATTAGAGCGCAATCTTTATCTGGGAAATTATTTACGAATCTTGAGTTCGCCTAATAATTTGACATAGGCATCACGATTTTCTCTATTGAGGTAATCGAGAAGACCACGTCTTTTACCGACAAGCACGAATAAGCCACGACGACCAGAGGCGTCTTTCTTGTTAGCTTTTAAGTGAGCGGTTAAATCGTTAATTTGAGCAGTTAATAAAGCGATTTGGACTTCGACTGAGCCGGTGTCTTTTTCGTTCTTACCGTATTTTTTAACGATTTCAGCGATTCTTTCTTTTGAAAGTGCCATTTTTAATCCTCCTTAAGTTCTTAACTTTTTCCAGGTATATCGTCGGATTATTCGACATACTTAGAGAAAGTCGCAAGAAATATAATATATTAATTCTTAAAAGAATCAATACCAAACCTAAATTATTGCATCAGAGTGAGCTTACTCGGTTTGAGAAATGTATAGTATATCATCTTTTTATTGATTGATGTTTTTTAAGTCTTCTTTTATTTGCTTTTGAAGCTCTTCAGTTGAAGAGAATTTCTTTTCTTCTCTAACAAAGGATAGAAATTCAAGATAAATTGTCTTGTTATAGTCATCACTTTTATAGGAAGGAATATGAACTTCAATAGTAGGTTTATCTTCTTTGTTTACAGTAGGATGCACTCCAACATTAGTTAATGATAAATGAGGTACTCCAGAGATATAGGCAATAGTTTTATATACTCCATATTTTGGAATCACATAATTATCACTTAATTTTATATTAGCGGTAGGAAATCCAAGACTTGTTCCTAATTGATGTCCTTTGACCACTACACCCATGATTTGATAATCGTGACCTAAAAGGTCATTTGCTTTTTCTATGTCACCATTTTTAATATATTCGATGATATCTTGAGTAGAAATTTTCTTATTATCAATGTTTAAAAGAGGAACCTCAAAAACTTTAAAATGCTGTTTTAAATAAGTGATGTTTCCACTTCTATTTTTAGCAAATCTATAATCTTCTCCGACATAGATTTCCTTAACATTAAGTTTCTTTAAAATTTCAATGAAATCTTCTTTTTCTAATGAAACAAAATCCTTATCAATATGTAGGACAAAATAATAATCTAAAGAATATCTAGAAATGATACGGAATCTATCATCTAAAGATGTTAAAACTTCTTTCGATTTGTGGTTATCAATTAAAGAGGAAACAGGACGATCAAAAGTCAAAATTCCTATAGGAAGTTCGCTCTTTTTACGAGCTTCATTAATAATATTAATGTGACCAAGATGAACTCCATCAAAATAACCTAGACATAAAGCGATGGGTTTATCGCAAGGATTAATAGATTTATAGTCTAGTTGCACTACTTTCATCTTAGACCTCTTTCACATTTATAATAGCCATTATTCATTCTTGAATATATAGCGATTGCCTCACCATTATAAACACATAAAACTAATTCATCTTTTTCATTAAGTTTAAGGTGCATTCCGTTTGAGATTCCTTTAATTTCTTCTTCACTTACTTCATGTTTTTTCATGAATGAAAGAGCAGAAACAATATCGATTAAATTATCTTCGTTAACTTCTTCTTTTTTGTGAGCTTTATCTAAGGATAAGTTACCGACTCTTGTGCGAGTTAATTCACTCAAATATCCAACAGTATTTAGTCTTTCTGCAATATCTTCTCCAAGAGTTCTTATATATGTTCCTTTAGAGACTCTAGCAACGAAGGTAATCGAATTATTATCAAAAGATATTAAATCCAATGAATAAATATGTATTTTCCTGGCTTTTCTTTCGATTTCTTCACCATTTCTAGCGTATTTATAAAGTTCTTTTCCATTAACTTTAATTGCAGAATACATTGGAGGAATTTGTTCTTGCTCTCCTATAAAAGATTGGAATACTTCTTTAATTTTTTCTTTAGTTAAAGTAGGTATTTCTTTTTCTAAAATTACATTACCATCTAAGTCTGCTGTATCTGTTTTTTTACCTAGTGTTAGTTTTGCTAAATATTCTTTATCAAGACATTCAAAATATTGAGAAACTTTAGTAGCTTTGTTCACTAAAACGATTAAAAGGCCATCTGCAAAAGGATCTAATGTACCTACATGACCTATCTTTTTTTCATTAAGTTTTTTAGAAACAAAATTGACTTCTGCTCTTGAAGTATTTCCTTTTGCTTTATCGATTAATAAGATACCTGATTTCATAATGAAATTTATTGATACTATTATATAATAGTTATCATGAAATCACTAAAAAGAATATTAGGTGCAATAAGAAGAGCGGATCAAACATTTTCTCTAATTAAAAATAATGATCGAATTGCTTTAGGTATTTCTGGTGGTAAAGATTCAATGGTAATGCTTAATGCTTTATCTCTTTATCAAAAATTTCATGTAGCAAAATTTGAGATAGTTCCTGTTATTTTAGATTTAGGATTTCCTTCTTTTGATGCATCAATACTTTATAAGTATTGTGAATCACTTGGACTTACACTTCATGTTATAGATGAAAAACAAGTTTATGAAATACTTTCACTTCATAAAAAAGATAATAAATTACCTTGTTCAATATGTTCAAAAATGAAAAAAGCGGCAATTAATAAAGCTGCTAATGAACTAGGGTGTAATAAAGTAGCATTTGCTCATCATAAAGATGATGCAATTGAAACATTGTTTATGAATGAAATTTATGGAGGCAAGATTGCTACCTTTGAACCAATGATGAAACTCGTTCGAGCTAATATTACTTTTATTCGTCCTTTAATTTTTGTAAGTGAAGAAGATATTGTTTCATGTGTTAAAGAAGAAAATATTCCAGTATTTAAATCACACTGCCCTAATGATGGATTTACAATGAGACAAGAAATTAAAGATATTTTATGTGATTTATATGAAAAATATCCTCAAGCTAAAGTAAATTTCTTGAATATGCTTACTAAATATGAGCTTGAAGGTACATGGAAAGATAATATTTTGATTAATATTGAGGGAAGCAAATATTCACTACGTCCAGTTATATTAAAGTCTGATTTATTAGAAGAGGTTAAACTTGGAATTGATGTTAACTCTTATGATGATGAATTTGATCATTATTTAATTAAAAATAAGAACGGTAAAATTATAGGTCGCGTGTGCGCGCTTTATATTAATAAAAAGGTGTACATCAAAGGTTTCTATCTTAAAGATTTCACCACTCTTCAATTTAGAAAAGTAATATCATATTTTGAAAGAACGTATTTAAAGGAAGCAAGCCCAATAGAAATCATCATTCTAGATAAGAATTATAAAAAAGAATTTTTGAGCCTCGGATATATCAAAAAAGATGATAGGCTAACCAAATTATCTTATATAAAATAAAAAGGACTTAGTCCTTTTTTTGCATATTATCTAATTGAGCTTGTTCCTTTTTTAGGACTTCATCAAGTCGCTCAGATTTAATGTATGTCTCATCAAGAAGGAAGGTAATTTCAGGAGTTTTTCTAATATCTAGTTTCTTTGCTAATGAAGAACGAACATAACCTTTTGTCTTATTTAATTCTTCTAAATTTTGATTAGGAAATTTGCTACCTAAAAAAGAAACATAAACTTTAGCATAAGAGAAATCTTTTGATACTTGAACTTCGTTAACAGAAACAAATCCAATTCTAGGGTTTTTTAGTTCAAATTGAATGATTTCAGATATATTTTTACGGATGATAGTTTGAATGCGTTGTGTTCGGTCCGCCATTAATCGACCTCCACCATTTCATAGCCTTCAACAATATCTCCTTCATGGATATCATTAAAGTTTTCGATTGTAAGACCACATTCAAATCCTTCTTTTACTTCTTTTGCATCATCTTTAAAGCGTTTTAAGGAAGCAAGTCTTCCTTCGTAGACAATTACACCATTACGAAGTAAACGGACGCTTGAGAAAGCTTTAATTGAGCCACTAGTAACATAACTACCAGCAACAGTTCCAATCTTAGAAATTTTAATTAAAGATCTAACTTCAGCTTGACCTGTAACTTTTTCGACTTCTTCTTTCTTGAGCATACCTTTCATAGCATCGCTCATTTCATTAAGAAGATCGTAGATAATTCTATGTAATCTAATTTCAACTTTTTCTTCTTCGGCTTTTTGAGTTACTAAAGCAGTTGGTCTAACGTTAAAACCATAGATGATTGCACCTGATGCACTTGCAAGCATAACATCATTGATGTTAATAGCACCTGCAGAGGCGTGAATTACTTTAATTCTGACTTGTTCATTAGATAGTTTTTCTAAACTTGCTTTAATAGCTTCCGCACTACCATTGGTATCAGCTTTTAAGATGATTGCAACATCTTGAACTTCTCCTTCTTGGAGTCTATTCATTAAGTTTGATAATGAATTAGCGTTGCTTGCAGCTTGTTCTTCTTGCTTCTTAATTAAAGCACGTTTGAAGGCAATATCTTTGGCTTCTTTTTCAGTTGGGAACGCCATAAATTTATCACCAGCGTTAGGAACCTCACTTAAACCAATAACACTTACTGGAGTGGATGGAGTAGCGACTTTTACTACTTTCTTATGTTCATTAGACATTCTTCTAATTTTTCCATAAGTTGATCCAACAACAATATAGTCTTGGAAGTTTAAAGTACCATTTTGAATTAAAAGAGTAGCTTTTGGACCCTCACCTTTGTCTAGATTTGCTTCGATAACAGTACCAATAGCGTATCTATTTGGGTTAGCTTTAAGTTCTTGCATTTCTGCTACTAAAAGGATTGCTTCAAGAAGTTCTTTAATACCAATATTTTTCTTAGCGGAAATATCACAGAAGATATTGCTACCACCATATTCTTCACTAATTATGTCATAAGACATAAGTTCGTTACGAATCTTTTCTGGATTAGCGCCATCTTTATCAATTTTATTAACTGCGACAATGATTGGGACATTAGCAGCTTTAGCATGGTCAATAGCTTCTATTGTTTGAGGCATAACACCATCATCAGCAGCAACAACTAAGACAACAATATCAGTAAGAGAAGCACCTCTTGATCTCATAGCAGTAAATGCTTCATGTCCTGGAGTGTCTAAGAATGTAATTTTTTGACCATTAATTTCTTTTTGATAAGCACCGATAGCTTGGGAAATACCACCGACTTCACTATCGACAAGATGAGAATTACGGATAGCGTCAATTAAAGTAGTTTTGCCATGGTCAACGTGACCCATAATTGTGACAACTGGTGGACGAGGTAAAAGATCTTCTGGTTTATCAACGATATCAAGTTGTTCGAAATTTTCAGCAGCAACGATTTTTTCTTTTCTAAAATCGAAACCAAATTCTAAACATACAAGTCCGATAGTTTCATCATCAAGAGTTTGGTTAATTGTAACCATCTTCTTATTCATGAATAAGAATTTAATGATTTGGGTTGCTTGGATGCCAAGTTGAGTGGCAAGTTCAGAGACAGACATTGGTTCACTATAAACAAATGTACCATTATTGATTTTGGCTGTGGCTTCTTTTTTGTTTTGATTTGTCTCAATATTTATTTTACGAGAGTCATTCTTGTTTTGTTTTGCCATATTATCTATCTCCTTTACATTTCTTTAAAAGTTCATCATAAATGGATGGATCTACTTCAATAGAGAATACTCTTTGAAATATATTTATTCTTTTAGCTTTTTCTATCACTTCTTTGCTACGTGATAGATATGCTCCTCTTCCATTAAGTTTTTCGTTATCATCAAACAAGACTTTGTTATCTTTAGTTTTTACAACACGAAACAATTCTTCCTTTGGAAGCATCTTTTTGGTAATTAAACATTTTCTTAATGGAATATTCTTCATATTAATTATTTATCATCGTCATCGTAGAATTCTTCATATTCATCGTAATCGATATCTTCATCGTAATCATCTTCGATGTAGTTTTCTTCATTTTCGAATTCACGAAGTTCTTCTTCGGTATAGATGTCCATCTTTGGAGTAATTTTCTTTTTTTCTTCAAGAGGTTCGTGAGCAATTTCTTTTTCGGTAATTGTTTTTGGACGTTTACTAGTTTTTTGAGTAGCTTTAAATGCTTCACGTTTCTTTTCAGATTCTAAAGATTGTTCAAGATCTTCAAGTGTAGTTGTAGTTTTAACTTCTTTATGAGAAAGAGATTCTTGTTTCTTAACTTCTTCTTTAGCTTCAACCTTAGTCTCTTCGATTGGTTTAACTTCTTCTTTAATCTCTTCTTTAATATCTTCATCTAAGATATTTTGAGGTTTACTCTTTTCAACTCCTGCGAAAACATTAACAGTTGGAGCAACTTTAGCATTTTCTTCAACTGGTTTAGCCTCTTCGGCTTCTTGTTGAGCTTTAACATTAGCAAGATAACGGTTATATGTCTCTTGTTTAACTCTGGCTTCTTCTTCACTCTTGACCTCGTCAACAGTTTTGAATTCGTAGCCAAGTTCTTTATATTCTTCCATATTGGAAGCTTCTTTAATTTCAATCTTATAATCAGTTAATTTATTTGCAAGACGGGCATTTGAACCACGACGACCTACTGCAAGGGAGAGTTTTTCATCTTCAACAATTGCAACTGCAGTTTTGTTTTCTTTATCTACTGAAATTGCAATAACTTGGGCTGGTCTAAGAGCGTCGATAATATATAAAGCAGGATTGACACTATAAAGGATGATATCGACTTTTTCTTGGTTCTTTTCACCTAAAGAGGAGAGAATATTTTGAATAGCTTTACCACCAACACCAATACATGCACCGATTGGGTCAATGTTTGGATCATTAGTGTAAACACTAATCTTACTTCTAACTCCAGCTTCACGAGCGATGTTTTTGATAATGACAGAACCGTCATAAATTTCACGGACTTGTTCTTCGAATAAGCGTTTTAAGAATCCAGCGTCACTACGTGAAAGACGAATCATTGGTCCTTTTTCATTACTTGAGACATCACTAACGAAAAGACGGATTTGACTTCCTGGGAGGAATGTTTCATCTCCAATTAAATCTTTTCTTGAAATATATACGGTAGATCTACCAATAATAACTGATGCTCCATGGTCATCACATTTTTCAACAGTACCAGAAACCATTTCACCAATTTTATCTTTGTAAGATGTATATAAAACTTGTTTCTCAGCTTCAGCGAGTTTTTGTTTTAAAGCATTTTTAACACTTATTGCAGTGTAACGTTTAAGTTCTTCAACTGGGACTGAAATAATAAGTTCATCGCCGCTAATTTTGGCGTTTTTGTTATGTTTTTTAATTTCTTTAGCGTTTTCTGGACTAATTTCGAGATAGTCATCTTCGATTTTGTCATCTTCGACAATTTTTAAGACTCTGACCATGTCGATAGAAGGTGGATCCATATTGATGATGACTCTTACATCAGCGTCATTTCCACCACCTAAGTCTTTGACATATGCCTTGATTAAAGCTTCTTTAAGAGCTTCAAGGATGTCTACTTTAGCAATTCCTTTTGTTTCCTCTAATTGATCTAGAGCAAGCATGAATTCTTTAGCATCAATCATATTTTTTCTCCTTTATAGTTTGATTGCAAGTCTTGCTTTATCAATAAATCTTCTTTCAAGTTTAGCATCGATTTTACGTGCTTTATCTTGATAAGTAAGAATTATTTCTTCTTTAGTTACATCTTTAAGATATCCTTCCATATTGTTCATTCCTTTAAATGGGTTAGAAAGATGGACACTGATATATTTAGAGATGTATTTTTCGAGATTATCGATAGAGATTGGTTTTTCCACTCCTAAGGTGGTGACATCAAGCATGTATCTACCTTTGATTAAATCAAGTTTGTCAACAATAGGAGATACAATATCGTTAACTTTGATGATATCTTCTAAAGAAGTAGGTTCATCTTTATCAACGATAATGCGAAGAACGTCATTACCATTATCTTTTAAGAAAGACACTTTTAAATATGAATAACCAAGTTTAGTTATTTCATCTTTTAAAGCTTCAAAGATTCTTTCTTCTATCATAATCTCTCCCTTCAAAACAAAGAGTGGCATTAGCCACTCCTTAAGATAAGAAGTTGTTGCTTAATTGCTTAAGCATGAATAATGATAAACAATTAATATTCTTTTTACAATCTTTTTTATAAAAAGAAGACCCTGATGGATCTTCATTCTTTAATTATTTTTGTCTTTTTGCAAATTCTGGAAGATAGACTTTAACAGATAAAATTGGTGGGAAGATAACAATTGAATAAACCGCTGTTAAGAAATAACCAAGGGCAACTGGAATCCAAAATCCATATGTTCCATGATACGGGATAAAGACTGAGGAATCTACTCCATCAACTTTTTGAATATCGCGATGTTCACCCATATAGAACATATTTACAATTGAAAATGCCATCATTACTAAACATAAAGTGCTGAGCACTAAAGACATAATTCCATACCATTTATGAATTTGGAGTTTATCTTTTTTCATAATATATGGAACTGCGTTATAGATTTGCATGATTGCAATAATTAAAGTAACAATTGCGAGAGTGAAGATAACAAATCCAAAAATTTGGTTATCAACTTTTTCTTGTGGGTTAACTACATAATTAACACTACCCATGTACATACGATCAATTTGATTGAAGACAAAATACAAAATAGTAAATAATGCAGCAGCTAAACCCCCGCTAGCATATAAAATAGTTAAGAAGCGGAAATTATGAATTTTCTTTTTAGTAATCTTTTTAGGATTAACATCACCTTCGATAACTTCGCTAATGTTTTTTGTTTCTTCTTTAGCCATGTTTTATCTCCTTAAGCATTAATATTATATCAAAGTGATTTAAAGTCTTAAATAATATTATTTATAGAGTGTCAACATCCACCATTTTAGAACGATCAATTTTGTTAACTTTAACGTCTTTAGAAGTCATCTTAAAATAATCTTGAGAATTAATTTCACATGCAAATTCTTCATTTCCTTCAGTGTTTTTAACTGTTTGAATTAAAAGTAATTCGACACTTTTTTCTTCTATGACATATTGAGCAACATATTTGTTGAGACAAAGCTTTTCTGCATCGTAGTTTTCATATGTAACAGTGAACATATTTTCGTTTTTATAATAATGGAAACAACTGGCGACATCTTCCTTGTAGTTTTCATAGTACTTAATCATATATATTCCTTGATTGGCGTTGTTATCAAGGAAAGGAGCCAAATCGATGAATGAGAGATAGTAGCTAAAATATGCGCTGAAGTATTTACCATCTTCTTGTTTTTTAGCATCTCTTTCTTCGTATTTGTTTTCATCAACATAGATGACATAAGATTTTTCATCTTCTGCTTGATATTGAGTTTTACTGTATGCATCAGAAATATCACTTTCGATTCTATTGATGTTTGAACTACTATAGCTACGAGCCATATATCTTTCACTTACAAGATTATCTTGTTCATAATCTCCATAAGTTTGTTGATTTATGAAGGAATGTTCTTCGGCATCATATTTAGTTTTAGAGACATAATCGTAACTATAATCAAATACATTATGTCTTATAAATTCGTATGATTTTGTTTGATTTTCATTAGTGAAATGATTGAATTTTTCTTTAGCAGCAGCAACGAATGCTTCTTTAGTTAATTCTTCGCCATAGCCATCTTTTAAATTATGAAAGTTTCTACTTTTTAAAGCGGAACCACCATTACACGATGAAAGTAAGGCAATTAATGATGAGGCTAAGATAATATAATTTTTCTTCATTGTTCTACTCCTTATCAACTAATTTATAGTTTGCTAAATCAATGACATCGATAGTTAATTCTTCATCATAGATGAAAGAACAAGATTTAAATGAACGAGTAAAGGAATGATATGAATCACCTTTAGCAAAAATTGTTGATTCATCTGGCATGAAATATTCATTTAAAGCACAGACTGTCATAAGGTAATCTTTTTGGATAGTTGCACTATAATCACGATCAATAAGCATATAATAATTTACGCTCTTAGTGTCGAGATTAATTTCCATTTGATAGGTTGCTTTATATCTTTCGGTAGCAAGTTCTTCTACCTCTTGTGTTTCGTTATTCACAATTTCTTTGTTATCAAGTGATCTTTCGACAACTAAAGTAGCAAGAGCGCTTCTTTCAGTGGTGTCGAAATAATATTTGATATCATCATAGCCATCAACAAATTCATTTAGGCTTGTATCTGTGATTGAAAATGATGAGGTATAACCATATAGATAATAGAAGAAATCACACATGTTTTGTGCTTCGCTAATGGATTTAGCTTCTGTAACATAGTATTCTTTTGCAGTTTTATCAATACTCTTAATAGAGTAGGCTTCTTCAACGATATCGGTTTGTAGATTTCTAGCTTCATTATAGATATTTGAATAGACGCGATCATAATCGAAATTATATGCGTAATCTCTAGTATATCCACCTTCATAATCAAGGCGCAATTCTTTAAGCATTGCTCGAGTGTTGCTATAGGATGAGAGTTCTGCAAAAAAGCTTCCTTTCACTCCTCTTGCAGTAAATTCATTTGAGGCAAATTGATAGGATTTACTTTTAATTGCCATTCCATTTGTGTCAACAGAGAAATCATGGGTTTTATTCCATTCGTCTTTAGAATCGACTAAGTTATAAAAATGTTCGCCAGTTTCATCAATATTTTTATAGTTTTTTGGTTTATCAACCTCTTTAGCTCCACCAGTTTGGTTACAACCTGCAAGTGCAACTGATAATAACAAAAGGGGTGTTAAATAATGTCTTTTCATAATATTCTTCCTTTAATATTTCTAAATAAAATATTAGCACATCAATATTAAATTACAATAAAAGGAGAAACCATAATGGTCTCTCCTATTGATACACTACTTTTTTATTTTAATTCGTAGTCAATTTGAAGGCGCATGCCAAAGGCATAATCATATGTTTCAACTGGATCAACATCTTCTTGTTTTTGATTTCCTTCAGCTTCTTTTTGCTTATGAGCGGAAGTGACAATATAAGAAATTAATGTAACTTCACCAGTTGGACCATATTCTGCTTCTAAGTTATAGCAATATCCAATGTTTGCTTTAACATTTTTACCATTAACAAGAACCATTACATCACTTTCTTCATCAGAGAATGAGTAATTAACTTTTAATACTCTATCACCAAAATGATAAGAAATTGTTTCACTTGTTGGATAGTTAGAATATGGTTTATTTTCTGAAAGATATTGATAGTCTTCAAGAACTGCTCTTGCATTACAAACAAATTCAGCTTGAAGTATGTTCATTTCTCTTTCGGTTTCTTTATTTTCTTCTAATCCTGCAATTAAAGGCATCATAAGAAGAGCGCCACGTTGATTAAGAGTGTTTTGAGTAGTTAGACGATATTGTTCATTAAGTGAAGCTCTTTTAGCTTCATCTTCAACTTTTTCGATATCTTTTAAGGATTTACCATTTGAATAAAGTCTTTCAAATTTTAAAGTAAGTTTTTTATAACGGTTATTAATGTTATGTGGATCATGAACATATGCACTATATTCGCCTTCACCATTTACAATTTTTAAAGCTTCACTTGCTTTAAGTGTTTTTTCACTACAAGAGGCCAATGCAGGAATACATGCTAAAACTAATAATTTTCTAACAACTTTTTTCATCTATTTAGCCTCCTTAGCTTCTACTTTAGTTTCTTCTTGTAAAGCTTTACCGTTACGAATAGCGAGTTCTTTAACCATTTTAAGTTCATCATCTTCAGTGATTTTAAATCCAAATTGAAGGACTAGCCATGCACCTAACATTAAGACAATGATTGTACCAATGATGATGACACCAAACATTGTTTTTTGCCATCCTGCGATATGGTTAATTGAATAGGCAATACGTGCTTCTGAAATAGATGAAATAGCAAGTTTTAATGTATCTGATTTTGCACTACCATCTAAAAGAGCACCATTATTCATTGAATTTGCAATACCTTCCCAGTTAGAAATAGCATTAATTGCAGCATATGTTCCTGTGGCGAAGAAGGTAATATATTGAAGTCCTCTATTAAGACCGGATGCAACTTTAACATCAAGTGGTCTCCAAGCAAAGCAGATAGATTCTTTTCTTTCACCAAATTGATATTCGTTATAGTCGATGGATTCTTGGAACATAACCAAAAGACCAAGATAGAAAATACCTGTCGCTCCAAAGAAGAGGAATGCAAAAATGTAATAAAGGAACATTGTGCCTCCAAAACACCAGAAGAATGATCCATCAGGAGTGTTATATCCTAAAGGTTTATCCATTCCTGGAAGAGGGAAGGCAACAAGGAAGAATGCAGCGTATGAAACTATTGTCACAATTGCTGCAATCATTAAAATCTTTTTCTTTGAAAAACGCTTTGCAAGCATTGGGTAGAATGCTTGAGCAGCAATTGTTCCAAAGATATATATCATAGATATAACTGTAGCGACTATGCCTCCACCAAAGAAGCCATAACCAAAGATCATATAGAAATAGTTTTGACCAATACCAGTTAAGATATAGCTTGAGAAATAATAAAGTAACATGCCGATTGCAGTTACTAATAATTGTTTGTTTTTACCTACAACTCTAAATAAGTCTAGAATTGAAGACTTTTCACTAACTTCTTCTTGTATCTTGTCTCTTTGTTTTTCTTTACATAAGAAGAATACTAAAAGTTGAGATGCAAGGAATGTTAATGCTACTGCACTACCTGTGAATAAATAGATGGTAGTAACTTGAAGTCCTTTAATTGTACCTGTAAGAGCAAACATCATAATGTTGATAACGAATGTACCAATTGATGATGCAATAGCGGTTTGTGTTGTTAATGAGGCTCTTTGTTTAGCGTCATTAGTTAATGCTGGAAGCATTGACCAATAACCGATATCGTTCATGGTGAAGCATGTATCCCAAAGAAGATACATAATAATCATGAAGATAACATATCCCCATCCCCAGTTTTGGAAGAAAGATGGAATGATAAACATTAAAGCGACACATAATGAGTTTCCAATAGCTCCAATGGCAATCCACGGACGGAATTTGCCAGCTTTAAAGTGGCACTTTTCAAGGATAAAGCCCATAATTGGGTCATTAATACCATCCCATAGAAGCGCAATCATCATCGCAATTGTGATGACTAAATATTGGAGTTGGAAGTCACTTGAGTTTGATGATAAAACACC
Source organism: uncultured Caryophanales bacterium (assembly GCA_937902735.1). GTDB lineage: Bacteria > Bacillota_I > Bacilli_A > RFN20 > CAG-826 > Fiminaster. The sequence continues at coordinate 42,686 of CALELS010000014.1, forward strand.
ACTTGTAATAGCGTATTGAATTAAAAATGTTCCCACTAAAGCGTAACAGGCATCACGGAAGATACCTGACCATGGAAACAAGATTTTAGTTAATTTTGGAACGCTATCGCCTGTAAATGTTCTATTTCTTGTTAAAGAATTTGACATATAGACGTGTCCTCCATAAAGATACGTTAATCTTAACAATTATGAAGGTGTATTTATATTAAATATAAAGTTATAGATATTAATTTACTTGTTTAGTTGCTTTTCTAGTCATCATTTTAGCTCTAAAACGTTTGACTTCGTCTTTAGAAAGATGAAGAGCTTTTTCATAGAATCCGACTATATCACCATATTCTTTTTCAATGACTTCAAATAAGACATTGATGTAATGATTATTAGCGGTATACATGCCATAAAGTTTTTGAGCAAGGCGAAGATCGAGTTTGATATATTTTGTTAAAAGGTAATATCTTCTAGCGCGGTATTTAGCTGCTCTATTTGTGTATAAATATTCTTGAATAATCTCTTCTTTAGTAACATCAAGCATACTTAGAATGATTGCTGAGATGATTCCTGTACGATCTTTTCCTTCGGAACAATGGAAATATATAGCGTATTCATCTTCAGGAGCTTGAACGATAAATCTAATTATTTTAGCAATGTTTTCTAAGCATTCATCATGAAGCATTTCATAATATAGTTTTTCTAATGGCGGAAGTTTACGTAATATTTCAAATTTATCTGCTCTTTCACGTTCTTCACGAGAGATTCCAACTTTTTCATCTGCAAATACAGGCATTGATATGAATTTAACACCTGGAATTTCAATATCTGGAGCTTGGGCTCTTTCGGCGTTATCTCTTAAGTCGATAACAGTTTTAAGACCATATTTATTTTTTAAAATTTCTTGTTGGCGTTTGGTTAAATTTCTTAAAGCTCTACCACGAAGAAGTTTGCCATATCTAATGGTGGAATACTTATAGTTACCACCTAAATCACGTAGATTAGGGTTATTTTTTAAGTGAATTGTTTTCATTTTGTGAGCCTCTTTTCTTCTTTAATGTGATAGATACAAGTTTTTATTGGTTTATTGTTTTTGTTTATTTGATTTAAAGCAAGTTTATATGCTTCTAACTGGGATGAGTGATCGACTTCTTCCTCATCAGTTTTATAATCGACGATTAAGAAATAATCATCATATTCAATAACTAAATCGATAATACCATAATTTATGATTTCTTTATTGTTTAGTATTTCTTTATATGAGTATGGAACCTCTGCATATGAGTGATGATTTTTGATTTCTTGATAAATATCTACTGGTACATCTTTGTCTTGATTAGGATAACCCCCACCATAAATGGTGTTATATACATTATTAAGATGTTTTTCATATTCTAAAGCGTTATATTCTTCACAAATATATTTTGTTATTTCTTTAGGAAGTTTATTCTCTTTTCTAAGTAAAATATCTTCCATTAATTTATGCACTAAAGTACCGAAAAGTTTATTATCAAATTTATTTTCATCTTTTATTTCATTAAAGATAGTAAAGAAATCATCAAGTGGTTCATCATCTTCATATTTCTTATAAGTCACTTTAGAACCATTATGAATCCTATATGATGATTTTAAACATTGCTCTATCGCTTTTTGTTTATTAAATGAATTATCAAAATATCTTTGTTCTACTATTTCTTTATTTATATTCTTAACAGGACTAGAGAAATCAAAATATGGGATATTTAAATCATTCTTAAGTTCGTCCCATTTTTGTTTTGAACAATTTGGGATAAACAATAGATGTTCTGCTCTTGTAGCGGCAACATAAAGCAATCTTTCTTTCTCATCTTTTAGATATTCGTTCTCGTAGATAATATCTTCATCATTTTCATCTAGATATGGATTTTTAATTGATTGACCGTTAAATGATCCTAATCTAGGTTCGTAAGTGAAATTAAAGATTTTATATTTTTTATTTATCAAATCTAGATGATGATCACTTGTCGGATTTTTATTACCTGCAAAAGGAAGAATTACTATTTTTTGTTGAAGTCCTTTTACTTTATGAACATTTGCTAAATGGATAGCGTTAACTTCTCGTTTTATTAGGGCAAATCTTTCAACAATATTCTTATTAATAATAATATCTAAATATTTTATAGCTTCAGTTAAAGTAGTTATTGAGCCTTCATTTTCTAAATCAAATAAAAGATGGATTAGACCAATTAAGACATCGAGTCCCTCAAGTGATAGATGAGAATAAACATCTTCATTTTGAATAAGTAATTCTAAATATTTTGAAGCTTTTGTTTCATTAATTGAAAGTAATGAATCAAATAAGATTTCTTTTTTCTCATCTATTGCTTTAGTGATATCAACATCAAAAAGCGATGTTCTAAGTAACGTATATTTATTAAATAGAGTAGGTCTAACTAAATATTTAAATAAAGATATAACTGATTTAATTAGATCAATATCATACGAAATATTTCCTTCGGAGAAATAAGGAATTTTAGCGTTAGAAAATGCCTTAGCAAGTTCTGCTATTTTACCTTTTCCATAAGGAATAATCATGAAATCTTTATAATCATATCCTTTGTTTTCGATAAGAGATTTAACAAGACTTACAATATCTTCACCATTAGTCTTGTTTGTAGTGTCGTATAGATATGCTCCAGCATAATCTAAATTAGATGGTTTAGTTGGAATACTTTCATATCCTTGATTTTTTAAGAAAGTATTAAATGCTCTATTAAAATATTCACATAATTTAGCGTCACTTCGATAATTATTAGTAAGTTCAATAACTTCGTAATCAAGTCCTTCTTTTTCTTTATTTAAAAAAGAGTCATGGATCTTTTCATATATTGAAATATCTGCACCTTTGAAGTGATATATCGATTGTTTCTTATCTCCTACGATAAAGAGTTGACCTCCAAATGAAGTTGTTCCATTTAAGAAGTCTTTAATATTTTCTTTATTAGTGATTCTAAAGAATAATTCATATTGATTTAAATCAGTATCTTGAGATTCATCAATTAAGAAATATATATATTTATCTTTTAGGTGGGAGATAATATCGATTTTCTTTCCATCATCTTTTTGAAGCAGTGAGTTTACTAAATAGAGGGCTTCTTTAAATGATATCTTGCCCATCTTATTTAAAGTGCCCACTACATCATCTTTAATTAAATATGGAAGAGTAAATGAAGAAATATATTTAAGTTCTTCTACTTCTTTAATATATAAAGAGAGATTATAGAATTCTTTATTTCTATTTTGTTTTTTAGAGATAAACCCATCTAAATCAGATATCATTCTTTCCTCATTAGTAAAATTAAATGCTAGGTTTTGGAGTTTAGATTTTGATGAGAATAAGAATAAAACATTATCTAGTAGATTATCCTCTTTAATCTTTAAGATTTGATTGATGTTATGTGAGAAGAATTCATAACTTTCTCTTTGAGCATCATTATTAAGTACTGGTTCGATTATTAAATCATCTCTATATTTTTTAAAGATTTTTAAACCTTTAATAAGACGTCTAATTTTATCTTTGATGATTGAAGTAATTTCAATAAAATCATGTTTTGGAATTTCAAATTCAAAGTCATGATTCGAGACAAATTCATAAGTAATCTTATTAAAAGAGGCTTTATCAGAATAAGTATCGAAATAATATAGAGCTTCTTTTATGTTATCTTTGATATTCTCATCAACATGTAAATCTTCGTAATATTGAGTTAAGAAAAGATTTAAATCTTCATCAGATAAGATTTCGCTTGAGAATGGTACAAGGGCTTCTAAAGGATGTTCGTTTAAAACGCGTTCTACAAACGAATCCATTGTCCCTAAGAAACAATTATCTATTTCTTTTAAGGCGGTGCGGTCATATTCTTTTTCTTTTTCGCCTGGAGGAGGAAGTAAAGAATATTTATCATGTTTGGCTTTATCATAGTCAGGTCTAATTCTAAGTTCTAATTTATGATAGAGTCGTTCATAGAATTCATTAGCGGCCTTTTTAGTGAATGTAACTGCAACAATTTCACTTACAGGTACACCTTTTTCGATTAAAGCTACAATGCGTTCTACTAAAATAGTCGTTTTGCCACTTCCCGCGGAGGCTTTAATGAGGATATTTTTATTAGTGTCTTTTATTATCTTTTCACGTGACGATTGATCAGACATCTTCCTCACCTCCTTTTGGGCAAATAAAAGAATCATATGGACAATGTTGACAGGCTACTTTTTTATCGATAGCAATTGGCCATTTTTCTTGTTCTATTAACTCTTTAAATTGATTGATGTAGTCATATAAAGCTTCTCTATGAGCATCAATATCAACTTCTACAATATAATTTATTGTTACGTAATAGAATATTGCTTTATGGATATCGACTTTTAGTTTCTTCTCTATTAGTAGAGCGTATATTATTCCTTGCATGCTAGATAATGTGTCAGAGTTAGAATGTTCAACTTTCTTACCAGTTTTATAATCAAGTATGACTAAATTACCATTTTTGTCTTTGCAAAGAAGATCAACTGAACCATGGAAACAGATTCCATTTAAATCAATGTTATCTTGATAAGATATTTCGTATTCACTTCTAGCATCACTAATATCAAATTCTTTTAAGTAGTTATATGCATTTAGACACGCATTAAAATAATCATTCTTTTTATTTGATTCACCTCGAGGAGAATAATCAAATTTGTTATATAACTCATATAATTCATTAATATATTCTTCGAATTCATCCTCATTGATATCTTTATGAGCGATATAATGTTCCATTGCCATATGAACTAGATTACCTAAAGTATCAAAGCCAATATTGTCATATAAATCAGTCTTTTTATCATCTTGGATATATTTAAGTCTTTCTAAGTAGAATCTAAGAGGACAAATGAAGGCTAAACTGAAAGATGATGGAGAATATGATTTTTTAAGATAATCTTCTTTGATATCGATATCTAATTTTATAGGTTTAACGACTCTTTCTTCATTAGAAAGATAAAGGTCAACTACTTTATTGAGAGATGAATATTTGTTATCAAAATATCGAGCATTTTCAACTAATTTCTTAAATTCTTCTTCCTTATTTAATCTACTAATTACTTCTAGTAATACTGAAGCAGGATTATTAGCGTTTACATCCACTATATTCATTAATGAATAAGAAAGATGAATATCTATTCCTAAATTAGAATAAATATTAATAAGTTTTCTAAATAATTCATTTTTATCATTAATCTTCTTTGTAGATAGATTTTTGATACCAGTTAGATATTCATATTGTTCATCATTAATCAAAGATCCTTCTTTAGCTTTTCCTGGGAAAGAAGATGCGCTAAAGTCAACAAAATAGATATGTTTTCTAGCAGTTGATATTGCTTTATCAATTGTAGTTATATGGATAGCGTTATCAGAAAATGTTTTTGGATAAATATATTGTTCTTCTAAAAGTTTTAGATAATTGGCTTTGAGATTACTAATATCTAATCTATCAGCGTATTCATTAAATTCATAAGATTGAGAGACGATATCCGAGATATAACTTAAGGCTATTTCATTAAGATTAGCCATGTATTTTTGACGTGCCTCATCTTTGTAGATGGTTTTATCAATAAAATATGAAGAAAGTAGGTTTAATAATCCTTTTTTGAAAGCATCAATAACGTTGAAGGTATAAATAATCATATCTTCTGATTTAATTCTTTTATCAATCTTAGATAAGAATTCATCTAAATATGGGCGATGATTATCATTTAAATCTTTAAGTGAAAGATATGCTCTTTTATTTTCTTCAACGTAGAAACTTATTTTTAGTTTTCCACATATCTTTGCAAGGTTATCAATATCATCCTTGTTAGGACAGAGTCTATCAACATCAAAATAAGGGCAATTAAACAAATTTAAGAATCCTTCGTATGAATAGAAATACTTATCTCTTAAATTGATGATGTTTTTATATAAAAGATATGCTGGAGTGTTTCTTAAAGGAATTCCAAATTCACTAGTGAAAGCAATATTATCACTCAAATATTTATCTAAAAGAATTGATGGGTAATCGTTATTTGATGGGGTAACAATAAGGACATCATTAAAACAATAATGATTCTCTAAAATATTTGATATTATTCCATCGATTTCACTTAGTTTTCCATAATATGGTCTTACATCTCTTATCTCTTTATATTCTTTTTTAGGATATAGCTCTAGTATTGATATCTCTTTAACTTCTTTAGAAATTGATTTAATTAGTTCTAATTCTAAATTAGATATATCATCTTCTTTTAAATATATGATTTGATCAAAAATCTTTTCTTCTATTAGAAGAGACTTTGCTAAAGAGATAAGGTCCACTACTTTATCAGAGTCTAGAGCGTCTAGATATAGTTGATAAATACGTAGAAAAAATTGGTACGATTCATTTTCAAAAAATCTCTTATCAAGTTTTTCTTTAAAATCTATTAGTTCGTCTTTTTCAATAATAGTCTTACGAATATCGTGAATTGAAGAAATAAATGCTTTTAAATCTTCATATGAGTTAGGAACAAAATCATTCTCAAAACATTTAAATAAAAGGGCAAATTCTTCATCAGCGCTATTGATTAGCTTTCGATCATCGGATAATGAGAAACGAATATTGATTTCATTCACTAATTCTTTAAATGAATATATTCGACAAAGAAAAGATGATTCATTAAGAAGAGACAAGGAACGAAGATATTCAGTCTTATTTAGTCGATTAGAATATATAATTTTTTCTAATAGCATTGTAAATATTCTATATTAATAAGACGATATATTCTATATCGAATTGAAAATATTTTGATAAATATAATAAAACAAAAATATATATAAAAACCCGTTTCTATGCTTTAGAACAATGTTTTTCTTTGATTTTTGTTCAAATTATGTTTTTATTAATTTAAAGAAAGGTTTCCCTCTATTAACGGGAAAGAAAGAAGATTATAAAAATGACAACTGCAGAACAAATCAAAGTTGCCTACGAAACATTCGTAGCAGAAAACGAAAAATTCGTTGTTAAAGGAAACAAAGCCGCCGCTGGTCGTGCCCGTAAAGCTCTTATGGAACTTGCTAAGCTCGCCAAAGTCCGCCGTGCTGAAATCCTTGAAGAAAAGAAATAATCTCTTCTTTAGATAAAAAAGCTATCCCAATGCGGATAGTTTTTTTATTGATTTTTTCCTACACTTTAATTTTTTTCACATTTTTTGCTCATTAAAAATGGCGTAAAAAAAAGGATTAGCATCCTAGACAAATACTCACATTAGTGTTTAAGAGAAACTATCCTTTATGCAAATATAATACACTATTCTCTTCTTATATTGAAGAGATTTCCTTAAATACTTTTCCTACTGGTTCATTAATTTCTAGAGTGACCTGATTATCTAGATATAAATGTTCTTTGTTGATAACAACAATATCTTTACCGCGGTAATAAGAGATTAATCCATTAGCAGGATAAACTTTTAAAGAAGTACCTGCGATTATAAATAAATCAGCATTCGATATCTTTCTTACTGCATCAAATAACGCTACTTCGTTTAATTGTTCTTCATATAAAGTAACGTCAGGTTTTATTAGTCCATCACATTTAGGGCAAATTGGTACATTATCCATTTTTAAGATGTCATCTAAAGAATAGAATTCATGACATCTAAGACAATAATTTCTATATATAGAACCATGTAATTCAATAACGTTTTTGGAACCTGCTTCTTGATGCAGATTATCAATATTTTGTGTGATGATAGTAATATCTTTTTTCTTCTCTAAAGAAGCTAGATAGATATGGGCATAATTTGGCTTAGCGTCCTTCTTAATCATGAATTCTCGATAGAACTTATAGAAAGTATCTGTATCTTCAAAGAAATATGTATGAGATAGCATCTCTTCATATGGTCTACCATATTTTGAATGAAGAAGATAAAGACCATCTTTACTTCTAAAGTCTTTTATACCAGATTCAGTTGAGACACCTGCCCCACCGAAAAAGACAATATGATGAGCATTATCAATTAATTGTTTAAGTTTTAAATATTCTTCTTTCATATTAAAAAGCCATCCTTAGGATGGCGTATTATCTTAATGACCTAATGAACGGATTGATTTTGTTTTAACTTCTTTTTCAATCCTGGCCATGAATTCGTTTAGACGATCAGTTTTTTTAGAAAAGTTAACTTGGAAGGAGATTTGGATCGATTTATCAGGGTCATTTTGAACAAGTTCACTTGTAATTGAGTGAATATAGCAATCAAATTCATTAGCAATTGAAAGAATCTTTTCTAAAGCTGGTTGATCACCTGCAACCGTTAAAATAATTGTAGGATTTTTCTTTGAAATTCTATCTTCAACCTTTCTAAAGGTTGTAAGAACAAGGACAATAAGTCCAGTACCAATAGCAGCAATAATGAAGTTAAATGAACCACAGGCAAGACCAATGGCCATTGATGCCCAGATTGTTCCAGCAGTTGTTAAACCTTTAATCTTATCGTTACGGTGAAGGATTGCGCCAGCGCCCAAGAAACCAACACCAGTAATAATTTGAGCAGCTAAACGGGCAACATCACGATTGAAAAGAGGTTCTCCATTATCCTTTAAGAATAGTGGGAATCCATAAATTGAAATAATCATAAGAATTGTTGAACCAAGACCAACTAAAAGGTGGGTTCTAAGTCCAGCACTTCTACCTTGATATTCTCTTTCAATACCAACGGCACCTACGAGGAGAGAACATAAAACAAGAGCAATAACGCAGAGTATTAAATTACCTACTGGCCATCCTCCTGGTTGGAAATTGTTTAAATATTCAACTAATTTTTGATCGATTGTAATCATCTTTCTACCTCCTCGTTCTCTATAATATACTACACTGTGATTTATAAATCACTAGCAATTTATATTTATTTATATTTTTTAGCTATCTCAACTACCTCTTTTTTCACTCTTTTGACAAGTGAATCAGGGGAGATAATTTTGATTCCTTTTGAAGATTGCATATACCAATAAAACATGGCAGATTCATTGCATTTAACTTTAGCAATTATCTTATCGTCTTTAGTGTATACCATTGCATTTTTATGGAAGAAATCGACGACGTTTTTAACATATTTTTCATCTTCGATTTCAAGAATTGTTTCGATAGCGTCACTATTTAATAGATAAACGTTTTGATTAAGGAATTCATCAATATCAAACTTCTTCATGCCTTTTAAAGATTTGATTGGAATTAAAAGAGTATCTTCAATCTTAAGATTTAAGATATAGTCAATTCTAAACCATTGGATTTGACGAGATTTGGTTTGATAGTTTGCTACTAAAAAGTAACGACCATTGTTAACTACAGTATAATATGGAGAGACGATAAATCTTTTGCCATCGTTAAGTGCTTCTTTTTCTCCACTTTCGTTATATGAGACATATTGGAAAGATATTTGTTTATGTCTTTTCTTAGCTTCTTCAATAAGTTCTAATTTAACAAAAATATCTTCTATACCTGCTTTAACATTATCATTAGCTTTATGAATGTATGAGAAAGATTTTCTTTTATAAATAGATAGGTCACTAGTAAGTTTTTTAGTTATATCACTGGCGAGTTGAGCACTTAAGGATTTAGAAGTGAAAAGTGCATCAACAATATAGACAAGTTCTTTCTTATCAAATGTTCTCTCAATTAAAGCGTATCCACCCTTAGAAGATTTATGAATGTCATATCCAACTTCTTTTAATATCAAAAGAGATGATCCAATTGATTTACGTTCCACCACAAGATCATATTTTTCTTTAATTTTCAAAGCGATTTCTTTTTGAGTTAGATAATGAATTTCATCAGAATATTCTTCCAAGATTTTTAACACTAAGATGATCGATGCTTTCTTATTCATATTGTTTATCCACCAAGTGATTAAATTGTAACATATTATATTTAAAAAGATAATAAAAACATGTCCTATTTTTTGGACACGTTCTTATTCTATATAAATATAAGGATTAAAATATTTTTATTTAACCTCAAGGTTTCCAGATGTGGTAGTAACATCTATTTTAGCTCCACCATCACCAAAGATGTATGCTCCATCAACATATTTATGAAGTAAATCAGTAATGATATCTCCACTAGTCATATGAGCAGTAATTGTCGCACCATTTGTTGGAACAGATAACAAAATATTGCCTGATATAGTTTTAAATGCTCCATTTTTTAAATCGCCAAATCCATATATTGAAATATCACCACTTGTAGATTCAAAATTGGAGGATGTAACATTAGCGCTAACAACTTCAATTTTTCCAGATATAGTCTTAAATCTTATTGACTTTGAAAGCAGGTTATTAATATATATTTGTCCACTTGTAGTTTGAACATTTATTGAATCTCTAACAATCATGTTTTCAACTTTAATATAACCAGAGACGATTGTTAATCTAGCATCATTCACTGAAATAGTTTTCGCTTCAATATTTCCGCTTTCTACACGAATATTAATGCTTTCAAGATAAAGCGGATTATAAGTTATGGTTAGATTCTTTTCGAAAGTTAAATCTTTGATCATATAGCCACTTGCGCCATATTTAATGGATAAATTGTTATTTTCATCTAAATAGGAATGAACTTTTAGTTCATCAATAGTATCTTCTTTACAAGATTCTTCAATTGTAAAAGTTAACGCTTCTGGATCTTCGATTAATTTAACAATTCCTTTCATCCAATTGATATCAACTCTTTTAACTTCGTAATTAATTACTCTTTCACCAACTTGATATTTATCAGCATTTTCATAAATACCAATCATTGAACAACCACTTAAAAGTGGGAGAACTAAAAATGGAATTAACATTGATTTTTTCATTTGACCTACCTCTTAGATTTTAGAAATAATTCCTGAGAATAATATTGCATCCTTATAAACAAGAACATATCCAAATTCTTCATCAACGACAAAGTCGTTATAGACTTCTTTATATGGACCTGGACCAGCTTCACCAGCATAGGCCATATAAGTTACTGCTGCACCTTCAATACCTTTTTTATTAACTTCTAATTTTGCTATATGTTTAAAATCAGTACAGAAAACTCTATCTTTCGATATTGATGACATATCAGCAGAATCAGTGAAGATATCATCGACTTTGAAGTCTTTAATAAACATATCCTTTAGATCAACTTCACTATCAGCTTTAAATGACGGGAATAATACTCTTGTGTAATATTCTTCCATCAATTCATCATCTCTATATGTGTAATTAGTTTTGTTTATTACATAATCAATTGTAGATGCATTAAATACATCTTTAATTGAATTATCACCTTCAGGTTTAATGAAATAAATATTCATTCCGGAAAGACTCATCGCTTTAGAAGCAGAGAATGATTCGGTTTCAATAGCTTTACCACTTGAATAATAACCTACAAGTAATTTTGTTTCTTTAATTGATTTATCGTGGTTAACAAATTTGAACAGCTTATCTGTTTCGGATAAATCTAATCCTTCCATATTCCATAAATCTTTTAAATACAACGTATTTAATAAGACAAATAGTGTATTCTCAGTAACTCCAACATCAGGTTCGATTAGACCATGAGTTTTTTCTTTAATGAATTGTTTCATTGCCTCTTTAGTGACGTTAAGGTTATTGTTAAAATCTGCTCCGATGGAGTAGCAATAATAATAGTCACGTAAGTCATTGAGACAATCTTGCTTTAGAGATATTTCATCATCAATCCAAATTGAATTAGTTAATGAAAGTTCATTAATCTTTTGATTAAGTTCGTTGTAATTGATATGAGACATATCGTTATAAAACACTGAATAGTATTGATCAAATGTTTCATAGTCCACTCCAATAGCGTCTAATATTTCTTGTCTTGTGTTATTGTTTGCAGATCTAATGGCTAGACCTAGACACATTTCAATAGATAGCGGAGATACGATTATATTTTCATTTCCATCATATTTATTGTTCTTAAATGATTCAGATAATCTTGAAGAGAAAGATAAAATCTTTGATTTAAAAGATAGATATTCATCACTATATAAATCATTATTGTTAAAATAATGGGGACTAAGATCTGGATTAGTGTAGACAATCATCTCTTTTAAAGCATCAGGTGAACTACAAGATGCTAATAAGGTGACCGCTAATAAAGGAACGATTCTTTTTAAGTGTTTCATAATTATCTCCTTTTAATATTAACAATCAGCGTCTAATCATTATGAGATTATTCTTCTTTTCTTTTGTGATTTAAAACTATATATGTAACCCCAGCGATTCCTATTAAGGAAATAACAATAATAATTGGGGTAACATTGGATGTTATTTTATTTGATAAAACATTAATTTTATTAACACCTAATTGATTAGATCCGTTAAGTGATTCACCATTTGCACTTGCCCAGGCACTTAAACGGTTCCATTCTGAAGTGTAAGCTACATTTGTGGTAAATAATTCACGTTGATGAGAATTAAGGGCGTTAAAGGCTCCTTTTGCGCTTGTATAGTAATGATGTTCACTATCTTTACAATATCCAAGATTCTCAACATAGTTCATATGCATATATGTATCAATAAATGTTTCAAGTCCTTGACAGTCTTCTGAAGAAGAAATATCGGTTTCAACAGTTGTTGTTTTTGTTTCGTAAACTGTAATTGATTGAATGTAAAGACGTTTTTTATTAGTTGTTGTGGCAATTGAAACACTATTTACTGCGGTTGAAAACTCCTCTTCATAATCAGCATAAGAAGATGTGGCAGTTTTAGTCTTGCCAGCAATTGTGAATGTAACAGGTGTATCACTTCCATATCTCATTGCATTTACAACTATTTTTGTAATGTTTGAGGTTGTTGAAGTGACAGTTACCGTCCCGGTATTACTTCCAGATCCAAGTCTGATTGAATTATTTTCAGTCGTGGTATACCCACTTGTACTAACTGATAATGTATTTACGGAAATTGTTTGAGTGTCTGATGGATATGTTATTGTTCCAATAACACTATAACCAGTTGTGGTTGTTTCTTCGATAACAACTCTATTTGAATTGACAATAATATCGTAAGTAGTTGTTCTTGTGTTTCCATTATAAGTAAATGAAACAGTGATTGTCTTATTACCAGCAGTTGACATATCTGGAGATGTAACGCTTGTTGGAGATACACTCTTTTGATATCCATTAGCAAATGTTGCTGTACATGTTCCATCAAAAGCAAAAGCATTATTCTTCATATACGAAGTAGTCATTCCGCTTACCCCAATTGATGAAAGTGTACCTTGATTGATAGTGATGTTATATGTAGTTGATTTACCACCATATGAAACCGTTACAGTTTGATTGCCTAATGTAGTCATTGAATAACCACTAAAAGTGGATGATGAGGTTACATTAGTGGTAGATGAATCAGTATAGTGAGCAGTAACAGTACCACCAAATGAGAACGTATCACCTTCAACAAATGAAGATGTATATCCAGATACACTGATTGAAGATAAAACCTTTGCAGCTGTTACTGTAATTGCTTGTGATGTGGACTTGCCACCATAAGTAATAGTAACGGAAGTGTTTCCAGTAGTTAATGCTGTTGAAGTCGATGGACTGAAAGTAAATTCAGAAGTGTGATCAGCGTATGTATATGTATCAAATGTTGAATCATCATATGTTCTAGTAATTACTAAACCAGTTGGATTGAAATATTCACCAGCTTCATAAGTTGTTTTTGTTGGAGCGGTTGATACTGAAATGCTTTCTAGAGTTTTGTTTGGAATTAATTCATATAAATATGCATTGGTGTAACTACCTGTATATGGTCTTAATCCGGTGGAGTTAAATTGATAACTTCCTATCGAACCACCACCATAGACAAGATTGTTTTTATTTAAAGTCAAGGTTGTTGAATTACTTGAGTTAAATTCAACTTTTTTAGTGGTTGAACTATAAACATAGTTTCCATCATTAGAAAGAGTGAATCCACTCGAAGTACCAGTAAGTGTAAATACTAACCAGTTTGAAGATGTCGTTGTAAGTTTTACCCAGTTATTTTCAATTGTGTAAGCTAGGTTTGTATTTGATGTTCCCCATGCTACCTTCATATTATTTTTAATATCAGAAGATGTTAAAGGTGTCTCTGAAACAGTATAGTCAGATATATCTTCACTATCTCCACTAGCGGAAACCGTTATTTGATATGTAGTTGATTTTTCGCCATAAGAAACTGTAACTGTGTAGTTTCCAGCAGTAGACATGTTATAGCCACTAAAGTTTGCATCATTTGTAACATTAGCTGTAGATGAATCTGAGTAGTGAGCAGTAACTGTGCCACCAAAAGCAAATGTGTCTCCTAGGGAGAACTGAGTTGTTTGACCACTTATAGATATAAAATCAAGTGTAACTGGAGCAACAGGTGCTGTTACGGTTACATAGATATCACAACTAACGTTAGAATCTATAGTTGATGTAATTGTAACAATATCTTCACCAGCAGCTAAAGCTGTAATTGTTCCACTAGAATTAACAGAAACAGTGCCATTATCTTCATATAAAGAGAATTCAACCCCGTCATCGAATGTACCAACACCATTTACAGTCCAATCTAAATCTAATGTATCTCCAACTTCTAGAGCAACTTCACCGTTAACTATTTCAGGATTGTTAACAACAATATCAGTTGGACCATCCGTTGGTGTTGGAGTGTCATCAACTCCTAAGAATTTAGCAACATTAAGAGCACCATTACCAGCCCAGTTTGTATATATTGAACCACTATCATCGATAGGATCACAAGAAGCGTATAAGGCAGTTTCTATCTCTGCAGGTGTTGCACTTGGATTTTGTTGAATATATAAAGCAATCGCTGCAGTAACTAGTGGGGCAGAGAATGATGTTCCAGAAGTATCTTTATAGGATGAGTTTGTACCTTTATCTGCAACATGAACATATCCTGGAGCAACTAAATCGATAGTGCTTCCATAATTAGAGAATCCTGCTTTATCAGTGCCTGTTTGGTTCAGCGAACCAACATTAATAACGTGATTATTACTTCCAGGATAGGAAGGTTCATCGGTATTGTAGTTACCTGCAGCACCTACAAGAGTAATACCAGCGTTATAAGCTTGATTTAAGTAGGAAGAAAGAATGGTTGAACATCCACTTGATGCTGACATTGATGAAGTTCCATATGAAACAGCGTGTTCATAGCTTTGGAATGACATATTAATTACATCGATTCCTAACGCTTGAGCATCCATTAACGCATTTTGAATAGCACCAAACTCATATCCATTAGAGGAGTTTGTTACTTTATAGACATATAATTCAACGTTTGGAGCTAAACCAGTGCCACCAACACTATTGATTGCAGCAGCAACTGTAGCGGCAACGTTTGTGCCATGTCCTAATGTATCATCAATGTATGAGTAACCATGTTGGGAAGCTTTGTAATATACCCAAGATGATGTTTGATATTCATAATATTTAGAATCACCTTTTACTTTAGTAGCACTATTAACCATGAAATCTTCATGGTCATAATTAATACCACTATCGATAATTCCAACTTTAACAGAGTCACCTCTATAATAATCAAGAGTACTTCCTAAATTAAGATATTGGAATGTTTTATTATTTTGAGTTGTGTATTTAGGTTCATTACTAGGATCGCTGGAATAACTTGCAGCGTATGCTACCATGCCTGGCTTAGCAATTTCTGGGTCATCTATTTTAACTCCTTCTTTTTTATAAGAATTAAAAGATAAAACACTTATTCCAAGTAATGATATCAAGATTGAAGGTAATATTATTCGTTTCATATATTAAAAATGCATGATTTATTAACATGCATATTTTAATTAATATTCAAGATTAATTCAAAAGAATTATGAAAGTGTGGGAAAAACTAATCTATATAATATGTTTCCACAAAAACATCAGGTATTGTAGTTCTATATTCAATTGATACTTTTTCAGTGTAGACAATATATGAAGAATAATGTAGTTCAATCATTTCTTTTTTAATTCTACCTTCTTCATCATATTCACCATAGATATTGAATCTTTCTTCTAGAATAAATGAATATTTGTTTTCTTCAGTTACGAAATTCTCATAATATCCTTTGGATTCATATCTCCATTTAACATTTTGAAGCATTGTTCCTAATTGAATAAAGACATCTCCAAGAGCACTACCACCAGATTGATTTGGATCGAATTTATATGTTGCTTCTTTATAAACACCTTCTTCATCTTTGATGTAAGTTAAATATTGATTGTTAAATACACGAACTTTATATGTTCCTGATTTATCAGGTATATCTGTAGTGAAATAAATTACTCTATAACCTGATTCAGAAGTTAAATATATAAGACTAGTAGATAAATAATATGGTTCATCTTCTTCAGCATTATGTTTAGCAAATGATTTAGCTTCAATTTTAATATCAGCGTATGTAGAAAAATCATTTTGATATGCTTCAAAAGCTTTTTGATATTGATTAATGTTTTTAGTTAATTGATCAGCGCATCCTGATAAGAAAAGAGGGACAATTAAATAAGTTAATGCTTTACGGAATCTCATGAGTATTCTCCTATTTATAATAATATGATTCAGGTATATCAATTGTTGTTTCAAATGTAGCTCTGATTTCAAATTTATTAATGCCTAAAAGATAGAGTAGATGAATCATATATCCATTTTGGAATTGAACTTGAGAGCTAAAACCATTACCTCTATATACATATGTTCCATAAAAGTCCTCTTCAAATACATAATCAGAGAATTCAAACATATGAACATATATTTCACTTACTATTCTACTAGTAAATTTATCAGTTAAATCAAAGCCACTTACTTCTTGTCTTAGTAACCCTTCTTTACTATCTACATAGTTATAGAAAGTATTACCACTTTTTCTTTCGTAATATTGTGTAGCGTACATAGTGGACACACAATAACCATTTTTAGTGAATTTCTCAGTAGTTAAATAACCACCAGAATAGGCTTCATAAGTATAGTTATAATGTTTATTAAAGAAAGAATTTGAACCATTCTTAAAACTGTTCCAAGTTGATTCGCTTACTTGTTGACCATCACCTCCAACATTAATTGGAGGATTAGAATCTTTTAAGGTATGAGCTTTAACACTAACTTTTTGAGGTTCACTTTCTCCTCCACCGCCTTGAGAGCCGCCACCTTGAGAGCCTTCTCCTTGACTAGATGAGGAACCTTCTTCAATTGAGACTGGATTTGGATCTTTTTCTTCACTAGGAGTTGCATTAGAAATACATCCAGTAGTAATTACTAGACTTAATAAGAGTAATAAAACATTTGCTTTCTTCATAAATGTGTTCGTTAACAATATTATACAAAATTGTTACTGGTTTTTATAGAACAATATCTCCATCAGCGCAATCATATTCATTTACTTCTTCATTTATATAAGAAGTTATTTCAAAAAAGATTTCATTGAATTTATGAGAAATCAGTTCTAGCATAAATCCTGCCGAGCTTTAACAATTTTGTCAGTGCTGAATTATTTAATGCTCCAAACACAAATCCACTCTGGTTTATCACAACCATATAATTCGCAAGAACTACCATTGAACGAAAATTGGTCGCTCGAGAAATAGCCGAAAACTTTTCCATATTTGTCCCTTTGTTCGGTTGGATCTCTATTTATTTTTATAAATTTTCCTGTTTTGCCATTCTTGAAAATAGCAACTTTGTAATTATTCTCTTCCCATAAGGTATAAACAGATTTACTGATTGAATTGCTAAAAGTTGGTAATTCAACAATGTGTTGTCCATTTTCATCTTCATAGGAAAGTTGTGAAACAAAACCATCATCATTCTTTTTAAGTATTTCGACTTGAGTGTTGCCTGATAATCCTAAATCTAAAAATCTTTTCTTACACATTGGACAATAATTTTTATCGTGTGTAGAAAATTCACATTCCATGCATGGCATAATCTCATCATATTTACTCTTTGGAATGTCTATGTTTGAACTGCCACATAAGTGCGTCGAACTTCTTGGACAACCAAAGTAATAAGTCGTGTGATCCTTGCTGTACATTTCTTTGAGATAATCAGCTAGTTCCCCTAAAGCAATAGTTTTCTCCTTTGGCTCATTACTTTCAATGAAGCGATTAACAATATCTTTTTCATCATAGATGAACCCATCAGTAGCAAATCTTTCAAAACCATCTTCAGGAGCCCAAGTTATCTTTACTAATTCGATTTCATTATCTTTATGATCCAAATAATAGAATCGGTCTTCGCCTGATAGGTGCTCATATCCATCATCTATAAGCTTTTTAAGGTCTTCCAAACCTTCTATTTCTTCAGCAGGAAGTTGCAATTGGAAATATAACTCAACATTTGGATTCTCTTTTGGAATAAAGTTGTTAAATGTTTTCTTCGGTCTAGTCCATTTGTACAAATCATTTTTATAATTCTCTATTGCACCACTTTCGTATTGTTCGGATAAATCAAATATCCAAATAACTTTATACCCAAGAGAATTATAAAAACTGTTTCTATCATCGAATTCCTCAGCGGTCATTGGACTGTGTTGGAACTCATACACAACTTTCTTATTTTCTATGAGAACATCTGCTCGATGCTTTTGGCCGTCTTTAATCTTAACAATTTCTTGAGTTTCTAGTGGAAAACGTGCTTGCCAACGCATATGCCAATCCGACATATCATAGTGCCAAGAATCAGTACATTGTGAATGAGAAGGATGCGCAAAATGATGTATTCTTATTTCACCTTTTTTAAGAACAAGTCTCTCTCCGCATTCAGGACAAAAATAATCTTGTTTAACATGTGTCTGTTCTATAAAGACACGCTTCCCATCTTTATCTAAAGCAAAACGCATTCAATCACTTTCCCCTAGAACTGTTACGCTTCATTCTTTAACACTTTTGCGACATATTCCTTATTAAACCAAAAACTTTGCTTAGTATATTCGATTATACCAGTTTCTTTGTCAGGAATTGGAAGAATATATTTATCGATGTTTTTTCTTGCGTGAGGTCTAACATGGCATATACCATTATTGCTTCTTTTTTCTATTTTTTCTAGATTTGTTAGCAGAGTAATCCTCATGAACCAATTCTCCCAATAAAAAAATTTAAGACAAATTATTTTTATGATTAATATATTAACCTAAGATGAGGAATTTTAGCATAAATTCTGCCGGGCTTTAACAATTTTGTCAGCATCAAAAAGAACTAATAATTACATGTTGTCTTCGTCGCGCCTATCAATGTGAGTATAAATACTTATAAGTTGTGACAAATCTAAATTGTAGATTTCTTCAAGCAAGCGTTCTCTTTCCTCAAAAAGTTTTTCGAGGAGGTCGCTTATTTCACCATTATTGATTAAATGAATCTTTCTATGACATTCAGGACATAAGCAGAACAAATTTACTGTGTGATCCAGTTTTTTTGCAAAATGTCGCTGGACGTTGATATTGCAAGGGATTAGATGATGTGCCTCAAAATACATTTTGTCATTGTTTGTAATGAAGGTATGTTCTTTGCCACATAAAGCGCAAGTATAATGTGCTTTCATGAAAGCAACTTCTCTCAAAGCGTTATTCTTTTTAATCTTTGCTTTACCATCTAATGTGACAACAGCATCTCTTGAAGGCACATAGTCTTCAACATAGATCTCTTCGTCGTCGCTCTCTGAACCATTGTTATCAAGAATATGAATATCATCACTGTTTTTAACAATTGATGAATAGTCATCGTGTTCTAATGCATCTAATATTAAACTCTTATACTCGATTTTGAATGAAACATACTTATTTGCGTTTCTCTTATTAATTCCAAAATAGATTCCATTAATTGCTGTAAATTTTAATGCTTCAAAGTCAATCCATAAAGAGGAATAACTATTTTGTGGATTAAGTGAGAAACCATCGTTTTCAAGAAGCGCATAAACACAGTTTCCTCTACTATCAATCGGGTATAGACCTAAGAAGAAATAGATTTTATTTTCCATTCTTCTTTCATCTCCGCGAAGCAAACCATAATAGTCTTTGTAGATTTGAATCCTTTTTCTTGGAGTATCTTCTCCTGAGTTCTTTACTAAAAAAGCACTGATATAAATGTATTTATCAAATACTTCGTTATAGATCTCATAAACATCAGTTGAAGATGTGCTGGAACTATTAATTTTCCTTATTCTCAAATTGGAATCTCTAAATAATTCACGGACTTTGGTATCAATATTTATCAAAGATAAGCGGTCTTGATATACGGCATCAGTCACTATTGATTCAACGCCGTTGTAGAAATTGAGATATTTTCTACTTCCTCTTTCTGCTCTAGGAACCATACTATTTCACCTCCAACAATTGCTTTGCGTAATATTTGACCAATTCGATGTTTAATGAGTTACCAAATTGTTTGTATGCATAGTGATCTTTAGGATTGATAATGAAATCTTCTGGGAAACTTTGAAGTCTCGCACATTCACGAGGAGTTAATCTTCTCTTATACTTTGCAACAATTGGGATTTGCACCATCGCAACCAATGCTGGGAAAAAGTCAGTTTTTTTGCATCTAATTCCTGATTGTCTAAATTGAATTGATGTCTCCCAAACTGAGTTATAACCAGCTCCGGCTTGCCATTCAAATCTCCTATCTCTAAGTTTAAAGTCTCTTACTTTATAATCTTCTAACCACTTATCGATAAAACCTTTGTGTTCTAAATATAATTGTCTATTTTTTCTAACATAGTCTTGTTTCCATTGTGGGAATGATGAATAGTCATAATCTAAACCGAACTCATCAACCCAAACAGGAAAACCAAACACTTTTATATTTACGCCTTTTTTAAATACATCCCAAGCTGTGAGAATTTTATTTTCGTATTCGGAAATGTTGTATTTTGGATCTGCTTTTTCATCAAGGATAGAATAAATAGAAGTTTTGCCTTTAAATTCAGGTTTTTTAAACTCAATGAAGTCTTTATCAGTTAAATCTTTCCTTATACCCATAATGTAGATTCTTGGTCTATTTTGCGGAATTCCAATATCATCAGGACTACTAATTATGTCTTCCTTGGGAAGAACATAACCTAAATCAAGAAGGGTTTGTTTAATCACTCTCCAAGTATTGCCATTATCATGCTTAATCAAGTGTTTGACATTTTCTAAAAAAATGAATTTTGGCTTATGGTACTCGATTATACGTGCAACATCGAAAAATAAAGTCCCACGTGTATCTTCAAATCCCTTTTTATGACCAGCGTTAGAAAAAGCTTGGCATGGAAATCCGCCGCAAAGAACATCATGATGCGGAATATCTTTAGCATCAGTTTTGGTAATGTCGTTTAATGGATCAATACCGTAATTCGCTTTATACGTTGATGCTGCTTCTGGATCAATCTCTGAAGCAAATACGCATTCTCCTCCTAAAGCTCGCATTGCTTGATGAAATCCACCAAGACCAGCAAACAAATCAATAAAAGTAAACTTTCCCATATCCGAACTCCTGAAAATCAAGGTTTCCTTGAATATCGGATATATTATACATAGCTTTGCTTGATTTAACTACTTTCAAATCAAGGTTTCTTTGATTATTTCTCTAGAGGATAAAAGGATGAGACTGAGAGAATTAAGAATTAAAAGCGGTTTAACTCAAAACGAAATAGCGTTAAAACTAGGCGTTTCTGGTCAAACAATATTGAATTGGGAAAACGGCATATATGAACCAAAAATTAATCAGCTTATACAACTGGCCGACTTATTTAACGTAAGCATTGATTATTTAGTCGAAAGAAACAACAACGAAAAAATGGTTGATGACATTTGCCAGGAATTGGAAGCCATTCCTAAAGAAGAGTTCATCGAATTTGTTAGAAAAGCTTTATTGAAGCAATAAAAAACACATACCCTAGGGATATGTGCATTTTAGCCTAATGTTTAAGTACTACGAGAATAATACAAGTAACACTTTTAAAAATTAACACGAACTAAACTATCTATTCTTGGTCCATTGACGTTGACATTTTTTGCATTCGTAATGAACGGTTTCATGCCCTTTTGCATCACGTTCGCTCCAGAACATAATGTCATCATATCCGGCGCCACATTGAGGACAATGAATTCCAGTTGAGCATATTAAGCCTCCACCGGATATCGCCTTTAATTGTTCGTCAGTTAATTCCACGCCTTCTTCTTTTGCTAACTCTAAGAGTTCTTCACTGTTATTACAGGCTTTAATTTTTGCAATTTGTTCTTCTGTTAAACCTTTTAATAATTCTTGTTTCATGTTCAAAGTTCTCCTTTATCGATTCTACTTTATCACAAGTCTTGCCATTTTTATTCATAAATAATCTCTTTTTTATAATCAACAAATTAATATAAGCTTACTACTCCATCAGTGCAACTTACTGGAATCGAATCAACACTATCATTCCATTCCTCACCACGAATAATATGATTCCATTCTTCAATTGTTCCTTTATAATTAATACCTTTAAGTGAAGAGCATTCTGCAAATACTCCTCTTCCAAAATAGGTAATTGATTTAGGAATATTAATATATTCGAGTTGATTAATATTGAAAAAGAATAGATTCGGAAGCGTATATGTATCATTTTGAAGAATCTCAATCTCTTTTAATGAATTAGGAACATAGGATTTGATATATGTTGATAAAGTTCTAACACTTTCGCCTTGATAGATTGTGTTATAGAAACCTTCTTTTTCATTCATACCAAATAAATATCTAATGAAGTCAAAGGCAACATTCGTTTTATCGACATCGTTGCATTCGTCTGCATTATAATATTTGCCATCATTTCTAAAATACATCATTTTAGGAATTGGTAACGCTAAATATTCAAGTTTTAGTCCACTAAGAGCGTGTTCATCAATAGAATTTAAAGATGCTGGAAGAGTTAAACGTTTTAAGTTTGTTAATTTTTCAAGTGAACCAATATTTGTAACTTTATAATTAACTGATTTATATGTTAAGGTAGTAGGAAACGTTAGTGTTTCAATATCAGTTATTTCTTCCTTGGCTAGTAATTTAACTTCATTATTTTCTAAAAATTCAACATCTAAACCTTTGTAGAAATATTTTGTTTTTGTATATTCACATACTGGGCAAGAATAAGTAATTGATCCAATTGAAGTTTCGCTTTCTTCGATATGAGTTTCATTATAAGGATGTTCTTCGTAATTAAGTCTTTCTTTACTTGTAAAAATATATGGCACTCCATCGACTTCAAATTTTATATTTCCAATATTTGTGCCAACCTTAAAGCTAGTATCGGATTTAATCCAGTGACCAGTTTCATCATGTTCAATTGTCACTTCACCTGGAAAATCAATGATTCCATCGATATTTTCTATGGATTCATGTCTACAATATAAGCATTCATAATAATAGGAAGTTACCTTATCATCTAGATAACAACAAACTTCTTGGAGCACTTTTGTGCATTTTTCTTCGCCCGTTCTAAGATATTCATATCCAACATCGGCGCATGGATGATAATGAACATCATTTTCTTCATCGTAAATGTAGGTTCCTAAAAGAAAGTTATGTTCTAATTTATCTATTTTAGTTATATATGAATTTTCACATCTCGAACATTCGTAGGTATATGAACCATTACTTTCAAATGTAGGTTCGATTTTATCAACAATTAGATAATCATGGCCAAGGGCAGGAACCACATAATCATCATATATAATCTCATGCTTTTCAGTGTCAAATAATTGACCACAAGATTGGCACTTATAATAAAAAGGAAGAGAAAAACCACTGCTAGTGCATGTTGGTCCACTTGCATGCATTTTCATATAAGTATGTTCGTGTTCACCACTAGAAGTATTTTCTTGAGAAGTTGTATTACAACCAGTAAGCATCGTTAAAATAAGACTTAAGCTAAGTATTAATTTATTTATTATTTTCATATATAAACCCTTTAATCGAACAAATTCTATTATAAATTGATGAATGTTCAAAATGTTTTCTATATTATAATATAATAGAATATTAATATTTAGCAGAATAAAAAGCGGTAAGTATTTGCCTTACCGCCTTGATGATTATTAGAAATCAACTTTTTCTAAACGTTTAGATGATATTTTGTATGTAGCAAGATGTAACACAAAATAAATAATCAAAGCAACACTTTTTGCGTCTATGCTTCAAAAATAGCTTAAAAGTAAATAAAAACACCGATTTCTCGATGTTTTCTATGGAAATACTTTGTATCAAAGTAATGCTTTCAACCTGGTGCCTCCACGCAGAGTCGAACTACGCATTAATCCTTACCATGGATTCGTTATACCGATTAACTATGGAGGCAACGAAATGAATTATATATATAAATAGAATAATATTCAACAAATTATTCGATATAATTACCAAATAAATCGTAGACAAAAGCTGATTCTATTTTAACTTTAACAACATCGCCAATATTTAGATTCTTTTCACTTTTAAAGTAGATATTTCCATCAATATCATCTGGAGCGTTCCAATAGCTTCTAAGTGAATATTGATTAGATTTAGGATCGTAACCAGTTACGATACCATTCATTATTTCTCCAATATGTTCTTTATTCTTTTTATATGAGATTGTTTTTTGTATTTGCATGATGGTGTTATATCTCATCGTTTTGATTTTCTCATCTACTTGGTTCTTGAAGTCATATGATTTAGTACCATCTTCACGAGAATATTTAAAAGTACCCATATGATCAAATTCAACTTCTTTAGTGAACGCTACTAGATCATCAAAATCTTCATATGTTTCATTAGGGAACCCAACAATATATGTAGTTCTTATAATTGCATTAGGAATCTCTTCTCTAATGGTATTAATTAGTTCTAGATATTCTTCTTTACTACCTCTTCTATTCATTTCTTTAAGTACTTTGTTAGAGGAGTGTTGGAAAGGAATATCAAAATATGGGGCAACAACAGGGTTATTTTTAATAAATCTAATTAAGTCGATACTTATCTCATCTGGATATAAATAGAGTAGTCTAATCGACTTAAATGCATTAAGGTCTACAATAGCTTTTAGTAAATCTACAATTGTTTTCTTTTCTTTAAAGTCGCTTCCATATCTAGTAGTGTCTTGAGAGATAATCACTAACTCTTTAATATTAGCAGAGGCTAAATCTTTTGCTTCTTTTAATATATCTAACATTTTTCTAGAACGGAAAGATCCTCTAATAAGAGGGATTGCACAATAAGTGCAGCAATTGTTACATCCTTCGGAAATACGAAGGTATGCCATAAAAGGAGGAGTAGATAAAAGTCGATTGAATGGAGAGAGTTCAATAACACTTTCTCCTGCTAATTTAGATATTACTTCATGAATATGAGAATAATCCTTGATTCTAACCCATTCATCTACTTCAGGAATAGATTCTTTTAGTTCATCTAGATATCTTTCGACAAGACATCCGATTACCACTACTTTTTTATGATAGGAGATGATATCTAGAATATTTTCAATAGATTCTTGTTTACTTGCTTCAATAAAGCCACAAGTATTGATGATAATGATGTCACTTTCTTCAATAGAAGAAGTTATTTCAAAACCTGATAGTTTAAGCATTCCTAAAACCATCTCACTATCGACAAGATTTTTAGCGCATCCTAAGGATATCATTCCGACTTTCTTCATAAGAATATATTTTATATATAAAGATATAAATATCAAATAAAAGGCCTTCAATAACGAAGACCTATTTATAAATGATAGAATCA
This sequence comes from uncultured Caryophanales bacterium, assembly GCA_937902735.1. Lineage (GTDB taxonomy): Bacteria > Bacillota_I > Bacilli_A > RFN20 > CAG-826 > Fiminaster. The sequence goes on from CALELS010000014.1 coordinate 68,447, forward strand.
GGATGCTGGATCTGGGGGTATTTCTGAGAATGCTCTAGTAGGATTAATATCTAAATAATCTTGATAAGTTTTCTCAGAAAGAGTTGATGCAGTTGATCCTTTATCTGGATCAAATTTTAAAGAATTTGCATCAAAACTAATATTAGATGTCTTATCTTCAAACACTAAATACATTGCCCAGTTTCTATCTTTGTTATAGAACACTCCATAACTGCTAGAATAAGTATAGAAATATAGTTTATTTGTTGTTTTCTTAAAATATAGACGATATAAATCATCTGTGTAAGCAAACGAAGTGCCGTTAATATATTCCATTGTTGATGGGAATTCGACATTTCTAAGTCTAGTGCAATGAGCGAAAGAATAAATATTAACAGCAGTAATACCTTCTTCTAAAACAACACTGGTTAAAGAATAAAGATACTGACAGAAGTAAGATGGAACTGCTGAAACAGTATCGCCACCCAAAACGAGAGTTGAAAGATGTGGAACAAATGCGCTTTTCATCTTATCAATACGATATTGACTTGTGGAACTTGAATAATTAAATAAATAATATAGATGGTTTTCTTTACCTTGTATTGAATTTGGGTAGGTAGGAACTAAATCAAGACTCATTCTTAAATAAATTAAGTTTTCAAAATTACCAAAACAACCAAAGGCTAATTTAGTAATCTTTTTAGCGTATGTATCAAAAGATACATATCTACCAGCTTCACCAAAATAAAGTGTGCGACTAACTTCAGTCTTACCTTCTTTTTCAACATGATAGACCAATCCATCTTCAATAACTAAATATGGATTACCTCTTTCGATATTTACTTTAGTCATATTAAATGTGCGAGAGAAGGCATAATCACCAATATTACGAATGTTTTTACCTAGAGTAAGAGATTCTATAACTAAGTTATTTTGGAAGGCTCTATCATCTATTTCGACAACAGGTAATTTGTTAAAGGTGCTAGGAATAACTACGTTAGGATTACTGCCTTCATATCCGGTAACTTTATATCCGTTTTCCCATTTATCATTATTTAGATATTGAGTAAGTGTATAGGATAGACCTACTGTACCTGATTGTTCTACTCCACCATAATGATCTCCATCTTTTGGATCTAAATCATCAATTGTGCCAGGTGTAGCAGGTGTATCACCTTCTGGAGTAGTATCTTCTTTCTTTTCTTCAGCTTTACCACAACCTGTAATAGCAAGAAGGGAAGCAAGGGATAATAAAACAAATGTTTTCTTCATTTTAATTCTCCTTTTTATTCACCATCGTAGTCTAAATTGAACATTTTCCAAACGAATTCTGGATGGTCAATGAATGGATTACGGTTATGTTGAACTTTTTCAACTTCAGTATTTCTTCTTTTTTCCATTTCATCAACTGGATCCATCGCATTCCATTTAGCAAGTGTTTTATAGATTGCGATGTTAGAGTCTTCATCTACTCCTGCTGGAGCATCAATGATATCTCTTAATAAGAGATTACCAATATATTCTGGATGATCTTCATAGACTTTACCAAATGTTGAATAGTGAACCCAAAGGTAGCAAATGATACGTGCAGCATCACCTTTGAAAGAATCAGCAAGTTCAACACGTTTTTTATCAGTTGAAACCTTTAAAGCATATGGACCACCATCAGTTTTGTTGTTATATGTTGTGGATTTATCAAATTCAGTGAATTTAGCATTACCTCTTGCAGAGTTAACAGATGTGGTACATGGCATTAAATGATACATATCTGCCCCTGCACCTTGATAGTCTTCACCAATATCTTCTTTAGTTACTGGATCTCTATCCCAAAGTCCATTTGAGTTAGCGCATGGCCAGACGTGTTCACGGCTACCACCATAGGAAGAAACTTCTTTACCAGTATAGAAATAAACAATCTTATTTGTTGATGGATTATAAGCTGTTTTCTTATATGTAGCAGTTTCTTTGAATATTGAATAGGTTGGGAAATAGTCATGAGTATCGACCATTAAATTATGAATTTTTGATTTAAGTCTGTTACCACGATCTTCATAGTTGATTGTGTTTGTCTCTGATGCATAATAACCGTTATAGTCATCGATTACACCACTACGATCATCAACATAAGTTTTTTCCCAATCAACTGGCTCTGGATCTGGAGAAGGAGAAGGAGAAGGAGTTGGGTTTACTCCTGGATTACATCCAGATAAAAGAATCGCGATGAATGGAACAAAGATTAATTGTTTAGCTTTCATATTCAAGCCCTCCTTAGACTAGACCACAAACGGATCTTGTGGCTTCGTTATAATTTCCATATATTTTGCAAGCATATTCTGGGTGATCAACAAATGGATTACGATTTCCTTGTATTTCTTGACCAGCATCATTACGTGCTTTTTCTCTATCGTTAACTGCGTTAGCGAGGTGCCATTTAAGTAATGTCGAAAGATGACCCATTTCATTTGAACCACCACTTTTTGTGGTTGAAGCATCAACATCTTCGATTAATGAAAGTTTTTCATATCTAGTAGCACAATAGAAGAGAATGCGAGCAATTTCACCTCTAAATTCAGCTTTACCAATTGGTTCAAGTGTATCTGGATCAACAGCGTCAGTTACTGGATCAAAGACATTTCCATTTCCTTCGGCGTAGAAATAATTAGATCTATCTCCATTAACTTTAGCGTTACATGGACGGACATTATATATATCTGTGGCTGGACCTGGGTTAGCAGCTTTTCCATATTGATTTGGATTACTCATTGAACCATAAACACGGAAACGTGATTGTGGCCAAACATGTTCTTTATTTAATACATATGGATTTGTAGCGTCATCTCCCCATGGGACATAGTCTTCATCGGTCATTTTATTTGATACTACTTCTCCAGTATAGAAGAGAACAAAGTGATTAGTGTTACCATCTAATGCTGTATCTGTTTCAGTGTAGAATTTAGCTAAATCAGCATATTGAAGAGGAGTATCATGGTCAATGATTTGTCTTAAAGCATTTTTAAGTTCTTGACCAGTCTTACCTTGAGCTTCCTTATAATATTCACTATATGGATCTGGAGTAGGTGTAGGAGTTGGTTCCTCATTTTGATTACATCCTGAAAGAGATGCAATTAATAGTGGCATAAAAGTTAGGGCGAATGTGTGTTTTAGATATTTTCTTTTCATAATTTTATTGTAAATTAATACCTTTCTTATTTCAATAATACTAATTTATTGAAAAATTCTTTGAAGCCATCTTGACCAGCTTTATCATTTTTGAAGACTGCTGTATTAAGTAAGATATTCTTGCAGATATCTTCTACTTCTTCTTTAACTATTTGATGGTAGTCACCACTTCTAGATTTAAGTGATTCAATCATATTAACAAAACTTTCTAAATCAGGATTTTCATTTAGATATACTTCTTTAGAAACTTTGTTCTTTAGTATTTCTTCAATTAAAGGTAATTGGCGGTTTAATCTAGCTGGGAGAATAAATTGACCCATTGCTTCAATTAAACCAATACCTTCTTTCTTAATGTGATGATATTCTTTATGAGCGTGATAGATACCATCTGGGTATTCTTCGGATGTGTTATTATTTCTTAAAATAATATACATATGATATGTATCATCAATTTTTCTTAATATTGGAGTGATTGAATTATGTCTTTCACCATTTGATTGTTTGATGATATCAAGTTCTTTATTTTCATAAGATAACCAGCAAGATAGGACGTTTGAGGCTACTTTTAACATTGCTTCTTGGTCTTTTGACTCAAATTTAACTACTGAGTTATACCAATTTAGTTTACCAATTTTTACTCCTAAGTAGTTTTCACTTACTACGTATTCATAATCACGTTTAAGCATTGGGAAGATATGTTCTCCACCTTGGAAATGTTCGTGATTAAGAATACTTCCTCCAGTAATTGGAAGATCACTATTAGAGCCAATCATATAATGTGGGAAATCATCGACAAATTTAAATAAGATTGCCATAGATTCTAAAGATACTTTCATTGGCTCATGTTCTTTTTTGATTAAGATACAATGACGGTTATAGTAGCCATATGGAGAGAATTGTAAGAACCATTCTTCATTGTTGTAATGAAGAGGGACAAATCTAATGTTTTGTCTTGGAGGGAATTTATCTCTTCCTTTATAGCCAATATTATCAATGCAAAGAACACATTTTGGATAACCTACATTAGTCGATGTAAGTAGTTTTTTAATATCTTTATTATCTTTTTCAGGTTTAGAAAGATTGATTGATATTTCAATACCATCTTTAGAGACCCATAAGATGTTCTTATCTACTTTAGTTTTTTGGACATAATAATCTTTAACAGAAACATCATAGAGATATTCAGTCGCTAAAAGGGGATTAACATCTTTTAGAGCGTAAAAGGTAGATACAACTTTATCTGGAGATGGGCTAATTAAAGACATGATTTCACATATAAGTGATTCTTTCTTTAGTCCATCTACAAAAGTGATATATTCATCAAGTTCTTCGATTAATTTATCAGGTACTTCCATCTCTTCGATTTCTTTATCAATAATCTTGCCTTCATAGACTTCTTCAACATGAAGACGAGACATAATGATATTTCTTGCGTATATTGAATCAAGTTCGCCTAAAAAGAGATGAAGTTCACCATAACGGATTAATTTAGCAATTGTTTTTGTAATATCCATATCTTAAAGCATTGGACAGAACACACGTAAGATGCCCCACCAAAGTCCTTTCCCTCTTTTAATCTTTTTATATCTATTTGAATCGATTAATTCAGAAACTTTAATTGAATCTTCATAATCTTGTTTCATTTCTTTAAGACAATCACATTTATACATGAATGTTCCATTTTCTAAATGGAGATAAAGTGAACGGTAGTCTAAATTGATTGTTCCTACTGTTCCATATATATCATCAACGATGAACATTTTTTCATGTATGAAACCAGGAGTGAATTCATGGATTTTAACTCCTGCTTTAATTAAAGGAGCGTAGTGACTTCTTGTAATACCAAAGACTAATTTTTTATCTGGAATATGAGGAGTCATGACATGAACATCAATTCCTGACATTGCCGCTCTACAAAGGGCATTATTCATTTCATCATCAATAATTAAATATGGAGTGGTTATATAAATATATTTTCTAGCCCCATTGATGAGTTTAAGGTAGACATTTTGACCAATATTATCATTATCAAATGGAATATCACCATATGGTTGAACATATCCACTTTCATTAATTTTATCTTCTTTAGTCTTATATGTCTTAGGAAGATATTTATCATCAAATAATTCACTTGTATCATCGATATTATTCGAAAATAACCAGTTAGATAAGAATAATTGAGTTAGGCCATAGACACCTTCTCCTTTAATTCTTATCGAATTATCTTTCCAATATCCAAATCTTTCAATATGGTTAACATATTCATCTGCAAGGTTAATTCCTCCAGTGAATCCTACTTTACCATCAATTACTAAAATCTTACGGTGATCACGGTTATTTACTTTGATATTAACGAATGCTCTTAGACGATTAAAAGGGACACATTTAATACCCATCTTTTTAAGTCTTTTTGGGTAATTAACTGGAAGAGTAGACACACTTCCTAAGTCATCATACATGACACGGACATCCACTCCTTCTTTAGCTTTCTTTTCTAAGATCTCTAAAAGAGAATCCCAAAATACACCTTTTTCAACAATGAAATATTCTAAGAAGATATAGTGTTCTGCTTTAGATAATTCATCTAGCATAAATGGCCAAGCATCTTCACCACTTTTGAAATAGGTAACTTCAGAATTTTTATATAATGTTTGACCACTTGTTTTAGAAACATAATTTGCTAAAGATAGGGCAGATTCATCTTCAGCACTATTATGTAATTCTTTTTCAATTTTTTGATCAATTTCAAATCTACGAAGAGCGCTTTTCTCTTTCTCAAGTCTTTTACGCATTCTTTTGTTTGTAGATTTATTTGCAAATAGGAGATACAAGATAGTTCCAAAGAAAGCTAGAACACCTACTACAAATAACCAAGTTATTTTATAAGATGTTGCCACTTTAGAATTAACAATATAGATAGATACAACAATAGTAAGTATTACCTGGGCTGCACTTAACATATAAGACAGTGACTGATCAATAATAGCAGCAAATGTATCACCTACAATGCTAGCTAAGAATGATTCAATAACACCTGCTCCCATAAGGACAACAAGAACAATTACACTAAAAGCAAATAATTGTAAAATGAGGGCAATAATAATAACTAAAACACGCCCAAAAAATAATCTTAAAAACTTTTTCATACTAAATATCTTAAATTAATTAATATATTTTATCAAAGATAATATAAAAAGTAGGACAACTTTGTCCTACTAATTATATATCTTATTAAGCAATTTTATGGCCACCGCCGGAACTACTGCCAGTATAGCCATAAGTTTGAGCAAGGCTTTGCCATGTGGTTAATGGGGTTTCACTCTTAGTGTAGCAACTTGATAATACATCAGCACCGTCACTATTTACACACCAATACATGCATAAGCCATTAGAATTGCCAGCTTTAGCACCAATTTTGCTATAACCAACAAGTTTAGTATGAGCATCTAAAACTGCATCAGTATATGATGAATCAACTTTGAATGTTGAATTCTTTTGTAATTTGCTGATGAAATCTTTAACATCAAACATTCCAAAATAACCATAATCACTATCAGCATAATATTTTGCACTCTTAACTAAACTAGCAAAGCTAGATTTATTTGAGGAAGTAAATTTAGACTTGAGTTGACTTGCAAAATTCTCCCAAGCAGTTTTATAAGTTGTGGCATATCTTAAATCAAGATAAGCAAGGGTTTGATCATTGTATTGGGTTGAATAATTTCCATAATCATCTGTATTGTTATCTTCAATGAATGAATCGCAGATTGCTTTTAAAACTGTCTTAGTTGATTTTTTAGCATATAAATCATCAAGCCAATTGTCATAGTCCCAACCAGTACCAGATTCACTTTCTTGAGCAGCAACCATGTAGTTAAAATAGTCGGAATTTTTAATAGCAATGTCTTGTAAAGACATTAAGCAAGCATCATAGCCAATCCATTCAAGTTTTTGACCAGCTTTACCAGCATTACCTAAAGCATAACCTACTGCTGTATGAACTTCACTTGCAAGAAGGGAGTCGCTACTCTTTCTTTCATCAAAGCAAACACCAGTGATACCACCACCATGGTTCCATAAAATTAAACCAGTTTTATCAGCTGGGTAAGTATTTAAACCATATTCAACAAATGATTGAAGGGTGCTTGATAAACCCATGGAAGCATATGAAAGTGATTGATCTAATACCAATTTTTGGTTTTCAACATGCCATCTTTGGAGTTTGGATGGATCAATGTTTGTATTACCATAATTTGCATATGTAGTTTTTGTCCAAGAATTAGCACCACCAGTTTGAATAACGATATTTATATCGTTTGGTTTATTTTTAACGGATAAGATTTCCATAATATCCATAGCTGCTAAACCTTGGCCATTCCATTCATATGATTCCCATCCATCATTGATATAAGTTTGGTTAGCGTAACCTGACTCTAAATCACTACCACACATATAAATAAGAATTGTTGCACTATAATCAGTTGCTTCTTCTTCTGGTTGTGGATCAACAGGGTCCACTGGATCAGTTTGAGATGAACCAGTAACACTAAATGTTCTACTAGCGGAAACACCACTACCATCTTTAGCAGTTACAGTAATTGATGTTTCACCGGCTTTTAAGCCTTTAATAGTAATTGCGTTACTATTTCCGAGAGTATATGAAGCAACTGAAGGATCAGCAATTTCAATTTTAACTTCTTTATTTGTAGCATTACTTGGTGAAACTGAATATGAAATAGTTTTACTTTCACCTACTTTAATAGCAGTTGAAATACGACCTAAAGAAATGGACGAGACAAGAACATCACCTTCTTGTTCTTGACCTTGACCTTGTTCACCTTCACCTTGGCCTTCTTCGCCTTGGCCTTCTTGGGTTTGATCTTCACCAGTGATATGGGCTGGATCAGTTAAATCATCTAAAAAGTTTGCGAAATTTTCGAAATTACAACCACCTAAGAAAGTAGAGGAGAGTACGAGTAAGGCACTAATTCTTTTAATAATTTTCATTCTTTTTCCTCCAAACTTATATATTAACAAATATATTTCTTAATTTCTTGGAAATAATTTTTATTTTCTTTTTTTGTGGTTAAAAAAGGACCGAATAACTAATTTCGGCCCTTATTTATTGACTTATTTTTTATCTGGGAAGCGTTCACGATTTGTCTCATAGTGAGTATGGAGTAATTCGTGAGATTTATGAGAAAGTGGGCTTCCTAAGAATTCTTTATAAAGTTTGATGATATCTGGGTTATTATGAGATTGTCTAATAATTTGACGTTCATCTTCTTTATATAATACGCTGGCGCGTTTTAGGCGGTATGTTTCTAGAATATCAAGGTCTTCATTTGGTAAGAAGAGTGGTTTAACGTATGGTTGACCACCACCATTGATACATCCGCCTGGACATCCCATAATTTCAATAAATGCATATGGAGATTTTCCTTCACGTACTTCATCAAGAAGTACTTTGGCATTTTTCATACCTGATGCAATAGCGATTTTTATCTTAGTTCCATCAACATCAATTTCAGCTTCTCTTACACCTTCTAGGCTACGGATTGCACTAAAAACGATTGGACCATATTCTTTACCAGTAAGTTCATGATAAGCAGTTCTAAGAGCAGCTTCCATAACACCACCAGTAACACCAAAGATGACACCAGCACCACTATATTGACCTAAAAGGTCTTGGTCGAATTCTTCATCTTCTGGAAGTCTAGCCCAGTTGATACCACTTCTTTTAATCATACGAGCAATTTCACGAGTGGTTAAAACAGCATCAACATCTCTAAGACCATTGACCTCCATCTCTTTACGAGATTTTTCATATTTTTTAGCAGTACATGGCATAATTGAGACAACAAAGATATCTTTTGGATCTAAGTTATGTTTTTCTGCGAAATATGTTTTAGTAATTGCACCTTGCATTTGATGTGGGCTCTTACAAGTTGAAATATGTGGAATTAAATCAGCATAGTAATATTCCATATAGTTAATCCAACCTGGTGAACAGGAAGTGATTTGTGGAAGAACACCTTTATTTTTCATTCTATGAAGGAGTTCGTTTCCTTCTTCCATGATTGTAAGGTCAGCCCCAAAGTTAACATCGAAGACACGGCTAAAGCCGAGACGATGGAGAGCTGCAATCATCTTATTTGTGCCATTTGTGCCAATCTTTTCACCGAATTCTTCAGCAATAGCGGCTCTAACAGCAGGAGCAACTTGGCAAACAACGAATTTACCTTCAGCTAATGCTTTATCAACTAAAGGAATTTCATTATGTTCCATTAAAGCACCTGTTGGACAAACAAGGACACATTGACCACATTGCATACATGGGGAAGTTGCAAAGCTACGATTTTGAGCTGGAGCAACAATTGTTTTAAAACCACGGTTTTCGAAGCCTAAAATACCTAAGCCTTGTAAATCTTTACATGTTTCAATACAACGTCCACAAAGGATACATTTTGAGGTATCTCTTACTATTCCTGGAGCAAGCTCATCCTTAAAGGATGGAGTTTGTTCTCCCATGAATACATTATCGCGAGCTCCAACAAGTTTTGATACTTCAAGAAGTTCACAATGGCCATTTTTTTCACATTGCAAGCAATTGCGATGATGATTCGAAAGAAGAAGTTCAACTGAAGTACGACGTGCTTCGATAGCTTTTGGTGAGGAAATAGTAATTTCCATACCTTCATTAACTGGGTAGGCACATGAGGCAACTAGTCCTCTAGCACCTTTAACTTCTACTAAACAAACACGGCAACTTGCAAGTGAACATTTACCATTTTTAAAAGCACATAAAGAAGGAATGTTATAACCGCATTTACGTGCAGCTTCAAGGATTGTTAAGCCTTCTTCGACTTGATAGGATTTACCTTCAATTTTTATATTAACCATAACATACTCCTTATTTTTTGACTACTGCACCAAAGTGACAATTCGAAATACAAACACCACATTTGATACATTTCTCTGGATCAATAACGAATGGAGTTTTTCCAACTTCACCAGAAATTGCATGAACTGGACAATTACGAGCACATAATGAACATTTCTTACATTTTTCTGGGTCAATTTCGTATTTGAGCATTTTCTTACAAACGTGTGCTGGACATTTATGTTCAGTTACGTGAGCAATATATTCATCCATGAAATTATTCATGGTTGAAATAACTGGGTTAGCGGCTGTTTGACCAAGAGCACAAAGTGAATTTGTTTTTGTAGCGTTGGCAAGTTCTTTTAGTGCATCTAAATCTTCTAAAGTACCTTTACCATCACAAATCTTAGTCAAGATTTCAAGCATACGTTTTGTACCAATACGGCATGGTGAACATTTACCACATGATTCATCGCAAATGAATTCCATATAGAATTTAGCGACATCAACCATACAGTTATCTTCGTCCATGACGATAGCACCACCACTACCCATCATTGATCCTCTAGCGACTAAACTATCAAAATCGATTTCAGTATCAAGATCTTTTTCAGTTAAACATCCACCAGATGGACCACCAGTTTGGATAGCTTTGAATTTTTTATTATTTGGAATACCACCACCAATATCAAAGATAAGTTCTCTAAGTGTAGTACCCATTGGTACTTCAACAAGACCAACATTGTTAACTTTTCCACCAAGAGCAAAGACTTTAGTACCTTTTGATTTTTCGGTACCAATTGAGGCAAATTTTGCCGCCCCTTCTCTTAAGATATATGGAACGTTAGCAAGTGTTTCAACGTTGTTGATAATTGTTGGTTTTCCCCATAAACCTTTAACAGCTGGGAATGGTGGACGAGGACGTGGCATACCACGTTTACCTTCAATTGAGTTAAGTAATGCAGTTTCTTCACCACAAACAAAGGCGCCTGCACCTAAACGGATATGACAACGGAATGAGAAGCCTGTTCCAAGGATGTTATCGCCAAGTAAACCAACTTCTTCGAGTTCTTTAATGGCGATTCTAAGTCTTTGGACAGCAATTGGATATTCAGCACGGACATAGAAATAACCGTTATGAGCTCCGATTGCATAGCCAGCAATCATCATACCTTCGATAACATTGACTGGGTTTCCTTCTAAGATTGAACGATCCATGAATGCACCTGGATCACCTTCGTCACCGTTACAAACAACATATTTTTCATCACTTTTTTGATCTAAAGCGAATTGCCATTTTCTTCCACTTGGGAAGCCAGCACCACCACGACCACGGACACCTGAAGCAAGAACTTCGTTAACGACTTCTTGTGGTGTCATATGGAGAGCTTTCACTAAACCTTGGAAAGCACCATAACCGAATGCTTCTTCAAGTTCTTCTGGATTAATGAGTGAACAACCATGAAGAGCAACACGGACTTGTTTCTTATAGAAGTTAATATCATCTTGTTTTTCAACTTTTTCATGAGTGGATGGATCTACATAAAGTAAATCTTCGATACATTTACCACCGATGACGTCTTCTTCGATAATTCTTTCAACATCTTTTACTTTAACAGCGCGATATAGTCTATCTTCTGGGAAGACTTTAACGAATGGTCCTTGGCTGCAGAAACCAAAGCATCCGACACGGTTAACTGTGCATTTATCTTCAAGATGTTTTTCTTTGATTAATTGTTCAAGCTTTTCTAAGATGACACCGGATTCACTTGATAAGCATCCAGTACCACCACAGACGACGAGATGTTTTTTACCATCTTCGCCACTAAATTTCTTTTCTAAGCAACTAGAGCAAGCAGTAATTTTCTTAGCAAGAGTTTCTTCTGATAAAATCTTTTCCATTATTTTGCTGCTCCTTCCTTTGCTTTGTATTCATTAACAATGTTTGCTACTTGGCCAACTTGGACTTTTGGATAAACCTTACCATTGATTGAAATAGCTGGGGCGATACCACATGCACCGATGCAACGAAGTGCATCAAGAGTGAATAGACCATCTTCAGTTGTTTCACCAGGTTTAATTCCTAAGATTTCAGAGAATTTATCCATGACGAGTTGGGAGCCTTTAACATAACAGGCTGTTCCAAGACAAACACCGATAACATATTTGCCTTTTGGATTAAGTGAGAAGAATGAATAGAATGTAACGACTCCATAGATTTCGGCAACAGGAATACCTGTTAAAGAAGAGACGAGTTCTTGAACCTCAAGTGGGATATAGCCATATTCAGATTGAATGGCTTCAAGAATCATCATTAATGGGGTTTCTTCGTCTTTATAACGTTCTACAATCTCTCTAATTTGCTTTTCTGCATGAGCTTGTAATTTTGCCATAATTTCCTCCATTAAAAGTAAAATGACTTCAATATTATATGATAATATCGAATTATCTTAAAAGAGTTTTCTAAAAAATATGTAAACAAAAAGAATGACTAGCATTCTCCTTGTTTGGTTTATCTATTTCATTAGTGAGAAAAATTGGTAAGAAATATAGTGATGAAATGGGTGAGATTCATCTACTAAAGAAGGGTCAAATGGCGAAAGAGATGGTTCTATTGCAATTGCTCTATGATTTTTAGATTTTGTGTGGAAATATTCTTCTCCATCAATCTTATTATCGCTATATAAATGTATGCCTGGAAAATCAGTGTAAATTGCCATTGCAGAATGATCATTTGAAAGAATTAAATCTGGGTAATTATCACCTTTTTTGCGGGTTAATTCGAAGTAATTATCAAGCCCATTTTCAAAGTTTTCATTCTTTAGAATGTCTATTAAATATTTTTCTTTAAAGTTAGATAGTTTTTGTACCTTTTTCATATTTAATGGAAGAAGAGATTTTTCTTCATATAAAGCATATGATTTTGGTTTAATATCAAGCTTCAAATTTTTGATATTTGGATCACCCAAACACCAGTAAGTATGGTTTGTTAATTTAATTGGGGTTAAACGTTCTACACGACCATCAAATAGGATGAAAAACATTGGAAGATCAACATCTTTTGGGAAAAGATAAGTCACCATGAATTTTGCTTCTTCAGGAAAACCTGCTTCTAAATGAGGAGAAATATATTTAAAGACAACACTTAAAGAGTTTTCGTTATCGTAAACTTCATAATCAAAGTATTTTGTGGATAATCCACCCCTTCCTCCATGGAGAGTGTTCTTTCCTTCATTGTTATCGAGTTGATATTTAATGCTATCGACAATTATCGAAGCATCTTTGATACGACCATTAACTCTACCGATAGTCTTACCATGATAGATGTCACCTCTTTTAAAAGTTGAATAAAATCTAGGTGTTAAAGTCATTCTTCTTTGAAGGAAAAAAACATCATAGATAGACGCTCCTAAGTCACATAAAGTAACATGAAAATATCCTTTAACGGCCTTAACTTTTATTAAGGTAAGACCCTCAACCTCACTTTTTTCTACTTCATATTTAAAATTGTTTGGTTTTTTATTATTCATCTATTTGTTCGATTATATATAGTTTTGAGCCAAAATCTCCCATGACACGGACATGGTCATTAAGCCCACTTCCCGACCATTCAGAATTTAAAATAACTGCGGATTTATTTAAAACTGATCCACTTACTACATATTCTTGGGTGTCACTATCAAGACCTTTATGTCTAGAGATGAAAGAAACTATGTTTCCATTTGGATTTAAGTGCACTGGAAGAACCATGTTAATAAGGGAACCAAATTTCTTAATGTTATGGAATTGTTTTACTACTCCAATTTTGTATTTTTTATCATTGGCGAGGTTACCACTATAAAGGTAGGTATCTTTTGGATCTGGAAGTTGCAAACGGTTAAAATGCATTACTATTTCTTTAGTTTTATCTTTAGAGACTACTCTCCAGGCAATATCGTTATGGTCTAAGATATATGCGCTTTGTTTGAATTGTCCATATTGGAAGAGTTCTCTATTATTTTTATATATTTTTATTAACTCTTTTAAGTGTTTCTTTTCTAAATCATCCATTTCTTTGAATACTAATTCATAGCCAAGCACCCCAAAGGAGGCAACATTAAATCTTGTATCAATTGGAGTTGCTCTTAAGAGTTGATGAGATGGAGATGCTGAGACATGGTTAGATAAACATGAAAGAGGATAACCTAAAGCAATACCTGCTTGAATTTTTACTCTTTCATATGCATCTGTATCATCGCTTGTCCATATTTGAGGGAAATAAGAAAGAATACCTAAATCAAACCTATTTCCTCCACTTGCACATCCTTCAAACAAAACATGTGGGAATTTATCAGTTAATGTCTTCATTATGTGATATAAACCAATAACATAATCGTGGTAAAAATTACCTGGATTATCTTCTGGTATATCGCTTATATTACGATTGAAATCCCATTTGACATATTCAATATTAGCGGATTCAAGTGTCTTAGATACATTATTAATAATGTATTCTTGCACTTCTTTCTTAGTAAGGTTCAAGACAAATTGATGTCTTCCTTTGCTTGGTTTATGGTCTTTGTTTTTAATAGCCCAATCTGGATGAGTCTCATAAAGTTTTGAGGATTCATTAATTGATTCGGGTTCAAACCATAGACCAAATTTAAGTCCGATTTTATTTATCTTTTTAGCTAGACCATTTAGTCCATGGGGTAATTTCTTTTTATTTACTTCATAGTCACCTAACCCGTGTTGATCATCGTTACGAGTTGAAAACCAGCCGTCATCCAGGACGAAAAGTTCTGCTCCATATTTATAGGCATCTTTTGCTAATGAGAGAAGTTTAGATTCATTAAATTTAAAATAAGTACCTTCCCAGTTATTAATTACAACAGGCCGAAGATAATTCCTCCATTCTTTTTTGATTACGTGTTTGTTAACAAATTCATGAAAATTGTTAGCAGTAGAGTTTAAACCTTGTTTTGAATAGGTGAAGACAGCGTAAGGTGCTTCAAATTCTTCATCCTTTTCAAGTTTATAATCAAGGCAGAATGGATTGATGCCACTTAAGATTCTAAGCTTATCATGTCCTGAACATTGCACAATTTCGTTATGGTTACCACTATAAAGGAGATTAAAAGCCATTACTTCACCATGGTCATAATCTGCATTAGCGGATTTAATCACAAAGAATGGATTATGTTTATTTGAACTTGTTCCAGTAGTAGATGAGATTTGAAAAATACCTGGAATGATTTTTGTTTTAGATATTTTAGCTTCGCTAATCCATCCACCACTTAAAGATAATACTTCGTAATATTTATTGAGCATATCAATGCAAAGTGAATATGCTCTTTGAACGTATAGTTTTTCTTCATCAAGGTTTTTAATAACAATGTTTCTAGCAAATGTATCTACTTCTTCAAAAATTAGATAATGAAGCTCAATAGCTACTTTAGCTTTTTCATCTTTTAAAGTAACAACTAATTCTTCATCAGCATCTTTTGGAGTCGGAAGAGTTTTTAATTCTTTTGGCTTTCTTATTTCATAAGAGTCATATCTAAAATCAAAAACATATCCATATTTTTCGTTCTTCAATAAGATTTGGGATTCACGGTAATCCCCTTTATGAGGATAGGAGAATTCAAGTAATGCTTGATCAAGAGAAAAATCAGGATTCTTTTCTTCATCTAAAAGAACAGATGTACCATGTTGGCATTTAATCTTTAAAGAAATTGGCTCAGGATCATCTGCATCGATTTTTTCACCAAAATAATCATGGAGTAAAATTCCTAATTCATTTACATGGAAAATATAGGAAAGCGATTTGCTGTCCAATTTGAACATGTTATTAATAAATTTAACCATACAAAAACCTCGTAGATATTATAAAATAATAACGTTAGGAATTAAATACAATATGAGACAAAATTTAAATTATAATTGGGAATTTATCGAATCTTTTAATGATGACTATCTTAGGGAATTACCTAAAGAAAAGAAGATAGTAAATATTCCTCATAACGCAGTTGATGTCCCATATAATTATTTTTCTGAAAAGATTTACCAAAAAGTTTTTACTTATGTCAAAAAGTTTGATGTAGACGAAAATATATCTAACAAAGTTGTTCTTTTAGAATTTGAAGGATTTATGCTCAAAGCAAAAATCTATTTAAATGATAAATTTTTGGGAGAATTCGTCAGCGGCTATACTCCTATCAAAATAGATATTTCTAAAGAAGTTAAGCAAAAAGATAACAAATTAGTTGTCGTTTTGGATTCAAGCGAAGATAAAAACTATCCTCCATTTGGATATGCCGTAGATTATTTAACTTTCTCTGGCATTTATCGCGAAGTCTATATCAATGTTTTGCCTCAAACATATCTAGATAATATCTTTGTTTACGGCAATAAAGATGGAGAGTTATTTATCAGTCATGATGTGATGGGAAAAAATTCACCACACAAGACTTCCTATAGTCTAATTTTCGACGAAAAAGTTGTGATGAGTTTTAATTCTCAACATATAAAAGTCGATAATCCTAACCTCTGGAATATTGATAATCCAAATCTATATACCTTAGAAGTAAAGTTGGAATCCGAAGATGGAATACAAGTAGAAAAGGTTCGTTTTGGATTTAGAGAAGCCATTTTCAAAAGTGATGGATTCTATCTTAATGATAAGAAAATTAAGCTTATTGGTTTAAATAGACATCAATCTTATCCAATTATGGGTTATGCTGCATCAAAATCTCTTCAAAGAGATGATGCTGAAATAATTAAGTACGTTTGTGGAGTTAATGTTGTTAGGACATCCCACTACCCTCAATCTCGTCATTTCTTAGATCGTTGTGATGAAATAGGTTTATTACTAATTAATGAAATTCCTGGATGGCAACACATTTCAAAAGAAGAAATTTGGCGAAATAAATTTCATCAAAATGTGAAAGATATGGTTGTTACACAAAGAAATCACCCATCTTTAATTCTCCATGGAGTAAGAATTGATGAATCAATTGATGATTACGAACTATATTTAGAAGCAAACAAGATTGCTCATGAATTAGATCCTTATAGACAAACGATTGGAGTTAGAAATACTAGAAATAGTGAACTTCTTGAGGATGTTTATGGTTATAACGATTTTGTTAATGATAATTTAAAGACAATTGGTTTACTTCCAAAGAAAAAAACTAAGACAAATGGAAAAGCACTTTTAGTGACTGAATATATGGGTCACATGGATCCTACTAAACCTACTAGTGATTTTAATGATAAAAAAGACCATGCTTTAAGACACTTAAGAGTGATTAACGATAACTTCAAATGTAAAGATATTGCAGGTGCTATTGGATGGTGTTTTGTGGACTATCATACACATGCTGATTTCGGAAGCGGGGATCATATATGTCCACATGGAGTTATGGATATGTATCGTAACCCAAAACTTGCATACATAAGCTATGCTTCTCAACAAGATAATTACCCAGTTATGGAAGTTCTTAATAATATGAAAGCCGGAGATAATGTTGGAGCAATATTTAATCACTTATATGTCGCTACAAACTGTGATTATGTTGAACTATATAAAAATGGTGAATTTGTTGAAAGATTCTATCCATCTAGAAAAGATAAAAGATTTAAATATCTCAAGCATCCTCCAATATTAATTGATGATATTGTGGGAGAGACATTTAAAGAAGAGAAATTTGATAAGAAAGATTGGAAAAAGATGGCAAAAGGTCTATCAATCGCAGGACTATATGGCTATGATGCTCTTCCTTTAAAGAATGCTCTTTTCTTAGGAAAGATGATGCTTAAATATAAACTTAAATATAATGACTTACTAGCCTATTGGCTAAAACATGTTGGTAACTGGGGTGGAATCGCTAAAACTTATACATTTAAAGGATATATAAATAATAAGGAAGTTATTAATAAAGAAGTTGGTCCACAAACTAAGTTCGATTTAGTTGTAAGCACAAACAAAACTGAACTTATTAATGAAGATACATACGATACTTTAAGAGTGTCTTTAAAATATGTAGATGAGCATCTTACAGTCTGTGATTATGCAAATAAAGTAGTATCTATTGATTACGATGGTCCTATCGAATTAATTGGAGATAAACATCAAGCCTTATTAGGTGGTCAATTATCGCTATATTTCAGATCAAAACAAATTCCAGGAAAAGCAAAAACCTCTATTAAATTAGAGGAAATTTCTAAAGAAATAGAGATTTTAGTTAAATAATTATTTACCTTTAACAGCAAGCTTAACGACTTCATAAGCACCGTTATAAATTCCTTGCTGTTTTAATTTAATCATTTGTTTATTGAGATGAATTAATAAGTCTTTATCAGTTAATAGTCTATCAAGCATCTCATTCATTGATTTCTTATCTGGACATTCAAATGTTGAATCACCAATCTCTTGAGCGTGAACTGCTCCATAAACTTCATGTCCACCAATGTGTTTCATCATTACTTTAACTACTGGATAGAAAGCTAGTTCACTTGGTTTAGTAATTAATAATTCAACTTTACGCATTATTAGATTTGTTGAATATACAGCTTCGAAGATATTTTTGTGATAGATAACATAGATTCCTTTAACGATCTTGTTATCCATTTGTTCCACAAATTCTTTGAACTTATTATATTCATTAAACATTGGAGTGCATTCTTTATCAAAATCTTTGATTTTCTTATTAAGATATTCATACATATCAAGGTGATCACCAAGGTTTAAGAATAGAGCAACTTTTCCCTCTTTAACAAGTGGTCTTAAGTGATTGATGATATCTAAGAATAATTTAGCACCTGCTCCTGCTCCACCGACGGACATTAAAATACGGACAGGTTCATTATTTTTTATACGTTTCACTCTTAATTCGACGTCTTTTTCTATATTAGAAACAAGTTCGTGGTCAATATAGTGACCTACATCATAGAGTTCTCCATCAGGAATACCTTTTAAAGGAGTTTTAGCAAAACCATTGAGCATTTTATAGCCTAGGTATGCAAATGGGGTTTGAACGGTGTGAATTGCACCTTCTGAAAGATGTAGACCCATTGGCCAGTTATCTGGGATTGCATTAACTACATGAGTTAAACCTGCATGAATAGCACCTTGAGATGGCCAAACATGGGTTGCAATAAATGGAATATCTTTAGGTAGATCATGATATAAAGGGGCTAATAGTTCAGCATTCTTTTGATCACCAGCGTTATATGTAATCTTACGGAATCCTTCACTATTTAGTGGTTCCCAAATGATTTTGTTAAATAATTTAGATTTTTGAGAGATTCTTGAAGCAAGAGAATATAAATCATTTTGTTCTCTAATCATCTTGCTTCCAGTTGCATCAAAGGATGCTAAATCCATCCAAAGCGGAGTGTAGCCTAGTGCTTTAGCACAGCTAGCCATAGCAATCGAAATACGGTAATGGCCAAATCCCATACGGATATTGCCTACCACTACTGCATTTTTAGGAAGTTCAACTTTCTTATCACTTAAGACAAGATTTTGAACACCCATATCTTTTAAAGAATCAATATTTTCTAAAGAAAGATGATATAGAGTGTTAGAATCATCTCCATATTTTTTGATGAATTTTTGTTTGGATTTATTGGCTTTCTTGATTGTTTTTTTATCAATTGGGTTACCAAAAATAACTGAGGATTTATCTTTAATTTCCATTATTTAGTCTCCTTAGTTTCTAATTCTGGTTGAACTTCAATTGGTTTAATAACTTTGATTTTCTTTAGTAAATCAAAAACGAATAAGGATGTGCTTCCAACAAATGCAAGAGCAGCGCTTATGATGATATATGGTAGATATGATGGGAGACATCTAAATCCTAATGTGAGTATCATTATAACAAATGCAAATAAGACAATTGGAAGAGCAATAAGATTTAAGAAGAATACTTTTTTAATATATTTAGAAACAACATACATGATGTAACTTAATATGAATATCATCGAATAAATTACTGGGATGGATTCAATGTAGATTTCTTCAATAGTATTTGTGAACAAATATCCTGGAGTAAAGATTAAAATCATAATCGCTATTGGATGTATAACTTCTAGGATATTTGAGACAAAATCAAGTTTTGTTTTCTTCTCTTTATTTATTGATACATAGTATTGTCCAAATGAGACAAGAGAATATGTCATAAACATAACTGCAATCATCATAAGTGGATATGATGGATTAAATACATCACTTCTAGCGCTTTGGAACAAGACATATGTAGTTAAACCTGCACCAAGTAAAGCGTGAGAGAAGATCATAACTTCACCCATAATGATTCCTGGAACTTTCTTTTTAGAAGCAAGATGAACAATTGCAAAAACAAGAGCGACTAAAGAGAAGATTCCTAAAAGCAAACAGATCAATGACATTGGAGTAAATTCCGCCATAATCTTTTTAACAACTAAATCAGCTTGTGGATCAGGATCACTACCACCGCCAAAGATTCCTCTAATAATTGCAGCGATAGCAGCACCTAAGCCACCTACTAACAAAGCTACAAAGAAAATTGCAATTGAAGCAAGTATACCTAAGACAGTTGTTAAAGCGTTATAAACAATTGCTAAGATTTTTGGCATTTTTTCTTTCTTAGTTAATGCTCCAACTAAAAGTAGGATTGATGGAATGATTGAAAGAGCGATAGGAATGATACATATTCCAAAGATTCCAGCTTCATTTCCAGCATTCATAAACATGTTGAAAAGAACACCTGCAATAGCAAATAAAACACCAACTACTGGAAATGCTATAGCAGATATAACTTGTGAGATATGAAATGATTTGTTTTCCATTATTTTTGTTTCTCCTTTGCGCGCTTATCGCGAATTTGTTCCATTTCTTTTACGTCGATTACTTCGACATTATGTTCATATGCCCAATCTACCATTTGCTTTAAAGCAAGTTTTAAGAATGGACGAGGGATTTTAACAATCATTTTAAGAGCATCATCAGTGAATTTAACTTTATCATCAGCTCTATTTGCAGCGTATCTTAAGGAAGTTAAATCAACTTCGCGATTAGGAATACCTACTGCGATTGGTTTTTCATAATTAGAGCACCAGAAGTTTTTACTATCACGATATCCCCAGTTTGTTGGAAGAGGCATGAAGTTACGTCTATTAACTCCATTGATGATGGCATCATAGTATTGATCTTTCATCAAAATCTTATCTACTTTGAGGATGAAATGTGCTCCAAATTTGGAGGTAATACCATTGAAATCATGATATGGTCCATCATATTCTTCTTGGACTTTATCATCTTGAGCGTTATCAAGTGTATCTACCCATGTGCATTCCATAACTTGGAGAGCTTCTGAGATGATTGTTGGATATTTATGTTCTTTATCTTCTTTAGAAGAGTGTGATTCTTCAGTGTGGAAGATAAAGTTTTTCATCTTTTCTTCTGGAGTGTCTCCAGGGAAACCTAAATCAACATGGTTTTTAAAGTTTTTCTTAGAAAATGGTAGGAAGTTGATCGTACATTTCTTATGTCTTAATATTCCTTTTGCAGTGTTTGATGTATTTCTACATTCGAGTACCATAGCGTAGTAATCTTTTCCAGCGATATAATATGGAAAGATTAAGGAGTAGGCTCCAAAGGAAGTTTTCTCTCCTTTTTCATCAAGTGTACCAATAAGAGTTAATGGCATTGGAAAAAAGAGGGATGTTTGATAGAAATTATCGACTATTCTTAAGTTTTTAAATTTTGACATACAATACCTCTTTATTATTTTACAAAATAATTACGTTTTATTAACAATTCTTTATAATAAAATCATGGGAAAACTACTTGAAAATATCTTTCACAAGGTTGTTAAAAAGCGCTAAAAAAGAAGTTAAAAAGGAAGCTCCAAACGTTATTGCGGACGCTATTATTCGTTTAATTTTCTTCCACAGAAATTCAACGGATATGAGACATTATTTTCTAGAAAGATGGTTTAAAGATTTACATTTTCAAAGAGAACTTTTTAGGGTAGAGAAAAATATTTTAACTGGTTCATATTTTCATAATGGAAATATTACTCAAGATAAGATTATAATCTTTTCTTGTACTTATTCGAAAGGGTATCATTATTACCTTGATTTTATCCACTACTTCACTAGTCTAGGATATCTAGTTTTTAGTTATGATAACACTGCTACAGATGAAAGTGATGGACTAGGGATCAAAGGGTTTCCTCAAGCTATAGTTGATTTAAAAGAAGCAATCGAATTTGTTAAAAGAGATAGATTCGTTAAAGATGAACAATTAATTCTTATTGGACATGGTATGGGTGGCTATGCAGCTGGTGCAATTACTAAAGAATACAAAAACATTAAAAAAGTCGTTTTATTGAATGCTTTTGATTCAGAAGTGATCTATTAAAACTTAATGGACATGAATGGGCAAAACAAGATATTAAACCATATCTAAAATATATTGATAATGCAACTAATCAAGACTTTCCTCTCGTTGGAAGATATTCAGTTTCTAAATCAATTAGAGTGTCTAAAGGAGAATTTTTAATCATCCATTCTGATAGTGACGTTTTAGTACCTCTTTCTACTGGAGCAAAACTTATTGCCTCCAAGATGAAAAATTGGAAGAGGATAGATTATATCTATCTTCATAATAGAGGACACTTCGATTTATATTATGATGATAAGGCACTAAATTATCAAAATGATGTAGTAAAAGAGTACAACAAATTAGTGAAAGTTGGCTCTAGAAGTGAAGTCAATAAACAAAATCTAGAGACAATGTTTAGCATTATCAACAAGGATGTTTACCTCGATATGCTAGAC
The DNA here is from genome assembly GCA_937902735.1 of uncultured Caryophanales bacterium. Classification (GTDB taxonomy): domain Bacteria; phylum Bacillota_I; class Bacilli_A; order RFN20; family CAG-826; genus Fiminaster. Next base: position 91,296 of record CALELS010000014.1, read on the forward strand.
AAAAAACTATTAAATTGTATAATTTCATTCATAAATAAATAAAAAAAATGAAAAAAGAGAGAGATTTAATCAAAGAACTTAATACAAAGAAATACAATCGTCCTTTTTTTATTAGGTCGCTTGGTTATTATCTTTTAACTTGCACTTATTGGGTTGCTGCTAAATTTAAACCTCAATACAAAGTAATTGATAAAGTTGAAAAAGGCCCTGCATTTTATCTTTGGAATCACACAAATAGAAGAGATGAACATTTCTGTGTTCATATGGCGTTCCCAAGAAGAATTACTCCAGTATGTGAATGGAATGAATTCTTTAGAGGACATACTCAATTCTTGCTTCGTCATTTACCAGCAATACCTAAAAAGGTATACACGAATGATTTCACCTCAATAAGAGCAATGAATCGTATCATCAAACAAGGTGGAATTATTCTAATGGCGCCTGAAGGTACACCTTCAATTTATGGAGGAAACCAACCAGTTGTTCCTGGTACAGGAGCATTCCTTAAGCATTACAAAATTCCAGTGTATTGTTGCAAAGTTCAAGGTGGATATCTTTCTAATCCTAAATTTGATTGTTATTACGATAGACTTGGTAAAACATACGCTACACAGTTTAAATTATTCACTTCTGAAGATTTAGAGCTTCTCTCTCCAAATGAAATTGAAGCAAAGATTAATGAAGCATTTGACCAAGAGGATTATTCTTGGAACAAGAAAATGCGTATTAAATATATAAAAGAAAATAAAGGATCTTTAACTGACAAGATGGAATATGCTTTCTATCTTTGTCCAAAATGTGGTCATGAATATGAAATGGCCCATACTGAAGATAACAAAATTTATTGTAAACACTGTGGTAACACTGCAATTGTTAATGAATACGGTGATTTAATTCCCGAAGATGAAACTATGGTATTTCCAGAAACTCCTTATGTTTGGGGAAATAACCAAAGAAGAAAAGTTATCGAAGATATTAGAAAAGATCCTAATTATGAAATTAAGATTCATTGTTGGATTGGTGAAATGCCACGTAATCGTTTCTTAAAGAAAACTGAAACAAGTCAAAGATGTGGAGAAGGTATCATTAGAATTAATCATGAAGGATTCTTCTTTGATGGAGTTAGAAATGGTAAACCTTACAATATCCATTTAACTTATGTTGAATTATATTCATTTGTTATCCTTCTTGATTTCACATTCTTCTTAATATTCTTTAGAGAAGATATGCTCGAATTTCATCCAGATGAACCAATTGTTATGAAGATGCTTCTTAGCGTCGAAGAGATGCATCGTTTCCATGTAAATACTTGGAAAAACCTTCCTAAATTATCTTATTTATACGAAGGACTCGACGAGATAACAGTTGCTAAAAAATAGACAAAACGGAACCAAATCGGTTCCGTTTTATATTAAATATATAATCAATATTATTTAGCGTTCATGGCTGCATTTTGAACATCTTTTAAGAATTGTTCTAAGGTTTTATCAAATCCAACGTATTCTAAAGGAACATCAAGTTTTCCACTAAAAGGAACAATTTGTCCTTTAATGATATAGGTGCGATTATTTCCCATATCACCTTTAACTCTCATATGTAAACCAACGAATTTTCTACCATTCATTACAACTATGAATTCATATTCAATGATTCCACTATTGAGGGCATCTACATTAGCAAATTCAATCTTAAAGAATGTTCTTCCACCTTCTCTTGCTGTTTTAATAACAGTGTTAGGATCTTGAATCATTCCACCTTCTTTAAGTTCATTTAAGAAGGTATATGGATTTACAAATCCTTCGGTGTTTGGATCTGTAGGATCAATGCTAAAGAACGAACCCATTCCATTAGTGTCATCATGAGGCATATTCATATGATATTTATCAACGATTGAATATGTAGAGGTTTTAGCCCCACTAATAGGGACTGTTACAGTATATGTAGCATCAATATCAACATATGCAGTGTCACCACGAACATACATCATTTGGTTACCACTTGCTCTTATAAGAGGAGAAAATGTAGAAGAAATTTTGGTTTTACCAGCACCAATACGTTCACCAGTTTTTGCATCATATGTTGCTATGGCAATTGTGTCTGTAACAATATCGCTGATGGTATATAGATCCATCTTTACCCCTTTTAGAGCATTAGCAAGATTTTCAAAAGTCATTGTGCGTGAATATTCATCATAACTAATTACTGTTGTGTATTGAATATCATCAGGCATTTCAATATAGACATCATCTTCATCTAAAGATGAAGAAACTGTATCGCAGCCTGTTAGAGCAAACATAGGAATGATTGCAAGTAAAAATGTGGCAAACTTTTTCATAATAAAACCTCTTCTTGCTTTAATAATAGCAAGATAAGAGAAGAAAACAAAACTTATTATTTTATTTATTCGCTTCTTAGAGCGATAACAGGGTCTTGATGAGAAGCTTTCATTGATGGAATTAAACCACTTAAGACATTAAGTAAAACTGAGATTAACACCATTATTAGAGCGACCCAAATTGGTAAAGCTGCAATATTAAAGACATTAAGTGACATCATTGAAAGATTAAAGATAACTTGAAGGATATATGTTACTCCAATACCAATAAGTCCACTTGCTAAGCCAGTGATTAAACATTCAGCAATAAATAGACGAGATACATCTTTCTTTCTTCCACCTAAAGAACGAATAATACCTATTTCTTTCACTCTTTCCATCGTGGAAATAAATGTAATAACTGCAATCATGAAACAAGAGACAACAAGAGATAAGCTTGTAAATGCAATCAAAGCAATTGTAATAATGAGAATCAAAGTATTAATAACAGTGATAATTAATTGAACTGGATCACTATAAGTGATTTCAGTACGTAATGGATTACCTTTTTCAAGAATTACTTTTTCATTATTAATGGTAACTTCGATTGTTTCATCACCATTCCATTTATCTAGATGAGAAGTTACTTTGTTCTTATCATTAAATGATTTTGGATAGATTGATATAGTCTTTGGAAGCATTTCAAAATTCCATACTTTGTTGATTTTTTTCGCACTATAACCAGTTAATGCGCGAAGGTATTGTTTATTAATATCTACACTTGGTGACATACCTGGCATTGAACTAGAAATCATATCACTTAATGCGCTTGTTTGATCAACATTTAGCGAAGAGGAATAATCACTTGCTAAACGAGGATCATCTTCCCCTCTTCTAAAAGAAGTATATCTATATTTGACATATGCATTGAACTTATCTTTCTTTGCTAATTCAATATGATTTTTAATACCATGTTGTTCATTGAAATAAATCTCATTTTTTATTTGATCTTCAATGAACATTTTGGTGAACGCTGGAGTGTAATATACACCAGTTTTTAAAGAACCAAAATTGATACCAGGTTTCTTTCGTAAGATACCAACGATATTCATTTTCATCTTTTCACCATATGTTTCAGAAGGATTAGCGTCATACATATAACCTTCTACTACAACATCTTTGGCTTCGAAATTATCTGTAGATAAGAACATATTAATCGCGATTTGACTCATTGGATCATCATCATTTGGCACTAATGTAACATTGTTTTCTTGGATGACATAGTCAATCTTAGGCATTTCAATTGCTGGTGTTTCTTCATCTTCTTCCTCATCAGACATTTGTCCAAGATAAGAGAAAATGGAGTCAGTTGTTTCAAATCTACCAGTGTATTTCTTATCAGGATCAAAATAGGTTGTTCCTTTTTTACGAGTGAGGGTCATAGGAACTTCAGTCCCCATAAAATCAAGAATACCATCAAGCACATCATCATCTGCTTTATATTCAAGATCTACCGGGAATTTGTTGGTTGATAGAACTAAGTCAGGCATTTTTTCCTTGATTAAATCAATTAAAGCATCTGTTAAAACTAAATCAAATGTTACATGTTTAGTATCGAAGGATTGATATGAATAGATGTTTGGATAGTAATAGAAATCACGATCAAGAATTTCTTGGAACTCAAAATGAGTTCTATAGTTAGAATAGTCTTTCTTTTCTTCTGGTTTTAATGTTGCATCATTATCTTGAGCAGCTTTCATAGCGATATTTAAGAATTCAGTTTCATCATAATATCCAAGTTGACCATATAAAAAGTCAGTCATTGTGGTGTTATCATCCACTACTACGACTAATTCATTTTTCTCAGTTGGAATCTTAGTTCCTGCAATAAGTTCATATTGAGAATCAATAAAATCAGTATTGTTTGGAATTTGATTCATGAAAGCTGTGAAAAGAGAAATATAGCGGGAGAATAATTCAAATCCCGAAATTGTTTTAATCTCACTAGCGTACATTTGAGTCAAAGCATTAAGTGAAGAATCAAAATTATCTGCCTCAGGATTGCTATGATCTCTTGTGTAATGAGTAAAGATATTGTTTGTTGGATCAATACCATAATCATATTTAAGTGAAGTTATTGCATCTTCATCAAGTTGTTCAACCCAAGCGATGAATTCTTTATTTATATCATTTGTTTTGTTTTGAGATGACATAAAGTCATTATATTTAGACATTAGGTATTGAATCATTGAATCAAGACCAACTTGATGTGTATCATCAAATGGAGGGATGTCTTTTTGATCCCAGTTTGAAAGTCCGCTAACAAGTGAAGTATAGTCAATGCTTTCTTCGCTTACTGTTACAGGATATTGACTTAACATATCATCTTGCATTCCATTGACGTAGTTTTTAACTCCAAATGAGACAGCAAGGACAGAGGAAACTCCAACAATACCAATACTACCCGCAATAGCAATTAGAATAGTTCTAGATAGTTTAGACACTAAGTTAGAGAAAGATAGACCTGTGGCAGTGAAAAATGACATTGCTGAACGTTTTTCTTTTTTAACTATTGTAGGTTCTACTACTTCTTTTTTAGTCTCTCTTTCTTTTTCCTCTTCTTTTGAAGAATATGGATTAGAGTCACTTAAAAGTTCTCCATCTTTCATCTTTATGATGCGTGTAGCGTATTTATCTGCTAAATCAGGGTTATGGGTAACCATGATAACTAAACAATTTGAGGCAACTTCTTTTAATAAATCCATTACTTGGATAGATGTTTCACTATCAAGAGCGCCGGTAGGTTCATCAGCTAAAATGATTTCTGGCTCATTAACTAAAGCACGAGCAATAGCAACTCTTTGCATTTGACCACCACTTAATTGGTTTGGTTTTTTTCTTTCTAGACCACCTAAGCCAACTTTTTCTAAAGCTTTGATTGCTCTTTCTTTTCTTTCTTTACGAGATATACCACCTATGGTTAGAGCAAGTTCTACGTTTTTTAAGATGTTTTGATGACCAATTAAGTTATAGGATTGAAAAACAAAACCAATTGAGTGGTTACGATATGTATCCCAATCTCTATCTTTATAGTTTTTAGTAGATTTACCAGCAATGATAAGATCACCACTTGTATATCTATCTAAACCTCCGATGATATTTAAAAGAGTGGTTTTGCCACATCCGGAAGGACCTAAAATTGCTACGAACTCATTTTTTCTAAAATTAACATCTAAACCTTTTAAAGCATGTACTGGTTCCTGTTCTTTTAAGATATAATCTTTTTTAATTTGAATTAACTTTAGCATATATGAGTCCTACCTTATTTCATTATTAGGATAAACATTTTTCTAAAAATGTATAGCAAAATACTTTTTATTTTATGAGTTAGGCAACTATTTAAGGTTCAAGAATGAAAAAAGCCCATAGGGGCTTAATTATTTATTTCTCTTTCGGTTTACAAAGAACACATAGCATATTATTGCAGTGACTGATGTAACAGTCATGATGATAATAAGTAAAATATAAGTCATTGTGTCGACTGGAGTATAAAATGTGGTCACTACTTCATTGAATATGCTAAGTAAATTCATATCTCTATTATATGCGTGATTTGAAGATTTTAAACATTTTTGATAAAATATTTAAGCATGAACGAGAAAAAACGTCTTGAAAAAGAAAAGAAACTAAAACAAAAAGAACAACGTCGAGCGTTCGTAAGAAATATCGATCGTCTTTTTAAAACTGAATATCGTTATTCAAAACGTTTTGAAAAACAACATGTTCATCATGATGGTAAAGCATACATTAATGTTGACTTAACTAAGGTTGATACTCCATTCTCAATTTATTCATACGACACGAGAATTGATCAAGAAATTTACGATTATATTGATAGCGAGGTTTTCTATCTTGCTGCCGATATCCCTTTAGTGGTCAATTTTGATGATGATGGAAAATATGGAGAAGGTTTAAAAGATAAGATTACTAAAGCTGTTGTAAAACATTATGCTTTACAATATGAAGATAAAAGAAAAGCATTATCAAAGAATACATTTACTGGTTTTGCAATTCTAATTATTGGTATTCTTCTTTTACTTTTATATGTAACTTTAAACATTGTTACCCCAGATGGAATATTCTTTACTAATTTCTATGAAATTATTTTGATTATGTCTTGGATGTTTATCTGGGAAGCTGGTAATAGATTCTTTTTCTCTGGTTCTACTACTAGAGAAGAAGTATTTAACGCAGGACAACTCGCTCTTCTTGAAGTGCGTTTTGGAAAACCAATTCTTTAACTTAAAAAGATTTGGATATATATTTATATTAAAGGAGACTATTTATGGAACTCAAAGGTAGTAAAACAGAGAAAAATTTAATGCATGCTTTTGCAGGCGAATCTCAAGCAAGAAATAAGTATACTTATTTCGCTAGCAAAGCTAAAAAAGAAGGTTATGAACAAATTGCTGCCATATTCTTAGAAACTGCTGAAAACGAAAAAGAACACGCAAAGATGTGGTTTAAATACCTTGAAGGTGGAGAAATTCGTTCAACTGAAGAAAACCTTTTAGCAGCAGCTAATGGTGAAAATGAAGAATGGACTTCAATGTATAAAGAATTTGCAGAAGTTGCTCGCGAAGAAGGATTCTTAAAAATTGCCGCTCAATTTGAAATGGTTGGCAAAATTGAAAAAGAACATGAAGAAAGATATCGTGCCTTACTTGAAAAAGTTAAAGGACACAAGATCTTTATTTCCGAAGACGTTGTAATTTGGAAATGTAGAAATTGTGGTCATATCCATGTTGGTAAAGAAGCTCCAGCTGTTTGCCCAGTTTGTGCTCACCCACAATCATATTTCGAATTAAGAGCGAAAAATTATTAATTTTTGGAGGAAGTAAAATGCCTAACGAACTTGATGAACAAGATTTAAGCCTTGTTAATGAAGAAGGTAACGACGTTCACGTTGTTAATAAAAGATTACCAGTAACTATTGGAGCTGGTTCAAAAGTATTTGAATTTTTCCTTTGGTTTCCACTTATCATACCTGGCATTGTATTTCTAATTATGAAAAGAAGAGCAAGAGACTATCTTCTTTCTCTTCAACAAAAACTTCAACACGATGCTTCTACAATTGATAACTATCAAGTACAACGTGTTGTAGTCTTAGAAAACACTGCTAAATTACTCGAAAAATCAATTGATATTGATAAAACAGTATTTGCTGAACTTGCTAAAGTTAGAAGCGGTAATGTTAGCGATGAAGAAAGAAACGAATTAAACGCAACTGCAGATAGAGCAGCTAATGCTATTAAAGTTGCAGTTGAAGCATATCCAGATTTAAAGAGTCATGCTCAAGTTGAAGAAGCTATGCAACAAAACCGTTATCTTCAACAAGAAATTACTGCTGCAAGAGAAATGTATAACGATACAGTTCTTAGATGGAATAGTGAAATTCAACAATGGCCAACAAAACGTATTGTTGCTGCTAAAGCTGGATACACTACTAGAATTCCATTTACTGCTTCTAAAGAAATTAAAGACAAGTCAGAAAAAGTATTCTTCTAAGAATAATAGATAGAATTGATGGGGAAACCCATCTTTTCTTTTTATATAAATATGTGCTTGATTTTTATTAGTTATTCATTGATAATATATTCCGTTGTTGGACCGTTGGTGTAGTGGCCTTGCATGCTTCCCTGTCACGGAAGAGATCACGAGTTCGAATCTCGTACGGTCCGCCAGCGAAATAACTAATGTGGTCCGGTAGCTCAGCTGGTAGAGCAGTGGACTGAAAATCCACGTGTCGCCGGATCATCCCCGGCCTGGACCACCATCTTAGTAGAACACCCTTGATACAATAGGTATTGAGGGTTTTTCTTATTCGATATTGAAAATATGTTGTTTTCTATATAATATATAGACAATTAGATTGAGTTAGAGGGATTGGGATGTAGATCTTATTTTTTCTATATTCAGGAGATAACCCTATGTCTAACCAAAATTCATCAACTAACACTAAGACAATTGAAGTTGGAAAGTTTTATTTTATTCATGATGGAATAAAGACTGGACATCCTGGTTATTTGGTTTGGAAAGATGAAGTTGCTAATAGGTATTTATTTGTCAAATGTGATAGCGATAAAAAAGGAGAGATTCCAAAAACCCAAAGAGGCGTAAGACATATTACCAAGTTGTCTCATACTATTGGAAATGAAGTTGTGACATCTTATGTGAGAAATAGGCCTCTTCTTTGCAAAAGAAAAGACATTGGAAAAGAATTAAGCGATTTGTTAATCCATCCTGATGATATTGAATTAGTTATTCGAATTTCAAAAAATACGCCAGAACTTGCACCATCTTTGAAAAAATAAAAAAGCGTCCCGATTGGCCTATTCAGCACTGCGTACCGGTGACACATTATCATTAAACCAAACTATTAAATCTGTGTCAACAAGTTATTGAGTTACTAGAAACGTCAAATAGATACTTGTATCAAAAGTGGGTCAACATTGACACTTAACAAAATCTCTCAGATTATTCCTGAGGTTTTTTGTAATTATTCCTAATGCACCAATATAAAATTTATTCTTTGAATAATCTATCAAGTTTATCTGATAAAGAAGGATTGATATCTTTTTCGATTGGGAAAGCAATGAATCCACGTTCATAATGGATTTCATTTAAAGGTAAATCATTTGGAAGTTTATCCAATTTTGATGTGAATTTGACTTTGTTTATATCATTATGATATAAAGCGAAATATTTATCTTCATTCACTTCTTCATATCTAGTCCAATGAACTGGGACTAGATGGACTGTACCATCACGAGCAGTTCTTGGAACCATATCTACTTCTGGATATGTTTTATAAGATGAAGCATTCAAGGTAACTACATCAAATTTTCCAACAGGTTTAGCTCTTTTATATGAAAGAATTGTTTTTTCGGTAGGAGAAGCCCCACTAACTCTGAAATTTTTGATATTTAGTTTATTAGCGAATATTTCATGTTCCATCATTGAATAATTGTATTTATACATTGATTCGGTTTTAGGATGACCTTTATGCATTTGATATAAAGGAATTGAAAGAAGAGGAGCAAAATCAAAATAAAGATTTTTGAAATATTCATCGACAAAGTCAATGAATTTATCTTTAGCGTGTTTTATATCGTAATCTCGATAATTATCTAAATCCCAAAAATAATCAAATGCTTGAGAGTGATCACTTGTAATGATATTAATCTTCTTATTTTTTCTAAAAGAAAAGTCATCACCAAAAGGTTCTTTATTAGTTAAGATATCAAGAGTATTTTGTTGAGCTAAAGCGGTATAAAGAAGTCTAAATTCTATTTCATTTGAACGATCATTTGCTGCAAAGAAGACATCAAAAGCATCGTTACCAGTTGGAGTGAAATTAGATTTACCCTTCTTCAAAGCATTCTCTGATTGTTTAAGAATCTCTTTGATATGACTTTTTACATATTTTTCTTGGCCTTTAGCATCAAGTTTATGCGCTCCAGTGGATTTTCTATAGAACATTAAATTAGGAGCAGCATCGTTAGCATAATATAGTGAAGTATTACGGTAATAATATGGAGCGGGATGAGATACAGAGGCAAACAATGTTTCAGATTCATAGGAAGTGTAATAATTTCCTTTGGAATCTCTTCTTTTTACTCTAACTGTAACAACAATACTACCTGTATATGTTTTAGGAGCCATGCTTCTAGAAAGAGAATCTAATAACACAAATGGGTTATTTAGCATTTCTCCGCTTAAAGCATTAATAGTGGTTCCATTAATATCAGGAACTGCTTCAAATTTGTAATTTTCTACTAAGTCAGTTAGACGAACATTATCTAGATATTCATCCATCTTTAAAATATCAATAACATCATCCATAAGATGAGTTGGAATCATATAATCATATGAATTATTAAGATTTTCTAAATCTTTATAACAAACTTTAAGTAGTTCTTCACTTTTCTTCTTTTCACTTAGATAGATTTCTTGATTTGCTTTAACTTTTTTAGAAATCTTAATGATTGTGAACACTAAAAGAGTGATAGCAGACACTAGCGAAACACCCGAAAGAATAAATAACCACCACAGTTTTTCAACATTAAATAAAGGAGCAATGATTAAAGCAAAGGCAACAATGAAAAGCATTACTATACCAAATATGGCAAACCCTAGTCCTGTTTTGGATCCATTAAGTTTTTTAAAAGCTATTTCTTCGACTCTTTTTTGAGTGTTATATTGATTAACGTGAATCTTATTAGCGCCTTCGTCAACTTTGGCTTCTTTAACTAAATTATCAAAAAACTCCTCAGCATGGTTATGGAGGATTATTTTATATTTATCGAAATCTTTTCTTGGATGATAAATAATAGGATCCATTTTTTATTTTGTTTCCTTTTTATCTTTTTCTAAAACATAGTCTAGATATTTAGTTTCTTCAAAATTCAAGAAACGATTTTCTTCGAATGAAACAGATAAATATTTAAGTGAGAATTCTCGCATGAAGCGGTTCACAACTCGATCAGCTTTATGAAGTTCAAGATTCTTGCGAATATTCTTAATTATTTTCTTGAATGAACCTTCTGAAAATGAGGCAGTATTAGTGACTACAATTGATTGGTTTTTAATTAATTCAATGAATTCTTGAAATTTATATGTACGGTAATAGTCATTAATACCAATTCTCATCGCTATTAATTCTAAAGTACGAATGAAATAATCTGTTTCATCCATTGGAGTTCTGATATCTTTAGTAATTGCTGCTAATATGTATTTAGCGTCCACTCCATAGGTTGAAAGAATATATAAAAGGAATCCTTTAACATTAATTTTGTCATCAAAAGTAAAGGTATAACCAAGATATCTTTTGTAATGCTTCATTACATCAAAATAACCTAGTTTCATATTTGGTCTAATGACTTCTTGGGAGAAGTCCATCAAAGAACCAAAATCAATATATGGAGCAATATAAGTAACATTTGGTAATTTTAAATAGAAATCGTGTTGAGGTTTAAGTTGGAATAATCTCATATCAATAGCGATTACTTCATCTGCTCCATAGGAGAAAGCTAGTCTAATAGGTAAGTTATCGTTATAAAAACCATCGATATATTTAACATTATGAACGACTTGTACTGGGAAAATTGGGAAACATGCAGCAGAACAAAGAAGATATGGAATAAAGTCTTCCTTACTTACTTTGTTCATATCGATATCAACAAGTTTACGAGATGGGAAAAGAGTGGAAACAATTCCATATCTAACATCACTTTTTAAACATGCATCGATATCTAAGCAATTCTTAATATATTCTTTTAAAGGAGATATATCTGCACCAGGTTTACCACCTTGAAGATATACATTGGCCCATTTTCTAAAATCTTTATTAAATGTGGAGGCTTTAGCTTTACTTGCTTCACGGACTGAAAGATTCATCCCATCTTTCATTACTTGATCAGGAGTGATATCTTCCCAAAGTTTACGTAATTTATGGGTTTGGTGGTTACAAACAAATGAGGCGTTCATTGCCCCTATTGATGTACCTGTAACAATATCAAATGTATAGCCAAGTTCTTCTAAGGCTTCAATTGCACCTACTTGGTAGGCTCCTAAGGAGCCACCACCTGCAAGAACTAGGGCAAGTTTCTTTTTATTCTCTAACATATTAGACAATATTCTCCTTTAACACATATAAAGCGTTAATAACATCAACAAAGGACATAAGTCCATCACCACTCTTCTCTCTTCTTGCTTTCATATTTTGATTAACAAATTCATAACAACGTTGTTGAACTCCTTCTTTATCAAAATCTTTAAATATGAAATCTGCGAAGGTTTTTCCTGTTTCTTTACCTACTCTCATCATTTCTCTAAAGTGCATTTTAGTTAATGAATAAGATGTAAATGATTTAGGTAAAGGAAGGGTAATATCTACATCAACGATTACTGCATTAGGTAACTTATTATATAAATCTCCTGGTGGGTAATATTTTGGGTAGTTATGTAAGATAATTACCATATCAGGTTTAAAATATGTTACTGGTAAAACTGGGACGTTATCAGTTGCACCACCATCGATATATAGTTTGTGATTAAAACGAAGTGGACCATTAATGATTGGGAAAGACATTGAACAGTTAATAGCGGTTTTAATGTCTTCTCTAGGCATCTTATTTAGACAATAATAGTCACAAGTAAGACCAAATACACGTGTTCCTGTAACATATGTAGGAATTGTTAGTTTTTCACCCTCAATGTGGTTATATACTTCATTAAATAAGTCATTACGGATCTTTTTCATGAAGTGAGATGTGTTATCACAGTCTAAATCGTGATAAAAATCCATTAACTCATCCATTCTACGAACACTTGTAGCGTATGCGCTAAGAGCGCCAATAGAGCTAGATGAAATTACGGCTACTTTTTCATAGCCAATTTTTTTAATTATCTCGTTAGCGAATGCAATTTGAATTGCACCGCGAGCAAGACCACCACTATATACTAGGGCAATTGATTTAATCTCTCTCTTCTCCGCCATATTGAATTTTCACTTCCTTAACAATATGTCCGAATAAGACAATGTTGTAATTAATTAAATAGATGATACTTACACCTAAGGCAACATAGGTCAATATTCCTTGAACCATTCCAAGAGTTCCTGGAAGGACAAAATGAGCGTTGAACCATGATCCTGGAGTGTATTTACCAACAACATATAAGCAATAGATAACTACCATTACAGCAACGTGGCTAATAAGTAGTACTTCAGTCCATAAAGGTCTAAATTTCTTATCATTCTTTACTAATAGTAAAACGAAGGATAAAAGAGAACCTAGAATTGTAAAAATTGGGATGATCAAAGTAGGAAAATATAATCTAAAGTCAAATAAATATGCTCCTGGTTTACCCATCTTAAAGGCTACACAGCCTAAGACTAAACCAAATAACAAGAAGATATCTATCTTTTCTACCGCAGATATTATTGGACTTTTACCAGTAATTAAAGAAGTAAGAACATATGTTCCTACAATAACAATTGCGGTCCAATAAGAGATACACCATTGAAATGAGAAATAGACATCTACAATAAGACTTGCTAAGAAAATGTTGGCAAGGATTAAAATGAATAATGTTCTTAAACGAATATTGAATAGATGACCTATTTTAATATTGTTATTTAAGACGTCGTTTTCTCCTTTATGAACAGTGCCACAATATGGGCACTTATAGAAATTATTAGCGGAAATGAATCCACAATGTTGACATTTCATATATAAATCCTCTTTATATTTATAAAATATAGTCGATTATTTAAGAGATTACAAGAATTGCAGATTTAAAGAGAAAATTGATTTGAGTTGTTGCATTATTTTTTTATATACGTATAATAATTCTCACATCGCGGGATAGAGCAGCTGGTAGCTCGTCAGGCCCATAACCTGGAAGTCGTTGGTTCAAATCCTTCTCCCGCAACCAGATGAAAACTACAGTATCGATACAAATCGGTACTGTTTTTTGTTAACATAGATGTATGAATATCAGATTAGTCAAACTAAATAAGAACTATAAAAAGCAATTGGAAGAAATGTTAGATGAGTGGGTTTCATATAATAACTCCCACAATGATAATGGTACTCCGTGGGCAATATTTAGAAATGACTATCACAATTTCGATTATTATCTAGATAATCTCGAATTAAAAGAACCTAAAAATGGATATGTTCCTGACTCGACATTCTTTGCTTTAGATGTCGAAAGAAACATTTTTGTTGGAGCAATTAATATTCGTCATTATTTAAGTGAAAAACTTCTCTTAGATGGTGGTCATATCGGTGATGGTGTAAGACCAAGTGAAAGAAGAAAAGGATACGCAACTGAAATCATTCGTCTAGGGTTAGAAGAATGCAAAAAATTAGGCATTACAAAAGTTTTAATTGTTTGCGATAAGGACAACATAGGATCAAGAAAATCCATTTTGAACAATGGGGGAGTTCTTGAAAACGAAATCAATGTTGATGGGGCAATAGTGCAACGATATTGGATTAATCTATCGAAATAGAATCCATATTTGTAACATTCGTTTATCTGCTTGTAACATTTTCAGCAGCCGTTGTAACACATTTCTGGATAAGCTGTAACATTTGTATTAATCTTGGAGCTTATTTCCAGTTGTTAACTACAGTATCGATAAAAATCGGTACTTTTTTACTAATTTAATAATGAATACACTATGGCAATGTTGTATAATATTTACATGAGTAAAAAAGCTGAAAAAATCATAAAAGATGTTAATGCTACAATGGCTTTAGAAGGAATGCCGTTAACTAGTTTTGATATCGAACTAATTTCAAAGGTTGCTGATGGAGAAATTACTAGAGAAGAGGCTTTTAAACTATTCAATGCAAGTTTAGGAATTAATGGATAAATATAAATATTCTTATTTAGACGAAAAAGGCATCTACTGTTATAAAGGCAGTGATGTTTTAATTAACAAATTAAATATACAAGACGAGGAAACATTTCTTAAAGCCGAACGTTTATATAGCGGTTTGAGACAATCAGAATTATTGAATAAACCAATAGATGGTGACTTAGATTTCAAGCATTTGAAAGCAATTCATTTTTATTTATTTCAAGATTTGTTTTACTGGGCTGGCAAAAATAGAACAGTCGCTATTGCAAAAGGTAATTTGTTCTGCTTGCCACAATATATTGAATCTTATGCTAAAGATATTTTCTCTAATTTAAAACGAGACAACTATTATCAAGGTCTTTCAAAAGAAGAATTCGTCGATCACATAACTAACTTATTAGCGGACATCAATGCTCTTCATCCTTTCAGAGAAGGTAATGGCAGAACGCAAAGAGAATTTATTAGATACATTGGCATTAAAAATGGCTATGGCTTTGACTGGTCAAAAGTTAGCGCCGAAGAGAATATTATCGCTAGTTATGAAAGCGTAAATGGAGACAATGCAAAATTACGAGTCATTTTTTTCAAAATCATTTATGCTTTGAACTAAGTAAATGCGTATCACTTTAGTTGTAAGCACCCACGATTTTTTTACGGATTTGTCTCACTTAAGCAGCCAACACCCAGATGTAAACTACAGTTCCGATACATTCAGGACTGTTTTTTTATCTTCTCTTTGGATTTGATTTAGCGCAACAACGTGTTGCTTAGCACTCCTTAAAGTAAATGGTATTATTTTAGTAAATTGAGGTAATTATTTATGGAAACAAAATTAGTGCTACGGGAACTTAGAATTAAAAAGGGTTATTCACAAAAGGAATTAGCAGAAAAGGTTTTTGTTACAAGACAAGCAGTGTCACGCTGGGAAGCGGGTGAAACAATGCCAAATACAGAAACTTTAAAACTGCTTTCAAAGCTATATAACGTGTCAATAAATACACTTTTGGGTTCTCCTAACAAACTTATTTGCCAATGCTGCGGGATGCCGCTTGAAGATGAAATCATCGGAAGAAATAAAGATGGTTCAATGAATGAAGATTATTGCAAATGGTGTTATGCCGATGGCACTTATACATATAACGATATGGATGATTTAATTAATGTTTGCATTCCTCATATGGTAAAAGAAGGGTTTAATGAAGAACAAGCACGTACTTATATGAGAAACATGCTTCCAAATCTAAATTATTGGAAAAATCATAAAGAATTAAGCGATCATGGGAAATTCGATGCCTTTAAAAAACAATTAATCGAAGAAATAAATAATTTAAACATCGAAGGCATGCCAAAATTAAAAAGTCTAAGCGCACTTGTTGGAGCATATGTCAATCTGGAATATCATTTACCATCAGGTATGAAAGCCAAATTTTTAGATGATAATGTGACTTATTTAGGCAATCAACTTGAAGTAGATAATAATAGATGCTTTGGAATAGTGGCAAATGCTGAAATAATATTGATTTGTACATATGGTATTGAAGGCGCAAATCCAGAATTAATATTGTTTAAAAGAAGACATTAATTGTGGGTGGCCCACAATTAGACAAAGTGGCCCATTGTATCATTTCCGGCCATTACAACTATTTACATATTACAGTATCAATGAAATTTGGTACTGTTTTCTTTTATTTATTAGAATAAGTTTTATAATATTGTAAGAAAGGTAAGAAAAGTAAGAATATGAAGGAAATAAAAGATGATCGCTTCATTGTAAGCGTAAAAGTTGGTCATAAAGGACAAATAACAATACCAAAGGAAGCTAGAGATATGTTTGATATCAAAGAAGGCGATACTTTAATGGTAATGGGCGATAAAGAAAAAGGAATCGCTCTACTAAAAGCTGATATTTTCTATGGCCTAATGGAAGATAAATAATTATGGAAAACATGTTGAAAGTTGAAAAGATTAGAAAGAATTATCCATCTTTTTCTTTGAAAGATGTTTCTTTTGAAGTTAAACCTGGGCAGATTATGGGTTTTATTGGTCGTAATGGCGCGGGTAAGACCACTACTTTAAAATGCATTATGAATTTAGTTCATTACGAAAACGGTAATGTTTATGCCTTTGATAAAGACATGAAAGATAATGAATTAGGGAATAAACAAAGAATTGGTTTTGCTTTGAGTGAAGTGAATTATTACCCTAACCGCACGATCAAACAATTAATGAATGTTACTAAGAGATTCTATAAACTCTTTGATGAACAAAAGTTTATGGAAGCATGTCGCTTATTTAATCTTGATGTTAATAAGAAAATCGAAGAACTTAGCAGCGGGATGAAGGTTAAATATTCTGTTGCTATCGCCTTATCTCATCATGCAGATTTATTAATATTAGATGAACCTACTAGTGGACTAGATCCTGTTTCTAGAGATGAAATACTCGATATCTTTAGACAAATTGTGAAAAATAAAGACCGTGCAATTCTTTTCTCTACACATATCACTAGTGATTTAGATAAATGTGCATCAGATATTACTTATATCCATGATGGTTCCATCCAATATAGTGGAACGAAAAACGATTTCATTAATTCTTACCTTTTTGTTAAAGATCATTCATTAAACAAAGATCTCTTAAATGAATATATTGCATATAAAGAATTCGATGACCATATCGAAGGTTTAATAAGTAGTGATAAAAAAGATATTTTCAAAAAGAACAAAATTGAACCACAAGAACCAGATCTTGAACAAATCATGGTTTATTTAGAAAGGAGCAAAGATCAACATGAAAGCTTTGATTTATAAAGAATTTAAATTAGCGATGCATCCTGTTTGCTATGTATTTATCGCTCTTTTTCCTTTAATGATTCTCATCCCTAAATATCCAATTGCCGTTGGTTTTATTTATATCTTTACTACTTATCCGATTCTTTTCTTGGGCGCTAATAAAGGACAACAAAGTAATGATTTACTCTATTCAACTTTATTGCCTGTAAGAAAGAAAGATATAGTCTTAGCAAGAATATTAACTGTTATTATTATGCAAGTATCGTTTATTCTTCTCATGACGGCGTTTTATCCAGGAGCAATAGCGATCAATAACGCTATTATCCGTTCTGTTGAAGAGGCAAAGCAGGCTGGAAAAGCAGTCGAAGATATGACTATTCCAGGTTTAGGATTAAATAGTTATGTTTTAATGTTAGCTATAGCAATTTCTGGTTATGCAGTTGCAGATTTTGTCTATTTCACTATCTATTACAAGAAAGGTAAATCCATTTTGTTACCAACATTATTAGCAATCCTTGGATTTGCTACTTATATCTGTTTAGTCACTATTGGATTACCTTATATCCCAGGACTAGAATTCCTTAACAGTATTCACATTGGTATCCAATTTGCAGTTCTAGGTGTCGCGCTTCTATTCTCTTTTGGAATGCATTTCATCACATATTTAGTTGCATCAAAAAGATTCGAAAAGGTCGATTTTTAAAAAAATATTCTATTTCTTACAACATCTTTTTAAAATTGAAGTATGAAAAAGTTCAATTATATAACCTGTGTTACTATATTAGCTTTGTTAATTGGTGGTTGTTCATCAGAAATAGAAGAAAATGATATTTATCTAGATAAACCAGAGGACACCAATCTTGAATTTTGGATCACTCAAAGAGTAACTTTTAAAGAATTTGAAGATAAAGGCTGTACTTATCTTCCTGGATGGTTTGGAGCAGATGAATATTTAGATAGTCGCTATGTAGCGGATACAGGTGGAAATATGGCAATTCCACCTGATATTCATGTAACTTATTTAGTGACTGGATATCCAGATACTCTAGATAATGATGCAGTAACTCATATTGAAATAACTGATCCTACAATAACAGTCTATGGTTTAACTCTTAATTCAACAGATGATGAGATAAAAAATAGAGTAGATCACATAAGTGATTCTTATGTTAAAAAACAGGATGACTCTTGCATTATGTTTATTGTTAAGAATTGTTCATTTTGTTTTATAGATGAAAAGATAGTAATCGACGTACCAGTTACAAATAATAGTGGGATTGTGTATTAAGTTTATTGCCTGCAAAAAAAGTCTATAGGTTATCTAATAAAACAGCATTGTTAAAAATCAGTGCTGTTTTTGTTATAATTTAGAAAATTAAAAGAGGAATATTTATGAAAAAGAACTTAATTCTTTCATTAACATCTTTATTAGTACTTAGTGCTTGCTCATCTAATAATGTCGTTGCGGGTCTACATCTTGATACACTTCAGTATGATGGATTAACTGTCAGTGTAGATACTTATGATAATTTTTCTTTAGGGGAAGATCATGATGAAGTTATTGTTAGATTTAGAATGAATTCTAACGAAGACTATGTATATTTAGATGAATTAACTCCTACTAATCGTGCATATTATGTATTAAAAGATGATAAGTTAGAGAAAGTAGATATTTATAACCTAGTGCGTGATGGTGTATTTGATAATTCGCAGGATAGTTATTTATATGTTTCAAGTAAAGGTAATGGTGAAGAATATTCAACATGGTTTACCATTAAAAGATTTTATCATTGCAACGAAGCAGGTTTTGATGCTGAAGGTATTTTTCGTGGATTAGATGTTAAATTAATTAGTCAAGGTGATCATCGTAGTTACACCACACCATGTCTTGATTTCTATTCTAAGTATAATCAGCTGAAATTTGATATTGGCTTTGCCTTCTATGCGAAGATTAACTTGGTTAAGGGAGCACAATATAACTACTACGACATGGGAAATGAATATGATGTCAAAGGTTATATGAGAAAGAAAGATACTCATGAAGTAGTTGAAGTTAATTTCACCAGTGAAAAAGCCGTCTTACTTAATGATGATAATGTTAATGAATTTGAACCAACTCTTTATATAAAAGAGACATTGAAAGTTTATTGCCCACAAAACGATTTATACGTTCACGAATGGACAAAATAATCTAGATTCAATTAAAAATATAGCGCTTCATAAGAAGCGCTTTTTCTTATGCAAAATCGTAATCGATATTGATTATAAAGGTAAGGTCTTTAAATTCTTTTTGAAGTATCTCTTTAATTTGAGATACATATTCTTCGGGTTTCTTTTCATCAAAAGAGAAGACTAAATCAAAGCTTACATAAGAGTCTTTTTCATCAACAAAGAAACCATGGAGTTGGATTACGTTTTTATTATCTTTAATAAGTTCAAAAATACGTCCTCTAATTTTATTAGAAAATTCAGTTTCCCTATTTTGAGCGTATATCCCAACAGTCATGATTATTCCATGTTTCATATAGACTTCTTTTTGGATTGCTCTTTCAAGTTCTTGGACTTCATGAACATCTAGTGTGTTAGCAACACCTACATGAACACTACCAATGAATTTATTATTACCATAGTCATGGATGATTAGGTCATACACTCCCATTACTCCATTAATTGAGGCAATTTCTTGTTTGAGCTTATTTGTGAATTCACTATCAAGTCTTTTACCTAATAGTTGAGACATTGCTTCAATAATAAGTTGAATACCACTTTTAATGATGAATCCTGCGATAATTAGACCTACATATCCTTCAATATAGAAATCAAAGAAAAATCCTACTAGAGCACTTACAAGAGTTGCACTAGTTAAAATAACATCAAAGAAAGCATCAGTTCCACTACCCTTAAGTGTTAAAGAATTATATCTTTTGGCGTTTATCTTGTAGATAATTGCTAAAGCAAGTTTAACAAATATAGCAACAGCAACAATAATAATTGAGACTAGATTAAAACTAGCTTTTTCACCTTTAGAATAATAATCAATTAATGAAACTATTGAATCATTAACAGCGGTAAGACCTACCGCTAAAATAATAAATCCAATTATTGTAGAAGTTATATATTCGAATCTACCAAAACCAAACGGATGTTTTTTAGTAGGTTTTTTCATTGATAACTTAGTACCAACAATGGTGATGATTGATCCAAGCGAATCTGTGAAGTTATTTAAACCATCAGAGAGAATGGATGCACTACTAACGATAATAGCGATAATTATCTTAGATGTTGCTAAAAAGATATTACCAATAATACCGATAATAGATGTTCTAATGATTCCGTTGTTTCTTTGTTTGTTTGTCATTATTTAATTATTGAGAAATGTTTGTTTAATAATCTTAACAATATTGAACAGCCATATACAAAAGCGGCTACTCCAATAATTGTTGGGATTGTGAAATAAAGTGGTTGAGTGGATACTCTTAAGAAATGATATGGAGCGTCTATTACTTTTAAGACGTCTAAAACGACAAAAACTATTCCATATGTAAGAGTGATGCCCATTGGAATAAAAGTGAAAATAAAAGACTTTAAATTGTGTTTTTCATAGAAAATAAATGAAACGATTGAGATTAATGGGACTAAAGTATGATGGAATAACATGCTTCCTTGGAACAATAGTTGAGCTAGAGTATATCCACTAGACCAGCTTAAAACAAATACAACTGTTAAGAATGTTACAAATAGCATTACTTCATTAACATATTTAATGATTGATAAAACAGTTGGTATTTTTATTTCCTTAACAAAACAATTAATACCTAAGAAAACACTTAAAACCAGTGATACAACAATACACAAAGTATTCGAAAGTATTGTGTAATAGATAAATATTGAGGCCGATTTAGATTCACATAATTGGATGATTAAACCAATTGCTGCTAAAACAGCAATCAATATATTTAAGATAAAACCAACAAGATATGATTTATTCTTCATTATTATTTATTTAAAAGAATATATATTGATTCAGGCATATGCATAGCAAATATGTAAGAGAAATTACCAATTGTTGTTGCAATCTTACCTGTAATCGAAGGATAAAGTTCGCTTTTTTCTTCTTCATATTTTAAGAACAAGCCTTTTAAGACTTTTTGAAGAAGTCCACAGACATATGAAATTGATTGAGCATCATATGTAATTTCAAGTTTATCAAGGATGGAGACCAAAACTGTTTCAAGTTCATTTCCTTGATCAGCTCCATACATAATCGATATAGCAAGAGCAATCAATTGAGACTTTAAAGCTGTAAGTTCTGATTCATCAAAATATTCCTTAAAATGCATTAATTTATCGAAGTTTTCTTCAGTAAGAACATCTTTTAATTCAATATCAAACAAAGTTTGGAAGGTGGAAACATATTCATCTCTAGTTCTTAAACCAAAGATTAATTCATCGTCTTCTACAAGAATTAATTCTTGTGTAAGGAAAGTAATTAAATTGTTATAGAATTCGATAGGATCTTTAAAACCATCTTCTTTTTCTTTAACATAATTTTCACTCATCATGTCAAAGACATATTCACCAAATTCTTTAAGTTTAAGATTTGGATATGTTTCGTTAAGTTCTGTGACTAAATTTTCATCTTTATATTTATATTCATGTCCATAGCGCATAAAGCCATAGAAATCAAATGGAACATATGGAATTAAATCATTCTCATTAATGACATCATGAATGACTTCAGTTTTATTTGAAGAATCTACTCCATATTTTGGAGATTCAAAAGAATATTCAAAAATATCTTTATCTGAAGTACTAAATTTGGTTAGTTCATCAAGAATATTAACTGTGAGTAAATCTGCTACCGCACCTGCTCTAGAAAAACCAGTAATCCAATATTTGAATGTTTTACCAGCGTATTTATCTTGGGAGATATATTCTAATAGATCACTGCTAACAAAGTTAGAAGCGCGATAAAAACCATAATGTTCTCCACTACCACCGAGGCGGAAATTATCTAATACTTCTAAATTGTCATATTCAAATCCACGTATAGAAACTGCAACTAGGATTTGATCATCAATTTCTTTAGAAGCAAATGTATAGGCAATTAATTCATCATTTTTAGATTTATCATATCCATCTGAATGATAGATATCTTTAAAGAATAAATCTTTATAGAATTTATCTGCGACTTCAATATTTCTTGAAGCAACTGAAGAAGCAAGTGAATTAATAGCAAGGTTATTATTGAATTCAACATTATCTTTATTAAAATCAGCAGTTAAATAATGAAGATTCATAGAATGGATTTCACCTTTGATTAATCTTGAATCGTATTTATAAACATATTCAAAATCATCAGGAGAAATTACTTCTTTTTGTTCATATTCACATATTTCACAGAATCTATGACGTTGAGCAACTGTTTCAGTTGTTCTAGAAGGGACTATTATTTCCCAATCAGAGAATTTATGTTCTTCTTTATCTTTAAATAAATCTTTATGTTCACATGTTGCTTGGTGCCAATGATATGTTTCATCTTTCGACCATTCATCACTATAAGTATGTTCGTGAGTTGGTTCTGGTTCTGGTTCTGGTTCAGGTGTTGGATCTACACTTGGAGCGCTATTATTGCAACCAACAAGTGAAAAAGTTGCAAGAAGTAATAAAATAGAAATTTTTTTCATAAATATTCACCTCGTATGACTTTATTTTATTACTAATAAAGTCTAAAAACAAAATATTTAGATAAATGTGAGAATTAATGAAATATTATCAAAATTAGGTAAAATATCTTCTAATGAAGATGTATCCTTTTGAAATCATTTTTGTGGATATTGATTGGACACTTTTGTCACATTCAAAAAAACCACCTAGATTTGATAAGGTATCGCTTAGATTTTTAAACAAGCTTCATAAAGATGGAATCAAGATTGTTTTAGCGACTGCTAGACCATATCATTCCGTAAAAGATGTTGGTATTTTTAAATATTTAAAACCTGATGGACTTATCCTTTCTAGCGGTTCTTTGTCGATTTATAAAGATGAGATTATTCATGAGGATGACCTATCTATTAAAGATTTCGAATTATTGTCAAAAGTAGCCTTAAAATATCAAGGAAATCTAGAAGGAATTAAAACATATGATTCATTCATAATTAGGGAAATGAATGATCCGATAAAATATGTATTTGAAGCATATCCTTCTCGTATTCCAAGTGTTGAAGGAATTCATAGAAAAAAAGTTAATAAAGCTACCCTATATTTTTATAAAGAAGATTATGAAAAAGTGATGGAAGAAGTACCAACTCATCTACATTATTATCGTTTTCACGATAACGCGGTTGATGTTTCAACGAAAGTTACTAACAAAGGTGTAGCGGTTAAACATATGCTAAATTATCTAAGTATTACCCCTAAAAGGGCAGTAGCAATTGGGGATGAAAAAACCGATAGTTTTATGTTTGATGAGGTCTCCTTTTCTGTGGCAATGAAGAATGCTACTGATGAAGTTAAAAAACATGCTAAATATGTAACTAAACATGTTAACAGACATGGAGTGAAATATATTTTAAAACGTATTATTAAACATAAATAGATTTGACACTTTGTAGAATGTGTCAATATACATTTATTGTTCATATGATATAATGATTAAAAAATAATCATAAGTTAGTTTGTTTGCTTTTAAAGTAAATAAACTTACTTAATGGAGGGATTATTATGGCAAAGATGAGAAAACATTCTCTATTTAGAGATTTAATCCTTTTAGGCGTCGGTGGTACTCTTGCTATCACTGGAGCTGTTGGAGGAATTGTTGGGGGAACCGCCCTTTTAGCAGGTTCAATATCTGGAAAATCAATCGAAAATGCTACTCGCATGGACGATTTACTTTCCGAAGAATATGAAAACAAAAATATCATCGAACTCATCCGCGCTATTGCTAAAG
Organism: uncultured Caryophanales bacterium; assembly: GCA_937902735.1. Classification (GTDB taxonomy): domain Bacteria; phylum Bacillota_I; class Bacilli_A; order RFN20; family CAG-826; genus Fiminaster. The sequence continues at coordinate 115,787 of CALELS010000014.1, forward strand.
GAGAAATTGATTATCATTCTCTTCAAGGTTTAAGCGAAGTCTCTCCAAAAGTTAATGAATTATATAATGGACTTGAAAGTGTTCTTACTAATTTAGGTTTTGATTTAGCACTTGATAAAGAAACAATCTATAACCTTAATTTTGATCAATACCAAGAATATTTCACTACCACGTTCTTGGATAATTTAACTCTTGCATCTATCTTAAGAGTGAATACAGAATCTAAAAAGATTCTTCAATATCTTTGCTACGATAAAGATGCACAAGGAAATTATGATTATAATTCCCCCACTACCATACGTGAATTATTGAATAATTCTAATTTTATTTCTGAAAAGATTGATGGACTAGTTATCAATGATATTTTCGATGAGATTCCTGAAGATAACCATTTGATGAACGCAATTAGCAATTGGTCTATTGCTGATTTCTCAAATACCGAAAACATCTATGGTTTACATGTTTATGATATTTATGGTGAAGGTGGAGATGGAATTATTGGGGCCATCTCAGCATTTACAATTAAACAATTAGGTGATCAAAGTGAACTTGAAAAATTAGTTGTTGGTTCTTTATTAGGAGATACAAAAACTCCTGTTGAGACTAATTATGATAATCCAGAAGTTGTTATATCTGACCATGTTAAAGGAGAAGATGACGGCACTTTAGTAACATTTACAATCCACTTCTCCAATGGAGAAACATTCTCATACACTAGACCAACTGGTACAGAAGAACCTTCTAAAGTTTATCTTGCAGAAGATGGTTTTTATTATGTTTCTAAAGATAGTGAAAACCGAATTTTAAGCGCATTAACTAAGTATCGTTTGTCAACATTAAAAAATGATCCTTCTACTTTAAGAAAGACTATTAAGATTGGTGATGTTGTTGGAGATATTCCTTCATCTAATTCGGTTTTAAAAGCTATTAAAGACTATACGATTGATGAATTATCTAATGGGGTTATTCAATATGATGAGGATGGTAACCCAAAAGTAGATGAGCATGGTGATGTTATTAAGATTAATATTATTAAGACTTTAAAACTTGTCGATATACTAGGTTCAATTCCAGAAGATAATTACGCCTTGAACGCAATATCACCATATACAATTGATGAAATGATTAATGGAATTGACGTTGAAGATCCTGTTACTCATGAAATTAAGAAAGAAAATGTTATTAACAATCTCAAATTAAAAGATATTTTTGGTGAGATTAAAGAAGAAGATAAGGAATCTAATCCTTTAAGATACGCTATACAAAATATGACTTTAACTGAATTATCAAAAGATGGGGCACTTAATGGTCTTAAGATTGAAGATATTGTTGGAAGTATTCCAGAGAATAACTATGTTATGACATCGTTAAAAGGGTACACGATTGATCAATTGGTCAATGGGGTTATTCAATATGATGAAGATGGTAACCCAAAAGTAGATGAGGGTGGTAATCCTATTAAAGTTAATGTTATTGATACGTTAAAACTAGAAAATATCGTCGGAAGTGATGCTGTCAGTGCTTCACCACTTTTAAATGCTTTAAGTGATAAGACTATTTCTGCTTTAAAAAATCCAGCCTTATTCGATTCAATTCCTTTAAAAGATATTATGGGTGAAGTTGAACAAAGTAATGCTGTTTTATATAGTCTCGTTAATTACACATATAAAGACGATGATGATAACGTTGTTTATATGTCAATTAATGATTTGAAGGATGGAGAAAAGATTAAAGATGCCGTTAAGAATCTAAAGATTAAGGATGTTGTTGGTAATGTATCTGGTAGTTTCCTTGATCTTATTGGGGAATACACAATCGAGGATTTAAGTGGAGATAAAATTGAAAATGAATTAAGTGTTGGTCAAATGATGGGTAACTTGAATACCCATATTCCAAATAAAATTGATGATGTAGTTAACCCACTTGTTTCAAATGTCTCTTACGAAGAGATTAAAGAAGGTGAGACCACCGTTGGTCATAAATACCGTATTACATTTGAAAATGGTGATGAACTACACAGTATTCCAAACCACTTTGAATATGAAGTAATGGATGGAGATGAAGCCAAACCTAAAGGTTATTATGTTGGAATTGATGGAAATTACTGGGTTAGGATGAAAGATGGCTCTAATCTCTTTAATTTAATGGAAAACTGGACACTTAATGATCTTAAAGATGAAAGTGTAGTTAACTCTATTAAAGTTGTCGATTTACTTGGTTTAAGTGATAAGACAATGGACGAGCTTAAAGAACAAAATCCAATTGTCTATGCAATGAAAGATTTATCGGTTGGAACATTAACTGAAGATAATGTTAAAAACGCTATTAATCAAATGGAGTTATCAGCATTCTTAAGCGAAGATGCTAAGAATAATCCACTCCTTAAAGTTTTAGCGGATAAAAAGATTGGTGAACTTGAAAGTAAGATTAAGGAATTAACATTTAATGATATCGTTGCAAATGATGATCCACTTAGAAATCAACCAATATTTGATTCTTTAAAATATAAATATGTTAAAGATTTCGCTAATACCATTTCTAATTTAACATTAGGTGATTTAGTTGGTTATGATGTTACTGTTAAATCTCACGAATTTATCTCTTCAGACGAACTCGTTGATAGATATCAAATAACATTTATTGATAACAGCGTTTCTCCTGCTACTGAAATACCTTATAATTATCAGATTCAAAAAGGTCAACCAAAAGCAAATGTTTATGTTAGTTCTGATGGATATTATTGGATTAATAGCAATAATACATTTAGTTCAAATACTGGCGTTAAAGCAAAAGTAAAATCATCTGGTTTATTTAAATATCTTGATCCGACAACTAAATTAACTGGTTTAACTGAAGCGATTAACACAGCTAAATTAACCACTCTTCTTCAAGATGATATCTTAGAAGATAGAGGTGGGGTGAAATGCGTTAAACCTATTTGGAAATTCTTATTAACTCCATCTGCTTCTATTGTTGGATTATCAGATTATAATGTGTCATATGAATCTGATCCAAACAAAGATTATTATGATAGCTACACTATCCAACAAATGAGCGAACTCATAACAAACTTTGAATATAATATTCAAAACGCCACATTATCTAGACTTCAAGAAATTGGAATTCTTGGTCAAAGTGGCGCAGAACTTGTTACTAAGCCTCTTGGTGCTCAAATCGCAAATAGAATGAATCAATATTATGCAAGTATTGGCTCTGAAAAAGTAGTGTCTGCCACTACCACATATGGCGAATTAAAACTTACTGAAATTATCACAATATTAAATGTGTTTGATCAATTCTAGAATTATTAGAATAAATTATTAAAGGATTCTTATTTGTAGCAAATATCTATCCATTTTCTTATTACATTAACAACATCTTTGAATAAAAGACCTTCTGCATATTTGACTTTTTTTCCAAACGCAATCCATCTTGTATTAATCTGTTTATTATTTGCAATAGAATTAATAATAGTTATTGCCTCTATTTTGGTAATTAAACAATTCCTATAAATGCATGTTTTGGTAAATGAATTTTTAAAACATCATTATCAACGTTTTGAAGCTGTGTTTTATACAAAATAAATAAATCATAATAATCTTTACTTCTGCTGTTAACTATGCCTCTAGAAATAATTGTTTCAAATTTCTCAGCTATTATACTTTCTAAACTATATGCTTTAATAGGAAGAACTTCCCCACTAACCAAACATTTATAATCATAGGTGCATTCACAAGGGATAATTGGATCACCTGTTGCAACATCGATACTAAATTGGCATCTTACATTATCTAAAAATCCCAGAATATCAATTTGAAAACCACCATACAAGTCGTTATCTCTAATATTTGAAATATCTACAACACGAAAAATAATACCATCATTTTTATCAATCGAAGCAATATCTTTTATTAAATTTATAATTAGTTCTTTTTCCATAGATACTTTCTTCACATAAAAATCAACATCCATAGTATTTCTTGTTTCGATTCCAAAAATCGATGATAGATATAAACCACCTTTTAGAATCAGTTTATTTTTGTATTTTGAAGAAGAAAGACGAGCTAGAAAGGCATCATAAAAGAAACGATTGTATATAAGATTTTGAGATACATTTAATTCTTTTGAGAGACTATTAGCTCTAGCTTTTAACGAATCTTTGTTAATCATTATTATCGACCACCTCTATCACTTCAAATACTTTCTGCTCGATTCCCATTATTCTGGCATATTCAAATAGTTTTGATTGATTATAAGAATTTCTAACATATTTTTTTATAGCCTTAACAAAAGTTTCACCATCATATTTGTCGCGGTGCTTAATAACGTCGCATATTGTTCTTTCTTGATTATATGCTTTTACTGTGTTTCCAAAAGATGTTTCCACTTCTTCAACACCAAGGTTATAGATATCAAAACTAGAAATCCGACGTATCGTTAGACCATTTATTTTACTTCGTGAAGGATTATATCCTTGAGGTGCAACAACCTCTATTTCAGCAGGTATTTTATCGGTAAGATTGTGTATGTATAAGGCAGACATATCAGCAAATATGAACTTCGGATATCTTCTTTGAAGAATATAAAATGGATCAATAAAATAAGTGTCGCTAACATAGAAACCTGGTGCAACTTTAATTAGATTATTTTTTCTCACATAATCAGACAAAAACCACGAGGGAATTCTTTCCCTATCTATATCATCTCTAGTAATAAAACCGCCGTTTTCATTAAAAAGTTTTTTAATTTTATCAAAGTTTGTTGTATCTTTCATATGCACATTATTTTATTCAATTTAATGTGTAATTGCAAGTATTATCAGATCAAAACTTTTACATTTATACACAGATATTTTTAATAATATAAAAAACGCGATTACTCGCGCTTCTTTTGATTATATTTCGATTATTCTACTTCAACGTGTGGTTCTTCTTCGACAGGTTCTTCAACTGGTTCATTTAAAGTTGGAAGTAAGACACCTTCGGTTTTGAGTTGTAAGACTTCGAATGTGAATTCTGTATCTTCTTGAGCAGCAACATAGATTGAATGAGCGGCTTTTAAGGTAATACCAGTTTCATCATCAACATAAATATCAATATCAGCTTCTGCACCAAACATAGCTAAGATGTTATTAAATGCAAATGTGTATTTATGACATGGTCTTCCTGCAACTACATCGGTACCTGCATCTTGAAGGACACCTTGGACTGTATTGGCATAGCCAAGAGCGAAATAAACCATTTGTTTAATTGAATCAAATTCGCCTTCTTCAAGTTCGTATTTAGATTCATAGTCATATTCATCAGTTTCAGCATTGTAGGTGTATTGAATGACTTCTTTGTTACTATGTTTAATAGCAACACCTTCAATTTTAGCTTCTTCACCTTCTTCAGCAGCATTATATTGTGCCCATAAGACATCACCTAAACCACCAACGTGAACTCTACCTGAGAAGTTTTCTCCTTCTCCAGTCATATCGCTTGAGAGGTTTGTGACATTAAGATCAACTTCAACACCTTCTTCAGTAAGTTTATCAATATTACGATGAACTTCTCTTAAGGTATGTGAAAGATGAGCAGTATTACAGCCTGCTAAAAGGGCCGAGGATGATACGATTAATAAATTTCGAGCAATCTTATTCATGATTAATCTCCTTTCAAAAATATTTTTGCGTCTCTATTATATAAACAATTTACTACAAAATAAAATTGAAATTACAACTTTCACATCTATAAGTTGTATTTCTTACTCTAATCTTACCACCACATCGGGGGCATATTCTTCTTTCAATTGCATAGATCTTTTCATCTTTTAGTTCTTTATTTAGTTGCTTTAGATATCCAATTGATTCAACATGTTCTTTGTTTGATATGTCCACTTTTTGGGACAAGATATGTTCATAAATCATATCTATTTCTTTCTTTGAAAGAATCATCTTATATGGATATGACTCAATAAAAAGGGGAACATCCTTTAAATTTATTAGATTATAATCTCCCCCATATGGAGCGTTATCTCTTACAAAGATGATTGCTCCTATAACATCATATTTCCTTTTGAACATATGACTGACTAGAAGAGTATGAGAATAATTCTGTTTTAAAGGATTTGCTAAAACTTCAGCTTTTCCTCTAATCGTTCTTCTCCAATTAGTGTATGTCTTATCAGTAGATATATCTCCATAGTAGTTCTTAGTTTCAAAAACAAATATTCCATAAGGATGAATATAAATATGATCTATTTGATGAGACATATCATTCTTACCAAAAATAAATGTCGCATTATCAATTAATTTAGCGTTTGGATGAAGACTCTTTAAAAGAGTTGATACAATTCTTTCACCTTGTTCGCCACGAGACTTCTTAGACATATATTAATAATATAATAATAAAGATAAGATAAAAGCGATAGGTCTCCCTATCGCCTATAAGTCAATTAACTATTAGTTATTTTCTTTTCTTTTACGAAGGAAGAAATAACCACCAACAGCAGATAATGTTAACAATGAAGCCGCTGTAACAATGACAATAGCAGATGAGTTATTTTGACTATTGAAATTTAATACATTAACACCTGAAATAGCAGGATATTTTTTCATTAAAGCTTCTTTTACTTCGGTTAAGGTAACATCACCTTTTGTTGTGTTATTAACTTCAGGATTTGTATATGTATATAAGCCTGAACCTTCAACAGATGATTTAACTTTAGCATCAGAACTTGCATCTAAAGTATTGTATGTGCTTACGAAAGATTGAGCTTGAGATTGACTCAAATTACAAATCGAATTTGTATAGCTTCTACCTTTATATGAATAGGTACCAAGTTCAGATTTTAAAGTGACTAATAAGTTAGCAACACCAGTATAAGTGTCAGCATCAACTCCATACCAATAAACGCCACCATTTACAGGTCTTAAATCACCTGTCTTGGTTGAATTGTTATTGAATTGAACATATGCACAAGTACCACTTATGCTATATTCGTAAATTCTTAAAAGATATTCAGTCTCACCAACATAGGCTTTTAAACGAAGACCTGTATCAGTCATAGCAGAACCTGGATAAGTTGAAGATGCGGTTCCACCCCAATAGTGTACATAGACACTTTCCCAAGAATATCCATTTACAAAATAAACTTTTGGACTAGAAACATTATCAGTAATTTCACCAATTTCATATGGGGTAGCTGCGAAATATTTGACTCCACCAGATTCACTTACATAACCAATAGATTTAATTTGATATTCGTATCCAGGCTTGAATCCCCCAGAAATCCATACGTAACCACCATCATATTGATATTGCCACCATTGACCACTTTGACTAAAGAAGCAGCCCATCTTGTCATAGGTAGAACCAGATGAAATATCTCTCACATATTTTCCTAATGATTGATTATATTTTGAGTTACTAGAAGATAAAACTGCGGCTCCACTAGCTTGATCAGTACCAAGTCTTACATAATCGATATTGCCCCAGTCTAAATCAACATAAACTCTGATTGTGGAAGAATAATCAGCAGCAACTTCAACATTTTTGGTTTCGTTATGATTTACAGTACCAATAGTTAAAGCAGCAGCAGCACTAAATATAGTTGCAATTGAAAGGCCAATACCTACAAATAAATGTTTGTTTTTCATAGTAAGTCCTCCTTTGAATAATCTTTCAAGAGACTCAATTTGCAAATGCAAATATTTTTTAGATAATACATGTATATGCGTATATAAGTCAACAAAAAGTTTAAAATGTTTCATTCTATGAAAAATATTTAGGCGCATTTTATGTTACAAAACTAATCTTTAAAAAATATAAAATAATGGACTTCCTATATGAAATTTAAGAAAAAACCTCCAACTTTTTGTTAGAGGAATTTTTCTATTAAATTATTTTTCATTTCTTGAGTCAATTGTGACTTCATCGCCTTCGAAATAGCAGCCATACATACCTGGTCCACAGCTAATTCCAACAATAGGTCCAATCCAGAATTCTTTAACTGGAAGATGAAGCTCTTCTTCTACTCTTTTCTTTAAATATGCTTGGGTATCTTGGGCCATTGCTTGACCAATCCACACCTCTTTAGTTCTTTCATTTACGTGAGCTTTTATATATTCAAAGGATTCATCCATTGCGGATTTGGAGCCTTTAGCTTTCTTGATGATATGATTCATTCCTCGAACATCTTGAATGATAACTGGTTTAACTCCAAACATATTAGCAAAGAAAGCTGCTGCACCCGAGACACGTCCTTGTCTTTTTAAATATGTAAGCGTCTCTAAAGAGCCGACTTGATGGAAATGTTGATGTTCTTTATCGAACCATTCTTTTAATTCTTCAATAGATTTACCTTCATCACGAAGATCTGCCATATGAAGAGCAATTAAACCCATGGACATCTCGCTTCTATCTGAATCAATTGAAACCATTCTTCTTTCTGGATATTTTGCTAAAAGGTCTTCTTTCATTAAGTCAAAGACACCTTTAGAACCGCTTAAAGCGGTTGTACATGTTAAATATAAGATATCTATTCCTTTTTGAAGAAGTGGTTCACATTTTTCAATTACTTCTTTGCCACTTAACAAAGATGTCTTAATTACATTCTTTGGGTCTTTAATCCAACCATATAATATTTCTGGAGTATAATCAACCCAGTCCATATCAGCGTATTTATCTTCTCCATTAAGGGTGAAGCCCATTCTAAAATAGGATATGTTTCTCTCTTTTCTTACTGAAAGAGGCATATCACAACTACTATCAATAAATATTTGGTAAGCCATATTTAAAAGTTCCTTTTCTTATGTAATAAGTATATCTAATTTATTTTCTATATCAAAATGTTAATCATGAAATTTCAGAGATAATGATGTGAGTAAAGACGTCAATTTAATATTCAATGCATTTGAAAGTTTTAAAGCATTGTTAAGTTCAATTTTATTTATATCTCTTCTTGAATATCTTAATGCTCTAATTGTTGCATAAGATAAACCAGATTTATAAGACAATTCTTTTGATGACATTTTTCTTTTCTTTATTAGATTATCTAAGTATGAATATTTAACTCTTTTTTCAAATGCTTTATATAAATGAGTTATATCCATCTCATGATATATTTTGTAAAGAGAAAGACAATCCTTAATTGGAATGATAGTAAATAGCATTTCAAATGTAATTTGATATTTTAAGAAAAGATGGATATACGCAAAAGATATCCATCCATATTCATCATAAGGATTATTTTGATATCCACCATTTTCGTGAAGAGGAAATAATTCAAAATATATTAATTTAGCAGATGAAAAGGCAATTGTAGTGACATTGCTATTTTCTAGTTCATCAACCATCCTTGAATGAGAAATAACATATTCAATATGTTCTAAGGAATATCTTTCAAAAATTGAGCGAGAGAAAATATAACCTAATGTATCGATATATTTATATAAATAATCATCACTTAGATAAATCATTATTTTTTCCTCATAATATCAAAGATTCTTGTTCCTTCTTCATCAAAATCTAATTGATTATATTTTTCAGTAGCTCTTCTTACGTTTTCAAAATAAGAATTAATGTAAGTTCCATTCGATTCTATACATTTTATATATTTCAATTCTTTAATAGCTTTTTCAGATATTAAGGCATATTGAATTCCTAGATCACCTAATTCAAAAGATTTATTTAATTGTTCAAGGGTAATATTTCCGTTTAAGAAATCTCGTGGAAATCTAAAATATGCATCATCTGCTCTATAGCCAATAACTACATCATATTGATTTATGTCAATATAGTAATTATCTTCTAGAAATTTAAGTCTGTTTTTGTAGTTATTGTTAAGAGAACTACTTGGCGTTCTAAAATGCATTAATATTGCCACCCAATTTAGTACTGAATATTTTGATTTATCTGTTAAATCCAAAACCAAAAGATTCTTAAGATCAAAACTATATTCATTAACTACACCAACAGAATTATTTCTACATGCCCATTCATGCGCGCTTTCTATGTTGAGTGTCAAATAAAAAGCTGGACCATAGTCGTTATTTTCGCCCGAACCCTTCGTAATTGGTTCTTCAATTATTAATTTACTTCCATGATATAATTTCATGTCTATATTATGTCATTTTTGTATACTACAGTAAACATTTTTGATATAAATCCTAATTCTATGCATTTCCTGAGGGGTATCACATTTCAATTTTTCAAACAAAAAACCTAGCGCGAAGCTAGGTCATTTGTATACGTATATATATATATTATGCGTGTGTACCTTTATTCACACAGAAACTTCTCCAAGTTGTGAAGTTTGTTTCACTTGTTGTGTAATAGGTAGATACGTCAGAATATTGTGATGAGTTTGGCCAATACATACATAAGCCTTTAGATACGCCAGCACCCTTTTGAGCTAAGTTATAAGCAACTAAGTTTGCGTGAGCGTTCTTAACAGCAGTTATGTATGATAAGTCAATTCTGAAACTTGAGAATGCTGAGTTATTTTGAAGTTTATCAACGAAGTCCCAAGCATCAAATGTACAGAAGTAATCATAATCACTATCAGCGTAGTGTTTTACATTAGATGTAATTGCTGAGTTGAATGATGATTTATTCGATGTTGTAACGACACTATTAAGTTGAGCAGCCATATTTTCCCAAGCAGTCTTATATGCGGCAGCATAACTTAAGTTGAGGTAAGATAAGGTTTGATCACCACTAGTGGAGCTAGAACCACCATTATCAGCAATAAATCCATCAACAATTGCTTTTAAGATAGTTGTGGTTGACTTCTTAGAGTATAAATCATCAAACCATGTGTCATAGTCCCAACCATAACCAGCTTCAGATTCTTCAGAAGCAATCATGTAATTGAAGTAGTGACTATTAGTTTCGGCAATATCTTGAACTGCCATTAAGCAAGCGTCATAACCAATCCATTCAAGTTTTTGACCAGACATGCCACAGTTAGAGAGAGCACCACTTACGGCGGTTCTAACTTCAGAGTTCTTTAAGACATCGTCGTTCTTCTTTTCATCGTAGCAAACACCTCTCATACCACCACCATGGTTCCATAAGATAAGTCCAGTTCTTTCAGCTGGGTAGTTATTTAAACCATATTCGATGAATGATTGAAGTGTTGAAGATAAGCCCATTGAAGCATATTTTAATTGGTCATCTCTAACTAATGATTTATCCTCAATATGATATCTTTCAAGATATGTTGAAGAGATGCCATATGTTGAAGCCCAAGAATTAGCGCCACCAGTCTCAAGGACAATGTTAACATCATCTGGTTGACCACTTACTTTGAGCATTTCTTGAATATCACCGGTAGCTAATTGGTTCTCAGATTCAAGGTCAGCACCACATATGTAGACAAGTACTGTATGATCATCTTTAGATTGTTCAACAACACTAATCGAGCATGTTGCATAAATTGAAGTAAGATTTGTTAATCTAGCAGTAATTGTTGCACTTTGACCAGTTGTTGCTGTTGATTTAACAGTTACTAAGCCATCAGTAGAAACTGTTGCTACATTCGTGTTGCTACTTGTCCAAGTAACTTCTTTATTTTGGTTGGCATTACTTGGAACATATGAAACAGATAGTTGTTTTGTTCCATTTGGAGCAAGTTCAGCACTTGATGGAGTTAAGATAATACTTGTTGGATCAGTTGGAGTTGGAGTACCAGTGACAACTGTAATGGATGAACAATATCCAGCACCACTTGCAGTTCTTGCAACTTTGAAGTAACTATAACCAGTTAAGTCATAGACATCATTTGTGCCAGTGATCTCTGTTGAGAAACTACCAGCAGTATTAGAACCATAGACGGTTAATGTATTAGATTCGCGGTCATTAATTGTGATAGATTGAAGTTCAAGTTCTTCAGTAGTTTGTAAATAACCACTTGATGCTTTAAATTGCATCTTACTAGAGTAGTTAGCACAGTTATAGGCTTGGAATTTAATTCCGCTATCAGCTGTGTAAACTGTTGAACCAGTTTGATACGTTGTTGGTAAGTCAGTATATGAAATGGAGAATGTTTCTTCACCACCAGCTGATGCAGCTGTAACGGTTACAGTACATGTAGCTGTCTTACTACCATCAACAGTTGTGACGGTAATAGTTGCACTACCAGCAGAGACACCAGTAACTGTACCACCATTTACTGTAGCAACACTAGTGTTGCTTGAAGACCAGTTAACTGCTTTATTAGTAGCGTTACTTGGTGAAACGGTAGCAGTTAATGTCACTGTCTTGCCTTCTTTAACTGTTTCTGAATTACTACTTAAGGAAACACTTGTAACTGCAATTGGAGTAACTGTGATAGAAGTAGTTGCAGATGTTGTACCATTTGCAGTTTGTGCTGTAGCGGTAATTGTTGCACTACCTTGGGCAACACCAGTAACAAGACCGGTATTTGAGACAGTAGCAATAGATTCATTACTAGATGTATATGTAACGTTTTTAACGTTAGTATCTGATGGGGTATATCCAACAGTTAATTGAGTAGTTGCTCCTATCGAAATCGAATTAGATTCAGCACTTAGAGTAATGGATGTTGGATAGATAGGATCACTACTTCCGCCTCCACTACCACCAGTTAATTGATAGACGAAGAATGGAGTATATGAACCAATAGAGCCATAGAATCTTATATAATTACCATTGACGGCTAAGTAGCGGCTATTACAACATAAGTGACCACTAGAATCAACAGAGCATGTTCCACCACTTGTTGAATATTTGAATTCGTTAGAAGTTGGATTGGCAATGTATTTACTTGCATTAGAATCATATAATGTCCAGCCAGAGGATGATGCGCTTCCAACAGTGTATTGGACCCACTCACTTTCAGTGGTGCTAATTGTAGCATCCTTGGTGCCATTCCAACCTGTAACACCTTGATCGGATGAAGTTTTAACAACAACTGTATCACCATTCTTAAGCGTGGAGTTGGATGTAACAAGTGTGTATGTTGGTTCAGCAGGTGCTGCACTAACAGTGACGGTACATGAACCGTAGACACCACTACCATCTTGAGCAGTGGCAAGGATTGTTGTACCACCAACAGCAACAGCAGTAACTAAACCACTTTCATCAACGGTTGCAATACTTTCATCTTGTGATGACCAGACAAAGTCTGTATTTGTAGCATTTGATGGAGTTACAGTAGCATTTAATTGATGTGTTCCTTCAACTTGCATTGAAATTGAAGCTTCTGACATTGCAATATTTGTAACTGGAATTGCACTAACGGTTAAGGAAATTTCGTAGTACATGTTTTCATCAGTTAGGTTATAGACCTTTAATGTCCATGTACCTGCAGTACCAAATGGATTATTCATGTTGTACGAGATTCCTTTTGGATTAAGTAAAACTACACTTAAACCATAAGAAGCAAATTCACTATAAGCAATATCTTCACTTTGAGTATCATCAGAATATTCGATGTTGGCAGTTAATTTACCTTCAAGCTCATTTGCTAAGGTATCAGCAGTTGTAAATGCTACTTTTGTCATTGCGGCTGATACATCAGTCATATAGACATATTCACCAACATTTAAAGTAATTTCTTGTGGAATATAACTTCCATAAGAAACGATTAATGTATAAACACCTTTTGCTGGGAATTTAGCGGTTGGATCTATTGTTTCATCATATGCATTCTTAATTACATATGTATATTGAGATGGATTTAAAGTTGTTTGAGTTGAGTCTGATTTAATGCTGTTAACGAGTAATGCATTATCATTAGCAAAGATTGAATTTGTTGTATATGTATCTTTGTTTGCATCAGTTGCAGAGAAACCAACTTCATATGCGGTTGGATTAACTGGTGTTCCAGGTTCAACTGTTCCACCGTAGTTAAGTGTTAAACCACATAAGTAAGCACGTTTTGTTGATGTTTCAATTTCTAAGCTTTCAAGAGCGCCATTAACAGCAACCGATCCTCCAGCATTTGGTGTAATTGTTGTTTTTTCACTACTACCGTTAACGTAAACATAGAAACTACCTGTATCAGAGCCATATTGAGCAGTAGCAACATCGATTGTGGTAATTTGGTTTTTAACATTTGATGAATTGAAATTGATAGTTAAACTACCTGTCGCCTTGCCAGAACCAAATTTTAGTCCACTTGCACCAGCAAAGATTTTTGTAGCACCAGAGAACGAAGAAATATATTCGTCGCCCGAGGTAACTTCGTTAAATATATTTGAAATTTCTTGTGTTCCATCAGAACCATTTGTTTTAAATGTGATATCGTAAGATCCACTTGTTTCTTGTGTTTGAGCGTCTGGGTTAACACTGCAAGTGAATTCAATATTAATAGAAAAAACAGAAACTGTTCCTCCATCAGCTTTGAATTCAATGTAATAAGGGTGAGAACCTGTTTCTACTCTACTACCAGATACTAAGGTGAAATATTCACCATATTTAGATGTATCACTTACATAAGAGATACGAGCTTTTAATGTACCTGTACCAGAGAAAGAAGCAGTTATTGCATCAATGGACGTAATTTGATCTTTGTTAACAATAGTGCCGCCATTATTTAATACAGCATGGTTTGCACCTGGGGTTGAAATATTTGTATAGGTGAATGTTACATTACTACCTTTTTTAGTATGTTGTACATGATCACCAGCAGTGTCTACTTTATTGCTTTGATCTAATGTGAGTGAATATTCACTACTAGCTTGAGCACCGAAGAAATGTTGTTTGACTCCAATCATACATGTTGTGAGCATGATTGCTAAAACCATAGCAAAAAATGATCCAAACATTGTGTAATTGAATCTGCGACGTTTGTTAACTTGTTGGTCCATAATATTGATTCCCTTTTTTAGATTTTCGAATCGTTTCTGCCCCTACAAGAAATACTCGAACTAATTATTATATTCTTTTATTTTATAAAAGGTAACATAAACTGATATTTTTGATTGATAATTCAATTTATTCAAACTTTTCTATTCTTTCTTTCAAGAAAATTTTGAAGTTATCAAGATTAAAATTAAAGAATTCGCAATTATCTAAAAAAGTTAACATTTCATTTTTATGCATAGTTATTTCAAACATCAATTTATCTGCTAGTTTTTTAGATAGTCCCATGTATGATGCAAAAGCACGAAAATCATTCTTAGTTAGATTCTTCTTTTTTCCATTTAAAGATAAAGCCATTTCATCTTGACTAACTAGCATCATGACAGGTAATAAATCATAAGATAAGGATAGATGATTGATGTTATATTCATTTATTAATGAAAAGTTTTTAAGATGCATATCAGTATTACCAATTAGATATGAGAAAAATATGAGTTGAAAATATCTAATTGTGTCCATAAAAAGAGTATCTGAATATTTCTTAATTACATCAATATAGCCTCGTTCGTATGAACCTTTATATTTATCGTGGGTTAAGGTATTTGATAGTTGGGCAAAGTCTTCCATTTGAATCTTAATTATTTGTCCTTTCGATATCTTTCTATCTATTCTTTTGGTGATAAACGCATATTTATTTGAATATTCAATTAAGGCGTATTCAACAGTCAAAATATTTGCGATACTAGCAAGACTCATTCCTATATATTCCCATTCAGGAAGATTTTTAAATCTTGATGTAGATGTTTTGATGATATATTGATAGTCTTTTGATCTAATTGTTTTTCTATTTCTAAATGAAGTTGATGTGAAAGAATATTTCTTTTGAACACCTGTTAAAGAATTTTTTTGATCTATGTTATCTTCTATAGATTTTTGTTCTATTTCATCATTTAAAATAATTTGAGAAACATTCTTGATACCAAAAAAATGTTTTATACATGAAGGATGATAATGTCCTTTAATGGATTCGTTAAGAGGTTCACCACAACAAAGGCATATTCTATTTTTCATCTTCTATACCTCTTATTGAAGCTACCCCAATAGTGTCATTACAAAGTAATGTTAAGAGAGTGAATCTATCTGTTTCATCTAGATCATATCTCTTAAGTGCAACGTCAAGTAAATATCCTTCTGGTATCAAACCATCAAAAAAAGAAAACAATTGTTTACTTACATATCTTTGTTTGTTTAAAGGTAGGGTTAGACTAATTGGTTTATTGTTCTTGTTAGAAAAATATTCATCGGTGTATTCAAAAATATATCTAACATTATCGTCTATTAGATAGCCACATAAGATTTGATCAAAATACACTGCTACTTTTCTCATAATTACTTTTTAGATGGAACAACTTGTAAAGATAGGTTAAATACGTTTAAAACTGCGATTAGTTTATCTAATTGAATCGTTTTTTTATTGTTTTCTAAATCACTTATGAATTTAGTTGATACTCCAGCATACATTGCTAAAGTAGACTGATTTAATCTAAACATTTTGCGGTATTTTTTGATTTCTTTAATGATATCTTCCATATGTTCACCTACGAAATTAGTAAAGCAAAAATGTATTGATAAATCAATTATTTATTACCGAACGGTTATATTTAGTTTAACTTTTAATCTTTATGAATCTTTTTAATAATATAGTGACCACTAGTGTGTTTAGCAGTTATTTCTATTCTATATTTATTATTTTTTAAAAGAGAATATTGATACATGCCTGATTCAGGATTCTCTAACAAAATAACACTATTATTTGTCTTATTTATTAATCTAAAAGATATTTCGCCTTTATCCTTTTTTACATCAATTAAAAGAATAGAATTATCATCTTTAATCCTTGGTAAGAAAAGATATCGATGGCAAGACATCAATTTATAATATCTTCTTTGGTATGTAATTGATTTAAGATTCCTACACATATCTATATATTAAAGAAAAGATGACATATTGTCATCTAATCTATATTATTTATTAATCTTCTTTTCGTTTTTTTAACAATATTGGAGCACTTATAGAACCTAACCCAATAAGTGAAACAATACTAATAATTATTGCTACATTATTGTGTTCTTTTAGGACAATGTTACCAATAGATTTTACTGGGCTAATGACATAGTCACCATTAGATAAAGTAATTGTTTTACCTTCATGTGTAGCCCATGCTTCAAATCTTTCACGAGCTGTTGCAATAACATAGTCATTTGAAGTCATGAATGTAGTTCTCTCGCTAGTAGATAAACCTTCAAAATATCCTTTAGCAACTGAGAATTTAGAACTACATTGTCCATTTGTATCTTCATACATGATATAGTCTGCAACAGTTGTAGCAGTTTCACTTCCTTCGGTAGTAATTGTTAATGAAGCACAATAAGCTGCACCACTACCATTTTTCATGACTTTAACATATGAATAACCAGTTAAATCATAAACATCATTTGTACCAGTTATGGTCTGAGAGAACGAAGTACCATTTGTACTACCATAGACAGTTAATGCATTGGTTTCACGATTGTTGATGGTTAATGTTTTCAAATTCATTGCTTCAGTTGTTTGGAAATATCCTCCAGAAGCCTTAAATTGCATCTTAGAAGAATAGTTTGCAAGGTTATATGCAATGAATTTAATACCACTTGCGGCCGTTCTTTGTGTTGTAGATGTTTGATAAGTAGTTGGAAGATCAGTATATGTAACTGAATCATCTTTTGTACCAGCATCATCATGAGCTTTTCTTTGAACTTGAACAGTTAATGAGCAAGTTAAATTAGAAGCAGTAATTGCGTTTGTAAATGTCTTATTTGTAAGAGATCCTCCACTTATAGCATCTGAATAAGTGAATTGATATCCATCATTAGCAAATGTGAATGTGGAGATAGTATTATCATTATTATCTTTTACAGTAATATCTGATGCTGAGATAGTTTCACCAACATAATATGTTTTTGAGACTGTTGCAGTAATCGAAGATACTGCTTGGGCATTAACAGTAATACTATAAGTGTTAGAAACTGTTAAATATGTGACAGTAATAGTTTTTGCACCTGTTGTGGACATATCAGGAGATGAGACGCTAGTTGGTGTAACTGTTAGGGATGATGAATCACTATAATAAGCAGTGACAACTAATCCTTCATAAGTGAATGATTCACCAACTGTATATATTGTTTTAACATTTGTTGTATCAAGACTAATTGATGATAGTGTTGGTTCGCTACTTCCACCAGATTCATATTCATAATTAACAACAATGTAATTAAGTCGAGATTGAGCAGAGTTGGTAAAACCAACCGCATTTGTCCCATCAGTTGGAGTTAAAGTAACTATTGAACTACTAACGGATTTTGTACAGTTAGTAAGTTTTGATCCGCCAACAGCAGTAGCATAACTGTTGCTGTTTGCCGTAATTACAACAGATGTTATTGTGTAGCCATCCTTCGGAGTAATTGTAAAGGAATGAGATGTATATACACGCATTTCAGCGTATGTATAGGCAATGCTACTACTACCACCATTCTTCAGCCAAGAAACATCGAATGCATCGCATGTTGCCGTAGCAGATGATGTTGAACCGGTTGGGCAAATATCACCTGTTAAGTAGTAGGTTGATGTTGAACTAGCACTGATTCTTTGTGAACCTTCTTCGGTAGAACCACCGCCACCACCGCTAGTTGAGACTGTAATTGCTTGTGATGTGGACTTACCACCATATGTGATAGTAACCGATGTATTTTCAGTCGTTAATAGAGTTGATGTCGAAGGACTAAATGTAAATTCGGAAGTGTGATTAGCGTATGTATATGTATCAGATGTACTATTGTTATAGTACCTTGTAATAACTAAACCTGTTGGATCAAATGTTTCATCAACAGTATAACTTGTCTTTGTAGGTGCTGTAGCAACCGCAATTGAAGTTAAAGTTACATTACTTACAGAAATTGCCTGTGATGTAGACTTGCCACCATAAGTAATAGTAACGGAAGTATTTCCAGTAGTTAATGCTGTTGAAGTTGATGGAGTAAAAGTAAATTCAGAAGTATGATTAGCGTATGTATATGTATCCGACGTTGAATCACTATATGTTCTAGTTATTACCAAACCAGTAGGATCGAAATTCTCACCAGCATAATATGAAGTTTTACTAGGCGCGGTTGACACCGATATAGAAGATAAAGTCTTAGCAGCATTAACACTAATCGCTTGGTTACATGATTTACCACCATAGGTGATAGTAACAGAAGCATTGCTTGTAGTTAAAGCTGTTGATGTTGAAGGACTAAATGTAAAGTCTGAAGTATGATTAGCGTATGTATATGTATCAGATGTGCTATCTGAATAAGTTCTAGTGATTACTAGTCCTGTTGGATCAAAATATTCTCCAGCAGTATAAGTTGTTTTAGTTGGAGCGGTTGCAACTGAGATTGAAGACAAAGTCTTTGATGCAGCTTGAGTGATTGTTATTCCACCAGATTTAGCACCACCACTTACTGTTCCTGCACTTATTCTAAAATATGATGGATTACCACTAATATTAACTGTTTGACCACCGGTGATTGAATAAGATGTGCCAGAAGATGGATTTTGCGAACTACCAACATATACTGTTCCGGAGAAAGAGCCAGTCGAAGGAGCAGCGATTGTTATACTGCTTATATTAGTAATTGGAGTAGTGTTATACATGTAACCTTGACCACTCTTCCATTGGATGTTACCACTGGAATAACTATTACCAATGTTTGAACAAGAAAAGGAATAATTACTTGCAGTAAATGAATTTGAGGAATAAGAACTTGGAACATCGCTAACATTGATTGTTAAGCCTTCTCCAACTGGTGTATCACCACCACCAGAGCCAGATGAAGAAACTGTAACGGCACAAGTTGCACTGTAAACAGTGTTATTAATTGTTGAAGTTGCAGTAATAGTAGCAGTTCCTGGGCCAACACCAGTTAAGGTAATATTAGTACCAGAAGTAGATGATGCACTACTCACTGTTACAACTGTAGTATCACTTGATGACCAACTAATTGCTGAGCCATCAGATGATGTTGCGTAAATTGTAGTTGTATCGTCAACAGTAAGAGAAGCGTTATTTTTTGAAATTGTAACACTTGCACCAGTGTCCCAAGATGCATTAGCACATAGATTTTTAATGGTACTATTGACGTTACCCCAAATTTTACATGCATATTCAGGGTGGTCAACGAAGGCATTTCTATTGCCTTGAAGATATTCAGCACCTTCGTTACGATTTTTTTCTCTTTGAGTAACTGGGTAATTAATGTTCCATCTAATTAAAGTTTCAAGATTTCCCATTGTGTGACCACTTCCAAAGGATTGACCAGTGACTGAATCAGTTCCGCTTGGTGTAGTGTTATTTGGGGCCAAAATAAGTTTAGAATTAACTAATGTACAATAGAAAGTAATACGAGCAGCTTCACCACGAGAGTTTGCACTATAGCCAGCTGTATATGGATCCCATCCGTTTGATGAATGGTTCATTCCTTCTACGAAGAATGAGTTACCACGAGATGAGTTTTCACTTGAAATAGTTGGACGTGGCATATGGATGTCAGCATCTGGATATGGACTACCAGCATCGCCACCACTACCTCCACCATGAGAATTAGGCCAAACGTGTTCACGGTTCCAACTAGTTGCACTAGTATATGTATAGAATGAAGAAATACGAGTTCCGTATGGTTGTCCATTAGAATCGTATTGAACATAATTGGTATCATAGTCGGTATATTTAAATTGTCCACTTGGGCTCGTTCCCATTGAGCTATAGCCAACTGTTGATTGTCTTTTTGATAAGTTTAAATTTCTAAGAGCAGTTAAAAGAGTGTTACCAGATTGAGTTTCATCAATCGAACTATAATATGTTGCGGCATCGCCGTTAGAGTATGTAGCAAATGTAACATCTGCTTCTTTTTTAGGAAGAACAATCGCAATTGTTCCTACTGCCATCGCCACAAGTGGAGCGATTAATAATGCTCTATTTCTTTTCATATTCTAGTCCTACTTTTAACTGGATATTTTCTGTCTACAATAAATAAACAGAACATTTATTATACATATTTGTATTTTTTTATGTAAGCGTTTTCACATTATTTATGAAAAAGAGGCACTTATGCACCCCTATTTTGATATTAGATTGCTTATTTCACATCAGTTTTGGTAAAGATAAGAGCGCCAAAACCAACAAATGCTGCTGTGCATAGCAGATTGGTAATGATACCTGAAATGAATGTTAAATTATCGATTGTGAGTTTACCACCAGTTAAGATATCTGTTCCGGTATTGGACAAACCATACATTGGGTTAAGAATCTTAAACATTGTTGTAATAAACTTAATAACTTCTTGATCAGGGAACAATCCGGATATTGTGCCTACTAATGTTCCTGATAAATAGACACCTAAAATGATAAGAATCACTACCGCAATTGATGGACCAATGTTTCTAAACATTCCTGCAAAGAATGTGACCATTGCAGCAATTGTAATATAGATAAGAATTGTAAGTATTGTTACTTTGATGAAATATTCAAGATTCATCACACCAGATAAACCTGCTAATCCATTCATGTCAAAGCCACCTAGTCCAAAGAGTGAACCAAAGCCTGTAGATAATGCGGTATACCCAACAATAAATAATAAAGAAAGTATAATTGCAGATATTACAAGTGATAAATACACCGCTAATTTGGAGTGACCAGAAACAATTTTATTTCTAACAGTACCGTGATTGAATTCTAATACGATAAAGGAAACAAGGTTAATCGGTATTGCAATACCAAAGTTTTGAACTGGGGACAAAGAGCCTACGAACAAAGCTTGTCCTGTACAGAACGTGGCTTTAAATGGTTCTGGATCTGGATTACCACTTAGATTAATGAGATATGAGCCTAAATCAAGAGAGAAATAGACTAGAGGAATGATGATAGATAGACCTAGTCCAATAAAAGCTGTGATTCTAAAGGTTAAATCATGTTTTAAACGAAAGAAGAAAGATTTTAAAAGTCTAAGCATTTTCTTTTCCTCCTTTCGCGATTAAAGAGAGATAGTAGTCTTCTACAGTTTCATCACTTGAATTGATTGATAAAAGTTTGATCTTCTCTTTTGTAAGATAGCCTACGAAATCATTGATATCGACTGAATCATAGATTTTGAAGAGGTTATTAGGGAAAGATTCAAAGTCTTTAAGACTATATTTCTTGAGTGATTTTTCGACTTTATCAACTTTCTCAGTAACAATATTGAGTGATTTTTTACATCTTTGATGTAGTTCCATGGTTGTGATTTCTTCAAGAAGTTTACCATGAGAGATAAAGCCATATGTTGTAGCAATCTTTTCAAGTTCACTTAATATATGGGAAGAAATAAGAATTGTAATACCTTCTTTTTGATTTAATTCAATTAATAAATCACGAAGCTCAGCAATGCCTTGAGGATCTAGTCCATTCATTGGTTCATCAAGCATCAATAGATCTGGATGATTCATTAAAGAAAGAGCAATTCCAAGTCGTTGTCTCATACCTAAAGAGAAATTCTTAACTTTCTTTTTACCAACGTTTTCAAGATGAACTTTTTTAAGTAATTCATTTCTTTCATCTTCGCTTTGTTTGATACCAAGATACATTTCTTGGAAAATCATATTATCTCTTGCAGTCATAGTAGGCACTAAAGAGGTGGCTTCTACGATAGCTGCCATATGTTCACGAGCTTTATTTATTTTATATGATTTAGAAGATACTCCAAAAAGAGTAAATGAACCTTTGGTTGGTTCTGCTAAACCACTTATTAAACGCATAATTGTGGTCTTTCCTGAACCATTTTCTCCAACAAAGCCATAGATTGTGCCTTTTTTAACGTGCATATTGATGTGATCAATGACAACATGACTTCCATATTTTTTCACTAAATCATGAGTTTCAATTAAGATTTCATCTGATTCTTTGCTGGTTTTTTCTTCTTTTTTAAGATCTTCATCCTTTGTTATAGAGTAATCCACTAAAAGGAGGATACCTGCAACTAAGGAGACAAAGATTAAAGAGAAAATAGCGTGACTTAATTTCTTTTTTCTATCTTCCTCATCAATGTTTTTAACAATGATGATTCCTAAAATTAATGGAACGATAAGTTCAAATCTTAAAATAGAAAAAATAATTAAAAAGATTTTGGCTATTTTTCTCAATTTATTATTTTTATTATTATCCATTTCTTTTCCTCGAAATATAAAATTATCATAGTTAATATTTTCTTTGAAGAAAAAGAACACTTATGTGACAATGTTACTAAAATATGTATATGAAGAAATTTAAATTGTTTAGTTTATTATTCGTTTCATTCTCGCTTCTTTTAACTTCATGTGAAAATAAGAAAAAACCAAGTGAGCAAGTTATTGAATATGAGAATTACACTTTATATCAAGATGTATCTTATGCGGATGAATATCGAAATAGATTTGACATTGTTTTCCCTAAAGAAGTTACTTCAAAAGAAGGCGTGCTTGTACTTATTCATGGAGGAGCTTGGGTAGCGGGAGATAAAGAAAATTGTAGAGATTTAATGATTGAATATTCGCTTAAATACAAGATTTCTGTAGCATCTATTGGTTATGAATATGCATCAGAAAGAGTGCATTATTTTGATTTATTAACTGATATAAATGAAGCATTAAATGGAATTAAAGAGACTGCAAGTAAAGTTGATTATTCACTTAATAAAGTAATGCTTATGGGAGGAAGTGCAGGAGCACATCTTTCTCTTTTATATGGATATAAAATGAGAACTATTTCACCTTTAACTGTTAAAGGAGTTATCTCTTTAGCAGGTCCATCTAATTTAACTGATGAAAATTTCTTTAATGGAGAAGGAGATTTACAAAATAGTATTACTTCAGCGATAGAAAAGATTTCTGGAACAAATCTAAAAGATGGCATTTCTGATGATGAAAAGAGCAAATTATTAGATGCTTCACCTATTAAATATATAAACGCAAATACATGCCCTACTTTAATAGCACATGGTGAGAAAGATGATGTAGTGCCTTATTCAAACGCAATAACATTAAAAGAAAAATTAGATTCTTTAAATATTAAAAATGACCTAGTTAGTTTTCCAACCTCTGGTCATGGACTTGATAAAGACGAAGATTCAAAAGAACAATTAAATAACCTAATTGATCAATATATGCAAGTTCTAAAATAGAACTGATAATCAACATTACGAGTAGAAAGAATCATACGTTGTAACGTCTTGGTTCATAGCTTTTCTATATATCCTTTTATAATTATAAAGGGAGACAAGAATTAAAAAGACTAAATTAGAAGAATTCAATGCAATCTAAAATCATCATTATGACAAAACCTATGATGAATGACCATACACCAAAATGGTCATGTCCTTCACTTGTTAGTTCTGGCACCATTTCTTCAATTACAACATAGATCATACATCCTGCTGCAAAAGCTAAAGCCCATGGCATGATTCCTTGGATTTGCATAGCAAGGAATAAACCAATAACTGCAGCAATTGGCTCTACTATTCCAGATAACATTCCAAATAAGAAGGCTTTAAACGATGAACCTGTTTCGCTTTTGATTGGAAGAGAAACTACCGCTCCTTCTGGGATATTTTGAATGCCTATACCGATTGCAAGAAGTAAGGCTCCTATTAAAAGAGAAGTATTATTTTGTTGAGATAGGGCAACACCAAAGGCAATACCAACAGATAAACCTTCTGGGACATTATGGATTGTAACTGCTAAAAACATTTTTGATGTCTTTGACATCTTTTTTGAAGGCAAGCCTTCATCTTGTTTTTCTTTGTTATGGAAGTGAGGTACTAATTTATCTATTCCCCATAAGAAGAGAGCGCCTAAAATAACACTTATAGCAACTACTAACCATGTAGGCATGTAAGATACTTTGGTTTCTAAAGCAGGTTTAATAAGAGAAAAGAAAGAAGCAGACAACATTACTCCTGATGCAAAACCTACAAATATCTTATTTAATCTAGGAGATATTTCTTTTTTACGAACAAAGAAAACAAATAGAGCGCCTAAAGTTGTACAAACAAATATTAAAGGAATACCAATTAATGGATAGACAAATTCTCTCATATTATTTCCATCCTAAAATTGTCCTTTTTGCTTCACTTACTTCAAATGAAGTTATTTTATATCCTGTTGAATCTAAGATTTTATGGAAATCATCAAGTGATAGATTATCTTCGAGGATAACCACTACTTTATTGGTGATATGTGATGCATTTATTTTTTTAACTTTGATAGCTTTACGAATTGCATCTTCAACATGCATCTCACACATTTCACATCTCATAGTGTCTATTCCTAATACATATTTGTTCATAAGTGCTCCTTTCATCAATAGTTAGTCTTTACTAACCATCACAAGATTATAACACTTACTTTTATTAATAAAAGAGATATACTCAAAAAACATAATTCCTAAAATAAAAAGTTAATAAAAATTATTCTGATTTAAAGTCTCAAATATTAAATGGTGGTAAGACGATATTTTTTATTCTTTGGTGAAATAGAAATACAAATCAAGGTTTTGCCGATAGGTTGAAGAAGTCCTTTTCTAAGACACATAACGAGAATTATTTCTCATTGAAATGTCAAATAAAAACCGACTAAGCATTAGCCTAATCGGTCTTAGTTATTGACATTCTTTTCTTTATTAGAGCGAACTAATGTAATGCTGGGCAATTCAGCGGGATTGCCTTTAAAAATATGATTTCACAAATGTCATTCCTTCAAACGTCAAAACATCATCTTCAGCGTTGTATGTGAAGGTGAGCACATCGCCCTCGCTATATTTTGGAGTATAGATATTATAATTTTCGATTTTAGATATTGTAAACGAAAGTTCTTTTGTATCATCATCATAATTAAAGTCATCATAACGATAATTAATTTTGGCGCTAGAATCATAATATGTTGTATATTGGTCTAAATAGAGGGTATATTTCAAACCATTCCCATTCCAACGCGTTCCAACAAAATAGCTCTTATCGGTTCCTAATGCTGGAATGATTATGGATTGGGCTTCTATTTCGTTTGTCCCTTCAGCATCAGAATAGAATTTGCCACATCTTTCGCAGCTCCAATATTCGATGTTGCCATCTTCAAGGCGAGTTGCGGCTTTTGCTTCGTGATGAGTTATAGTATGATGAGCCGGAATGATCCAACCATTGTTTTCGATTTCGTTTGTCCCTTCGGCATCAGAATAGAATTTGCCACATCTTTCGCAGCTCCAATAAGCACTATCGCCGGCCTCTGTACATGTTTCGGCATGAGATTCATGAGCGGTTAAATCATGGCCAATCGCTTCTAAAGTGATGTCCTTGGTTTGATCAACGAATGTTTCGCTAGTAAAATCGGCGGTATATCTCTTCAAACCATCCTCTTCGCATTTTGCTTCTTCAACCACTTTGTAGGTAGAATTGACAGTTTCAGTTTCGACGTGACTCTCATCATCTTTACAGACTCTTGTCGCGGTGCAAGTTGAATTGTCACTTGACCATGTGTAAATCACTTCTCCCCAATCGTGAGAATGAGAATTACAACCCGCTAAAAGACCAATAGCCATAAGAGCAGACGTCATTAAGACTAATTTCTTTTTCATATGAATTTCCTTTCCTATAATGACGTGAATAAAATTCACTTACAAATAAAATTAATCATTTAACGAAATATAATCAAGCAAAACAAGCCTTAACTATACTTTCGAATATTCAAAGTAAAGTTATTGATGTATAATGAGTAAAAATTAAACATAATCTGCGAATATGAGAAATCCAGACAAAACCAAAAAAGAATTTGAGAAATCATTATTCAAACTATTATCAAAAAAGAACTATCATGATATCACTATTAATGAGATATGTTCTTTAGCTAATAAGACAAAGATGACCTTCTATCATTACTATAAGGATAAAGACAATTTGCTAGCTCTAGCTTCAATTAATTTAATCAACGAAGAATATAACGAAGCATACAGAAAAATCTTAAGAAAAGAAACCGATCAGGAAGAAATCGAATACCAATCGATATTGGTTACCTATGATTGGGTAGCGAAACATTATAAGCAAATCCAAAATCTCATCCATGAAGGCGATACATTTCCGATGGAAATATTTAAAAATGCTTTATCTAATAATTATAGTAAATATATGACTGAGACGATTAAATCTGTTGGTTATGATGTTCCTAGTGATTATTTATCTATATTCTTCTTTGAAGGATTATATGGTTCGTGCATATATTACGCTGAGCAACTAAAAAATAAAAAAGATAAGAAAAAAGTTAAAGAAGATATTAAAAAACTTAGCCGTTTCTGGGCTAAGCTTATAATGTTCGCCACGAAAGAAAACTAAGTTGCAATCATAAGTAAGTATGCGAATTGGTTATTAAGAAAATATATATTCTATTTCCGTTTTTGTTATTAAAACAGCATCGGTATTGATTTTCTTTTTTAATTCTTGACTAAGCAAATTAACTTCTTGTTCATTGATACCGATAATGATGATTCTTAAACTAGTTTCTGTGGTATAACCTTTGTTATGTTTATATCCACCCAGTTGTGTGAGTAAAGAAAAATTTATTTCTTTTTCTATACATATTTCACGTAATAAATCCTTAAAATCATCAATACTTAAGATTTCTTCATATGAATCCTTATCTTTAATACCGATGAATATTTCGTATTTAATTCCTTTTTTAAATCCGTTATTGCTCATATATTTAAATTACCTTAACTTTCAAATCATTTTTAATAATTAATGATTTTTCTTGATTCATATACATGGATAATGATTTGCTGAGCTTTAATATTTCTTCTTCTTGAGCCCCGATAATAGAAATATAAACACCATTTTCTATCGCATAATCCCCATCAGCGTATAAATATCCGCCAGTAGATTTCAATAATGAAAAATCAACATTTTTTCTAATGAAATAGTTCGATATTAAATCGGTTAATTCATCATCATTGATGTATGCACTTTTTAAGTAAGGATCATCACATCCAACAAATATTTGATATTCTATACTTGATTTCATTGGTTCAATTTTAAAACATAATGCTAATTAAATCTATAAAGCTGAGAAATTATCAATAAAAAAGTCTGAATCATATCAGACGTTTTATACAATTATGGCATTGCAGAACTATTTTGGTACAAAATCTTTAGTTTCATACCATTGGGCTACGCTTCATACCCCTGCTTTTTTATAGATACTCATCACCATCTAAAATACATTTAATTTCTTCTTTAACAAAGTTAATATCGCTATTTGAAAGAAGAGGTATTATCTTTTGTATCTGATTAGGTGTTTTGTTCCACCACTCAAGTTTTTCCAATAGTTTAATCATTTCATCATCAAATCTTTTTTTAATGACTCTAGCTGGATTGCCCGCTACGACTGAATATGGAGGAATGTTGGAAGCCACTACTGCATTTGCCCCAATGATGCATCCGTCTCCAACGTGAACTCCTGGTAAGAACGTGGCATTTTGGCCAATCCATACATCATTTCCTATAACTGTGTCACCTTTATAAGGCAAATCTTCTTTTGGAGTTGGTTCTTGTTTCCAACCATTAAAGATATAGAAAGGATAAGTTGAAATAGAATTCATTTGATGATTAGCGCCATTCATAATGAATTCCACACCTCTTCCAATTTGGCAGAACTTGCCAATTATTAGTTTGTCGCCAATAAAATCGTAATGATGGGTGACGTGTCTTTGGAAGTTTTGACCATCAAAGTATGTATATTCACCAACCTTGATATTTGGACAATCTATGAGAGTTGGTTTCACATAAACCACACTTTCATTTTTTGATTTAAGAGGGTGGATTCTTCTCCAATCTGGTTTATCAGCTTTTTCTGCTCTAAACATTAAATCTTCACTATCTCTGTCTGATAAATCTAAAAACTCATTTGCATTAACATTAAATTCAAGAATCAACTTAATTACTTTGTCAAAGGACATATCAGTTAATCCTGTTTCTAGTTTATTAATCATAGATTTATGAGTGTAACCTAGAGCCTCCGCAAATTCTTGTTGAGACATATTGTTATCTAAACGAATCTTCTTGATTCTATCTCCTAATACTCTGTACGCCATTTTTTCTCCTTTTAACCGCGTCGAATTCGACCAGTTTAAACCCACCGATTTCGACGGGTTTACTTCTTTTCAATTCTCTTTATTGGTTTAACGTTATTTTTATTAAATAGCTCTTTTTCCCTATTTGCTTCTTTATTAAGAAGAACTAATCTTTCATGTTGACTAAGTTTTTGAGATATTAACATAGAATTCAAATATTCAAGATTGCTTAAAATTGCTAGTTCAATTGTGTTTGCGTAATCCCTAATATTTCCTTCTTTATTTGGATTGGCTTCTCTCCACTCTTCTGCGCTTTTGCCAAATAAAGCAACGTTTAAAAGATCTGCTTCATTAGCATAGATATAACTCTTTTGCTTATTTGATAGTTCAACTGGCACAAGAAATGCTTTAACAGCATCTGTATGAATAAGATAATTTAACTTTGTTAACAATCTCTTTCCGTGCCATTCAAGTTGTTCTGACTCTTGAACTTTTAATCTTTGGAATTCTTTAATGATGTAAAGTTTAACTTCTGCAGATATCCACGAGGCAAATTCTAAGGCTATATCACGATGAGCAAACGTGCCTCCACCATATTTACCAGATTTAGTTTTGAATCCAATAGCATTAGTGTTTTTTGTCCATTTTGTCGGAGTCATTACAAAGTAATTATGACCAGATTCATTTTTAAACTGGTCGAATTCGACCATGTTAAAATCTGGATTATTTATTTGTTCCCAAATACCAAGGAACTCAATGGTTGCCCTTAATCTCATCCAATTCTTTATTACATCTGCTGGAAATTCGGGATTTTTTATTTTCGCCATGTCAGTAAGACTAATAAAATCATCATCTCCAATACCAGTAACATTAATATCAATATTTTTAACAGTAATTTTATTCATAAAACGATTCTCTTTTTATCACTTTTATTCTACCATATATTTAATATTTATTCTACGGATAAATGGAGTTTTTTGTAAATAAAAACAGCTCCGATTGTATCAGAACTGTTGTATTCATCTGCCCTTGAAGAATATTGCTGATACAAATCAAGGTTTTGCCGATAGGTTGAAGAAGTCCTTTGATACAAAATCACTGAGGTGACAGGACTTGAATTAATCTATCGGCTTTGAATTATATTAATAAAGATATTAAATATCAAATTTTACTGTCCCAGATACTGACTTGATTGTTAGTGATAAACTTCTATTTTCAGTGCATTAATCAGGGATTAAAAGATTAAGAGAAATCAGAGTGTAGAATAATAATGATTATTTGCATGTTTTTTACATTTTTTATTTTTTGACCCAACCGCTTATTTTTGGCGGTCAGCTATTGCATGGTATTTGATACCAAAATTTTGGTACTAGCTTTTAGATCCATTACTTCTAGATGCACATTCGGAATCTACATCAATAAATAAAAAAGAACCCGACCTAGATATCAGCTATATCCAAAGTCGGGTTTGAATTATTTGATTATTGCTTCGTGAACTATGCAATCTTGATTGAAAGAGCGGGACGCACACAGACACACGCTTGGGCGACTGCCCACCAAGATGGTTTGACCCAACCAATATAGTCGACACTACTCGCGACGTCGTAGTCTCCGCTAGAAGGAGAGCGAGTCCAATAATCACCATAATCGTTGTCATATTCATCGTGGCTATATTCTGCGCCTCTCGCTTTCGCCCAATCGGTTGTTTTGCACCATCTTGCATCGTCTGGAAAAGTATCTGTTGAGAATCCATAACCGGAGTTGAGATAATCCTGATAGCTTGGCAAAAAGACTTTATCTTCAGTGTTGTCGCAAACATATGTATTATCGTTTGAATCCGTTGTTGAAGCACTGTTATCGACGGCTGTTGTTTGAATATGACTTTTACCAAAAGCAAAGGCTGAATTATAGAATTCATCATTTAACCACGAACGGATGTCGCTGTATTCGTAGTTATTGTTGTAAACCCCGTTATTTGTTCTATATTCTTCGGACTCATAATCAGCAGAGCTATAGTCATAATAGCAATGCGCATCTAATAAAACATCAGAAAGAAGATAATAACCGACGTGTTTGCCATCAGCATCGACATAATCATCAGTTAAGATAGTCCAAGAAATAGGTTCGCATTTGAACCAATAGGTGGCTCCGTCTACGATTTTAGTGCCATTATCGAAATAATATGAATCATATGGTATAGCACTTACTTTTGCATAATATTCTCCTCTATATAAGAACCAACCATTTGTTTGCTCTTTAGCGTCGTTATTTAAATTAGAAACTAGTTCTTCATCCGTTAATACGGTTTGAGGATATATTCCATATGTAACTGTGTTTCCGTTAATTATAGGAGAAGAACTTGTTGGAGCAATATATCGATCATCTTCTTTAGTAAGGGAATAGAAATATTCGTTATCAAGGAAGCTACGATCAATAGAGGCAACTCCTGGGTTGACAAATTGATGAGTTGCGCATCCGTCAGTGCTACTAGCCCAGAATTCTCTTGAACCGTGTCTAGTGGGTGTTGGAGCAATTTCGGCATAATGATACCAAACTTCACCATTTGTAGCGAAAACAGATAAACTTTTTAGACCACCGTTAATAGCTAAAACAGCACCGGTAACAGCAATCATTGATGATGCTACAGTAACAGATAATAGAATTTTCTTTTTATTCATATTTACAAACCTTCTTTGTATTAATTAACTATATAAATATATCGAATAATACCTATTTTCAAGCAAAACAAGCCTTAACTATACTTTCGAATATTCAAAGTAAGGTTATTGATGTATAATTAGTTAAAATTAATGTAGCCTATAAACATGAGAAATCCAGATAAAACTAAAAAAGAATTTGAGAAATCATTATTCAAACTATTATCGAAAAAGAACTATCATGATATCACTGTTAATGAGATATGTTCTTTAGCTAATAAAACAAAGATGACCTTCTATCATTACTATAAGGATAAAGATAATTTGTTAGCCCTAGCTTCAATTAATTTAATCAACGAAGAATATAACGAAGCATACAGAAAAATCTTAAGAAAAGAAACCGATCAGGAAGAAATCGAATACCAATCGATATTGGTTACCTATGATTGGGTAGCGAAACATTATAAGCAAATCCAAAATCTCATCCATGAAGGCGATACATTTCCGATGGAAATATTTAAAAATGCTTTATCTAATAATTATAGTAAATATATGACTGAGACGATTAAATCTGTTGGTTATGATGTTCCTAGTGATTATTTATCTATATTCTTCTTTGAAGGATTATATGGTTCGTGCATATATTACGCTGAGCAACTAAAAAATAAAAAAGATAAGAAAAAAGTTAAAGAAGATATTAAAAAACTTAGCCGCTTCTGGGCTAAGCTTATAATGTCCGCCACAAAGGAAAACTAGGTTGCAATCATAAGTAAGTATGCCTATTGCCTCCCAAAATATTTTGAACGCAATTGAAACATATTCATTTACCAAGTAATTTCTTTTTCTGCCGCGCTTTATTATTGTCGTCAGCAAAAAAGCGAAAATTTGTATCAATAAGCGTGCATCATAGATAATTCAAGTCCTGTCAACAATCTAAAAATTTGCATCAAGGGTGTAGCAATTGAGGGTTTTGATACATATTCTTCAGTTATTGCTTATCCACCACTAGCTTTGGAAACCATCGAAAAACATTAAAAATTGGTAAAAATGTAAGAAAAAAGACCTGATAACGAGTATCAAGTCTGTTCATATCGTTTGGCAGGGATGAC
This sequence comes from uncultured Caryophanales bacterium, assembly GCA_937902735.1. GTDB lineage: Bacteria > Bacillota_I > Bacilli_A > RFN20 > CAG-826 > Fiminaster. The sequence goes on from CALELS010000014.1 coordinate 148,563, forward strand.
AGGAATCGAACCCGCATTAGCGGTTTTGGAGACCGATGCTCTACCATTGAACTACATCCCTAGTTCGCCCTCATATTATAAATATAAGGGTAAGTTATTTCAAACTAATTATAATGTACGGGCAATTTTATTTACTAAGCCCATATCAACTTTTCCATCAAAGTTTGCTTTGAAATGTTTCATAACTGATGGAATTGATTTATCTTCAAGTTTATTAATTTCTGTTTTAATTTCATCTTCAGAAAGCATCTTAGGAAGATATTTAGCGATTACTTCTTTTTGTTTTTCAACATTATTAATGTCTTCTAAACGATTGGTTTTAATATATCCTTCTTTTTCTTCATCAAGTTCTTTTAAAACTTTAGAGATGATACGAACCATATCTTTATCGGTTATTTCTTCATTTTTAGCTTTAAGTTCAATTGCTTCCATTTTGTAGCGATTAATTACTACACTTAAAACAGCGCGAGAAGTTTGATCTTTTGCTTTTAAAGCTTCAATATTAGCTTTGCTAAGTTCATCAATTAACATATTAGACTGTTTCCTTTCTAAAAATATCACGAACTATACGTAAGAAGGCAAAATAGATTGCCATAATTTCAAGACGGCCTGCAAACATACCTATAACTAAGACCCAATTAATCGCGATTGTGTTGTAATAGGCCGTATTAGTTACTCCAACACTTAGTCCAGTACCAGAAAGAGCACTAGAGAATTCAAATATTGCATTTTCGAATGATAATGCTGCAATGTTTTCACCACCATTAGCGCCCAATATAACAAGTAGGATTGTTCCACTTAACAAGAACAAAATATAAAGTAACATGTAGCTTAGAGCTTCATGTGTTTCAGCAAATGATGCATCCCTTCTTTTACCAAGACGATAAACATCATGAGGAGTTACAAGACGTTTTGGAGCAATTGAATCTCTAATTGTCCAATATAAAGATTTCACTGCTAAAACTACACGATATTGTTTAATAGCGCCTGCAGTAGATCCCATACCACCACCAATACACATCATTAATGTAGCAAGAAGTACTGCTCCATGACCAAGCGAGATGATTGGGGTAACACTATTGAAGCCTGTAGTAGTCACACTACTAAAGAAATAGAATGTTCCTTCAAATAAAGAATTTAGAGGCTTATCATAAAATCCTGGTTGTAACCAAATTGATAAGAAGAATAATGGGATGAAGATAATTATTAAAAGAGCAAAGAAACGAAGTTCAACATCTTTGATGACATGTTTAATTTTTCCTTTAAATAAGAAGAGATGAAGTAGGAAGTTTGTAGCACCTAAAATCATCAAAACAATTGAAGTTATATTGATTAATATAGCGTTTGGAGCAATACCTAGCTCATTTCTAACACCTTCATTGATGATATCTGGTATTCCTCCAGCACGTGTGGAGAATCCACCGGTAGCAACTGCCGCAATAGCGTGGTTAAAGGCATCAAAGATAGTCATACCACCAAGTAAGAAATAAGATAATGTACCTAAAAGAATATATCCAAGATATATAAGTAAAATTAATCTTGCGCTCTTAGCAAGGTTAGGCATGAGTTTATCGTTATGACCTTCAGCAGTGTAAAGCTTTAAGCCATATCTATCAGAAATTGCACTTGTAACAACAAGAACAAGACCAATGCCACCTACCAAAAGTAAAAGTGAACGATAAAAAGTAAAAAGATGATAGCCAGGATAATTAGTATCGAAGTTAAATACTGTAAGTCCACTACTAGAATATCCACTAGTGGATTCAAATATAGCATTTGAGAAGGACATTGAATATTCTGCTTGATAGATAAATCTAAATGAAGAGAAATCAAATGTAAGTCCTCTTAAGAGGAATGGAATACTTCCTACTAAAATTGCACTTAGCCAGATAAGAATTAGTAATACTGAGTCTTGGAATTTACCAAGTTGAGCTCTTTCTTTTTTAAATGTTAAGAAAGTTAAACCAACACCAACCAAGATTGAAACAATTCCAGGGATTAAAAATGAGAATAATGATGAGGCTTCTTTAAAAAAGAATGGTAAAAGCAGTAATGGAATTAAACAAACTATTCCAATAACAATTAAGAAAACACCTAAATACGAAAATATTAAGGCGTAACCTGATGTTACTTTATCATTCTTTTGTCTTAGTCTCATTATTTTGAACTAGATTCCTTTTTAACAAAGTCAATGACTTTCTTTTGATCAGTATTTGTGGACACAACAACTAATTTATCTTTTGGAAGAATAATTGTTTGCCCATTTGGAATGATGACGTTTGGTTTACGATAAATACATGAGATATTAGCAAATTTAGGAAATGAAATATCCATGATTTTCTTATTAGCAATATCAAATTTTGGATCAACCATGATTTCAGTCATAACAATTTTGTCATCTTCTAAAGACATAGTTTTAATTAATGTTTCGATTGAAGATTCTGCTTTAACAGTGTTTCCTAGGAAATAGGTTGAAGAGACAACTGAGTCAATACCTAAAGACTTATATAATTCAACGTTCTTTGGGTTATTAACTGTACAGATTGTCTTTTTAACATGGAAAACATCTTTAGCAAGCTTACATGTTACAAAGTCATCAGCGTCTTTTTCATTTAGAGCAATTAAAACATCAGCTTTTTCAATATGAGCAAGCTCAAGAATTGGAAGTTTGTAAGTTTCTCCAACAATGACAGGAAGATGATATTTCTTCGTAATCATATTAGCGAATGATTTTGAGGAGTTAATAATAATTAATTCATTGTGGCGAGAATGAAACATATTGATGATATAGTCTGCTTCATGCTTACCATCACAAATAACGATTTTCATTATTTCTTACCTCCTCTAACTAAATTGAATTTTTCATATGTAAGTTGGAAAGGCAAAATAAGTTCACAGTTTTTACCTTTTAGTAATATTTGAAGGGAAGGATCATCCAAACGAACATAGATGTTTGGAACGTTATATACATCACGAGCAACGATTGCTAAAAAGACATTAACATTATCATTACCAGTGACAATAATAATCTCTTTTGCAGAAGTAATATAGGCTTCTTCAAGTGTTTCTAAGTCGGTGACATCACCCACAACTTGATAACCACTGAAGGAATCATCTAATAGTTCAAATGCTTCGCGACGATAATCAACAACAAGGAGATTTTTTCCTTCTTTGTTGATTTTGTTAGCGATGTTTGAACCTAGACGACCGCAACCAATGACTAGAGTTTTATTTTTTAATAAAGTTTTCTTTGGCATATTTCTACCTCAAAAATCTTATACATAGTATACAAAAATAATAAAAAAGGCAAATCTCATATCTAAAATGAGATTAGATTGAATACTTTTTTAGGAAGTTAGAGACAACATAATCATATTCATATTTGTTGTCATATCTAACGTGAGAATGTCTAGCGTTTTTAATGATAGAAAGATATTTATCTTTTGAGATAGATTTCTCATAGAGTTTTTTAGCGTACTTAGGAAGCGCGAAAACATCTTTTTCTCCAGAGATAATAAGTAAAGGAACATCAATTTTATTGATCATTTTGTATGGAGCAGCACTATATGGGTCGACTTTAGCAATTTTCTTAAAATAGGAGAAGAAGTGCCAAATTACTGGATAGACAGGTTTTTTTCTTTCTTTGATGTGCTCACGATATGTTTCAAAGAAAGAATAGAACATTCCATCTGCAATAAAACCATTGATGTAATGTTGGCATTTTTCATTTAAGAAGGTGAAACAAGCACATGTTGCGCCACCACAAATACCATAAAGAATTATATGTTCTTGTCCATATTCATCATGTAGAAGTCTTGCCCAGGTAATTACATCTTCATTTTCTTTTATTCCTAAAGTGAAATATTTTCCTGAAGATATACCATGTCCTCTAGGATCAAAACATAAAACGTTATAGCCATTATTTTCAAATACTTCAGCGTAATAGGCTCCATAGTAGCAAGCTTCGCTTCTTCCTGGGATTATGATAACTGTTTGTTTGTTATTAAAATCGTAAAACTCACCATAAAGATCAAGATTATCGTTAACGACATGAACTTTTTTAATATATTTCTTCTTTGAATCTCGATATGCTAAACCTTGGTTATACATATCTAGGTGGTAATCAAGATTCTCATTTGAACATTTTCTCTCAAATTGTTGTTTATCTCTTCTTACCCATTGTTCAAAGAAAAGCTTCTTAGCAACTTTTCTAGTAGCAAGCATCATGATAGAAAAACCTATCGCAACACTTGAACCTAAAATTATGTTAAGCGCTAAGAAGCCAAGACTTAAAAATATTATTAATAATATTACTGGGACATTAACTGCTTGATCGAATATCATCTAAAGTTAAGCTTTTTTACCGGTTAAACGAGCGAATACTTCTTGTTCGTAAGTACGGTTTTCATCCATCTCTTTACCAAAGAAGAAAATAACGCATAATCCTGGACCGATACTTGGACCACATAATTGTCCTAGATGTGTAATTATGATATCACGTGGATGGCAAACTTTTAAGAGTTCTTCTTTGAAGAGGTTTGCTCTTTCTTCACGACAAGAATGAGAAATGAAGATTACTTGATCATCAGCGTTTTCAACTAATTCGAGGAAATATTTAATTGCAATTTCATTGGTTAGTTTAGCGCCTTTGATTGTACCTAATGGTTGAGTTAAACCTTGGTAGTTAAAGTCTGCTAAAGGTTGCATTCCTAAAAGTGAGCCAAAGAATGCTTTTGGAGCGCTAATGCGACCATTTTTTGCTAAGAACCTTAAATCATCCATTGGTCCAGATTCATGTAATGAATAGCGTGCCTTATTAGCCCAATTTACATTATCTTCTAGAGACATTGATTTTTCATCACGGTTTTTAGCCATTTCAAGGGCTAATAATCCAATAGCGGATGAATATTTTAATGAGTCAACAATTTCAATCTTTCTATCTGGATAATCTTCAAGAAGAATTGAAGCATAGTTTTTAAATCCTTGATATGTTCCTGATAAACCACTTGAAATGGTTACAATAATAACGTCTTTTCCATCTTCAAGAATTGGTTGAACAACACGACAGAATTCAGCATAATCGCCAAAAGCGGTTTTGATTTTTCCAGCTTCTTTTTTAACACGAGCAAAGAAGTCTGCTGGATTAGTATTTGTCCAGTCAATATCACCATGAGCTTCGCTACCATCTGGATAATAAATAATGGAAGCAATTGCTTCTGGATATAAATTAAATTTTTCACGTAAATCTCTGGTAAAATCACTACCAGTTTCAACTACGATTTCATATTTTTTTGCCATATATTATCTCTCTTTCTTCAAAAATGACCTTTGAAATATAAAATATTAAAAGAAAATATGCAAGGAAATGAAAATGAAGTCCAAAAGAATCTGTTATTGGAACGAATTGCTCAAAGGCAGTTGCTTTGTTAAATGACAAAGTTAACGCAACAAAAAAATAATATTTGATAAAACCAGCAAA
>CALELS010000015.1 GCA_937902735.1 uncultured Caryophanales bacterium
TATTACCTGAATTTGAAAATAGTAAAATTTGTAAAATAAAAAGGGGAATTACTCCACAATCGTTCCCCGATTCATTTTACAGAGCCAAAAAACGAGGTCTTATCGTAAGGTAAGACTTCTTTTATTTAATCCTTCTTATAAATGATCTTAATAATTTTTCTTTTAATAATAATAACGCGCCCACGTATACGAGAGCATCAACTAAAAGAACAATAATTATATCGAGAATATAAATTGTAGTAGTATTTGAAATTATATTAGATAATCCCTTAATTAAGAAATAACTTCCTCCAAAAGAGATTCCTGCAATTAATAAACTCACTAAAATAATTTTAAGGTTATTTAAGTTAAAAATTGCTTTAGATGTATCTTTCCATGTGAAGCCAATTAATAATCCAAGTACTATTACATCTGAAATTGATGTTGCAATAGCAACACCTATTGAAGGTGTGTTTTTCATAAACACTAATGCAAACAATAAAGATAGACCAATATTCAATACACAACCAACAAACATTGAAATGAAATAAAACATTTCCTTTTTCTTAGGTATTAATACTTGAGTGTATATGATGAACGATATGGAATAAGTGAGCATTATGCTTGAAAGAATAGACAATATATAGTTTGCGTTTATATAGTTTTGAGATAGGTCACTACCTGATATCAAAGAGGTTATTGGATAAGCAAGTGTTGCCATAGTCGCGATAGCGGGAGCAACTATAAATAAGGCAATATTTATAGAATATTTGGTGAGATTTCGATATTTCTCAGTATTTCCTTTTTCTAAGAAAGAAGTAGCTCTTGGTATAAATACCATTGATAAGGAAGTGATGATACCAATAATGATTTCAACACCTTTCATACCAACAGAATAAGAACCAACACTTCGTTTAGAAACATCAATAAGGCCTAAAATAAAGGCATCAGTTTTGTCGTATATTGCAACTACTAATGAGATAAGGAACAAAACCCCAAGAATCGGAAGATATTGTTTGAAATTATATTTATATTTCTTCGTGAATTTGACTAGTTTTGGTAGGTAGATTAAGTTCGATATTACTATCACAATTGTCGAAGCTACAACGAGGAATGAATATAAAGTGACATGTGATGGATATTTAACAAACAAGAAAATTAAGACATCAAAGAACGCATAAACAACGATTGATCTAATTGCTAAATAAACATGCTTCTCAAAAGCGGTAAATACCCATTCAAACGATAGGACGCCAGTTACAAAGTTTAAAGAAAGGATAAAAACCAAGTTTTGATAGGAATATGATAATGATGCGTCACTCTTAAATGCAGGGAGTGTAAAGACCAAAGTTGCCATCAACGCAAAACTAATCAATGTCATTACTGCTTGAATGATAAATAATTCTTGTACTTTTACTGATAACTTATCGGGATCATTTTTTACTTTAACTACTTCTCTAACAGCGATATTAGGAATTGAGATCCTAGCCAAAATAAAGAAATAGTAAACAAAAGCACTAGCCCATGAATATGCTCCAAGAGCAGAATCTTGTAATATTGCACAAACATATGGAAAAGTAATGAAAGAACATATTGTCATTGTTATTGTTCTAACAATATTTACTACAACTGATGTGCTTACATTATTTTTCATGTGCATTTAATTATACATATTTTCACAACAATGTATGTGAAAAATTATTTAATTATTGTCTAAACTTCGGTTGGATTTCAATTTTCTTAAGTTTGGGAAGGAATAATATATAATATTAACTTAGTTATGAAGATTTTGATTATTTCAAAAGTTTATTACCCAGAATTCTTTTCAATTAACCAAATTGCCGAAAAGTTTGTTAAAGATGGGCATAAGGTAACTGTTGTAACTTCAATACCTAATGTTGGTTTCGGACAAAACCTTCCAGAATATAAAAATCGTACTTATGAAGTACTTAATGGTGTTGAAGTATATCGTCTAAGATGTGTTCCTCGTAAGAATAAAGGCAGATTTAATATTGTTCAAAACTATTTATCTTTTTGGTCTAAATCTAGGAGATTTATTAGAAAATTTAAAGAGGAATACGATGCAGTGTTCTCTCTTGTAATATCTCCAGTTATTTCAATGGCTGCTGCTAATTTATACGCAAAAAAACATCATGTACCACATGTTCACATGTGTGAAGATCTTTGGCCAGAATCTACTGTTGCAGTTGGGTCAATTAAACATGGTTCATTAGCATACAAAGCATTATTTAAATGGAGTAGAGATTTATATGCTCAAGTCGACAAGATTATTGTTTCATCCCCATCGTTTGTTGATTATTTTAAAAACACTTTAAATCTTCCTGATAAACATTATGTTTATATAAATCAACCAATTCTCAAAGGAGAAAAAGAAGTTGAGCCAATAAAATATAACGCGAAAAAGAATATTGTTTATGCAGGAAATATTGGTACTCTCCAACTAGTTGATAAACTGATTTCTGCAATGAAATTAGTTAAGGATAAAGAAGTGGTTTTGCATCTTTTAGGCGCAGGAAGTCAACTCGATTTTATTTTATCTAAGATTAAAGAAGCCAATTTAGAAAACAGAATTATTTATCATGGTAGGTTCCCAATTGAAATAGTTGAAAGTTACTTTAAAAACGCTGATGGACTAGTTGTGGTCTTAAAGGAAAATGGTCCAGTTGGTAAAACAATTCCAAATAAAGCGATTCAATATCTTTCTTATAAGAAACCAATTATTGGAATTATTAAAGGCGATGGTAAGGAATTGCTAGAGAAAGCAAATGGTACTATTTTTGCAGATGAAGATGAAAAAGATATTGCTCGCGCTATTGATGAACTATGTTCATTAGAAAACAAAGACACTGAAAGAATGTCAGAAAATAATCTGAATTACTATTTGAAGAACTTAACAAACGAAAAACTCATTCAAGAGATTGAAGAGGAGATAATTAAAACTGTAAATGAAAAGAAGGCTTAGCCTTCATTTTTCATATATTCATTAAAGAACATTGTAATTCCTTCACCCTGATTCTTAAGTCCATAAAGTTCAAACACTTTCAGTCTTGCGGTGGAGGCATATTTCTTTAATTCTTGGTAATCATGCCTATCTAATTGATCGATAGCTTTTTCAAATCCTGCTTCTGTGTCTTCATTTAACCAAATTGCTTCTTCAGGAAATTCAAACTTAAGCGTTGTGTGTAAAGTTGTTATTGTAGGTGTGCCACTTGCAAAATATTCTAATAATTTTGATGGGACTGATTCTTTATCAAGTTTGAATGAATAAGGTCTTGGATTGATATTAAAATGTGCGTTTTGTTCTAAACGATACATTTCTCTCTTAGGGAGTTGACCAATAAATAATATTCTATTATCTTTGCGGGCCATGTTCTCTATGTAGTGAGTTAAATCACCATGTCCAGCAATTACCAATTTATAATGACTACTTGAGCGGTGGAATCCATCAACAAGACGTTTAACACCGTATCTTTCGTATAAAGCACCACCAAAGAAAAGATAATCTTGAATTAATAAACCTTTCATTGGTTCAACATCCTCAACTAATCCACCCATTAAGTAATATGGTTTTTTCTTTGGATTAAATATCTTATTTAATTGTTCTGTTAAAGCGATATATCCATCAAAATTATTACTGTTTGATTTAATTGCTCTAATGTATGAATTCTTTACTCCAGACAGGTTTGCTGGATTGTCCGTTAGTACACCGACGACTTTACATTTATAAAGTTTTTTTAGTTTCGTTGCAACTTTAAGTAGTGAAAATCTTAATGTATCAACCACAACTACAAATTCTTCATAATGCTGGTCCTCGATAAGTTGTCTAATAGACTCTAGAATTACGCTCTGCTTTTTAAATAATTTAAAAGTCAAACCATCTTTAATGTATGGATAATAATAATGAACAGTTCCTTCGACAGCCACTTTTGTTTCTAGATATTCATCCATTAAACTACCTTTTACAAAGGGACGAAGAGAAAGAACTGAAACATGATTATAGTAGGAAAGAGCTTTGATCAACTTCGAATAAAAGTTTTGATTTGATGGATTTGGTTTAACTTTAGCAATTTTTGCGTATTGGTTAAAATCATCATCAATCATTGCGCTTGTTAAAACAATAACATTCATCTTTTTACCTCATTAAATACACTAAGATGATTATCAACCATTTTTTCATATGTATTTTCTTTTGCTGTTTTTACACAGTTATCAAATAAGTCGTGTTTTTCGATAAATTTAATAGCTTTCATAACATCGTTTTGTTTAAAATTTTCAATCACAAATCCATTATATTGATCTTTTATGAGGTGAAGTGCACTATTAACGTTGTTATTACTAATGACTGGTAATCCTTGAGATAAAGCCTCATTAATTACATGACCATAAATGTCTTCTTTAGAAGGGAATAAAAAGGCGTCTGAAACACGATAATAATCAAACAATTCTGATGTAGGTTTGAAACCCATCAGATGTACATTTTTTAAATTTGTTTTATTTATGTAGGTAAGTAATTTTTTCTTTTGCTTACCATTGCCGAATATTAAAAGATGAGAATCGCTTGGCATATTGTTCCAAATTTGGATTAACGATAAATAATTCTTTCTTTCAATTAATTGACCACACGAAACGTAGATTTTCTTGTATTGAACTCCTAATTTCTCTTTAAGTATTTTAATTTCTTGCTCATTTAGTTTTTTGTCTAAAACTTGGTTATCGTATATGGTGGCATAAGGGTAATTAAAAATTAAATCTTTGTTCGTTCCATAATGAATCAAATATTGATTTGATCTTTCGTCAGGAGACATATAAAAAGATGCACCAGAAATATATTTTGTTTTAAATTTTTCTTTTGCTTTAGATTCTTTGTGTATGATTCCACCATTTATGTAGAGACCATATGGGATTTTATTTTTCTTAAGATATTTGATGGCTAAAAGTTCTGGCACTTTTGAATAACCATTCATAATGACTAAATCGTATTTATTCTGTTTTAAATGTTTGGTAACACCATTTGAAATAATGTTTTCAGTTCCAATTTTTAAGCCCTTAATAAAAACGGTTTTAAAATTAAACTTGTTTTCGTTATAAAATTCTTTCTCACGATCACTTGATTTATCTCGTTCAAAAAGAACGGTTAAATCATGATATTTAGCGAGTTCATTGAATAATCTAACTTTATATGGGGCTATATGGTTGAAAACAATCAATATTCTCATAACTGATAACAATTATACATTGTTAAGAAAGTTAATCAAAATTATAATTGTTGTATGGAAAACTGGTCAGAATTCTTTGAAAGTGTTAAGAATAAAGATTATTCGCTTAAGCTAAAATCTTTTCTTGATGAAGAATACGAAAAATTTACTATTTATCCTTCAAGAGAAAATATGTTTAATGCTTTTAGGTTTACCTCACCGGAAAACATTAAAGTAGTAATCATTGGACAAGATCCATATCACGAAGAAGGTCAAGCGATGGGATTATCTTTTTCTGTACCAAAAGGCATTACTTTACCACCAAGTCTTATAAACATTTATAAGGAAATCCAAAATGATGTTGGAACAAAAATGAAAAATAATGGTGATTTAACATATTTAGCAAAACAAGGTGTGTTTCTTCTTAATGCATATTTAACTGTTAGAGCACACCAACCATTAAGTCATAAAAACGAATTATATGAGCAATTCATTGGGGATGTGATGAGTTATTTGAATAGATTAGATCAACCTATCGTCTTTCTTTTGTGGGGAAATTTTGCAAAAAAATACATGAAATATTTAAACAATCCAAAGCACATCGTATTTACTAGTTCTCATCCTTCACCATTAAGCGCAAATCGTGGTGGATGGTTCAATATGCATTTATTCTCAAAAACTAATGAATTTTTAATTAGAAATAATATTGCTCCTATTGATTGGCAAAACTAAAATAATATAATTATTGTTACCGGAGCTATCCACTAGATGGCTGAGAAAAGTCTAAAGCAGACTTGACGGAACCTGATCCAGATAATGCTGGCGGAGGGAGTTTTTTGTTTAAAAAGCTCCAGATTGGAGATTTATGTTAGAAAAAAAGAGAAAGATTATCACCAGGATACAGTCTTTTGTTCCTGCTTTGCTTGCGTTTGTTGCAATCGCGTTTATGTTTGCGCCTATTTTCACTATTAAGTATAAGGACGAAACTGTTGATCCTTCTATTAAATGGAATGTTACAGTCAACATTATTGAATACTTAAAAAATTATCAAATTTTTCATTTTACCTTTATTCTTGCTCTTCTACTTATAGTGATTGGGGTTGTTTTTGCTTTAATATTCGACTTGAACAAGTATTTCGGCATTGTATCCGTATTCTGTTTTGTTGGTGGATTTTGTCTATTTGTAATGCAGGGTGGATTTTATGTATATAATGGGGTCGAGTTTTATAACAAGATTTCACTTGAATGGGGAGCCGTAGTTAGTTGTATCTCTTTGGCTCTAGCCACAATAGTAGAATTTGCGCTTACATATTCTCAAAATAAAATGGGAATAAGAGACATTGCTGAAGACGGAATGCTAATTGCGTTAGCATTTGTACTTAATTTTATAAAGATTCCAATTGGTTCTACTGGAGGTTCAATTAATCTACAAATGTTACCGTTATTTATAATTGCTATAAGACACGGACCACTCCAAGGAGTAATTGCTAGTGGAATTATATATGGATTTGTATCTTGTTTAGCCGATGTATATCCTCTTAGTACTTATCCATTTGACTACTTAATCGGATTTGGTGGCACAGCAATTATGGGATTCTTTTCACCACTTATTGTTAAAAATAAGACCGGATACAATTTGGTTGGCGAATTATTCCTTTTCTTAGGAGGAGTTATTGCAACACTAATTAGATGGTTTGGTTCATCTATTTCAAGTGTAGTTAATTTTAATTACACATTTGTAACAGGTCTTGCTTATAACATTGTTTACGTTATTCCTTCAGGATTAATTGCGACATTTGTTATTATGGGCCTTTATGGACCGCTTCTAAAGCTTAGTAATATCTTGGATCATAAGAAAAACATCACGGAAGAAAGCGCATAGTGTTTATAATGATTTTTTAAACTATATGTGATATATTCCTTTATAGGAAAAAGACTGATATGAAAAAGAACGAACAATTACAACAAAACGAAGAAGTTTCTGCTAAAGAAGAAGTTATCGAAGAAAAAGAACCAATTACTTATTCCCATGAAATATTGCAGAAAATTGAAGACAATCGATCAACATTTTATAAATCTTATCGTGTCGGAAGTATTTTTAAATGGGTAGTTGCCTTTATCTCTATTGGTTTATTAGCTTTTGCTTTCCTTGGAATTCCTAACATTGTTAAAGATAATAACGGACTCAAGATGGGATTAATGGTAGGCATTGGTGCTCTTTCACTGATAGTGATGGTTACATATACTGCAATCTCTAAATTTACACTTAATAAAAAGGCCAAAGGTTATTTTGCTGATTATTATCAAAATGTTACCGATTATGTAATGGAAGATGAAGCTTATAAAGATTATCAGTGTGTTGCTGATGGAAAACTTGATCGTGAAGAATTTGATCAAAACTTAATGTATAAAGATATTGCAGTCGTTGGTAGTCGAGGACTTACAACTTTTAAATATCGTGGACTTGAAATGAAAGTTTGTGATCTTGCCGCCCAAATTAAAGTTGACCGTCGTCCGAAACCTGTTTTTGTCGGAAAATATCTGATTTCTGCAGTGAAATATGACTTAAATGAACCTACTTTTGTTTATATTAAAGGCGATGAAAAACGTTCATTACCTCCAACTAATTTAGATGAAGTAAAACTTGTTTTGGATGACTCCAAAATGGCTGTTTATTCTAATGATGCTAATTGGTCAAAATTCTTAACAGCAAAACTTAGAAACAAATTAGTTCAAATCAAAAATGGTAATTCGCTTGTTGATATTGCTATATCTTTCAGAGACAACAAAGCATTGGTATGTTTTGGTTATGACGATGACATTATGATTCTTCCACTTCAACAACCATTTAATCCAAAACCAACCGAAGAATACAAAGTAGAATTAGGTAAAACTGCCAAAATTATAGAGGAATTGAATTAATGTTTAAACTCAACAACAAATGGATTGTAATTCAAGCTTATAAGCATAATGGTGAACTCCATCGTCAATGGAGTCATTCTTTTGTTGTTGATGATAATGATAAATATTTTATTGTTGTTTCAATTAGAAGTAGCGTTATTGAAAGTGATGGCCGCAAATGGCACACAAAAGAACCTGCAATATTTATTCTTTCCAAAGAAAAATGGTTTAACGTTATCGCTATGCTAAAAAATGATGGAGTAAGCTATTACGTCAACATTGCTTCTCCAGCAATTTTTGATAAAGGATTCATCAAATATATTGATTATGATTTAGACGTTAAACTTTTCTCTGATGGAAGCACAAAATTACTTGATGTTTTGGAATACAAGAAACACGCAAACGAACTTCATTATTCAGAGATTATCAAAGATAAACTATCTAAATCTGTTGAAGAAGTATATTCATTGATGAATAAAAAAGTATTTCCGTTTGATGATCAAGAAATACTACGTTTATATGATGAATTTTTAAAAAGAACTAATCAATTAGATAACTAATGATTTTTCTTACTTCTTCATTACCAGGCGCTATGCGTCTTTTTTTATTTTCGTAGTTAGAAGCATCTCCAACAACAAAGATATTCTTTGAAGCTCTAAATGAATCATCAACTTTGATAAAGTTACCTTCATATTCTAAATTAAATCTGTTGTTTGAAGGTATATTTCCATAATTGACAAAAATGTAATCCACTGGAATATCTATATATTTTTCTTCGTCACTAACGGCTTTAATTGTAAGAATTTTTGCTATTTTTCCTTCCGCCTTTAAAGAGAAAGGAACATATGGTTTAAGAACGTTTAGATTGTGAGAATCTTTGATTGTTTCTGGATTACCTCTAAATTCGTCCCTGCGATGAATGAGATAAATGTTATCAGAATATTTTGAAAGAGTTTTTGCCCAATCTAGAGCTGAGTCGCCTCCACCTAGAATGGCCACTCTTTTATTTTTTAAATAATCATATTGTTTAATTGAATAAATTATGTTTTCACATTCTTCTTCATGTTCGATGCCCATTGGACGATATTTTGAAAATCCAAGCCCAAGAGCTAAAACAAGCTTGTTTGCGATATATTCTGTTTTCTTTGTTTTAATTAAAACTTCATTGTTATTATCAATTATGTTGATAACTTCTTCTTCAAATTTTATCTTTGATAAATTGATCTTCGTTTTCAATAATTCGATGTAATCTTTTGCTTTAATGCAATCAATTGATGGAATATCGACGATATCTTTTTCTGGATAAAGATTGATTAATTGACCGCCAATATGATCGCTAGCTTCTAATAAAAGATAATCAATATTTTTCTTTTCTAATTCACTTGCTAAAAATAGACCAATAGGGCCAGCTCCAACAATTATGATTTTATGTTCATTTTGCATGGTATTATTATATAATATCTTTTGCGATTTGCTATAAGATTCCGGAGGTTATTATCTTGAAACATACATTTATCTCTCGTAGCGAAAAAGAAACAAAAGCATTTGCTTCTCTTTTAGCACACAAATTAAAGAGGGGAGATATTGTATTGCTTAGTGGTGACCTTGGTGCTGGAAAAACTACATTAGTTGGTGGAGTTTTAAATGAACTTGGATACAAAGATCATGTAATTTCTCCAACATTTAACATTTTAAAATGTTATTTTGATGTAAATCCTCATGTATATCATATTGATGCTTATAGACTTGAGGACCAAAACATTGATATTGGTTTAGAAGAATATATTGAAGGTGATGGTGTCTGTTTTATCGAATGGCCTATGTTTATCCTTCCAATAATTCCTAAGAAAAATTTACAAATAATTATTAAAAGAATTGATGATTCAACAAGAGAAATTACTGTTGAGAGTGAATATTTTAATGATTTGATTTCCACAATCTCACAGGGGGCGAAATAATGTATCAATTACTCCTTGATAGCGCAAATAAGTTACTTGTAGTTGCCTTAGCAAAAGATAATAAAGTTGTTGATGAAATAATCTACGAAGCTTGGCAACGACAATCTGAAATGATGGTTGTTGAAATCGATAACATCATGAAAAGAAACAGTATTTTAAAAGAAGACTTAAATGCTGTTGTAGTTGGTATAGGACCAGGTTCATACACCGGAATCAGAATTGCTTTAACAATAGCAAAAACTATTTGTTATTCGTTAGGGATTCCAATGTATCGAGTCTCATCGCTTTCTTTGTTTAAAGATGAAAAAGAGCCGACTATTTGTGTGTTAAATGCAAGAAGCGGTCGCTCTTATATAGGTGTTTATCAGAAGGACAATGTTCTTTTAGAGGATAGAGTTTTAGAAAATGAAGTAGTCCAAAAATATGTTAAAGATCACCCAACTTTTTTAATTAGTGGCGAAACAGAACATCTTGATATTAAGCCTCACAATTTTTCACTCAGTAGAGAACTAGCAAACGCTATTAATGAAGAACACTTGGTAAAAGATATTTTCAGAGTAAATCCTATTTATTTAAAGGACCTATACAAATGATTGAATATAGATATTTAAACTCAAACGATATCGATTCTATGTTCGTCATTGAAAACGAATGTTTTGTTGATCCTTATAAAAAGGAAGATTTGTTTTATGAATTAAATGAAAATCCAGTTAACAAAATCATTGGTGTTTTTGATGATGACAAACTCATTGGATTTATTGATTATATGATTACGTTTAATTCATCAACCATCACACAAGTTGCTGTAACTTCTTCTTATAGAAGAAAAGGAATAGCAAACGAACTAATTAAGAAAATGATTGAATCATTCCCGAAAGATATTGATGATATGGTTGAAACCATAACATTAGAAGTTAGAGAAAGCAATGAAGCCGCTAAAAATTTATATTTAAAAAATGGTTTTGAAATAGTAGTTCTTAAAAAGAATTATTACAAAGATGGCGAGAATGCTATCTATATGGTTAAGAGGTTAATCTAATGGCAACAATATTAGCTATTGAATCTAGTTGTGATGAAACAAGTATTGCAATCATCAAAGATGGCAATCTTTTAAGCAATGTAGTTGCAACCCAAATAAAAATGCATCAACAATTTGGTGGAGTTATGCCTGAAGTTGCTTCAAGACTTCATTGTGAAAATGCTTTATTTGTTCTAGACCAAGCTATTAAAGAAGCAAAGATATCTTTTAACGATGTTGATGCTTTTGCTTTCACTCGTGGCCCAGGTCTTATTGGTGCTCTTCATGTTGGAATGCAAGTAGCTAAAACACTTGCAATGTTATATAACAAACCACTTATTCCTGTTCACCATTTAGCAGGCCATATATATGCAAACGAATACGAACACCCACTTAAATTTCCATTATTATCAATCGTTGTAAGTGGTGGTAATACTGAGTTTGTTTTAATGAAAAAGCCTATGGAATTTGAAATCATTGGTGAAACAAAAGATGATGCTATTGGAGAATGTTTTGATAAAGTTGCAAGAACAGTTGGACTCCCTTATCCAGGAGGAATTCCAATTGATAAATTATCAAAAGAAGGTAAACATACATACAATCTTCCAAAACCACTTCATGATGGCTCTTTGAATTTCTCTTATTCTGGTCTAAAAACTGCAGTAATTAACTTAGTTAATAGCGAGAAAATGAAGGGAAACGAAATTAGAATCCCAGATTTATGTAAATCTTTCCAAGATGTTGCTATTGGCATGGTTATGGATAGATTAGAAATTGCATTAAAACAATATGAAATAAAACAAGTTGTTCTTGCTGGTGGTGTTTCTGCGAACTCATATCTCCGTGAACAGATGCATAATAGACTCGACAATACTGACATCGAATTAGTTGTTCCACCTTTATGGTGCACAACCGACAATGCAGCAATGATAGCAAGACTCGCAGAACATCTTTATGAAATGAAATTATTTGCTCCATTATCTGTTAGTTCCGATCCAAACTGGAAAATTGATAAATATAAAATATTTGAGTAGTGAAAAAATATTTTAAAACATATAATTATTAGCGAGGTTGTTAACATGGAAACATATTTAGTATTAGTACAAGATTTATACACCCTTTTAGGTGCTATAAACGAACATCATGAATGTGAATGCGGTTGCGAACATGATCACGATGAATGCGAATGTGATTGTCACTCACATTTAGACCCAAAGAAAGAATTAGAAGAACTTACTAAAGAAAAAGTAGTTGTTCAAGGCTGGGTAAGAACAAATCGTGATAACGGTCAAATTGGCTTTATTGAACTTAATGATGGTTCATGTTTTAAAAACATCCAATTAGTTTACGATGCTAATGTTGTAAAAGATTACAAAGGTTTAAGCCATGTTAACACTGGTGCTTCTTTAGAAGTAATGGGTAAACTCGTTCTTACTCCAGAAGCAAAACAACCATTTGAAATTCAAGTTGAGGAATTCCATCTTTTAGGAGAAGTTGATGCTGAATATCCACTTCAGAAAAAACGTCATTCACTGGAGTTCCTACGTGAAATAGCACATCTTAGACCACGCGCCAATACATTTAACGCGGTGTTTAGAATGAGAAATGCTATGTCTATGGCAATTCATGAATATTTCCAACAAAATGGATTTTTATATGTTCATACTCCAATCATTACAGGCAATGATGCTGAAGGTGCTGGCGAAACTTTTTCAGTTGTAACTGGCGATAAAGATCCAGCTGCGTTCTTCGGAAAGCCTGTTTCACTTTCTGTTAGTGGCCAATTGCATGTTGAGGCTTTTGCTTTAGCATTTAGAGACGTATATACATTTGGTCCAACATTTAGAGCAGAGCATTCAAATACCACTAAACATGCTTCTGAATTCTGGATGATTGAACCTGAACTTGCTTTTGCAGATTTAGAAGATGATATGCAATGCATCGAAGGATGTATTAAATATTGTATTAACTATGCTTTGGAAAACTGTCCTTTTGAAATGGAATTCTTTAACAACTTTGTTGATAAAGAACTTATTCAAAAACTACAAGCGGTGGTTGAATCCGACTTCAAGCGTATGACATATACCGAAGCTATTGAAGAACTTAAATACGCTTTGGAACATGGTCACAAATTTGAGAATTCAAAAATATATTGGGGCATGGATTTACAATCTGAACATGAAAGATATATTGCTGAGCAAGTTGTTAAAGGTCCTGTTTTTCTAACCGACTATCCAAAAGAACAAAAAGCATTTTATATGCGTCTTAATGATGATGGAAAAACTGTTGCTGCATGCGACTTATTAGTTCCATATGTTGGTGAGCTTGTTGGTGGTTCTCAAAGAGAAGAAAGATATGACCTTCTCAAGAAGAGAATGGAAGAAGTTGGTAATGAAAAAGGTCTTGAATGGTACCTTGATTTACGTAAATATGGTGGTTGTAAACATGCTGGTTTTGGAATCGGCTTTGACCGTTTATTAATGTATGTTACAGGAATGCAAAACATTCGCGATGTTCAACCATTCCCACGTACATCTGATCCAATCAAATATTAATTATGGAAGAACAATTAAATAACCAAGAACAAATTAATCAAGAAATGGTTGAATTACGTAAAACTCGTAAAAATAACCGATTCTTTGTGCTGTTTTTGATTATTGACTTAATTATTGTTGGCTTAATTGTTTACGAAATAATTGCTCTTGTAAATAAAAATCAGGAAGCCACAAAAGCAGCGGAAGAAGCTGCTGAAAATGTTGTTGAACAAATTAAATTTTTTATTTAATTTTTATATCTTTTTATCAGGAAACTCTGGATTAATTTCTCCGACAGGTGCATTGTTTGGATTATAATCATCCAAAGTTTTTCTAAATGAATTTTTACAAACAAAGAATAAACGAATTGAGCGAGCCATATAAGCTTGACACATAAGCAAGAACC
This sequence comes from uncultured Caryophanales bacterium, assembly GCA_937902735.1. Taxonomy (GTDB): domain Bacteria; phylum Bacillota_I; class Bacilli_A; order RFN20; family CAG-826; genus Fiminaster. The sequence goes on from CALELS010000015.1 coordinate 14,013, forward strand.
ATGTTCCACCAATGATGATACATGGGACGAAAACATAACTTCCCCAAGCATCCGCTGATAGATATGGTGTTTGAATAACATCAGGCCATCTCACAATCACATTAAGGCCAAAGAAATTGCCTTTAGCTCCCTCCCAATCAAAATGATAGAAAAGAGTGCCAAACCCATGAGGGTTGTTACCAAATGGATTAAATCCCCAATTCATCGATGTTAAAGAATAAATTAGCAAAGCTAATCCACCGACAGCCATAATGATGACAGCAATGTATGATTGTTTAATTAATAAGCGACGATTCTTTCTTAAACCGAAGAAGAATAATTTTCTTTCATTTGTAATTACACCGGTAACTAAAACATCGTGAACTAAATCATCGGCTTTCTTACTTTCCCATTTCATTAAACTGAAAACAAGTTTTCCAACAACTGCAAAAATAACAAATACCAAAACAAATAATAAGACAAAAGCAATAATGACATGTCTTGTATCATCACTAAGTGGTGTTGCAAAAGTAAGCATTATCTGTCTTCTCCTTCCTTGTTAGTTTGATTTGTTATTTCACGAATATCTTTCATATCAATTGCTCCACCAAAATCAAGCGGATCTACTGTTGGAGTTTCTTCTGGTTGATTAGATGGACGTTGTTGAAAAATATAATAGTTATTACCTTGCGGTTGAGGTTGTGGTTCAGGATTTAAGGCAGCTTGTTGTTTGGCAAGCAAGATTTCTTTTGCTTTTACATCTTCTTTTAGGTCCCCAAATGGAGTACCACCAGAGAAGAAAACAAAAAACGAGCGAATTGATTCATATATGAACATTATTAGGCAATAAATTGAATAAATTGCTAAAGCAATAAGGAAAAATGGCAAGCCTAGGGCATATAAGAATCCGTGGAGTATTAATTTAAAAAACGCTGCCATATCAAATATATTTTAGAATTATATTCTCTTATTATTCAATAAATTAAATATTAAATCGAATAAAGCAATTAAAAGAGGTATTGTTCCAAAGAGTAAAAAGCCTGAATAATCTGCAAAATATTTATTTAGTAAAATGAATAAAATAGCCCCAAGTATGCTTAAAACAAAGTATGGTGCTAATAGCCAAAACTTTTTTGTTTTTAACCCATTAGTGACTAATACAAACAAGAAATAAATCATAAATCCAAATACGAGGTATGCTCCCCAAAGACTTATAAAATAAAGCATCGCGGTCGCAAGGGCTAATCCAAATAAAATTCCATCAATAATAAAAGGGCTACCTATATCATCATTAAACGTCAATTGGAATCTAGACAATTCGAAACTGATAACTAAAGAAACAAAACTCATCTCTATTAAAGCGAAGGCAAATATAGTTAATAGAATGATATTCCTTGCGCCAACCGATTCGTTTAATTTGAGAATTGTTAGAATAATCTCGATACTATCAATTTCAAATAAACCCTCAACAAGTCGGTTAAATCCATAAATTAATACAGTTTGTATGACACTTGATAAAAACAAACCATACACCAAAGGGACTCGTTTTTTAATTATTAAACCAAAGATGTATCCACTGATTAAAGAAGGTAATAAATAATAGAATGTTGCTTGAAAATTCCACAAAGTAACAACAAAAGATAAAAGTAATGTTGTTAGGAAGAAAATTGGATAATAACGATCTTTACAAGATACCTCTACCAACGTAACCAACATTGGAAGTAATAACGATAAAAAGAGAGCTAAAATAGGTAAATACATATCGCTTAAAGCGATAAGAGAATTAAGTATTACAAGAATCGCGGCGATGATTCCCATAAAAGCCATATTTTCAATAAGACTTTCTCTTTTCTTTAAAATTTTCATCACTAAAATTATAAATTTTTTAGATTATTTTTCACACTTTTCTTCACAAAACTTCCTATATAAGTAATAGGAGGCAATATGAAATCTTTTATATACATTTTTTTAATATCTCAAATTACCTTATTAAGTAGTTGCGTTAGTCTATCTATCACTCATTCGAATGAACAAAACGAAGAAAGAAAAGAACAGGTTATTGAACATAGTTACGATGAAATATCTCATTTGAAAATTTATTGGAGTACTATCTTCGTTCAAGAGGAGGATAACTATTATGTTTATCTTTATTCAGTCACTTGTTCACATTGTAATTCTATAAAGAATGAAATGATTGAATACGCTCTTCTCGAGCAGGAAAAAATATACTTTGTATCAAGTAGTGCCGAACATGTTTTAACGCAGGAAGTTAATAAATATGAACAAATAGATTCGCTCGATGACTTAAAAATAAAAGGTTATCCAACTCTCTTAAAACTTGAAAATCATATAGTGAAAAAGAACTTGGCTGGAGCGAAAGAAATACGTGAAGAATTGCGTATCTAAAAAAGACAATTTATTCATTGAGAGAAGGTGTCCATTGTGATAAAATTACCATAGGTAAAATTTGATTTCATGGACTACAAAACATTATTAAATGAAAGACAATATGAAGCAGTATCTTCTACTGCAAAGTACGCTCGTGTTGTTGCTGGAGCAGGCTCTGGCAAAACAAGAGTTCTAACGTATCGTATTTCATATTTAATTTCAGAGATGAACGTTCGCCCTTCTTCTATTGTTGCGATTGCTTTTACTAATAAAGTTGCAGCCGAGATGAAAACTCGTGCTCTTTCAATTCTTAATGGTAGAGGTTATGGGGTCCATGTCTCGACATTCCACTCTTATTGCGCATCATTTTTAAGAAAAGAAATTGACGTATTAGATTTCCCAAACAACTTCACAATAATGGATGAAGAAGATCAAACGAAATTGGTTAAAGATATAGGGGTTGAGAATGGCTACAAAAGAAACGATGAATTAGTCAAAAAAGCTTTATCTTTCATTGAATATTACAAATGTATTGGAACATATCCTGATGACGTAGTTATTGATAAACACGCCGATGAAGATGTTAAGAAGTGTTTAAAGTTCTATCACATCTACGAACAAAAGAAGAACGCTATGTTAGCGCTCGACTTTGATGACTTATTGTTAAGAACAATCGAAATTCTAGAAACATATCCTGATATAAGAAGAAGATGGCAAAGCTCTATTTCAAATATTCTGGTTGATGAATTTCAGGATACAAATGATGTTCAATATAAATTAATTCGTTTACTAATGAATGAAGACACTTCTTTATATGTTGTAGGTGATCCTGACCAAACAATTTATACATGGAGAGGCGCTAATCAAAAAATCATTTTGAATTTCACCAAGGATTTTCCGACTGCTGAAACTATCATTCTCGATAGAAATTATCGTTCAACCAAAAACATTCTCGATTGTGCAAATAAATTAATTGCTTATAACAAGAAGAGAGTTCCTAAGGATCTCTATACCAACAATAACATAGGTGATAAAGTTGTTGCTCGTTCTCTTCCAAGTAGAGAGAAAGAAGCAATTTATGTATTAGATAAGATCGCTGAAATTAGAAAAAAGAATCCGTTGTTAAAATATTCTGATTTTGCAATTCTCTATAGAGCAGCATATTTAACTCTTCCTTTCGAAAACGAATTTATGAAAAGAAGAATTCCATACAAAATTTATGGTGGAGTTAAATTCTATCAACGTAAAGAAGTTAAAGATGTATTAGCTTATTTTAGATTAATCCTCAATAGTGAAGACGATATTTCATTTGAACGTATTATCAATGTTCCTAAACGCGGTATTGGTGAATCTACCATCGCTCAACTAAAAGCTGAAAAAACCATTGCAGGAGTCAGCTATTTTAACTATTTAAACAATATTGGTGATTACCATACAGAACTTAAATCTAAAACTATTGTTTCTTTAACTTTTGTCATTCAAAAAATACTAAATATTAGAGAAAAACTTAAAGAAAATGTCGAAGCATATCCTGCTATATTAGAAGATTTCATTCGTGACATTGGCTATTATGAATATTTATCTAATGATGATGAAGGCGACGATAGATTGAAGAATGTTAAGACATTATTTGATAATATTATTGATTATTTGAAAAAGAATCCTGATTCATCATTTGAAGATTATCTTGTTGATACATCACTTCAAACTTCACAAGATGAAATGGATGATCAAGATCATGTTAATTTAATGACAATCCATGTCGCTAAAGGTTTGGAATTTGATTATGTCTTTGTTGTTTCACTAATTGAAGGTGTATTTCCTTCTGATAGAACTGTCTTTGAAAGCGAAGATGGTTTAGAAGAAGAAAGAAGGCTCTGTTATGTTGCTTTTACAAGAGCAAAGAAAGAACTTTTTGCAACTTGCAATAATTCATATTCCTTCATACTCCAAGATAAGTCTAAGGAATCAAGATTCTTTGAAGAAGCAGATCTTAATGTAAACGAGGGTTCTTCAGAAAGATATCAATCTAATAAACCTTCTTGGTTAACTTCCTCAATCTTTAATGATTATCAATACGTAGAAAAACCTAAGAAAGAGATAATTACACCTCATACTGAAACAAATGGTATAACCGATTGGGCTATAGGGGATGTAATTAGACATGATAAATTTGGTGAAGGTGTTGTCACCGCCATAATCGATGAAACAATCATCGAAGTTGATTTCAAAACTTGTGGAAAGAAATCACTTATGGCTAATCATCACATGATTCATCGCGAAGATAAAGGAGGAGATGCATAATGAATCCAAAAGAGAGAATTGATGAAATAACCAAGTTACTCGAACAATATAATTATGAATATTATGTTTTAGATAACCCATCTGTTCCTGATAGTGAATATGATCGTCTAATGAACGAACTTATTTCTATTGAAAAAGAACATCCAGAATTAATTACTCCTCTTTCACCTACTCAAAGAGTTGGTGGAAAAGTTTTATCTAAATTTGAAAAGATTAAACATAAACGCTTAATGCTTTCTCTTGCCAATGCTTTTAACGAAAAAGATTTAAGAGATTTTGACCAACGTGTTCGTGATGTTATCAAAGTCGATAAAGTCGAATATATGTGTGAAATGAAAATCGATGGTCTTGCAATGGCTATTGAATTTGTTGATGGAAGACTTAATTACGCAGCAACGAGAGGCGACGGTAACGAGGGAGAAATCGTCACAAATAATGTTTTAACAATTAAATCAATTCCAACAATGGTAAAAGATAATAGAACTTTTGAAGTAAGAGGCGAAGTCTATATGCCTAAAAAAGTTCTTGAAGAATTAAATAAAGAAAGAGAAGAAAAAGGGGAAGTATTACTTGCAAATGCAAGAAACGCTGCTGCTGGAAGTATTCGTCAACTTGATTCTTCTATTGCTTCAAAAAGAAAACTAAATGCTTTCTGGTATTATCTTGTAAATGCCGATGAACTCGGATTTAAAAAACATAGTGACGCCCTAAATTACATTGAATCAATTGGTTTTAGAACAAATAAAGAAAGACGTATTTGTAATGGTATTGAAGAAGTATTGAAATATATTGAAGAATACACAGAGAAAAGACCAAACCTTGATTACGATATCGATGGTATTGTTATTAAAGTTAACAATATTGAACAATATCCAATATTAGGATATACCGCTAAAACACCTAAGTGGGCAATTGCATATAAATTCCCACCAGAAGAAGTTGTTACAAAACTAAAAGACATTATCTTTACTGTAGGAAGAACTGGAAAAATTACTCCAAATGCTGTCATTGATGCTGTTAGAGTTGCTGGTTCAACAGTTCAAAGAGCAACTTTACATAATGAAGATTTTATCAAAGATAAAGATTTGCGAATCGGAGATTATATCATCATTAGAAAAGCTGGTGATGTAATTCCAGAAGTTGTTCGTCCGCTCACCGAGAGAAGAGATGGAACTGAAATTCCTTTTGAAATGATTGATACTTGTCCTGTTTGTGGATCCCCGCTTACTCGTATAGATGCAATGCATTTCTGTACAAATCCAAATTGTGATGCAAGAAAGATTGAAGGAATGATCCATTTTGCTTCAAGAAACGCAATGGATATAGAAGGACTCGGAGACAAAATTGTTGAAGAATTCTTTAATGAAGGATTCATAAAGTCAATTGATCAAATCTATGATTTAGCTGATTACCGTGAAGAAATTATTGCTATTGATGGTTGGAAATATAAATCTGTCGATAATTTAATTGCTGCAATCGCTAAATCAAAATCAAATTCATTAGAAAGACTATTGTTTGGTTTAGGTATTAAAGAAGTTGGTGAAAAAATGGCTAAACTATTAGCAAAACGATACCTATCATTAGATAAATTCTATGAATTAACCGAAGAAGAATTATTAACAATTCAAGACGTTGGACCAGTTCTTGCTCATTCACTTGTAAGTTACTTCCATGATGAAAATAACCGACTTCTGATCGAGAAATTAAGAGAAAAAGGACTTAATTTTGAATATTTGGGTCCTGTTAATGTTAATACCGATTCCTTCTTTAATGGAAAAACTGTTGTTCTAACAGGAACACTAACTCACTATGGAAGAAAAGAAGCTACCGAATTACTTGAAAACCTCGGGGCAAAAGTTGCTGGAAGTGTTTCTTCGAAGACTGATTATGTAGTTTTTGGAGAAGAAGCTGGAAGTAAATTAGATAAGGCTCGTGCTTTAGGTATTCCAACCCTTAATGAAGAAGAATTTGAAGCAAAACTTCAAAATAGATAAAAGGAGTGATAGCATACTAGCATATGAAAACATATAACATTGAAGTATTAAAAGATGCATCACGTCGTTTGTTATTTGAAATGAGTGATGAACAATATGACACGCTTTTGAAGGAATTTGATATCGTCGTTTCTCAAATGAAATTAATTGGTCAAGACAAAGAAGTTGATTCATATGAACCAATGATTTTTCCATTTGAATGTAAGACTAGTTATCTTAGAGAAGATGTCCCGTCAACTCCTTTAACTCGTGAAGAAGCACTTAAAAATGCCCACAACAAAACTGGTGGGCAAATTAAACTTCCAAAGGTGGTGATTTAACATGGATTACCGCAAATTATCAATTAAAGAACTTCACGACTTATTAGTGAAGAAAGAAATCACGCCTTTAGAAATAACTAAAGAAGCTTTGAAATATTTAAAAGAAGATGACAATAACGCTGTTGAATATGTAATGGAAAAAGAAGCATTAGAAATCGCTTCTAAACTAACTGAACCAGAAGAGAATAACCTTCTTTGGGGTATTCCATTTGCTATTAAAGACAATATGTCCACCAAGGATGTTCCAACAACAGCATCAAGCAATATCTTAAATGGATACGTTCCTGTCTATAACGCTACTGTTGTAGAAAGATTACTTGCCAAGCATGCTGTTCCAATCGCTAAATCCACACTTGATGAACTGGCTATGGGTGGAACAGGAACAACTGGACATTTAGGAATCACATATAACCCATATGATAAAAATCATGAAAGATTAGTCGGTGGATCTTCTTGCGGAAGTGCTGCTTTAACTAGCGCAGGTATCGTACCATTTGCTTTAGCAAGTGACACTGGCGATTCTACCCGTAAACCAGCATCATACGCAGGCTTGGTTGGTTTCAAACCAACATGGGGAAGAATATCTAGATATGGTTTGTTCCCATTTGCACCATCGCTTGACACCGTTGGTGTGTTCTCACGCTGTGTTTTTGATTCTGCGCTTGTTCTTAATGCTTTGGCAGGAAGAGACGAGAAAGATTCAACATCATCTTCTAAACCTGTTGAAGATTATACTTTGCTTTTAGGCAAAGGCATTCGCAAAAACAAAATCGCAATTATTAAAGAAATCAATGATTCAATCACTGATAAAGAAGTTAATGATGCATTCTATAAAACTTGTGAAAACTTAAAGAAGCAAGGATATGTTGTTGAGGAAGTTAGTATCCCTGCATCATTACTTGCAACTCTTTTCCCAACATATTTTGTTATTTCTTGCGCTGAAGCAACAAGCAATAATGCTAATCTTGATGGAATTAAATTTGGTCCATATTATGATGGATCAACCTATGAAGAGGTTATGTCTAAAGCTAGAACAAAAGGTTTTAGCGAACTTATTAAACGTAGATTTGTTATTGGTTCATACGTTTTAATGAGAGAAAACCAAGAAGAGTTATTTATTCGCGCTCAAAAGAATAGACATCGAATTGTTGAAACTATAAACAAAATATTCGAAAAATATGATTTCATTTATGCACCAGCTGCACCAAGTATTGCTCCTAAAATGAATGAAAAAAACGATAGATTATCCAATGAATACTTAATTGCAGATAATCATCTTTGCATTGGAAACTTTGCTGGTTTACCTTCAATTACAATTCCAATTGGTATTAAAGATAACATGCCTTTTGGTGCAAATATTTCTGGTCGTCCATTCGAGGACGCTGATGTTTTACAATGTGCATATAAACTTGAAGAAACAACATCTTTAAAAGGAATTGTTGCTCTTAAGGAGGATAGATAATATGGAATTCGAGCCAGTTATCGGTCTAGAAATTCACGTTGAACTTAAGACCAAATCCAAGATGTTTTCTTCTGGCCCTGTTTTATTTGGCCAAGAAGCAAATACTTTAGTTGCCCCTTTAGACATGGCTTTTCCAGGAACATTACCAACTGTAAACAAACAAGCTGTAATTTATGCAATTAGAGTGTGTAATGCACTTCACATGTCAATTGATCACGAACTACACTTTGATCGTAAAAATTATTTCTATAGCGATCTTCCTAAGGGATATCAGATTACTCAAAACCTAAGACCAATTGGTTCTGAAGGTTATTTAGAAATCGATGTTAATGGAGAAAAGAAACGTATCAACATTGAACGTCTTCACATGGAAGAAGACACTTGCAAACAACTTCACTTCAACACATTTACGCTTCTTGATTATAACCGTGCCGGAACACCTTTAATTGAGATTGTTTCAAAACCTGAAATAAGAAGTGGTGAAGAGGCAATGAAATATGTCGAAAAAATACGTTCCATTGTTGTCTTTAGTGATGTTAGTGATGGCAAGATGGAAGAAGGATCGCTTCGATGTGATGTAAATATTTCTCTTAGACCAAAAGGCAGCAATGTTTTTGGTACAAAAGTTGAGATTAAGAATATCAACTCTATTTCATATATTCAAAAAGCTGTTGATTTCGAAATTGAAAGACAGACAAAACTTCTTCTAGAAGGCAAGGAAGTCATTCAAGAAACACGTCGTTATGAAGACGCTAAGAAAGAGACAATCTTAATGAGAGTTAAGACTGATGCGGTCGATTATAAATATTTCCCTGAGGGAAACATTACTCCAATTGTTCTTTCAGATAAATTTGTTGATGATGCAATCAAAGGATGCCCAGAACTTGCAGAACACAAAAAAGAAAGATACATAAAAGAGTTTTTATTAAATGATTATGATGCTTCTCAATTAATTATGGATAAACCGATATCCGATTATTATGACGAGGCTAGTAAACATACAAAAGCATATAAGATATTGGCTAACTGGGTTTTAACTGATGTTAATGGTTATCTTAACAAAAACAATATTACCATTGATAAATTTAATGTCTCGCCAGTTAATCTTGCCGAACTCGTTGATATGTTTGCTAAGAATGAAATTTCATCAACACAAGCCAAAGAAATCTTTGCAAAAATGGTAAAAGATGGGGTTTCTGCAGGAAATGCTAAGAAAGAATTAGGCATTCAAACTCAAGTAAGTGATACTGATTTCATTATTAAAGTAATTAATGAAGTATTAGATGAATTCCCAAATAGTGTTACTGACTATAAAGATGGTAAAGATAGAGCAGTTGGCTTTATGATTGGTCAAGTTATGAAGAAAACTCAAGGAAAAGTTAATCCAAAATTAACGAACCAATTATTAATTGAAGAGCTCAAGAAGTGGTAATTATGGCAAAAGAAATATTAGTTACTGGTGGTATGGGTTATATTGGTTCTCATACAGTTGTTGAATTATTAACTAGTGGATATAAACCAATCATCGTTGATAATTTATGCAATTCAAAAACCGAAGTTTTAAATCGCATTGAAAAAATCAGCGGAGTAAAGCCAGAATTTTATGAATTAGATGTTCGTGATGAAGAAAAATTATCTGAAGTTTTCAAAAACCATAATATTTTTGCTGTTATTCATTTTGCAGGTTTAAAGTCTGTTGGTGAATCCGTTGAAAAACCTCAACTTTATTACGACAACAACTTTGGTTCGACAGATACATTACTAAAAGTAATGGAAAAATATAATGTTAAGAATTTAGTCTTTTCTAGTTCTGCAACAGTTTATGGCGACCCAAAGAGAGTTCCAATTTATGAAGATGATCCAGTTGGAGCTTATACAAACCCATATGCAGAAACAAAAGTTAAAATCGAAAGACAATTAGTTAAAAAATATAATGCAGACCATTCTCTAAATTTTGCGATTCTTCGTTACTTTAACCCAATTGGTGCGCACAAGTCCGGTCTAATTGGCGAAGACCCACGCGGAATTCCAAATAATTTAATGCCTTATGTTACACAAGTGGCTGTAGGTAAACGCCCAATTCTTTCAGTATTTGGAAATGATTATCCAACCCCAGATGGAACATGTATTCGTGACTATATCCATGTTGTGGATTTAGCAATTGGTCACGTATTAACTTTAAAGAAACTTGAATCAAATCCTGGTTTAGTAATTTATAACTTAGGTACAGGTGTTGGAACTAGTGTCCTTGAACTTGTTCATGCTTTTGAAGAAGCAAATCATCTCAAGATTAATTATCAAATTGTTGGAAGAAGAGCAGGGGATATTCCAAGTTGCTATGCAAACGCTGATAAGGCATATCGTGAAATTGGGTTTAAAACCAAATACAATATAGTAGATTGCTGTCGCGATTCTTGGAATTGGCAAAAGAACAATCCAAATGGTTACGATAAATAGGAGGTAAGTATGGCTAGAGAATTAGTACAAGAAACATTTAAGGATGGTACAAGTCGTCTTGGTTATGCCTGGACAATCAAACAACCAAAAGGGAATGTAATTATTATTACAGGCATGGTTGAAACAGCACTTCGTTATGATGGATTTGCAGAATTCTTAAACAAACATGGTTACAACGTTTATTGTTTAGATCATTATGGTCAAGGTCTTAATGCAGGAGAAAAAGAAGAAGGATATCCTTTAAAAGGTATTGTTCCTAAATCATTCTTCTCTAAAACTGTTAAAGATGCCGATGAGTTAGTGTCTAAATTACGTGCGTCATTAATTCCTACATATATCTTTGCTCACTCAATGGGAAGTTTTATGCTTCAAGACTATATTCAAAGATATACTCAACACGTTAACAAAGTTATTATATGCGGTTCTAACGGACCAAATGCTACAATGGCATATGTTTTTGGTAACTTAATTACTAAGTTAATAGTCCATAAGAAGAATAGAGAAAATGAAGGTAAATTCTTCGATAAATTAATCTTTGGTGGTTATAACAAAAAGATCAAAAATCCAAGAACCCATTTTGACTGGTTATCAGTTAATGAAAAGAATGTTGATGACTATCTTGCCGATGATTTATGTGGCTTTACTCCTACAAATGGTTTCTACCGCGAATTCTTAAAAGGTGACGCTCGTCTTTATAAAAGAAAATTCTTAAAGAAAGTTCGTAAAGATATGTCCATCTTAATTATTGCTGGTGATCAAGACCCTGTTGGTGCATATGGTAAAGGTCCGCAAAAATTAGCAAAGATGTATAAAGGTCTAAAGATTCAAGATGTTAGATGCAAAATCTATCCAGGTCTTAGACATGAAATATTAAATGAAGGCATTCAACAGGTTTATGATGATATTGTTGAGTTCTTAGATGAACCTCATGAACCAGCTGAATCATTGTTAAAGAAATAATAAAAAAGATGTGATTAACCTATAGGAAGTCACATCTTTTTCTATTTGAGTATAATTATTTCTTGATTAATCCAAGGACACTTGGAACTGCACCAACGCCAGCGGCTAAGATTGCTAAGATACCAGCAAAGACATAACCAACACCAATGCTTAAATCGCGTAACTCGTTGACAGCTTCAAAGACAGGAACTGTAACAAAGACAAAAATAGCAGCAATAATTAATAAGGCAGACAATCCTAATTTAATAAATGGAGCATATTTGTCTAAAACGCTTACTTTTAACATTTCGAGAACAAATAAAACAACAAAGGCAACTACTGCAATGATGATTAAAATCCATGCAACAAGAGCTGACCAAGCTAATTTGACTTGACCTTCAAATATTAAGAATTTGACGGTACCTCCAAACAATACGGTTGTTCCTGGGAAATTGTATTGTGAATTATTGCTAACACTTACGACACCTGGAGTAACAAGTAAAAGAATGAATGCTACTAAAGCTAATAAGGCTGCAGCTGGGGCGAAATATTTAAGATATTTTTTCATGATTTTTTCTCCTTCCGAGTGGTAATTATAAAGGAAATAAAAACATAATGTAAGAAAAACCCTAACAAATTAATTGCTAGGGTAAATCATAGGTTAATCTTTATTTAATGTTTTGCGATATAATCACTTATTAATTTCTTATATTTTTCAATTCCTTTACTGCCTTTAGCAAATAAATAAGCTTTTAGCTTAGGTTCGGTTCCAGAAGGTCTAAATATAATAGATTGATTATCTTCCAAGAAATATTTAACAACATTACTTGTTGGAAGGCTAATTTCTTCAACGTGATCTTTGAAATAATGTTTTTTTGCTTGATAATCACAGACAGATTCAACTGGTCCAAATATTTCTTGAACCTCTTTTGTTCTAAATTCTTTCATCAAATTAGCCATGTGGTCCTTGCCATCAAGTCCTTCAAATTGGAAGTTAAGTGTAAGAGTTTTATACTTTCCAAATTCTTCATAAATTTGATTTAGTCTATCAACAAGAGTGAAACCTTTATGTTTATAGTAGTTAGCCATTTCAGCTGTAAGTAAGCATGCATTTATTGCATCTTTATCTCTTACGTCAGTGTTGGTGAGATAACCACAGCTTTCTTCGAAACCAAAGATAAAGCGTTTTTCCTGTCCTTCTCTTTCTAAAAAGAGAATTTGTTCACCAATGAATTTAAATCCCGTTAAAACATTTCTAACCTCGACGCCATATTTTTGTCCGATAATTGAACAAATATCACTTGAAACAATTGTTTTAACCATGACTGGTTTTTCAGGAAGAGTATTGTGTTCTTTTCTGATGTTATAGACGAAATCGAACAAAAGAATACCAACTTCGTTACCAGTAAGAATTACATATTTTCCATTTTGATTTACTGCAACACCAACACGATCACTATCTGGATCAGTCGCTAAAAGAATATCATTTTTGTTTTCAATTAATTTCTTTAAACCAAGTTCAAGGGCAGGAGCCATTTCTGGGTTTGGGTAAGGACATGTTGGGAAATCACCATTTGGCATTTCTTGTTCTTTCACAACATCAATATTTTTGAATCCATCTCTATTCAAAACTGTTAATACTGGTTTACGACCTGCACCATGTAGTGGAGTATAAGCAATTTTTACAATTCTTTCTTTGCCGTCTAAAGATTGTTTTGCAGTGGAGCTATAATATGCTTCAATCAATTCATTATTGATATAACTAATTAATCCTTCTTTCATTAATTGATCGAATTGTCCAACTTTGACATCTTTAAAAATATCAAGTTCAAGAATTTCGTGAAGGACAGCGTTTGCAGATTCGGTTGTCATTTGACATCCATCATTTCCGTAAACTTTATAACCATTATATTGCTTTGGGTTGTGGCTAGCTGTAACAGCAATACCAGCAGAACATTTTAAATATCTTGTTGCAAAAGAAAGCATAGGAACTGGCATCAATTCTTTGTAAATGTGTACTTTGATGCCATTTTTTGCTAAGACTGAAGCAGCCTCTTTTGCGAATTTATCAGAGTTATTTCTTGAATCATAAGCAATAGCAACACTTGGTGCTTTATATTGTTTTAAAAGATAATTTGCTAAACCTTGGGAAGCACGTCTTACAACGTATTTATTCATCATATTTGTGCCTAATCCCATAACTCCTCTAAGACCTGCTGTTCCAAATTCGAGATCAGCAATAAAGCGAGTCATAATTTCTTTTTCATCATCTTTGAAGGCTAATAATTCGTCTTTTTCTTCTTTGCTTAAAAGATCGCTATTAAGCCAGGATTGATATTTTTCTAATATTTCTTTTTGCATATTAAAACCTCATCTACTCCTTAATTCTACTTTATTTTTATTGTCTATATCAATAAAGACGTTTATGTCCAATGTGTTGATATATCGTTCTAATAAATGTATATTTATTGTAATTCAAATGAAAAACAAGATTACTTTATTCACAAATTGGCTAGCCTACATACTCATTTGTTTGATTATGTATTTTTGGGAAAACGTGGTTATTCTTGATTTTCAAGAACCAATGAGAGCTTTTAATACAAATGAAGTTATTGCTTTATTCACTGGTTTAATTGTTATAACAATAGTGTTTTTCTTTATCGAAAAGAAATATAACAACTATAAATTTGACATTCCTTTAACAATTATTCTTTCTTTAATGTTTTTATGTTCTTTAATTTCTATATTACTTGCTCCTGAAACTAGAGAATTTCTTGTATATGGTAAAGGTATTTTTATTGGATATATAAAAGAAGAAACTTGGTATGAGGGTGTCTTTAAACTAACTACAGATGATCGTTTATTTTCTATCTTATTTGCCTTCTTAAATTATTTATCAATTTATTTCTTGCTTGCAGTGTTTCCTCGTAAGATTAGATTTATCAAAATCATAGATATTATTTTCTATGTTTCTGCAGCATTCACTCTAGTAATGCTTACATATTCATATATTACTGAGTGGAGTAAGTATGTTGAATTTGTTACCACCTTCTTCGATAAAGGAATGCCATATGGAAATATGGTCCAATCATTCTTGAGACATAGAAATAATTTTGGTTTTATGCTCTATTACATGATTTTTATGTGTTATTTTGTCCATCATAATCATCCAAAATGGTGGTGGTTATATCTTATTAGTCCATTATTACTTTTAGCGATGATTCCATCTTTATCAAAAACAAATGTTGGAGCAGGTTTCTTCCTAGTCGTAGCTTACCCAATAGGTAGATTTTTCCTAACTTATAAACACCATAAAAAACGTAATATTTTAGCCTTAATTATCACACTTAGTTCCTCATTAGCAGTCCTTGGAATTCTTGGAATTATCTTCTTTATTAATGACCATCTTAGAGAAGTTACAATCAATTCACTTAAGTGGGTATTTGTTTCTGAAGAAGGAATGCACGCTACAACATTACAAACTAGAACTTGGCTTTGGGCTAATACTTTTGATATTTTGAATCATTCTTCTTGGATTTTTGGCGCAGGTTTTGGAATATTTGAAAAATTCTTAATCACATATAACGTGGCAGATTTATCTTTACATAACAAAGAGGTCACACATCTAGCTCACAATTACTTCATTCAGGCTCTCGGATATGGTGGTGTTATTTATCTTGTATTTATCATTTTCGTAATGGTTTTATATTTCAGATGTCTCTTCAAACTTATTAAGAAACATCCAACCTTTGTATTTTTACAATTCCTATTATTCGCAAGCATGATTCCGCATATGATGCTTGAAAGCGAAGGACCATTAGGAAGAGGAATACCTTCTATTGATTCATTTATGGTCTATGCGATTATGTATGCTCCGGTCTTCTCTCTTTATTATCATGAGAAACATATTGAAGATAATGAAGAATTCTTAAAACTAGCAAATATAAGAATTAAAACAAGACTAAAATACTTCGATAAACCTTATAGTGTTTCCGAGGCCATTTATCTTGTTTACACTCCAATATTAGCAGTTCTAATTGGACCTGTTTGGATGGCATTTAAAAATGATGTGTTGGTGCCAGTGATAATTGGTCTTGTATTATTCTTCTTTGGTCCTTACATAATTCATCTTTTAATACACGTTTGGAAAGAAAAAAACCGCAAATACTTAAACCCTTTAAAATATATGCTTAAGATACAACTGCCATTCCTTGTTGGATTAATTGTAATGTTTACCTATTTTAGAATCTTTTTAACAATCACAGGTGTTACATATTCAATGTCCTACTTTGTAGGAGGAACTGGTTTATTCTTATATGCCTTATTCTTTGTTGCTATTCCTTCATTTAATGAAAGAGCATCATTATTCACCACATTTGAAAATAATTACACTAATCTTGCAATGAGATTATATCGTCCATATGTTAAAGAATTTGTAGATAATACAAAGAAGGGAGTTGTTTATGAATAACATTGCTATTTCTGTTATCATTCCAACTCACAATAACGCTGATACTATTTTAGATGCTGTGGGTTCTTGTTTTAGCCAAGATTTTGATCAACCATTTGAAGTCGTATTACTTGCAGATGCCTGCACAGATGATACTGTCTCTCTTATTAAAAATTTTCAAAAAACCCATAATAACCTCGTTATGTTTGAGGT
The DNA here is from genome assembly GCA_937902735.1 of uncultured Caryophanales bacterium. Taxonomy (GTDB): domain Bacteria; phylum Bacillota_I; class Bacilli_A; order RFN20; family CAG-826; genus Fiminaster. The sequence goes on from CALELS010000015.1 coordinate 30,519, forward strand.
CAAGAATAAATCTGCTCTTAAAAATAGAATTGAAGGAGCAAGAAAAGCTAAAGGTGAATATTTAATGTTTTTAGATGGCGATGACGCATTTGTACCACACGCTTTCAAAACCTTATATAACGCTATCAAAAAGTCTGATGCCGATATGGTAAATGCTAGCTTCTACATCAAAACAAAGAAAAGAACTAGGAAATACGCGTTTAATCAAGACGTTTTGCTAAATAGAAATGAAGCAATTCGTGATTTGTTTAAAGATTTAAAAATGAGGGCTTTTATGACAACCAAAATCTTTAAAAGAGAGTTGTTCTTAAAAATCGAGATTTTAGATGCTTTATTTAAATTTGATGTTGGAAACTTTCTCTATGAGGACTTACTAACCAATTTCTATTATTTCTTAAACGTTAAAAAAGTTAGGTGCATTCAAGAACCAGTCTACATTTACAACAAAACTAATGAAAACTCGTCTACATCCAGTGGATATCGTAGAGTGATTGATCATGCAATGGTTAAAAACATGATTAGGTTTAAAATTGAACAAATTAACGATCCAGAAATAAGGAAATATTTCATTAAATCTAAATTTAGAACTCAAACATTGTTTCTAGCTGATAAAGTTTTAGCAAAATTCCCTAATAAAGATGTTCGTAAAACCATTATCAGCGAAGCAAGACATGATTTTAAAAATGCATATAGTAAGAAATTTGATGTTGCTAAGGTTGTATTCAATCAACTAATCAAAGAATTATGAAACAAAGAAAACCAGGATTAATTAGAAAGATATTTGGCTACGTTTCCATAGGAATTGGAGGCTTTTTATCTTTCTTAATTATCTTAAATGCTGCTCTACCAGCAGGGTTATCTGGCATAATTTCATCGACTATTTTTATTATTGCTGGCGATGCTCTTAATCCAAGTAGAGCTGCACCAGTTGTTAATGTTACAGAAGTTAATTTATCTTTCTATTCAAAGTCCGAATTGAACAATATTGATGGGTATAAGAAAAACGAAATTCCTGTAGGTGCTACCAAGGCAATGCAGTTTAGTGTAAAACCAAATGATGCGACAAATACAAATTTTACTTATGCTTGCACGAAGGATGATGTCACATTAACTCGAAGTGGTAACATTCTTTATGTTCAACCTAATTCTCTTGGAGAATTTTCGATTGAATTCAAGAGTGTGGATGGCGAATTTAGTAAAACCCAAGAGTTCAAAGCAGTCGATTTAATTGCGCCTAAAAATATTAATCTACAAGAGGAAAATATCGAACTTGTGATGGGGAAATCATATAGATTTGAACCAGAATACTTAAGCGATTTAATGAAAGATCCTTTGATGTCGGTTCGCTATTACGATGTTTCAAGACTATCTTTTACATGTGATGATGAAAGCGTTGCTAAAGTAGACGAATATGGTGTTATCTCGTCAAGTGCTGTAGGTGAAACTTTTGTAACAATAAGCGATGGTAGTAACACAAAGAAAATCAATGTTAAGGTTAATGAAAATCAAGATTCAATTATTGAACCTTCTTCGTTTTCCTTGAGCAAAAATCAAGAATATGCATATATTCAGGATCTTGATTATGATAGAAATGCTTCTGAAGGAGAAACCTTCCATACACATCTAGAAGTTAATTGGGAGAATTTACCAACAGATGATACTGTAACTTTTATATCCTCTGATCCACTTGTTGCAAAAGTTGATAATAATGGTGATGTTCGTGGTTATCGTAAAAAAGGAACAACCACAATTACTTGTTTTTCAAATCGAAAACCAGAAATTAAACAAACAATCGATATTGAAGTTAAAGATGTTTTTGTAAGTGAATTTGATATTAAAAAAGATCAGTTTAAAGATATACCAGTCGGTAAAAATATTACTTTAACTCCTTCTTATGGTCCAAGAAATGCAACAACATATACTTTTGGATGTGAAAGTAAAAATCCAGACATTGCTTTAGCAACTTCTGCTGGGAGAAGCATAATTGTTGAAGGGAAGGCTATAGGGGATGCCACTATTGTTATCTATCCAAAGAATAATCCTGAACTAAAGAAAGAATTCGCTGTTACAGTTGTTCCTTATAGTATTGCAGATGATCCAAACTTTAGTGAGAACCATAATTCGTTTAGAAAAATAGTAGGACATTTTTCTCTTTTTATGGTTGATGCCATATTCTTAACTGTTGGTTTTGCTTTGTTATTCTTTGACAACAAGATTTTTAGATACGTTATTTATTTGATTTCTATTAGCACAGGTTTATTCTTGGCAGGTATTTCTGAATTTATACAAACTTTCTCACCAGGAAGAACAGGCAAAATTGATGACTTCTTAATTGATTCCGCTGGATATATTGTGGGTTTATTGATTGTTTTAAGTGTGTTCCTAACGATCTATTTAGTTAAATTCATTGTTAAGAAGGTGAAGAAATAATGCATTCATATATTGTACGTTTTTTCTATCAAAACAAGATAATTGAAGAGACAGTAACAACACATTCACCTGAAGATGCTTCTCGTATTATTAAATCTAAATATGAGAACTCGACCATCATTTCTATGAAATGTATCGATTACGATAATGATGATAGAATCTATTAAATATTAGAAAACGACATTTAAATAAATGTTATGCTATAATATGTTGACCTTGGAGGTAGTTTATGAAATCAAATATTAGTTGGGACGAATATTTCATGGGTATGGCTCTTCTTTCTTCTCAAAGAAGTAAAGATCCAAATACCAAAGTAGGTGCATGTATTGTTGATAAAGACCATAAGGTTGTTTCAAATGGTTATAATGGCATGCCAACAGGAATTGATGAAACAAAGATTTCTTGGAACAAAGGTGAAGGTTTAGATAGCAAATATCTCTATGTTTGCCATGCTGAATTCAACGCAATTTTAAATACTCGTGATGGAGCCGCTTTAAAAGGCTGCACATTATATGTCACATTATTCCCATGTAATGAATGTTCAAAAGCTATTATCCAAACAGGAATTAAAGAAGTTGTCTACTTAGACAACAAATATGCTGATACAACTGCAATTAAAGCTTCGGCTTTGATGCTTGAACTTGCAGGTATTAAAGTTCGTAAATACGAAGGAAGATTAATTAACCTCGAATACTAAAATGGAACTTATTAAAGCCAGTAACATTAGCTTTTCCTACGATGATAAAGTAGACGCGCTTCACTGTGCTACTTTTTCTTTTGAAGAAGGTAAAAGCTATGCTGTTATTGGTCATAATGGTTCTGGTAAATCTACCTTAGCAAAAATATTAATTGGATTACTCAAAGCAAGTGATGGTGAAATCACCGCTTTTGATCTTCCATATAATTCAAAAAATATTAAAGAAATCCGTTCTAGACTTGGAATCATCTTCCAAAACCCTGATAACCAATTCATAGGTGCTTCTGTTCGTGATGATATTGCCTTTGGACTTGAAAATAGGCGAGTTCCTACTAAGAAAATGGAAGGAATCATCCAAGAATTTTCTAAAGAAGTGGGAATGGAAGACTACCTAGATTATGAACCATCTTCCCTTAGTGGTGGTCAAAAGCAAAGAGTTGCAATCGCTGGAGTTCTTTCAATGCATCCAGATGTAATCATCCTTGATGAAGCAACATCAATGTTAGACCCAAAAGGTAAGAAAGAAGTTTTAGATTTAATTGCTAAGTTAAGAAAAGAGAATCCAAAACTTACATTAATCAGTATTACTCATGATATTGAAGAAGCTTTTTCGCATGACGAAATCATTGTGATGAATCGCGGTAGAGTAGTTCTTAGAGGTGACAAAAAAGAAGTACTTGAACATTCTGATATTTTAGAATCGTGTCGTTTAGATATTCCTTTCATGTATAAACTTGCAAATGATTTAGATTCAATTGGGGTAAAAATTGATCCAAATAAATCAATTGAAGAGGTGGCAAAAGATATATGTCGATAAGATTTAATGATGTCACCTTCATTTACAATCGTCGTAGTCCTTTTGAAAAGGTTGCTAATGACCATATTTCTTCTGAAATAGAAGATAAATCTTTCACATGTATTGTTGGTAAAACTGGATGTGGTAAATCAACTTTAATTCAACAAATGAACGCTCTTCTTGTTCCAACAGAAGGTGAAGTTGTTGTTGATGAATTTATTGTTTCTAGCAATCGCAAAAGAAGAACAAAAAAATTACAAAATCTTAGAAAGAAAGTAGGCATTGTTTTCCAATTCTCTGAAAATCAATTGTTTGAAGACACCGTTTTAAAAGATGTAATGTTTGGACCAAAAAATTTTGGTGCAAACAATGAAGAAGCTAAAAAGATTGCAATTAAATGTTTAGAACAAGTTGGTCTTGATTCTTCATATTATGAAAAATCTCCTTTTGACTTAAGTGGTGGAGAAAAACGAAAAGTTGCAATTGCAGGAATTTTTGCTCTTTCACCAGATGTCGTTGTTTTAGATGAACCTACTGCAGGACTTGATCCTCATGCAAGTAGAGAAATGTTGAACATCTTAGAGAAGATGAACAAAAACGGAACAACGATAATAGTGGTTACTCATAACATGGATTTAGTCCTTCGTTATTCAGATAAAGTCGTTTTAATGCACGAAGGAAAAATAGCAAAACATGTTTCACCAATTGAATTGTTTTATTCTGATGAATTGGACGAATATTCTTTAGAAGTCCCTCAAATTGTTCAATTAACTAAATTGTTAATTGATAAAGGAATGAAGATTAACAAACAAAATGTTAAAGATATTAAGTCCTTTATAGAAGAATTTGAAAAAGCGAGGAAACACAAATGAATGGTGTAGCGCTTGGTAGATACACTCCAAGAGATACATTTATTCATCGCTTGGATGCTAGAAATAAAATAGTTTGCTTAATTTTGCTTATGGTAGCATCCTTTTGGTCTTTTAATCTACCTTCAGGAGCAGTTGACTTTGTAATGAGTTTTATTGTCCAGGGTGTAATTTTGTTTATAACAATTGTTTTATTAATAGTGTCTAAAATTTCATTCAAAAGTATATTTTCATCATTAAAACCTCTTTGGTTACTTGCAATTGTGATGTTTCTTATCAACTGCTTTATTCCTCCAGTAAATTCCGAAGTGTATGGTGTTGCTTTTTATCTTTGGAAATATCCTATCTGGTGGGGTTCTATTATGCAAAGCATAAGGATTATTCTAAGAATCGTAATTATGCTACTAATGACGCTTGTATTAACAGCAACTACAAAACCATTAGATTTAACTTTTGCCTTCGAATGGTTTATGTATCCACTTAAACTTATACGTTTCCCTGTTCATGAAATAGCAATGACTCTTTCAATTGCCTTAAGATTTATCCCAACATTACTTGATGAAACTGATCGAATTATGAAAGCTCAAGCATCTCGTGGTGTAGATTTTAAACACGGAAAAATATCATCAAGATTTAGAGCGTTAACCTCTTTAATTGTTCCATTATTTATTTCTGCTTTCCAAAGAAGCGAAGAACTTGCAGATGCAATGGAAGCTAGAGGATATAATCCAAGAGCAAAACGCACGAGATATCGTAAATTACGTTTTTCTCTCTATGATGTTATTACATTTTTATTTGTAACTGCTTTAACAACTGGAGTAATTCTAGTTGCGTGTTTCCATATTAATATGGATAACACTTTGTTCTTACCATGGCTATTAATTGCTCTAGCAGGCATGATTGTGTTATTTATTTTGTTAGGAATTATATTTGTGTCATTTCCTAGAAAGGAAAAGAAATGAGAATCTTAGCAATTGTTCAATATGATGGAACTAACTTTGTAGGCTGGCAAATTCAACCTAATGGAAGAAGTGTCCAAGAAGAAATTGAAAAGATTCTTTCAATGATTTTAAATACACCTACCAAAATACACGGATCAGGCAGAACAGATGCAGGGGTTCATGCTCTTGCTCAAACATTCCACTTTGATATAACAAAAGAGGATATTGATTTAGGAAGATTAAGATATTCGGTTAATTCTTTACTTCCATTAGATATACATATTCTCTCTTTTGAAAGAGTTGATGATAATTTTCACGCTAGATATGATGTTTCTACGAAAACATATTTATATTCATTATCAATGGGTGAATTTGATGTATTTTCCCATAGATATTCCACCCAATTCTTGAGAGAACTTGATTTTGAAGCTATTAAAAAAGCTGCGAAATTGTTCATTGGCACACATGAATACAAGAATTTCACCACTAAAGAAACTGATAAAAACAATTTTGTTAGAACAATATTTGAATTTAATGTTGACTTAGTGGAATCCACTATTGTCTTTAGAATCACTGGAAGTGGTTTTATGAGATATATGGTTAGAATGATCGTTGGTACATTAGTAGAAGTAGGACTTCATAAAATAACAAAAGAAGATATTGAATCACTTCTTGAAAGTAAAATTAGATCTATAACTCCATATAAGGCTCCACCAGAAGGATTGTTCTTGATGAATGTCACTTATGAACGTGGAGAGAAGGCATAAGAAGCGATATGAAATATGCATTAAAAACTGGTTTAGGAATCATATCCGTATTAATGATGTTTTTCGGTTTCTACCTTGCATTAAATAATTTTGGTAAAGATACAACGTCATTCATTATCTACACAGTTATGTTTGGGGTCGGACTATTAGGTTTATGTGGTTCTGCTATTTGGATAATCATAGAGAATCGAAATAAAAATAACTAAAAAACGAATTGAAAGATTGCACAATATTGCAATTTTTTCATTTTATGTTGCATATATCATTTTTATATATATAATATGTGGGCGAGGTAAATTATATGACTTTAAAAGAAATACGCAAAAATTGCAAATTAACTCAAGAAGAAGCTGCTAAGGTTGTTGGAGTTAGTAAACGTACATTCGTTTCATATGAAAACGACGAATCTAAAGCAGACTTACTTAAACTTGAAAGAATTAAAGAAAAATTAAATGAACTTATTGCTAAAGATACAGCGATCTTAAAAGATAAGGTTCTTCTTATTACTGGAGGTACTGGTTCATTTGGTCACGCTGTTGTTGATCGTTTCTTAGATACAGATATTAAAGAAATTAGAATCTTGTCACGTGATGAAAAGAAGCAAGATGATATGCGCAAGGCATACAATAACTCCAAATTAAAATTCTACATTGGAGATGTTCGTAATCTTGATTCAATCATTGATGCATTTAAAGGTGTTGACTATGTTTTCTCTGCCGCAGCACTAAAACAAGTTCCATCATGCGAATTCTATCCAATGGAAGCTGTAAGAACTAATGTTATTGGTTCTGATAACGTTATTACTGCATGTGTTCGTAATAATGTTAAGAAAGCAATCTTCTTATCGACAGATAAGGCTGCATATCCAATTAACGCTATGGGCATTTCAAAAGCCTTAATGGAAAAGAATGTTATTGCTAGAAGTAGACAACTTCTTCCAGGTGATACAGTTCTTTGTCTAACTCGTTATGGTAACGTTATGGCTAGTAGAGGAAGTGTTATCCCATTATTCTTAAATCAAATCCGTGAAGGAAAACCTATTACTATTACAAATCCAGATATGACAAGATTCATGATGACTCTTGATGATGCTGTTGATTTAGTCCTATACGCTTTTGAACATGGTGAACAAGGTGATTTATTTGTTCAAAAAGCTCCTGCAGCTACAATTGAAACATTAGCAAAAGCAGTTATTGAATTAACAAATAGTAAAACTGGTATTTCATACATTGGTACACGTCATGGTGAAAAACTATATGAAACATTAGTAACTCAAGAAGAAATGCTCAAATCAGTTGATATGGGTAACTTCTTCTGTATTAAAGCTGATAATCGTGATTTAAACTATGATAAATATTTCTCTAAAGGAAATAAGAAACTTAATCTTGGAGAAAGCTATACATCCCATAATACTGGTAGACTAGATGTTGAAGGAATGAAAAAACTTCTTAAAAAACTTGAACTCTTTGGTGGTCCAGTTAGACAACATGAATAGGAGGATAAAATATGGCCTTCAAAAATAATGGGAAATTAAAATTAATGATTATTGTTGGCACTCGTCCAGAAATTATTAGACTTGCTGCCGTTATTAACAAATGTCGTGATTATTTTGACACTATCTTAGTCCATACAGGGCAAAACTATGATTACACCCTTAATGGTGTATTCTTTAAAGATTTATCTATCAAGGATCCAGATATCTATCTTGATGCAGTAGGCAAAGATTTAGGTGAAACAATGGGTAATATCATTGCTAAATCATATCAAGCAATGGTGGAACTTAAACCCGATGCAGTGCTTGTTTTAGGAGACACTAATTCATGTTTAAGTGTTATTGGAGCAAAACGTCTTCATATCCCAGTATTCCATATGGAAGCAGGTAATAGATGCAAAGATGAATGTCTCCCAGAAGAAACAAATAGAAGAATTGTTGATATCATCTCGGATGTTAACCTTGCTTATAGTGAACACGCTAGAAGATATCTTGCAGATACTGGACTTCCTAAAGAAAGAACATATGTCACTGGTTCACCAATGGCAGAAGTCTTAACAAATAACCTAAAACAAATCGAAGCAAGTAAAATCTTAGAAAAACTTCATTTAGAAAAAGGTAAATATATTTTGTTAAGCGCTCATCGCGAAGAAAATATTGATACTGATAAGAACTTCTATTCACTCTTTAATGCAATTAATAAGATGGCAGAAATTTATGATATGCCAATTCTATATTCTTGCCATCCAAGAAGTAGAAAGAAACTTGAAGAAACAGGATTTAAATTAGATAAGAGAGTTATCATGCATGAACCATTAGGTTTCCATGATTATAACAATCTTCAAATGAATGCTTTTGCGGTCGTAAGCGATAGTGGTACTCTTCCAGAAGAATCATCATTCTATACATCAATTGGTAAACCTATAGCAGCAGTCTGTATTCGTACATCTACTGAAAGACCAGAAGCTTTAGATGCTGCATGCTTTGTCCTTGCAGGTATTGATGAAGTAAATCTCCTTCAAGCTGTAGAAGTTGCAGTTAAAAACAAAGAAGGTAGTAGACCAGTTGATGTCTACACTGATACAAATGTTTCAGATAAAGTTGTTAAAATCATCCAATCTTATGTTGGTGTTGTTAACAAAATGGTTTGGAGAAAATATTAATAATGAAAGTATTAGTTACTGGAAGTAATGGCTTCATTGGTAAACATGTTTCTTTAATCTTAAAACGTAACAATATCGAAGTTTTAGGATTTGATAAAGATGATAATGAAGAAACATTGACTAAACATATCTCAGAAGCTGATTTTGTTGTCCATTTAGCAGGTATTAACCGTCCATTAACAGTTGAAGAATTCTATGATGGAAACACTAATTTCACCAAACATTTAGTGGATTTAATTAAAGAATCAAAAAGAAACACCCCGATTATCATGTCTAGTTCAATACAAGCTGAACTTAATAATGATTATGGCAAATCTAAAAAGATGTCTGAAGACTACCTCTTCTTAAGTGGCTTACCAGTCTATGTATATCGTTTATATAATGTGTTTGGTAAGTGGTGTAGACCAAATTACAATTCAGCATGTGCAACATTTTGTTATAACATTGCTCATAGTTTAGATATTCAAATTAGAGATAGGAATTATGTAGTCCATTTCAACTATATTGATGATATATGTGAAGAATTCCTTCATGTCATCTTATCTAATAATCATGAAGGTAAAAAAGATATTCAATATGTTAAACCAATTCACGATTGTTCCTTGGGTAATTTAGCAGATCTCCTCTATTATTTTAAGGCTGAAGTTGAATCCGATAGACATCTTCCACTTCTACACAATGACTTTGAATTGAAGTTATTTAAAACATTCCTAGATTATCTAAGTGATGAAGGATATTCATTTAACTTTGCTAAAGATGATAGGGGATGGTTTGAAGAACTTTATAAGTCTAAAAAATATGGTCAAATAAGTGATAATGTTTCCTATCCTGGAATAGTTAAAGGTGGACATTATCACACATATAAAAAAGAGATATTCTACACAGTTAAGGGAGAATGTCTTATTGAACAAAGAAATATTAAAACTGATGAATTTATCTCAAATAGAGTAAGTGGTGATAAACCTAATCCTATTGAAATCAAAGTAGGATATACTCACCAAATTACTAATGTAGGTAAAGATTTGTCTCACACAATCATGTGGATCAATGAAGTATATAATCCCGAGACACATGATACCTATCGTGAAGAAGTAATTAAGAAATAACTAAAAGGCCAACCAGTTTGATGGATACCCATCAAGGGCTGGCTTTCTTTAATTGGTCTATTTATTCCAGATAATACAATAAAATTGGATTTTGAGGAGCAAACAAAGTATTTCTATTCAATTGGATGATTAATGATATATCCAACTGTGTTAAGAATAAGAAGTGCTAATGATAATAAGAATGTTGAAGCAGATAGACTTCCAAATATAGTCCATTCTTTCCAATTCCATTTAAATCTTCTTCTTATTAAACCACTTAATGCAAAATATACTGCAGTTAAACTAATGCATGTAGCAAATGAGAATATCGAATTAAATATTCCTAATATTCCTTGGTTCATAACAATTAATAATTCGAATGAACCAATAATAAAGGTGGAATGGAATATAATCTCTTGAAGTTTGTCTCTTCCAACTGGTTTTCCTGCATATTCTCCACTAGATTCTTTTTCTAAGATGAAATAAACAATACCTAAAGCAGTTAGAGCAAACATCAAAACTAATCCAATAATGAAGTGAATAAATGCAAGAATTGCATCTAAATTTCCAAATTCAAACATCTTGATATTGCTTCCTATAATAAGAGGATTAAAGATGTTATTAATGAATATCATATATGAGAATGGGGAAAATGATTTAAGCCCCATATAATAACTTGATAAGTTAATTGTGATATTCTCATTTATTGGACCAACACAACCGTTATAAAACACATATGGAAGTAATAAACTAAAGCCAATGATTAAATGTCCTCCAACAAGAGTGATTAATGAATTAATAAAGTTGTTACTTCTTGTTACGAAGAAATAGGAAATAAAGTAAGTAACAATAATTGATAATATAGATGGGATGTAGGCTAAAGCGTAGTATTGATAATTGGAGAATATATATACTTCTCTATAATATGTATCTTCAATAATCATTCCTGCATATGGAATTTGTTTAATAAAGATAAATAACATAGTAAATGCATATATACCCGTAAAGATAATAAGAATCATAGATAATAAGACTAAATTATGAACATATCTAATCGTCTTATTTCCTTTACCCGTTTGATAATATAGATCAACACTTCTAAGTGAATACCTATAATAATTTGCAATTAGTGGTGCAATACACACTAAGAAGAATGTTGGTATCAATAGAATCAATAATCCAGAATACGGTGTTCTAGTTAAGAATTCATTACATTCATCTACGTTACAATAAATATAAGAGAAATAAACGCTATCTTCGCTGCTTAGATACATCAAAGCCATTGAGAATAAAATAGCAGCAAAGACAATATAGAAAGGAAGGAATCTCTTAAGAGTGTTTTTAATATATGATCTCATCTTATTTGTCCTCCCTTCTTGAAAGAATCATCTCTAGTTTAAATATTTCATCATCATCAAGTTCGACTTTCTCTAATAAAGTAGGTTTAAATTCTTTTTTGATAATAGGTTCTATATCTTTATTTGATTCAAATACTAAATGAGTAATAGAACCCACTTTTCTAAATGAAATTAAATCTAAACCAACTTTCTTAAAGTCTTCTTCTTTTAAATCATCTTTAAAAATAGCTTGGTATTTTCTAAAGCTAGTGCCCATATCTTCAAGTGCACCATTTTTGGCAAGTCTACCTTTAGACAATAAAATGAAGTTATCACATAGTCTTTCCAAAGAAAGGAGATTATGTGATGAAATGATAAATGTTTTTGTATCTGCAAATTTAATAATTTCTTGTTTAACCACATCTTGCATAATTGGATCAATACCATCAAAAGCTTCATCCATTAGGATATATTCTGCTTTCATAGAAAGAGCTATTGCTAAGAATAGTTGTCTTTTCATACCTTTTGAAAAAGTAGAAATTTTTCTTTTTCTAGGTAAATCTAAAGTTAACAAGATTTCGTTGAATTTATCTTTGTCCATCTCAAATAATTCTGAGTAGAATCTAAGAGCACTGTTTACAGTCATATTATTTGAATACATTGGGTTATCACTTAAAAGAAATACATTGTTTTTAATTTTAGGGGAGGAGTTAGGAGTACCATCAATTATTATTTCTCCTTCACTTGCTTGATATATATCTGCGATCAATCTAAGTAATGTAGATTTACCTGCACCATTTTCTCCAACAAGTCCATTTATACCAGGATGAATATCAATTGAAAGATTATTAACTGCAGTAACGTTATCAAATCTTTTAGTTAATGAATGTATTGATATCATTTCTTTAACTCCTTCCTTAAATATTCATATATTTCTTCATTAGATATATTTTGATTATTTAATTCATCTAGAGAATGTTTAATTACTTTATTCTTATCTATCTTTTGATTGTTCACAAAAAAACCCTTCTTAGGAACACTTCTAAGATATCCATCATTCACAAGAAGAGTGAACGCTCTTTGAACAGTATTGGGATTAATCTTATAAAATAATGCTATTTCTCTAACGGAAGGCATTTCGTCGTCTTCTTTTAAAGAGCCCGAATCTATAAGATGCTCATAATATTCTTTTAATTGGATATATATCGGTTTTGATGAATTAAATTCCATACATATTTATTGTATTAACTGTATTAAGAGAAAGCAAGTAGTTTAAATCTTTATAATTCATATTGTCACAAAATTATACCTGTGGTATAAAAACTTTTTGCTACAAATATTGACTAATAGTTTAGTTTTAAATATAATTTATTCATGGAACTCATTCAATATTTGAACGATATATATGGTCAAAATAATCCGATTTTTTTAAATAAGATTAGAATTGGTGGAAAAAGTAACACTGCTATTCGAACAGAATTTTCGCGTTTAGTAAAAAAAGGAGAATTATATAGAGAATCAAAAGGAATCTATTATATAAAAGGAAACGAAGAATTCGGTAATGTTATTTCTTTTGATGAAATACTGGATAAGAAATTTATTCATACAAAATCTTCTACAATAGATTTCGGTGATTTATTTATTGATGGGTATTATTCTGGTCTAACATTTCTAAATATGATTGGAATTAGTCAACAAGTTCCCTCAATTCCTGAAATAACCACCAACAATACAAGCAGCAAGAAACGTTTTTATCACGTTAACAATAGGACCGCTGTTATAAGAAAAGGGAAATGCGAAATTAATCATAAAAATTTTAAAATATTACAGTTTTTAGATTCGTTCCACTGGATGAATGAAAACGATATTAAGGTTAATAAGAAGTTGTTAACGGATTATATTCAAAAAAACCATTTTACTAAAAACCTTTTAAATGAGTATATTCGTTTATATGGCTTTAACACTATAAAAATGATTATAGAAGGTGGTCTCATTGATGCTTTTGCATGAGAATCCGAAACTATTTAATGGGTTATTAAAGGAAGCGGCTCTAAATTTAGGAATAGATACGAAATATATAGAGAAAGATTATTATGCATTAACGCTCCTAAAGCAGATTACGAGTAAAGATCCAAATATTGTTTTTAAAGGTGGTACAAGCTTAAGTGCTTGTTACAATATTATTAATAGATTTTCAGAAGATATTGATATTACCTATGCTTTTAAAACTGGACGCAGTAAGAAGCGAACAATAAAGAATAATATCATCGATTCAATTAACGAAATTGGTTTGAAACTAATTAACTTAAATGAAATTAGAAGTACTCATTTAGTAAATAAGTACAAATGTTCTTATGATACAAAAGACAATGTATTAGTAGAATTTTCTTCTATTGCTACAGCGTTTCCAATCGAAAAAAGAAATGCACAAACATTAATTGGTAAATATCTTTGTTCAATAAATAGAAAAGATTTATTAGAGGAATATCAACTTGAAGAATTCTCAATTAATACTCTCTCAATAAAACGTACTTTGATTGATAAAATATTTGCTATTTGTGACTATTATCTTGCAGAAACTACAAATAGACAATCAAGACACCTATACGATATTTATAGAATTATGAAAGTCGTGTGTCTAGATGAAGAAATATTAGAACTTTTCACAAAGGTTAGAAAAGAACGTATGCTTCATGATAGATGTTTTTCTGCAAAAGAAGAATATATTATCTCAGACTTGCTTGAGAAAATAGTTTTGACTAACGTCTTTAAGATGGATTATAAAAATATTACATCATTGCTCTTATATGAAAAATGTTCATATGATGAGTGTCTAGTTTCCATAAATAAATTGATACTCTTTCTTAGAACGCACAATATTTAGTCCATATTAAAAGAGCTAAGTTTACGTCAACCTAGCTCTTAAAAGTTTAATAAAGAATTAAATCAAATTAACGATTTAAACTTTTTCTTTTAATAACAATGATAGTGACAACACTAGCAACTGAAACAAGTGCAACAGCAGCAATTACAATGAGAGCAATGCCATTATTTGTTTCAATGTTGGTATTAATATAACCAACTTCTGCTGGAGTTCTACCATTGATGAAGTTAGATAAGTTGTATCTTGCTGTTAAGTAATCATAACGAGCCATAGCTTGTTCGACGACAGTACCTTCTTCGTTTGCATCAGCATCACCAAGAATGGTCTTTTCGCCTGCTGGTAATGCAGGATATTTGTCATCACTTTGTAAATCGTTCCAAATAGCTTCGATGGCATCATGATTATTGTCGCCTTTTTGATATCCTGTACAAACGGCGTCTGTTTGATCAAGTAAATCTTGAGCAAAGTCTTCGGCTGTATAGTTTTCTGCGGTTGGGACATAACCATTCATTTGAACTTGGAATCCATCATACCAACCAGTGAAACCTTTGATTGTGATCTCAGTGCTATTAGCAACAGCATCTTTAATTGCTGCAAAAGCTTCTGCATCTGCAGTTTGAGCAGCTTTCTTGTAGAAAACTTGTACTGTCTTTGTGCCAACAGTAAAATTCATCTTAATATCGCTTGTACCTGCTGCATCTTCAAAATTGCCGCTTGTGAGTGTTGGAGTGCCACTAACAGTTGTTAAACGTGAGGCATAATCGGCAGTTTCACTACCTGTTGTTGAGTAAACAACTGGAGTATCTGGAGCATCATATGTTCCAGAAGCAATGCTCATTGATGCACTACCAATTTCATACAATCCTTTGTAAATACTGATAGAACCAGTTACGTGAAGAATTGTTTCGTTAGCTGTATAACCAGAAACATCTGCAGTTTTGTTGTAAACAACGATACCATAAGCGCCATCCATGATTACTGGGCCAGTTCCATCTAAGAAACCAACATAGTATCCATAGACATCAACACTTGCACCTGAAGTTTTAGTATAAAGAACTTGAATAGGATTTGTTCTAGAAACAGAAACAACTTGTGCATTACTTGAATCGTTTAGTCCACCAAAAGTGGCAGTAGCGACTACGCTTGTAACATTTAATGCAGGAGAAGCTGGATTATATGTCCAAGTAGCATTGGCAGTAACATCTTTATTTGAATCATCATCATAGTGTGCCGTTACAGTGAATCCTGCTGGACTCCATGATTCACCAACATAATATGCGGTTTTAGTCATAGCACCAGAAACCTCGATACCAGTTAATTGTGCTTGAGCGCCACCTGTAGTTACGGTAAAGGTGTTAAGTTGTAATTGCCCTGAACCTCCCAAAGTAAATACAACCTCTGTTGCTTCGCCGGTCCACGAACCCTCACCAGCAGCGCTTGGGTGAGTATAAGTACCAACGTTAGCTGTTACAGAAGCAAAGGCCTTAGATCCTTGTTTTTCCCAGTTAAACACAATTGAAGTGATGGCTGAAGAAGAAGAAATGGTAACTGTATTATTTGCGTATAATCTTAAACCAGCAGGATACCAAGCTGGATTAGAACTACCTGAACCCTTGGCAAAAGATGCGGTAACACCATCAACAGTAGCATCAGCAGCACTTGATAGTGTAAACTCAGCGGTTGTATCAGCACTTACACTAAGAGCTTCCTTTGCGTTAAGAGCAATACCAGCTCCAACACCAAGAGCTAAAGCTGTGCCTAGTACTAGTGCACTAAGCTTAAATTTTCTCATAATTTAATATTTTCCCCTTTCTGTCGACCCTAAAAACATGTCGACTAAATTATGATCGGTTCCAATATGTCTACGTATCACACATTGAAACACTTACTTATATGCTAGCAAACATATATATAAAAGCAACTTAATTAAAAATTAAAAGCAACTATTGTCTTAATAGCGTTACAAATCAGTAATTGCTTAGTGTATTAGAGTTATCTGGTTCTATGAAATTCCCTGTGGTCTTTATTCTTAAGTAACCACGTGTATTTTCATAGAACCAAAAAGTTCCTTGGTTAGTCAGTCCAAGGAACAATATTTAGGATTATTTAACTAATAAATTAGTTATGGAATCTTCTTTTACGAATGATAACAATTGTAACAACACTTACAACTGAAACAAGAGCAACAGAAGCAATGATAATCATCAAAGCTCCGTTATTTGCATCAGTAATTGGAGCATTGTAAACATTACCAATTGTACGTCCGCTAATGAATTCTGGGCATACTTCCTTATATTTTGTAACTAACATGTCATATCTTGCTAAGGCTTGTTCAACTTTATCAGCTGAATTCTTATCAGCATGACCTTCTACAAAATATGCTTTTGCTTCGCCGCTTAAGTTGCCATAAGCATCAGCAAGGTCACTCCAAGAAGTAGTGAATGTTGGAGCTGTAGCACCATTATCATGACATTCAACAGCATCTAAGAAAGATTGAGCAAATGTATCTGCTTCTTCTTTCTCTGGCAAGACTGAACCTGCTGGTCCATATAATTGAATAGCAGTTTGTGCTGTTGTATAAGCAGCAAAACGTGGAGCACCATGGTTCCAACCAATTTTTCTAGTGGCATCTGCAACGTTTGTGATGATAGCATCATCTGTTTCTCCATCAAATTCGATGGTCCATGATGAATTGCCTGTCTTTTCATCAGCAAGTGTAATCTTATTTCCATCTGTCCAGTTGAGATACTTATCACCATTTAAGAATGCAAACGAGCCATCAGCTGTACCTTCTTCAAGTTCAAATGTGAATACATCAGCAGGTGCGGTTTCATAGAAAACATATGTGCCAATATTGCTTGAAATACCAGCAATTTGGGTTCCATCTGCTTCGCAGACTAAAGTAACAACATCGCCTACAGCAACTGCTGTTTTCTTTTCGTAAGAACCAGTAACAACTTCGATTACTGTAATATCAGTTGTAGATTGGACATATTCTTGACCATTTGTGTCGGTTGCATTAATTGTAATTTTTGCTTTACCAACACCAGAAGCTGTAACAAAATCACCACTGACTGTAAATACATCAGTTTTGTTTGTTGACCATGTGTATGAAGCAATAGTTGCACTATCGCCATCAGCAGGTACGAAATTAAATTGCATTTCTAAAACTGTGTTTTGACGAATTGAAGATGGAACTTCAGTCACGATTGAAAGTGTACCGCGAACTGGAACTTCACTTAATGGTGCGAATGATGTGTAAATCCATGTGTCAGCGGATTGTGTTCTTTCATACGCAGCAAAACGTTGGCCAGTAGAACCATTATTCCACCAAATAACTCTAGTTAAGCTAGCAGCATTGTAGATTAATTGATGATCATCATATTGAATAACATACCATGAAGTATTGAGTGATTTAGTTGCATTAACATCTAATGAGTTACCACTATTCCAAGTGAGATATTTTTCATCATTGACAAATGAATAGGAACCATCGGCTTCACCAGCCTCGACTTCAAATGTGAATAGTCCAGCTGGATCGGTCGAATATTCAACGCCCTCACCGTAATGGGTGCTACCAGAAGTATTAATCGCACTTAGTTCTTTATTAACACCAGAGGCAACCAATGCAACAGTATCACCAATTTCAAATGGAAGCGCATTTGATACAAAAATCATTGCAGATTGAATCTCATATAATTCACCCAAACTATCTTCAGCTGTTAAAACAACTTTTGCAGAACCAGGAGCAACAGCTGTTAATTTGTTCCCTTCAACAGTCATAACTTCTATGTTATTTGAAGACCAAGAAGCAGAAACGATAGTTGCGCTTGAACCACTAGCTGGAGTCCATGTATAAGACAATGTTTCTTCTGCTTCGACTGTATACACAGCATCAAGATCATTAATTACTAAATCTCCACGAGGATTTGTTGATTCTTTGTAGAAATTAATAGCATTTAATTGAATGAATCTATTACTTTTACCAGATACTGTTACAGTAAAAACGAACTTGTAAAACGCGTTTGCCCATGTTTTACCTGAACTTGGAGTAAAGGTGATTGTACTATTAGCAGAGACGGACGTTTCACTTCTTGTATCAATCACTGTATCAAATGTACTATCGGAAGCAACGGTTAAAACTATGGAACTAACAGTAATGCTTGAAGCTGTTCCAACTGACATTTCAATTTTAGAAACGGTTTCGGCCATCACGGTGGTCGTATATGCAGGTCTTTCTTCATTAGTAATAGAATTACCACCAATGCGCCATGGGTTCATTGTGGTATTACCCATAACTTTCCATGAATAACCGCCTTGAGTGATATCAGACTCTGCAGCATAGCCACCAGAGCCACCTGTAATGGTACCATCAAGGGTATAGAAGCATTGTTCAGCAGCACTTACACCTGCAGCCTCTTTATGTACATTCAAAGCAACTGCGGCACCTCCTGCTAAAGCAATACCAAGAGATAATAGACCTACTCTTTTAAATATTTTGTTCATTTTTCTTCCTCCTTTCTCTTAAAGATAAATGTATTAAGGAGAGAGATTATTACGCGTTGATAATCTAATTCCTTAATAATAAAAATATATGAAAACATCATAGTAGTGACTAGTTACTAATATTTGTCTTCATGCAATTAATTTTATTAATTAAAAGAATAAAAGAAAAGTTAATTTGAATATTTGAATATTTTTCTTAAACCATTTGGCTCTATCAAAGTGAGGTTTGTTTCATTAATAATGAACCGATATAAAGGAAACTTTGGTGATATATCTTGTTCAAGATTACAAAAACAATAAATCTTATATCCAACACAATATCTTTGAAAAAAGTAAGGGTTATCTAGCAAGGATATTAAGTCACTTGAATACATCAATATCTCGTTTTTGTATATATATAATGGCAAGAATAGTGGAGAATCAAAAAACAATTTAAAGTTATCAAATCTTTTAAATGGATAAAGCATTTGAAATCGATCAAACAATGTATCTTCTTCAAGAAAATACATTTCACTTGTCTTTCGAAGACAATATCTTTCATTGTATTCACTCATTAATTGAAAAATTACATCGTCAACATCTTGCGTATGGAACTTCATTAGTAGGGAGATGTTTTTCTTTAAATTAATATATTTAGGTATTTTGTTCTTTTTAATATACGTTTTTTGAATTGTTTGCATCGTTAAAAATGCCAAATAACGGATCTCATAATCTTTAATATCTAATTTTCTTTTTGATAATGATGATTTTTGTATGAATAGATGGATTTTTTCTTCATCAAAAGGCTTTCCATCAATCATTTTTAAGAATTCATCATTTTTAAATAAACCATTGAATACAGAAATGATGTTGCGATTATTAAGATCTGCAAACAATAATGTTTCGTATATATATTCAATTAGCAATTCGTTACTCATTTCTTTTTAAATAATTAGAGAATAACCTTTCTTTTTTTGGAGGATTTTTAAGAATGATTTGTATGTTCTTGTCTTGTCTTTCTTGAATGATATTTGAATAATGCAGGAAGTATTCACTTACAACCTTATCATATACAATCATCTCATCAGGTTCTAGTGAATGTCCAAATTCATCATTTTTTAAACATATTTGATTACCAAGCGCCATTATCTTTGTTGCATATTCGGCTTGATCAATATCAAGTTTATTTTTATAAAGAAGCTCAAGAACTTCATAAGAAAATGAATCAGCAATTTTCCCTATGACAATATCTTTATTTTTTTCTATATTTGAATATTTGAAAAAGAGTTTTGGATATTCACTGATTGATATCTTTTTCCTATTGATCGCGACATAATTTAGCCAATCAATCGGCTTAAGATGATTGAAATCTAACTTAATTAATTTTTTAAACTTTTCTCTTTTAAATCTGTAAATTATTGTTGAGTATCCAAGTTTTCCCCAAGTGGAGGATTGTCTTAAGTTTTCTCCCAAATAAAACCCATATCCAAAGTCTCTAGCTTCGCCATCGTTTATATGAACATTAATTGGAAACACAATCTCTTTTGATGTTGCGTGATAGTAATAATCATCTTCATCTTTGATATCAATTATTTTTGTTATATCGAACCCGTGGTCATATAAAAGGTCTAAAATGTTTGTCAAAACAGATAAGGGAACCTCTACAGTGTTATTCAAATAACGGTAAATGGTTGCTCTATCTTTTCCGATTGAATAAGCATATGCATCAATAGAAATACCCATAATATCTAAGGCTCTACTAATTACATCGCTAGTTTTAATAATAGTTCTTTTCATGTCTATATTATAAATTAAGCAAATTAATGCGACAAGAAAAATATGGAAAAAGTGCAATTTGGTGTGTAGAATCAACATTCAAATAAAAATTAAGCAAATTAATGCGACAAAAATTTGATTGTTTTTACAAGTGCTTCACACATTGAGTTTATATTTTTTGTCACATTTAAAAGATTATCTTAAATAGATAATTACTTTGATATATAATCTAACACGATGAACGAACAGATTAAGATAATCGCTCAAAACAAACGAGCGGGCTATGATTACTTTTTAGAAGATTTCATCGAATGTGGAATTGAACTTAAGGGATCTGAAATCAAATCTTTAAGAGTAAATAAAGCAATCATTGCTGACGCATACATCGTTATCCGTAATGGTGAAGCATACGTCATCAATATGAATATTCCTCTATTTAAACAAGGAGGAATGTTTAACCATGAACCTGCTCGCACAAGAAAACTTCTTCTTCATAAAAAAGAAATATATCGTATTGAAACTAAAGCTGCTCAAAAAGTAATGACAATCATACCTACTAAACTCTATTTCAAAAAA
Source organism: uncultured Caryophanales bacterium (assembly GCA_937902735.1). Classification (GTDB taxonomy): domain Bacteria; phylum Bacillota_I; class Bacilli_A; order RFN20; family CAG-826; genus Fiminaster. The sequence goes on from CALELS010000015.1 coordinate 51,817, forward strand.
GGAAGAGCCAAACTAGAGATTGCTTTAGCAAAAGGAAAGAAGAAATACGATAAAAGAGAAGTAGAAAGAAATAAAGAAATATCTCGTAACATTGATAAAGCTAAAAAAGATGGAGTGCATTATCAATGAATAAAGAAGAACTAAAACAATATTTTTTGCTTCGTGATTCAAGTGAATATAGAAGAAGTAGTTACGATAAATTCATCAAAGATAAACATTTTTCTTTTGATATAAAATCTATTCATATTACAGGTACTAACGGGAAAGGTAGTGTTGCTAACTTTCTTAAGAATATATATAAAAGAAAATATAAAGTAGGATTATTCAATTCCCCATTCTTAGATGATGTTAGAGATATGATTCTTATCAACGATGAATCAATATCATTCGATGAATTCATCTCAATACTAGAAGAATATAAATCTGATTTTGATAAATATGGATTAACTTCTTTTGAAATTCAAACCATCATTGCCTACACCTATTTTCAAAGACAGAATGTTGACCTAGCAATTATTGAAGTTGGTATGGGTGGATATATAGACGCTACAAATATAATTAATCCAATGTTATCTATCATTACTTCGGTATCACTTGAACATACTATGTATTTAGGTAGATCAGTATCTGAAATTGCAGAATCAAAATCAGGTATTATTAAGAAAAATAGTCTAGCTCTTGTAGGAAAATTGAGCGAAGAAGCAATGTATCCTATAAGAGAACACATCAAAGAAGTTAATGCTGAACTTCATATTGTTGATGACTATCACAACGTAAGAAAAGTATCCAATCAATTAGCGTTCGATTATTTCGGATTTAAAGATTTGAGAATTAATACTTTAGCAGAATATCAAATCAAAAACGCATGTCTTGCAGTTGAGGCAACCAGATTACTTCAAAACAAGATTTCAATTGATGATAAAGATATTAAAGATGGTCTATTAGATAAATTCCTAAATTGTAGATTTGAATATGTGAAAGAAAACGTTCTTATTGATGGCGCTCATAATGTTGAAGCTATTACATCTTTAGTGGATTCCTTAAAATACATCAATAAACCTATTCATATCATCTTTGCAGTGTTTAAGGATAAGAATGTTGAACAAATGTTAGTAACACTATCATCTTTAACAAACGATATAACATTAACAACATTTGATCATAAAAGAGCTAGAAAAGAAGAAGATTTTTTCCTTTATTTAGGTGATTATGAGTTTAAAGAAGATTTTAAGGAACTTCTAAAAGAGAAGTTAGAACAATATCCTAATGATTTAATTCTAATTACAGGATCTCTTGCCTTTGCTGGAGTAATGAGAAGATATATAAAAGAAAATGCCTAAATTAAATCAAATACAAAAAATTACATTAGGAGGATTATTCCTTGCGTTAATAATCATATTGACGCGTTTTCTTTCTTTTCAAAATATCCCAGTTATTCCATTTGTAAGAATATCTATTGGACCGTCTTTAATTATTTTTGGATCATTATTATTTGGCCCAATATATGGAGGAATTATTGGAGGATTAAGTGATATTTTAGGAATAGTTTTAGTTCCAAATGCTCTTGGGTATGGTATCAATCCATGGTTTACAGTTATATATAGTCTTTTAGGTATATTCCCATGGTGTATCTATAAATTAATTAAGATGATTAAGAATGAAAAGATTCTCTATATTCTTTCTGTTTCTTTAATGTCATCTTTGTTCATCTTCTTAACAATATTTTTAATATTCAATAGTGACATTACTCTCTTCTCCAAAGATTATCATTTTGAATGGTATATCAAATTAATCATTATTGGAGGAACATTCATCCTTTCATTATTGACCGCTATTGCTTTATTAATTATCAATATTTTCTTTAAGAAAAAATATAAAACAAATAATATTTCTATTAATCAAATAGCGTTTGTTTCAATTGCATCTCAGTTAGTTGTCTTATTAATATTAAATTCAATCGTTAAAGCATTTAACTTTGGGACTGATTACTTAGTAGTCTTTTTTTCTCAATCAATTGTATTTTTCATCAATATCATTCTTGATACTGTTGTTATATCTTTATTAACTTTGTTAATTAACAAATTCCTTAAAGGAAGAGATAATAGAATTAATGAAAAAGAATAAGAAAGAAATAGAAGGTAGACCTACTAAAGAACTTAAAATTGATGAGTCTCTTCTAGATGATGAACAAAAAGAAGAACTTCATCGACATCCTTTTCCTATTAGTGCTTTTATCATAGTAGGTGTTATTTCTCTTCTTATGATTGCATGTATTGTAGTTATAATTATTCTTAACAGGTAGAAATATGAAAACATATGATTCAATAACCGAACTTATCGGTAAAACCCCAATAGTTAGACTTCATAAAATTGAAGAAATTTTTAATCTTGATGTAAAGTTATATGCAAAAGTCGAATCATTCAATCCTGGTGGATCTATCAAAGATAGAATTGCATATTCAATGATTGAAGACGCTCTTAAAAAAGGGAAGATAAATAAAGATTCAACAATCATTGAAGCTACAAGTGGAAATACTGGTATTGGCCTTGCTCTAACATGTGCATCAGTGAATTTGAAACTAATTATTGTCATGCCTGAAAGTATGTCGATTGAGAGACGTAATCTAATGAAAGCTTATGGAGCTAAGTTAGTTTTAACTGATGCTTCAAAAGGTATGAATGGTTCTGTTAAAGAAGCAAAAAGATTATTAAAAGAAATTCCTAATTCATATTCAGTAAAACAATTTGAAAATAAAGTGAATCCAAAAACTCACTATAAAACTACCTCAAAAGAGATATATAAAGATATGGATGGAAATATTGACTATTTCTTTGCAGGGATCGGTACTGGTGGCACCATCAGCGGAGTATCTAAATATTTAAAATCCAAAAACAAAGATATTAAGGTAATTGGAGTAGAGCCATTATCCTCTCCATTATTAACCAAAGGTGAATCTGGTCCACATAAAATACAAGGAATCGGAGCAAACTTTGTACCTAAAACTTTATCGATGGAATATGTTGATGAAATCGTCGATATATCAAATGAAGAATCATATGAAAAATGTGCTCTTTTAGCAAAAAAGGAAGGACTTCTTGTGGGAATTTCAAGTGGAGCTGCACTTGCATCTGCGATTAAATTTGCTAAAGAAAATAATCTTAAAAACAAGAATATAGTTATTATTTTCCCTGATAGTGGAGAGCGTTATTTATCTACTGGAGTATTTAATGAAGAATAAGAAAACACTTCGAATAATTATTGATCTAGCATGCATCATCATGCTTTTTGTAGTTGCATCGATGATACTTGTTTTTGCTTTCGTTCCATTTGAAAGAAACAATATCTATCTTGGAAGTATCATTATTATTTCTTCAATTACTCATCTAGCAACATTCTTCTTGGGCGGTGGATTTAAAAATAAATTAAAAATAATTGATTTTGTATCGTTTGGCTTAGCTTTGCTAGTCAGCGTATTTTTCTATTTCTTTGGATTTATTGATTTAGAAATCTTAGTGATTGTTTGGGGAATTCTAGATGTGATAAGAAATGTTGCTCATATTGTTTCTAGTGTTATTGAATGTAGGGAAAACAAATTAGAAATAATTGAAATGGCTGCCTGTTCAATTGAGATTGTTTTCTCAATACTTTTAATCTTTGAAAGAAGTAGTGGAGTCACTCTCCATCTAATTGTGATGGCAATCGCTTATATCTTATGTGCAATTAAGTTCATAATTGATTTTGCAATCATAAGTTATAAAGAAAAACGTAAAGAAGAGTTAAATCAACTTTAATATTTTTTAATTCGGATATTATTTTAAACAGTGTTTATCTTTCAATATAAATCAGATGATTGTTTATTTTTAATAGTTTTAACTTAAATATTTTTGAAAAAGGATTAGAATATTTATGCATGGAAATAGATTTAAAGTTTTCAACATTTCTAAAAACTATTAAAGATAAGGAACATTTTAACAATGCTACATTAGCTAATTATCTAGGTTGTAGTGAGGCTGCTGTTTCTTTGTATTTAACAAACAGATCTTTAGTAGGATATGAAAAAATATTGTCTTTAGAGGAACATCTTCGAAAAGTCGATTTCAAAGATATTTATGATTATGTCTTTAATTATTTTGAAGATGGTTTCTATCATGGTTCTAGACAAGGGATTGTAGGAGAGATTGATCCAGAACTAAACATAGATAAAACATTAGATTTTGGTAATGGTTTCTATTTAGGAACATCATTTAAACAATCTTCAACTTTTGTAACCAAAGAAGATGGAAACGATAAAGTATATAAATTTTCATTTTCTTTAGAAGGACTAGATGTTCTAGAACTAAGAGATATAAGATGGGTATTATTTGTTGCTTATAATCGACACAAAATAATTGAAAGCAAAGAAAATGAGCATTTAATCAAACAAATTAAGAAAGTCGTAGACCATAAATACGATGTGATTATTGGACCAATCGCAGATGATAGAATGGCTATTTCAATGGACAATTTCTTTAATAATAACATCACATTTGGTCAATTAATTAGATGTCTAACCCAACTAAATATAGGTGACCAATATTGCCTTAAAACAAAGAAGGCTTGTAAAAATTTGACGCAAGAAGTCGTCTATATTTGTAAAGATAACAACCTAAGAAAACTAATACGAGATTACAAAATTAAAACATCATTAGAAGCAAGTAGGCATGCTGAAGCAATAATAAATACAAAAGACTCAGGAAAAAGATATTTCGAGTTATTAAAAGAATATGGAAAGAAACCTTTATTTTGAAAACTATCTAACTAATATCCAAAAAGATGTTTTTCTTATTGCCTACGATAAGAATTATGACATGGTTGACTTTATCAACATATATATGAAGAGTGATATTAGAAAAGATATGGATCAACAATATTCATATTGGCATTTCCAAAACCCACATCGTATTGTTGAAGAAATCATTACCACCAATAAAATTAAGCAAGTAAATAAACAAATAATTAACAAGGACATCATTGAGTGGCTTGGATACTTCTACTCTAAATGGCACTTTCAAAAAGGTGATGCTTCCAAAAAGATTGTTAGTTTCTTCCCAGTTAAAGAAGCCTTAAAAGATTTTTTTGAACTTCATCAAATCGATGAAATAGAAGCTATTGATATAACCAAATGTCGATATAACATTAGAAGGAATGCTCATAGAGATAATGAGTTCAAAAAATATAAACCACAAAATTTAACTTTTTATAATCCTAAATATTATTCTTATTACGCTGCAAGAATCATCTATAAATTAACCAAAGAACAAATCTACAAAAACCTGGATATTAAATGGGATAATGAATATGATTTTGTTGATAAAAATAGAGAAGTAGGAATAACTGCTAAAGTCCTAAATAGAAATGATAAATTAAGCATTTTCGATATATATACTCAAGCGGAATTAGAATCAAAACAATATCCTAGTGAAGCTAATAAGTCGATATTTTTTCTATTTATACAATCAAAAATTTATCTTGAAAACATTTCTCTATTACTTAAACACATTAATGAATTAAAAGAGAAATATAAACCTATTCATCGCCATTTTAAGTATTTATATATTTGCGTTGAAAACAAAGTATACGAAATTAACCATATTAATGAACTATATAAATATTCAGTAACATTCTCCAAAAGAGAAAACGATGCTATATTAGCAAAACTAGAAAAGTTAGACCTCATCTAACAGATATGGTTCTGACAATTATTTCTCACATTTTTCTTATTTGTTCGCAATATATATTATTTTGTTTTATTATATTTTCACTTACTATGTAAAAGCACTTATATGTCTAAGAAAATAGAAGAAACAGTTCAAGAAAATAAAATCGAAGAGAATAAAAGCGAAGAATCTCCAAAAGAAGAAAAGAAACAAAATTCTGCTTGGAAATTCATCATCTATTTTGTTGTTATTCTTCTTTTAACTGGTTTAGCTTTATTCTTCTCTTTATATAAAGACTTTGATGGAGTTATCTCCGCCTTAGCACACGCTGACTGGAGATATTTATTAATTATTCTTGGCATCGTCTCTCTATCTTATCTAATTGATGGTCTTATCATTTTCACATTCGTAAGACTATACACTAGAAACTATTATTACCATCGTGGTCTAGCTGTTAGTATGGTTGGTGCTTTTTATAGCGCAGTCACCCCAGGTAGTAGTGGTGGTCAAGCCATGCAAATATACACGATGAAGAAGCAAGGTGTTGCAGTTTCTAACTCAGCATCAATTATGATTATGTCTTTCATCCTCTATCAAACAGCCTTAATCATCATTGGTATTGTTGGTGTTGCTTTCAAATGGAATCTTATTATGACAATAGGTAAATTTGAAATTGACCTATTTGGTTTCCAACTTTCTATTCCTGCTATTCCATTTACTTTATTAGGTTTTGCAATCAATGTATCAGTAATACTATTACTGTTCTTAATGTCATATTCTCACAAATTCCATAATTTCATTCTAAATTTTGGTATTGGTTTCTTAGGTAAAATTCGTATTATTCGCAATGTTGATGAAAAACGCGAAGAACTTAGAATCCAAGTTGAAAACTTCAAAATTGAGTTAAAGAGATTATTTACAAATATTCCTGTAACAGTATTGGTTCTAATCCTCTACTTAATTGTATTAATCCTTAGGTTCTCCATTCCTTTCTTTGCAGGACTTGCTCTAGATGGATATGGATATCTTCTTAATTTTGATGGATCTTTAGTGATTGCCACTAATCCTCTTGGACCAGTATTATCAACAGGACAAGCTAATTTTGGTAGTTTCTGGAATGCAGTGTTCTTATCGAGTTATCATCAGATGGTTTCGGGTTTAATACCAATTCCAGGTGCTGCAGGTGTATCTGAATATTTCTTTAACACAATATTCTCTAACTTCTTTGTATCCAAACAAGTTACAACTGCTGCCCAAATTATCTGGAGATTTTCTTCCTATCACGTTGTTTTACTTATTTCTGGTATTGTCTCTGCATCATACCGTGTTACTCCTAAAGTCAGCGCAGAACACGCTAATAGGAAAACATATGTTAATTTACAACTTGAAACATATTCCACTCGTAAGGCGAGTGTTGAAACACTTTATGAAACCGCTGCTTTGTCTCGAAAAGAAATGAGAGAAAGAATTGCCAAGTGGAACAAAGAAAGACAGGCAAGACGAAAAAAGGCCCAAGAAAAGCGAAAACAAAACCAGTCTAAAAAGAATGGAAAAACCAGCAAGAAATCTGGTGAAATGAGTGAAGAAGAATATTTTGATGAATTATAAACATTATGAGAATCGCATTATTTACTGATACATATACCCCAGAAATAAATGGAGTGGCCTCATCTTGCAAAGCACTTAGAGATATCTTAGTGAAGAATGGCCATGATGTTTTAGTAGTCACCACTAATCCATTCAATAACAAAGTTATGCAAGAAAAAGGTGGCATAGTAAGAGTCCCAGGTATTGAGATCAAAAAACTCTACAATTACCGTCTTGCCCAACTTTATAACTCTGAAGTCATGGATATTGTCCGAAAATTTAAACCAGATATCATTCATACTCAAACCGAATATTCGATTGGTATATTCTCTAGAACTGCTGCGGATAATCTAAAAGTTCCAGTAGTGTATACATATCATACTATGTATGAAGATTATTCATATTACATTACAAACGGACACTTTGATAGAGTAGCCAAAGGTATTTTCCGAGTTCTCACTAAAGGTTTAGTTAATGGAGCTGATGAATTTATTACCCCATCTTTAAAAACCAAGGATTATATGAGACAAATCGGTGTAGATGGCTATATCAATGTCATTCCAACTGGAATTGATTTCTCCAAATTCTTTCCTGAAAACATTAAACCAGGTACAAAAGAAAAATTACGTAAGAAATTCAATATTAAACCATCAACTTTTACTGTGCTTTCTTTAGGTAGAATTGCTCAAGAAAAGAGCATTGATTTTTCAATTGATTGCTTTGCTTATTTCATTAAGAAATACCCTAAAATTGATGCAAAAATGATTATTACTGGAAAAGGTCCTGCAGAAGAAGAACTTAAAAAATATGTTAGTGATAACAATTTAAATAACAAAATTATCTTTACTGGACCATGTGATCCAAGCGAAGTTCAAAACTATTACACATTAGGTGATGCATTTGTATCATCATCATTAAGTGAAACACAAGGTTTAACTTATATGGAAGCTATGGCGGCTCATCTCTACGTTCTTGCTCGTTATGACCATAACCTAGTAGATGTTATCCAAGATGGAGTGACTGGTTTCTTCTTTGAAAACAAGGAAGAATTCGCTGAAAAACTTTTAATAGCTTACAACATGAAAAACAAAAATGATGTATCAATGTTAAATAAAGCCATTAAAGGAATCGACCAATATTCTATTGATACATTTTATGAAAGAATAATGAAAGCTTATCGACATGCCAGGAAATCAAAATGGTAAGATAATTAACAAAATTAAAGTTAATAAAAAGAATGCCTACGTCTGTTTTGATGATGATTCAAAAATAGAAATTTCCCATAACACCTTAGCTGAATTTAATCTTTACAAGAATAAAAGGCTAAGTGATAAACTAATCAAAGATATCTTAAAACAAGATAATTTTGATGCTTTATTTCAATACTCTTTAAATATTGCTAATAGATATTTGTGTTCTGAGAAAAAGATGATAGATAAGCTTAAAAAGAAGAATGCTAAAGATAGTGATATTAAGAAGATAATAAATAAATTAAAAGAATATAAATTAATAAATGAAGAAGACATGGTCCAATCCTATTTAGAATCTTCAAATCACAAATGTTATGGAATTAATAAAATTAAAGAAGGTTTATATAAAAAAGGTATTAATAAATATTTGATTGATAAAATAAATATTTCTTTTGATGAAGAATATAAAAAAGCTAAAAAATTAGTGAACAAAGCCGTATCTAAATATGATCATCATTCAAATGAAGAAATGAAGAATAAATGCTATCTTTATCTTATTAGATATGGTTACAACCATGATGTAATTAACAAAATAATATCTGAAGTAGATGATTTAGATGACAATAAAGAATTAGAAAACCTAACAAAAGAATATAAAAAGATAAGTAGAAAAGACAAAGATAATAACAAAATGATAAAATATCTAATGTCTAAAGGTTATAAATATAAAGATATAAATAAGATAATAAAGGAGAACTAAGATGAAGTGGGTAAAAGATTTAATTGATGGAGACTATGTTAACGGTCCTCTTCTTGTAGTTGGAATCACTAAAGGAGTTACAGATAAAGGGCAAGCATATTTAAATGTAACATTACAAGACAAAACAGGTTCAGTAGAAGCCAAGAAATGGGAAGTAACTGATTCAGATTTAGTTTTGCTAAGTGTTGGTAATGTAGTTTTTATTGAAGGTACAGTAAATCTATACAAGAACATGAATCAACTTAAGATTGCTACTGTAACAGAAGTAAGACCAGAAGAAGTTGATTTCACAATGTTTCAAAAAGTAAGCCCAATTCCTCTTCCTGAAATGAAGAAGAAATTAGAATATTACCTAAATTCATTTAAAGATAAAGATGTTGAATTAATTACAAAAACAGTCATTCATCATTTTTATGATAAATACATTACCTATCCTGCTGCAGTTAGAATTCATCATGAATTCGGTAGTGGTATTCTTCACCATTCTCTCGCAATGGCAGATTTAGCAGAAGAAGTTGCTAAACTTTACCCTCAAGTAGATAGAGATATCTTAATCGCAGGCTGTCTTATGCATGATATTGGTAAAACAATCGAATACGAAAAACCAATGACTCCAAGTGTCACTGTTGAAGGTAAACTTGCTGGTCATATTTCAATCATGTATGGAGAGTTTAAAAAGATTGTGGATCCTCTAAATATCCAATCAGAAGTCCCATTATTGCTTGAACATATGATTCTTGCTCATCATGGCACTCACGAATTTGGATCACCAGTTTTACCATCTACTAGAGAAGCAATGTTACTTAGCATGATTGATCTTCTTGATTCAAGAATGATGGTAATTGATAAAGCAATGGAAGGAGTAAAACCCGGGGAATTCACCCAAAAGATTTGGGCAATGGATAATATCTGTTTCTATAATCCAAAAGAAAGAAAATAAAAAGTTTTTGTCTTATAAAATAGACAATAGTATAATAAACACGTTTTTAGGAGATACTAATTATGGGTAGACATCACGAAGTTCGCGCTGCCGCAATGGCCAGAACTGGAAAAATTAAATCAGCATTATATGCTCGCGCTTCAAGAGAAGCTTATTTAGCTGCAAGAACTGGTAGTCCAGATCCAAAGACTAACCTTGCTCTTAGAGCAGTTTATGAAAAATATCGTGGTAAATCAGTTCCAAGAGATGTTTTTGATAGAGCTATTAAAAAAGCCCAAGGTGGTGATGCTGAAGTATTTTTAGCAGGAAGATATGAATTCTTTGGTCCGGCCGGTAGCTACATCATTGTCGATACATTAACTGATAATCCAAATCGTGCCTTAGTAGATGTTAAAACTACTGTAGTTCGTAAAGGCGGTCACTTAGGTAGTGTTGCATATAACTTCACTGAAAGTGGTGTCCTTGCATTTAAAGGAAATAACCGTGATGAAGTTGAAGAAGCATTAATCTTAGGTGATGTTGATGTTCAAGAAGTTGAACAAGACGAGGACTTAATTGTTGTCTATGTTGCTCCAGCAGCATTTGCTCAAGCTAAAGAAGTTTTAGCAGCTATGGGAATCACTGAATATGAAGAAGCTGAAATTCAAATGATTCCAAATGAAACAATTGATATGCCTGATGAAGAAACTAAAAACCGTTTCCAAGAACTTATTGATAATTTAGATGAATTAGAAGATGTTCAAAACGTCTTCCATAACGTAAATCTTTAATTAGAATTTAACAATCAATGAGGGTGAAATAATCCCTCATTTTTTGTTAGTTACATTAGGTTACATAATTACACATTTTTACACTTGATGAACTTTTTTACTTATAGTAAGATAATAGTGAGGAAAAAGATATGACAATCAAAGAATTACGAAATTCAGTTAAAATGTCTCAAGAAGATTTTGCTCGTATTTTAGGCATTAGTAGAAAAACATATATTAATCTTGAAAAACCTAATGCTGAAAAAGAAACGCCTAATTATGAGATATATCTAAAGATTCTTTCTAATCTTTTTTCTACTAAATTCAGATGTAGTGTCACTCTAGGTGATGAACTTAAGGAATACTACAATGTAGTAAAAAAATACAAAAAGAGATTTTGTTATAAGTATTTACTTGATTACATAAACAATGATTATCGAGGAAAAGTTTGCATTTTGTATGGTCTTAGAAGAACCGGAAAGACCACGATGCTATTTCAACTATTAAACGAACTTGATTTAGCAAAAACAGCTTACATCAAAGTAAATAGATCAAATACCATGAATGATTTAATTGATGATATTGATTTATTAAAAATGAGAAAGGCTAAATACATATTAATTGATGAAGTAACCTTAATAGATAATTTCATTGAATCTTGTTCAGTCTTCAGTGATATCTATTCAATGCTTGGTCTAAAAATCATTCTTTCAGGAACAGATTCTTTAGGTTTTGCTTTTGCAGATAGAAATGAATTATATGACCGTAATGTAATGATTCATACTTCATATATTTCATTTAAAGAATTTTCATATGTTTTAGATATTGATGATGTTGATAAATATATCGAATATGGTGGAACACTCAAACACGAGAATATGTCTTTTAATGACCCTAACTATAAAAATGATGAAGTCTCATTTCTAGATGATGAATCTACAAGAAAATATATAGATACTGCCATATGCCATAATATTCAGAATTCATTAAAGAACTATAAATACGGAACGATGTTTGTTCATTTGAGAAAACTATATGAAAATAATGAACTTACGAATGCTATTAATCGTATCATTCAGGATATGACTCATTCTTTCCTTGTTTCTGTTATTACAAAGACATTTAAATCGTCAGATCTTGGCTCTTCTAAGAATTTATTAACTCATTCAAGAGATAAAAACATAAGAGAATCTTTAGATAATATTAATGAAGAAAAAGTCATAAAAAAACTTAAAGAAATAATTGATGTAAAAGAAAAAGAAGAGACTAAGTTATCAATTGATGAAGATATCGTTTACCAAATCAAAGATTATCTAGAATTACTAGATTTAACTAGAAATGTTGAATATAGATATGATGATGGTTCGGTCGAAGACTATACAATATTTACCCAGCCAGGAATGAGATATTCAATCACAAAAGCTCTTGTATATTCTCTTATGGAAGATACTTCATTTTCATCACTAAAAGAAAAAGAAGCAGTTATTAATCTCATATTAAATGATGTTAAAGGAAGAATGCTTGAAGATATAGTGCTTTTAGACACTGTTACAAAGAGTAGAGATTTAAATATTTTCAAATACAAACTTATCACCGGTGGTGAAGTTGACATGGTTATCTCAAAATCTAATCTACATGTTGATCTTTATGAGATAAAACATTCTTCATCAATATCCTTTGAAAATCAGACAAGATATTTGAATGATGGAAAGAACCTTTCTTTAATTGAAAAACAATTTGGACCAATTGATAGTAAGAATGTGATTTATCGCGGTGAAGACAGCGTTGTTAACGGAATTAATTACATAAACGCGGAAAAATATTTAAAAAGATAATTGATATTTTACATAATAATCGTTTAAGTATTAATATATGATATCATATACACAATATGAATAAGAAAATAAACTACATAAATTCCTATAACAAAGACAAATACAAGATGTATCAATTTCGTATTAAAAGAAGTAATGATGCTTTAATCAATAAATTAGATAATCTCACTAATAGGAACCATTATATTGAGAACCTTGTTTTAGAAGACATTGATTCATCCATTTTAACTATCAAAGAAATAAAAGATAGAATTCGTCCAATAGTAATTAAGTATAAAATCAAAGAATTGTATCTATTTGGTAGCTATGCTAGGGGAGAAGCCAATAGAGATAGCGATATAGATTTATATGGAGATACTGGAAATGCTGGTGGTTTTGAATCACTCGCCATGGCGGATGAATTTAAAGAAGTCTTAAATAAAGAAGTCGATTTTATTTCAATTGGATCAGAACTAACACCATTATTTAGAGAAGAACTAAATAAAGATAAAATCAAACTATTTGATAATGATGTTTTGAATGAAAATTTTCACACTTTTTCGTCAAATACCTCCTATATAAGTAATGGAGGAAAAAATATGATAAGTACACGTGATAGAAACATCATATTTAACATCATCAAACACTCTAAAAGAGTAATGACCATAATGAAAAATATAAGTTTTAAAGAATTTGATGCTGATGAGCTTAGAAAAGAAAGCGTTTGTATAAACATTCTTCAAATTAGCGAATTAGCGAAATCATTATCAAGAGAATTCATTAAAAAGCACAATGAAATTCCGTGGAAAAAGATAAAAGGCAATAGAGATATAATCGCTCATGGATATGGAACGATAAATTTTAAAAGAACGTATAAAACGTGTGTAAATGATATTCCTGTATTGCTTAATTATCTTGAAAACATATATTTTAACGAAGAGTAGTTTGATTGTTTTTAACAGACTTAAACATGAAGATGATACTGGGTGAATCAATATTCACCCTATTTCATCAACAATATAGAAAAAATCAATTGACTACGTATATGCATGCATATATAATCTTTTTCGGCACACAGAAAAATCAATAGTCCCGGTAAGATTATTGCTTGAGTAAGGAGGAAACAAAATGCAACGTCAAACAACGATCGCAAAGCCAAGTGAGATTAGCCGTAAATGGTATGTCATTGATGCAACCGATGTACCTCTCGGTCGTCTTGCTTCCCTCGTCGCCGTAAAACTTATGGGTAAAGATAAACCTATCTACACCCCACATGTCGATTGCGGTGATTATGTTATTATCGTTAATGCTGAAAAAGTCGCGCTTAATGGTACAAACAAAAAACAAAACAAAAAATACTACAATGTTTCCGGATATAATGGAGGTCTCCGCACAAGAACTGCTGGAGAAATGCTCGAAAAATATCCAGAAGAAATGGTAGAAAGATCCGTCTGGGGTATGTTACCAAAGGGTCCACTCGGTAGAGTAATCTACAAGAAACTCTTTGTCTACAAAGGACCAGAACATAAACACGAAGCTCAGAAACCTGAAGTTCTCGTGTGGAAGAGATAAGGAGAATAGTTATGGCAGAAACTAAAGTATTTTATGGCACAGGCCGCAGAAAATCTTCTGTCGCTCGCGTCTTCGTTACTGCAGGTAAAGGTAAAATTACTGTCAATGGTGAAGATGTAAATAAATATATGCCTTACGCAACTCTTGTTATGGATTTAAGCCAACCATTAGAAGTAAGTGGTAACATTGATAAATTCGATGTTAACGCCCAAGTCAAAGGTGGTGGATTCACAGGACAAGCAGGTGCAATCCGTTTAGGTATTGCTCGTGCTCTTCTTGAAGCAGGTGTTGATCGCAAAACCTTAAAAGTTGCTGGACTCTTAACTCGTGATGCTCGTGCTAAAGAACGTAAAAAATACGGTCTTAAAGCTGCTCGTCGCGCTCCACAATTCTCCAAACGTTAATCGTTTCCAAATGTATGCTAGAGCCGTGGTGATTCATGGCTCTTTCTTTTTGCACACATACGTATATATGCGCGTATATGTTTCTATTCTATTTATATAAATAAAAATATCTTTGCAAAATAAATAAAGTATTGTATATTATTTAAGCGCTTAGGCGTAAAGAATGGATCTTTAGCTCAGCTGGTTAGAGCGCACCCCTGATAAGGGTGAGGTCGATAGTTCAAGTCTATTAAGATCCACCATTTAGATTAATCTAGCCCCGAAAGGGCTATTTTGATAGAAGTGTTTGGGGCACTTAGCTCAGCTGGGAGAGCGTTTCCTTCACACGGAAGAGGTCGCAGGTTCGAGCCCTGTAGCGCCCACCACTAAAAAACATTACATTTGCCGTCTTAGCTCAACTGGCAGAGCAATCGCCTTGTAAGCGATAGGTTGATGGTTCGATTCCGTTAGACGGCACCACGAAAATGAAATTCCCCCTAATATTTGGGGGTTTATTCATTAAAAATCCACCTGGAAGTATGGCGGAACTGGCAGACGCGCTAGACTTAGGATCTAGTGGGGTAACCCGTGCAAGTTCGATTCTTGTTACTTCCACCAGTGTGCACAAATTACAATAACTTAGTTATTGTACACCACAGAAAATCGCACCATTACGTATGCTATGGTGCTTTCTTTTTTAGATAGACTTTTATGTGGTATATTATATTTAGAGAAACAAATCATGGAAGTAAAATACATTAAAATCAGAGCGGATTTTAAATATGCGGATAAAGGAAGATTTTATCGTACCTTTTTAGTTAAAGAAGATGTTAATTTAGGTGAACTTGGTGAATTCATAGTTGAAATATTTGGAGGAACATTAGAACACTATTTTCTATATAGACTAAAAGATAGACATTACGTTCCAAGTGAATGGATGGATGATAGTTTAATGTCTAACTTCATTAAATACGAACCATTTAAAGAAAAATCTATTTTAGATTTACCAGATGAATTTGAATTTGCCTATGATACAGGTGATGGCTGGGATTTTAAGTGTAAAAAATACAAAAAACCTATAATAAAAGAAGTGGATGAAAGTGATATTTCTTTTGGGTTTGTTTTAGAAGGAAAAGGAATGGGTATATGGGAAGATAATATATATTCTTTATATGCTTATCTTAATGGTGAAATAGATAAAGATTTCAATAAAGAAGATGAAGAAAAAGGAATATATAAACCATGGAATTTTGATATAGATAAATATTCCGAATTTGATAATCCGTTAGACATTAATGAACTCAATCATATTGCTATGAGTTTTTGGCCTATTGGCGAAGAAAATAGATATTAAAATACATTATTCTTTAATGATTTGGTTTACTATGTAAACCATTTTCTTTTTTGTTAACTATACGCTCTAGTTTAACATTTTTTTCTTGCGTGCTCGCGTTATGTGTAATATATTAGAGTCTATCTTTTTCAAAAGATAAGAAGTTAATATATGAAAGAAAAACAAAAAAGCAACTTCATTAACTTAGTCAATAAAATCTCATATAAATTGGGATTGAAAAATTTTCACTTTGTATACGCTATTGTTGATTTTGTTTTATGCTTTGGAATCATTGCTATTTCGTTCTTAGCAACATACGGATTACAAAATTTTGCTAAGAACTGGATTTCAACGCTTATCTACGCTTCATCTATTTCTTTAGCAACAGTATTATTCTTTGCAATCTTCAAAATATATAAAATCATTACAACTGATATTGGTCTATTTGAAACATTCAGAATGTTAGCAATCGTTCTTTCGGTTCATTTAATAGGATTAATCTTTATCTTAACTTTACCTTATTTCCCATCATTTAGATTTATCTATATCTGGGCTTTAGCGACTCTATCACTTTTATTCATACATCCTGCTATTAGAGTATTTGTGCGTCTTATCTTCATTGCTGCTCAAATCCGCCAAAAGAAAGAATTGGTTAGAACTATTGTTATTGGAGCAGGTTCTACAGGTAAAATCGTTGTTGATGAAACTAGAAGAAATAAAGATAACCACAACAAGATAGTTGCAATAGTGGACGATAGTCCTGCTAAGATAGGTGGTTTATTTGCAAATATCCCAGTTAAAGGTCCAATTTCAAATATTAATAAAATCATTGAAGACTATAATGCGGATGAAGTTATCATCGCTATGAGTTTAATTGATGATAAAAGATATAAAGAAATTTTGTCTTTATTAAGTGAAACAAGTGTTCGTGTTAGAAGGATGCCTTTAATTGCAGAAATGCAAGGACCTAATGATAAGAGAATCATCGATGTTGATTTGGATGAACTTTTATCTAGAGATCCTGTTTCATTAGATAATTCTGAAATTCAAGGTATGCTTAATGGTAAATGTGTAATGGTAACAGGTGCTGGAGGTTCAATTGGTTCAGAACTTGTTAGACAAATATTTAACACCCATCCAAAAACATTAATTCTTTTCGATATCTATGAAAACTCAACATACGATATTCAAATGGAATTAACTAGAAGAATCAGAGAAGAAAAGATAACTGATATAGATTTAATTACTCTTATTGGATCTACATACAATGAAACAAGAGTAGAACAAATCATTAAAAGATATAGACCAGACTATATTTATCATGCTGCAGCTTATAAACATGTGCCATTAATGGAAGATTCTCCTGCAGAAGCAATAAGAACTAATGTTATAGGTACATATAATGTTGCTAAGATGGCAGATAAATATGGTGTTAAGAAAATGGTTTTAGTATCCACTGATAAGGCAGTTAGACCTACTAATGTCATGGGTGCAACCAAACGTTTTGCAGAAACAATCATTCAATATTTTGATAGTAAATCCAAAAACACAAACTATGCTGCTGTTAGATTTGGCAATGTCTTAGGATCTAATGGATCTGTGGTGCCTTTATTTAAAAAACAAATTGAAGCTGGTGGTCCAGTTACAATTACTGATAAAGAAATAATTAGATATTTCATGACTATCCCTGAAGCAGTTTCTTTAATCCTTCAATGTGGTTTGTTTGCAGAAGGTGGAGAGATATTCATCCTTGATATGGGTAAACCAGTAAAAATCTTAAATCTAGCAGAACGTCTTATTAGACAAGCTGGTTTAGTACCATATGAAGATATTGATATCGTTGAAACTGGTTTAAGACCTGGTGAAAAACTATTTGAAGAATTACTTCTTGATAAGGAACATCAAACCAAGACTTCAAATAATCGTATATATATCGAACAAAAAGAAAGTGTTAATAACAATCTTGAACACGATGTAGTGGAATCATCTAAAGCTTTTGATATGGAAGAAACAAAAGATGTTAAGATTCTCATCACTAAATTAATCAAGACATATGTAATGGAAAATAAATAATATGGCAAAAAGAACTTTCTTGAGAGCAAGACAAAAAATATATCTTCCATTCAAAAGATTTTTTGATATTGTTTTGTCTTTACTTACCATAATTGTCTTTTCACCTTTATATATCATCTTAGCAATCTTAGTTAAATGTAGTTCAAAAGGTCCAATCTTCTTCAAGCAAGAGCGTATTGGAAAGTATAAAAAGCATTTTAAGATTCTCAAGTTTAGAACAATGAGAATTGATACACCTAAAGATATTCCAACCCATCTATTAGATAATCCAGAAATGTATATTACAAAAGTTGGCAAATTCTTAAGAAAGACGTCATTAGATGAAATTCCTCAAGTATTCAATATTCTTGCAGGACAAATGTCTATTGTTGGACCTAGGCCAGCTTTGTATAACCAAGATGATTTAGTGGAAGAAAGAGATAAATACCACGCTAACGATATTGTTCCTGGCTTATCTGGTTGGGCACAATGTAACGGCAGGGATACCCTTCCAATAGTAGAAAAAGCCAAATTAGATGGAGAATATGTTAAAAGATTTAATATTTGGTTTGATATAGGAATTATCTTCAAAACTGCTTTTCAAGCTTTTAGGGGAAAAGATGAAGTAGAAGGCAAAAAAGAAACAAACAAGTGATTAATTTATAAAATTAAGATAAAATATCGACTATGCAAAAATTTAAGACAGTAATAACTTCTAAACACCGATTATTTAATCTCCATCTTAAGGAGACGCTTAAATATCGTGATTTAATCTTTTTGTTTGTAAAAAGAGATTTTACTGCTTTATATAAACAAACAATTTTGGGTCCACTATGGGCTGTTATTCAACCAGCGTTAACTACTTTTGTATTTACATTTGTTTTTGGTGAAATTGCTGATTTAGCTACAGGTGATAGATCCGAGGCATTTGACGGACCTAAGTTCTTGTTCTTCATGACAGGAACATTGTTATTTACATATTTCTCCACTAATGTGGCCAAGGTATCAAAAGTATTTATTGAAAATAGGGCTACTATGGGTAAAGTCTATTATCCAAGACTTGTTCAACCTATCGCTATTTCAATTTCAAATTTAATTCCATTTGTTATTAACTTTGCAATATTTGTCATTATCTGGTTAGTCTGTTTATTTACCAAAACCGCATCTATATCTGTAACGTGGTGGATGTTCTTAGTACCTGCTTGTGTTCTTGAATTAATGATTCTATCAGTTGGTCTAGGAATGGTGATATCTGCTGTTACAACCAAATATAGAGACCTTCAAATGTTGGTAGGTTTTGGTCTTCAATTATGGCAATATGCTTCACCAGTTGCATATGGTTTATATATGATTCAAAAAGGCCATCCTGAATTATTAATGTTATATAACTGTATTAACCCTCTTACTCCAATAGTAACTTCATTTAGGTTAGCGGTATTTGGTACGGGTTATTTTGAACCTATATCATTTGGAGTTAGCTGGGCTATTTCAATATTTGTATTCTTTATTGGTTTATTACTGTTTAGTAAGACCGAAAAGAACTTCATGGATACAATCTAATGGGAGGCATCTATGGTTAACGATGAAATCATGTTAAAAGTAGAAAATGTCTCCAAGATATATAAACTCGGAGAAATTGGAGGAACTACTCTTAGAGATGAACTCCAAAGATTTTGGGCTAAACTTAGAAGAAAAGATGATCCTACTAAAAAAATAGGTGCTAAGAATTACAACAAAGGTGAAAAGTTTAAAGCACTAGATGATATTTCGTTTGAAGTTAAAAAAGGCGAACGTATAGGTATTATCGGCCACAATGGTGCTGGTAAATCTACATTATTAAAACTTATTTCCAGAGTAACAGGACCTTCAAAAGGTAATATCTATCTTAATGGTCGTGTTGCTTCCATGCTTGAAGTAGGCACTGGCTTCCACCCAGAACTTACTGGTAGAGAAAATGTTTACATGAATGGTGCAATCTTAGGTATGACCAAAAAAGAGATTGATGCCAAGATGGAAGACATTATCGAATTCTCTGAAGTTAGACAATTCATTGATACACCAGTAAAACGTTATTCTTCTGGTATGTATGTTAAATTAGCTTTCTCTGTCGCAGCACATCTTGATTCCGAAATTATGATTATGGATGAAGTCCTTGCTGTCGGTGATGTAGCATTCCAGAATAAATGCCTTTTAAAAATGAAAGATGTTTCTATTCAAGATAACAGAACAATTCTTTATGTTTCACACAACATGAATACCATTAGACAACTTTGTGATAGAGTAATCGTTTTAAGTCATGGACAAATTATCTTTGATGGCGATGTTGAGGAAGGCATTAGAAAATACATTGGTGTTTATAGCGATGATCAGTTACCTGTCGAATATGATATGTCGACAAAAAAGAGAATATTTGAATTCGGAAAATACGCAAAACTCCTTTCTTTGAAGATTTTAAATAAACAGACTGCAACATTTGAAAACGATGAGAAAATGAAGGTAGAAATCAAGGCCTTATCGCACAAGAAAATGGATAATGGCTGCTTTGTATTTTCAATACTTGACTCAAATGGCTTTAGAATTGGTGCCACTTCTACCAGTACATTTCATGTCAATGAAGAGGAAGAAATTGTGAAAACATTTGAATTTGATTTATCGCGAATTGCTTATGGAAGATATTTTATCTATGTGGCTTTTGCTGATATAAGTACCGATAAAACAATAATTGAATATGATGATCCTGCCGTTAAAGTCTTTTTCGAGATTCTTGATGATAAAAAGACTGGATTTAAATGGGATAAGAAATATTATGGAAATATCTATTTTCCTCAGGCAAACGAAATTGAGGAATAGAAAATGGCAAATGTTTTCAATACCATTAAATCATTAATTCATACTTCTAAATACTATAGAAATAAGCAAACAATTAATGGCAAAAAGATTATTAAGAAGGGAGTGAATATTGAGTATTCTAATTTTCCTCCTGATGCACCTTTTAATATTGGTGACACTTTAACACCAGTCGTCTTTGACTATTTATGTCATCGCTATCACTTAGACAATAAAAGACAAAAGAAGACAATTCATTTGAACATGATTGGTTCTATTATAGGTTTTAAAAACTATGATGCTACTATTTGGGGAAGTGGAATACTTAACGAAGGTTTTGAGAAAAAGTTAAAAGCTAATTCTAAATATGTGGATTATGATGTTCGTGCTGTAAGAGGACCACTCACAAGAGAAATATTAAAAAAATGTGGCTATCAATGCCCTGAGATTTATGGCGATCCTGCTATTTTGATGCCACTAATCTATTTCCCAAAAGCAATTTCGAAAAAATATGATGTTTCGATAATAAGACACTACAAAGACAATAGTGAAGTTCCATATGGCTTTCATGAAATAAGTGTTGTGACAGATGATTATAAATATTTTATTGATGAAATATGTGCATCTAAATTAATCATTTCTTCTTCTCTTCATGGTCTAATAATTGCTGAATCATATGGAATTCCAACAATTTGGTATAGTCCTAAAGGACGTGATGAATTCAAATATATGGATTGGTATTTATCAATAGGAATAAATAATCCGGCCAAAATCGAATCATTACAAAATATTAATATTAAGGCTAATAAAGGTCTAAAAGAAAAAATACAAATGCTAGTTAATCCATTATTAGATTCATTCCCTTTTGAATTCTGGAGAGTAAAAAATGGCTAATCAAGTTGTTTTTGGAAAACCATATTTATTAATCGATGAGAAATATGTTTTTTTAAATTGTGATGTCATGCTAAATGGAAATACAGAAACTTTTTGGTTCAAATACGATATTCAATACAAAGATTATCTAGTGACTGAATCTATTGAATCATTCGTTTTGGCATTTCTTCCATTTCTTTTAAAGAAGAATATTGATATCAAAAGTGATTTCCCTATTAATGAACAATTTAAATATTCTATTGAACAATATTTGATACCTACTTTAGCGCGTAACATCAAAAGTTATAACACCATCAAAATTGATACTCCAGTGAACAATTTAAGATATAACGGCAGTGGTGTGGCAGTTGGTATTTCCTGTGGGGTAGATTCTTCTTACACAATATTAAAAAACTATAATACTCACAGTGAAGAAAGTGGAATGAATATCAACTATGTTACATTCTTTAATGCCGGTTCTTCTGGATCAAGCGATAAAGCACATGATTTATACAAAAAGAGACTCGCTGAGGCTCAAAAGGCTGCAAACTATTTAAGATTAAAATTAATAACAGTTGATACAAATATTAATTCAATTTATCTCGATTTTGATTATGAATCAGTTCATTCTTATAGAACCCTTGCTATACCTTTAACATTGCAAAAACTCTTTAAGCGCTATTATTATTCGAGTTCGTTTACTTTTGAAAATTTTAAATTTGATGATAGCGATCCCACATATCATGATTTACTTACCATGTCGTGTATTAATACGCCTTCTTTGTTATTTACTGTTGTTGGATGTGAGGCCACTAGAATTGAAAAACTTCAGTACATTTCGCAATTTGAATTTCCTAAAAAATTCTTAAATGTATGCGTTAGAAAAGAAACCAATTGTTCTAAGTGTTTCAAATGTATTAGAACAATGTTGGAATTGTATTTGATTGGAAAATTAGAAGATTATTCCGAGGTATTTGATATCAAATATTTTTATGATCATTTTGATGAATACATTATTTACGCCATTGAGCACAAGAATGATGTAGATATGCCGGAAATATATGACATTCTCAAACAAAGAAAGATCATTAAAAGAAAACATTTAAGGAAAGTTAGATCAAATTCCTTCAAAAGAAAAATCCTCAATTCATTTGTTAAGAAAGTTTTTAAAAACAAACATTGATTGAATAATATTGGTATAACAAAGATGAAAAAAATCTTAATCATTCCTCCTCAGTTTTATCCAATACCAGCTGTAAAAGGTGGTGCAGTTGAAGTTTTAATAACTCAATTAATTCAAGAAAACGAAATACATAATAAAGCAAAACTTTACGTTATTTCTAAAGCCGATGAAGATGCTCAAAGAATTAAATTTAACAATACAAAGATATTTTATTTAAATAGCAATGAAAAACCATCTTTCTTATTTAGAATTAAATGTTTCTTTCGCAAGATATTTTTTAACCGTTTAACGAAAAAGATATTTAAAAAATCTACATATGGTTTTATGGAATTAACCTATTTTGCATATCGATGTAAGAGAATTGCAAAAAAGATTAAACCTGATATTGTCGTATCTGAAAGTTATGATCGTGTTCATAGATTATGGCCACTAGTTAAGTTGGTTGGTAAGGATAATTTCTATTATCATCTACACTACACGAAAGAAGAAGTGTTGAGTGTCAGACAATTAATTCCAAACACTATTGCTATCAGTCAATTTGTTCTTGATCATTGGGTTAAAAATAAAATATTGCCCGGAAGAAATGTTGTTCTATTTAATGGAATAGATATTGATCTTTTTGACAATAAACTTACAACTGACGAGGTTGACGAAATTAGAACCTCTTATGGTTTAAATAAGGATGACTTTGTTGTTTTGTTTAGTGGTAGATTAAGACCTCACAAAGGAGTTTTAGAATTACTTAAGAGTTTTGATTCAATAAAAGTAAAAAATATCAAACTTTTATTAGCTGGTCATTTTCTTTCTGAGTCAAAAGAACATAATATCGATGAAAGCGATTTTGAAAACAGTTGTAGAGCAATTATCGATAATAATTCAAATATCATAAGACTTGGTAACGTTGATTATAGTGAAATTAATAAACTATATTTCATTAGTAATATTCAAGTTATCCCATCAATGTGGGAAGAGGGTGCTGGTCTTGTAGCAATAGAAGGTATGGCAAGTGGATTGCCATTAATCATCACTAATTCTGGTGGTATGCCAGAATATACTGGAAAAGAATGTACCATTATCATTGAAAGAGACAATTCTTTAATTAAAAATCTTGCAAAATCAATTATGGATTTGTACAAAAATCCTTCACTTTGTGAAAAGATGTCTACCGCAGGAATAGATAGAGCAAAACAATTTTCAAAAGAGAATTATTATAAAAATTACATGGACATTTTATTGAAAGAGGATGGTATTAATGAATAATGGTATTAAATTCTCTATTATATGTCCGGCATATAATTGCGAAGCATCTTTACAGATGTCAATCAATTCTATTATTAAGCAATCTTTTTCAAATTGGGAATTAATTATTGTAGATGATGGCTCCTCTGATAAAACATCATCAATATGTGATAAAAATTCATCTAATGATAAAAGAATTAAGGTCATACATCAGGAAAATTTAGGACAATCAAAAGCAAGATTAAATGGAATCAATGTTGCTACTGGTGATTACATATTATTTTTAGATAGTGATGATGAATACTATCCAGAAGCCCTCGAAACTATTAATAAACAGTTATGTAAAGAGCCTATTAAATTAATTGTTTATAATGCCTCTGTTTATAAGAATATCGAGAGCACTGAACCAATCTATAACTTTGATGCAGTAAAGAACTATAGTCTAGTTGAGGAATTCTTTTTAAAAAGACGTATCTCATATTTTTGGTCAATTTGTTTTAAAAAAGAATTATTTGATTTACCAAAAGAAGTATTAGAACGCTATTGCTCTTTATCATATAGTGAGGATTTATATCTCATTTATAACATTGTAAAATCGCTCAAACATGGAGAATATGATTTCGTTGATAAAGAGTTGTATCAATATAATTTCAACGAAAACTCCTTAACAAAAAATCAAAATGCTAAAAAGGCGGTGGATAGATTCTATGCCTTCAATAGTGTATATGAATCTATATATCTCGAGAATGCAAAAGAGTTTTCAAATATTTCTAAAGATGTCAAAGATACTGCAGGATGGACATATCTATCCGCAGCAAGAAAAATGGCTTTAGAGTACAATTATGAAAAATATCTCGTTTTAATAAAACATATAAGAAATTCGTTTATTTTTAAAAACATGAACGATTTTAAGAAAGATAAATATAATTTTGTTGGATACATTTTATTAAAATTAAAAATGTATAAACAATTTCGAAAATATATAATTAAGAAAGAAGGCAATAACAAATGAAAATTAATGTAACAAGATCATCCATGCCATCTTTTGATGAATATTGTAATGAAATAAAAGATATCTGGGATTCTAGATGGCTTACTAACCATGGTGAAAAGGTGCAAGAACTCGAAGAAAAATTAAAAGATTATCTTGGAGTAAGGAACATTGTTATGTACACTAATGGACATTTAGCCTTAGAAGCTGCAATTTCTTATTTTAATTTCCCAAAAGGAAGTGAAATTATTACTACGCCATTCACTTTTATTAGTACGACAAATTCAATTATTAGATGTGGCATGGTTCCAGTCTTTTGTGATATCAACGATAAAGATTACACGATTGATGTTAATAAAATTGAAGAATTAATTACTGATAAAACTGTCGCGATTATGCCAGTTCATGTGTATGGAAATATATGTGATGTAGATGCAATTGATAGAATCGCAAGAAAACATAACTTGAAGGTTATTTATGATGCTGCTCATGCTTTTGGAGTCAAATACAAAGATAAAGGTATTGGAACTTTTGGTGATTTTTCAATGTTTAGCTTTCATGCTACAAAAGTATTCCATACTATTGAAGGCGGATGTTTGTGCTTTAAAGACGACTCTATAAAACCAATCTTAGAACAACAAAAAGATTTTGGTATTATTGATGTGGAACGTTGTAACTATGCTGGCGGTAACGCTAAGATGAACGAATTTCAAGCTGCTATGGGTCTATGTAATTTAAGACATATTGATGAATACATTAAGAATCGAAAAAACGCGATGGAACATTACAGAAGGAGACTACAAGGTGTTAGGGGTATTAAGCTATTAGAACCACAGGAGAATGTGTTATCTAATTATGCATATTTGCCAGTCATTTTCGATGGTTACAAATATAGTAGGGACGAAGTAAAAGATATTCTTGAGAAAAACGATATCGGTGCTAGAAAATATTTTTACCCAACAACAAATGAATTTGAATTCACAAAAGGCAAATATAGAGGATTTACTCCATTTGCTGAATCAATATCAAACAAAGTCTTAACCCTACCTTTTTATTCAGATTTATCTATTGATGATATAGATGAAATTTGTGATTTGATTTTGAAATAATATGGGTCTAGTTTCAAAGATTAAATATCATTCATTGTTAAAAGACTACTTTCATAGAGTGAGTGGTTATTTAAGTGATGGTTATTATATGGTTAAAGATAACCGCATCATTCAAACAGAAAAAAATCTTAGTAACTTTTATAAGATATTTAGAGTGAGGGCAAATAAGAATGTAACCAAACCATATAATGAAGGAAAAATGTTTGTTACTAAATACAAATACGGTCTCTTAACAAATGATAAGGCTTATTATTTCATATATGAAAAAGATCGCTACGATTTGCTTAAATCAAATTATGAAAAATATAGGAATCAACTTGTATATCCAGCTTTTGATTTAGAATTCCGTGACGAAAACCTTGCAATATCCGCTCCAATTATTGAAGGAACCATTTATAAAGACTTATCGCGTTTTGATGCATATCTTTCTAAATTATTTGAGTATGCTAATAAGTCCGAAAGAGTGTATAAGGACACAACATTATTTGGTAGTACTTATTCTCTTCCTTGGTATGTTCAACATGGAGATTGTAAAAACGGAAATATTGTATGGAAAGATGATAGTTCTTTTACAATGATTGATTTAGAAGCGTTAGATTTATATCCACCTTTGTATGATGTTTTTTATTATTTGTTCATTACAAAAAAAGAAGAATCAATTTCGATATTAAATAGCAAAGAATTTATTAATAAGATTAAAAGATTTTATTCAAACAAGTTAGAAAATGTGCCAGAAAACATTCTAGATATTTCTCTAGCGGTTTATGCTAATTACACATCTGCCAAACTTGAGAAGAATAGTGATTTATATGAGTTCGAATTCTATCTATATTGGAGAAAATACGACTCTTTTGATAATTTTCCACTAACAAAAAGAGTTTTAACTGAATATGCAAACAAATTGAAGGAATACAAAATCAGATAATGGATATCGAAGGATTAATAAATAATAAAACTTTAAAACCTGTTTCCGAAGCCTTTGATTCTTCAAAGGAAATAATGGTAAGTGTTTTTTGTCTTACTTATAAACAAGAAAAATATATAAGAGATGCCTTGGATTCCTTCTTAATGCAAAAGGTTGATTTCAATGTTGAAATAGTTATACACGACGACGCATCAACTGACTCAACACAAAAAATCTTGAAAGAATATCAAACAAAATATCCAAATGTTATTAGAGTAGTATTCGAAAAAGAAAATCAATATTCTCGCGTTGGTGACACGATTGAAATTGAAAGAATTCATATTAAGAATACCAAAGGAAAATATATTGCTTCATGCGAAGGTGATGATTATTGGTTAGATCCATATAAGCTTTTATTACAAGTTAATTCCTTAGAAGAGAACCCTAATTGTGTTTTTTCAACTCATCGTGTCCAAATTTTAGATTTAAGAGATGAAAATAATAATTCTATTCTTCCTATTTCCAAATTATCTAATGGAGTTATCAAACAACACGACTTTATTGATATGGTTAATAATGATTATCCATTTCAAACAAGCTGTTATTTTATGCGTAAAGAAGTATATGAAAGGTTTCTAGATGAGTATCCATTATACGCTCAAATGATGCCAACGTCTGATGAGGCTGTTATGTATTATATGGGTAATAGTGGTGATGTTTATTTTATTGATAGAATAATGTCGTGCTGGAGAAAGTTTACCGAGAATAGTTGGAATGTTACTAATGTTGTCAACGCTGATTCAAAGAAACAAAATGAAAGAAGAAGAAAATTTGCGGAATCTATAGTGGAATATTACCGTTATAGTGGTGAAAAGTATAATTCATGCATTGAGAGAGCTAATAGACTTTTGATTACAACATATTTATCAGAAGGAAAACTAAGAGAACTATTTAAAAAGAAAAGCATTAAAAAAACACTAAGAAAACAAGGGTTGATCAGGTATTATAAATTATTGATTAAGTCTAAATTTGAAAAATAGTTTTAATTATTTAAATATGGAAGCGTTTGAAGTATTAATAAAAAAATATTTGGAAGAAAATAACTACATAATAAAAACTAGTAATACAAAATCAAATGTTTGTTATGTATTTTTTTCATCCCATGGTCTTTACAAAGAAAATGATAATCCTAAAATTTTAAAAACAATTCATGATACAAATAGATATGAATGGTTATCAATTGCAAGCAACGAAAATATAGCAAAAAACTCTTCAAAACTTATTTTTTTGCGCGATTTGCGAAAGATTTTTTATCAAAAAGGAATAAATAATGAAATTAATTCGATAAAGGAAATCGCAAATTTTTTGAATCGTGAAACAAAAGGATATGATGTTTATTTAGTAGGGTCATCTGCCGGAGGATACGCTGCCTTTTTGTATTCAAACATGATTAAAAACGTAAAACGTGTTTATTCGTGGGGAGGGGTTATAAATTTAATGTTTCACAGTAGTTACTATGAGTCAAAATTCTTTAATGATTTCAATAAAGAATATAGCCTTGTTACCCCATATATTTCAAAAAATGCTGTAATAATACACTTTTATGGAACAAGAAGTAAGTACGATTTAAAAGAATATGAGATTTTAGCCACTAACAATTTTGATAACGTTATTTCAGTTCCGCTTAGAACTACGGAACATGCGCCTAGACCTAGCGGTTCCGACATAATAAAAATTTTATCTTGCTCGGATTCACATTTACAAAAAATAAAAATGAAATTGAGCAAGAAAAGAGAAATTTCTAAAACATATTTTTCTATAATAAACATTGGCTTGTTTAAAGCCTTAATAAACATCACTAAGAGACTAAGAGCGAAAAAATGAAGAGTTTTAAAAGAAAATTTAAACATGTATTCGGAGGAATCAAAGGAGCATTTGTCATATTATTTGCTTTTTTATTATTTCCATTTGCCCGTTTATTCTTGTGGCATAAAAAGATATGGATAGTTTCTGAACATGGTTATGAAGCAAGAGATAATGGATATTCTTTTTTCAAATATATGAGAAAGGAACGCCCTGAGGTTTATTGTTATTATGCAATCGATTTTAAATCTCCTGATTTTGAGAAGGTCAACAAATTAGGAAACACTATAAAATTTGGGTCATTTAAACATTTCGCATTTTTTTGCGCTGCTAGATACATTATCAGTTCAAAGACTCAAGGATTTTGCCCAAGTTATTATTTGACTTTGTTAAGAAAGAAAATCCATTTATGGGGAAAATATGTTTTCCTTCAACATGGGATAACTAAAGACAATCAAAAATTCTTATATAAGAAACCTTCTAAAATAGACCTATTTATTTGTGGTGCTAAACCTGAATATGAGGATATAAAAGCCCATTATGGTTATAAGGATTATGAAGTTCAATATACTGGGTTTGCTAGATTTGATGATTATTTTAATTTGACTCCTAAAAAGCAAATCTTTGTTATGCCTACTTGGAGAAGATATGCTGAAAATGTTGAGTTTAAGGAAACTGGATATTTCAAAACCTGGAGTTCCTTTGTTAACTCAGAAGAACTTAATAGTTTGTTAGTAAAAAATGATTATGTTCTATATTTCTATATTCATCCACAGTTCAAAGCATTTGGTAATTTATTTGAAACGAAGTGCTCGAATGTAAAATTGCTTCCTTTTGATCAATCAGACATCCAACAATATATTAGAGAATCAAGTATATACATTACCGATTTTTCAAGCCTTGCATTTGATTTTGGCTATATGGAAAGACCTGTGATTTATTATCAATATGACGAAGAAGAATATTTCAAAAGCCATTATATAAAAGGATATTTCGATTATCGAAGAGATGGTTTTGGTCCTGTTCTTTCAAACGAAAAAGAAGTTATAGATGAAATTCAGCATCTATTAGAAAACACTTCATTTGATAAAAAGTATCTTGATAACAAAAATAGATTCTTCCCATTATATGACTCAAATAATTCGGAAAGAATCTATAAAGCAATTAAATCTTTAAGAAAAGAAAAATAATTATTTACCGTATAGGAAATCAACTGTTTTTACGAATTGTTGTGATGAAAACTTTTCTGTATTAATTGGTTGAGTTCTTTTATTTTTGTTTTCTTTGTAATAATCAATTATTTTATTTGCCCATAAACCTGCATCTAATGGTAGAAAGTCGGTGTTACCCATATCAGCATCATTCGGGATATCTTTATTTGCAAAACAATGAATTCCACACGCTTGCGATTCTATTAAAACTAGACCAAAACTTTCCATAGTTGACGGATATAATATGTATGATGTTTCCTTAGCTAACTCAATTCTATCTTTGGACTTATCTTCAAATACAACATTTTTATCAAGCTTATTCCCTTTAATGTAGTCAATCATCTTGCAAAGATAGCCATCATCAAGTTCAAAACCAACTATTTTTAAAGTAGCATCATTAATTGTTTCTTTGACTTTATTTATAACTTCTAAAGCAAATAATTGATTTTTTCTATGAGAAAAAGTTCCTATTTGAGTAAGTACTAGCTTGTCGTGATCGCAATCGATTATATTTCCAAACTTCTTTTCATCGTACATATTGTAGAGAACAACACCTTTGTTACTATAATCGTTTAGCTTAAGGGATTGTTCACTAACAAATATGAGATTTGTTGCATATTTTTTTGCCTTTTTTTGATACCAATTAAATATTTTTTGAGCAAAGATCTTTTTGAATGGATATGCACTAGCAGCTGAACAAATATGTAATAATCTACTGTTTATCCCAGCTTTCTGAGCCTCTTTTAAAAAAGGGTAAGAAAATCCCTCGTTAAACGAGTGGATTGCTTGATAATCATTCAAGTTAAGGTTCCTTTTTAAAAAGTCTCTAACCTCTTTATAGTAGGAAGTTAACCATTTTAGTTTTTTTAAAAAACCATCAGGTTTATCAAAAGGGAAATAGTAGACTTTTCCTCCATATGATAAAAATTCTTTTTCAAAATACATGTCGTTATTTTTAAGGACTACTATGTCAAATAAATATTCTTGATGAAGTTGTCTTACTATGGACATAAAAACAACAGGTACACCCGATAATGACATATTGGAATCAGCAATAAGGAGTATCTTTTTCATGCAACAATACTAACACAATTTTTGTTTACTTCATATTTGATTTATGTAAGTTTTGTATAAAATGAATAATTAAATATTTATTGGAATTGAATTATTCTTGTTATAGTATTTATACTATGCAAGTAGCACAAGTTTTTAAATATGCGCTATTATGCAAAGCAGAAAGAATAAATAGATGTATATTGATAAAGAAGTAATCGGAAAATACATTAGATTGGCCGCAAGAATAACAACCATAATTGGTATGGTCTTGATGGGTTATTTAGTTTTTCCAATTATCTTTGGATTAAAAACACTCAAATATATCAAATCAATTAATAATAATGAAATTAGAAGGAATCTTAAAAACCCAATATTATGTTTGATTCTTGTAAATCCTACACCGGGTTTATTACTTCTTGTTGATTATTATTTCTTTAAAGACGTTGAACCATTAATTTTATCTGAAAATGATTTTGGTATTGAACAACAACAAGAGAAGAAAAAAAGAATTAATAAGATTGATTATGTTTCAAAACCATCGTTGAATCTTTTGCTAGTTTGTCTTTTAACATTTGGCGGACTCTTTTTTATTTTTCCTGCAGGCGCTATACATACTAGCGCAGCTATAGAAGACACGAGCGAATATCTTGCTGATGTTGTAGCGAAACATACTGTTAATGGTAAATATGTCGGAATGGTTGTTGAACCTAGAGATGGTTCTGACAAAAAAATTAATAATCCATACACAGAATTTCATTTCTTATATGGAATTTTTAGAGAAGGGTTGGCGACTTACATTGGTTCGGCCAACGCTGATAAAAGTCATAATATCAGCATCAAAGATCTAGAAGATGATACGAATTTTTCTATATTGAACGTCGATAGTGGTTTTGGTGTAAAAGAATATTACATTGATGAAACTACTGGAGAAATGGTATACAAACAAGAATTCTATCCTTTGGAATTAATGTTCTATAGTAATCATCCAATAATTCCTGGATCATATTCGTTTTTATATATTTCTCAAAAGAAAGCAGATATTCTTTTAGATAAAAAAGGTCTCGAACATAATAGAGACAATTATTATTCCTTGCTAAATAGTCTAATCACTGTCGATATTGATGGTACGGAATATATTTTTGCCATTGATAATATTTACTTTGAGAACAACTATTTTACAAAAGCTATTAATGAAGTAATGGGAGACTTTTTGCTTGCTGGTGCTAAGTTACCAAACACTTTAAAAAAGCAGGCATTATTTTTCTTGAGAAATTATTCTTATCAAAACAAGTATTATATTGAGTATTCATCTAGTTTATATTCTGAACAATTCTTTAATTACAAAATCCTTAATTATAACTTCAACAAAGGCTTTCAAATTAATGAAAACAGGTTAGTTTTTTCTAATACTCGTGGAATTGATGCTCTAGCAGTAGTCTTAATAATTTTTTCTGTTTTAATGCTTGCTGGTTCGATTGTTTTACTACTATTGGCAAAATATAAATCAAAAACATATTACTACATTATTATTGGAGCCATTAGTTTAATACCTTACATATTCTTCTGGATTATTCACGCCATATCAGGAAGCGTTTTGTTCTTTTCTAATCTTGCAACTGCCTGTGAAATGTGGATATTACTAACATATGTTATTGCGCTATTTGTTGTTTTCTGGATTAAAAAGAGCAAAGAAAAGAAACAACTTAAATTGATAAGTGAGGAGGTTGTGAAAAATGAATAATCGAAAAGATATAAAAATCCTCCTTCTTGTTGCCAAGATTTTATCTATTGTTTTTATAGTGCTTGGTGCACCTTTAATTGTTCCTTTAGTTTTTGGTTTAATTACTCTTTTTTACATAAAATCTTTAGAAAACCAAGATTCTACTCGCAATTTAACAAAAACCGTTCTTGCTTTGATTTTTTTCAATTTAATAGTAGGAGCCATCTTATTTGTTGATTGGGAACAAAATGGAAAAGAATTAGGTTTTAACAAGAATAAACTTATTAAAGATTTGAGAAAAACTGCAAAAATTATAACAATTATTTGGATTGTTATTTGTCTACCTTTAATAATTCCGTCATTAATTGGATTCATGGTGCTCAAATATTTGCTTGCCTTAGATAAAGGCGAAGTAAAAAGAAGTCTAGTTGTTACTATATTTAGTTTAATGTTTACTAACCCATTTATCACCGCAACTTTATTGGTTGATTATTTAGAATATTCGGAAAAGAAAAAAATCACAGTAAAAGAGGTATTTAAAATTATTTTCTATTCCTTTATTGTAGTTTTCTTATTCCTTTATGTTTTCTCCATTCCTGCATTGTCTGGTAGACCTGTATGGTTTGTGATTTCCTACTTCTTTATGGCAGGACTAATAGGCGTGACGCTTTTATATACTTTCATTTTTACGAAATTTAAATTTAATAAATGGCTTATAGTTCCATTTGCATTTGTCTTATTTGCTGGAGTTGGTACTATCTTCTTTTCCCATCAATATAGAATGTGGCTTACATTAGCCTTGATGATGGTAACATTAATAACTTTCTATTATGCCTTTGTTGCTCTAGATAATACTGAATTAATACAAAAAATATTCATTTATGCTTTTTGGTTATTTGGTCTTTATTTTGCATTCGTATATAGAGATGCGATTATTCATCTAAGAATCTCTGGCAATAGAATCGGAACATATTTTGATAACGTTAACACAATAGGTTTCTATTTTGCTATAGGGTTTACAATATCCTTATTTACCGCCTTATTCTCAAAAAGCAAAATCGATTTGTTCTACATTATATTTGCTTTATTCTTTGCCTTGCTAGGTTTCTTTACAGGAAGTAGAGCTTTCCTTATTTCGCTTGTTGTTGGAACAATCATAGTAATGTTCTTTAAACTAAGAAAACACAAAATCATATTTTTTGTTGGTCTTATCGTAGTAGCGGGTATATATATTGGATTAATTAATATTCCTCAATTTGCATTCTTAAAAGACCAATTTGACCGAACTATATACACGTTATTTGGTATAGGCAATTCAAAAGCTGAAACATCTACAGTTCAAAGAGCGATTTGGCCAGGATATGCTTTTTATCTAGCAGGAAGAAATCTTTTGACCGGTTTAGGCTGTGATGGGTTTAGTATTTATTCAGGTGTAGGAACATATGCACATAATAATTTCGCTGAAGTAATGTGTGACTTTGGTATTATTGGTTTTATTTTGTTTCACGCTTGCTACGTTTTACCAATTGTTCTTTCTTTCAAGCCAAAGAAGGAGACATTATTCCTTGTTCCTGTTCTTTCTGTTATCTTCTTAACAAGAAATCTATTTGGTGTAACTTATTACACAAAAGAAGCATATTTGGTTTTAGGTTTGTTATTCTATCTAACCAAAGACTTACAACTACCTGAATTTGAAAGAAGAAAAATTCGTAATTCAACTAGACAAACAAATCTTAAACAAACCCCAAGAAAATCATCTAAACAATACGAGGTGCAGATATAATGAGAATCTTGTTTTTATGTGACACGATGGATTCGGGTGGAGCAGAGAGAGTAATCTCAACTCTTTCAAATGGTTTTGTTGTAAACAATCATGAGGTTTTTATCATGATGCTTTCTAAAGAAGCAAATGATTCGTTTTATAAATTAGATGATAAGATTGGTTTGTTAACTCTTTCAAAAGAAAACTTGAAACCATTTAAAAAAGTAAAATTACTTAAACAAAAAATATTGGATTTAAAACCAGATTTAGTTATTTCTTTCTTGTCCTATGTTTGCATATATACATGGTTAGCCTTAAGACATACAAATATTCCATATATTGTTTCAGAGAGAAATGATCCAAACCATAGAAGTAAATTAAAACAATACTTGCTCAATAGATCTTTTAAAAGGGCAAGTGGGTGTGTTTTCCAAACCGAAGACGCTAAGAATTGGTATTCTAAAATTTCCAAAGATAAATCGGTTGTTATTCATAATCCAGTGTTTTTAAATATCGAAAAGCGCGAACAAAAAGAAGTTAAGAAGCAAATTCTTTATGTTGGAAGATTGAACGAACAAAAAAACTGTTTGTTACTAATTGATTCTTTTGATATTTTCTCTAAAAAACACCCCGATTATATTTTGAAAATGTATGGAAAAGGTCCTTTAGAAAATAATCTTAAAGAATATATCAATTCCAAAGGCTTGGATAAAAAGATTGTTTTATTACCACCAAGCAAAACATGGCATCAAGATGAATATAGTTCTGCTGTATTTGCCTTATCTAGTAAATATGAAGGGATGCCTAATGTTTTAGCGGAAGCTTTATCTCTTGGAATACCTTCTGTTTCAACAGATTGCACCATTGGTGGTCCAAAAGAATTAAAAACGATATTTAAAAATAGATTGATACTTACAAAATTGATAAATGTTGAAGAATTTGCTATTTCTTTGGAAGAAGCATTACGCATTACAGACAGATCGTTTGGTATACCTGATGACTTAAGACCAAATTTAATTGTTGAAAAATGGTTAACCTTCTTAAATAAAATAGTTTTAAGGGAGAAATAGATACATGTTTGATAATTCAAAAGAATATAATCCAAAAGAAAAAAAGCATTTCGCCAAATTCTGGTATAGATTTGTTGATCTGTTTTTGACTCGTAATGATATTCCTTTCTTTGGTAAAATTTCGAAAAAAATTCGATGTTTTCTTGCTAGAAAAATATCAAAAGGAATAGAAAAAGGTGCAGTTATTGAAAAGGGAGCTATTATTGTACCTGGTGTTTCTTGCGAAGCACATGCATGTATCGGTATTAATTGTGTAACTTGTTGGGGGCTTCATATTAAAAAACATACGATGATGGGTCCAAATTGCCACTTTTATTCTCAATCTCACAAAAGAGCGAGTGAAGGCAAATTTGCTTTTAAAGGATTTAATGAACCAACACCTATTTATATTGGACCAGATTGTTGGATTGGTTATAACACAGTTATTACTGGTGGAGTGACCATTGGAGAGGGATGCACGATTGGAGCAAGTTCTGTAGTGACCAAAGATGTACCTCCATTTTCCTTGGTGGCAGGTAATCCTGCGGTGGTTAAAAAATCTTATTCGGTACCAGCTGGATATTACGAAGAGGACAATAAATGAAAAAGTCTTTAATGATAACTTGTTTGAATACTTCAAAAGAAAAATTTGATGGTGAACGCATCAAATGCACTTTAATTTACAATTCTTTGAAGAAATATGTTGATTTGGATGTGATTAATTTAAGTAAAAATAAAATCATTAATACATTAGGAATCTTTTTTAAATCACTGTTTGGCAAGAAAAAATATGAATACATTTTTATTTCGAAAGATTCTCACGGAGCAAATATCATTCAAAAAATTCTTAAACTTGCTCACTATCCATTAAATAGAGTTGTCTATTTTGAAATAGGTCCATTCTTGTATGACAGAATTCTTGATGGTTCTATTAAGAAAGAAACATTCTTAGATAATCGACTCATAGTAGTGGAAACCAATTCAATGAAAGAAGAACTCAAATCGTTAGGTTTTGAAAGGATTGATATTTTCCCTAATTTTAAACCTATTTGTGAAATTAAATTCAACGAACAAACTTACCCAAAAGGAGTTCTTAAATTAGTTTATCTTTCAAGAATAGAAGAACCTAAAGGCATATATGATTTAATTGATTGCATTGTTAAATTAAATAGTGAAAAAACTAGATTTGTTTTAGATATATATGGAAGACCTCAAGGAAAAGAGGATGAAGAAAGAATTAATTCATTATCAAAAAAATATGATTTCATAAATTATCTAGGCTTGCTCCAGGTTGATAATAAAGAAAGTTATGAAACTCTTTCAAAATATGATTTACATGTTTTTCCAACCAAATATAGAGAAGGATTTCCTGGAACTCTTATTGATTTTTTTATTGCGGGGGTTCCTACATTATCTTCATCTTTTGCAAGATCTCATGAAATTTTAACAAGTGATGATTCCGTTATATATAAGCAAGGTGATAATAATGCCATGATGGATTCACTTGAAGATGTATATAAAAATCAATACAAATTAATCGAACTTAGAAAAAATAGTTTTGCAAGAAGAAAAGAATTTTCAGTTGAAAGTTTTGAAGATTACCTGAAAAATCTTTTAGAAAGGTTATCTAATGAACAATAAAGTTAGTATCATCACGCCGTTTTATAATTCTAAAGACAATTTTGAGCTAACTTTTCAAAGTGTTCTTTCACAAACTTACAAAGACTGGGAATGGATAATAGTGGATGATTACTCCACGGATGGTTCAATTGAATATTTAAAACATCTGATGGGTAAAGATGAAAGAATTAAAATCGTTTTTAGTGAAAAGAATGGCGGTTCTGCCGTAGCAAGAAATAAAGGATTATCCATTACTTCTGGTAGATATATTACCTTCTTAGATGCTGATGATACAATTGATCCAACATATTTAGAATCACAAGTAGAATTTATTTTGTTTAATGGACCTTTAATCACTGCAGGATATAGAAGAGACAATGACGGAAAAATATCAACATTTATTCCAAGAGAATCTATAACATTTAAAGCCGCACTTAAAGGAAATGACATGTCTTGTCTTACAACGATGTATGACAAAGAAGTCATCGGTGATATCAAATTTCACGAAGACTTTTTAAGAGACGAAGACTATGTTTTTTGGTTAGAAATTTTAAAAAGAGGATATGTCTGTAAAACTAATCAAGAAATTCTTGCAACATATTATCTTCATGAAAATTCTAAGAATTCTAAAAAAACAAAATTATTTAAATCAAGATATAATGTTTACCATAAGGTATTGGGCTATAACTCTCTAAAAGCTTTATGGTTAATATTTAACTATTTTATATACGGAACAAAAAAATATAGGAAATCAAAATAAGGAGGAAGAAATAATGAAAGGAATAATTCTCGCTGGTGGAAAAGGCACTCGTCTTTATCCAATGACAAAAGCTGTTTCTAAACAGCTATTACCAATATACGATAAACCACTTATTTATTATCCCTTATCTATATTGATGCTTGCATCAATTAAGGATATTTTGGTTATTTCTACTCCTCAAGATATTGATAATTACAAAATATTATTAGAAGATGGTTCGAAACTTGGCCTTCATATCGAATACGCCGTTCAAAAAGAAGCAAGAGGACTAGCAGATGCTTTCATTATCGGAGAAAAATTCATTGGAAATGATAGTGTTTGCCTTATTCTTGGTGACAATGTTTTTTATGGTCAAGATATGACAACCAGATTAAAAGAAGCAATTGCTCATAAAGAAGGTGCTGTTATATTTGGCTATCCAGTCAAAGATCCAAGAGAATTTGGTGTTGTTGAATTTGATGGCAAAGGAAAAGTTCTTTCCTTAGAAGAGAAACCATTAAATCCTAAATCTAATTATGCAGTTCCGGGTTTATATTTCTACGATAATAAAGTTGTTGAAATTGCAAAAAATGTTAAACCATCCAAACGTGGTGAAATTGAAATTACATCAATTAATAACGAATACCTTAGGCAAGAGAAACTCTATGTTTCTTTAATGGGTAGGGGTATGACATGGCTTGATACTGGCACTCCAGAAGGAATGCTTCAAGCTAGTGAATTTGTTCAAACAATTCAAGAAAGACAAGGTTTCTATATTTCTTGTATTGAAGAAATTGCTTGGAGAAGAGGATTTATCTCTACGAATCAATTACTTCAATTAGGAAAAGAATTAAGTAAAACAGAATATGGTAAATATTTAATCTCATTAGCGGAGGTTAACCTTAAATGAAAATATTAGTTACTGGCGGAGCCGGTTTTATCGGTTCTAACTTTATTTATCTTCTTTTAGAAGAAAGACCTGAATGGAAGATTGTTTGTGTTGATGCTTTGACATACGCTGCAAATTTTCATACTTTGAATAAAGCTTTGGAAAATCCTAACTTCAAATTCTATAAAGAGGATATTAGAAATAGAAATGGCATATTTAAGATTTTTGAAGAAGAAAAGCCAGATGTGGTGGTAAATTTCGCTGCAGAATCTCATGTTGATCGTAGTATCGAGAACCCTGGAATTTTTCTCGAAACAAATATCTTAGGCACACAAGTCCTAATGGATGCTTGTCGAAGATATGGAATAAAACGTTTTCACCAAGTTGGCACAGATGAAGTATATGGCGATCTTCCTTTGGATAGACCAGATTTATTCTTTACTGAAGAAACACCTATTCATACGTCATCACCATATTCAACTAGTAAAGCTTCTGCTGATCTTCTTGTTATGGCATATCATCGTACATATGGACTTCCAGTTACTATCTCTAGATGCTCTAATAACTATGGACCATACCAATTCCCAGAGAAGCTTATTCCTTTAATGATTAATAATGCTTCTCAAGATAAACCATTACCAGTTTATGGAGAAGGCAAGAATGTTAGAGACTGGCTATATGTTAAGGACCATTGTTATGGAATTCTTGCTGTTTTAGAAAAAGGAAAAGTTGGTGAAGTTTATAACTTAGGTGGTCATAATGAAAAAGCCAACATAGATATCGTTAAGATTATTCTAAAAGAATTAAATAAACCAGAATCACTCATTACCTATGTTACAGATAGAAAGGGTCATGATTTAAGATATGCAATTGATCCTACAAAAGCTATGAGAGAATTAGGTTGGAAACCTACTACTATGTTTAAAGATGGTATTAAGCTAACAATCGAATGGTATAAAAACAATATGGATTGGATGGATGAGTGCACTAGTGGTGAATATCGGGCGTATTATGATTCTCTATATAAAGATAAATTATGATTCTCAACAAAAAGATTTATATGATTAATAAAGGAAGTTAATATAACTAAAATGGAAAGAATTATTGAAAAGGTTAACATATTAATTGATATATTGGAAAAAGAAAAACGAATAAATGATGTCTTTGTTGTTTTATCGAGAGAAAAAAGAAATAATCTCTTTGAAGAGTTAAACTTTCACGAGGAATATGATTTGGATAAATTAATCGACGAGTTTTATGATATTCTTTCACTGTTTATTTCTTATGCACCAATACAAATTATCAAATATGATAAAAAAGCATCTATAAGAG
This sequence comes from uncultured Caryophanales bacterium, assembly GCA_937902735.1. Lineage (GTDB taxonomy): Bacteria > Bacillota_I > Bacilli_A > RFN20 > CAG-826 > Fiminaster. The sequence continues at coordinate 92,260 of CALELS010000015.1, forward strand.
AAGAAAAAACTTCGGAAATTGTATCATATACAAGAAGTTTATTTTCTTTATTTGATGAAGCGAAAAGAAACGATCCATTATTTAGAAGTAATTTATTAAGAAATAACTCGAATTTCTCGATGATTATATATTTAAAGTGTCTATTGATCATTTATCTTTGTAGTTCATCTTATGAGTATGATTATTCAAGAGAAAATTTAAATTTAGTAAGAAAACGCATAAGTGGTGAAATGTATTTTAGGGGTCATTCAAATATTAAATACACAATCATTCCATCAATGATAAGATCGCTCAATAAATCAAATAGAATTAATTACACTTTTATAGAAAAGAAATATTTAGATACTAACCTATTTGATAAATATAAAAAATGCGTCAATAATTCATTTAACATAGATTATGATTTTTGTTCGTTTATACAACACGCAACTTCTTATAGTCCGTTGATTGATTTTACAAAGGATGAGAATATAGCGTTATCCTTTGCAACCTATCCAAACGGGAATCTAAATGAATACAATAGTTTGGATGCAAGTTTAATCTTATTGGCAGTTAAGAGAGAAAGAGATTCAATCGATGTTAAAAGCATTGATCTTGACTATCATGCAACAAAACTTACTATAAAAAGTTTAATTTACGGGAAGCCTATTTATAAATGTTCGATAAATGACTTTAACATTTCCTTTGGTCTATCAACAAGCGCGACAAACGATAGAATGAAATATCAAAAGGGAGTATTCTTTTGTTTCTATAGATGCGTAATTGTAAAAGGTATTCCTCTAATTCCTTGGTCGAAAGGCTATTTAATAACTTTTAGAATAAAATCAAAAGATAATGCAAAGACTCCATTAGAAGACAAACAAACAATTTATAATAGAATTACTGCGGCAGAACCTCATTTAGAACACAGCCATCTAATGAACCCATATGATTATTTTGGGGAGTACAACAAGTAACTTCAATAATAAATTCTGAAGTACAGCAATTTTTTTCATTGTTTTACTCTTTTCTAAAATCGAATAAAAGGTATTCTATTCATTTTGAATTAACTTTTGTGCAAAAATATTGCATAAAAATTATTTTACTGTAATATTATATTACGAGGTATAAATATGATTGGTGAAATTAGGTTTAATAACTATCGCTTTTTTTCTGGGGAAAACACTTTTTCTTTTGTGGCAGATAGGAGAACAAAAAAGTTAATATCCAATTCCGTTCTTGTTGATAATAGACCGATTCTTAAATCACTCGCTCTTTATGGCAATAACAATTCTGGAAAAACAAACATAATTAATCTATTTAAGTATTTAAAAATGCTGCTTATTGGAAAAGAAAATTTTGCTTTTAATTCCACTAGAATTTTTAAGGACTCAGATGTTGTGACAATTTCAATAACATTTAACAACTGCAACGATATGGGGTGGATTAAATATGAATTTGATTATAATTGTGAAAAAAGAGAATTCGTAAAAGAAAAAATTAGTAATATATATTATTACGATACAGGTAATCCACGAATTAATGAGATATTTGAATTTGATAGAAATGCAAAAATTTTAAAAGTATATGATGTTGACCAATCAAAATATTTAGATATGTATGTTGGAAACAAACCATTTGTGTATAGTGTACGTGTTGAAGAGGGTGAATTTCAACCTTTGAAAGCATACAAAAACGCTTTTGAAGAGTTGGGAAAATCTTTGGTAATAATTGATCTTTACAATATTCCAATTGAAGGTACTTTGCAGGCTTTCAAAACTAATAACAGTAAGAAAATCAATTTTATTACATCGTTTGCAAAACACGCTGATTTGACAATTAATAATTTATCATTTGCAAGTGAGAACGAAGTTTCAATAACTCCAAACAAGGTGAACGAAAAAGCTTTAGAAAATGTAATACAAGTTCCTGATGCTTTAAGACTAATGACTACATATAAAAATGTAAGAGTTCCGTCTATATTTTTTGACTCATCAGGCACAAAGAAAATAGAAGCGCTTGCAGCCTATATTTATGATTCCTTGTTCGAAGGAAAGACACTAATTATTGATGAACTTGATAATGGGCTTCACTTTATGCTTACAAGAGCTATTGTCAGCCTATTCAATAACATTGAGAATACAAAGGGACAATTGTTTTTTACTGCACACGATTTACAGCTTGTTGATTGCGCCTCACTCTTAAGAAAAGAACAAATTTATTTTGTTTCAAGAATGAAAGATTTTGCAGGTATAAAATCTCTTGGTGATTTAACTGTTGCTGATTCCGGAATTCGCGAAGGTTCTGATTTGCTAAAGAGATATTATAAAGGCGATTTTGGACCTGTTCCTTCCCCTTCATTTATCAGAGATTTATTGTTAATAGGAAAATAGTATGGACAATATCGATAAAGAAATGAAAATTGCAATTGTAGTAGAGGGTGATGAGGAAGAAAATTTGTTTTCGATTGCTAAAGAAACTGGCCACTTTAATCCAATATTTGATATTGAAATAATTAATGCTGGAGGCGAGGGGAGTGTGCCAGCATTCTTTCATGATTATTATTCTAATCCTATTTATAATTGTACTGTTGCTGTTTACGATGTTGATAACAAATGCAATCAGGACAAGTCAATTTATGATTCAACTAAGAACAAATTGGAGAATATTGTTGGTGAAAATGTTGATGCTATAAGTTTTTGTACAAATCCAAATATTCTTCAAATTATTTTACTTGGTTGTAATACCATTGAAAATGTCTCACTAGAATCAACTTCAAAAGTTGACAATGAGGATATTGTTAGCAAATATTGGCCAAAGATCGCTAGGAAAATAAAGAATGGAAAACAAGTAAAAAAAGGATATGATGCAAGCAAGTATCAATTAGAAATAATAAAGAATTCGTTTTTATACGAGGAAGAACCTTCTTATAACTATTTGACATTATTAAATAATGCTTCCAAACTATCGCTTGATTATGAGACAAATTGCCCTTCAAGCAATGTACAAGTGTTATTAAAAGCAATTGATGATGGAGACATTGAATTCTTTAAAAACATAATAGATAAAACAAAATAGGAGATCGAGATATGCTCAAATATGATGAAAAACAACATATTAAAGAAGTTTTAAGCGATGGACTTAATATCAATCCAAACATTAATTTTCCTTATTTTTTAAATGCTATCGATGATACAAATAAAACTGTTAAAGCACTAAAAGGACAAATTGAAGTAATTATATATAATCAAAAGATACTCGATAATCAATTAAGAAAAATAACTGATTTATTAACTAATTTACAAAATAAGTAATAGACCAAATCTTTTCATTTAAATAAGTTGTGCTCTTTACTCGCTTGTTAATGCAGAATTAATCTATTAAATTTTCCATTCCTCTCATCCGAATTCTTTTATTGTTTTTTCCTTACTCTTAGTCAATGAAATTATTGTCTATTTTACCATAGATACTTATAAGAGGCATTTTGTATTTCTTTCTTAGAAGAATTATAGCTTCAGTCATCTCAAAAACATCGATAACCCCCTTACTACATAATTCTTCTAAGATATAAAGACAGACGTTGTATTCGTAAGGCAGTTTCTTATCAAAGATAACCTTGTCTTTATTGTGCATAGTGGTGCCTGTTCCTTATGTGTCTATAAATCCATCAAAAAACAGATAATTCAAGTTATATTTTTGCAAACAACTGTCTTAAAATAGACATTAGAAAGCATATAAAGTATTATATTAAAAAGAAAAAATTGCTGAGTTATTTGGACTTTTATGGCAAAAAGAAATATAAGAACATTAAATATTATTTAATCTTTTATCGCAAAGGCAACTATCATGAAGATAATTAAAGATGGCAAACAGTTATCAAATATATTTAAAACCGATGATAGGAAAACTATGGAGGTTCTACCAAGGCTGCTTGATAAACTTATTAAAGCATCTTGCAACAGAAACACCTATTCATGTTTTCCTCATGGAAGTGCTATTTTTACAACCGGTCCTGATGGAATTGTGGAAGATGCTCCAAAAGGAATAAAGCGCGTTCCATCTGGTAGAAGTGTTTGGGAAGCTGGCGCGAATGCCAATAGCGAAAGAAAAATAAGAAATGACTATTGCAAAAGAAGAGACGATAAAAAAATAACCAAAAAGAAAACAACATCATTTGTCTTAGTTTCATCATCTTGTCTTGATGGGTCTCTAAAATCTGAATTGGCCAAAGAATTTAATAAGGAAAAAGTCTTTAAGAGGATAAGAATATATGATGCCAATGATTTAGCCGATTGGCTATGTGATCATCTAGAAATATCTGTTTGGTTGCTAACTCAATATGATTTGAATAACAAGGAATATGGCATAAGATCTTTGGATGAAGAGTGGAATATCATCAAGCAATCAACTTCTAAAGAATTACCAGCATCTATCTATATATGTGGTAACGAAAACAAGAGTGGCGAATTAATTAGCAATATAAAGGCTAACGATTATGGAATATTATCTTATTCATCAAAGTATTTTGGAAAGTTCCACGCTTATTATTTTATTATTGCATCGTTAGTTCAAAATGGTGATTCAGCAATCTCTGATAGATGCGTAGTAGTGGATAATTATGATTCTTTTTTGTCTATGAATTCGGTTTCAGAAAACAAAATTTTAATTTTAAATTTTAAGTGCGACGAAATAAGATTCAATTTAATTACAAAGAACATGATTTTGATTTTTGGAGGCCCTCTAGACACTGATAATCAGCTAGGTTTTGTTAAGCATGATTCTTTTTGCAATTTATTAAAAGAGTCAGGGTTTTCTAATGATGATGCTGAAAGATATGCACACATTTCTAATTACAACCCTGTAGCGCTTAAAAGAATGCTTTCTAAGAACCCTTCAGACAAAGCGCCATCATGGGCGAAAATAAAAGAAAAATATGAATTGATACCATTAATGCTTTTGGGTGACATCAATATGAATAATCAGCTTAACGTTAAGTGTTTAGAAGATTTGATTACTATTGACTTGGATAATTATCTAAACACTTTAAACTATTTGTCTGAAATAGATGAACCACCTTTGTTTAATTACAATGGCGTCTATGTTCTTGGAAGCAGATTTGAATGTTTTGATTTTGTACAAGTTAATACATATTTGAAAATTATCAAAAAGATTGAAGATGTATTACTTGAATTAGTGTTTAACACAACAAGAAGCGGGGCTGTAGAAAGGCTTGTTTACAATATTATAAGAGGTCTAATTTTAATAGCTGAAAAAGATGAAAATAGTCAAAAATATTTCGACTATGTAGTAGCAAACACTTTGCAAAAAATAAACGGCAATGTTGATGAAGCAACGAAAATTGGGCCATATTTTAGAATATTTGCAGAACTTTCACCAAAATCTTTTCTTAATTATTTAACAGATGTATTGGCGAACAATGAAGAATTTTTAATGAATTACTCAAATATAATAAATAAAGGATTTGTTGATACAGAAAATGCACAGTATATTTTAAACGCATTGAGGATATGCTATTTAGACAAAAACCTAGCTGCTAGTGCTTTGGCTTGCCTAGTCGATTTCTTCTACAAAATAAATTCGGGAAAAACGGTTCAAAAAGAAATCCAAGAAATAATGTCTCCTATTGCTAGTGCGTGCGGTATAATCGCCATACCTCTTAAAGACAAAAATGATTTTTTCTATAAATATATTGCTGGTAAAGACAATAACAAAATTGAGCCAGTAATTAAGTCGTTATCAAGCGGTTTCAATGATTCGGTGTTTTCGTCAAGTGATGATTATTATCGCAATTTCAGGAAACAATCTTATGAATGTACTTATGATGAAGTTTTTGATGCTCAAGAAATGGCTTTCAATTGGTTGTTGATGAATGGAAGTAATAAAAAAGAATATATTAACAATTTGTTTCAAAATATCCATCATTATCCATTCAAGCAAATGAAAAGAGAGTTTGAAAAAATATGTGCCGAGATTCCCAATTTAAGTTCAGAAGAAAAGGAAGACATAAGAATTAAAGCTTTATCCACGAAAGAGAATATTATTAGGTTTAGCAATTGGAGAATTCTTAAGGACTATATTCCAATTCTAGAAAATGTCATTAAGTTGACAGAACCCAATGAGTTATACGACAAAGTTAATTATATTTTGCGAAATGATTTCTTCCCATTAAACAACCCACCGGATTTCGATGATCCAAATCATCAAAAAGATGAAGATTTAATAAGAAATTCTGTTAGAAAAGAAACAATTCAACAACTTTTTGATAAATATGGCCAAAAAGTTATTAAAAGAATTGTTAAAGATAAAACGGCAACATCACATTATATGTGGCAGTATATTTATGAATTGTCAAACGATATCTATAGAGATATAGAGAACCTAATTAAAGCCAAACATGAAAAAGGGTTAAGATTCTATCTTTATTCTTTAGACCAGAAATCGTTAGAATCTGTTTTCAGCAAGCATGTCAATAATTATGTCATATACAAATGTTTGCCATTTAAGAAAGATGTATTTGGCATTATTGACGGAAAGGAAAACGAACATATTTATTGGGAAAACAATTATTTCTTCAAAAATAGCGGTGTTAATATCACTGATGTATTTGATAAGTATTTATGTTTTAATCCAACCAATCTTGCACCAGAGCTAGCTTTCAATGTTGATATCGACTACGATACCGGAATTAAGTTTTTGAATCGAATCGCAGAAATTATTTCCGACAAAAAATATACTTCCAAATTGCGCGAAATGATTTATGAAATTCAAGAAATTGTTAAAAAAATGGACGAGAAATTTTATAGTGACGAGCTTGCTGTTTATGAGTTTAAATTATTACCTATTATTAAGGGTAATCTTGAAGACTATCCGTTAGGAATTAAAAAGTATTTTTGGATGAAACCAGAAGAGTTTGCTGACTTACTATTGTCTATTCACTCAAAAGGCAAAGAATTGGATACGAATTCAATAGGCTTCAAAATTTATATGGACACTATTGTTCCGATTACTGATAGTTCTTTTATTCCAAAGGAATATATTGTTCAGCAACCTGCTTTATTTAAAGATTGGGCCGAGCGCCTAATTAAGAAATGTGATTTTGCAAATAATGAAAAAGGATCGAATTTCCTTGTTGGTGCAATTATAAATGTTTGTTCCACCTGTCCAAAAATACCTGGCCAAATTTTTTGGCCTACAAAAGAAGTTGCTGACATATTGGAAAGATTATCTCTGACTACAAACAATGATAGAAATGATATCTCTCGATCTTTTGCTAATGATGTTACTAATCGAAGAGGTATTAGAACGGTCCAAGATGGAACGCCAGAATTTATTCTTAGAGATGAATATTTAAAATATGCCGACTTTTATAAATACACGAATAGTGTAACTTCTGTTGCTCTTACCATGATCGCGGACAGTTATAATTTTGATGGTATTAATGACAGGATGCGTGCAAATTTAGGATTGTTTTGAATTATTACCTGTTTTATTCGCATATCTTAGCATACTTTTAGACTAATTATTCAGGCTTAATAATTATTAATTAATGTAACCTTTACCTGTTTTTTAGATTGTTCATGCCAATCACGAAAAATGAGTGTTAAGGCGTAATAATTTGAAAAAAATGCAAAAGTTTACGCCATAACTTAGATTTAACGACACTTTTTCTACTAAACAGTTTTACTAAATATCGCAAAAGTGTTTAGTGAGTATAAACAGTTTGCATATAAATAACCAAATAATATGCAGACCGAAAACAGAAATATGCAAACTGATTGCAGTACCATTATTGCTTAGGAATTACTTATCAAAGATAGCCTTGTCTTTATTGTGTATAGTGGTGCCTGTCTCTTATATAAAAAAGATACATATTATATTCTTAATTATTCAACTATGAAAAACATGGATAAAAATCCTAGTGAATTTGAATCTTTTATCTTTTCTTCTAAGTATCTTAATGGCGCTTTATTAAGAAAAGAATTGGCAAAAATAAGCAATATTGAAATTAAAGAAGGTTTTAAAATATGGTAAATGACTTTATTCGAGATATTTCTTTTCATACTGGTATATCTGAATCGAAAATAAAAACCTTTCTTTTTATGCCAAATAATAATTATATTGATTATTATAAAAAAGCATCTGTTCCAAAGAAAAACGGTGGCAAAAGAATTGTTTACATGCCAACCCCAGAACTCAAAAAGATTCAGTATTATTTAAGAGAAAAGTATTTTTCGCTTTATCCAATTCATGATAGTGCAACAGCTTATCGATCAAATAAATCTGTGCGCGATAATGCTTTAGTTCATCGCAACAATTCCTCGTTTTTATTCATAGATGTTCATGATTTTTTTAATAGCATTGATTTTGATTTGCTAGTGGAAAAGATGTTACAACTAGATAGCAATATTTTAGGAAAACATGATTTAACAATCGCTTTGCTCTTAGCTTCTCATAAAAGAGAATTTGTTCAAGGTTGCGTTACCTCTCCAATGTTATCAAATATTTTTATGAACGATGTGGACAAAGAGATAGTTGAGATTGTTGAAAGATTGCCTTATGGAAGATACAGTCGTTATTCTGATGACATGACTATTTCTTCATCAAAAGAAATTCCTGTAGAGATTCTTAAAGAGATTGAGAAAATACTTTTTAAAAACAAATTGGAAATTAATCGCAAAAAAACTCATTTTTCTTCAAATATTGATAATGTTATCATTACCGGCGTGAGAATAAAAAGAAACGGATCTGTATCTTTGTCGACACAATTCAAAAAAGACTTGAAAACTCGAATTTATCATAAATTAAAATTTAAAAACAATTCTAATGAAGATGCATCAATCCTCTTGGGCTTGCTAAACTATTTAAAAATGATTGATCCTCAGTATTTCAATCGCATTAATTCTAAATTCATTTCTGAAGATGGGCTGACATGTTGTGAGCGACTTAAAAGACTAATAGCCGATGAAAAAACAAAAAATAGAAATTAATTTTACTTTGAACAAACAGAATATATTGCGATGTTTGTATTTTTACTGATTAATCCACTTTATAATATGAGAAAATGAATGATGTTAAAGATTCAGACAATTCGTCTATCTTTTTTTCTATTTAAATAAATTCTCGTAATTCCTCTTTCGGTTAGAAGATGATTGAGCGGTATAATGCTTAACTTGCAATCAACCATCAAAGACAACCGAAAAAATAGTTAAAACTATTAATACCTTTTCTGATTCTGTGATAATCTTTACATGAGGCAAAAAAATGGCGTGGTATGTCAAACCAACTTTGCTAGCGAACATTAACAAAGAAAGAAACTATGTCTTTATAGATGAAAGCGGGGATATAAAGGATTTTTCTACTGTCATCAAAAAGATTAATAAAGGCGAGAACGTTGAACCAAGAGATTCTAATTTTGTTCTAACTGCTATTTATACTAACGCCAAAAGTCTTTCATATATGTACGCCTCTCTTTGTGGTTTTAAAGAGAAGCATTTTGGGAATCATTGTATTCTTCACACAACAGATATTTTTAATAAGGACTTAACTATTGGTGGAACCTCAACCCCCAAGTCTATTTTTATTGAGGAATTAAATGATCTTATTGATGGCTTTAGATACAAAATCGTTGCTACAGCATTCAATAAAGTCAGATACGTTAAGAAATATGGACTTACGGATTCATCAAAATCACTAGATGTTATTAAGATGATTTATAAGCGTGAATTTCTTAAAGTTGAAAAGATGCTTGTTGAAATGAATAAAAATGCAACGTTCGTTATTGAAGAATCCTCTAATCCGAAAATTGATAAAATGATTCTAAACTTGTTTGTGGAATTGAGGACAAAGAAAAGAATAGTTAATTCTGAGAATTTATATTTTACCAAGAAAAGTGCTGCTTGTTATCCTGTTGGAACAGAAATAGCTGATTTTTCAAGCAGGGCAATTTATAGTTTTTATAAGAACATCGAATTCGTTGAAACGGCTAAAAAAGTATATGATTTAAATCTTACTTATTGTAAATATTTGGAATTCTTTGACAAGGGGCCAAAAAAATAAAAAAACCTGCCATGGTTTCCCAAGCAGGGCGGCGGCATTACGCAGCCTCGCAACTTGTGGGTAGATAAACATTACAACAGGAGTAAGTTTTCTAGACACCTATATAATACCATAAAAAAATAAAAGTGTAGAAAAAGTTGTTATTCCTTGCCAACGAGTTTGATTTATCGATAAAGAAGAGTTACGCCATCAGAAAGGGTAATGTTTTTGCACCAAATTGGTTTTTAAAGAATGTTTAAAATGTAAAAAGCAAATAGTAAAATGTTATAAAAGAACTATACTGCGTTTTAGGAGGCTCCGCTAAATGAAAAAAGCGTTAATCGTGGGTATAAATGAATACCCAAATGAAACATGGAAACTATCTGGTTGTGTTGATGATGCAAAATCTGTTTCAAAACTATTGAAATATAACGATGACGGAAACCTAAATTTTAATGTATTGGAATTAATTAATCATGAAGCAACAAGAGCTAATGTGAAGAAAAATATTATAAAAGCATTCAGCAATACCGATATTGGTTTATTTTATTTTTCTGGTCATGGATTTGATGATAGGAATGATGGCCAAATTGTTCTTTATGATGGCCGCGATGATTTGCTAGGAATGACATTTAAAGAAATTGTTGAATGCGCATCTCAGGGTGATGCTCCAAACAAAATTATCATTCTAGATTGCTGTTTTAGTGGCAGGGCTGGTAGCAATCGCGATATTGGTGACAAGACAACCATTGATGAAGGTGTTACGATTCTTACTGCTTGCACTTCTAAAGAGAGTGCGTTGGAAGTAAATGGTAGAGGCGTTTTTACAAATCTCTTGCTTAGTGCTCTTGAAGGAGGTGCTGCTGATATTTTAGGTAATGTCACGCCGGGTAGTGTATATGCATATATTGATAGATCGTTAGGTGCTTTTGAACAAAGACCAGTCTTCAAAACTAATGTTTCACGGTTTGTTTCTTTGAGAAATTGTACACCAAAAATACAACCCGATGAATTAAGAAAAATCAAAATCTTTTTTGCAAATCCGAACGATGAGTATCAACTAGATCCATCATATGAGCCTAAGAATTATGAAGGAAGTAAAGAATGCCCAGCCAAGGAACCTTATTGCACTAAGGAACATGCAGAAATAATGACTCTATTGCAAGAAATGAATAGGAACGGCTTAGTTGTTCCAACAATTGATAAACACATGTATTTTGCTGCAATGAATGGCCACACCTGCAAATTAACAGCTTTAGGAAAGCATTATTGGCTTTTGGCCACGAAAGGAAATATTTAATTATGAAAGATGCCTATATTTTTATTAGCCATTCCTGGAAATACAATTCAGAATATGAACGTCTTACCGCTTTGCTTGATTCTCGAGGATATTTTGATTATAGAAATTATTCTGTTCCAAAACATGACCCACTTGACATTACTGGCTCTAGATACGAAAAGGAATTGGAAGAAGCAATCCGTGTTCAAATGGCTCTAGCGCAAGTTGTTATTGTAATCGCTGGCAAATATGTTACATATAGCGACACGATACAAATGGAAATAAGAATTGCTAAGCGCATGGGGAAGCCTATTATTGCGGTTAGACCGTATGGAGCTAATCAGATTTCCTCTTATGCCGAAGACAACGCAGATGAGATTGTTGGTTGGAATGCTGATAGTATAGTTAATGCTATAAGAAGATGGAAATAGGTTTTGAAAGGAATAAAACGCTATGTTGTTGTCTAAAAAAATGTTAAATGAGATTGCTACTAAAAGAAAATCTCTTTTTGAGCACGCTCAGATTAAAGACACTTTTGAAAGTATCCAAAAAAATACGCATTTTGACATTTTTCTATCATACTCTTATAGCGATAAGGATTATGCTATCAAGATATATCACTTAATGTGGGAGGCTGGTTATAAAGTATATATTGATTTGAACGATGAAAAGTTAGATAGAGAAGATGTGGATGAAAAGACCGCCAAACGAATATCTCAAATAATGAACAACTGTGATTGCTTAGTATATGTTCATACTCCTTCAGCAAAAGTGTCAAAATGGTGTCCTTGGGAATTGGGGTACATGTCAGGCAAAACAAATTTCCGATGTGCGATTATACCACTTATCGAAGATAAAGAAGATTTTCCTCACCAAGAGTACTTAGGCTTATATCCAGTTTTGGAATACGCAATAAGTTCTAGAACAAATAAATATGATTTTTGGGCCTATAAATACAAAACAGATTTGTACATTATTTTATCAGCGTTTATTAAAGGACAAGACCCATACAAACACAAGAAATAAATCCTGTTGTAGCAAACTTACAATTAGAGAAAAAAAGACTAGAGCCATTAATATCTGGTCTTTTTTTAAACGAATTACTTATCTCGGGCAATGTTTAAAGTTTTAGGCATATAAAATCTTTTAAAATATGTTCTATTGAGAAATCCCATACTGGGATTGATATAGTCGGTTAATAATCTAAGTAAATACTGTTTTAATTCGAAGATAAATGAAGCATAGTAGATTTTATATTATTGATTTACAAAACAAGTTTATCGATAATATGTTTGATGGAAAATAAATACATTAATTTAAAATCGTTAGTAAAAGAGTTTAATAATGTTGATTTGCAAGAAAAATACATCAAATACTTATGTGGAATCGACAATTCGTCGACATTTCATCCACAAGAAATAGAGGGTATTAATGCCCTTTTAAAAGAGTTACAACTACCCGATGAAACATTAAATAATTTTCTATATGGTTATTCGATTCCGCAATTAGGTAAAGAATTTGATTTATTAAAGGTTTCGGAAGAAAAATGCATTGATATAGAATTAAAAAGTCTTTTTGTTTCTGAGGAGAAAATAAAAAAACAGCTGCGGCAAAATAAACATTATTTGAAACTTGTCTCAAAAGAAGTTCGTTTATTTACTTTTGTTTCGAATATTAATTTAATTTATGAACTAATTAATAATGAATTGGTTCTTGTGGACATTAGTGTTCTAAAGAATGAATTAAAATCTATTGAAAGCACTCAAATCAATTTGGATTGCTGCTTTGAGCCAAATAGAATCCTAGTATCACCTTTAAATACACCACAAAAATTTATTGATGGAGAATATTTATTAACCGTTAATCAAGAAAAGATCAAAGCCGAGATTTTGGAATATCTTAGTAATAGTGATATAGAAAGATTTTATGGCCTTAAAGGTTCTGCTGGAACAGGCAAAACGCTTTTAATTTATGACATAGCAAAGCAACTTTCTAATAATAAAAGAATCCTGATTGTTCATAGTGGAATTAAATGTGAAGGTCATTATTATTTGGAATCACATTTATCCAATATAAAGATAGTCGAAGCTAAAGTATTAAAATTAGCTGAAATTAAGGGGTTTGACATTATAATAATTGACGAATCGCAGCGGTTATATACGAGCATTTTTGAAAAAGTTGTTAGATGGGCAATTCGCGCAAAAACTATATGTATTTTCTCATATGATTCAAGTCAAAAAATGTCTCTATCAGAAAAGAATAGAGATATAGATGTTAAAATTGAAGATATTTGTAATGGTAGAATCTCAGAGCTGACAGGCAAAATTCGAACAAATAAAAAGATTGCATCATTTATCAAATGTCTTTTTGATTTGAATAAACCACATAAAGACGATTATGATAATGTTAAAATATTATATGAACCTAATGAACGAGAGGCTGTGCAAATAGCTAAACTATTAGAAAACGAAGGATATACATATATTGCATATACTCCATCCACTCGCGATCCCGGTCTCGATTATCAAGATTACGGACGAAATAGTCACAGAGTTATAGGACAAGAATTTGATGGTGTGGTCATGGTGTTAAATCATTATTTTGAATATATTGATGGAAAGCTCATTGCTTCGAAACATCCTAACCCCGATTATTTATTTACTAAATTACTATTTCAAGGGTTAACTAGAGCTAGAACAAGATTGTGTTTAATTGTAACTAAAGAAGATTTACTCAAATGTATTTTGTACAAGTTGTATTAAATAAAAATATTTATTAAGTTGATAAAAGACTTATTTGCAATTTACACAGGTTTCATCTTTAAATTTCCGTTTGATTGAAGTTAATAAATATCTTTAATGTTGGACTATGCTATAATCAATACTGCTTTTATGAAAAAGAAAATACTTCTAGCATCTATATCTGGAATAACAGCAATATTAGCAGTTACAACTTGCTGTGTTCTTTTAATTGGTAGTTCGATAGCGAATAAGAATCAATCTCTCAATGAATATTTCACTGTTTATTTTGATTCAAATGGAGGAAGTGAACTTGATCCAATTAAAGTTAGAAATGGTGAAAGAGTTCCAAAACCAAATGATCCATCTAAAAATGGCTATTACTTAAAAGAATGGCAATACTCTGGTGAAAACTGGGATTTCAATAATAATTATGTAACTGGAGATATGACATTGTTTGCTAACTGGGATCTTGCTACATATCACATTAATTTTGAACTTAATGGTGGTGAATTCACTACAGAGTATATTGATAGTTTCAACTTGGAAAGTTCTTTTGATTTAACTGTTCCTAGAAAACAACGCGCTATCTTTGTTGGATGGTATGATGGAAATAATAATCCTATTCAATCAATTGAGCCAGGAACCTATGGTGATTTAACTCTTGAAGCTCGATGGATTGATGATGTTGTAGTCTGGTCAACAGATAAAACAAAAGGTAATGTAACTGCTCAAATATATAACAATGATTCAACTAAAGTTCTTTTGACCAACCAACCGGTTGATAATAAGTATCATGTATTTAAATGTTGGATGGATAAGAAAAATAATGTACTTTCTGAAAATGAGAGTGTTGTTGTTGACATAAGCGTTTTGAGTGGAAATGAGATTCGTTCTGTTTATTTTGATGAAGAAGAAGAATATGAATGGAATATTGAACATGGTGTAATTCCATCATTCATTGATGAAGAACATAACCATATTAAATATGGCATGTATCCTTTGGATAATATCAGCGATGAAAAGATAGTCGATGTACTTAATACATTAAAACCTACTCGTTATTACGGATATTATTACTATAATCATGAATACTATTACAAAAAGAGAGCTAGATTATATCATTCCGGAGATACATATCTTGATATTCATAATTTTAATAATGGAATAGAAATTATTGATGGAATTGATTATTGGTTTAAAGTATCTCCATTGTCTTGGAGGGTCTTAGAAACAAATAATGATGAGTATCTATTATTGTGCGATAACACTACAGAAACCCAATATTTTGCATATGATTTAGACCAATATCGTCCCGAAGAAACATCAATATATGCGAATAATTACGAACATAGTTTCATTAGAAATTGGTTGAATGACAATTTCCTACATCGAGCATTTCAATTTAATGAATCTAATATTCAAACATCTTTTGTTGATAATTCATTAGAAACCACGATGGTCGAGGATGAAAAATACATTAGTAATAACACTGAAGATAAAGTTTTCTTGCTTAGTTATGCCGATTATAACAATGAAGATTATGGGTTTAAGACAAATAATGATAGACAGGTAGTGTCCTCAGATTTATTTAGAGCTACAAACGGACTTTATGGTGTTGCTTCAAACGATTTATATTGTGCCTATTTACTTACAAGATCCCCAACATCTGATGATGGATATTCTGTTACAAAGGTTAATAAATTAGGTATACTGAACAATGATGGTTCGCATGTTTTATATTGTGGTGTGCAACCTGCAATCACAATAAAAATTGCCAAACAATTGGAAACAAATGATTGATATTTCTAGAAAGTTATCAAAAGATTTCCCTCGTGTTAGAGTAGATTTGTATGATGAAAATGGAAAAATTTATTTTGGTGAATTAACCTTTTTCCATCATGCGGGAGATGAAGAATTTAGACCATTTTCATTTGATGTACAACTTGGAAAATGTCTAGATTTATCAAAAATTAAAAAATCAGAATTAATTTAAAAATACAAAATTTAATATCAGTTCGTTAATGTTTTTTATAGTTGGGATTTTTGTTATGCATTTCTTTTAAATTATTCCAATATTTTTTGTTCTCGCCATTTTTTATGCTGTCAATTTTTTTAGAATAGTTTTCGTAAGTTCCAATGATTTTAGCTGGCACACCAGCAACAACGGAATTGTCGGGTATATCTTTTGTAACTACAGAGCGGGCCCCAATGATTACATTGTTACCGATATTAACGCCTGGCATTATCATTGCATCCATACCAATTACTACATTGTTACCCACATTAATGTTCCCACAGATTACAAAATCTTTTTCTGGAAATAGTAATGTCCCCATATCATGTGTTAAAAACTGAACACCTATACCAATATAGACATTATCTCCGATTGTAACAAGCCATGGTTCGGTAGAGAATAGACCTGGCCTAGGAGCATAAATTTTGCAATTCTCGCCAAACTTAACACCACGTTTTTTAAAATATTTAATTGGATTGCTTTTACATTTTACTATTGATATTAAATGAGTTAATTCCTTTTTAATTTTCATTATTTTTGTGCCTTCTTTTTTTATTGTGTATATGATAATCGAGTTTTAAAAAGGACTCAACAAATTAAAGATATTTTCACTTTATTGAAATAATAGTTAAATAGTATATAATACTATAATCATGTTTATTGCAAATGTGTTCAAAAAAATCAAAATGCCATCATTTAAAAATATGCCAATATTATTAGTTTTTGATTATTTTTTAGTTTTGATGACAATCCTGTGTAGTGGTTATGCCTTATTTACAACAGGTGATTCTACACCACGAACAATTTTTACATGTATAACATTTGTTTTAGTGTTAGTTAGATTCGTATTAAACTTAAATCCAACTTTTTTTAAAAGCATCAAAACAAACAAAAAGTTGTTAATTCCTCTTCCAACGATTATATGTTTTGTTTTAATTGGCTTATCTGCAACAGGATCGTTGTTTATTAATTCTGAGGGCAAATATTTTATTTCATACTTTTATTTTGGGATACTTGTTATTACTGGTTTTTTATTATGTCGAACTATCTCGTTTCAAAGATTTAGAAAAATTTTTTGCGATTTAATGTTTGGCTTGTCAATTATTTCAATATTATTGTTTGTTATCTTTGTTTGCATTAACAAGGCGATAGGTGTTCCTTTCGAAAACGGCAATAATAACGTTTTATTAAATTCTTTTTTTATCAACTCTCAAAATTTATTCTATAACAGGATTCAATCAATATTCTGGGAACCTGGTGTTTTTGCATCTTATTTGCTCATCGCGTTGTCATTTGAGTTATTAATAGATGGAAAACTAAAAATAAGTCATTTATTAATTTTTGTTATTGCTTTAATCTTAACCTTTTCAACTGCTGGTTATCTTTTATTGTTATTAATTGTTGTTCCTTTCTTTATTGAAAAGATCAAAAATCGTGCTGTTAGGTTAACAGGTCAAATACTTTTCTTTCCAATACTACTGATTAGTGCCGTTTTGATTTTTGTTTTCGCTAAAGATTTAGCCAATATATTACCTAGTGTTTTTTCAAAAGTAGCAAAACAAACTAATTCCTTTACAACGAGATTACTTTCACCAAAGATTAATTTTGAAATGTTTCTTTCGAAACCTCTATTTGGATGGGGAATACATGGATCAAACGCTAAATATCTAGAAATCGCTAGTTCAACAGAGTATCTGAACTTAATTGACGCGCAAACAAGTACGACAGTTGGACTTCTAGCTCGTTTTGGCGTTTTGGGTTCTATATATACAATTATGGCGATTGTTGGGATTGTTTTTTGGAAAAAGAGTCAACCTTTATCATTGGTTGCATTTGTAGTTCTATTTTTAGCAATTATTAACAAGGAACCGCATGGGAACATGCTGGTCTCGTGGGCTATTCCGTTTTACTTCATGTACGAAGCTGTTGATAAGATATTTATTAAAAAACGAAAGTTGTCATTTATTAATAATCCTGATATCTCCTATCTTGATATCGAAACAAATCCTATATTGAATACATTTAGTTCAAAAACTCACACTGGAATAGTAGCAAGAAACACCGCTTTAAGTCTGGGATTGAAGGGCCTTGCAATTTTTATTGGTCTATTTACTATACCGGTATATTCTTCATATTTTGGCAACGATTCAACATATGGTATATGGCTAACATTTCTGTCCATAATAACTTGGGTAATGACATTTGACCTCGGATTTGGAAACGGAATGAAGAATAAATTAATTAAGACAATTTCTGATGGCGATGATGAAGAAGGAAAAAGAATCGTATCCTCTACGTATGCAATGTCCTTACTTGTAGGAGGCATCATCTTAACAGTTGGAATCTTAGTTATCACGTTCCTAGATCCTGTAAAAATTTTTAATTTTGATTCATCTTTGATTTCGCCTCAAATCGTTAAGATTGCTTTCTGCATTACGTTTGCAACAATAGCTATTGAATTTGTTTTAAAGAATGTATGTCATATTTTCCAAGCATATCAACGACATTTTCTTTCAAATCTTTTACCATTGATTGCGAGTGTTGGATTATTAATTTTTGCTCTCTTGTTTAAGACCGATGATTTGTCGAATAAGTTATTATTTATTTCGATTGCTTACTCTGCAATAACATTAATTCCATATTTATTGGCGTCGATAATTGCCTTTGTAGGACCATTACGAAAAATTTCTCCTAGTTTCAAATTTGCCTCATTCAAAAAGAGCAGGAGCGTTGCCTCGTTAGGTCTAACTTTCTTTTTGATGCAATTAGCTCTTTTGTTTTTGAATTCTATTGATCAGATGCTGATATCTTTATTGTTCTCATCTGACAATGTCGTTTTTTATACAAAATACATTAAATTTTTTAATACCATTTTTTCAATAACAAACATATTCAGTAGTATTACATGGACAAGTATTTGCAAGTCTGTTGCAGACAATAATAAAAAACAACTAAAAAAAGGAATAATTTCTTTGCTTACATTTGATGCAATAATGATTTTTGTATGTTTCTTAATAGCTTTGTTTATGCAACCACTGATGGATGTTTGGCTTGGTGATGGTACATTTACTGTCAATCCACTGATTGTTATATTTGTCTTAGTATTTACAATTTTAAATATTCTAGTTACTAGTAGTGGAGCCATTCTTAATGGTTTTCAATATCTTATTCCGAGGGTTATTACTCTTGGTGTTGCAGCAGTTATGAAAATCGGATTAATTATTGCTCTTCATTTTATTTTTTCTGGTTTGGGATGGGATCTTATCATAATTGTTGACTGTCTCATATGGGCTCCAATGTTGTTATTGAATATTATTTTTATACTCAAATGTCTTAAGAAATGGAAAGCGAGTGTTAATAAATGAATAAAGTAAAAAAGGTTTTGAAAAATGTATTATCAATTTTTTCCTATTCCATTTTTATAACTGTAATTTTTATAAATGCATGTTTGATTTCTTTATCTTTTTATGGATCGAATACAAATGTTGGACTCTCAAATGTTGCAAAAAAGGTTACAAATTCCAATGAAAACGAAATCGCATTAATATCAGAAATAAAAACAAACAATCAAGAGGAAATTAATTCAATAATTGAAAACCACACATATAGCAAGCCATTTTATAATTGTGTTTCTAGAATAACCACAGCTTCAATTAAAGGCTACAACGTTTCTATCATTGATGTACCAGCATGTGACCATAAGTATTATTCCTACAATCATATTTATAGTGAAAATGCCTGGACTAATTTTACCAAAGGAACAATTGTTTTATCTAGCGAGTTTTATTCTGTTATAGGTGCAAAAAACATAGGTGTTATAACAGTCTTCAATAACAATAATTCTTTTGATTTTGCTGTTGCTGGTTTTTGTGAAGGGACTTCTAATTTCAAAAGAGATAGACTTGGTAATTTATTATCAGATTCTCTCGGATATTATGCAGTTGTTCTACGAGAGGATTTTGAATCGTTCACAACAGAAAAATTGATGAAAACAATTAACATCGGTACCAATGACAATAGGACTGTTCAAAATAATGTTAATTCTTGGATAAACGATCCTTTGATAAATAATCGTAAAACTTTGCTCACAAATAACGAACTAAATTCCATCCTTAAGTTCAATAATTTTATTAGCGACTTTAAACCATTTTTCATTCCGATTGGAATTATCTCAACTTTAATACTGATTGCTTCTTTTGTTGCATTTTTAATTCTTTATATAGATGACTCGAAGAAATCAAAATTAACAAAATTTATAGTTCCTATGATTTCTTTAGTTATGTTCTTTGTTTTAGTTGTTCTACTATCAATAATTGTTCTGCCGTTATCTTTTGGTAATGTGTCACTATCAAACGTTGGTTTACTAATTGCTCCATTGTCTATTGGTGCTCTTTTAACGGCAATTTTGTTCTTTTTGTTGCTCAAAAAGGAAAAACAATTTGATTTTTTATCTAAACCCGATTCAAATGGCAAAAAGACTATATGGATATTAAATCATTACGCTACAACGCCAAGTAATGGACCATTACCTAGACATTATTATCTTGCCAAAAGATTTATGAAAGCTGGTTATAATGTATCGATATTTGCATCTAACCAATTACACGCTACTGATAACGAAGTTTCAATCAGAAAAGGCTTTTTCCGCGAGATTACCGAAAATGGTGTTAGATTCATCTTTGTAAAGACAATTCGTTATCACGGAAATGGAATCAAACGTATTTTAAATATATTTTCCTTCTATTTAGCATTATTAATACATTGGGATCAGATAGCTAATGTTATAGGTAAGCCTGATATTGTAATTGCATCAAGTGCTCATTTATGGACATGTTTAGCTGGTTTGAGAATTGCGAAGGAACTTAACATACCTTGTATTAGTGAAGTCCGTGATTTGTGGCCGGAAGAATTATTTACTGTTGGTAAAGTAAAAGAGAATTCAATTTTTGGCAAATATCTTTTGAATATAGAAAAGAAGATTTATAGAAATTCGGATGCTCTCGTATTTACCAAAGAAGGTGACACAGATCACATAAAAGAAATGAAGTGGGATACTGCTAATGGCGGAAAAATTGATTTAGACAAATGTTATTACATCAATAATGGTGTTGATTTTGAAGAATGGAATGAGAACTTAACTAAAAATCCGTTTAAATACGATGGTTTAGAAGATAAGACATTTAAAGTTGGCTATGCTGGTTCGATTAGACCTATGAATTCTGTTGATTTCTTAGTTGATACTGCAGAACTTTTAAAGGACAAAAAAGATATTCACTTCTATATTGCAGGATCTGGCTCGCTTTTAGAGCAACTCAAACAAGATAGTGCAAATAGAAAATTAAATAACATAACATTTATTGGATATTTAGATAAAAAAACGGTGCCTTCATTTTTGTCTCAAATGAATGTAAATATTTTGATGTATTCAAACGATAAATATAATTGGTCTAGAGGTAATTCATCAAATAAGTTATTTGAATATATGGCTGCTGGAAAACCTATCATTTCAACAGTCAAAACAGGATATTCAATAATTAATAAATATGAATGTGGCACCGAACTAAATGAATATACTCCTAATGAATTGGCTAATTCGGTTTTATCTTTTAAAAAGATGAGTAAGAAAAAATATGATAAAATATGTAATAATTCCTGTACTTCAGCGAAAGATTTTGATTTTGATGCTTTATCTTTGAAATATTTAGGAATAATTAATAAATTATTGGAAGACAATAAAAGAGGTGAAGAAAATGAATAAAGAAACAGTTAATGTTATTGGCCTTGGCTATATTGGTTTACCTACTGCTCTGATGATGGCTTCTCATGGAGTTAAAGTTGTTGGAACAGATTATAACAAAAAACTCGTTGATACTTTAAAATCTGGTAAAACCACTTTTAAAGAAGAAGGATTGGATGAATTGTTTGATAAAGCTGTTCAATCTGGCATTAAATTTTCAACCGAATATCAAGTGACTAAAATTTATATTGTTTCGGTTCCTACTCCATATGATAAATTTTCTAAAAAGATTGATCCTTGTTATGTGGTAAGTGCCGTTGATTCAGTTTTAAAAGTTTGTCCAAAAGGTGCTGTTGTTGTAATCGAATCTACAATTTCTCCTGGAACTATTGATAAATTTGTTAGACCAATTATTGATGATAATCCTATATATAAAGAAAAAGGAGTTCATTTAGTTCATGCTCCTGAAAGAATCATTCCAGGAAATATGATTTATGAATTGTTGCACAATAATAGAACTATTGGTGCTGATTCTAATGAGATTGGTGAAATGGTAAAAGAGTATTATAAATCTTTTTGCCAAGGTGAAATCGTTGTTACATCAATTAAAACTGCTGAGATGACCAAAGTAGTTGAAAACACATTTAGAGCAGTTAATATTGCGTTTGCAAATGAATTAGCCAAAATATGTGATTATGACGGAATGGATGTATACGAAATAATTAAGATTTGTAATATGCATCCTCGTGTTAATATTCTTCAACCAGGACCTGGTGTTGGTGGCCATTGTATTTCTGTTGATCCATGGTTTTTAGTGGGAGATTATCCTTCATTAACCAAGGTAATTTGGGAGTCTATGAAGGTTAATGATTCCATGCCTGAATATGTTTTAAACAAAGTTTCAAAAATAGTTGAAGAAAAAGCGGTTAAAGATTTTAAACGCATAGGTATATATGGTTTAACTTACAAAGAGAATGTTGATGATATTAGAGAATCACCAACACTTCAGTTGCTTGAATATCAAAAACAACACCTTGCAGAACCATTAAAAGTATTTGATCCATTTATCAAAGAAAAAATCGTTGATAATCAATACACTGATTTTGATGAGTTTTTAAATAGTGTTGATTTAGTAATTGTTATGGTCAAGCATAATCACCTTAAAGAAAACATGGACAAACTCCATAATAAAATTGTTTTCGATACATGCAACATTTGTAATTTTGATGGAGTTTACAAATTATAATGAAAAAAATAATGTTGGTTTTTGGCACAAGACCAGAAGCCATTAAAATGTGCCCACTTGTGAATGAGCTTAAGAAGCATCCTGATATTTTTGAAGTTGTTGTGTGCGTAAGTGGTCAACACAAAGAGATGCTTAATCAAGTGTTGGAAGCTTTTGATGTGACTCCTGATTACAATTTGTCAATTATGCAAGACAATCAAACTTTGTTTGATATTACAACTAACATTTTAAATAGAATTAGTTCTGTTCTGAAAGAAGAAAAACCAGATGTTGTTTTGGTCCATGGAGATACTTCGACAACATTCGTTACATCTCTAGCCTGTTTTTACATGCAGATTCCTGTTGGGCATGTAGAAGCCGGACTTCGCACATATAACATATATTCTCCATACCCCGAGGAATTTAATCGTCAAGCAGTAGGAATAATTTCAAAATTTAATTTCGCACCAACAGAAACCGCAAAACAAAATCTTTTGAACGAAGGAAAGAATCCTTCATCAATATTTGTAACTGGTAATACTGCTATTGATGCATTAAAAACAACTGTAAAAAAAGAATATAGTGATGAAAATCTAAAATGGGCTGATGGTTCTCGACTAATATTATTAACTGCCCATAGAAGAGAAAATCTTGGAGAACCTATGAGACATATGTTTAAAGCTATTAAAAGAATAGTGAATGAACACCCAGATGTTAAAGTTATATATCCTATTCATATGAACCCAGTAGTTAGAAATGTTGCTAATGAAATATTGGGCGATGATGACAGAATAAGATTAATAAACCCACTGGATGTACTTGATTTCCATAATTATATGGCAAGATGTTATTTAATTTTGACAGATAGTGGTGGAATACAAGAAGAAGCCCCTTCCTTAGGAAAACCTGTACTTGTAATGCGCGACACAACTGAAAGACCTGAAGGAATCAAGGCAGGCACATTACTTTTGGTTGGAACCAATGAAGAAAACATTTATTCAAATTTCAAAAAACTATTAATTGATGAAAATGAATACAAAAAAATGTCTTGTGCTTCTAATCCGTATGGTGATGGACACGCTTGTGAAAGAATTGTGAGGATCTTAAGTGAGCAACTTTATTGATAAATTAAGCGTTTTGAATAAAGGTGAATTGTTCGGACGATTCTCTTTTTCTATTTCGAGAAAAACTAAACATTATGATAAATATTTAAAAAAATCTTTGTGCAAGAAATGCACCTATTCCCCTCTAAATATTTTTGAGAATGAGCAATTGCTCAAAATATCAAGTAATCCATATATTTTGAAGTATGCTGGAATCGAACGAGATATCAGGAATAGTGGCGGCGCTTCAGATAATACGATTTGGTATCAATTAAATGAATCTTCGTTTGACGGGGATATTCGAGAAGAGTGGGAAATGATGCGACTTCAAAACTTAAATTTATGTTTGAGCAATTATCTGATAACCAAGAACAATCAAATTATTGGTGAAATTAACACAATTTTGGAGAAGTGGTTTTCTTTAAACAAAATTGATTACGGATACGCTCATATTTCAAATCTAGAAATAGCGATTCGTTTTTTAACATTCTATAGGCTCCAATTCTATCTTAAAGATAAATTAGATATTGATATGATCGATATTCTTCGTAGGTATGCGATTCATATCTACTATGATTTGCATCGAACAAATCTATGTATTCCAAATAACCACTCTCTTGGAGAAGCAATTATTCTTTTATTAGCATCTAAGATTTTTGGAGAATCAAAATGGGAAAATTATTCCAAAAAAACCATAAGAAGTAGGCTAGATTTAATTAATGAGTATGGTGAATCTACTGAAGAATCATCTGGTTATCATTTATTTGTGCATCAAATGTTTCTTGTATTATTATCGATTTGTGATGACTTTGATAACGAATTACTTCCACGAATCATGAAATCTAAGAGAATTCTAGAAAAATTAAGTGATAGAGATGGAAATATTGGATTATTTGGTGATTGTGATGATGGACTATTCTTTGTATTTGATTCATTTAATCGAAACAACATTAAATCCATTTATTGTCCGTATTTAAAGTCCTTTGATAAAGTTAAAACATTTGAGTGCAATATCAGTCTTATTGATACCAAAGAATCAAAATATCTACTAGTTAAAGAGAAAGGCGATTTTAAGGTTGCTTTGATTGGTGGTTATGACATCAATCATGCTCATGTTCAATCGTTATCTTTCTTATTGTGGGTTAAAGGCAAACAAGTTGTATTTGCTCCTGGTACTTATAGATATAATGGCCCTGAGGGCTCTATACGTTTAGAGTTGGGCTCCAGTGAGATGTCTAATACACCATCTATTCTTTTACGCAATAATTTTGTCACTAAATTCAGACATAAAAGAATAATAAAAAAGGTCGAGTTAACTGATAGAGATAATTCTATTGAAGGTGTTATTTGTTTTAAGAATAATATAGCAAAAAGAAGTATTTCATTGGGCAATGACTCAATAACAATTGAAGATTCTTGTAATTCCGATTTTAAATTTAATATTTGCATTGATTCTGAATCGAAAATTAATATCGAACCAAGTGACAACATCAACGAAAAGAACGATAAGTATTCTCCTAGCTATGGTGTATTGGAAACAAAAAAATATCTATATTTCTCATCAAAAAATAATAAAAATAAGGTGGTTATAGCAGCATGAAAACCGTTTTATTTATAACACTTTGCAAATATCCTAACGGTGATGCCTCAGCAAAAAGATATGAAGTATTTATGCGCTATTTTAAAGATAAAGGCTACCAAATGATCTTTTTAGGTATGGGAAATGGTGACTATAAAAAAGAAGAAATCATTGATGGTGTCAATGTTGTTTCTTTTAGAAAATATTCAAAACCAAACGCAATACAAAAGATTATTAATCACGCATTTATTAAAACTAGAATATTAAAATATGCAATTCAAAAACATTTCAATGCAGATATAGTCTTTGTGGATCCTAGATTCTTTAAATTATTCAAGAGGAATAAAATGCATTTTACTTCGGAAAAGATAATTTATTCTGCGGTTGAATATTATTCACCTTCCGAATATAGATTTAATGGTTTGTTCTCTTATTCATATAAACAAAATGTTTACTTTAATGAAAAATTTAAATCCAATGATGGAAGAATAATTGCTATTAGTTCATATTTAGAAAATGTTTTTAAACAAAGGAACATAAAAACCGTCAGAATACCATTTGTATTGAATAACAAAGATAATGTTCAACAAATAATAGAAAGAAATGATGACTTATTTAAATTCATTTATTGTGGTAATCCTCGAAAAAAGGATTCGCTTCTTAAGATGCTTATTGCGTTTTCTAATGTATCCAATGAGTGTTCACACAATTTTGAAGTGAATATATTCGGAGTAACGAATGAGTGGTTGGAGAGACAAAACATTGATAGGGAAATAAAACAAGTTATCACTTCTTTTACAAAATTTCATGGTTTAAAAAAGTACAATTTTGTATCTTTGGAATATTTTAATAATGACTTTTCTATTCTTCTTCGCCCAGAAGATGAGAGATACGCAAAAGCTGGATTTCCTACTAAGATTTCCGAGAGTTTAGAGCACGCAATTCCACCTGTTACAAATTTTACAAGCGACTTAGGACTTTATTTAAAGGATAAATACAATTGCGTTGAATGCGTTGGAGATACAATAGATAGCTTTGCAGTTGCAATTAAAAAGGCTTTAGCCCTTGATAAAAAACAAATAGTAGAAATGAAAAGGAATGCTTTCAAAACTGCGAAAGAAGAATTAGACATTCATTCATTTTATAACGAGCTAGATTATATTTTGGAGTAAATATGAAAGTATCTATTGTTGGTCCAATAAAGAAAAACGCGAAACAAGGAAAAACAAATCCCAAAATTTTCATATATCAAGAAGCGTTAGAAGTATTAGGGTATCAAACTAGATTATTTTCTGTTTCTTTACCAAAATATAAGATTTTTTCTTTAATTAAGAATCTTGTTAATTCACTAAAATATGGTGAGACAATTCTACTTATGCTTGGTGGCGGCGCATCTAGAACTCTTACTGGATTAATTCTATTTTTAAATAAATTTTATAAGAAACGCCTGGTGTTATGCCCATTTGGTACTGGTCCATTAAATAAATTGTTAAAAGATAAAAATAGTGAATTTGTTGATGCTTTTTTAACACAAAATAAGTATGGAAGAATTAAAGACAAACGAATGGAATCTAAGCTGAAAAAATTAGATTGTGTTGTTGTTCAAAATGACGTTTTAAAGAACTGTTTTGAGAATTTTTACAAACTTAAAAATGTTGTTGTTTTAAAGAATTTTAGATCAAAATCAGCGACCGATTCTACTTTTGAGAAAAATAGTATTATTTACATTTCTCGCGTCAATGAGGAAAAGGGCATTCTTGATTTAATGGAAGTGATTAATAAACACAATAGTGATAGTGACAAATCAAATAATATTAAACTAGATATTTATGGCGAAAATCATTTGGAAAATAAGAGCCTTGAAACATTCAATTCTTTATTAGATGAAAACATAAAGTACTTTGGAACAGTTCCAAACGAAGAAGTTCAAATGATTATTTCAAGACATGCTATTTCTTGTTTGCCAACGAAATATAATGGTGAAGGTACGCCAGGTTTTCTAATTGAATCTTTGATTGCTGGAGTACCAATTGTTGTTTCTTCTTTTTCTCAAGTCTCGTCTATAGTGGAAAACGGTTTTGATAGTATAGTTTTTAAAATGGGTGATAAGAAATCGCTTTTGCAAGCAATATTAAAAATGTTATCAAATGAAGATTTGCTTTCTACTTTCAGAAAGAATGCCTCTACATCAGGTCATAAATATATCTTTGAAAACAACATTGAAACAATTCAAAAAATAATAGAAGGATAAAATATGAATTTTCTTTTCTTTTCACATACATACGATAACAAAGAATTTGTTGATGTTTTAATTAGAAAAAATAAAAAGCTTCCTGGTGTTGCTATATCTAATTACGAAAATGGTTTTATAAATGCTTTTTATACAAACAAAGAAAACAAAATCACATTCTTTAATAGACCTTTTTATCCTTTTGTTGCAGAAGAGAATTTTAACGAAAATGAATTATCAACATTTGAACAACCTATAAAACTATGTAGTCATAAATATCAAAATTCTTTTTCTTTTAGAGAATTTAAAAATAATGAATTGTTAAAAGATGAATTACTTAAAACTGATATTGTGGTCTTTTCAACTTATCATGATTGGAGATTATTTAAGCATGTTAAAAAAATTAATCCATCAATTAAGTCTATCTTGATATTGCCGGATTTACCTAATTTTATTATTAATAAAAGTTCCTTTAAACATCGCATATTAAGAAAATTTAACTCAAAAATGTTTTTCAACGCATGTAAATATATCGATGGTTTAATACCTATTACAGATTATATGGGTGAATACATGTCGAAATATATTAAATCCTTTATAACAATTGAAGGTGTTGTTAAAGATGATGAAAAAAAAATGACTCGAGATAAACCTAATAAAACAATTGTTTATACTGGCGGTCTTGCTGAAAAATATGGTGTAATGTCATTGATTCGTGCTTTTTCCAAGTGCGATGAAGCAAAAGATTATGAACTAATTATTTGTGGAAAAGGAGAATTAGAAAACCAAATTAAAGAGTTTTCAAAAGACAATAAAAGAATTCAATATAAAGGATTTGTTGATAGAAAAGAAGTTTTATCTTTAATTACTAAGGCGTCTTATTTAGTTGTTCCAGAAAATCCGAATAATTCTTATTCAAAATATAGCTTTCATTCAAAAATAATTGAATATATGTGTTCTGGCACTCCTATTATCGCAACTTATTACGATGGAATGCCAAAAGAATATAAAACCCATATTCTAAATTTAAACTTAGAAAATAATTCACTTGATGATGCTATTTTATCTGGTTTACAAGCATACTTAAAATTACCAATTGATAAAAATATTGAATTCGGCTTAAAAGCTCGATCATTTATTTTAGAGAGACTTATGCCAGAACAAGTTTACAAAAAAATTAATGAATTAATTGGCGAGGTGAATAAATAATGAAAAAAATATTAGTCTATTATGGTTATTCTCAAAAAAACGCAGGTGATATGGCAATTTGTCTAGGATTATTAGACATGCTTGAGGAAATAAAAGATTGTCAGATTACTCTTGTTTCGCGTTATTCCAAAGAAGATAGTTATTATATAGAATCTAAGGCATTTTTTGAAAAATATCATCCAAATATTGTTCTTAAGCCAGGGTACATTAGTTTTAATCGAGCTAGTGGTGTTTTATCAAAAGTTAAATCGTACTTATCTGGTTTTTTTGTATCGACTTTTAAATGTTTTAATAAAAGAATGAGACATGATGTTGATGATGCCGATTTAGTGTTATTTAATGGTGGGAATTATCTAAGATGTAATTCATTAACTGACAAACTCAGATTAAGAGCATTATTTTTCCCAATTAAATACGCTAAAAAGGCAGGTAAACCTATTATTTGCATGCCTCAATCTTCTACAACCGCAAAAAATAAGCGTTCTTTAAAAGCTTTGCAAAAAGTATGTGGCTATTTCGATAAAATCTTCGTTAGAGAACCAATTTCTTATAAATATCTCCTCGATAATAATGTTTGTGACGAAAAGAGGATTGTCCAATCCTGCGACCTAGCATTCTTTTCGATTGATAGATTTAAAGGAAGCGATAATAAATCAATCGATAAGAATAACAATGTTGCGATTAATGCGAGAATTACTGGGATCGGTGATATTGGAAAAATATCTGATGAGAAGATAAATATGATTAAAGAGTGTTATGAATCTTTAATTCAAAAGCATCAAAATAAGCATTTCTCTTTTGTTTGTCAAACGGATAAAGATGATGCTTTTATGAAAGAATTATATGAATGTTTTATTAATAAAGGATATAAAAACATTTCTTACAAAAAATCGAATGATGCTTATGAATTAAAACGTATTTATAAAGATCATGGTTTATTGATTTCTATGAGACTTCACGCAAGTATTTTGGCTCTATCTGTTAATACTCCGGTAATTGGGTTTACATTTGATGAATGGGGCTTTAAAAATAAAGGTATTTTAAATCAATTTAGTTCAGAAACTTTCGATAGTAGCGAAGGTGTATTAAATAAAGTCGAAAGTTTTTACAACGAAAAACAAAACCAATCTAATGAAAAAACAATAAATAATTTTAAGAATGAAATAATCAATGAAATAGAACGTGTTTTATTTTAATAAATATAATTTATAATATTAGAGATATGTCGAAAGAAAAGAAACTAATATCTAAAAGACCAATTTATCGATTTATAAAAAGAGTTTTTGATATTTTTTCATCTTTAGGAATGATAATGTTACTTTCTCTTCCGCTACTAATTATTGCGATTATTGTAAAAACAGGTTCAAAAGGACCTATTTTATTTAAAGATAAGAGAGTTGGTAAAAACGGCAAAGAAATATATGTGCTCAAATTTAGATCAATGTATATAGATGCTGAAAGTAGAATTGATTCATATTTAACACCAGAACAAAAAGAAATCTGGATTAAGGAAAGAAAACTTGATAATGATCCAAGAATAACAAAAATTGGTCGTTTTTTGAGAAAAACTTCGCTTGATGAATTGCCTCAATTGTTTAATATTCTAGGCGGCTCAATGTCTGTTGTTGGCCCTAGGCCAATTGTTAAGTCAGAATTAGATGAAAATTATACTAAAGAGCAACAAGAATTACTTCTTTCTGTACGCCCTGGACTTGTTTCAAATTGGGGTGTTTCTGGAAGAAATCAACTTGAATACATAGATGGAAAAAGACAAGAAAGCGAACTAATCTATTTCGAAAAAATGGGTTTGTTTTATGATTTAAAACTGATCTTCAAAGCCGTTTTCGTTGTTTTGTCTAGAAAGGGAGCAAAATAATATGAAAATAGCAGTAGCAGGAACAGGATATGTTGGATTAAGTAATGCAATAATACTTGCTCAACATAATAAGGTATATGCCGTAGATGTAGTGGAGTCTAAGGTGGGTTTAATCAATAACAAAAAGTCTCCAATTGTTGATAAAGAGATTGAAGAATATTTAGCAACTAAGAAATTAGATTTAACCGCTACAACTGATGGAGATAAAGCATATAAAGAATCTGAATTAGTAATTATTGCTACTCCTACAAATTACGATTCTCTTACCAATAAATTCGACACAAGTTCAGTGGAATCAGTAATTGAGCAAGTGAAAAGAGTCAATCCTAATGCATGGATAATAGTTAAATCCACTGTTGGTGTTGGATTCACTAAATATGCTAGAGAAGTTCATAAATACGAAAAGATTCTTTTCTCTCCAGAATTCTTAAGAGAAGGGAAAGCTTTATATGATAATCTCTATCCTTCAAGAATAGTTGTAGGTGTCCCAGAAAAGAAAGAACCATACCTATCCAAAGCTAAAGAATTTGCCAGTCTTTTAAAAGAAGGTGCAATCAAAAAAGATATTGAAACACATATTCTAGGATGTACTGAAGCAGAAGCTGTTAAACTATTTGCTAATACATATCTTGCCTTAAGAGTAGCATACTTCAATGAATTAGATTCCTTTGCTCAAACCAAAGGTTTAGATACATTAGATATTATTAAAGGTGTATGTGGAGATCCACGTATTGGAGATTTCTACAACAACCCATCTTTTGGTTATGGTGGATATTGTCTACCAAAAGACACTAAAGAGTTAAGAGCGAATTTTGAAGATGTACCAGAAAATCTAATATCCGCTATAGTGGAATCAAATAGAACTAGAAAACAATTCATTTGTGATGAAGTTCTTAGACTAGCAGGATATAAAAATGATGGTAAAGATGATATTACCATCGGTATATATCGTCTTACTATGAAATCAGGAAGTGATAACTTCCGTCAATCATCCATCCAAGGTGTAATGAAAAGATTACACGCTAAAGGGGTCGAGATTGTTATATATGAACCAACACTTAAAGATGAAGAATTCTTTAATTCAAAAGTAATCAAAGACTTTGATGAATTTAAGATGATATCTAAAGTAATCATTGCTAATAGATATGATTCTACTTTAAATGACGTTAAAGAAAAAGTTTATACAAGAGATTTATTAAATAGAGATTAATATATAAATAAGGATATATAGATGAAAATATTAGTTACAGGTGCAGCAGGATTTATTGGATCATTTCTATCTAAAAGATTACTTGAAACTACAAATGACACAATAATCGGTGTGGATAATTTAAATGATTATTATGATGTATCTTTGAAGGATGCTCGTTTAGAGATGCTTAAAGGATATGATCATTTTAAATTCATTAAAGGTGATATATCAGATAAATCATTTATTGATAAGTTATTTGATGAATATCATTTTGATGTTGTTGTGAATTTAGCTGCTCAAGCAGGTGTTAGATATTCAATTGATCATCCGGATGTATATATCAATTCAAATATTATTGGTTTCTACAATATCTTAGAAGCATGTAGATATCATATGCCTAAACATTTAGTATATGCTTCATCTTCATCAGTATATGGAGGTAACACTAAAGTGCCATTCTCCACCGATGATAAGGTCGATAATCCAGTGAGTTTATATGCTGCTACAAAGAAATCTAATGAACTTTTAGCGCACGCTTACTCTAAACTATATAACATCCCAACCACAGGTCTACGTTTCTTCACTGTATATGGTCCAATGGGTAGACCTGATATGGCGTATTTCTCATTCACCAATAAACTTATAAAAGGTGAGACTATTGAAATATTTAATTATGGGAATTGTAAGAGAGACTTTACATATGTAGATGATATTGTTGAAGGTATCATCAAAGTGATGAATAAAGCCCCTATTAAAAAAGATGGAGAAGATGGTCTTCCAATTCCTCCATATAAAATCTATAACATTGGAAATAATAACCCAGAAAACTTATTAGGTTTTGTTCAAATATTATCAGAAGAGCTAGTTTCTGCGGGGGTTTTACCAGTCAATTATGATTTTGAATCACATAAGAAATTAGTACCTATGCAAAAAGGTGATGTACCAGTTACATATGCTGATACATCATACTTAGAAAGAGACTTTGGCTATAAACCAAATACATCACTTAGAGAAGGACTTAGAAAGTTCGCTAAGTGGTATCATGATTATTATTGCAAAATAGATTAAGTTATTTTTAGCACTCTAATGCAAATAGTGCTTGCTTCTTCTTCTTCTTCTTTATAAAATAAAGACAATCTTTTTAGGGGGTTATTTATGAAGAAGAATTTTTCTTATCTTTTTACTATATTAGCATCATGCGGAATTTTATTAACCGCATGTAATAGTGAACCAGTTGTAGGCCCACAAGGTCCTCAGGGTGAACAAGGTCCTCAAGGGGAGACTGGTCCACAAGGTGAAGAAGGCCCAAAAGGAGAAACCGGTGAGCAAGGACCTAAAGGTAATGATGGTAACACTCCATACATTGGTGATAATGGAAACTGGTGGATTGGTGACGTTGATACTGAAGTAAAAGCTGTTGGTCAGGATGGACATACCCCATCTATTCAAATAGGATCCGATGGTGATTGGTATATTGATAATCTTGATACTGGTATTGCTGCAGAAGGTAAAGATGGCGTTTCGATATCATCGTGCGAAATTAATGATGAGGGAGATTTAATAATCACTTTCTCAAACGGAACTACTGCAAATGTTGGACACATCAAAGATATAACTGAACATACAGTGAAATTTTACTGCGATGAACTGTTGGTTGACACTAAAGTAATCGGTCATAATCAAAAAGCCACCGCTCCTGTTCTTGAAGATTTTGAAGTTAAACATTGGTATATAGATAAAGATTTTGAATATGAATGGTTGTTATATGGATGTGTGGTAACGGAAGATATGAATTTATATGGTAAATATTCATATATTACTCATACTGCATATTTTACAAGTAACGACTCTATTTCAGTTGATGAATTTGGATATGGCGTCGCTATTAATAATGAAAAAGAAATAGCCGTATCTAAAGCAATTCATTCTGAAGAAGAATTAACAACTCTCGAAAGTAGAGGGATCGTATTTAATAAGAAAGAAATTGGTTTAATTCAGCAACTAAGAGTGGTTGTTGATGAAGAAAACTTTGCTTCTGCTGAATTATATTATGGAAATAATCCTTTATCGTTTGAGAATAAATTTGACCTTCATGGTGGAGTAAATGTTTTAAATCTAAATAATGCAGAATATTTTACACTTCAAAATAGTGGAAATGAGTCTATTAATATTTCAATTATAGAAATTGAATATAATGTTAAAACTCATTTTATTGATACTGCTTTACCTATTGTAGAGATTAACACAAAGAATTCTCAAGCAATTATATCAAGAACCGAATATGTTGATGCCACTGTTTCAACAATTGGAGCAGATAAAGATGTTAAAGATTTAAAAGCAAAGATTAAAGTAAGAGGTAATTCGACTGCTAATTGTCCAAAGAAACCATATAGAATAAAACTAGATAAGAAGAATTCGCTGTTTGGTTATGAAAAAGCTAAAAACTGGGTTCTTTTAGCAGATTACATGGATGGGTCAAATATGCACAACTATTCAGCGCTCAAGTTTGCCAAAATGATTAGAGGTGAAGATTCTTTTGGAGTCAATCTTTTACATGTTAATGTCAAATTAAATGGAGAATATGTTGGTTTATACGAATTTGGAGAACATATAGAAGCCAAAGAAGGTAGATTAAATATCGAACAAAAGAATATTTGGGAAAAATCTTTTGATGAAATTAATTTCTATATCGAAAGAGACTATTCTACATTAACAGATGCTTTGGAAATTGAAGGTGAAACTTATTTTATGGTTGATGTCGAAAATTACGAAATTCCTCAATATGTCTTTGCTTTGAAATATCCAGAAAAAGAAGATTTTGAAGAAGAATTAGAAGATGGCACAATTAATTACCACGAAGATGAATTCTATGTATTCTTCAATTCTTTAAAAGAATACATGACAGACGTATGCAATAAATTTGCTTCATTTGTAAATGATTATTCTACATACGACACAGTTGCATCTGTTGCTGATATGAAATCATTAGCCGAATATGCAATTACTGATCAAGTATTTACAGAACGAGATCACAAACAAAAATCATTTAAAATGTACCGTGTTGATGGTGGTTTATTACAATTTGGTCCAAACTGGGACTATGACTCAGTTGCCTACGGTTTACCATATCAAGGAACTTATGTTTTAAATCCTTATGAAGTTGGAACCAAAACATACAACATGACTCATTTTGGCGAAACCTGGGGTTACAATTTATTCAAATCTGGCTCACCATTATTTGCTCAAGCAATGTATGGTTTTGATCAGCATCTTGGACAAGAAGATTTTGAAAATTATCTTAATGCAATGAAATTAGAAATGAACGCCATTTCCTATTCTTCTTTATATGATTGTGAAATGTGGATGGATAACCAATATTATGCCTTATTTGATAATGTCCATTATTATTGGGATTTCTTAGAAAATCATTTGATTTATATGTATAACTATTATCTATAAGAAGAAAAAATCGTTTTGTTGTCTTAAAATTGATCAAGAGGCAATCGCTGATTGTCTCTTTTTCTTAATTCATTTAACAATTATTTTTTAATATATTATTCTTAATATATAAAGGAAAGCACTTAGTGCTAAAGGAAGTAATATGAAGAAATCTAATCTCATTTTTCCCTTATTAGGTATCTTTTCATTTGTCCTTGTTGGTTGTTCTACACCAACAGAGGATACTCCATCAGGAGGAGATACCGATATTGAAGCTAAAGTCATTACCTTAAGTGAACACACTCTCACACTTAACGTTGGAGAGAACCACACCTTAAGTGTAACCTTCCATCCTGAAAACACTACAGATAAGTCATTAGTCTGGTCAACAGACCACGAAAATGTCGCTAGTGTCGATCAAAATGGATATGTGGTAGCTTTAGCAAGTGGCAGTGCTAAAATCACTGTTACACATGGTACATTAATTGATTACTGTACAGTCACTGTTCCAGGAGAAGAACCTCCTGCACCAACATTACAAGGTATTAATCTAACCTATTCAGTTAATGGTATTACCGTAGGTGATCATATTGACATGAATCATCTCTCAGTTGTTGCTACCTATTCAGATAACTCCACTAGAGAAGTTAAAACTGAAGCGTCCTATCATTATGATGGTAATAGTATCGCTGATTTATCTACCTTCACATTCCCTGAAGCAGGTAGTCACGTATTAAAAGCAACATACCAAGGTAAAACAAGCGAAGTTACATTAACAGTAATTGGTCAAGATCCAGGTCCAGGACCAGAGCCACTACCAACTACTAAAGCCATATATCTCAATTCGAATGGATTATATGATAAAGATGGTAATGTTCCATTTGTATATGCATGGGATGAAGGTGGCCAAGGTGGCACAGCATATAGCCTTACCAAAGTCACTGGTCAAACAATTATCTATAAAGCTGAAATTAATTCAGTTTACGATAGAGTAATCTTTATGGCTCAATCTGAAGGTGAGTCGCTAGATTGGGAAAAGAAAGTATATCAAACTGGTGATTTAGTTATCCCAACCGATAAAGATATGTTTACAGTTAAAACAGTAGATGCAACCGCATCCACTGGTGAATGGTCCCTCTTTGACTCTACACATACATATGAACCTGATGAACAACCAGGTCCAGAACCAGTCATTAATTACAAGACCATCTATTTAAATTCCAATGGAAAATTAGAAGCTGATAATGCTTCGCTTTATGTTCATGCATGGGATGAAAATGGTGGAATGGACTATCCACTTGTCCAAGTAGAAGGACAAACAATTATATATTCTGCCGAAATCAATGAAGCCTATACATCTGTCGTATTCCAAAGAAAGAATGCAGATGGCACTGAAGAATGGAACAAAACAGCAGATCTAGCACTTGAAGAAGGAAAAGACATGTTTGTTGTATCAGGTTTTGCTGATAATACCATCCTAGGTGCTTGGGCTACATTTGACCCAGAAACCACATATGTTGTTGACGAAGGTGGTGAAACGCCAGAAATCAATTACAGAACAATTTATTTAAATGCTAATGGCATCTTTGATGCTGATAATGCCGTTATGTTTATTCATGCATGGGATGCTAACGGTCAATATGATTACAAATTAGAACCAGTAGAAGGTCAAACAATCATCTATAAAGCTGAAGTCAATGAAGCATATGTTTCTTGCTGTTTCGTAAGACAAGAAAGTGGCGACGAAATTAACTGGGAATCTAAATGGAACGAAATTAAAGACTTATCAATTCCAACTGATAAAGATATGTTTACGGTTACTTCAATCGAAGGTAATGGCGCTGGTGAATGGGGTACATTCGACACAGAAACTATATATGTAGTTGATGGAGGCGGTGAAGAAATACCACCAGAAGTTACATATAAAACCATCTATTTAAATGCTAACAATGTATTTGATGCAGACAATGCTGTGATGTTCATTCATGCTTACAAAGTTGGAGGAGATGATGATTCTTTTGCTGATGTTAAATTTGAATTGGTTGAAGGTCAAACAACAGTTTATTCTGCTCAAATTGAAGCCAAATTCAATCGTTGCTGCTTTGTAAGACAAAAAAGTGGTGATACCATCGATTGGGCTGGTAAATGGAATGAAACTACAAATCTTAAAATCTATGAAAGATGTAATATGTATGTTACATCCACTATTTCAGAAGGATATTGGGGTGTTTATGATGAAGCCGTTACATATCCAGTAACTCCAACATCCGCAGAAGTCACCTATACTGTTGCACTTGTTGATTATTATGATGATGACAACGCAAAAGTATATGCATGGGTCTGGGGCGGTACTGCTGGTGATGGCGAATGGAAGCTTCTCGAATTATCAGAAGATGGCATGACTGGTACATTTGTTGCTGCTGGTGACATCACCGGTATGAAGATCGGAAGATTCTCAAGCGATACTACCGAACCAAACTTTGATAATGCTTGGAATAAAACTCAAGATTTAGTTGTATACGCTGGCCAACAATTCTTTGATATTGCAGGAAAGACCAGTTAATTAAATATACATTAATTAAGAGATGACCAACTTAGGCAACCCTAGGTTGGTCTTTATCTTTTTATAAATATTACTTTACGTACGTGAAATCGTACGATATAATTTTGGTGAAAGGAGGGATTGCATGTATAACACAAACATCAGTAATGCACGCACAGCTTTGTACAAAATTGCGTCTTCTTGCATCAAATACAATGATGTTGTTAGCATCTCTACAAAAGAAGGTAATGTAATCTTGCTTAGCGAAGACGATTACAGAAACCTTATTGAATCTCTCTATTTGGCTGGCATAAAGGATGTATACAAGGATATTGAAGAAGCAAACAAAACACCTACTGATGAATTTATCAAAGATCCTCCATGGAAATAGTTTTTACAAAACAGTCTTACAAAGACTATGAAAAATTGAAACAATTTCCTTCGCTAGTGGAAAAGGTAAAAGCATTAGTAGAACTTCTTGAAAAAAATCCATACATCACGCCACCCACATATGAGAAGTTACTTGGATGCATCAACACTTACTCTCGCCGTATTAACAATCAACATAGATTGGTTTACGAAGTAAGAGAAATAGATAGCACTGTTGTTATTATCCGTATGTGGACACATTATGAATGAAGAAGAGAACGGTCACAAGGGCCGTTTTCTTCTATTTACATTTTTTGTGGTTGTTATTTTGACCACTAATTTAAAATAGTGGTCGTAATTATTTCGTCAACATGATTAGTCCTCTTAAAAAACCTATCTGAAATCAGTTATTTTCCTATTGGTTCTTCTTTTAACTAATAATTAATTGAAACCATAATTTCCTAGTCTTTTATTTTACGCGTGCATAGTACATATGCTCGTGTTATCATATACACACATAGGGGGCTAACCTTTTTATCAATAAAAAATCAGAAGGAGATTTAGTATGCATAGTTTTGGTTTTTATTTAAAGAAAGGCTTCACATTAACAGGTTTATTATTCCGTAAACTCCGCTTTATGGATAAACTCCTTTTAGCACTTTATTTTATCGCCTCATTCTTTGGAAAACTTATCCCATTTGTTAGACCAGTTTTCCTTATTGGTGATCAAAATATCGCCTTAATGCTAAATGAAGGTCATGATGTTGAAGTCACTAAAATATTTGAAGGAGTAAATGACAAGAAACGTTATACAAGTCTAGTCTTATCCTCTCTCTACATTTACGCTGTAGTAATTGGATTTGGACTTGTAACAGTTGTTCCATTTGTAGCTCTTGCTTTACTTGGACAACTCTTATTCCATATTCTTGCCATGTATATCACATTTACACTTCTTTATATCATTGCAATTGTTTTATTAGTTTGTTTAGTAATTGCGATGTATTTCATTTATTATCCAGTTGGATTTGTCGCTGCACGTGGTGTTGATTTAACTGCTGGTGATGTCATGTATTACGCAAAAAGAGCATCAAAAGGAAATATTTGGAAAATCTTTGTCTTAGGACTTATTTGTTATTTACCAATTTATGTTTCTTTAATTGTTATTCTTGCTGCAATATATGGCTCAATCTATTTATCGGCAGTTGTTAATCCATTCTTTATTGCATTAACAGTTGTCTTAGCACTTCTAATCCCAATCTTAGAATTATTTGCTTTCATTGGTCTTAAAGTAGCTTATGAAACAGCTTTATATGCAATATTTAATGATTCAATTGAAGTAAAACATTTAGTTCTTGCAAGACAAAGCCCAGAATCATTTGATGAATATGTTGCTATATTCGCTGATGATAGAGAACGTAAATAAGGAGAGCTAAGATATGTTAATTTTATCAATAATGCTCTTCGTCCTCTCTTTTATCGTAGCTATTGGTTTTTTCATTGTTCTCATTTTAAACGACTTTGTTAATCCAAAAATTGAATTAAATGATGTGAATGAGAAATATGTTAATAAAGATGCTGAAAAAGATATCTTTGAGGCAGTCTACTATAACAAAGAGAAATACCAAATCACTATCGTAAGAAAAGGTGATGTAAAACACGTCTTAATGTCTTTAATCACTAAAAAATATAACAAGCGTAAACAAACTGTCTATAATCTCGACTTCACTGGTGGATCTGCAATTGTTCTTCCTGTTGAAGATATTGAAGCATACTATATCCTTGCACATAAAGTAGACTCTAAAAAAGTCAAAAACCCAATTCCTACATTTAATATTATTCCAGCAGTTATTTATGGAATTGTTTGTAGTATTACCCCAATTATTGCTGGTTTCTGCTTCTCCGTTTATGGAGCACTTAATCTTTGGTATCCAAATCCAGGATATATCGTTACATATGTCTTAAGTATTTTGTTACCTCCTCTATTAATTGTTCTCCCACCAATATTGGTTTATGTTTTAACCCATTTCTTAAAATATCACTCAACAGGTTCTAAACAAGTTGAAACCAATATTAGTGATGTGTTGATTGGTGCAGAACTCGCTACTGATGAAGTAAAAGTAGAAACTACAACACTAGTCGAAGAAGAAAAGGAGGTCTTATAAAATGAAAGAACTTAAATTCTTAAAAGATCTTCCATGTAAATTAACCAATGTAAACAAAACATATATTGGTTTAACTGGAGCAGATATCTATTACGATAAAGACGGTAATCGCTTTGCTTTCATTACCTTTATCAATTTATCAAAAAGTCCAATATTCTTCTTCCAGGCTCAAATAAGAGAATATTCAAACGAAGGTAAACTTATCAAAGATAACGAACTTGTTATCCCATGTATGTTTGCCACTAAAGGGGAATTCGTTAATGAAAATCCTTTAGAAATTAGCTCAGATACTGAAGCTATTGAAATTTATGTCAATAAAGTTACATTTGATCGCAAAAACTTTATTAATGATAAATTAGTGAACTTTGCCACTAAAGAATATATTGAAAAACCTGACCGCGCTCCAAAGAAAAAGATGGATACTAAGTCAACAATCTCATTTGATGATTTAGTAAAACATCCTGATAAGGTTGGTTCAGATGGTAAGATTGTCGAAGAATTAGAAGAAATACCTGAATTTGAACTCAAAGGAAAATACAAAAAGAACGTTGAAAAACCATTGCGTTTAATTACTTTAGCTTTAACTCTTCTTTCAACATCTGCATTTGTTACATTCATTACCATCTTCGTTGTTGCTCTTGTCAACAGCATGAACTATTAAGGAAATATTTATGGCTTTTAATATTAAAAAAGTTAACGAA
The DNA here is from genome assembly GCA_937902735.1 of uncultured Caryophanales bacterium. GTDB lineage: Bacteria > Bacillota_I > Bacilli_A > RFN20 > CAG-826 > Fiminaster. The sequence goes on from CALELS010000015.1 coordinate 133,692, forward strand.
AATAAAAGAAATTATAGCGCGGATAATTTCTCTGATTTATTTCCTAAAAAGAAAAAAGATTATCTCTTCAGAGTTCTTTTCTATGTCATCGCATTAGCTGTTACATTAGGAATTATTATTGAAGAAAGTATTAGAACAATTAATTACTATTTCTATTACGACCCAGCAACTGTAATAGTTTCTCTGTCAATCGTATATGTCTTATTAATTACATTCTTTATCTTCTTTGCGGTAGCACTTTTCGGTGATGAACGTCACAAAATGGTAGGTGAACATATGTTCTACCTCTACACAGACAAGAAAGACTATAAAATCGTTAAAGACTTCAGTGAACAAAGTGTTGGAGTTCACCAAGAAAAAGTTTCTCAAGACTTAATGGAAGTTGATGAGAATGGTGATCCAATCTATTACGCTGAAGAATTATTTGATGATGAAGAAAACATTTTCGTAAGTGAAGTTAACTCTACTTTAATTCAAAAAGAGAAAACTCGTACTTATGATGAAATCGCTAAAGACATTGATGAAACAATGGCTAAATATGGACTTAAAGGTAATTTAGGTCGCGCTATTATCTCATCAATGAATTTCTCTCCAATGATTTATGTTGGAGCAGTCGCAGAACATATCGAAACAATATTCAAAGCATTCAATAACCCAGGTTATGTAATTCATTATTCATCAAACTCATCTATCAATAATGAAAGAGTGCTATATAACTGTTTTGATTATGCAAAAACTCATTCAGATATCCCAGTGTTTATCTATATCGATGAGATTCCTGCAAAAGAATTTTTAAAATATATGCGTTCACTCTACACATATATAGATAACCCAAATGATGATTATTATTTATCCACAAATGGGGCAACTTCTTTAATCCCACATAACGTATATTTCTTAATTAATCTCACTAAAGATTCAGTCTTATTTGATATTTCAAGAAGATATCTACGTTATATTTCGGTTCTTGAAGCAACTCTTGATGTATGTGAAAAAGCTGAAGAAGTTAAACCATTCACCTTCACAGTTAATGAATTAAATGTTGCTAGAAGAAGTGCCATGGAAGATCATGCTTTAGATGAATCATCATTTAAGAAACTTGATAATATCTTCTCAATCTTAAAAGATGCAACAGGATATATCTTACAAAATAAAATTCAACGTAAGATTGAAGCCTATAGCGCAACCCTTCTTGCTTTAGATGAAAAAGAAGATGGTGTCTTAGATGATTGCTTAGCTAATAACGTTATTAACGCTGCAATTATTACTGCAGAAGTTAAAAAACTTGACAGTGAGTATCATCTAATTCGCAACATTGAATCTGAATTTGGTTCGTCCAAAATGAAAAAGACTAAAGCCATCATCAAACAATACATCTCCTTATTTGGAGTAGATGGAGGTAAGAAGGATGAATAATTTCTTATCCTATTTAATGTATGAAGATGGTGGAGCAGATGGCTCATTCTTAGATATATTTACATCTAATGTAGCCATTATTGTCTATGTCATTTTATTTGCATTAGCAATCATTGGTATTGCAATTTTGTTCATCGTTAATGAATCTTTAACAGATGAAAAAGTTACCAAGATTGAAGGTGGAGAGAATTTGTTCAAAGGAATGAAAGGATTAGGTGGAATGCTTCCAGAAGGTGCTCAAGTATCTTCTAAAGTTAAAAAAGATTCCGCTGATAGATTCCAAAGATTAACTATTCTAGATAAAAAATATCCTAAGAAAGAATTAGTTAACTCCACCGAAGATTTAACTCTTGAATATATTTGTCGTCGTTTTCGTTCATTCGCATCTAGAATTGCAGGAAACCCACTATATTATTCAATTGATGATATTAGAAGATTTGTTACATCTTTAGGTGTATCAAAAATATTAATCTTACAAGGTATGTCTGGTACTGGTAAAACATCCCTTCCAGTTGCTTGGGGTAAATTTACCCGAGTACCTACAACTGTTGTTCCAGTTCAACCAATGTGGAAAGAAAGAAGTGACTTAATTGGTTATTTCAATGAATTCACTGGTAAATTTAATGAATCTTTAATCTTAGAGAAATTATATGAAGCAAATAAGACTAATAGAATGTATCTCATCGTCCTCGATGAAATGAACATTGCTCGTGTTGAATATTATTTTGCGGAATTCCTTTCTCTTTTGGAGCTTCCAACTGTTGAAGAAAGAATTCTTGAAGTTACTTCATCAATTTCTAAGAAAGACCCTAAAGAATTACATAATGGTAAATTAATTCTTCCAGATAATGTCTACTTTATCGGCACAGCCAATAACGATGACTCTACATTTGCTATTTCTGATAAGGTCTACGATAGATCCATGGTCCTTAATTTGGACTATCGTTGTGATCCGTTCATTGGTGAAGATGATTATGAGCCAATAACTTTAAGTGACTATACATTCAAGTCTTTGATTGAAAAAGCTAAGAAAGAATATGCTCTTACAAAAAGAAGTCGTTCTCATATTAGAGAAATTGATAAATATATTACAGAAACCTTCTCAATTACCTTTGGTAACCGTATTAGAAGACAAATGGAAAACTATGTTCCTATCTATATTGCCTGTGGTGGAACCGAAGAAGAAGCTATTGATGATATTTTAGCGAAGAAGGTTCTTCGTAAACTTGAAAGCCAAAACCCAATTTATATTAAGGCTAAGGCTGATGATTTAATTAATAAACTTAACGAAATATTTGGAAGAGGCAAAATGCCTGTAAGTGAAAATACAATTCGTAAGTTAGCAAATAATGGATAAAAAATAATATGGAAGATTTAAATATTCTCTATCGTGCATATAAAGAATATAAGAAGATGGTCATTAAAGACGATGATACTTCTCGTTTTTATCGTGCCTACATCAACAATTCGACGAAAGAGAATGAAGATATAACCCATATCTTTAATGCATGTAAGATTGAAGAAGATTGGGTTATAGCAATTGAGACAGGCCTTCCATTTATTGAAAAAGCTATCAAAGAAGAAAGACAATTCATCCGTAACGATGGTGAAGTTCTTCCTATTGAAAAAATAAGAAAAACTAGTAAAGATTCTATTCAAGATTTAGCAAAACACGCTAATTACATTACTCATGAAGCACCTGAAGATGCTGCTACAGAAGTAATGCCAGATAAGATGCTTGTAATTAGAAAAGAATCCGATTATGCAATCTATGAAAATAGAGTTCTTTATGCAGCATTAATGTATTTAAAAGATTTTGTTATGTCTCGTCTTGAAACAATCAAAGAATCTACAAATACATATGAAGTACAACAACATATCAAAAAATTAATTGATATGGGTCAAAGAAAGATTGATATCAATATGGAATTTGTTGAAAGAAGAGCAAATGATCCACTTCTTTCTTCACTCAATTCAGAAAAGAATATCATTGACCGTCTTGATGTTATTTTAACTCAAATAATGGCTCTTCTTAAAACCCCATTAATGAGAGAAGTTAGTAAAACTGAAATGGTTTCTCGACCAATTCAAAAAACTAATATCTTGAAGATGAACCGTAATTTCCGTGAATCTCTTGCCTGTTTTGACTACATCGCATCATATCAAGGCCAAGGTTTCACAATTGAACATATTGAAAAATCATATTACCCATATTCAAAAGAGATGGCTTCCTCTTATAGTGAGAACCTTCTCTTATTATCTTTCTTAAATTACATCTATACGAACGAATTACTCCCAGAACTTGATAAGAAATATGATGAAATCTTAAAGAAAGAACAAATCGAAAAAGAAAATGAAATTCTTGCTAGACTTGCTGCGTTCCATGCATCCGCTAAAGAAAAAGAACAAACATTAAATGAATATTTCATTCTATTTGAAGAAGGATATCGAATTTTAGAAAGAAGAAATGAACAATTAACATTTGAACTTAAACATGTTGAAGCAGAAGCCAAGAAAGAAATTGAACTTGCAAAAGCAAATGCAAGAGATGAAATCTTAAAAAACAATAAAGAAAATGAAAAACGTCTTTTAGAACAAGAAGAAGCTTTTAACGCTAAGCTTTCTGAAACCGAAGATAAATATATCGAACAGATGAATGAGCTTAGAAGTAAACTCGAAAAAGAAAAAGAAGATTTCAAAGTTCAATATCGTGACCATATAGCAAATATGGAAAAAGAAAATAAAGAAATTAAAGAAGAAGGAGAACGTATCAAAGCTATCCAACAATCAATGGAAGCTGAAATTCTTTCATTGAAAGCTAATAAATCTTTAGTGAAAGCTATTGATTTCACAAGTGAAGAAGACTTTAACAAATTAGAAGAAATGAAGAAATCTTTCGATAAATTCTATGATGAAGCCTGGAAAGAAACAAAAAAGAAAATCGCTAAAGAAGTATTTTTAGGAGGTAAGAAGAAATAATGAGAAAACATCGTTATGTTGCATTATCTAGTGTAATAGCTGTTTTATTCTCATCTATCGCTCTTTTCGCGTTAGCTATTTTCACTGCTAGCTTCCTTTACCGTGCTTTCCATAACACTAATAGTTTTGACTTAATTAACGTTGAGAAGAATGTACTTAACTATATAACAATCGTATGTGTCTTCCTCTTCTTTGTTTTCTTAATGATATTACTTGTAAGACAAATAGAAAGACTTAATTACTCCAAAACAATTGAAGTTACTCTTGAATATGTTGATGAATTTGGAAATAAAGTCCAAGAAACAGTCCAACTTGATCTTCCGGATGATAAATCTAAATTGAAAAAAGATTCCGCTGATAGATTCCAAAGATTAACTATTTTAGATAAAAAATATCCTAAGAAAGAATTAGTTAACTCCACTGAAGATTTAACTCTTGAATATATTTGTCGTCGTTTCCGCTCATTCGCATCTAGAATTGCAGGAAACCCTCTATATTATTCAATTGATGATATTAGAAGATTTGTTACATCATTAGGTGTATCAAAAATATTAATCCTACAAGGTATGTCTGGTACTGGTAAAACATCCCTTCCAGTTGCTTGGGGTAAATTTACCCGAGTACCTACAACTGTTGTTCCAGTTCAACCAATGTGGAAAGAAAGAAGTGACTTAATTGGTTATTTCAATGAATTCACTGGTAAATTTAATGAATCTTTAATCTTAGAGAAATTATATGAAGCAAATAAGACTAATAGAATGTATCTCATCGTCCTCGATGAAATGAACATTGCTCGTGTTGAATATTATTTTGCGGAATTCCTTTCTCTTTTGGAGCTTCCAACTGTTGAAGAAAGAATTCTTGAAGTTACTTCATCAATTTCTAAGAAAGACCCTAAAGAATTACATAATGGTAAATTAATTCTTCCAGATAATGTCTACTTTATCGGCACAGCCAATAACGATGACTCTACATTTGCTATTTCTGATAAGGTCTACGATAGATCCATGGTCCTTAATTTGGACTATCGTTGTGATCCGTTCATTGGTGAAGATGATTATGAGCCAATAACTTTAAGTGACTATACATTCAAGTCTTTGATTGAAAAAGCTAAGAAAGAATATGCTCTTACAAAAAGAAGTCGTTCTCATATTAGAGAAATTGATAAATATATTACAGAAACCTTCTCAATTACCTTTGGTAACCGTATTAGAAGACAAATGGAAAACTATGTTCCTATCTATATTGCCTGTGGTGGAACCGAAGAAGAAGCTATTGATGATATTTTAGCGAAGAAGGTTCTTCGTAAACTTGAAAGCCAAAACCCAATTTATATTAAGGCTAAGGCTGATGATTTAATTAATAAACTTAACGAAATATTTGGAAGAGGCAAAATGCCTGTAAGTGAAAATACAATTCGTAAGTTAGCAAATAATGGATAAAGATTATGGCGAAAGGACATGTAAGGAAAAGACACACTAAGTTATTTAAAGGTCTAACCATTGGTGGATCTATTTTCGGCATATTTAATGCCCTTTTATTCACTGTCATTCTTATTTTAGACATGATTGGAGTAAATGTTTTCCTTACAAGTGAAGTTAGAACATATACCGCCACATTCATGGTTGAAGATAGTGTTTATGAAACAACTACATATAGACGTGGCGATTTATTAACTCATCCACAAATTCCAACTAAACCATTTGATGGTGAAAAGAATTATATCTTTATCGGTTGGGACTACACTGGTGAAGGTTTGCCTGATGTTCTTCCTATCAATATGTATTATTCATTCACTGCTAAAGCGGTCTTCCTACCATTTGGTCAACTTAATCTCTCCTTAGAAGACTTAATGAACATGGATGTAAATACTCTCATTCAATTACTTCAAGATTTGAATATTGACTGGGAACAATTTATGAATATGTTTAATCTCTCCTTAGAAGACTTAATGAACTTGTTACAAATGAATCCTGTCTTAACCTTCTATGCGAATAGAAATTCAACAGTTTCATATTTTAGATCGACTTCCTATGGGGATTTCAATTATTCAAAGAAGAAATTTAATGTTGCTGATAAAACTCTTCCAAATGGAATTGTAAGCACTCTTAACCCAAATCAATTCACTGCAGATAGAGTAAGTCAAATTCCTACAACTGCTCTTCCTGATGGATTCTCATATGTTAATTATGAAATTAACTATAGAACTAACAAACAACCACTTCCAATGCCTGATTGTGAGATGATTAACCCAACTCATTATGGCGATACAAAAACTGATGCTTATGTTTCAAGAAATGTTGAACAAGGTGAAACATATTTCACAGAAGCTATATACGCTCCAGCGTTTAGAAGTGTCATTAACTTACTTAAATTAGGTCAATTCTCATCAACTGCATTTGCAGAAGATGAAAGAAATTATAGAGACTACGCTCATGAGCATTACACTAATGTTCCTAATGAATATGTAAGTATTGTTGATGATATTATTAATGAAAATGGATGGTATCCAAATGATTCATATTATGTTGATGACATTGGTAAATACGTAGAATCTCAAGCGGAATTTTGTATGCTTCCTGATGAAACAGGTAAGATTCATAAGAATAGTGATCCAATTATTGGAATGCTTGAAAGTGGAAAAGCTAGTGATTATGACTTCAATACATTAGCAGTTATGATCTTTAGAAGACTTAATATCCCAGCTAGAATGGTTCAAGGATATTTGGTCCCAGCAGTTCAAGTTGGATATAACACTGTTACACTTCTTAACCAACACTATTGGTGTGAAATTTATATTGATGGTATTGGTTGGATGATTTGTGACTGTACTAATGGTGAAAGTCTAATTGGTATGAACCCTTATGGTGGTTCTTATAACAATGAAAACAATGAACTTGTTCCAACTGAAGAAGGTGGAGAGGAGAGTCAACCTGAATATATCACTGGCGATTTAAGTGGAGATGTGTCCACTAGTGGGCCAGGTGATAAAACTGATGATATAAATGATGTGTTTACATTTACTTCCCAATATCAAGGAACAATGTATTTTAGAAGCTATTCATATGGTGAATATGATGGAGAAGGTCATTGGTCAAGTGAGCCTGATTATGTCTCGTTTGGAGCTAACCCTCTTACCTTCTCTTATAGAGTAGTAAATTCTTTGTATAAGAACACAATTGTTAATATTAATTATTTATCAAAGATGAATTATGGGCTTTCTCCTGTATATTCATATCCTTATTCAGTTTTAAATTATGTAGATACTGCAGATTGTTACACTACAAAGAATGTTAAAAGTGGAACGACTGAGTCATATTATGCAACATCAATCCCTCTTCAACATAGTATTCTTAAAAAAGCAGTTAAAAAGGGAAAGGAAATAGGTTACAGCCAAGATTATTATGATTATGCCTATAATAAATATGGTCCAACCAAATATAACACTGCCTATAATTCTTATTTTAATGATATATATTCAAATTATTTTGATGGCCAATTTGAAGATGATCTTGCTCTTTTAATTGGTATTAAAGATTATTTCCAAAATCATTACACATATAACATTAGTTATGAACCATATCCTGAAGGTGTTGATCCAATCATCTCCTTCTTAGAAAGAGGTGAAGGAATTTGTAACAACTTTGCATCAGCTACAACCATGTTTTACAGGTTCATGGGATTTCCTGCTAGATTTGTAACAGGTTATGGGGCAAATTCTCAAGGAAATGGCAAACGTAACACAGTTAATACACTAGATGCTCACGCATGGGTAGAAGTATATGTAAAAGAAATAGGTTGGCTTACTGTTGACTCAACTGGATTTAGTGATGGTCATGGTGATGGTTCTAGCTATGGTTCTGGTTTTGGTGGTGGTGGTACTGACCAATTCGAAGGACGTGGAGACAAACATATTATTGAAATTGATTATACTGATTGTGAGGCATATGGTTATTCCTACATCTCTAAATCTAGTTTTGAAAAAGAATATGATAATCAACCACTTCCTGAAGGATTTGTGAGATTAGCTTATACATATGATGAATTAGAAGAAGGACATGAATTCCATGTTTTAGGTTGGGACCATGAATTAACAGGACTTGAAGAACCTGGTCAATACGCAGCAAAAGTTCTTTATGAAATTGTTGATGAAGATGGAAATGATGTATCCGATGAATATGAAGTAAAAAACACTCGCTTCAATTTATATATCAATGAAATTGATATGGGTGATTGTAACATCCAACTTCAAAATTCTATTCAATACACAGGCACTCCATTCACATTTAATGATGAATATTGTCTAAATAACGGAATTGCTTTCTATTGGAGTTTTGAAAATCAATACAAGATGGATGAATTAGGTCACTATGTAGTGAGATTTATTCCAAATCCAACAACAATTGAATCTAAAGGATATGTAACAATAGATGGTTCTTTCTTAATCTATGATCAAGAAGGAAAAGATGTTTCCTATCTTTATTATTTTGAGGATACAGAAGTTGAATTCTATGTAAGTTAATTATGAAGTACCAAGAATATCGTAAAAAACTTATAAATCTTAGAAGACTTATCATAGGTGCTTCAATTGCTTCGGTGCCTATCTCTTTAATTACTTTAGCAACAGTAGTAACAGTAAGTGTTTTGGCTGGTGTTAAAGGTAATATTACTGAAGTTAGCGCCACAGAAGTCAGCTATGTTTATGGTGAAGGCATTACTATGAGCGGTTCAGCTTTCATGTCTGATGTTACTTTTGAATATAGTGAACATAATCAAAATACTTGGACCGAACAAACTCCTACATATGTAGGTATTTATGATGTACGCGCTAGAAGTAATGGTTCAGCAGGAAACAAATATTCAGATATTCAAACTTTTGAAATTCTTCCTAAAGAAGTAAACGCTAAAATATCATCTTCTACTAAAACCTATGGTGAAAAACTGGATATTAATATTGAAGGTTTAGTTAAGGGAGATTCCTTAAACAAAGATTATATAGTAGATTTATCTACAACAAAATCACTCGAGGCCGATGCATCAATTAATAAAGATTCAGTGCATATCTTAAATAGTAAGGCTGAAGATGTAACTGCCTGTTACAAAATTAACTTCGAAGATAAACATGTTACTTTTGCAAAAAGACAAATTCGTCTCTCTTTTAATCAAGATGTTAATGAAACATATACTGGAGATGAATTCTATAATGATGAATATACATTAAGCGGATCACTTGCATATGACCAAAATATCCGAGTTCTTGATGGTATTTCAGTAAGTGAGATAGGTCATTATTCAAACAATCACTCAATTAAAGTATTCGATGGAGAAGATGATGTATCGGATTGTTATAACATTTCTATCACTAGAGAAAACTCAATTGATATTAATAAAATAACTCTTAGATTATCTTCTAATTATTTAACAAAAGAATATGATGGCAAACCATTTAGCATTGATGAAGCGTCAGTTAATTATGATGAATCAAAACTTCTTAATGGACATCATATTGAAGTTACATTTGATGAAGGAAATTTTGAAAATTACAAAGTAAGTGACTTTTCATCAACCGTCTATAACACTTTTGATTACGAAATTAAAAACGAACTTGGTGAAGATGTTTCTGAATACTATTCTACCAGTGTTACTCATGGAACAATGAAAATTAATAAAAGAAATATTTCTGTTAAAGGAAGAGATATTTCCTATGATTACGATCATAAAGAGCATGAATACACTGAATTTGATATTACAAGTGGTGAACTTGCAGAAAACGATACCATCCAAGTAACTGATAATTATGCTTTTGGTCCTGATGTAGTAAGCAAGACTACTAATGTGCTAAATTACGCAATTTATAAAGATATTGGTGGAATAAGTGAAGATGTCACAGATTGCTATAACATTAATAAAGTTAATGGAACAATTGAGATCAACCCAATTCAATTAGAAGTATATTTCCCTGCTAATCCTACTGTTACTTATGATGGCTATAGCCATGGTATCTATGATGTTAATAATGTCCAAGTTAATGGACTACCTAGTGATTATTTTATCGATACTAGATTACCTAATTCTGAAGATAATATGGTTATTGCGGCAAACGTAAAAGCATATAGTCTAGATAAAAGTAAACTCTACGTTGAGGTTTTCTATAACGATGTAGAAAATTCCACAATCTATAATGTTACTAGTAATTTTAGGATCAATTATTCATTTGGTTCTATGTTAATAAATAAGAGAGATATAAATATAACCACTCAAAATTATTCAAAAACTTATGATGGCGAAAATATCTCAACTTCTTTAGGATTATTTAGTTGGCAAGCTGATAATCTTGCAGATTTCCACACATGTCAAGTCACTGAGATGAAAAATCCTGATAATTACCACGTTGTTGAGGATGCTTCACTTAAGTTAAGTTATACAATTGTCGATGCGAATTATCAAAATGTCACAAGCAATTATAATGTAAATATTATTGATGGAACATATTCAATTAATAAAAGAAATATTACTGTTGAAGCAGAACCATATTATAAAGAATATGATGGAACAGGTGATTATAACATCATTTTATATGATGTTGATGGTGCGCTTGCCCCAACCGATACATTCTCTTTTAATCCAAAACGTTCGATTAATGAATATCGTCCAGGAACATATAACGTAGATTTAGATGACACTATCTTTAGAATCGTTCGTGGTGAAGAAGATGTAACGGATCAATATAATATTTCATTCCTTAGTAATGCAACAGTTAATATATCTCAAAGGGAGGTAGACATTTATCAATATCGCGATTATTGCTATTATGACATGCAAGCTCATGGAATTAATAACCCAGATGACTTTGGTATATGGGGAACGTTAGAAGATGATGTCTTAACAATTGATTCTTCATTTGATCTATATCAAATTAATGATTATCGATATGATGCGGTGAACTTTTCTTTTGATAATTATTTCCATCCTTTTGTTTATAACGAAGTTCGTGGAGATGTAACTGATTGTTATTTCTTTAATTATTGTGATTATCAAATAAATGGAGATGAAAGGTACTATCCATTTAGAATATTACAAAAACGTATTATTGCTACAAGTAGTACTATTGAAAAGGAATTTGATAATAAATTATTTAACTTAGATCCAGGTCAAATTAGTTATTATTTGGAAGGTGGAGTTTCATTAGATGAAGGAGATATAATCTCCTTTGAAGTCACTACTCAAGGACCACTTCATGTTATGGATTCATTAGATCCAAATCTAAATGTTTTTTCATTCGATGTTGTTGTTAAGGATAAGAATAACAATGATGTTACTGAGAAATACGCTATTGATAAAATATATGGATCTTTAACTATTAATAAACGTATAGTGAATGTTAAAACGCAAGAATATGTAAGAAAAGTTTACAATGGTAAAACTATTGGCATTAATAGCGCAAAAATTGATGTTACAACTTCGTCTGCCATCTATTGTGATAAAACTTTACCTAAAAATCACCATATTTATGCATCTCTTACAGGTGCTATGGAAGCATACATGATAGGTAATTACCACATGACATTTGAATTATCTTATGTCCAAATTATTGATGGAGTCTCTTATCCAGCAGATGAAAATGATACAGAAATGATTGATAATACTGAAACTCATTCAATCACCTATATTATTACTCAACGTAGTTTAAAAATTACAACCAAGTCCGCTAGATTAACTTATTATCCTGATGATCCAATTGTTGCAACCGAACAAAGAACAGTTGAAGGATTAGCATCTACCGATAAAATCTACTTCAATGGAGAATTATATTCAAAAAATAAAAGAGACTATAATTCCATTGCAGATAAGACATTACCTGGAGTATATGAAAATGAAGTAGGAGAAATCTCTATTATTAGAACTGGTAATCAAGGCGAACAAACTGATGTAACCAGTTGTTATGATATAACAACTAAAATAGGAACAATTACTATTGTTGAAGCATAAATAAAAAAGGAGAGACAAATATGAAAAAATATCGTTGTCCAAAATGTGGTGAAACATATGAAGGCGAATTAGAAAAATGCCCTAAATGTCAAACCACAATGCATTATCGTAAAAAGATTGAAGAGAAAAGTGAAGACGAAGCTAAAATCGTTGAACGATTTAACTTTGATGATCCAGATGTAGTAAAACATCCAGATAAAGTCCCAGAAACCATTTTAATTGAAGATGAGATGGATGATGAGGAATTTAAGAAAGCATCAAAACAACAATATAGTGATGGTATAGTCCCTAATGGAGAATCATTCTTCGATGGAACATTCTTTGGCTTACTAGGAATGATTATCTTAGTGGGATTAATCACTACATTCTCGCTTGGAATCGCAGTTCCATGGGCTGTTTGTCTATTTTATAGTTGGGAAGCAAAACATACTTATGTCCAAGGTCATCGTCTTAAATTTGATGGTAAAGGTTCTCAACTAATTGGGAGATGGCTTCTTTGGATGCTTTTAACTATATTAACAGTTGGTATTTTCTCCCTTTGGATTCCAATTTTCTTTAAGAAATGGAAAGCAAGGCATATAATGTTTGCAGATTAAGATTTTGAAAGGAACTTAATAATATGAAAAAGAGTTTATTATTTGTAAGTGCTATTCTTTCAGCTTCGTTACTCGCTGGATGTGATTTAACTAGCCTCTATAATAGAGCTGAAGATGACTATAACAATATTGATCATATGACTGAAACCGAGATTGTTTCAGAATCAATTCACTTTGCTAAATTTGCGACATTATTCTTAGACGTAGATGAAGAATATGACTTCAGTGAATATATGACATTTGAAGCAGAATCAGGATGGAAAGTCGCTGATTATCAAATCAAATCACTCGACGAAGAAGTCTTAGAATTTAATAACGGATATATCAAAGGCCTTAAAGAGGGATTTACATATCTTGAAGTTACAGGTCCTGGTATTGAAGGAAAACATCGTCAAAGAGTTTATGTTGGCTCAATTGCGGGTGAATATGTTTCAAGTCAATTCCCAGTTGATGTAAAAATTGAATTAGAAGAAGAAAATCATACATTCATATATTCAGTTACATCTGGTGTATACCATGGTGAAGATATTGAAGCAGAAGAACGTGATGGAACATGGACTCGTGAAGGTGTTGTCTTCTTATGTATGGACTTTGGTGAAACTAGACCAACAAATATTGATTCGCTTGAACAATTAGCAAATGGTATCCCAGGAGTCGATGTCAGTGAATATAGAACTAACGGATTTGGTTTCTTAACATATGAAGAAAATGTTGGTTTACAAGTTAAAGTAAACTTCCGCGATAATGTTGTTACATTAACCAACTCTGCTAAAAAGTTCTAATAAATAAAATAATAAGGATGATCACCATTAGAAATAGTGGTGATCTTTCTTTCTAAATTGTGATTTTTGATAAGTCCAAACTTTCATTTTTAAGTATTATTGTGTTTAATAAATACATGGCTAAAGAGACTAAAGTATATAAAGGACTAGCATATCACTTCATTAAATTCTTACTTCGTTTAGTGTCTCCTTTTGTCTTTGGTTATACAACGAAATCAAAATACAAAATTAAAAAAGGTGAATCAGTTGTAGTTATTTCAAATCATCAAACTGATTTTGATGCTATCTTGATGCATCTTTCATTCAATAAGATTTTAAGAACACTTACTACTGACAATGTATTTAAAAAAGGTATTGGTGGTCATTTTGTTAAACGCTTTGGTTGTTTCCCAAAAAGAAAAGGTGCAATGGACCTTAAATCTAACATGGATATGATGAGACTTGTTAGAAAGAAAGAATCGTTAATTATCTTCCCAGAAGGAAATAGATCATATGCTGAATTTCAATATTATGTAAATGAAGGATTTGGCAAAATCTTAAAAATCTTAAAAACCACAATTATCATTTTTACTTTCCATGGTGGTACTGGAAGATATCCTCGTTTTGCTAAAAAACCACGCAGAGGTAAGTTCTATGGTGAAATAACTCGCATTATGCCATATGAAGAATATAAAGATATTCCTGATGAAGAATTAACTAAACTCATTATGGATTCAATTAAAGTATATGATTCAGAGTCAGGTGAATTATATAAATATAAAGCTAGAGCAGAATTTTTAGAAAGAGAATTATTTGTATGCCCAAAATGTGGTAAACATTCTCATTTAATATCTAAAGGACACAACATTGTTTGTGAAGAATGTGGCTTTGAAGCAACATTTAATGAAAATCTATCATTCTCAAGTGAAGATCCGTCATTTAAATTTGAAAAGATGCTCGATTGGTATAACTATCAAATTAGATATGTTAGAGATATGAAGATAGAAAAAGGCGAATTAATCTTTAAAGATTCTAATATTGTTTTAAAAACCACTAATCCATATGAAAAATCAAGACTTCTTTATGAAGGCGATATGAAATTATATGAAGATAAATTAGTATTTGGCGATATTACCTATGATATTCATGATATCTCAGTATCATCTCCACTTAGTGGGAAGAAACTCTTATTTACAATTGGAGATGATGAATTCGTAGTAGTGGGACATGACCGTTTTAATCCATTAAAATATATTCTTATGTTTAATAAATTAGATACAAAGATGAAACTAAATAATTTAGATAATTATTTTAGACTCGAGGAGCAACACGAATGATATTCTTTGAACAAGCTGTTGAACCGGTTATTAATAACAACTGGTCATTTGATTTAACTCAATTCGATACTGTTTGGAAATTATTAGTCCAAATCGCTCTTCTTTTAATGTGTCTTCTTGTTGGTAATATGCTAAGAAGACTTATTCCTTTCTTAAGAAAAGGTAATATTCCAAGTGCTCTTATAGGTGGTTTATTGCTCTTTTTAATAAATCTTGGCTTAGAAGCTCTTAATGTTCATATTCTTGATAAAAGAATCATGCAAATAATAACCTATCATGCTTTAGCAATTGGATTTATTGCAATGTCTTTAAAGATTGCTAAGAAATCTAATAATAAGAAAACATTCTTAGCATCAGTCCAAAATGGTGCACTAACTGGTGGAACATATATGTTACAAGCAATTGTTGGCCTACTTGTTTCATTAATATTCTTCTGGTTAGGTAGTGGTCTATTTTTTGATGCAGGTGTTCTTCTTCCGCTAGGATTTGGTCAAGGACCAGGAAACGCTCTTACATGGGATATTAATTTTACTAATATGGACACCAATACTTTTAATGGTCAAGGTAGTGTAGGTTTAACTATTGCATCTATTGGCTTTATTGTTGCCTCTATCGTTGGTGTTACTTATATCAATATCTTTAAAGCAAAGAAACAAATCGTTCCTAAAGAAAAAGTAATGGTAAGAAATGTTTCTGAATTCGTTGATGAAAATGAAATTGAAGATAGTGATTCCGTGGATAAAACCACAATTCAAATTGCATTTGTTGCAGTTGGCTATGCAATAAGCTTTGGAATAATGGTTTTCTTCTCCTATCTCACTAAATGGACAAATATTGGATTATTTAATTCTGTAGCATGGGGATTTAACTTTATTTGGGGCGTTATCTCTGCAACTATTGTTAAAGCTATTGTTCAATTCTTATATAAAAAGAAAATAATTAAACATAAATATATTAATAATTACCAAATGGACCGTATTTCAGGCTTTGCTTTCGATATGATGATTGTTGCAGGTGTTGCATCAATTGATATTAATGTTGTTAAAGATTATACCTGGTTTATTGTTGCTGTATGTATTGTTGGTAGTGTTGCAACACTCTTCTATATTAGAATCATCACTAAACTATGTTTCAAAGACTATCAACACGAAGCTTTCTTAACGAACTTTGGTGCACTTACAGGAACAGCATCAAATGGAATGATATTCCTTCGTGAAATTGATCCAAACTACGAAACTCCAATGAATAACGTCTATATCATTTCTCAATTCCCAGCGATGGTATTTGTTGCTCCACTTTTATTGCTTCTTAATTTCAGCGCAAAATCCGCTTTGAATTGCTATATAGCCTTAGGCATATTCGTTTTATTATTTATCGGATATACAACATTTTTGGTGTTAAGCGCTGTCTTAAAGTTTAAGAAAAAAGACAAAAGAGAAGAAACAACTAAAACTGAGTAATGCAACGAAAGTTGTGTTATTGTTGCCTTTTGTTAACTCTTTAGAAAACGCTTTCAATATCTTACATAAAAACTAAAAATATTTTTAAAAAGTTTCGATTCTATCGATTCTTTTTTATGAAAATCTTTTCTTTTAGGCAAATAGACCACTTTATTTCATGTTGTGGACATATAGAGATATCTCTATTATTATGTGCAAAATTAAATTAGTTAACTCAATAGTTAACGGAAAGGGGTATAAAACCTATGAAAAACAAATTGAATACCTTTGTTATCACTTTAGCTTCTCTTGGTTTACTTGCTGCATGTAACAGAAATACACCTGCACCAGCACCACAACCAGGACCAGATGAAGGTGAAGGCGAAGGCGAAGGGGGAGAAACTTTAACCGCTCTCGAACAAGAAGTTAAAGGATTCCTTGAACATAGAGGCGTCACTGGAGTAATGGTTCCATTCATTAAAGATGTTGAAGCCGATAAAGTTCAAGATAAAGAAGTTCATCCAGATTCCTATACACCAGAAGGAGAAACTGACGAATACGCTCCAGTATTTAAATTTAATGTTACTGATCCTGCCGCTTATACAGGCTATCTTGCAACATTAGAAGCTAATAATTGGACTGTTGGTGAATATGGTGATTATGGATACGAATGTGTTGATCCAGCTCAAAAAGTCGAAGTCGATGTTGATTATTTAACACAAGAAGCTATCGATGAAGGTGCTGCCGCTGGTTATGACGTCTCAGGAGTTTATCCATGCACAATCGTAAATATCTATGCATATGCTGATCTTTATGGTGAACCAGAAGATCCATTTGTTCCTGGTGAACCAGGTTATGTCTCAGCTGCATTCGAATCCTTAGCCGCTGCCGCTGGCTTTGAAGATTATGAAGCTCCAGATTTCCTTGCTTTCGAAGAATTCGTTAAGGATATGGAAGTTCTTTTAGAACCAGATGAAGAAACTGGACAATATCGTCATGTTGGTGTCTATTTTGAGGGAGACCATGAAGATGATATCTTAGACTTATTCGAAGCTGAAGATTATGATGTCCCAGAAGTTGCTGGTAGTTATGGCTTTGAAATCACTGATGCTGACAAGAATTTTGAATTCGATGTCAAATATCAAAACAGTGGTTATACCACAGTTTATATGTACATTTACGTTGATCTTTATGGTGAACCAGTTGACTTAGGTGGTAAAACTCTTCCAGAACACGTTGCTGAATTCTTAGCAGGACGCGGGGTTGAAGATGTTACTGTTCCAGGATTAGCTGGATACACTGAAGAAAACTTAAAAGAATTTGAAGTTGTTGCCGAGCCAGAAGAAGGTGAACTTGCAGAACTTTCATTCACAGCATTAGCAGACTTTGTCACTCCATTCGCCACTGAAGTCGAAGGTTGGGATGTTTTCTCAGAACCATATACTTTCTTCGGAATTGAAGTTGGAACAAAGGCAATCTTTAGAGATCCAACTCAAAAAGTGCTTGTTATGGCTATTGCTTTTGATGAAGAATGGGCCCCATATCTTATTGAAGGTGTCTCTGGTGCTGCATCAGCAGTTGTAATCTATGCTTATGCTGATTACTTTGCTGTTAATGGTGATCCATTCCCAGCAACAGAATTCCCAGCAGAAGATATTGTTAAAGCTCTTGCTGAATTAGGCATTGAAGGCGGACTTCCTGCATTTACTGGCGAAGCCAAAGGTTATTCTGTTTATTCAAAAGGTGGTTTCGAACTTGATATTATGGTTGAAGCTGGTAGTGAAGAAACTGCTCGTGACGCTTATGGTGATGATTTAGTTGCCGCTGGATTCATTTTTGAAGAAACTGATGAAGATGGTGATTTACACTATGTCTCAGCAGACGGTAAATATACTGTATATGTATGGCAATGGGCCGACTATTATCCAGGATATGTTATCGTCCAAGTAGGAGCTGTTGAAGCCGAAGATCCAGAACCAGAAGTTGATCCAGAACCAGAAGTTGAACCTGGAGAATAATAAATTCTTAATTAAAACTCCAAAGGGGTCGTTGATTCGACTCCTTTTCATATATCTACATTTATTTGATTTTGGTTAATGTTCCACTTGATCCATTATCTAAGACATATATAGCTAAGTCACCTTTTGAAGATATAGAAATATTAAGTTGTCCGTTAGTGACATTTTTAATATCGCCACTTATTAGGTCAACATATCTACCATTAGGAAGATTATTAAATGATGCATTATTTGATATTGATATAACTGCTAAAGAATCTAATTCATTAGTAGTATATCTTCTTACAAACGATAAGTCTGATGATCCTTTTTGATATTGCCCTCTTCTTAATGCAGGAACTTTAAGTCTTACTTTATTTAATATTTGAAGATGTTTAGAAAGAACACTATTTAAGGTATTTGAGATAGTTCCTGAGGCAGTGTATTCACCAAAATCAGTAACATTTACATTGCCTTCTAAATAATCTCCATAATATGCTCTTCCACTATCTTTAAGAAGAATAGAACTACCTGCATCAATAGTCTTACCTTTTTGGAATTCAACTTCGCTTCCATAGTAGATACATGGAATACCCCTAAAGGTAAACATTAAAGACATATTCTCTTTCCATGCTTCAGTTCCTTGATTATATCTAACTTTAGATATTTGATCTGGACCATAGTCATGGGAATCCACATAAACAACATTATATGTCGCATCATTATAATATTGATCGTTCTTTGATACTTGATACGCGCTTGGAGCATCTTTAAAAGCCCAATGCATACCAAAATCAATTACACCTACATTAGAAGATTTAGAATAATCTGGAGTGTGATAACTATAATTACTTCCTAGTAATGCATTATTAGATGTAGGTTGAATAGTTGTATCTAAATTATCATCCCAATGTTTTTTAGTGGATTCCTCATTAGTTAATCTATCTCCCCATTTATATGATTTAGTTTCTTTCCATGTATAAAAGGCTGCAGAATCTGAAGGCACTTCATGGTTCCATGTTCCATGATATAAATTGCATACTTCACCAAACATATAGAAATGTTTATTTCCACATTTCTCAGCAATCTTATATAGTCCTGGCCAAATATATGTATTGAATGTTAGACGAGATATATGTTTCATTGTATCTATTCTAAAGGCATCAACACCCATATGAATAAATTCACCAAATGATTCTACTAAATAATTAGCAACACTAGGGTTTTCGGTATTTAAATCCATACAGTCTCCTGCTAAAGAGCCCGTCTGTTCAATGAATTGTTCATATTCCATATTCCATTCGTGATGGTAAACATTACCTGTATCTTTTTCACCACGAATAGTTCTAAGTCTGGTGTTATATTGTTCTCCTCCATTAAGCGAAGAATAGTTACTTGGAAGTAAACTCGAATCATAGTTTTGAGATAAACCATTAATAGTAGGATTATTCTTTGAATCGTAATAAAACATTGGGAAGAGATTTTCTTCACCATAATTACAAGTATGATTAAACACAACATCTAAGATAATTTTCATATCTCGATTATGTGCTTCTTTAATTACATCAATAAATTTAACATCATTTGATTCATATCTAGGATCAACTTCTTTAAAGTTAATCGCATGATATCCATGATAATCATATCCTGAAGCATTCTTGTTAATAGGTGTAATCCATATTGCTGTAAAACCAAGGGCTTTAATATAGTCCATCTTTTGGATTAGACCTTTAAAGTCACCTCTCCACGCTGGATCATCATCATTATTATTTCCATCCCAACAATGTCTATTATTCTTTGAATCACCATCATAGAAGCGAGTTGTAATTGCAAAATAAATTGATTCATCCCTAAAATCATCTCTATTTCCTAAATAAGGAGAGATTACTTGTCCTTTGTTATAATTCTTAACCGCTGGTAACTCATCGGAATTTTTAGCTTTATCTACTTCTACATAATTTGATGTAGGAACAGGAATATCATTACTAGTAACTTCTCCTCCAGTTTCAGGAACTATATTTGTATACACCAACGAATTATTGTAATACCAATAATAACCTGCTCTTGAGACAGATAAATCAGATGTTTGATTATTACCATTATTTGAGAATATTAAATTAAAAGAAGTATTATCTTTAAAATCATAAGTATTCCATTTTGTTGTAGTCTGAAAATCATCTGCTTCAACCATTGTTTTTCCTGGCCATCCACCAAGTAATTCACCATTACTAGTCCAAGCATATATATGAGAATATTTATCTTTAGGAGCAAAAACTTTTACATAATCAATCGCAGGAAGAACGATTGAAGTATCTTCTTCAATTGTCTCTTCTTCCTCAGGGTCAACTTCTGGATCTTGTTCTTCTTGTTCTTTTTCCTCTTTTTCTTCATCGTTATCTTCCGGTTGAACAAAAGTAGTTGAACAAGAGATTAAAGGAAAGGCAAAACAAAAAGCACTTAAAAAAGTAATTAAGGAAGTGTTTCTTTTCATATTTTAATTTTCATATTCTTTTATTGTTTAATCAATAAAATTATTTTTTCCACACTTTTAATAAACAATATGAAACTATAGTTTAAGTGATTATAATATAACTGTTAAGGAGTTATTATGAATAAAAGTATTAAAACTTTATCACTTATCAATTTAATTTTAAATATAGCAGGCTCTGTTTTTGGAGTAGTCTATATTCTTACATCCTTATTATTTTTAATAATAGGATTTTGTCAGCCAAGAGGCGCGGTTGAATTTACATTCTTGGCTTATAGGTACCTATTTATTTTTGGTGAAACAGTTCCTCTTCAAGATTCAGGTTTTGTTGGAACGTGTTTCTTAATCGGTTTCCTAGGTATTATTCTTGCTCCAGTAATCGTTGGAAGTCTAACACCTATGATTATGTTCAGCGTTCGCCACTATTTAGCTATTAAAAACGCTAACGAAGAGGATGAACCAAACCAAATGGTGCATAACATTTTTGTACCAGGTGTAATTAATCTTGCTTCTTCTAATCAATTAAGAGGAATTATTGGATTAATTGCCTCTATATTGTCTTTCCCTTCATTAAAGAAAGATGATCAATCCTATATAAGAAATAATCGAGTAAAAACTGCTTCTAATATTTGTAGAACAGTTGATGAATTATCTATTTGGACTACTGGTGGATCAATATTGTTATCTTTAATCACTTTAGTTTTCTCATTCATCGTATTTGGCAATAGAATGTCCTATATAATTCCAAATGGTTTTAGAGATGGAAGAATGGTTGCCTTATTTGTTATAAATATCTTACTAATTATTGCTAACATCATTGGAATTATTGCTCACTCTATATTAATTGCTTTATATGTTGTTTCAATGAAACAATCCAAAAAACAATTAGCGTTATTTGACTCTGATGAAAAAGCTGCAATCAAATATTCAATGGTACATTCACTCGTTGTATCGTTAGTTTCATTATTCTTAAGTGGAATATCTTCTTATACATTTATCTTCCATTTAGTGAAAACATTTATTTCTTCCAAAGCCTTAAAAGAAGTTAAATAAAAAATGGAATGGTTTATCCTTCTTGAAATATTCTTACTTGGCATCGGCTTATCTGCCGATGCTTTTTCAGTTGCTCTTACAGATGGATTAACCTATATAGATATTAATAAAAGAAAGTCTTTCTTTATTGCTTTTGTATTCGGATTTATGCAGGCTCTAATGCCTTTAATAGGTTATTGGCTTGTTGAATTAATCGAAGTTCTTGCAGGCACTAAAAGTGGGACTACTCTAGGAGATATTGCTTCTACAATTGTTGCTTGGTCAGCTTTTGCTCTCCTTTTGTTTATTGGTGGCAAAATGCTTGTTGAATCAATTATTGAATTAAATAAAAAACAAGAAGATAAAAAAGCAAAACGTTTTTCTATTAAAGAAGTATTATTTTACGGCTTTGCTACTGCGATTGATGCTTTAGCAGCAGGTGTTGCTATGCATGCAGGACTTAGCAATAACATTACTGTTTGGATCCATGTCTCTATAATCTTTGTTTTAACTTTCTCTTTATCATTAGTAGGTCTTTTCTTAGGTAAACAAATAATGAAATTATTAAAAGGAAAATACGAAATATCTGGAATTATTGGTGGTGTTATATTGATATTGCTCGCTATATGGGTTGTAGTTTCCCATTACCTTCACATATAAAAAAATACCAATCTCGAATTTTAGGGGGAACGTGAGATTGGTATTTGCCTTATATCTTAGGCATAAGATTAATAAATGAAATCACATAATTATTTGAAAAATAATATTTTTCTAGAATTATGCATATAAGTTGTTAATATTGATATAGTTATTTATGAAGAAAGTATTATTTAATTTTTTAAAAGGTATCTTAGCAGGTCTTGCTATTGGACTTGGGGGACTTTTATATATTTTAATGACAGCATTGTTCACAAACGATATTGCTGAAATCGGAAAATTATTAGGTTCCATCTTATTTGCAATTGGTTTATTCCTTGTTTGCACTTTTTCTTTGTCGCTATACACAGGAAAAATAGGTCTAGTTTACGAGAAAAAGCAAGATAAGATATTTTATATATCTCTTCCAGTAATGCTTCTTGGAAACGCTATTGGAGCATTTGCTTTAGGTTATATCTGTTATTTCATCTTTAGAAATGTTGAACCTATATATAACACTGCTAAAGCTGCAGCTAATGCTAGACTCATATTTAATGGACCAATTGATTACATTTTAACTTGTGTAAAATCATTCCTTTGTGGAGTGTGTGTCTATCTTGCAGTTAAAGCATTTAATTCAAATAGATTAAAACCTATTGGAATATTATTACTTGTATTCTTTGTATTTTTATTTGTTTATTGTGGATTCCAACACTGTATCGCTAATATGTTCTATTTTGGTATGGCAAATTCACTTTGCTGGCAAATGCCTGTCAATTTAGTATTAGTTATATTATTTAACTCCTTTGGTCCTATCATCGGAGTGTTACTAGTTAAAGTAATTAAAAACGCTAAAAACTAATCAAATAGTTTAGATAACTTAAGCAAATAAAGCTCATTATTCTTTTGCTTATGTTTTTTAGAAGTAAATACTTCTTTCCAGAAAATAGATTTATCTGCTAACGTGAGGATACGTGCTTCTTTTGTATCTGGGAATAAAGTGATGTTAAAAGGCCACATATGTCTTCTTATGATATCTTTTACATCATCTTCAATATTAAAGTCTCTAGAGGCGTTATTTATAGATACTTCAGGATGTTTCTTACAATGAGACATCCTTTTATCTTTTTCAATCCTCCAATCATAAAGATAATAGTCATGAAGAATAGATCCTAATAATAAAGTCTTAAGATTAACATTCTTGTGTCTTAATCCTCTTTTGACTGCAAGTTTAGCAACTTTAAAAGAATGAATATAACAATTAGAACCTCGATGCATTGGAATTGTTTGCATTTTTAAAATTCTTTCATCTTTGAATAATGATGAATAGATTTCTTCAAGTTCTAATTTTTCCTTATTATTTATATTCATTAATTTAATATAGTTGGATCTTTAAACATATATATCTTCCATTGCATATATGTAACTTTGTTATATGTCACTTGATCTTGTTGATAAAGTGAATAGAAGATTGTAACAGTTTTATTATCGGTAAAATAACTATCATCAATATTTGGCCAATCATAATTATCATTATTAAATCTTGCATAATAACGTGACGCTGCAACTTGATTTGATGAAGGGGAAGTTGAGTAATATTGATCTCCGCATATTTCCTCATTAGATGAATTATTAATG
The DNA here is from genome assembly GCA_937902735.1 of uncultured Caryophanales bacterium. GTDB lineage: Bacteria > Bacillota_I > Bacilli_A > RFN20 > CAG-826 > Fiminaster. Next base: position 158,000 of record CALELS010000015.1, read on the forward strand.
TAATCAAAATATACAGTACTTTTATATACATATTGGAATGAAGATAGATAATCTGGATATCTCCTATAATCCTTATCATCTAATTTAGGACGTTTAATATTAAATGTTTCTTTAATAGTGATATCTTTATAACTTTCATATGGATCATCAACACTTACATCACTTTTAAGTTTATAATCAAGCACTCTAAGGGATGGTTTCCATTGATTGGTGGAAGTAAGTCCTGTGATATCATAGACACTTCCAACTGTAAATGTGGTGTTAGATATAAAGTCATACACTCCCATAATTTTCTTAGTTGAATCGGTAAATATCCAAGAATTGTTATCTGCTTTGCCAATGCACTTAAGATCTTCCATTTTATGGATATAACCAATTCCTTGCCCTTTAGCGTTATAATCTGCTTCATTATTTACTACATTGTAGAATGAAGGAATAGAATCGATATAACTAGTTGATAATTTATCTAAATCATAGGTGACTTCTAATTTTTCATCCCAAGTGAATGATTCACAAACAACTTCAGGTTGTCCACGATATAATCCAATTTTTCCTTTAATTATGTACTTTGAATTATGTTTTTGTTTATTATTTGAAAAAGATTGATACAAAGTATTTTGAGACTGGCTACCTGGTTGACTTGCAACAAAAATATAGCCTGTTTCATCAGCCACTAAAACTTTCATTTGTGGGGTATGATTCGCACTATTAGCTTTAGTATCTATTGAATCTATTGCTTGACCAACAAATTCTACTTCAATTTCACTAGTAGTGATTTTAATATCATCAGTAGCAGGTGTTAATTTATTACATAACTCTTTAATCTCTTTAATAGTTTTAATAGTAGTTACTGGAGTTGGTGGAGTTGGAGGAGGATCTTCATGTGGTGGATCTTCTTCTTCATCTCCTCCTTCATCTGGAGGATTTACATCACCTTCGCCTTCACTGCCTTCTCCTTCTCCTTCACTAGGAGTTTGTTCTCCCTCTGATTCACCTTCATCATCTTGATGAGGAATAGGAGTAACATCTTCCTGAGTTGGAAGATTACAACCACTAAGGAGTAATGGAATTAGTAAAAACAATATATTTTTCTTCATAACATTAATTTTAATATCTTGAAGATATTTTTGAAACAATATTGCATAAAAAAGCGACACAATTCAAATTGGTCGCTTAATATAAGAAATATAGATACCTAACTACATTCCTTTTCTAACAATTTCGGCTATTAAAGGAAGATTTAAGTCTTTCTCGTTGTTTTCCTTCATTGTAATTTCAAAGCCTTCTTTTTTGGCGTATCTAGGGATTACATGAACATGGAAGTGATAAACGCTTTGACCTGCTTCTTTATTAACATTAGTTAAGACATTAACTCCTTTAGCACCTAAAACAGCAATATCAGCCTGACCAATGCGTTGAGCAACATCCATAACCTTATGCATTGTTTCTTTATCTACTGCTAAGAAGTTATCAAAATGTTCCTTTGGAATAACTAATGCATGACCTTTAGTAGTTTGTGATATATCTAAGAATGCAATCACATCATCATCTTCATATATTGTGCTTGAAGGTATCTCATGATTAGCAATCTTACAAAATATGCAATCATCTTTTTTCATAATTAATTTCTCCTTAAAAGAAAGGAGGGCGTAAACCCTCCTAAATCAATTATTCGAATAAATCAGGGAATTGTTCCTTGAAGTAATCAAGAAGTCCTTGATCGTGGTATGTAAGAGTGTACATTTCAACATATTCAGCATATGCCTTATTGGAATATGAATCTTTATTTGAAAGTTGTCTTACAATTTCGAAAGCCATTCTTTCAGTGAATAATGGGTCGTCTTTATGTTCGTCCATCTTTGAATAACCATCTTCAATGCTTAGTCTAGCAGTTGATGGAGCTTCGTTAACAATAACCATATAGTAGTTGGTTCCATCAACGATAATCATGTTATAAGCAAAGCTTGCTCTTTCATACTTATCAGGAATCAAATAGTAGTTATCGTTAATATTACGAACATATTTCTTTGTTTGATCAAAGTTTGCAGCATATTGTTCAGTTGGCTTTGTAGTTTCCTTTTCAACTTTATATGTTGATTGAGTGGCTTGTGTATCAAGGTTACGGGAAGTAATGATGTTAAAGAGACGTCCACGAATTGATTCACTTGGATAGTCACTTAAACCACCATTTTTAACAAACCAACCTTCTTTTCTGAATTCTTCTTCGCTAACCTTAGCGAGTTCTTTCTTAAATCCAACTTCTTTTGGATAAGAGTTAGAACCAGTAAAGAGGCTTAAAGCACTTGAATATTTACCAGAAGCACCTTCTTCACCGTCTGGGTAACGATTACCATCGATTTCATCGTTGTTAACGAGTTGCCATTTATCGAGAAGAATACCTAATTTAGTTTCACTAAAGTATGGAATTGTATCTTCGACTTCATCACCACTCTCTTCATCAGTATGAGTGCCAACAACGAAATTTTTCTTAACTAAACCAGCTTTTTCAAGGATTGCAATTTCGTTTTTATCTAACGGAACAATATTTCCATTTTTGCCTAAACCTTTAAATCCTCTCCAAGCATTTTCGAGGTTTTCGAGATTGAGATTAGTAATGTTTGCGACTTCTTTATAGACAGCAAGGTCAACGTATGCACGCATAACTGCATATGGAACAGTTTGATAAGCAACATCATCGCTTGGTGCACTTAATTTAATTGTTTCAATGTTACGAGCATAGGTTCTACCTAAAGTTGAATAATAGTTTGTGTAGATATATTCTTCGACAATCTTCTCTTTTAGGATTTCTGGAAGAAGTTTGCGATTAATATAATCTTTGTAATATTTCATTGAGATAACGCCAGAAACATCTTCTTTAGTTAAAGGTGTAGCAAGTGCAGTTAGATAACCTTTGAAGAAAGGTGTCTCATTATCTGCACGTGTAATAGCGACATCATAGAAGTCAGCATATTTAGCATATGCATATTTGAGTTCAGAGAACTCTGAATCGGTTGAATAAGATGAAGATGTAATTTCGTCATAGAATTGTTTGTTAAGACGTTTCATCATGTCATCATACATTTCTTTGACACGAGCAGCTTTGATTTCATCTTCGGTTTTACCAGTGCTAGTAGCAAGAGTAGCATCATCTTCGCGGACATAAATTTTCTTATGTTCATTAGCAAATGCAACTTTTTCTTCGGCAGATTTATTGTTTAAAGCGAGGAGTTCATCATAAGATGAGAAGCCGAATTCTAATTTAGCTGTATGTTCTAAGAATTTTTGTAAAACACGATCATTTTCGCCTTTGGCGATTGCATCGTAGAGTTCACTCATTAAGTTCTTGTAAACATCAACTTTTTCTTTTGCTTCACCTTCACCAGTGAAAAGGATAGCGTCATCGCTGAACTTTGGAGCAACTTCAATATCGCTACAACCTGCTAACATGCCTACGCATGAAAGAGCAAATAAAGCAGTAATAACTTTTTTATTTTTGAGTTGGGACATAGCAAGCACCTCCTTCTACAGTCCAGTTAGCACCTTTAGAACTGTTTTTAGTTGTAAAGCCAATAGCGCAAGCTTCAGAAACAAGTTTACGTCTTTCGACTTTTTGTTGATTTAATGTATTAATATAGCTTTCCCAGGTTTCTTCCCAAGTATTAGCTGTATTAAATAATGAGTTGTTACGGTCTCTTTCAATCCATTCATTGATTTGAGCACCTAAATCATATTCAACCTCTTTTCCTTCAACAGTCGTGACTTTAATTTTGCCAATGCTAAGTTTTTGTCTTTCAACGTATTTGGAATAGATTAATTTATTAAGATTTGAAGAATCAAAATTTTTAATCTTTCCTTCAACTGTTTGAGCACGGCTCATTAAGTCTTGTTCTTTTTGGTTAAGGAAGTTGACATAGGAGTTGGCAACGAATTTTGGATCGTCTTTCTTATAGACAACAGAGTAGTAATCGCTTAATGGATTAGCTTCAGTGTCAACAAGACCACTTCTTTCAACGACCATAAAGTGGACGCCTTTATAATCGCTTGTACCTGCACGGACAACTAAGATAGGTTTTCCATCTTTTGTGCAGAGAACTTTTTGCTTGATTGGGTCGCCAGATGTTTCATCATAATCAATGATGACATCTTGGAAACCTTTCATTCCAACAAATGTATCACTTAATTTTCCAACGGTATTTTCTTTAGCAAAATCAAAAGTGTCTTCAGTGACTTCATCATCATTTGCTGGAATATCGTATGGAGTAATGAATGCGACATTGTGTCTATTTAAATACTTATTATAAATAACGTTTCTTGGATAGAAAGCTGAGTTGTTTTCGTTAACAACTTCACCAATAGATGTATTGGTTGTGGTTGCCCATTTGTTCATGGCAATGAATGCACCATAAGGAATAGTAGCAATCTTACCAGCAGCGTCTCCACCTAAGTCTTTTTTAGCGGCGTTACGTTCGTAGGTAACAGCTTGGGCGTACTTACCAGCAATATCTAAACCTTTTTGACCAACGATATCTTTGTATTTGAAGTTGGCAGCATGTGTAGCATTGTAATCAATTGAGATTTCACTTGCTTTTGCTTCCTCTTGATTTGCGCCGTATAAGTTTTCGTAAGCGTAGATACCTAACTTAAATTCGTTAACGTAGCTTGTATCTTTATCTACGATTTCAAGTTCACCATAGTTAGCGGCTGAACCATCGGAGAATTCACTTGAGTTTTGAGCGATTTGACCAAAGTCAAGTTGTCCTTCAGCGAGTGATCTAGCAACTGTAAGTAAGTTCTTAGCATCTTTATCGTTAATTGTATCGTTCCAATATGCATCATTAGATGTGGAACCATCAAACTTAACCAAGATGTGACGAACGTGGTATGGAACTTTTCTTTCAAGATAACCACTGAAATCTTTTGTGCTTTCAGCTTTGTGATCACGAAGATATTCGATACCTGTCTTATCACCAAAGATGGTTTTGTTATCGTAGAATTGTTTTTCAAATTCTGTTTTTTCTCTGTCGTAAATGAAGTGTTCGAGTAATTCTTCTTCATCTTCGCAAGAGTAACTTTCGAGTAATTTATCAAATTCCTCTGAATAGCTCGTCTTATTTGATTCAGCATTCTTCTTTGCAGTGGTACGAACACCTTCGACATCGTTTTCAGCGTCCTTTTTGATGTCGGTGTATTTGCTCTTACCAGCATCTTCTACCTTGAAGTAATTGCGGATAATTAATGAGTAGACCTTATCAAACATTGAAGCAATGCTTGAAGATTGGGTGAAATAACTACCGAATAATTCTTCAGAAGTATAGTGGAATGTTGTACCGGACGAGTTTGTATAGGTTAATACATATCCTTCGGAAGAAGCTTTTGGTTTGACTTGGCTACAGCTAGCTAAAGCGGCAACACTTGCAAGACCTGCAACTATTCCGAGGCTAATTTTAGATTTTTTCATATGAAACCTATTTCCTCCTTTAAACATAACGTTAACAATTCTATTACTTTGCTTGTATAAATACAACAAGAAAATATCAAAGAAAATTGAGGCAATGTTTTATTTATAAAAAAGATTATTTATGGAAAATACACCGAAATGATTGGCAAAATGATAGAGTAAAGTTTCTAATCATTTGAAAAATGAGTAATTTTATAGGTAATATCGTTTGTAAATATTTTTTGTGGTGATTAGAATATTTACGTTTCAAGGAGAAAAGGTATGGCAAAACTCGTTATTAAAAATCTCCATGTTTCCGTTGGAAATAAAGAAATATTAAAAGGATTAGATTTTGAATTTGAATCAACAGAATCTATCGCTCTTTTAGGTCCAAATGGTAATGGTAAATCAACCCTTCTTCAAACAATTATGGGTAATCCAAATTATGTTATTACAGAAGGCACAATTGAATTTGATGGAGTAGATATTACTTCTATAGAAGTAAATGAACGTTCAAAACTAGGAATTTTCTTAGGAATGCAAAATCCATCGGAAGTTCCGGGAGTCAATAATAGTGATTTCTTAAAAGCAAGTTTGAACACCCATCGAGAAAAGCCAATTTCTTTATTTGAATTTTATAAACTTTTAGATAATGCCTACCAAAAAACTCATATTCCTTTTGAAATGTCTAATCGTAATTTGAATGAAGGTTTTTCTGGTGGAGAAAAAAAGAAAAACGAAATACTACAAATGCTAGTTTTAAATCCAAGACTTGTCATGCTTGATGAAATTGATTCTGGTCTTGATGTAGACGCTATTCAAATTGTGGCAAACATAATTAAAGAAAAGCAAAGTGAAGGAAAAGGATTCTTGGTCGTTTCTCACTATGCAAGACTTTATGATCTTATTAATATTGACCGTGCAGCAATTCTAATTAATGGAAAAATTGCAACTATTGGTGGTCGTGAATTAATTAAGAAAATCGATGAGCAAGGATATGAATGGATCAAAACTGAACTCGGTATTGAAATTGAAAAAGAACAAACTATGTCAAATGTATCTTTAGGTACATGTGCTACAAAGGTCGCTCTTAAAAAATAAATATGGAAAATAGAATAATTATTCATAACGAAAACAAAGAAATTGAACTAATAGATGTTAGTGAAATTTTTGTTGAAGTTACAAATGGAGAATTATTACTAAAATTAGCTTATTTTGAACCTATAAACGAATTAAAAATTAAAGGAAATATTAATAATAACGGGCACTTAAATGTCGTATTTGTTGATTATTCTAAAAAGTCTATTAACTGTGTCGCAAGAATTGATTTAAATGAAATCGAGGCGACTTGTGATTGGAAATTAGCATCTCTTTCATCTTTAAACAACACTAAAAAATTTGATATTTCATTCATTCATAACAAAGAAAAAACTATCGCAGTTATGAATAATTATGGAGTTAGCAAAGATAAAGCAAATATTATCTTCACTGGTGTTAACCATATAAAGGAAAAATGCTCTAAATCTATCACTAGACAAAACGCAAAAATTATCTTGTTTGATGAACAATCAAAAGGTAGTGCTTCCCCAATTTTAAAAATAGATGAAAATGATGTAGTTGCATCACATGGCGCAATTGTAGGTCAAATATCTGATGAACATATGTTTTATTTAATGTCTCGTGGATTGAATGAAAAAGAAGCGCGTGAATTAATTATAAAAGGATATTTATCACCTTTTACCTCGGTGTATTCTGAAAAAACACAAGAAAGAATTGCTTTAGCAATTAAGGAGGCAATCTAATGTTTGATGTGTATAAAATTAGAAAAGATTTCCCAATGCTAAATGATGATATAAAAATGCAAAATCACCCATTAGTATTTTTAGATAATGCCTCAACAACTTTTAAGCCAAGATGTGTTTTAGAAGCAATTCGAACATATTATGAAAAAGAAACATCAAATTCCCATCGTGGCGATTATGATCTTTGTTATAAAGTAGACACTGTTATTGAAGAAACAAGAAAATTAACTTCTAAATTTTTAAATTCAGAAAAAAACGAAATAGTGTTCACAAGTGGTGCATCAATGTCACTTAATTTTGTTGCTTATGGTTATGGTGTAACTCATCTAACAGAAGGAGATGAGATTCTTATCAGTGAAGCTGAACACGCATCTAATGTTTTACCTTGGTTTAAAGTTGCCGAAATGACAAAAGCAAATATTAAATATATTGAACTTGATAAAGATGGAAGAATAACGCCAGAAAATGTGAAAAAAGCTATCACAAGTCGCACCAAATTAATTTCGATTGCTCATGTTGGCAACGTTTTAGGCTATGTAAATAATATAAAAGAGATAAATAGAATCGCACACGAAAAAGGAATAATTGTAGTGGTCGATGGCGCTCAATCAGTACCTCATATGAAGGTTGATGTAAAAGAATTAGATATTGATTTCCTTTGTTTTAGCGGACACAAAATGTGCGGTCCAACAGGTATTGGCGTTTTATATGGCAAATATAACTTACTTGAAGAATGTGAACCGCTTTTAACTGGTGGTGGTATGAACGTTAAATTTTCAATGTGTGGAGATGTCAAATATTTAAATCCTCCACAAAGATTTGAAGCTGGCACTTTGAATATTGAAGGAATTTATGGCTTTAAAGCTGCATTAGAATATTTGATGAATATTGGCGTTGAAAACATTCAAAAATATGAAGAAGAATTAAGAAAATACGCAATCAATAAACTTAAAGAAGTTAAAGATCTCGTTATTTATAACGAACATGCTGAAGCGGGTATTATCACATTTAATATAAAAGGTGTATTTGCTCAAGATGAAGCAACATATTTAAATTCAAAAGGTTTAGCTCTAAGAAGTGGCCAACATTGTGCCAAAATGTTAAATGATTTCTTGAAAGAACTAGCTACTGTTCGTGCTTCAATATATTTTTATACAACAAAAGAAGATATTGACTATTTGGTTGAGACACTTAAAAGTGGAGGAGATTTTTTAGATGCCTATTTCGCTTAATCCTCAAATGATGAGACAAATTATTATGGATCACTATGACAATCCATCTTTTAAAAGAGAACCAAAAAATGATAAATATCTTCAAATGCACATGGATAGTGCTAATTGTATCGATGATATTATTGTTTATGTTTTAGTCGAAAACGACAAAGTCGTTGATGTTTGTTTTACTGGTGTTGCTTGCACTATTTCAACCGCATCTACTGATATTATGTGTTCATTGATGATGGATAAAACACTAAGTGAAGCAAAATATATTTATGAACAATACATTAAGATGATTCATGAAGAAGAATTTGATGAATCAGTCTTAGATGAAGCTATTGTATTTATTAATACATCCAAACAAGCTGCTAGGATTAAATGTGCAACTATCGGTTGGGATGCGTTTGATCAAATAATGGATGAATGTGAGGGACATCATCACCATGAATAAAAAAGACTTATCTTTTGATAAAGAATATAAATATGGTTTTAAAGATGAAGATACATCTATTTTAACTACTGGTATTGGTTTATCTGAAGCTGTTGTTCGTCAAATATCAAAACTAAAAAACGAACCTGAATGGATGTTAGAATTTAGGCTTAAAGCTTATAAAGCTTTTCTTGAACTCCCGATGCCTTCATTTGGTCCTGATTTATCTTTTTTAGATTTCGCATCTTATACATATTTCACTAGAAACGCTAAAAAGGTCGAAACCGATTGGGAACAAGTTCCAGAAACTATTAAAAACACATTTACTAAACTTGGTATTCCTGAAATTGAACAAAAATATTTAGCAGGTGTTACAACACAATATGAATCTGAGGCTGTTTATCATAACATGCTTAAAGAAGTTGAGGATAAAGGTGTCATTTTCTTATCAACTGACCAAGCACTTCAAATGTGTCCAGAAATAGTAAAAAAATATTTCAACACAGTAGTTCCATATAAAGATAATAAGTTCGCTGCACTTAACGGAGCAGTTTGGTCTGGTGGCTCATTTATTTATGTTCCAAAAGGAGTCAAATTAGATAAGCCACTTCAATCATATTTTAGAATCAATAATGAGAAGTCTGGACAATTCGAAAGAACCCTAATTATTGTCGATGAAGGCGCAGATCTCCACTATGTTGAAGGCTGCACAGCCCCAATATATTCAAAGGATTCTCTTCATGCAGCAGTTGTTGAAATTGTTGTTTTGAAAGATGCTAAATGCCGCTATTCAACTGTACAAAACTGGTCAAATAATATCGTTAATCTTGTAACCAAAAGAGCACTTGTTATGGAAAACGGGCAAATGGATTGGATTGATGGAAATATTGGTAGTCAAACTAATATGAAATATCCAGCATGCATTCTAGCAGGAGAAGGTGCTCGTGGAAATTGCATTTCCATTGCTGTTGCTTCAAAAGGTCAATATCAAGATGCCGGTGCAAGAATGATTCATCTTGCCTCAAATACAAAAAGTACAATCATTTCAAAATCAATTTGCCGTAATGGTGGTGTTGTTAATTACCGTGGTTCTGTCAAACATCTACCGAATGCCAAAAATTGTAAATCACATGTTGAATGCGATACTTTGATTTTGGATGATATTTCTAAATCGGACACAATCCCATTAAATCTAGTTCAAAATAATACATCTTATATTGAACACGAGGCCACTGTATCAAAGATAAATGAAGATCAATTATTTTATTTAATGTCTCGAGGAATATCTAAAAAAGATGCAACCCAAATGATAATTATGGGATTTATTGAACCATTTTCCAAAGAATTACCAATGGAATATGCTGTTGAGTTAAATCAACTCATTAAGATGGATATGGAAGGTAGTATCGGCTAATGCATTATGATGTAATTGTCATTGGTGGTGGACACGCTGGTGTTGAAGCATGCCTTGCTTCAGCTCATATGGGCCTTAATACTCTTCTTATTACATTAAATGAGAAGATGATTTCAAATATGCCTTGTAATCCGTCTATCGGTGGATCAGCAAAAGGTATTGTTGTTCGTGAAGTTGATGCTTTAGGAGGGATAATGGGCATTGCAGCTGATCATGAATATTTACAAATGAAAATGCTCAATACTGGTAAAGGTCCGGGTGTTCAATGTTTGCGTGCTCAAGAGGATAAACATGGCTATCCAGCTTTTATTCAAAATTACTTAAAAACCACTAAGAACTTAACTATTTTAGAAGGAATGGTTACTAAATTAACTTACACAAAAGACAGTGTCACAGGTGTTGTTTTAGAAGATGGAACAACTATTTCTTCTAAAGCAGTTATCATTGCTACTGGCACATATATGGAAGCCAAAATCTTACGTGGTCATAAAGCAATTTCTGGTGGACCAGATGGAGAAAAACCTTCTATTGGATTATCTAAATGTTTAACAGAAATGGGAATAGAAATATTTAGACTTAAAACAGGAACTCCTCCAAGAATTAAGAAGTCCACTATTGATTTTTCAAATGCTGGAATTGAACTTGGAATGGAAGGTCAATATGCATTCTCATATACCACAAGAACATTTAAACCTTTAAGTGAACAATTACCATGTTATCTTGTTTATACTAACAAGACTACACATGATTTAATTACTTCTAATCTTGATAAAACTGCGACATATAATGGTTTACAAACAGGTGTTGGACCACGTTATTGTCCATCAATTGAATCTAAGGTAATGACTTTCAAAGACAAAGAAAGACATCAATTGTTCTTGGAACCAGAATATCGTGATGGCGAATCAATTTATCTACAAGGTTTTTCGACCGCTATGGAAGAATCTATTCAAGAGCAGATGGTTCATTCTTTAAAGGGTTTGGAACATGCTGAATTTTTAAAATATGCCTACGCAATTGAATATGATGCAGTTAAACCTACTCAATTTGATCTAACTTTAAATATTAAAAAATATAAAGGTTTATATGGTGCTGGTCAGATATGTGGAACAAGTGGATATGAAGAAGCTGCTGGTTTAGGTATTGTTGCAGGAATTAACGCAGCGCTTTATGTAAAAGGATTACCTCCATTTATTTTAAAAAGAAACGAAGCTTATATAGGCGTAATGATTGATGATATTGTTACAAAAGGCACCAATGAACCATATAGATTATTATCTTCCAGAGCAGAATATCGTTTGCTTTTAAGACACGATAATGCAGATCTTAGATTAACAAATTACGGCTATAAACTCGGTTTAATTGATGAAAAACGTTATCAAGAGTTTGTTAAGAAAAATGGAAATATTAAGAAAGCAATCGAAGTTTTATCCGCTAATTATTTAGGTAGTTCTAAAGAGGTTAGAGAATATCTAACAAGCAAAGGACTAGAACCATTAAAAAGTGGTGTTAGTGGAATTGAATTCTTACGTAGACCAACTATTCATTACGAGGATTGCTATGCTCTGATTGATGAATTAAAAGATATTGATTTAGATTTTATTGGCATTGCTCAATTAGAAGTATCCGTTAAATTTGAAGGTTATATTAAAAGAGAAGAGGAGGAAGCTAATTCCTTCTCTAAATTTGAAAATTATCTAATACCAAATGATGTAGATTACCTACATATGGATGGTCTTGCTCTTGAAGCCCGTTCTAAATTAGATACAATTAGACCATTAACAATTGGTCAAGCATCACGTATTAGTGGAGTTAATCCAACTGATATTTCCGTGTTAATCCTTAATATTAAAAAGAAGTATGGATAAAAATAAATTAGCTGATTTCATTAAAAATGAACTTCATCTTGAAATAAATGAAGATATTTTAGATTCTTTTGATTTATTTGAATCCCTTTTAATTGAATGGAATGAAAAATTTAATTTAACCGCAATAAAAGAAAAAGAAGAAATATTGGAAAAGCATTTTATTGATTCCATCTATCTAAATAAGTTTGTTTCATTTAAAAAACATGACACAGTACTTGATATAGGAAGTGGTGCAGGTTTTCCTGCTATTGCTTTAGCAATTATTAACACAGATGTTAATTTTACTTTAGTTGAATCTAATGGTAAGAAAGTTTCTTTTTTAAATGAAGTTAGAAATAAACTTCAACTTAAAAATGTAACTATATTAAATGGAAGAATCGAAGATTTAAAAGTTTTAAGATCTTCTTTTGATTATGTGACTGCAAGAGCGGTGACCCAACTAAATATTCTTGTTGAGCTCTCTATTCCTTATTTAAAAGTTAATGGCACACTTATTGCATATAAAGGTTCAATGGTTGATATTGAGATTAAGCAGGCTAATAGAGCAATTCATTCTCTCGATTCAAAATTTGTTAAAAAAGAAGTGTTTAATCTTCCATATTCAAATGATGGTAGAAGCTTTGTTTTCATAAAAAAATGTAAGGAGACAAAGAACAAATATCCTCGTTCTTATAGTCTAATTGTCAATAAACCACTTTAAGTTTACTTATTAGTTTAACTTTGTTAATATATTCTTGTTTCAGGGTAAGGTGCAATTCCTAACCGGTGGTATACCCCACGAGCCAATAGGCAGATCTAGTGTAATTCTAGAGGCGACAGTAAAGTCTGGATGGAAGAAACATTTATGTTATGTTTGTTACCCTGAAATAGGGTATTTTTTATGATAAATTGGAATCAACTTGTTGGAATTATTGCCTTTCTTATTTGGGCTGTTTTTACTGCATTAATTTACAGAAGAGAACACAAGGATGAAGAAAAGAATATTGTTACTGTTAAATCTATTGCAAGAATTGGTGTATTTGGCGCAATTTCTACACTGTTATATGTAATCCCAATATTCAATATTCCAATTCCTGCAATTTTTCCAACATTTTTAAAATTTCACTTTGATGAAATACCTGCTTTAATTGCTGGTTTTGCCTTTGGCCCTTATAGTGCGTTGGGAATTATTTTAATAAAAACATTAATCAAAATCCCATTAGGCGGCGCTACAACTATGTATGTTGGAGAAATCTCAGATTTCATTTATTCATGTGCCTTAATCCTCCCGGCAACATTTATTTATCGAAAACACCGCAAATTTAAATTTGCTTTATTAGGTTTATCTATTGGCTTTGTAAGTCAAATTGTGGTCGCTTTATTCTTCAATATTTACATTATGGTTCCAACATATATGAGATTGTTCTCTATGGACGAAAATGCGATTTTATCAATGATGCCACCATTTATTAAAAACCCAAGATGGTCTTATGGATTAATATCTGTTCTTCCATTCAATGTAATAAAGAACTTTATAGTTATTGCAATTACTTTAGTGATTTATAAACCACTACGTCGTTTGATTGAGAAAATTAAAGCATAAAAAAATCACCATTAAGGTGATTCTTATATAGAAAGCGCTGGTGTATTATTCAACATCAATCGCACCAAATGGGCATTCGAATCCGAGTTCATCGTCGATTTCTTCAACGACGGCTTTGGCATGGCCATCTGCATCGAATTCAAATACTTCTGGGCGACATCCAACGCATAAACCGCAGGAACCGCAAGCATCTGCATTAACTTTTACTTTTGGCATATTTTTTCCTCCGTTGCGTTAATTATAAATTACCTAATAGTTATATTCAATAGTGAAATAGCAATACTTTATCTATTAAAATTAACGAATTTATATTAGAATATAACGTCGAGGAGAAAAGAGATGGAAACTAGGATTTCTAGATATGCAAAATTACGCAAAGAAATCGAACAAATGAGTTCTAATGATTTAGTCGAAAAAGAACAATCGAATGGACTTCCTAGTGAAAATTTAATTAATTCATCTCAAAAAAATGCTAAAGATGATTCTTTAGAAACTGTACTTAAAAACGTTCGAAATAAAGAGAATGAAAGCAATAAAGAAAAAGAGCATAAATTAACTACCTCACAAAAGAGAATTATTATTTATAGTTCAATTGCTTCCTTTGTTGTATTAGTATTAGTCATCACAATAATTATTGTTGGTATCATAGTTTTCTAAAATAAGGAGAAACAAAAATGGAAAAACGTGTAGTTGTCGCAATTGATGGTCCAGCTGCTGCTGGTAAATCCACTATTTCAAAACTTGTTGCTAAAAAGTTAGGTTTTACCTATATCGATACAGGTGCAATGTATCGTGCTTTCACAAGTTATGTTTTAGATAAAGGTGTGGATCCTGAAAATGAAGCAGAATGTGTAAAGCTTATTCCTGAAGTTGATATTGAATTGTTCCCAGATGGAAGAGTAGTATGTTCTGGAAAAGATGTTACCCGTGTAATCAGAGAACCAAAGGTTAGTGGTAATGTCTCATATATTGCTTCATATAAAGATATCCGTTTAGCTTTAGTTGAACTCCAAAGAAAACTTGCTAACAAAGTTAGTGTTGTTATGGATGGAAGAGATATTGGTACATATGTCCTTCCAAATGCTGATGTAAAAATCTTCATGGTTGCATCTGTTGAAGAAAGAGCCAGAAGAAGATTTAAAGAGAATCAAGAAAAAGGCATCGAATGCACATTTGAAGATATTGTTGCTGATGTTGAAAAACGTGATCGAATTGATTCAAGCAGAGCCTTTGCTCCATTAAAACCAGCTGAAGATAGTATTCGTTTAGATACTTCAAAATTAAACATAGAAGAAGTTACCGAAGAAGTTCTTCGTATTATTCACAAAAAAGTAGGTATTTAATGTCTAGACTTGGCGTTGTTGCAATAATTGGAAGTCCAAATGTTGGTAAATCAACTATTTTTAATCGTATCGTTGGAAGAAGACGTTCAATTGTTGATGATGAACCTGGTATTACAAGAGATAGACTCTACGAAACCGCTAATTGGTTGAATAGAGATTTTAGATTAATTGATACTGGTGGTATTGAAATAGCTGATAGACCATTCCAAGAACAAATAAGAATGCAAGCAGAAATTGCAATCGAAGAAGCTGATGTTATCTTATTTGTTTGTGATGCTAAAAGAGGTATCTCAAATGATGACCGATTAGTAGCAAAAATGCTGCAAAAGTCCCATAAAAAGGTAGTTTTAGCCGTTAATAAAGTAGATAACAATGAGATGCAATTTGGTATTTCTGAATTCTATTCTTTGGGACTTGGAAAACCAATTCCTACATCAGGCGAACATGGTATTGGTATTGGCGATATTCTTGACGATATAATCAAGCTTCTACCCGATGAAAAAGCTGATGAATATGATGATTCGATTACATTTTCTATTATTGGCAGACCAAATGTTGGGAAATCGTCACTTGTTAATGCTCTATTAGATAAAAAACGTGTAATTGTTTCTGATATTGTTGGAACAACAAGAGATTCTGTAGATACTCCATTTACTAAAGATGGACAAAATTATGTAGTTATTGATACGGCAGGTCTTCGTAAAAGAGGAAAGATTTACGAATCTATTGATAAATATAGTGCTCTCAGAGCAATATCTGCCATCGATAGAAGCGAAATAGTTTTATTTGTAATTGATGCTGATCATGGAATAGTCGAACAAGATAAACATGTTGTTGGCTATGCAATTGAGAAAAAGAAAGCAATTATTATTGTTGTAAATAAATGGGATTTAATTAAAAAAGAACAAAACACTCAAAGTGATTTTGAAAAGAAAATTAGGAAAGAATTCCAATTTTTAAGTTATGCTCCAATCATTTTTGTTTCAGCACTTAATGGCTCAAAAGTTGAAAAAATATTTGATCAAATTAAAAATGTTCATTTAGCTTATGATACTCATATTCCAACAAGTGTTTTAAATGATGTTATTCAAGACGCTCAAACCATGAATGAGGCACCTGATTTTAATGGTGGTAGATTAAAAATCTATTTTGCAAATCAAGCCAATACTTGTCCACCAACTTTTGTGCTTTTTGTTAATAAACCTAAATATGCGCATTTTTCCTATCTTAGATATATTGAAAATAGGCTAAGAGATGCTTTTAATCTTGATGGAACACCTATTGATATTGTTTTAAGAGAGAGAATTTAATTTACTAAGATTTCATTATCGATATAATAAAGGCAACATTTGAGGATGAAAAATGAATAAGACAGATTTAGTTTTAGAAGTAGTAGAAAGAGCTGATGTTACAAAAAACGAAGCCGAGACTATTATTAATGAATTTCTTACTTTGATTGAAGAAGAACTTATTAAAGGACACGAAGTTAAAATTTCGGGCTTCGGTGTCTTTAATAAAAAGCATAGAGATGCTCGTATTGGAACTTCTCCAAGTTCACATGAAACAATTACAATCCCAGCAAACGCTACTGTGACTTTTAAACCTTCTAAATTGCTTAAAGAAAAGCTGAACTAAGTTAGAACTAATAAGTTTTATAAATAAAGATTCTCGATTTTTCGAGAATTTTTTATAATGTAAATATGCCTGTTAAAGCTTTTGATGAATTAAAAAGAGTATTCAACGAAAATAGATTTCGTTTATTTATGATTGGTGGAACATCTCGTGACTATCTATTAAAAATAGATGTGCTAGATTTTGATTTTGTAACTGATGCGACTCCTAATGATATGAAAAAATTTCTACCAGAGGCAAATTATCGATTTGAAAAATATGGTAGCGTTCGTCTGAAAATGAATGGAGTTCATGTGGATATAACAACTCTTAGAAAAGAATCGAAATACTTGGATAATAGACATCCTAGCGAAGTTATATTTACAAAAAAACTTGAAGAGGATTATATTAGACGCGATTTTACAATCAATGCTATATATATTGATGAAAATTACAAAATAGTGGACTTCTGCAGTGGAATTTCAGACTTAAATAACAAAATCATTCGCTTTATTGGTAATCCAGAAGAAAGGATTAAAGAAGATCCCCTTCGAATCTTAAGAGGTGAAAGATTTGCCAAACGACTTGCTTTTCTAATTGAAGAAAATACATTAAAAGCAATGGAAAAATATCGATATCTTCTTGATTATTTGAATCAAGAAAAAATTCGAGAAGAAAATGCTAAATCTTTTAAATAATATTTGTTAATATATTAACCAATATGTCACCTGTACAAATGGAAGCTCTCGACTTCCGCTATCTATTACTTGAATATTATAAAAAGCTAAGGCTAAGTGAAAATGAATTAGCTGTAATTTTGATGATTGATCATCTTTTAGAGCAAAAAAATGTTTTAATTACACCTGATCTTTTATCTATTCGAATGAATCTTAAGATTAATGAAATTGACAAAATTATGGTTTCGTTGATTGATAAAGGTTTTCTTGACTATGATTTTTCAAAAAAAGTAAAAGTTTCTTTAAAACCTTTAAAAAAGGAATTGTATAAATATTTCCAAAACTCATTAGTTAAGGAACACGAAAATAGTTTCAATGAGAATAAAGCGGCGTTCTTAAAGAATATTTATGATGTCTTCGAAAAAGAACTTTCAAGATCTCTTTCTCCGCTTGAGATTTCGTTAATTGGAGAATGGGTTGATCAAGGATATACTGATGAAACTATTATAAATGCTTTAAAAGAAGCTCTTTCGAAAGGAAAGAAATCATTAAAATCTGTTGATAAAATTTTGCTTCAATGGCAAGCAAGAGATGATTTAGAAAAGAATGGTTATACAACTATCTCTGAAAAATGGGATAAGAATATGGATGAAACCTTAAAAATCATCAAAACTAAATGGGTTGATAATGACTAGAAAATTAGAAGATATTTTTTCTTTTTTAGATAAAGAATATCCAAACGCTAAATGTGCTCTTAATTACACGAAAGATTATGAGTTTTTAATTGCGGTTATGTTAAGCGCCCAAACAACAGATAACGCAGTGAACAAAGCAACTGCAGTTTTGTTTAAAAAATATCCAACTATTGAATCACTTGCTAATGCAGATTTAAAGGATGTAACAAGAATCATTTCCTTCCTTGGAATGTACCAAAAGAAGGCAGAAAATGTTATCAGTATTTCAAAACTTTTAATTAGGGATTTTGATGGAAAAGTACCCAACAACCCCGCTTATTTGGTCACTTTACCTGGTGTTGGAAACAAAACTAAAAATTGTGTATTAGGTGAATTATATAATGTTCCTTTATTAGCTGTTGACACCCATGTTCAACGTATCTCAAAACGATTAAAACTTGTTGATGAAAATGATAGTGTGGAAACAATCGAAAGAAAGCTGACAAAATTAATTCCGCAACAAAGATTAATTAAAACGAATCATCAAATTATTTGGTTTGGAAGATCCAGATGTAAAGCAATGCACCCATTGTGTAAAGACTGCCCACTAGCAGAATACTGCAAATATTAAAAATATTTTCTCTTAATTATAGGAAGATAATCTAAACGAGGTGAATAACCTCTTTTTATTAATTCACCATTAAGTTTTATATCTTTATATGGAATTGATGCTCGTGGTTTACTCTCATAAAAATCAATTACATATTGAGCATCAATCAAATATGTTTCCTCATTGTTTTTGACAAATTCAATAATGAAAAATGCTATTCCTTTATGAGCAAGCACACCTTTTAAATGATTTATCTGTTGAAGAGGGATATTACTTAATGAAAATGATGTTTTTGAATGAGTCGATTTGGCCTCAAAATCTATGTATTTTCCCATATATACTCCGTTATAATCTGTTGTAGATTGTTTTTCGAAATAAGCATTTGTGATAATTGCTCCTTTCGAATAATCAACCTTAACAACATTAATTGGAGTGGGTCTTTTTGTAACTAAGCATAAATTATTTTCTTTGTAATATTCGTTGGTTAAATTAATGTCATTTTCTAAATCCATTCCACGGTTACGTGTTGAAAGATGAAGTTTTGCACTAACTTCTTTTTTATTGTTTGTTTCATTTTTGATAGCTTTTGTAGCTATTTTTCCGTTTGGGTAATTAATCATTATTCGACAGCCTTTTTAATAAGTTCATCAAATTCTTCAACTGTGATTGCTCGTTTCTCTTTGATGATTATCTCAAGCATGTCGTGTAGCGGAAGAGGGAGATGTCTTTGTTTTAGTAAAACATTGCGGTACTCTCTATCCAAAATATCTTTTCTCTCTATAACTTTCTCGAATAAATAAACAAGATTATATGTATCTGCCAACGCATTATGTTGTTGGCCTTTAAAATCAAATTCAAAAACTTTTAATAAATTTGCTAGCGAATAATTATTTCCGTTTTCATCTAAAACATATCGAGAAATAAATTCTGCAAAATCAAAATTATGTTTAATCATTAAATGAACATCTTCTTTTGGAGCGTCCAAATTATACGCTAGAGATTGGGCTAAAATTCTTAAATCATGATTACCAAATGTAACAAATAAAACTTTAGAGAACTCTCTACCAAGATATTTTTTAAGTTCTTGGATAACTACTCTAAGTCTTTTACCTTTTTCTTTTAGATCAACTTCAGTAATTCCTGTTAAATCAGTAACAACTTTACCAATCTTGTTTTTTGCAATAACAAGTGAGTAATATCCTTTATGAATCTTTTTAATTGAACCATCTTTTTTTAAATCAACTTTAACTGCCCCAATAGCAATCATTTCATGAGAAAATTGGGTTCCCTCTAAATCGAGGAAACATAATTTTTTGCGATTGTTGATTACTTTATTTAAGTCATTCATAAATGCGAAAAATATAATATAGGAAAAAACAGACAAATACAAAATATTTGTATTCTAAAATATATGCTTTATAATCATTTTCATGGCGCACAAGTTGAACTTTACATCCAAGACTTTGCTCGAATATACATTTGAAAAAAATGTAAGGGGCTATAATGCTTACCAAGTTGATAGCGTTCTTGATAAGGTAATCGAAGACCTACTATATTACGAAAATAGTGTCCAAGATTTAGAAAAAAAGAACGATAGACTTATTGCAAGATGTTCAACTCTTGAAGTCGAAGTTAAACAAAGAGATCTTAGGATTGCTGAGTTAACTAATAAACTTCCATCTTTGAAGAACGATAAAAACATTTCGAGGGAAAATGTTAATCTTCTTAAAAGAATTGATGCCTTAGAAAAAGCCCTTTATCAAAAGGGTGTAGATCCCTCAAGAATTAAATAATCTCCGACCTGGATAATTGCTTCGAAAGAAGAGGAAAGTCCATGCTCGCACTAACCTGTGATGGTAGTAGTGATTGTGCTAGCGGAAAAAATAACGCTAGGTATATGGGAGCATATAACGGCGAAACTAGTCTAAAACTTCGGTCATGATGATGTTTCTGAAAGTGCCACAGTGACGATATTGATAGAAATATCAATGTGGAACGGGTAAACCCCGCAAGCGAGAAACCCAAATTTGGTAGGGGAGGTTAGGAAAGAGAATCGAATCAATCCTAGCACACGTAAGTGTAGATAAATTATTATCCTAGACAAAACATGGCTTACAGGGTCGGAACTCAAAAAGGAAACTATGAACACACCAACTAAAATTACCGTTTCAAGAATTGCTCTAATTATCTTAATGTTATTAGGCTTATTTGTTTTGTCGTTCTTCCAAGGGTTTGAAATTTATGAAATCCCTTTAGGAAGTGTAAAGATTTCTGTTGTTTATTTAGTCTGTACAGTCATTTTTCTAGTAGCTGCTTTCACTGATTTTCTTGATGGTTACTTAGCTCGTAAAAATAATCAAGTTACTGATTTAGGAAAATTCCTTGATCCTATTGCAGATAAACTTCTTGTTGATGGAATGATGATTTTCCTTTTAATCCCACAAGGATACGCTCCAAGTCATCAACGTGATTCTCTCTCAATTACTATATTAGCTTTCTGTGTAATCATTATGATTGCTAGAGATCTTATTGTTGATGCATTAAGATTAATTGCAGTTACTAAAAATCAAGTAATTGCAGCTAATATCTTTGGAAAAATGAAGACTGTTTTCCAAATGATTGCTATTCCTTTCTTATTATTAAATGATTTTCCATTTGCTTATTTTGATTCTTCTTGGCCTGATGCCTTAAGAATTAGTAATTTTATGTTCTATATTGCTACCATTATGAGTTTAGTCTCTGGCATAATTTATGTAGTACAAAACCATAAGGTTTTGAAAATGAAAAAATAAACATGGATAAACTTCTTGAATTATTAAAAGAAAAGCACCTAACATTAGGTTCAATTGAATCAATGACTGGTGGTCTTTTTTCCGCCACTTTTTGTGATGTTCCAGGCGCATCAAAAGTGTTCAAGGGTAGTATTGTTACTTATGCAACAAGCGAGAAAACAAGACTACTTGGAATGAATCCTCTAACAATTGAAAAAGAAGGAGTTGTTTCAGAGGAAGTCGCTAAAGAAATGGCTCAAAAAGGAAAAGAAGTTTTAGATGTTGATGTTTGTGTATCAATCACTGGTAATGCCGGTCCAAGTGTTGAACCTGGAGGTAAACCAGTTGGTAGAGCATATGTTGGAATCTTTTATGCAGGTTTCACTAAAGTTTTTGAACTTAACTTAAAAGGCTCAAGAAATGAAATTAGAAAAGAAGCCATTTTTAAAATGGCTGATTTAGTAATTGAGACGATAAGATAAAGAATTTTTCACACTTTTTCTAAAAAATCCGCTGATAGTATAAGTGTAGGAGAAAAAACGAAAATGAATAAAAAAGTAACAAACTGCGAAAACATAGACGCTCTTGAGAGTGTTTTGAAAGACATTGAAAAAACATTCGGCAAGGGTTCTGTCATGAAATTAGGTCAAAGACCTACTGTTGATGTTAACGCTATTCCTTCTGGTTCACTTTTGGTTGATCAAGCTCTTGGTATTGGCGGATACCCACGTGGACGTATTGTTGAGATTTATGGTCCAGAGTCATCCGGAAAAACTACTCTTGCTTTGACTGCAATTGCAGAATGTCAGAAAAAGGGCGGAAAAGCCGCTTTTATTGATGCTGAACATTCTATTGATCCGGTGTATGCAAAGAATCTTGGCGTTAATATCAATGAATTAATTTTGTCACAACCAGATTGTGGTGAGGAAGCTCTTGAAATAGTAAATATGTTAGCAAGTAGCACTGCTATTGATTTAATTATTGTTGATTCAGTTGCAGCATTAGTACCACAAGCCGAAATTGAAGGTGAAATGACCGATAATACCGTCGGAGGACAAGCTAGACTTATGTCTAAAGCTTTACGAAAACTCGCCAGTGTATTAAACACAAACCAATGCACGATTATCTTTATTAATCAATTACGTGAAAAAGTAGGCGTTGTCTATGGAAATCCAGAAACAACCACTGGTGGACGTGCATTAAAGTTTTATGCTTCAGTTAGAATTGATATTCGTAGAGCAGATGCCATCAAAGATGGTTCTGAGGTTGTCGGAAATACAGTCAATGTTAGAATTGTAAAAAATAAAGTTGCACCACCATTCAAAAATGCGCAAATCGAAATCATTTATGGCAAGGGTATTTGTAAGAATTCCGAAATACTTAGTCTAGGTGTTGATCTTGGCATTATCAAAAGATTTGGAAGCTGGTACGAATATAACGGCAACAGATTTGCGAATGGCAAAGAAGCTGGAAAACGTTATCTAGATGAACATCCAGAATTAGCGGAAGAATTAATTAAACTAATAACTACTGGCGAAATCCAAAAGTAAGATTTGTAAGAACTCTCGTAAGGGAGTTTTTATTTTATAATTTTGTTTTAAAACAACGTTCGTATTGTTATAATACTTTCGTATCTCTTGAAGATACTTATTCATAGATTATCTGATAAATTCCATTATTCGATAAATTCTATATTCATCTTAATATATGTCGATTTTTTGATATTCTTTTGAATAATAAGATGATTTTTTTGAAACTTATCTATTTATAGATAATCTCATTAAAAGGAGGACAAAAATGAACTTTTTAGAAAACATTGTTTTTGCGTCCATTGTCGATCTTGATGCATTAGGTATCTTATTCATCATCATCCTTTCAGTTCTCACTTTAATTATCGGAGCAGGTGTTACTGCTCTAATCTTCATTTTTCTTCCTATTATTAAAGGAAAGAAAGCAGAAAAGAAATCTGAAAAGATTATTCGTGATGCTGAAATTAAAGCCGAACAAATACGTAAAAACGCTCAACTTGATGGTAAACAAACCGTTCAAGAACTCAAAGCCGAAGCTGAGAAAGATATTCGTGAAAGAAAACAAGAATATGCTCAACTCGAAAACAAACTCAATCAACGCGAACAAAACATTGATCGTCGTGATGCTAACTTAACAAACAAAGAACAAGCAATTGAATCCAAAAATGAACTTCTTAATCACAGACTCAAAGAATGTGATAAGAAAGAAGCAATTCTTCAAGAGAAGATTGATTCAATCATTGTCGAACTTGAAAAAGTTGCCCAACTTTCAGTTAATGAAGCAAAAACTGAAATCTTTAATCGTGTTGAATCAAAAATGTCTCGTGAAATTGCTCTTTATATGAAAAACAAAGAAGAAGAGGCTGAAAGAACAGCCGAAGAAAAGGCTAAAAATATTTTAGGACAAGCTATTTCTAAATTCTCACAAGACGAAGTCAGTGAACGTACAGTAAGTGTAATCCCATTACCAAGCGACGAAATGAAAGGTCGTATCATTGGTCGTGAAGGAAGAAACATTCGCTCATTTGAACAATTATTAGGAGTTGACTTAATTATTGATGATACTCCAGAAGTTATTACTGTTAGCTGCTTTAATCCAATCCGTCGTGAAATGGCAAGACGAGTCCTCGATATTTTAATTAAGGATGGTCGTATTCAACCAGGACGCATTGAAGAAGTTGTTGCTAAAGTACAAGCTGATATGGATGCTCAAATCCAAAAAGCTGGTGAAGATGCAGCCTTTAAACTTGGCTTACCTAAGATTAATCGTGAACTTTTAACATATGTTGGAAGACTAAAATACCGTACTTCCTATGGTCAAAATGCTTATGATCACTCGATGGAAGTCGCCTATCTTGCTGGCATTATGGCAGCAGAACTTGGTCTTGATCAAAATCTCGCTAAACGTGCCGGTTTATTACACGATATTGGTAAATCCGTTGATTTCGAACAAGAAGGAAGTCACGTTGAACTTGGCGCTCACCTTGCAAAGAAATATGGTGAACCAGATGTTGTTATTAACTCCATTGAATCTCACCATGGTGATGTTCCAGCCAAATCAGTAATTGCTAACTTAGTCCAAGCTGCTGATACTTTAAGTGCTGCTCGTCCTGGCGCTAGAAGTGAAACGCTTGAAAACTATGTTAGAAGAATTGAACAACTTGAAGACATTTGTAAATCTTATGAAGGTGTTTATCAATGCTTTGCTATGCAATCTGGTCGCGAAGTCCGTGTTATGGTTCTTCCAGATAAGATTGATGATGTTCAAGCATTTAAGATGGCTCACGATATAAAAGAGCGCATTGAAAATGAAATGACATATCCAGGTCAAATTAAAGTCTCCGTTATTCGTGAATATCGTGCTATAGAAACTGCTAAATAATTATGAGAATCCTTTTCTTTGGTGATATTGTTGGTCGTGTTGGTCGACGTGCGATAAAAACATATATCGATAAACTTGTGGAAAAATACCACATTGATTTTGTTATTGCTAATGGCGAAAACGCAACACATGGAAAAGGATTAATTGAAAAACATTACAACGAATTAATTGATGCCGGCGTTGATTGCATTACCCTAGGTAATCATTATTTATCTAAGTCAGATATTAATAATTACATTGATGATGCAACTTGTCTTGTTAGACCAGCCAATTTATTAAATAGCTTTGGTGGCGTCGGCTCAATTATATTCGATGTAGGAGGCACAAAGGTCAGGGTTAGTAACATTCTTGGTTCGGCTTTTATGAAAGAAGAAGTTAGTAATCCTTATCTTTCATTGAAAGAAATTATTTCTGAAAGTGACCCTTGTATTCATATTGTTGATTTTCATGCTGAAGCAACTGGTGAAAAAATGTGTTTTGCATATGCTTTTGATGGACAAGTTTCAGCTGTTTTAGGTACACATACTCACGTTCAAACTAATGATGCAAGAATACTAGATAATGGAACTGCATTTATTAGCGATGTTGGAATGTGTGGTGCATACAATGGCGTTCTTGGTTTTGATAAAGAAAGTGTAATGAACAAAACATTATTTGGTAGTGAAACAAGATTTTCAATTAATGAAAATGACACACCACTTATAAGTGCAGTTGTTTTAGATATTGATGAACTTACATTTAAAACTAAAGAATTTTTCTCGCTTTATATTAAAGGAGAGAATTAATGGCAAATAAATGCGAATATAAATCTCTTCCTGATGCAAAAATGGCTAGAAATCGCACTAGTCATTTTGATTTTGATTATTCATCAATCGAGATTGATCAAAGAGTTAAAGAATTTGCCAAAGGAAAAACATATTTTATTCATACATATGGTTGTCAGGCTAACTATCGTGATGAAGAAACCCTCTCTGGTTTATTAGAAGAGATGGGTTATAAGAAAGCCAAAAGCATTGAAGAAGCAGATTTCATCTTGCTTAATACATGTGCTGTTAGAGAAAATGCTGAACAAAAAGTTTATGGTCAAATTGGTAATCTAAAAGCGCTTAAACAATCCAATATAGATAAGATTATTGCTATATGTGGATGTATGGTTCAACAAGAACACATCATCAAATTTATTATGGATACATACAAGCATGTTGATCTTATTTTTGGCACTCATAATATTGAAGAATTACCTAACATGATTTTAGAGGTAATTACTAAAAAGGTGCGACTTGTTAATGTAAAATCGCTTCCTGAAAAGATAAAAGAAGAACTTCCAAGTGTAAGACTTTCTTCCTTTAAAGCATTTGTAAACATCTCTTATGGTTGTGATAAATTCTGTACATATTGCATTGTTCCATACACAAGAGGAAAAGAACGTTCTCGCAAGATGGATGATATTCTTAAAGAATGCCAAGAATTGAAAGACTTAGGATATAAGGAAGTCACCTTGTTAGGTCAAAACGTTAACGCTTATGGAAAAGACTTCAATGATGGAACAACTTTTGCAAAACTTCTTGATGAAGTAGCAAAAATTGGAATGCCTCGCGTTAGATTCTTAACTTCTCATCCATGGGATTTTAAAGATGAGATGATTGATGTAATTGCAAAACATAAAAATATCATGAAATACATTCATCTTCCTGTTCAATCTGGTAATGATGAAATTTTAAAAAGGATGAATAGACGTTATACGTCAAAAGAATATTTAGAAATTGTCCGTAAAATAAGAGAAAGAATTCCTGATGTGTATTTGTCCACAGATATTATTGTTGGATTTCCAAATGAAACTTATGAACAATTCTTGGATACTGTAAAAATTGTTGAGCTTGCAAAATATGACTCTGCATTTACTTTTATTTATTCGCCTAGAAAGAACACGCCTGCTGCTACTATGCCAGATAATGTCTCTAGCAAGGAAAAATCTGCCAGATTTAAAGAACTTGTAACTGCCTTAGAAAAAACAATTAAAGTCTCTTCGGATAAGATGGTTGGAAACACCTATGATGTTTTAGTGGAAACTGTCTCTGAAAAAGATCCATCTATGATGTCTGGATACACTGAAGGTAACAAATTAGTTCATTTTAAAGGTGATTCCTCCTACATTGGAAAGATTGTTAAAATCAAAATAAATGAATCTCATCTTTATTCGTTAATAGGAGATCTTGTTAATGAATAATTTAGAAAAAAACATACAAGAAGTCTCTTCAATTATTGATAATCACCCACTTGTGAAGGAATATTTATCTTTAAAAAAGCAAATATGTTCTAGTGAAGAAATAAGCCTATTAGAAAAAGAAATAGTAATTCATCAAAAAGAGATGACTAAGAATTTGAATAATGATGAAATCTATTTTAAAGAAAAAGAGATATATGATTCTTTAAAAAAGAAATATGATTCTAACCCTTTGATAATAAATTTTAATGCTGTAAGTGAGGAACTTTATTCGTTTCTAAACGAAATTAAAGAAGCAATTGAATAATATGATAGTTGTAATTGTAGGTCCTACTGGTGTTGGGAAGTCAAAATTTGCTCTAGAGTTAGCTCCTTTAATCAACGCTGAAATTGTCAATGGTGATGCTTTTCAAATTTATAAAGAAATGAATATTGGAGTGGCAAAACCACCAAAAGAATATTTTGAGAAGGTTCCTCATCATTTATATAGTTTTGTTTCAATTGACACCCCATATTCTATTAAGGAATATCAAAGTGATGCTAGAAAAGTGATTGATGAAATTCTTTCTAAAAAGAAAAATGTCATTATTGTTGGAGGAAGTGGATTATATATCCGTTCAGCCTTATATGATTATGAATTTCAAAATTCAACTTTTGTTGATATGTCCAAATATGAAAAAATGAATAATTTAGCTCTTCATCATGAGCTTGAAATGATAGATCCTATTGATGCCGCTAAAATTCATCCTAATAATAGGAGAAGAGTTTTAAGAAGCATACAAATTTATTTAGAAAATGGAGAAAGTAAATCGAGTCTTATTTCTAAGCAAAAACATGAGCCTATTTATGAAAATACCTTATTTGTGATGCCAAATTTTGATAAAGAAGAGTTATATAATAACATTAACTCTCGAGTAGATATAATGATAAAAGAAGGCTTACTTGATGAGGTGGCTCAACTTTATAAAACATACAAAGATAATCAAGCAATGGAAGCAATTGGATATAAAGAATTTGTTCCATATTTTAATAATGAAATTTCATTAGAAGATGTAATCGATAAAATAAAACAGGACACTAGAAATTACGCTAAACGTCAAATCACTTTTTTCAAATATCAGTTTGAACTAAAAAGATTTGATAACTTAAATGAATTATTGGAGATAGTTAAAAATGTCTGATTATTTGAGTAGAACTAAAACGTTATTAGGTGATAGTGTCGTTGAATCTTTCAAAGATAAAGCAATTATGATTTTTGGCTTAGGTGGTGTCGGTGGTACTGCTTTTGAATGTCTTGTAAGAAGTGGTTTTAAATCATTTATCATTGTTGATTTCGACAAAGTCGATGTTACAAATTTGAATAGACAAATCCTATATACATCAAAGGATATTGGTAAAAACAAAGTCGACATCGCTAAACAAAAAGCGTTATCCATTAATCCTGATTTAAAGATAGAAATTTATAATGAATTTGTTGATAACCAAACCATACAAAAATTCAAAAATTCAAAAATATATTATATTGTTGATGCAATTGATAAAATTCCTAGTAAAATAGCAATAGTAAAATTTGCACAAGAGAACAATATCAAAATGATAATGTCTCTTGGAATGGGCAATAGAGTTGATCCTGAAAAGGTTACTTTGACTCGACTTGATAAGACTTCAAATGACGCTCTTGCAAAGAAAATAAGAAGCGAACTAAGAAAGGAAAACATCGACCTTAAAACTATTAATGTTGTTTTCTCAAAAGAAGAACCATTAGTTAAATCAAATGTTGTATCTTCGATGATGATGGTTCCTTCAGAAGCTGGTTTATTAATCGCTAAACAAATTATTAATGACTTATCAAAAGGAGAATAGAAATATGATGATGAACATTAAAGACATTGCAAAAAAAGCTCATATCAATGAGAAATACGTTGAATGTTATGGAAATGATAAAGCCAAAATTAACTTATCCATCATGGATGAATTTAAAAATAAAAAGGATGGTAAGCTAGTTTTAGTTACCGCTATTACACCAACCAAAGCTGGTGAAGGTAAAACCACAATGTCAATCGCTCTTACCGAAGGTATGGCCAAGATTAATCAAAATGTTATGCTTGCTCTTCGTGAACCAAGCCTTGGACCAGTATTTGGTTTAAAAGGCGGCGCAACTGGTGGGGGTCTTGCCTCAATCGAACCTGCTGAAGATATTAATCTTCACTTTACAGGTGATATGCATGCTTTAACATCATCTATCAATTTAATTGCCGCAATTATTGATAACCATCTTTTCCAAGGCAATGAACTCAACATTAATCCTGAAAGAATTGTCTGGAAAAGAGCAATGGATATGAACGACCGTGCCTTAAGACAAATTCAAGTCGGTTTAGGTAAAAATAACGGTACTATTCATGAAAATGGTTTTATGATCACTGTTGCAAGTGAAATGATGGCTATCATGTGTCTAGCTAAAGATGAAGAAGACTTTAGAAATCGTGTAAATAAAATCATCGTTGCTTATACATACGATGAAAAACCAGTCACAGTTAAAGATCTCAAGATTTCAAACGCTATCATGAAACTCATGAGACAAGCTCTTAAACCAAATCTTGTTCAAACAACAGAGAATAATCCAACATTAGTCCATGGTGGACCATTCGCAAATATTGCTCATGGTTGTAACTCAATTATTGCCTTAAAACTTGCTTTAAAACTTGGCGATATCGTCGTTACAGAAGCTGGATTCGGTGCTGATCTTGGCGCTGAAAAATTCATGGATATTTGTATGAGAGCAGCCGAACTTAAACCTGATGGTGTAGTTATGGTTGCTACTATTCGTGCTTTAAAACTTCATGGTGGTGTTCCATATGAAGAACTAGACAAAGAAAATGTTGATGCTGTTTTAAAAGGTATTCCTAATCTTGAAGTTCATCTTGAAAACATCAAGAAATATGGTTGTCCAGTTGTTGTAGCAATTAACCATTTTGAAAATGATTTTGAAAAAGAAGTTGAAGCATTATCCAATTGGTGCAAATCAAAAGGATATGTTGTTAGCTTTGTTGATAGTTTCTTAAAAGGTGGGGAAGGATCTATTGATCTTGCTCATAAAGTAGTTCATATGCTTGAAACTGAAGAATCATATTATCATCCTTTATATGATGTTAATGCTTCAATTAAAGAAAAAATTGAAAAAATTTGTAAAGAAATATACCGCGCTAAAGAAGTTGAATATAGCGAACTTGCTAATGAACAAATCAAGATGTTTGAGGCAAATGGATATGGTCACACACCAATCTGTATGGCTAAAACTCCATTATCTTTAACTGATAATGCAAAAGTTCAAGGTGCTCCAAAAGATCATACAGTTCATGTTAAATCACTTAACTTATCTGCTGGTGCCGGTTTCTTAGTAGCTTTAACAGGAAGTATTATGACTATGCCAGGTCTTCCAAAAGTTCCAGCGGCAGTCAAAATGGAAAACGAATAATGAAAGATTTAAATTACCAGCTCTTTGACATTGTTGAAATGAAAAAACCTCACCCATGTGAGAAAAGATCAAAACAATTTCAGATAGTTCGCGTAGGTGCGGATATAAAAATCAAATGCCTTGGATGTGGTAATGTTATTATGATGAGTCGAGACACATTTAATATGCGTTTCAAAAAAGTTATTGAAAATAAAAAAGCATAAATATAAAAATTTTTCACACATTTTTAGAAAAAGTCCCTATAGAAGTAATGTAGGGATTTTTTCATGATAACTTACCGTCTTGATAACGTATCCAAATCGTTTGGAAGTGATAAATCCAAATTTTATGCGTTAAGAAACATAAATATTCTTTTTCCTTCAAAAGGACTAGTTGTAATAGCAGGTAAATCGGGCAGTGGGAAATCAACTCTTCTAAACATTCTCATGGGAATTGAAAAAATTAGTGAAGGAAATATCTATTTTGAGAATAAAAAGATTAATAAACAAAATGATAAAGAGCTTTCTCACTTCCACTTGAATAAAGTATCGATGATATATCAACATTACAATTTGTTGGATGAACTAACGTCAATTGAAAATGTTTGTCTTCCATTGATGATGAAAGGCTATTCACTAAATGAAGCAAAAAAAGAGGCAAAGACATTTTTTCAAGATTTAGATATTGAACCTTTAGAAAATAGAAGGGTTTCAACTTTAAGTGGAGGAGAGAAACAAAGAATAGCTATCATTAGAGCAATTATTTCAAAACCACAAGTTCTATTATGCGATGAACCTACTGGTGCACTTGATACTAAAAACGGTAACGAAATTATGAAAATATTAAAAAAGTTATCAAAAAGTATTCTTGTTATCATGGTTTCACACAATGAGAACCAGATTAAAAAATATGCTGATAGAAAAATCTATTTAAAAGATGGAATGATTGAAAAAGATGATGGTAAGAATAACGTTAATCTAGATTATAGTGTTACAAAGCACAAATACAAATATTCATCACTTTGGAAAAGGTTTGTTTTAAAGATTCATCTAAAAGAGAATCTAAAAAAGAACATATTTTCCTTTATTGTTTTGACTTTTGGATTAGTTGTTTCGTTTTTATCAATTGGTTTTGTAACTTCTTCATCGAAGTCTTTTGATAATTTGTTATATCAATCAGTTAGCTCGTGCTCTGGGAAAATTAGCGATGAAACAGTAGTTAAAATAAACAACTCTCCACTCAATTTTATCAAGGTTGTGCGGCCAAATTTGAATGAAATAGAAGATAATCTTGATGATATTAACTCTCTAAAAATAATGAATAATTATGAGTTTCTATTTTTAAATTATCCAGAAACAACATTTAATAAGAAACTAGTAGATCCACCAACCTTGATACCTGTGTATTCGTTCAATAATAATCAAATAATAGAATCTCTTTTGGTCGAGGGTACCATTCCATTAGTAGACACAATAGAAGAGGTGATTATAAATGAAGAATTTGTTAAGTCTTTAAAACTTACGAATAAAGAAGCAATAA
The DNA here is from genome assembly GCA_937902735.1 of uncultured Caryophanales bacterium. GTDB lineage: Bacteria > Bacillota_I > Bacilli_A > RFN20 > CAG-826 > Fiminaster. The sequence goes on from CALELS010000015.1 coordinate 190,064, forward strand.
ATAAAGAGATTGTTATTTCATCAATTAGAGAAATTAGTATATCTACTGGAGATAGTTCGAATCCTTTTATTAAAGATAATTTTTCATACAACATAACGTTAATAATAAGAGGAGTAGTTAAAGAGTTTGGCTTTTTAAATAGCCCGAAAGTCTATTATTCTAACATCGGTCTTGAACGTTATTTATCCAATCAGATAATGTTAAATTATTCTAAATATTGTCAACAAAGAATTTCCTATAAAACCTACTTTGAAACACTAGATAACAATAACCAAATTACATCCTATTCATATTTATTATTTGTAGATAACAATCAAGATATTAATAAACTATATTCAAATTTTAAAAATCTAAAAAATGCAGAAATTTCATTAACGATCGATTCTTCGTTTTTCGAGTCGTATTCTTCGTATAGAAGTTTAATAGATACCTTCTCGTATGCTCTTTTGGCTTTTTCAGTTATTTGTTTTTTAGGAATTAACCTAATTTTGGGTATGCTTTCTTTATCTTCTTTTATTAAAAAGAAAAAAGAATCTGCAATTCTGACCTGTATAGGAGCCACAAATAGTTCAATTAAAACGTTATTTCTTAATGAAATACATTTAGTCTTAATCTTTGCTTTTATTAGTTCTATTGGACTTTCGTTGTTGTTTGAAAGACTTTTAAATCCATTATTTGAAAAGTCATATGGATTAGAAAATCTCTTTTATATTCCGTTTTTAAATTTTAACGGAGTCCCTTTTCTACTACCTATTGGTTTATTAATTCTTTTTCTAGTAATTTCATCATTATTTATTTTGATACCAATTTCAATTTATAAATCTAAATCAATTAGTGAAGAGTTGAGGGATGAATAATGATTGAAATCAAGAATATAAGAAAATCATATAATGAAAATTATGTTTTAAAAAACATTGATTTAACGCTACCTAATAAAGGACTTTTAATTATTGAAGGCGAATCAGGAAGCGGAAAAACAACATTATTAAACATTATTGGCGGAATAATAAAACCAAGTGATGGAATAGTATCAATTGATGGAATAAATATAAACGAGCTATCCGATAAGGATTTAGATACTTTTAGAATTAAAAATATCGGTTATGTATTTCAATCGTTTAATCTTTTGGAACTCGAAACTGTATTTGATAATGTACGAATGCCATTAGAATCAATTTCTAATTCACCTAGTTATATTATTAATAAAAGAGTAGAAGATTTACTCCAAGAATTATCAATAAAAAAATTAAGAAAAAAGCAAATTAACAGGCTTTCTGGTGGAGAAAAACAAAGAGTTGCAATCGCAAAAGCACTAATAAATAATCCAAAAATAATTCTTTGTGATGAGCCTACAGGTGCTCTTGATATAAACAACACAAAGAATATATGTGAGATCCTTAAACAAGTATCCATTCATTCTTTAGTAATAGTTGTCACACATGATGTTCAATCTTTTAAAGATTATGCTGATCGAATTATTTCAATTAAAGATGGACATGTTACGAAGGACATAGAATTAAACAATAAATATAATAAGCACAGATCACTCTTAGTGGTAGGAACGTCTAAACTACAAAAAAAGTCATATCTTCCTTTAAGTTTTAAGATTAAACATGCTTTTCATAAAATCTCATCAAAAAAGTGGAGATTTATGATTTCGAATTTTATGTTATCTCTTTCAATAACTGGCATAGGATTATCTTTTCTAGTTTCCTTTAGTCTTGCTGATAAGATACAAACAGCATTTTCTTCATTATTGAATGGCAACCAAATATTGGTTACATCCCGAAATCAAGCTATGAACGATTTTGGCGCTGTTTATTCAATAAATGAAAATGATATTAAAGATATATACGAAAGATATATTTCATATCTTAATGGAGCAGGAGTTTCTTATTTAATAAACTTCGAAGATTTCTTTAAGGATGGAAATAATGTTTATATAAATGATGATAAATATTCAAATCTTATTCCTTCTTTATCTGCCAGATCATTTAATGATTACACTTGGATTGATGAAAACATTAGAAGACAAATATCTCCTTCAATTAATGATGAATTAGATAAAGATGAAGTTGTTTTGGCCCTAACCTATGTTGACATGATTAACATAACTTACAATTTAAAAATTCAAAGGAATTTTGAGTCTTTAGCAAACTATATTTATCATAATGATCTAACATTAACTTTAAGTGTTTCAAATTCATCGTGGCAGTATTCAGATGAACAGATATTCAATATTGTAGGTGTATATGAAGATGAAAATACACATCTTAGTCAAACAAGAAAATTGTGGAATCAAGAAATCTTTGAAGAAGAGATGCGGTTTCCTTCAAATGATGGGAGTCAATCATATTTTCCTTGGGAAATGTACAAAATACATTATTTAAATACTAAGGGTAATTCATCTTCTTTTTTAGATGCCATAATGAATGATGATTTACTTTATGACTATGTATTTGAAAGAACAAGTTATGATATTCATCCTTCAATATGTCCTATCAACGAACCATGTAAAGCGAATCGTGTAATTGTATATTCAGTTGATAAAAATACAATTCGAACTGGAGTATTACTAGATATATTAAGAAGAAATGATAATTTTAAAAACTATTTTTTCATGTCTAATGGCGGGTATGTAAGTTATGGTTCAATGATACTCGATGGATTTGCTAATCAAACTTTTTTCTCTATTTCTCTAGAAAAAAATGAAACTGCAATAGATGCTGATTTATCAAGAGGTGACGATGAAACCTTATCTTTAGATTTACCAAAAGGTGTTCTTAAAGGATATTTTATGGAGGCTATGAACGATGGGGTTAAATTCTCAACAAAATATGATAATTTAGTTTCTGGAAGAGAAGCTTTAAACAACAAAGAAATAGTAATTTCAAAAGCAATGGCAGATAAACTTGATAATGGATTTGATGTATTAAATTCTTATTTATTCATCTCCTCATTAGTGCCTTCTGTGAATGGCGATTTAACGAAAAACTACCGCACAAGTCGTGTAAAAATTGTTGGAATAGCAGATTCAAATAAAAATGTCATATATCACAATTCAAACTGGACAATTTCATTTTTTAGAGATGAATTGGGAATGTCATCGTTTCTTCTTTGCCCAAACGCTTTAGTAATTGAACTTGACAAAAGTATTGATCCCTTGCCTTATATTAATCGGTTAAATAAAACGTATTACGATTTTAAATTTTCAAGCCCATTAGAGGATATAAAGAATAGTATTAACTCAACATTAGATTTTATAAAACTAATAGTTATCTTATTTTCTATTTTGGCAGGTTCAATTTCTTTACTTCTTTTATCAACATTGTTGTTACTAAATTTTTTAGAGAATGAGCATGAGGTAAAAATTTTTAAATATAGTGGGATCTCATATAGTGATATTAATTCTCAATTTATAGTTGATTCATTGCTACAAACATTTATAGCTTTTGTAATTTCAATGATTGAATTAATTGTTGTTGATGTCGTTAGTGGCCAAGCAATAAACGAAATGTTGGGAATAAGTGGGAGTTTCTCGCTCGATTTCCTCCCATTGTTACTAACGTTTGTAATAACAATATCTACTTCTTATCTATTATCTAAAGCAATTGTTTTAGTGAAGATATTAACCGAGAAAAAGCAAAAGATGAAAAAGACATGATTATTTATATAAATAAAGTATTTAAAAATATTGTTGCTTTTATTTTATAAACATATAAACTTTCTTGTGTTTAGATTAGAGGATTACTTATGACAGGGAAAGTTGTTATGTTCAACACAAATAAAGGATATGGTTTTATATCCGACGAAAATGGACATGATATTTTCTTTCATTGTTCCCAATTAATTGTTCCTGGACAAGATTACAAGACAATTGAAGTTGGCGCTAGAGTAACTTTTGACGTCGAAGAATCTGATCGTGGATTTCATGCCACAAATATCAAAGAAGTGGAGGAAAAATAGATGCCACTTAAGGCAGGTATTGTTGGACTTCCTAACGTTGGCAAATCGACACTTTTTAATGCTATTACAAATTCTAAAGTTGAAGCAGCCAATTATCCTTTTGCAACAATTAATCCAAATACAGGTGTTGTTAATGTGCCTGATGAAAGACTAAATTTTCTCTCCTCTTTATTTAATCCAAAGAAAACTATTGCAGCTACTTTTGAATTCTACGATATTGCAGGTCTAGTTAGAGGAGCTTCCAAAGGCGAAGGACTTGGTAACCAATTCCTTGGTCATATTAGAGAATGTGACGCTATTGTTGAAGTTGTTCGCTGCTTTGATTCAAACGATATCATTCACGTTGAAGAAAGCGTTGATCCAAAAAGAGATATTGAAACCATTAATCTTGAACTTGCTATGGCAGATTTAACTACTGTCACCAAGAGACTACTTGCTGTTGAAAACAAAGCAAGAGTCAACAAAGACAAAGAATCAATGCTTGAAGTTTCAATTTTGAATTTAATTAAGCCTTTGTTAGAGCAAGGAGAGCCAGCTAGAAAAGCAGAACTTTCTAAAGAACAATTTGATTTTGCATTTAAGAATTACCATCTTTTAACTTTAAAACCTATTATCTACGTTGCTAACGTTTCTGACTCGGATTATATGGACTTAGATGGTTGTAAATATTTAAATATTGTTAAAGAAATTGCAAGTAAGGAAAATGCTCAAGTTATTCCTATCTCTTGTGAAATAGAATATGAATTATCATCTCTTCCAAACGAAGAAAGAAAAGAATTCTTAGCATCTTTAGGTGCTTCCGAATCTGGTTTAGATAAGATTATTAAAGCTACTTATGCCCTATTAGATTTATCTACATTCTTTACTGTAGGTCCAGATGAATGTCGTGCTTGGACATTTAAAAACGGCATGCTTGCCCCTCAATGTGCAGGCATTATCCATTCAGATTTTGAAAAAGGATTTATTAAAGCCGAAGTATACTCTTACGAAGATATGTTAAATTATCGTTCTGAAGTTGCTCTTAAAGAGGCGGGTAAAATCAGAATGGAAGGTAAATCATATGTCATGAAAGATGGAGACATTGTCTTCTTTAGATTTAATGTTTAGGAGAAAAATATGTATCGTATAGGTTATAGCGAAGATATCCATCAAGTTGTAAAAGGTCGTAAACTCGTATTAGCAGGCCTACCTTTTGATGTCGATTTTGGACTTGATGGCCATAGTGATGCTGATGTTGTTCTTCATGCAGTAACTGAAGCAATCTTTGGAGCATTAGCTTTAGGTGATCTAGGAGATCATTTTCCTGATAATGATCCAAAATATAAAGATGCAAATTCTTCAATATTTGTTAAGGAAGCAGTTCATTTTATGAAGCAAGAAGGCTATCATCTTTCAAATGTTGATGTTCAACTTGCTTTAGCAAAACCTCGTTTAAATGATTATAAATGTGAAATGATTAGATCGCTTGCAAATCTTCTTGAAGTTGAGGTAAACCAAGTCTCGATTAAAGCGATGTCATTTAATAAAGTAGGACCAATTGGTGAAGGAAAAGCTATTAAAGCATCTGCAATCGTCCTATTAGAAAAGAACAAATAATTAAAATTATTATTGTGATAATTTCTCTAAAAATATAATATATTGCATACGAATTATGAATATCGAAGAAAATCTAAAACAAAAAATAGTCGATGCCTTAGCAAAACTAGGACAAAATTTTTCAATTAATGACATAGTCATTGAAAAGACAAAAAATGAAGCACATGGAGATTATGCCTCTAATGTGGCTTTAAAATTTGCATCAAGATTTTCTAAAGCCCCTCGTGTTTTCGCTGAAGAATTAATAAACGCTATCGACAAAGAAAATATCGAAAAGATTGAAATTGCTGGTCCTGGTTTCATTAATTTCTTTATGAAAAAAGGAACACTTAATCAATTAGTGAATAAAATCATTAGCGAAGGCGAAAATTTTGGTAAAGGTTTAGATAAAAATAAATCAATAAATGTTGAATTCGTAAGCGCAAATCCAACTGGTGATCTTCATTTAGGTCATGCAAGATGTGCTGCTGTTGGTGATACAATCTGTCGTTTATATGAATTTGCTGGATATAAAGTTACACGCGAATTCTATGTTAATAATGCTGGAAACCAAATTAAAACTTTGGGTTTATCATTACAAACAAGATATAAACAAGCTTTTGGTGAGAAAATTGAATTACCAGAAGATTCGTATCATGGACACGATATCATTGATATCGCAAACGAGCTTAAAGCAGAGTTTGGAGATAAATATCTAAAAGATACAGAAGAAAACCTCGCTTTCATTACCAAATATGGAATGGACAAGGAACTCGCTAAAATTGAAAAAGACTTAGACTTATTTAGAGTTAAGTTTGATATTTATTCTTTTGAAACTGATGTAAGAAAGAACAATCATGTTCAAGATGTTCTCGTAAATAAGTTTGCTAAATATTCTTATGTTGATAATGGAGCAACATTCTTAAGAACAACTGATTTCTTAGATGATAAAGATAGAGCAGTTGTTAAATCAGATGGCTCATTTACATATTTAATGCCTGATATTGCATACCACTTAATGAAATTAAGTCGTGGTTATGATTTATTAGTTGATGTTTTAGGTGCAGATCATCATGGTTATATCAACAGAATGAAATCTGCTCTTATGATGCAAGGATATTCAAAAGAAACACTCGAAGTGGAACTTGTTCAAGTTGTGCGTTTAATCAAAGATGGCGAAGAAGTCAAAATGTCAAAACGAACAGGCGCAGGTGTATCATTACGTGAACTCTGTGAAGAAGTTGGTGTTGATGCAGTAAGATATTTCTTTGTTTCTCGAGCCGCTTCATCTCATTTAGATTTCAATTTGAACCTTGCTCTTGAACAATCTAGTTCTAACCCAGTTTATTACGCCCAATATGCTCACGCTAGATTATCAAAAGTTCTCGATCTTGCTAAAGAAAAAGGGATTGAAGTTCCATCAAATGCTTCAACCTTAAATGAAAAAAGCGAGATTGAATTACTTAAATGTTTGAACGAATTCCCTCAAATGGTAGAATCCGCAGCTTTAAAACGTGAACCATATATGATGGCTAATTATATTCAATCATTAGCGGCGAACATACATGCATTTTATAGTGAATGCAAGATGATTGATGAAAATAATTTAGAAATTACAAAATCTCGTTTAGCATTAGCTAAAGCGAGCAAGATAGTTATGAAAAACGCTCTTGGAATAATTGGAGTAGACGCTCCTAGTAAGATGTAGAAAGAAGGATATAGTTATGGTGGAAAAGTCATTTCTAGAAATTGCAGTTGGAATTATTAAAGAAAGCAAAGAACCAATTGCTTTTAAAGAATTATTTGAAAAGACTCTTGAAAAGAGTGGTGAAGTTTTATCTGAAAATGATAAACGTAAACATATGTCCAATCTTTATACTCAGTTAACATTTGATGGACGTTTATTCACTGTTGATAACAAATGGGATCTTAAAGAGAGAAATAAATTTGAACAATACTATCGTGATGTTTCTGAACTTGATGATACCGATGATGAGAGTGATGATGAAGAAGAAAAAGAACTCTTAAAACAAGAATCGGGTGAATTAGGATCATATGATGAAGCTACTGAAGAAAGTGATTCATTAAGTGATTTTGAAAATAAAAAATCCCCAGAAGATGAGGACTTTTAATGGATAAAAAATTATTAAAGAAATTTCTAAAAAAGATTAAACAATTTGATATCATCACAATTTATGGACATGTTAATCCTGATTGTGACTGCTATGGGGCAAGTATTGGTCTTAGAGAAATCCTGAGGGATAATTTTAAAAATAAAAAAATATATGCTTTAGGCTTTGGACCTACTGTTATGTTTGATCGTCTTGCTCGATATGATGAAGTTGATGATGAAACAATTAAGAATTCTTTAGGTATTGTTGTTGATGTTTCTGAAACTTCACGTATTTCTGAACCTCGTGTCACAATGTGTAAGGAACTCATTAAGATTGATCACCATATTGAATCAGTTCCGTTTGATGGCTTGAAATGGGTTGATACAGGAAGTATTGCTGCTGCTCAAATGGTTGCAGAATTTGCACTTACATTCCATCTAAAAATCTCAAAATTAGCCGCAGAAGCCCTATATCTTGGCATCTGCACTGACTCTGGAAGATTTAGATATACCCCAACAAACGCAAAGACACATTTAATTGTTTCAAAATTGTATGATTTAGGTATTGAACCAAAATCAATGTTTGATATCTTGTATCAATCAGAAGCAAGATTTGTTAAATACCAAGCTCTTATTGTTTCTAAATTTAAAACAACAAAACATAATGTTATTTATTGCTTTATTGATCCAAAAGATTATGAACAATTTGATCTTAAATATGATCAAGTTTCCAAAAACGTTAATGTAATGGGAAATATCATAGGCTCTAAGGCTTGGACTTTGTTTACAAGATCTCCTGAAGGAGTAATTCGTGTTGAATTTAGAAGTAATGGAATGAACATTCAACCAATTGCAGTTAAATATGGCGGTGGTGGACACAAATGCGCTGCTGGAGCTAGACTAGAAAACTGGTCTTGGGATGAATGCATGAAAATCATTAATGATTTAGATGAACTAGCATCAAAAGAATAAAATGGCTTACGAATTAGAATTATCAACAGTCATTAGACTATGTAAAGAAATCTCTCCAAAAATTCTAGAGATTTATAATTCAAATAATCTTGGTGTTGAAATTAAAGATGATAATTCGCCTGTCACAATTGCTGATAAATTAGTCGATAAATATCTTCGTGATAATTTAGCGGCTATTTTTCCTAATATTGGTTTTTTAACAGAAGAATCAGTTGATGATTTATCAAGATTAAATAAAGAATATATCTGGATAATAGATCCAATTGATGGGACAAAAGATTTTATCGCTCATGATGATCAGTTTTCAATCAATGTTGCCCTTTGTCATCGTCATGAAATAGTTCTTGGAGTAATACATGCTCCAGTATCAGGAAATTTATATTACGCTATAAAAGACGAGGGTTCCTATAGTGAAATTGACAATATTAAGAGAAAACTATCGGTTTCTAAAAGAAGAAAAAACCTTCGTGTAATCACATCAAAATTTCACTTAAATGATTTTGAAAAATCAATGATAGAAAAATATAAGAATCAATTTGAAACAGTTTATGCTTATGGTTCATCTTTAAAAGGATGTTTAATTGCTAGAGGAGATGCTGAGCTTTCTTATCGCTTTTCAAGCGGAACTAAAGAATGGGATACAGCCGCAATGAATATCATTTTGAATGAAGCCGGTGGATTAATCTTAAAACCTGATGGTAGTAAGATAATCTACAATAAAAGCGATGTATATAATCATGGTGGATACATAATTTGTAATAATTATGAAAATTTCTTAGAATATAAATAATTAAGGAGAAAATTATGAAGAATAGGTTTTTAACAACATTATTATTAATTCCTTTGCTTGCTGGTTGTCCTGGTACTCCTGCTAGTGATGAACCACAATCAATGCCTGATGATTATGTTCCTGCTAACTTACCCGATTACTACGAAGATAAGAATACAGGTGCAATTAAAAGTGATGAAGACTATGTCTATTTCGACATTTATGGCATAAGCGACTTCCATGGAGCAGTTAATTATAACAAAGATAATAAAGAACTTGGTCTTGCAAGACTCTCCTCATATTATGACAAGAAAAGAGAAGATAACCCTGGTGGAACTCTTCTTCTTTCTAGTGGTGATATGTGGCAAGGTAGTGCAGACTCAAATTTAACAAGAGGAACCATGGTTACATATTCTATGAATTTAATGGACTTTGATTCTATGGCTCTTGGTAATCACGAATTTGACTGGACTATTGATTGGATTAAGAACAACAAAGAACGTGCAAACTTCCCATTAGTATGTGCAAACTTAATTAATAAAGATACTCATGAAATTGCTGATTTTGTAACCCCGTCCACCATTATTGAACGTGGCCAAGGTGAAGAAAAATACAAAATTGGTGTTGTTGGCACAATTGGAGACAACATCAAAAATACAATCATTGCTTCGGCAGTTGCTGAATATGAATTTGCTGATGAAATCCAAACGGTTAAGTCCGAAACTCAAAAATTACGTGAACAAGGCTGTGATATCGTTGTCTGGACATCTCATAATGACGCCAAAACTTTAAAAGAAAGAGTTGGTAGAGATAATCCAGGTGTTGACCTCGTTATCGGTGGTCATAGCCATGTTACTTATGTTGATCAATTAGGTGAAGTTGCTTTTATGCAATCAAAAGCTTATGGTCATTCTTTAACACATGCAACTCTTAGACTTAATAAGGATACTCGTTCTGTAAGTCTTGAAGCAATTAATGCTGATGACAACCCAACTGAAAATGAAATTGAAGAAGATGCACAAGTTGCTGCTTTAGTTAATGAATATCAAGAAAAATTCATTAATCCAGTTAAGAATAGGGTTGTAGGTAGTGTTGATGCCGATTTAACAATTAAAGAAACACTTTCCAATCTTTGCGTTTATTCAATGGCAGAAGAATTAAAAAGAAATGAACAATTCTCTTCATACGAAGTTAGAGCAGCATTCCATAACGTTAATGGTGGTGTTCGTAAAGATATCCTTGCTGGTGAAATTAGCTATGGTAATGTATATGAATCGTTCCCATTTGATAATGAAATCGTTATTTTGAAACTTAATGGTTATTATCTCTATTACGATTTCTATTCAAAAAAGAATAACACTGCTATTTGGCATAGTTTTGAAACAGCTGATGATATCAAAGATGACGAAGAATATTACATCATCACGACTGATTTCTTACTCACAAACAATGATTACTATGCTCCAACTCAAAAGAATATCAAGGAAGTAATCTATACAAACATCATGGTTCGTGATGCTGTTGCAAATCAAATCAAATTATCCTCGCCTCTTGTTAGTGAAGATTATTCAATGTATAGATCTTGCTTCAAACGTTAATCTCTAGATTAAACAAAAACAACTCGGTTCAATCGAGTTGTTTTTATGTCTATTGTTTCTTTGGCATTTCGGAAGCTAGTTTAACTCCGATAACACCAGGAACTTCTTCTTGAAGAATGATTTCAATTCCTTCACCTAATGTATCGTTTACAAGAGCGCAGCCTTCGCATGCACCGAGTAAATCAACATAAACAATGCCATCAATAAAATCGACAAATTTAACATCGCCACCATCACGATTGATAAATGGTCTTATCTTGTCTAATGTCCTTTCAATTAATTGAATTGTAGAATCTTTCTCATTCATAACGGAGATAATTATATATCTTTGATATGTTTTAGCAAGAAATGTGCTAATATTTTTGAGATGAAAACAAGAAGTAGAAAAACAACTTTTAAGCTCACTGTCTCTCATTATAAGATTCTAGAAACAATTAAATCTTTAAATGATAGAAATCTTTACCCAACTGCAAAAGGTGTAAATAATATATTAAAAGGTGAAATTGATGATGAAACAATCCTTTATAAAGACATTTCTACTTACGCTACATTAATATCTTTTCCTGGTAGAAAGTTATGTTCTTATATTCTCAATATGGTAAGAAGAGAATACATTACATATATTTATGATGAAAATAGTGATGGAATGTATCTTAAGATAACTGAAAAAGGTGATATGGCGCTATTCTCATATCTTAGGAAACATCAATATTCTCACAAAAAGAAACAAGCTGTTACTCACAAAGAAATTGTTGAAATAAAATAAAAGACTTCCATAAGGAAGTCATTATTTTTAATTTAGAATTATTTCTTTAAATAAGAATAAGATTTGTTACCAGTAACTGGTGTATTCTTTTCTTCAATGAGCCATTCAATAGCCGCCCAGATTGTAAGTCCACCAGCAACAAGAGTGAATGCTCCAGTAACATATGGAGCCCATAAAACAATTGGGTTATGACCACCATATTGAATCCACATCCAAAGTTGCATAGAAAGAAGCATTAAACCAACTGAAGCAGTTAAGATTCCACCAAGAAGTTTTAATACGCTTTGTTTATTGGCAAACACATTGGCAGCAATAGCAAGAATCATTAACGAAACAGTGACAATACCAGCTGGCATTACACTTGTTTGAATTTCTTGTAATTTTAAGTATTCGTGTAAGTAGAAGAAAATTTCGAATCCACTTGCTCCAAATAAGGCGAAATTTGATTCGAAAGTAACGAATGATTTAGGAATAAATAAAAAACCAAAAGCAAGTACAACGACTGCAATTGAAACGAATGGAATAATCTTGAATAATTTTTTCTTCATCTTCGTTATTTCCTTTCTACAAGTGGCTGGGGCGACTGGGATCGAACCAGTGAATGGTGAGTTCAGAGCCCACTGCCTTACCGCTTGGCTACACCCCAAATATAAAAGGTGGCGTATGGTGCCCGGGACCGGACTTGAACCGGTATGAGTTATTCACTCGAGGGATTTTAAGTCCCTTGCGTCTACCAATTTCGCCACCTGGGCATTTTAAGTGGTCTCCCGTAGACGATTTGAACGTCCGACCCCTTGATTAAAAGTCGAGTGCTCTAGCCAACTGAGCTAACGGGAGACATGCGACTTAAGAAAAATCGCTTTGATATTATTACACATTAAAAAAATATATTCCATAATTTTTTATAAAATAATAGCGAGTCTATGTAAAAAGACCATTTATTATTAAATAATATTCGATTTATTTGCTTATTATAAATAAAAAAATGATACAAAGTATCATCTGAATCTGGTTGGGGTGGCTGGATTCGGACCAGCGCATGATGGAGTCAAAGTCCATTGCCTTACCACTTGGCTACACCCCAATAAGAGTGGTGGAGGAAGGTGGATTTGAACCACCGAACCCGAAGGAATTGATTTACAGTCAACCGCGTTTGGCCGCTTCGCTATTCCTCCACGATACGCTAAGATGGTGGATGTTGAGGGGCTCGAACCCCCGACCCCCGCCGTGTAAAGGCGATGCTCTCCCAGCTGAGCTAAACATCCGCTTCTACACCTTTCTTAAAGCGTGCCTAAATAATATATCATTACTAATAAATAGTAGTCAAAACAATTTTATAAAAAATTAATATAATTAATAGCCTTTTTTACCAAGAAGGTGAAACATATTCTTCTTATATACTTCAACACCAGGTTGATTAAATGGGTTTACCTCAAGAAGATATGCTGACATAGAACAAGTCTTCATGAAGAAATAGAAGAGATAGCCGAGGTTATAGGCATCTAATTTATCAAGTTCTAAAACAACATTTGGAACCTTACCAGTAACTTCATGAGCCTCAAGCGTTCCCATAAATGCTTTTTCATTTACAAAGTCTAAAGTTTTACCTTCTAGATAATTTAATCCGTCAAGATCAAGTTCATCATGTGGGATAATAACCTTGTTCATCGGTTCTTTTATAAAAAGAACAGTTTCAAACATAAGTGGTGATCCATCTTGTATATATTGTCCTAATGAGTGAAGATCTGTGGAGAATGTTGCACTATCAGGAAGAAGAGCTTTGTGTTCTTTTCCTTCGCTTTCACCAAATAATTGTTTAAACCATTCACCAAGTTGAACTAATCTTGGTTCATATGTAACAAACATTTCAACACCACGGTTGTGACGATAGAAATAGTCTCTGATTACTGCATATTGATATGCTTTATTTTCTTCAAGATTTGGATTATCAAATTCAACCATTGCATCATATGCACCTTTGAGGAGAGCATCAACATCAACTCCAGCAACTGCAAGTGGAAGTAAACCAACTGCGGTAAAGACCGAGAATCTACCACCTACATCTCCTGGAAGAACAAATGTTTCATATCCTTCTTTGGTTGATAAAGTACGAAGAGCGCCTTTTTCTTTATCTGTTGTAGCAAAAATTGCTTTTTGAGCATTTGCTTTACCAATTTTCTTTTCTAATAATTCCTTAACAAGTCTAAAAGAAATAGCGGTTTCTGTTGTAGTGCCACTCTTCGAAATGACGTTGATAGCAAACTTCTTATCTTTTAAATACTCTAGAGTTTCGTAAACATAATCACTTGAGAATGTTTGACCAAAGAAAATAATTTCTGGTTTCTTTTGATTATGGAGTCCACACATTGCTTCAATACCAGCACGTGCACCAAGATAGGAACCACCAATTCCGCAAACTACTAATACATCAAAATTTTCACGGATATATTTTGCAGCTTTTTTGATTCTACCAAGTTCTTCTTTATCATAAGTTTCTGGGTACTTATACCATCCTAAATAATCGTTACCTGGACCATTTCTTTTAACAATCATATCAGAGATAGATGCTACTTTTTCCCTATAGGGAGTCCAGTCAATTTGTTCAACTAAGTGTTCTTTGTTTAGTTTAAGCATATTTATATACTCCTTATTTCGTCCATTCTTTAAGATGCTCTTCAAGAGCAGTAAAATCGATAAATTCTTTATCTATCGGTGTACGTCTTGAAGCATTGCTATGATACATTTCTTTATCTTCTTGAGAAATTTTTGACATAGAAACTTTTAAGAAACCATCATCAGCTTTTTCTAAAACTTTTACTTGATAGGTTTTACCAATTTTTAGATATCTTTTGATGTTTCGAATATATGTATCTGCAATTTCTGATATATGAAGAAGACCTTTGACATTATTATCAAAAATCATAATCGCTCCGAATTGACGGATGTTGATTACTGTTCCTTCGATAATATCTCCAACTTTAATCTCATTCATCTTCTTCACCTAAAATCAATTTCAAATATTTTATATCACTGAGTCTAGTAATTTTTATAAGATTTTCATCACCATCAATTATTTTAATTGGATAAACTCCTTGGAGTAATTGAGTGTCATCAGTGACATTTTTACCTTTATATAATTTATGAGCTTCGAAAATTGTTTTAAATCTAAAAGCTTGAGGAGTTTGAATGCGATATACTTCTTCGCGATTAAGGACTCCAACCATTTCTTTATGTTTGTTATCAACAAGAGCAATTGTATCTGTTGATTTCAATGCAACGGTTGCCCCTTCATGATCTCTTAAAGCAAGAATTAAATCTCCAATAATCTTTTTAGAAACAATTGGTCTTGCTCCATCATGAATTAAAACTATATCATCATCTTTTGCGTCATCACTCAAAAGTGCTAGTCCATTAAATGCACTTTCTTGACGTGATGAACCTCCAGCAGCAATTCCAATAATTTTTCTAAATTGGTATTCAAAACAATATGAAGCAACCTTTTCGATATATTCTTTTTTAGTCACTAAAATAATCCCATCAACAAGAGGAGAATCCATAAATGATTTAATTGTGTAATAAATTAATGGTTTGTCGTTTATTTCATAAAATTGTTTTGGAGTTTCACAACCAAAACGTGATGAATCACCACTAAAAAGAATTACAGCGTATTTTTTCATTTGATTTCTTTAGCTTCTTTACTAACTTTCTTAATAAGAGCTTCTTCTTTGGACTTTAGTTCAGCATGAATAGCAATACGGTCAATGATTAATTTCATTGTTCTTTCAATATCGCTACCTTCGCTATAATCGGCAAGGCAAGCAAAATTTACACGACCTTCACGAGTTAAATTGGCCATGTTTTTGGTGTCTTTTCTTTGATGAATAGCAATCGATTTGCCACCATTTTGTTTAACCAAAACCATGCAAGGAACATCAGTCATTCCATCCCCAAGATAAACAATGTTTTCATAAGGAATACGACGTTTTTTGGTTTTACTATTAACAGTGTTATCATCTTTCAAATTGTAAACACCTTTAGAAATTCTAAAGAAGTATTGTGTTTTTTGAGTATAGTTAATTGCAAGTTTTGGCCAAATTGGATGACCTTCTTCATCATATAAGAATTCACAACCGTAAATTTGTTTGAATTCTTTTGCAATTGATGTGCCTTCAACAATTTCTTTTGTGCCACTTGAACAAAGATAATGTTCAACCTTAACACCCTTCTCTTCGCCATATTTATTTATACGCGAGAACCAGGTTTTAACACCTGGGAAATAAATAACATCTTTTCCTAAGCTATTAAGCCATTTTCTAGTTATTTCAACATTCTTTTCCTTTGCGAGTTTAATCATCATAAACATATAGGAAAGAATCCTTTCACAACCAGTTTTTTCACTAAATTGTCCTGTAGCACCCCAAAACTGATCTGGTGTCATTCCTAAAGCAGGAATAAAACCATAGTTTTGCATATCGGTAGTACAAAGCGTTTTATCGAAGTCATACATGATTGCCATGATTGCTTTTTTTGTTTTTGCCATAGAAGAATCCTCCTCAAAAGATTAGCATAATAATAATTATTATGTCAATTTTGCAGACTTTAGATGGAAACTTAGTTAGTTTCTTGATAAGTCAATTTCAGTGAATTAATATACTTAAAGAGAAAACTATGATGTTATTTATAAGTGTTCAAGAATGGTTTGGCTCATATTGGTTTGTAATTCCTATTGGAATTCTTATTTTAGTCTTAGTCTTATTCATTGGATGGAACATCTTTGCTTTAATCTTTGCTTTAACTTTTAAAAAGAAACTTCGTAAGCAATCAAATTCAATTAATTTGTTGCTCGCTCAAAGAAGGGAAACAGTTCTTGAAATTGTTAAATTAGCACTTTCTCATGATCTTGAACTTTCTCGTGATGACATTAAAGGAATTAATCGTTTAGAAAGAATTGAAGATTTCCAATCATTAAAAAAAGAAGAACGTGATGAAAGAATCTTTGCATTCATCCGTTCCTCATATAATGTCATTCATCTTTGTGATTCATCAAGGAAAGTATCTAATGACAAAAAATATGAACCATTATTAGATCTTTACAATGGTGTAGAGACTGCATATCGTCAAAAAGTTGCTAGATATAATAGTGATATTCTTGGCTACAATTACTGGATTAGAGTTACTGGCACAAAACTATTTTTTAAATATATTCTTCGTTTCAAGAATAAAGACTTATTGGTCTAATATTTATTAAAAATAAAAAATCCCATTTTTGGGATATTTTTTCTATCTGGTGCAGCGAATGAGAATCGAACTCACACGGGTTGCCCCATACGCCCCTCAAACGTACGCGTCTACCAGTTCCGCCATCGCTGCAGATAACGCTAAATAATATACACAATTACATATGCGTTAACAAGTAGATTTTTATGGAATTACTTGGAAAGCAATTGTTGCAATTCCTAAATATGCAAGTAACGCTAAAACATCAACAAATGTAGTAAGAAGTGGTTGAGCAACAATAGCAGGATCTTTCTTAATTGCAGCAACACCAATTGGGAGGCAGACTGCAATAATTTTGGCAATAAATGAACCTGCGAATAAGGCAATTGATACAGTTCCTGCTACCTTTAATGCTTGAAAGAAGAAGTCAAGATTCCATACATTCCCATGCCAAATAGTTTGAGCAACCATCTTTCCATCAACTAAAGTTTCATGCAAAACAATACCAGTATATTGTTCCATCATGAACCATAAGAATGAGAATGCTAAAATTGCGCTTGAAACCATAAGAGCACTAAGTGCTTCTTTACCAATAACTTTAAAGAAATCTTTTGGAGTAAACTCTTTAGTAGCAAGTCCTCTAATCATTAAAGCAATAGTTTGACCACCAGCATTTCCGCCTGTATCCATAAGTGTTGGAACAAAGGCAATTAAAATTGGCATTCCAACAAACACTTTTGATCCTGAAATTTTATCAAGAGCCATTGTTGTAAATGTACCTAGAATTAATAAGACAATAATCCATGGAATACATTTAAGTGCCATTCTCCAAGCTGGAGTGTCAAGATAACTATCTTCTAAAGGGGTAACGTGAGATAAAGCAGCAACGTCTTCTGTTGCCTCTTCTTCGATAACGTCAACGATATCATCAATAGTAATAAGACCAATTAGTCTATTTTCATTATTTAAAACCGCAACAGCGTTTAAGTCATATCTTTGAACAATATTGGCAACTTCTTCTTGGTCAGTATTAACATTAACAGTGACAAAGTCTTTGTTCATAATTTCTTTTAAGACTTCGTCTCCTTTGGCGAAGATTAAATCATCAAGACCAAGAGTACCAACTAAGTTTCTTCTCTTATCAATAATAAATAAGGTATAAACAGTTTCCTTATCTTTACCAAATTTACGAATATTTTGAATAGCTTCGTCGACAGTTAATTCATCTAATAAAGTAAAGAACTCAGTGGTCATAATTGAACCAGCTGTATTTTCTTTATAATTAAGAAGACGATTAATCGTAGCTCTTCTTTCTTTAGGCACGTTTCTTAAAATACGAGTAACTAAATTAGCGGGCATATCTTCAAGATCATCGACTAAGTCATCGGTGAATTGTTCTTCAAGAATTTCTGCTAATTGGGCATCAGAAATCGTATTAATTAATTTTTCTTTAACATCACCATCAAGTTCAGTGAATAAATCAGCAGTGTATTCACTCTTAACAGTTTTAAAAATAAAAACTAACTTTTTGATGTCTTCAATTTCATTACAAACATCAGCAATATCGATGGTAGGAACGACTTCAAAAATACGTCGAATTTCTTTGACGTTCTTTTTGGTGATTAGTTCTTCTAATCTCTCAACAGTTAAGACTTCGTTCTCCATAGTGCCTAGATTTTACAACTTTATTTAATATAAAGAAACCCAAAAAAGCAAAAAATATAAGAAAAATCCTTTATTGTGATAAAATCTAAATGCATTAAAGGAGAAAATTATGCGTAAAATTCTTGTTGAAACAAGTGCAAGACATGTACATGTCACTAAAGAAGCACTAGAGGTATTATTTGGTAAAGGATACGAACTTCAGGTCCGTAAAATGTTATCTCAACCAGGTCAATATGTTTCTACCGATAGAGTAGAAGTTGTTGGATATAATTTAAAGGATCCAGAAGGTCCACGCCCAAGCGCAAAACTTTCAATTCTTGGTCCAGTTAGAAAAGAAAACCAAGTGGAAGTTTCATTTACTGATGCTAGAACTCTTGGTTTAACTGCTCCAGTTAGAGAAAGTGGCTTCATCGAAGGTAGTGGAAAATGCACTCTTCGTGGTCCAGCTGGCGAAGTTGAACTTAATGAAGGTGTTATCGTTGCAAAAAGACATATTCATATGACACCAGAAGATGCCAAACAATTTGGTGTTGAAAATGGTCAAATTGTTAAAGTCTTAGTTGATACTGGAAAGGGCCGTAAAACAATCTTTGATGATACAGTTATCAGAGTAAGTGAAAAGTATGCTTTAGCAATGCACATTGATACAGATGAAAGTAATGCATCTTGTGCTGCTGGTGAAATATTTGGAGAAATCGTTAAATAATGAAAGTAATTGAATATTTTCCTAAAAACGTTTGTTCTAGAAAAATGATCATCGAAGTTGATGGAGACACTGTTGTATCCCTAAAAGTTGAAGGTGGTTGTAATGGAAATCTTCAAGGTATTTCTTCACTAGTTAAAGGAATGAAAGTTGAAGAAGTAATTAAAAGACTCGAAGGTATTAAATGTCGAGGTAGCCGTACTGGATTAACTTCATGTCCTGATCAATTAGTAGAAGCTTTAAAAGAGAATATATAATATTCTTTACATTATTTAATATTGATATATAATAAATTTGCATTTATCAAGAATCGCGTTACAAAGGATGAAAAAGCGCGATGGCAACTCTAAATGTAGTAAGTGCCTTCCTTAGCGGAGCCCACACTCCGAACGATAAAAGCGGATTTGCTAATCATTTGGCTTTCCATAGTGTGGGAAGCCATTTTATTTTGGGAGGCTAGTTATGGAAGAAAAGATTTTATTCACAAGTGAGTCGGTTTCAGAAGGGCATCCAGATAAAGTCTGTGATCAAATCGCTGATGCTATTTTAGATGCTTGTTTGAAACAAGATAAAAATGCGAAAGTTGCGTGTGAAGTTTTTGTTACTTCAAACTATGTTTTAGTGGGTGGAGAAATCACTCCTCGTCCAAATTTCGATGTTGAATCATTAGTTAGAAAGGTTATTAGAGAAATTGGATATGATAAACCTGAATATAATTTCTCAGATAAGACTGTAAAAGTTGAATTAAAAATTAAAAACCAATCCCAAAATATTGCTCAAGCTGTTATTAAACCTTCTGATGAAGAAATTGGCGCTGGTGATCAAGGCATTATGTTTGGTTTTGCCTCAAACGAAACCAAAGGATATATGCCATTAGCAATTTCTATTGCTCATAAATTAATGAGAGTAGCTTCAGAAAAGAGAAAATCAGGTGAATTTAAATATGCTCGACCAGATATGAAGGCTCAAGTTACCATAGATTACACTGATAGAAAACATCCAAGAATTGACACTATTTTGATGTCTATTTCTCATGATGATAACTATGACAAAGAAGCGTTTGTTTCGTACATTAGAAACGTGATTATGGCGCAAGTAGTCCATTCTTTTGGTCTAAATGATGATTTTAAAGCAGTCATAAATCCTAGTGGAATTTTCGTGATTTGCGGTCCTGATAGTGACACTGGTGTAACAGGAAGAAAAATCATTTGTGACACTTATGGTGGAAGTGGAAGACATGGTGGTGGAGCTTTCTCGGGCAAAGACCCAACTAAAGTCGATAGAAGTGGCGCTTACATGGCAAGATATATTGCTAAGAATTTAGTTGCAGCAAACGTTGCAGATAGACTAGAAGTCCAAATTGGTTATGCAATAGGAAAGTCAGAACCAGTTTCAATTGGAATATTTACATTTGGAACTGCTCATTATGATGATAAAAAGATACTTGATGTAATAAGACAAGTCTTTGACTTAAGACCAGGAATGATAATAAAAAATTTCTCACTCACTGAACCATCATTTAAATATCAAACAATTTCAAATTATGGTCATTTTGGCAGAACTGATTTAAATCTTCCTTGGGAAAAACTTGATAAAGTTGAACAAATCAAATCTCTTCTTAAATAAATAAAATTTTCTCATGTTTTTTCTATAAATTTAGAAGGATTCATGCGATAATAAAATTGTAAAAATCCTCATAGGATAATTTGGAAAGGAGACAAAAGATGAAATACCAAATTATTGGTAAGAACATCGAAGTCACCGAAGGTATTCGTGCAGCTGTCGAAAAGAAGCTTTCACGCATGGATAAATACTTCGTTATTAATGACGATGTTTCTTGCCGCGTTGTTGTCAGATCTTACAAGGTCGGAGCGAAAGTTGAGATTACTATTTTTACCTCTCAAATGGACTTCCGTGCAGAAGTCAGTGATTCTGATTTATATGCTGCAGTGGATATGGCCATTGATAAACTCGAAGGACAAATGCGCAAACTCAAAACCAAAATGGATCGTTCAAAAGGCGATAAACTTGGTTTAGGCAAAGCCTTAGCGTTTGAAAATATTGAACCAATTGTTGATGAAGAAGAAGATGTCGAAACAGTAGTTCGTGTCAAAAATATTGATCTCGAACCTATGAGTATCGATGAGGCTATTACCAGAATGGAAGGTCTTGGCCACCCATTCTTCCTCTATCTTGATGAAGAAGATAACAAGATTTCTGTTGTCTACACCCGTGAAGATGGTGGTTATGGTATTATTCAAGCTGAAAACGATCTTAAATAATTATCATCAAATCGATTAGAGCCTTCTTGGCTCTTTTCTTTTTAGAAAAGTTGTTATAAAATACACTCTATGGCTAAGCTTATCGCTACTGATTTAGACGGAACTCTCTTTTATCCAAAGAAGAGAATTAGAATGATTTCACCAAAATCTTTAAAATTCATTCATAAGTTTATTGATGAAGGAAATCAACTCTGTTTAGTTAGTGGTCGTAATTTAAGATATTGTCTTAAAGTTGAAAAAAGAATTAAACGTCGTGTTGATTTTGTTGGTTGTAATTCTTCTTTTATCTATGTTGATGGAAAAGTTGTTAAAGAATCTTATTTTAATAATGAAGAAATCACTAGAATATTAGAAGAAATCAAAGAAACATACGATCCAAAATCAATAATGATTATGACTAGAGATGGAAACTTCGCTCCACGTAGTGGCGCAGGATTTTTCTACTACATTGGTTATAAACTATGGTATTTCTTTCAAGGAACATATCGCGAAATATTCACACTTGATGATAAGAAATTCGCTAAATCATTTATTGATGGCAAAATCTACAAAATCATGTTGATGTTTGGTGTATCAAATAAGCAAATCTTAAGGGCTAAAGAAGTCAATAAAGAAATTCGTGAGAAGTATAAAGAATATCTTGAAGCAAGTTGGTCTGACCAAGTTATTGAACTTTCACCAGCTGGCTGCTCTAAAGCAGAAGGGTTGAAATATTACTCTGATTATCTTAAGATTAATCACGACGATGTATACGTTGTAGGCGATTCAGGCAATGATATATCGATGTTTATTGAATTCCACAAGAACAGTTTCTGTATGTCGAGAAGTTCGCTATCGGTCTCGAAGCACGCAAGACATGTTGTGAAACATTTCTGGGAAATCGAGAAATATATTGATGAAAGGAAGTAATTAAAATGAATAATTACACAGTCGCTATTTCTTCTTTCTTACGTTTTAACGTAGTGGTTTTAAATACCTTAGAATACGTTATGAAAAAAGATGCCTATGATGTCAAGGCATATAACGCTAGAAAAGAAATCTTAAATAACGAAATTACCAACAACACACCACT
Organism: uncultured Caryophanales bacterium; assembly: GCA_937902735.1. GTDB lineage: Bacteria > Bacillota_I > Bacilli_A > RFN20 > CAG-826 > Fiminaster. Next base: position 212,762 of record CALELS010000015.1, read on the forward strand.
TAAAAATTGTTGTGAAAACAGTGGTGAAGCTGGTCAAAAACTCGTTAAAGCTATCAAAGATTTGATTGAACTTGCCTACTCACCAGCATCCACAATTGTTAAAGTTGCAGGAGATGGTAATGAATTACGTATCGATCATGCTCAACACCTCGCTTTATTTGAAGCTGTCTTACCAGTTTATGATGAAATCAGAAACGTCATAAACGCTCATATTCAAGCAGCTCGCAAAGAAAACAAATATGATGATCAATTATTAGACAAGGCACTTCATGAGACAGAATATTTCTATCGTGGACTTGTTAATATGCTTTTACTTGATGAGCTTGATCATTTATTTGCTGAATATAATAAAGCACGTCAAGAAGCAAAAGGTGGAATTACTCCACAATCTAACTTCATCCAAAACGATATCCAAAAAGTTGTTACCTTAATTAATCGTTCACGTCAAACATGTCCAATTATTACTACAGATTATTATGAAATGATTGACCCATTATTTGCTTTGATGGAAATGACAAGTGGACGCCGTGAACTCCCAAGTGGCTCCAATTTTGGTGAACAATTCACTAAAGTGAAAAAGATTGTTAGAGAAAAGACACAAAAATGGGAAACTGCATGGAAGCCGACTTACGATGCATTTATCAAAGGATTTGATGAACAAATTCGTGAAATGCAAAAGAATGCTCCAAAAGCAGAACCAGAAGCTTAATAGAAATCAGGATTAGATTATGAGAAAAAGTAAAGGAAATACGAAACGCATCCATGTTGCTGAATTAATTTTATATATTGTTTCAGCCGTTGCTTTAGTTGTTGGTTTAACATCCCTTACCTTTGGTATTGTTGGGCATCATATCAATGTTCCACTTGAAGATAATTGGATTATTAAAGCCGAAACTAGCATTGTTTTAGATTTTAGAATTTGGGGAATTATCATTATTTCTAGTGCAGCACTTGTAAGCGTTGTTACTTTAGTAGCATTTGCTAGTGGCGCTGATAGACAATACGAAAAATCACTTCGTCGTCAACAAAGACTTTCAAGTTCTGCTATTAACGAAATGGAAATTAAACCTGCTGTTGAAACCATCGAAGTCGAATCTAATCCAGTTAAAAACGAATAAAGATTTATTAAACGATATTTACGATCTAGTTATCTAGGTCGTTTTTATTTACTTTTTTAATTTTATTATTAAAATATAGTTAAACTAATGCGATAGAGAAAAACTATTGATTTCTATATAGAGAATCTAGGATGGTGGAAGCTAGATTAGAATAAATAGATAATATGGACTATCAAAGGCGAGGCGAATTAAGTAGCTGAGACGTTACTCGCGTTAAGAGTTAAAGTGCGTATCGATTGATACGAAATAAGGTGGCACCACGGTAATTCGTCCTTATACGGACGTTTTTTATTTAAATGGAGGAAACGAAAATGGAACAAAAACAAAAAGTAATGCTTAGTGGCATTAAACCAACAGGGAAACTTACTCTTGGTAATTATATTGGTGCGATAAAACAATTTGTCACATATCAAGATGATTATAAGATGTATGTTTTTATTGCTGATTTACATTCTTTAACTTTGCCAATTGATCCAAATGAATTAAGAGAAAATACGAGAGACTTAATTGCTATTTATTTAGCAGCAGGCATTGATCCTAACAAAGTTGTTTTGTTTAAACAAAGTGATGTTCCTCCACACGCTGAACTAGGTTATGTCATGGCTTGTAATTCAAACATGGGAGAACTAAAAAGAATGACCCAGTTCAAAGATAAAACTGCCAAATTAAAAGAAAATGACCATATTCCAACAGGAATCTATATTTATCCAACATTAATGGCAGCAGATATTCTTCTTTATGATGCTGATTATGTTCCAGTTGGAATTGACCAAAAACAACATGTTGAATTAACTCGCGATTTAGCTATTAGATTTAACCATGCCTATGGTGATACATTTAAAATTCCTGAGCCAGTCGTTGCAAGAAGCGGAGCAAAGATAAATTCTTTAAGTGATCCAACTAAAAAGATGTCTAAATCCGAGTCTGATAAAGGAACAATTTATTTATTAGAAGATTTAGCAATTACAAGAAAGAAAATTATGTCTGCTGTAACAGATATGGAAAATAGAGTCATCTTTAATCTTGAAAAACAACCTGGCATTGCAAATCTTTTAACAATTATGTCTTCTATTACTGGAAGAGATATAAACGAAATTGCAAAAGAATATGAGAATGGTGGATATGGTAATTTCAAGCGTGCTGTTGCGGATGTTGTTTGTGAAGAATTAGAAAAACTTCAAGCAAGAGTTAATGAGATTAAATCCAGTGGCAAAATTGAAAAGATTTTAGAAAAAGGAGCGATTTCTGCTATGGAAATTGCTTCCAAGAAGCTTGATGAAGTATATAAGAAAGTTGGTATTAGATAATGAAAAAGATTCTATACATTGATGCTTGTATTAGAGATGAATCTCGTACAAGAGAATTAGCTGACTATTTAGTTTCAAAACTCCATGGAGAAGTAACTAGATTAGAATTATCAAAGCTCAATTTGAAACCTTTAACTAAAGAAGAACTGGATTTAAGAACCAAGTTACTTGAAAAAGGTGATTATTCTCATCCAATGTTTGACGAAGCAAAAAGATTTAAGGATGCTGACTTAATTGTTCTTGCCACTCCTTATTATGATTTTTCATTTTCTTCTTTAGTAAAAGTCTATATCGAACATATTAACTGCAACGGAATTACTTTCGGTTTTACTGAAAAGGGTGAATATATTAAGCATTGTAAAGCAAACACTTTATTTTATATAACAACAAGCGGTGGCGAACTTCTTGCTGACTATGGTTTTAATTATATTAAAGCTCTAAATGAAGTGTTCTATGGAATTAAGAATACTCACTTAATTGCAGCTGAAAATTTAGATATTGTTGGAGTTGATGTTAGTTATCAAGTTAACGAAGCAAAATTAGACATTGATTTCATGTTAGAAAATATTTAAAAAGACACACGAAGTGTCTTATTAATCATAGTGGCGGAAGATAAGAGATTTGAACTCTTGCGCCCCTTTCGGAACCTATGAGCTTTCCAAGCCCACCCCTTCAGCCTCTTGGGTAATCTTCCGGCTGCGAATTATTATATGTTTTCTTTTACTTAAAAACAACAAACATTTAAACTTAAATATTATGAAAGAAATTATTATTTCTAGACTCGACGAAAATCAAAGAATTGATAAATACGTTAGAAAGTATCTTAGTGATGCTCCTTTAAGTTTTATTTATAAATTATTTAGAAAAAAGGATGTCAAGATTAACGGACATTGGGTTAAAGAAAACTATATTGTTAAAGCTGGTGAAACATTAACTATTTATGTTACAGATGAACAATTAAAAGAATTTGTAAAGGAAAAAGAAGTTAATAAGAAGCCATTATCTTTTCCAATTGTTTATGAAGATGAGAATATTCTTATTGTAAATAAACCACGTGGAATTTTAGTTCACGGAGATAATAAAGAAAAAAGATTAACTCTCTCAAATGAAGTGTTGAATTATCTTTACTATAAAGGTGAATTTGATCCAAAGATTAATAATGGGTTCACACCTGCTCCTGCTCATAGACTAGATAGAAATACATCTGGTTTAGTTTTATTTGGAAAAAATCTTAAATCCCTCCAACAACTTGAGGAAATGTTTAAAGAAAAAAAAGATATTGAAAAGCATTATTATGCTTTGGTCAAAGGAAAAGTTGATGGAATATTAGAAATTGATGCCCCTCTTAAAAAGGATCCTAATAGTGGTCTTGTAAAAGTTGCCTCTTTAAAAGAAGGTGGTTTAGAAGCTAAATCGATTGTTAAACCTGTTAAGTTATATAAAGCCTTCTCATTAGTTGATGTTAATCTTGTTACTGGTAGAACTCATCAAATAAGAGTTCATCTTTCTTATGAGGGTTTTCCTATCATTGGCGATTCAAAATATGGTGATTTTTCTCTTAATAAAGAATTTAAAAATAAATACGGTTTTGAGAACCAATTCTTACATGCGTATTCGATAAAATTTAAAAAAATAGAAGGAATTCTTTCCTATCTATCTAATAAGAATTTCACGTCAGAACTCCCTTTAAATATGAAAAAAGTTCTCGAAGAACTTAATTAATTATTTAAATACTTACCTTCTAAAATATCTTTTAAAGTGTAATATATACCGTCTTCTTCATTGGTATATTTTGTTACAATATCTGCTTTTAATCTAAATGATTCTTTACCATTTAACATGGCAACTCCATAACCAGCTTGTTTAAGCATCTCTAAATCATTTTCAGCATCTCCAAAAACAATAATGTGTTCTTTTGGGATGTTGTAGTATTTAGCAATACGCTTTACACACGCTCCTTTAGTTGCACTCTTATAAAATAGTTCAAAATATGGAGAGCCAGTCCAATATCTTAAAGATAAATCATCATCTTCTTTAAAATTATTAAGAATATTTTTCTTGTCATCTTTTGTAATGTTTTCTTTTAATTTAGCAATGCATGTCATTGGATCATCATTCAAAATATCTTTTAATTCTCCAACATTCATCTTCATACCTTTATAAAAGAAGAAAGTATTTAAGTATGCATCTTCCTTATCAATGTATACATCATTTTCAGTTTCACACATTACATTATCAATATAAGGTTTTAGTGTATTTAATATTTCAATTACTTTTTCTTTAGGGAAAGAATAGAGATGTGATGGGAAATTTGCATCATTTGGATCATAAACATATGCTCCGTTATAGCAAATTAGAGGACTACTTAAATTTAATTCATTGTAATAAGGAAGAAGAGTTCTTGATGGTCTTCCACTTGCAAGGACAATAATGTGGCCTTCTTTTGTGAGTTCTTTAAGATAATCTCGCGTTTTCAAAGTAATCTTCTTTTCTTTATTAAGAAGAGTGCCATCCATGTCTAACGCTATAAGGTATCGTTCCATCTTTTAAATTATATATTAATTTATTGATTGTTGAGTTAAAAAATACAATTTATAATAATTATCGTATGATTACGATTTATACATCACCATCTTGTTCTAGTTGTAGAAAAGTAAAAAAGTGGTTCGAAGAACAAAATATCCCATTCCGTGAAAAGAATATTTTTGCATCTAAATTAACCGAAGAAGAACTCAAAGATATGTTAATTAAGGCCGAAAACGGCACTGATGACATTGTTTCAAATCGTTCTAAAATCATTAAAGAACAACACGTAGATATTGAATCAATGAAAATATCTGAACTTGTTCAGTTCATTCGTGAAAATCCTTCAGTTTTAAAACGACCAATCATGCTAGATGATCGACGCATGCAAGTTGGATACAATTCAGAAGAAATTAGGACATTTATACCTCGCGCGAGAAGAATTGCTGAACTTGCATGTCCAAACCTAGATTGTTGTGATGATAATTGTGATGCAGAGACTAAATAAGTTTCTCTTTCACTCTTTTTAATTTAGATTTTGTGTTCCTTAGGTAAGGAACACTTTCTTTTTCTAAGAACTCTTTTAAATATTTTGTTGCCGTTTCCATTGATGAAGATTCACATTCAATTTCATAATCGGTAGTGCCCAAATAATCGCTTTTATCGATACTTAAAAGGTAATCATCTCCTTTAATATCGAATCTAATAGTTTTTAAGATGGCAAAAACTTTTAAATGATTTATGTTGGCGAGTTTATTTTTATTTATCTCACTAATTACCTCGCCATCAGGTAATTTTCCTTCTTTTAAAAAATGAGATAAATCTTGTTCACTTAATTGTTGATTGATTTCGAGTTTACCCTCATCTAAATCAATCTTTAAAGTAAATTCACCTTTCCCCTTTTTAATTCTAATTCTAAGAGCTAATCTTGAGTCTTTTAAAGAAACTGATTCATCATAAAATAAGTAATTTGTTTGACTATATGGGGGATATTTGGTCGAATACTTAGAATATAAACGATTATAATCAGACTCATTAATTAGAGTTTTTGCTTCAATTTCAATATCTCTAGACATATAAATATGTTAACATATTGAAGGTAATTATTATGTTTATTATTTTTAGTGATCCAACCAATAATTGGTTAAATGAATTCTTAATTAAATGGGGAGTACCTCTATCCTTTGTTGCAGCAGGTCTTGTATTTGTTGCTGTTTTAGTATTATTTCTCATTGCTTTTTTAAAAAGAAAAAAAGATCCAATGGCAGGTATTAAAAAACCTTTATTAATTGGTGATATAAATAAAATAGTTGAAGCTATTGGTGGAAGAGAAAATGTTGTTGCTCATTCTTTAACGGGTTCAAGAATTGTTCTTGTTTTAAAGAATTATAACGTTGTTAATGAAGAATTATTAAACCAAAATGGTATTGATTCAGTAATTAAAATGTCAAATAAAATCACCCTTGTAAGCAAGAGTGATGCATCTAAGATTTATACAGCCTTGTTTCATTAGAAACAATATTTCTTAATATCTTCAGTTGGGAGTCCGATTACATTATCAAGACTTCCTTCTATTTTTTTAACTAAATTAAATTCTTTGTCTTGAATTCCATATGCTCCAGCTTTATCCATTGGAGAACCGGTTTCAATATATTTAAGAATAGTTTCATCACTTAATTCATTAAAATGAACAACAGTTGTTACCGAACGACTTATTAATTTGTCGCCTTTTAAATATGCGTAGCCTGAAATAACCAAATGTTCTCTTCCTGATAATTCTTTAAGCATCTCAAATGCTTCTTTTTTATCTTTTGGTTTACCAAGTAATTTATCATCAATAATAACTACAGTATCGCATCCAAGAACTTCGTCGTTTGGATAAATTTTCTTAATTGTTGTAGCCTTCAAAAGCGCAGCTGCTTTAGGAAGTTCCTTAATAGGAACATTGAGATGTTCATCAACATCTGCAGGAACAATTAAAAAATCAGCAACAATTTTCTTTAATAATTCTTTTCTTCTTGGAGATTGCGAAGCAAGTATAAGCATTATCTATGATCCATTACCACTGGTATAACCATTGGATACCTTTCAGTTCTTTGTTCAACATAAGTTGAGACTAATCCTTTAATTGTTGTTTTAATGTCACTAAATGAAGTGCTATCTTTCATTAACTTTTCCATTGCCCTATTAACCAAAAGAGCAATATCACCAACTAAAGAATTATCTTCGTTTGAAAAAGCTTTTGTAATTATTTTTGCAGGAACAATAATCTTATTTTTTCTTGAGTCAATTCCAATTATTACCGCAATAAGTCCATTATTTCTTAAAATATCACGATCTCTAATGACTGCACTTGATAGACCAGAAATATTACTTCCATCAATATAAACTGGATTAACTTCGAAATGTCCGGCTTCTTTAATGCGGTGTTCATAGAGTTCTAAAATATCACCATTTTCTTTAACAAAAATATTTTCTTTTTTGACACCAACAGTTGCAGCAATTTCACCATGAATCTTTAACATGCGATAATCACCATGGATTGGCATAAAGTATGTTGGTTTAACAAGTCTAAGCATTAAACGTAATTCTTGTTTTGATGGATGGCCACTTGAGTGGACATGGAATAAAACAGAATTAGTTAAAACATCGCAACCATTTCTAACTAATTGATTCACAACTTTTTCAACAAGAACTCCATTTCCTGGAATAGCATTCGACGAGAATATAACTGTGTCACCAGGAAGAATACTTAAATCTTTATGTTCCCCGTTAGCAATTCTGCTTAATGCAGCCATAGGTTCACCTTGTGAACCAGTACACAAAATACAAATCTCGTTTGCTCGATATTTATTTACTTCATTAACAGGAATAATTGATACATCGGGAATTTTAATATAACCAAGTTCGCGAGCAATTTGAACGGCATATTCCATACTTCTTCCAACAATTGCAACCTTACGATTATGTTCAATTGCGACTTGGACGATTTGTTGAATACGTGAAATGTTACTTGAGAAGGTTGAAAGAATTAATCTACCAGGAGTGTTATCAAATATTTCTTTAATTGAACCCAAAACATTAGATTCACTTGGAGTATATCCTTCAATTTCAGCATTAGTAGAGTCGCTAAGTAATAAATCAACCCCTTCTTCAGCAATTTTTGCAATTTTATGCAAATCAAATCTTTGATTAACTGGAGTTAAATCAATTTTGAAGTCACCAGTATGAACAATTCTTCCATGCGGAGTATCAATACAGATTCCATAAGAATCTGGAATTGAGTGAGTTACTGCAAAGAAAGAAACTTTAAAGTCATCGACTTCAAATACATCTTCACTTGTATATTCAACAATATTAACAGTTTCGTTAATATGCATATTTTGAAGTTTTTTCCTAATTAATGCTGCTGCAAGTTTTGGAGCATAAATAACAGGAATATGAACATTTTGGATCAAGAAGGGAATACCACCAATATGGTCTTCATGACCGTGCGTAATAAATAATGCTTTAATCTTTTGTCTTGTATTTCTTAGTTTTTGATAATTTGGGATAACATAACTAACCCCAGGAAGATCGGCTTCTGGGAATCTAACACCAGCATCAACAATAATTAAAGAATGTTCACTTTCAAAACAATAGGTGTTCTTACCGACTTCACAAAGTCCACCTAATGCATAAATAGAAATTGGTGATAAAGACTTATCCATAAATTTATATCTGAATTATCTTCGTTAATAAAACAGCAAAATGATTATATATTTTTATAAAATATTTTGTCAATATTTTGAAATTTAAATAATAATTAAATCCTAATAGCGTCTTCTTTTACTTTAAAAGGATCTATTTTATCGATGTGATCATAGAATAAGACACCATTCAAATGATCTAATTCGTGTTGTAAAACAATAGCTTCATATCCTCTAGCTGTAATGATTTCTTCTTTATGTGTAACAGCATTAAATGCTTTAACTTGAATTTTAAATTTACGATAAACATATCCTTTATGTTCTTCATCAACTGAAAGACAACCTTCGCCTCCAGCAAGATATGATTCTTTAACTGATTCTAAAATAATTTTTGGATTAATTAGACGATGATCGACATAACCATTAATGTTTCCATCATCATCATAAGTTGGATAATAAACCACTAGAGCCCTAATATTTTTACCAATTTGAGGAGCGGCAAGACCGACACCTTCTCTAACATTATATTTTTCTCTTAACTTTTCATCTTGTGACATTACCAAATAATCATGCATTTGATTCACAAGAGAAATAATATCTTCATCGTTTGGATTTTCGACTTCGACTGACTTTGATCTAATCGATATAGCGTTATCTTTTACAATTTTAAAATACTTTGACATAACAAATTGTATTGTATCATAAAGGATACAAATTTGATAATATTGATGTGTATGAATCAAGAGTTATCTATTGCTTTATCTTCCTTAAAAGAAGCTATTGAAAATGATGAAAGAGTCATCCTTTTGAATAAACTTGATAAGGAATTAAATAATGATGAAGAAGTGATGAAACTAGCTTATCAAAAAGATATGGCGGTTTTAGATTATGAAGATTCAATCAAACATTTTGGTGATAATTCAAAAGAAACTTTAGAAGCTCAAAAGAAACTTTATCAAGCAAAGCTTGCCCTTGATTCTCATCCATTAGTAAAACGTTACAATGAAGCATATAAAGAAGTTCGATTAATGTATAAAAAAATAAATGATTCTTTATTTGGAAAATTAATCGAAAAAAACAGGTGTAAAAATGATTAGAATAACTGCCGGAAAATTTCGTTCAAGAAAACTTATCACACCAGACACTTTGTCCACAAAACCAACAATGGATAGAGTAAGAGAAGGCGTATTTTCCGCTTTAGCAGGAGACATCAATAATTCAACAGTCCTAGATTTATTTGCTGGTAGTGGTTCTTATGGTTTTGAAGCTCTATCTCGTGGAGCAAGTTATGCCTATTTTGTTGAGAATACTCAACTTGCAATCAAATCCATTGATGACAATATAAAAACTTTAAAAGTTCAAAACGATTGCAAAATAGTTCAAGCCGACTCCTTATCTTTTATAAATAATAATAAAGAAAAATATGACATCATTTTTGTCGATCCCCCATATAAAGCATATGATTATCACTTTCTTGTTGAACAAATACTTTCTAACGAATTACTTAAACCATTTGGTATAATCGTTTTAGAAAGTGAAGATGATTTAGATATAGACGAATCTAGATTCACTAAAGTTAAAAAGTACAAATACGGACTCGCTAAAATATATATGTTAAGGAAATAAAATATGAAGAAAGCAATTTATCCAGGAAGTTTCGATCCTATCACCAATGGTCATATTGAAATCTTAAAACGTGGACTTAAAGTTTTTGATGAAGTAGTAATCTTAATCGCAGTCAATTCTAACAAGAATTCTCATTTTACCTTAGAAGAAAGAAAAGAAATGATTAAAGAAGCCATTAAAGATATTAAAGGTGCTTCAGTTGATATCTATGAAGGCTTAAGTGTAGATTATGCAAAAAAAGTAGGTGCTACTCACATGATACGTGGTTTAAGAGCAGTTTCTGATTTTGAATATGAATTTCAACTAAGTGCAGCTAATGAATTCATTGATCCTTCAATTGATGTTGTCTTCTTCATGGCGCATTCCGAAACAAACTTCATCTCTAGTAGCGCAATTAATGAGATGTTTAACAACAATGTTGATATATCAAATCTTGTTCCTGAATCAGTAAGGAAGATGTATCAAAAACATAAATAATAATACAAGGAACCTAATGGTTCCTTTTTAATTAAAAAAGAGGTTTGTTCGACCTCTTATAATTTTTTTATAACAATTAAGCACCCTTAACCGCGAAGTCACCAGTATGTTGCCAGCAATCTGCAAGATGTTGTGCTTTGGCAACATTTGTGTCACCAGTGACACCGAACATGATTTCGCTAACACCTGGATCAATTCTTTGTTCTGATAAATCAACAAAGAAGATTGTTGGAGTTAAGAAATCATTTTCATCGCAACTTTCAACATTGATTAAGTCAGTCTCACTGATCTTACCATTAAGATAATACTCGGAAGCATAACCAACTGTAGCAGCATTTTCCATGAATTTAAGATTGCGGTTCATATATTTAACAAATGCTGATTGATCTGTTGTTGTATCGTTTGTTTTTTCATCAGTGAAGACGGTATACATCTTGAAACTATCTTTACCATTTCTGACATAGTCAGTGAATCTTGTTTCAAGGGTTTCAAATCCTTCACGTGCTTCTTTACATGATGGGCATGTGGTGGAAACATACATCAAGAAGAATTTTTCACCATATTTATCGGCGGTGGCTTTTCTTGTTGATGAATCTTCCATAACTCTGTTAACAGCTTCAGTTAATTCATCAGCAGCGCTTGTTTCTCCACCAACTAATGATTGTTGGAATTTGTGATAGTAAGAATCGGAGGAATTGATTTTTTCAACAAGGGAGGTAATACCATTAACAATTGAAGGAATAGAGAAAATAACACCAAAGATGATACCAACGATTAAAAGTGGTTGGACCCAGGCTGTTTCCTTAATCCATCTCCAGATTCTTGCAAAGAATGCTCCTATTGCTCTAAATACTACCATAGTCTATTCCTCCTACGACAAGCGAAAAGTATTTTAACACTATATAAATATAGACTCAACAAAATATTTTTCAAGTTAACATTTATGTAAACTTCATTTTCTAAATTTTTTGAGTAAAATTTTGCGATTTTGTTATAAACAAGTCGATTTTTCTATCAATTTTTATATCAAGTGTTAGAATAGTGGCGTTCATATTATGAAAAAGAAAACCTTAGTTCGCAAAATTAATTCATTCACTTACAACCATATTTGGATCAGATATGTAATGGACTGGGGCACAGCTTTTGTTATGTCTGTCTTTAGCGCTCTAATTTTTGCCTTTGGTATTTCTACTTTTATGAATCCTGCTGCATTCACTGCAAATGATGGGACTGTTATTCCTTTAATCAATATTGTTAGTGGTGGTTCATCTGGTATTGCTCAAACAATTACTGCAATTTTTGACTTATTCCATGTTCAACTTCCTAGTGGTTTACCATCTTTATATTCAATACTTTATCTTTTAATCAACATCCCATTAATTGTTATTGCTTTCAAAGGAATCGGTGTACGTTTTGGTACATTTACTTTAGTTAATGTCGGATTTGTTTTTATCTTCACTTATCTATTCAACAACATTCCTGTAATAAACAATTTCTTAACAAATATTGCAGCATTTTTTAATGCTCATGGTGGTCTATTTTCTCGGGCTTTCTTTGCTGGAATTTGTACTGGTCTTTCTAGCGCAATTGCTTATAAATACGAGACTTCTGCAGGGGGATTTGACATTATTTCCTATTATCTCGGACTTAGAAAAAACACCTCAGTTGGTAAATATGGAGTCATCATAAATGCCCTCATCATTGTTACATATTCAGTTGTCAGAATTTTCAGTTTTGAGAATAAAACAATCGACATTGTAGGTAATCATCAATTAACCCTAAATTCATTTGAACTTGCTGTAATACAAGGTTTCTTCGCAGTTATATATTTATTTACAGTTATGATCATTGTTGATTTAATCAACGTTCGTAATAAAAAAGTCCAAATTCAAATCATTACTGAAAAACAAGATATGGCAAAATTACTCATTGCCAATATTCCTCATGGTGCAACAATTGTAAAAGCAACTGGAGCTTATAGTGGTAATGATCGATTAATCGTTTACATGATTGTTTCTTCAACGGAAGTTAAAAACGTTATAAACGTTGTTAAACAAATTGATGCCAATTCATTTGTTGGTGTTACAGCTATTCAACAAGTCAGCGGTCGATTCTATATGCGACCTGTTAAATAGTTTTAAAAAACGTTTTTATAATTTATCATTTATTTTTTTAAAAAACGTACTATTAGTACGTTTTAATAGATAATTGCAGTCTCCAATTGTCCGTACACACAAAAAGTTTGAAATACCAATTGCTAGGACACGCATATCGGCAAAATAATATTTGCTATTTCCTGTCAAGTTTTGCTTTATAAATTGCCGATAATTGATATAATAATGCCATGAAATATCTAACAAGTATAGAGATTAGTAAGATATGGGGAGTTTCTGAAAGAAGCGTGCGAAACTATTGCGCTTCCGGAAGAGTTGTTGGCGCATACTTAAAAGGGAAAACGTGGATGATTCCTGAAAACGCAACAAAACCTAAAAGGCAGATTAGACATACAAACAAAATGCCAACATTACTAGATGTTCTCTCTAGAGAAAAAGAACATTCGGTGAAAGGCGGAATATATCACAAACTCCAAATTGAGTTGTCTTATAATTCAAATCATATTGAGGGTAGCAAACTAACCCATGATGAAACTAGATATATTTATGAAACTAAGACAATTGGTTTAGAAAATAAAACCTTTAAAATCGATGATATTATAGAAACCGTTAACCATTTTAGATGCGTGGATTTATCTATCGAATTGGCAAAAAGGAGATTGTCTGAATCGTTTATTAAACAATTACATTTAGTTTTGAAAACCGGAACGAGCGATTCAAGAGAACCGTGGTTTAAAGTTGGTGATTATAAGTTATTAGCGAACGAAGTTGGAGACAGAACAGCAACTGATCCAAAACAAGTAAAGATAGAAATGAAAAAACTGCTTGATGACTATAATCAAAAAGAAAAGCATTCATTTGAGGAAATAGTGGAGTTCCATGTCAAATTTGAACGAATCCACCCTTTCCAAGATGGTAATGGAAGAGTTGGGCGACTAATTGCATTTAAAGAATGCCTTAAAAACAATATTGTTCCATTTATCATTTTAGATAGTAAAAAAGAATTCTATTACCGAGGTCTTAAAAACTGGAATCAAGAACGCGGTTGGCTTATCGATACTTGCTTGGATGGCCAAGACACAGTGAAAACATATTTAGATTATTTCAATATTCAATATGAATAAAAAACACGCACTTTTTCGTACGTGTCTCGACAATTAAGGATGGCGGAGGAAGAGGGATTTGAACCCCCGCGGAACTTGCGCCCCCTATCGGTTTTCGAAACCAACCCCTTCAGCCTCTTGGGTATTCCTCCAACGTTCAATAATTATAGCATATACCCCTTAATTAAAAAGAAACATTTTATAACCAAACGTTTTGAACTCATAAGTCAAAAGAAACTTTGTTTCTGATTCGTTATAACAATAAACAATTTCATATACGCTAATTGAATACTTGTGTGTAACGTGTATAATTTATGCATGCGCTTCTATAATGTGTTGCCATTCATTGATGATACTACCTTGATCATTGTTTCAATTATCTTTGGAGTATTTTTTATTTTTGGATTTACTGCTTTCGTGATATTTCTTGTCTCTAACTACAAGAATAAACGTCGTTTAAAAGAAATTAATGATTTAAAAACAACAACAAGAGTTTTCATCATTGATATTAAAAATGACCAAGTTAAATATTTTGATAGAGTTAGACTTCATGTTTTGAAAACTTGTAGCCTAGTTCAGTTTTATAACAAATTTGCAAGCAGAGATCGTCTCGCTTTGATTGAATGGGTTGGTGATATTATCAATCCAAAAGCAAAAGCTAAACCATATCTTGAATTGTCTGTTATTGACACAACCAATCAAAGATTAACTTACTCAATTCTTCAACTTCAAAAAGTCGATTATGAAAACCAAGTTTTACATCTTGAGTCATTTTTGCTTCGTATTAAAAATACTTTCGAGCCTAAGAAAAAGCCTTATATCAGATTCTCTACAAGTGAAGCATATTCAAAAGCTATCTTGGCAAGTCATTCGAAAAAAGGTGTAACAATTTGCTTAGATTTATTTCATAAAAACCCTGATCAAAGAAATAATCCAATTCCTCATCTTGTATTTGCTCAAGTTAGAAATCATTTATTGAACTATGTCCTACCATCTAGACCAATTCTTATCCATAACGATCATCAAATCATCATTTCTGATTTAAAAATTACTAGCAAATCACAAGTTTTAAGATTCTTAACTGAACTTAGGATCAATATCTCAAGAATACTAATGTTAACTTCCAATTTTAACGACATTGATTTTGTATTTGCGATTGTTAACAATCGCCTTTTCCCAAGAAATCCTGAAAAGTTAATCTCAATATCTTCGACTACTGCAGAATTACTTCGTGATGGAAATCAAAAGATTTGCTATTACACTCCTGAACTCGCTCTCGAACTTAATACCGATAACGATATGTACCGTTCTGAAGTTGAAAGGATTGTTCACGACAATCGTATTTCTTTCAAATATCGTCCTGTCTATAACACGAATTCCCGAAGAATTATTGGTTATGAAGCTTTAATATCTCCTGATGATTCAACTATGTTTGAATCTTTACAAGCTCTTAAAAATTACGCTATTAAAACAGGGGATGATCGTGAACTTTTCTCTTCAATAACTCGTAAATCAATTTCCCGTTTTATCCAAGAAAAAGATGGTGTTTCGTTGCGTATTTTCTATCCTACTTCCTACAAGGAAAGAATGTATGTTGTTAGAACTTTAAGTTATATTCCTAAGATTAAAGAAACCCATATTGTTATTGTATTTGATGAAAGAGAAATTATTAATTTAGTTAGTGATGATGTCAAAGATGTTTTAGAAACAATTCGTACTTTCAAACTTAAAGGATATGATGTTGCATTAACATTCACTAATTACGATTTACCATTCTCAAGGGAATTCTACTCATCATTTGATTACTTTATCATCGATTGTAGTGAATCTTTAACTATCAAAACATCAAATGAAAAACTATCTAACTTCTATGCTTTTGCTGAAAAGCTTGTCCATTTAAGAAAAACAATTATTGCTAGCAATATAGCAAACTGGGATAATGTTGAATTAATGATTCGTCTTGGTCTTCCTATCATTTCAAGTAACGCAATTAGTGAACCAAGCGAAATGATTCTCCCAATCCCACAAAAATCAATCAAGAAAATTCAAAGAGTATTAGATACTCAAGGAGTGAAATATGGAAAATAAAAATGATGCAATCACCCGTCAAGAAGACGACTTTGCCCAATGGTACACTGATGTATGTCGCAAAGCCGAATTAATGGACTATAGTTCCGTTAAAGGTTTTATTATTTATCGACCATATGGCTATGCCATTTGGGAAGAAATCCAAAACTATTTAAACAAGAAATTTAAAAGTGTTGGAGTTGAAAATGTCTACATGCCTTTAGTAATTCCTGAATCATTATTTGATCAAGAAAAAGAGCATGTTGAAGGTTTTGCTCCTGAATGTTTAGTTGCCACAATTGGTGGACAAGCTAATCTTGAAGATAAATTAATTATTCGTCCAACAAGTGAAACACTTTTCTGTGAACACTATGCCAAAATTATTAAATCATATCGTGACCTCCCAAAACGTTACAACCAATGGTGTTCAGTTGTTCGTTGGGAAAAAACAACTCGTCCTTTCTTAAGAGGAAGCGAATTCCTTTGGCAAGAAGGTCATACTATGTATGAAACAGCAGAAGATGCTCGTAAAGATGCTTTAAGAATGCTTGAAATATATGATGCACTAGGTAGAGATGTATTAGCCATCCCTTTTGTTAAAGGCATCAAAACTGATAAAGAAAAATTTGCTGGAGCCGAAGAAACTTATTCAATTGAAGCTTTAATGCCAGATGGAAAAGCTCTTCAAAGTGGTACAACTCATTATTTTGGTAATGGTTTTGCTAAAGCCTTTGGTATTCAATATCAATCAAAAGAAGGAAAACTTGAAAATCCTCATCAAACATCATGGGGTGTTTCAACCCGTCTTTTAGGCAGCATCATCATGGTTCATGGTGATGATAATGGTCTAGTTTTACCTCCATATGTTGCACCAATACAAATAGTTATCATCCCAGTTCAAATGCAAAAAGAAGGCGTTCTTGCGAAAGCAAAAGAATATGAAGAAGCATTAAATAGAGCTGGCTTCCGTGTAAAAGTTGATGATAGTGATCATACTCCGGGATGGAAATACGCTGAATATGAAATGAAAGGTGTCCCATTACGTTTAGAAGTTGGACCAAGGGATATTGCTAATAAAGTTGCGGTTGTTGCTAAACGTAATACTGGTGAAAAAATCACTGTGAATGAAGAAAACATTGTTAGTGAAGTAACAAAACTTCTCGAGGTAGTTCATAAAGAAATGTATCAAAAAGCATTCAAGTATTTACTTGAACACACTACCGAAGTTCATAATCTTGATGAATTAAAAGCAGCGTTAGATAAAGGTGGCTATGCCAAGATGATGTGGTGTGGTGATCAAGCATGTGAAGACAAAATCAAAGAATTATATCAAGCTACAGCCAGATGTATTCCATTTGACCAAATTCCTTTTGATGAAGTTTGTCCAGTCTGTGGAAAGAAAGCAAAGAAAGTAGTGTTCTTTGCAAAGGCATATTAGTATGACACTTACTATTTTATTAATTGTTTTTGCTCTTATTGAAGACGCAGCAACATTCTTCCTTATTGGGATGAATAACCAAATGTTTTATTTATATTTTGCTTGGGAACCAATTCTTGCTTTCCCAATTTTATATTTATTAAATTTCGGTTTATTCCTTGCTTTTGCTTTCTTAATTGGTTTAACCATGAGCACCAAAAAAGAAGTTAAAAAACCATCAGGATTCGCTCGCTTTTTGGTTACTAACGTAGTTAAACAAGTTAATTTCTTAGCAAGAATCCATTTAAAGAAAACTGGTTTTGAAAAGATTAATCACGAACATAAACTCACTTATGTTTATAATCACACTTCTAGATTTGATCCGATGTTAATCATGGATAAATTCTATAAAGATAAAATTATCTGCGTTACCAAACCTGAGAACAAAAAGATTCCAATTGCTGGACCATTTATTCATAAAGCAGGATATATTTCAGTTAATAGAGAAAATACTGCCGAAGGTATTAAAGCAATTGATAAAGGTGTTGAATATATCGAAAAATATCATGCTTCAATATGTATCTCTCCTGAAGGAAGAAGATCACTTAATGGTAGACTACTTCCATTTAGGGCAGGCGCATTTAATGTTGCTTTGATGGGTAAAACTGATTTAGTAGTTGTAGGATTTAAGAATACGAATCGTATTCATAAGAATTTCCCACTTAAATCAACTAAAGTTAATATGGATATCTTAGAAGTAATTCCTTATGAACAAATGAAGGATATGTCCACTAGAGAAATTAGTGATTATGTTCATAAGATTTATGAAGATTATCTTAAATAAATAATAATATAAAGAAGAAATAGCCTTCCTCATAATGGAAGCTTTTTTCTATCTTCTGAGTGTTTCGTTTGCAAAGCAAAATAATAAGAATAGAATATTAACGGAAAGAAGGATCAAAATATGAAAAAACAGCCTATATTCGAAGAAATTCCATTAAAGAAGCCTTCTTATAAAATTCTTGAACGTCAAATCACTGCTCTTATTAAAGAGTTAAAAGACGCAAAAGATGTAAAAGAGGCAATTAAAGTAATTAACAAATTAGACAAAATTATGTCTAAATTTGAGACTGAATCCACAGTTATATCCATTAGATATTCATGCAATACAAATGATCCTGTTATTGCTAAAGCCAACGATGCGCTAGATGAAATGGGACCACTTGTTTCAAATTTATTATTTAATTGGAATCAAGTTTTAGTGAATCATAAATTCCGCCAAGAACTTGAACAAAAATTCACCCCATATTATTTCCAAATGATTGAAAACTCTCTTAAATCATTTGATGAAAAAATTATTCCTGAAATGATCGAGATTAATAAATTATCTTCTCAATATGATCGTATTTTAGGAACTGCTGAAATTGAATTTCAAGGGAAGATATATAACCTTTCCCAAATGGG
Organism: uncultured Caryophanales bacterium; assembly: GCA_937902735.1. GTDB lineage: Bacteria > Bacillota_I > Bacilli_A > RFN20 > CAG-826 > Fiminaster. Next base: position 231,667 of record CALELS010000015.1, read on the forward strand.
AAAATTTGCAACAAGCAAAGAAAGAATGGTTAGAAAAGAGGCAACTATTGCCGTAGATAATTGGTTTGGCGCCCACGAAAAAGAAATTGGTGACATCTATTCCAAGTTAGTTGAACTTAGAAATACATCAGCTAAGAAACTAGGTTACAAAAACTTTGTTGAATTAGGTTATTTATCTTTAGGTAGAGTTGATTATGATGCGAAGATGGTAGCAAACTATCGCAAACAAATTGCAGACACTATTGTTCCAATTGCCCAAAAACTATATAGAGCTCAAGCAAAACGTCTTGGTATCCCATTTAACAAAATGGCAACATTCGATTACAACTTAAATTTCTTAAGTGGTAATCCTCGACTTGCTGGAGATAGTCATTACCTCGTAGAAACCGCTACAAAAATGTATGAAAACATGTCTAAAGAAAGTGGTGAGTTTTTCCATTTGATGAGAGATAAACATCTTCTTGATTTAGAAGCTCGCCCAGGAAAACAACCTGGTGGTTATATGACATATATGCCTGATTATAAATATCCATTTATTTTTTCCAATTTTAATGGAACACAAAGTGATGTTGATGTTTTAACTCACGAAGTTGGTCATGCTTTACAAGGTTATTTATCTTCCAATATTAAACCAAGTGATTTTAGATCCCCAACTTTAGAAGCTTGCGAAATTCATTCTATGTCCATGGAATTCTTTGCGTGGCCGTATATGAATGGTTTCTTTGGGGAAGATGAAGAAAAATATCGTTATTCTCACCTTGCTGATGCAATCGAATTCCTTCCTTATGGAATTACAATAGATGAATTCCAACATTGGGTCTATGAACATCCTCATGCAACTCACGAAGAAAGATGTGCCGCATTTAAAGAAATAGAAGAAAGATATACTCCTCATAAACATTATCTTCCAGAACAAAAATGTTTTGGTCATGGTGCAACATGGATGAGACAATCACACATCTTTGGTAGTCCATTCTATTACATTGATTACACGCTTGCTCAAGTTTGTGCATTCCAATTCTTAAATGCAATGAATAAGGACTATGCTAAAGCATGGAAGAAATATATAAAGTTATGTAAGTGTGGTGGTAAATATCCATTCGTTACATTATTAAAGAAGAATCATCTTTTAAATCCATTTGAAGATGGTAATGTAAGAAAAATTGTTAAGCCATTAATCAAAGTATTAAAAGGCTTTGATGAAGACAAGCTTAGATAGTCAATAGCTAGAAAAATATGCCGTTTGTGTGGCATATTTTTTATTTTCTCATTAAATTATATATTTTCCAGAAATCATTACTTAGAGGATATTTTTCTACATCTTCTTCTTTAATAAAGAATATATTTCCTTCACTAGAAGATTTTAATTCTCCACTAAATTTATCAGTGACATATAGAACTGCAAAGTGTCTTATTCCATCACCAAAATCATTCCATTCGATATGTCCTTTGCAAACTATATCTTTAATATCAAGATTAGTTTCTTCTTTCATCTCTCGAATACATGCTTGTTCACAGTCTTCGTTATCTTCAACGTGACCTCCAGGGAAAGTAAGTCCTGGCCAATCTTTCTTCTTACGATTCATCACTAAAAATGATCCATCAGGTTTATAAACCATGCACATAATAGTCAGTATTATTGGTTTAGACATCTTTTTCACCTTCTAACTTATTTATCTTAGTCCACTTATTTGAAAAATAAAAGAATATACAAAGAGACAATGAAACAATACTTGAAATAGGATAACATAAGCCAACAACATACATTGGTGCATTGATTAGAAGACAAGTAATAAGTGCAAATGGAACTCTGACTAAGAATGTGGTTCCTAAGTTTTGACTCATTGCAAATACAGTATGTCCACTTCCAATAAATACACTATTAAGAGGAAATATAAATCCACAAACAAATATATCTAGTGCTGTTGCTTGTAGGTAATAAACAGTTAAATTAATAGTAGCTTCGTCATGCGCAGCAAATATAGTCGCAAGTTGTCTTGGAATAAAAATACAAAGTCCACCCAATATTAAAGCAGCGACACAAGCATATATAATTCCTGCTCTCATGTATTTCTTCACACGTCCAATATCTTTTGCGCCCATGTTCTGAGCAGTCGCCGTAGAAATTGCATTTCCAATTGCACTTAATGGAACAAAACCAAAAGATGTAATTCTATCGGTCACACCAACACTCGCAGTGTATATCTCACCTCTAGTTGATAAAGCCGCAATAACAATAGCAAAAGAAATGACAACTAAACCATCTTGTAAAGCAATAGGCAAACCAGTTTTAACAATAGGACCAAGATACTTTGGAGACAATCCTTCTTTAAGTTTGACTTTATATGGAATTTTTCGAATTATGATATATATAATCGCCCCAATTAAGGCAACAACCTCACCTAAAACAGTTGCTATAGCTGCCCCAATTGCCCCTAAATCAAATACTTTAACAAACAAATAATCAAAACCAATATTCGAGATAGCAGCAATACCAGCAAAGACAAATCCAGCAAATGAATTACCAATACCACGCAAGATAGCTGCAATCGTAATATAGCCTATATAGAAGATGATTCCTGAACTTAATATTAATAAATATTTTTGAGCAATTTCTTTTGCGGTGTAATCAACTTGCATCCATTCAATTATTGGAAAAGATAGAGCCATCATTAAAACCCAAGTTATAATTCCAATAACAGACATGAAAATAATAGTGTTTCTGATAGAAGCACTAATACCTTCTTTATATTTGGCACCAAAATATTGACCAATAATAATTGTTCCGCCTGTAGCAAGGCCCATCAAAATTGAATTAACAGCAAATATTACTGTAGTGCCACTACTTACTGCAGCAACATTTGATGTATCAGAAAAATTACCAATAAAAATCAAATCAATCGCACTATATAAAGAGTTTAATAAATAAGCTAAAAAGAATGGGAGAGCAAATAAGAATAAATTCTTAAATACATTTCCCTTTGTTAGATCTCGTTGTCCAATAATTCCTTTTGCCATAATATTCGCGATTGATATTTTATTAAATATCGAATGCATATAAAAGAAAAATTGCTTTCTATAAGCTTTGTATTAGGTTTTGTTTTATAATTTGGTTTTGAAGATTTATAATCTTTTTATGAAGAAAAGAGGATTATTTCTTATTACATTAATTAGTTTTTTACTCACTGGTTGCAATTCAATTCCTTATTCACCAAAGAAATTAGATCCAAATGTCACATATAGTGATGTCTATTTAATTATGGGACAATCGAATGCAACAGGGTGTGCATCATATTCATTTCTAGAAACTTCTCATCCAGATATATATCAAAAATATATTAATGGAAACAATAAAGTTCTTATTACATATGATACTTATTACCAGTTAGAGGAGAGTTTTATACCAACAAAACTTGGTTGCTCAGATAACGGTGATTTCTTTGGCCCCGAAGTTGGAATGGCCGAGGTATTTAGTGAAAAAGAAGCGACTTCCTATATCATAAAAGCTACTATTAGTGGTTCTTGTCTTCAAACAGAATATGTTACTCCACAAGGTTATGTCCGTTATGATTACAATAGATGCGTAAGTTTTATCCAAAAACAGTTAAAGCTTCTCGAGGACAAAGGATTAAATCCACGTATTAGAGGAATCTTTTGGATGCAAGGAGAAAGTGATGCTTTTTTTGAAGGCGCTGAAAAATATGAAAAATCCATGGTGTATTTTTACAAATACCTTAGACATGATTTGAATGATTACGTTTATGAATATTTTAATTTTGTTGATGCATATATTTCTACACGAACTTTATGGACATACGCCGATGTCGTAAACAGGTGCAAAGACAATGTCTCGAAACAATTTGATGATTATTACGTTATAAAAACTAATGGTGAAGATGAAAATGCAATAAATTTAATACTTAAACCAGAATCTCACGAAGATGATAATGATCCTGCTCATTATGACTCTTCATCAATTCTTTTATTAGGTCAAACTGCTGCTAAATATTTATTAAAATAGGAGAAAAAAATGAAAAAGATAATTCCTTTATTAATTAGTCCGTTAATACTTGGTTTGGTTGGATGTACATCGCCTAAAGAAGACATCAAACCTGAGCCAACTCCAGAACCAATTCCTGAAGAAAAAACTCCTGAAGAATTAATTGAAGCATTCTTCAACAAGGTTGATAAGAATTGTTATAGAATATTTTCTTCTAATTTTATCACTGTAAATGTTTATAGTCCTGATTTGGCTTTCTTTAATCATCATGATCCAACCACAGTCGATACAGTTTATATGACTGTTAACCATAATGAACTTTTTAAAGTTTCATTTGGTTATAATGAACCATACAAGGATTCAAATATTACTTATGAAGGTGAAGGAAAAGTCGTAGATCATTATGAATTGTATGATTACACATTATATTCTTGGGAAGAATATATCGTTGATAATGTATGGGATCACTTCACTAATCATCCTGATGATCCATTAAGATTTACAATGGCTTTAGATTCAATTGGTGGTCATGTTATTAACACAATTAGCAATATTCCAAATGCATATAAATCTTTAATTAAAGCGGTTGATTTGGTTCTCGATGATGAAGATATTAGTGGAGCAAAAATTGATATTTCCTTCAACGAAGCTGATGGAGATAGTGAACCAATTGAGGATAGAATAATTGATATTGATTTTGATATCGAAACAGATGTTTTACCAACGGATGGATGGTATTTTGATGAAAATAGAACTTATCCAGAAGGCCAAACTGAATGGTCTGATTATGATAAAGTCGGTTTTAAAACTGTCTTTGACCAAATTGCTGGTAAAGAAATGAATGATATTGTTCCTTTCCCAAGTGAATTTGCCACTAGAACTTTCTATCGTATTCCAAATATGTATGGAGAAACTCCTCGTTTTGCTCTTAGAGACACTAGAGCTACAAAAGAAGGAATGGAAGAATACGCTAGTAAACTTGTAAATGAATATGGATACGAAAAACACCAAGAAAAGCTTGAGGATGGAACAATTGTTGATCGATATGATCGATTAATAAGAACATATCGAGATACATATTTTATGTATTCATCAATTTATCTTGAATACGATAATGGTGTTTCTATGTTAGTTAACAAAAGATTTAATATTTTTGAATATTATGGCAGAGATACATTAAACGAATTCTTAAAAGAGATGGAATTCCCTCAAATGGAATTCTCTTCAAACAACAAAGTTTTCTATTTCTTTGACGAAACATTTGTTCAATGCTGCGGATATACTTTCCACACACCATATAAGAAAGCAATTCAAGTAGAGATTAGTTTTGAAAATTATTATTCCGCTCTAGCATATATGGAAGAATATGGCGATCTTCTTGTATCAAAAGGCTTCATAGGAGGCAATGAAGGCTATTATTCATATTCTAATGAAGACCATGATTCTAGAATTAAATTCGAAGTATTAAGCGATGCAATCCATATCGAATTTTGGTACGTCGAATATTACTCAAAAGAATATGTTTCATCTTGGTTAGAACAATATGAATTTCCTACACTTCCTTTAGAAGAAACAAATATTCAAGCAAATGATGCGACTCTATATTATCAATATGATGCGCTAGTTTATCAAAAAGAAGTTATGTCTCTTGATATGACTTTTATCACCTTGGATGATAGAAATGAATTTATGGAAACATTTGTATCAAAGATTTTGAACGAAGGCTTTGAAGAATATAATCCATTAAAACTAAAAATTGCTCGTCGCGATACTAGTTTCTATAACGAATCAAAAAGAATCATTATTGCTTACGATGATAATCCTGATAGCAGAACTGTTGATTTTCATCTAATAAGAGTGAGCGATGATTTCCAACCACGTCGATAAATATTAATCACTTAAAAAAACGAATAAGTGTACATCCGATTTCTTAGATAGCATAACTAATGAATATTTGAACGATGCAATCTAACAAAATGGTTGCGTTATTTATAAAATTTAAAAGTTTGTTTATAATATTAATACGAACCACTTAAGGTTACCTATTAATATAAAATGAATAAGAAACTATTACCCCTAATTTGTATATCATTAACACTCTCAGCGTGTTCTCAAATTCAACCTCAGCTTACTAAAACATCCGATGATGGTTTTGATGTGGAACTCATGAAGGATGTAAGAAGCGCTTTGAAAGAAGCAAATCCTCAAGTTGTTGTTTCATATGACAATGATCATGATTACGACTTCCAAAGCGAATTATCTAATAAACCAATCGCTGACAGTGGAAGTCAAAACTCCGCTATTTTAGAAGTTGAAAGAGACTTTACTTTTGATATTACTGTTAATGAAGGGATTCCATATCATCTTTGGGATCATGAAATACTCTATAAATCTTCTATTAATTATGTTCGTGTGGTGAATCAATATAACGAGATTATACTTACCGAATTCTCTTCTGTTGACCGTAACACTAATACATATACTATTTCTCCATTATCTTTGTATGACTATGACATGGTTTATACCGCGACAATTTATGAAGATAAACCATTTCATTTCGCCGGCAAAGATGAATCTATTAAAAAGATATCTTTCAAAGTCGAAAGCGAAAATCCTTCTTTAGATAATATTAATAACGTCACAACCGTTTCTGATGTTAAAAGTATCAATTTAAGAGACTGTCAAGATAGCGAAGAAGAAGCCTCTTATAATGGTAATTATGTCTTTGAATATTATGGAAATGTTTCATTAACTATCGGCGATATTTTCTTAGCCAGTGATGTTTTAGGAATTACTGACAAAAACTCATTTTACGGAAAAGTTATCACTATTAATAATAGAGATAAATATAAATTAATTGAATATGAACCAGCGAACGCAAACGATGTTTTTTCGGAGTTTAATATTGATGAGAAAGATGAACCTGTCGATCTTACCAATTCCGAAGTTGCTTTAACAGAAGAAGTGGTGAAAGAAAGATTTGCCACTAACGAAGAAACGCAAAAACTTGTCTATGCTTTAGCACGTGAAGCTGGTTCCAATAAATACGATATTCTCGACTGGTTAGCCCATGCCTCACTTAATGTGAATCTTGGTATTAAAAATAATACATTTACATTTACTATCAACATTAACTGGGCTGGCACTTTCAAAGACGAAGTTCTCTTCAATGTCAACGTCGGTTATGAATATAAAGAAACATTAACTAGCGATTTTAAAGCGAGAATCGCTACGAAATTTGACGTCATTCCTATTGGAGTGGATTATAAACTCAAACTCGTGGAAGATTCTTATAGTTCATTCACCATTAAAATCGATTTCTCCCGTGGTGTTTCTCCAATTCCTGACGCTGATAAGATTAGAGAAGGTATCTTCAAAAGAATCGGTGAAGCAGAAGATGGTCTAATTGATTACAAGTCCATCTTCGCGGACGGCGATCATGCTGCCAAAGTTGATGGTGATGGTAATGCCTTAATTATTCCTCTTTTACGTGTTGATATCGATACTTTCTATCCTGTTTCTTTTAGAATTGAAATTGATATTGTTATTGAAATTTCTATAAAGGTGGCTTTTGTCTTTCAATACACCAGCCACAAGAAAACTGTCGTATTTAGTTTCTCTAATGAGCAAGGCGCAGAAAATGTCACTAATGAAACATTAGAAGAATCTAGCGAAATCGATATTTCTTTCTATGGTCAATTTAAAGCGGAAGTTGGTCTTAAAGTTAAATTTGCTGTTTACCTTTTAGGTTTTTATAAATACTTACACGTTGAATTTTTTATTCAAGGATATGTTGGATTTCAAATCACTGGTATGGCGATATTCCATTGGGATTTAGATCCTAATTCCGAAAGAACATTTAACGCTTCCGCCTCTTTCGAATTCAAGATTTATTACGGTGCGAAATGGGGATACGATGTACGCTTCTTATTCTTCCACCTTTCCGATTCTTTCAACTTCATGCCTGATAAAGTTTTATACGGTTACCGCACTGGTGAAAGAATTATTGAAGCTAAACCTCCAACCACGGATATATCAATCGATGAAAACGGTCTTGATTTAGGAGCTTCTAACTATCTTCTTTATGATGTCTTTGAACCAAATAAATTTGCAGTTGCTAAGGCAAAATTAATTAAGCCTACTTCTGTAGTCCAAAAAGAATACGGTGATTTAGTGAATATAGAAACAACTACACCAATGCTTTCATTTAGATTTACCGATAACAATGGTAATCCATGTAATTATCTCCGTTTAGTTGGTGATAGATTATCAGTGGATAAAGAAGCACCAATTGATTTCTCATGCAAAATGATCGTCACCTCTTTAGTGGGAAATGTCGATGAAACAACATTTAATATCACCTGCCATTGCGAGGATTTAAGAGATATTTATTTTGATGGTGAATACGCCTATTCAGTCAGAAGTGGTTCCATAATTACATTACCGACATTTGATATCAGCGAAGAGATTATTGATGATCAAACTAATTTCGCTTACTTCTGGTTACCACAAGGTTATAGCGGTGAAGGCGCAAGTGATTATTATTCCGGCATCCCTGGTGAAGAATATGATTTAAGTATTCTCGCTTCTGGTGATGTTAACTTTGTGAAGACTCCTGAATACAAACATTATTATCTTGTCGATTTCTTTACATCCACAGGTTTACATATCAAGACAGTGCGTGTGGAGATGGGACAACATCTTTCTTTGAATGATGTTCCTTCTATCTATGAATGTGAAAGAAATATGCCAGGATATCGTTTTATCGGTTGGGATATTGGATATGATAATCTCACTTCGATTAGCGATATGAAAGTAGTGACTGGTATTTATGTTAAGGAGAATTCTTAGTATGAAGAAAGGTTTCTATCTCTCCTTATTTGTTCTCCCAGTAATGGGGTTATCATTCGTTTTACAACCAAAAATTGTGAATGTAGAAGCCGCTGTTCAGCAG
>CALELS010000016.1 GCA_937902735.1 uncultured Caryophanales bacterium
GCCGGAGGAATAAATGAAAGGAGAAAATTTATATGAACAAATTATTTACAAAAATCGTCGGCGTCTGTTTAGGGCTGACGATGGCTGTAGGTGTTGGCGTTGCTGTTGCAAGCAATAGTAGAGAAGCTACTCCGGTTCACGCGGCTGATCCAACTGCCACTTTTGCTGCTACTAATACAACTGCTGTGCAGAACCAAGAAGGCGATATTACTAGCAAAGTTGGTTTAAGTTCCTCAATCTTCACCGCGACCCTAACTAAGAATGGGGCTGGAAATGCGATGTACATCAAAAAAAATGATTTTCGTATGTATGGAACAAAGCAGACTTATAAAGGAAATTATTTAACAATTTCTGTAACATCTGCTTATACTATTAAATCTTTCGTTTTTGGTGGTACAACTGCACTTACAACTGCTCAGGTTTTTAAAGGAGCGGTTTCGGTTTCTAGCAACCAAGTAACAGGAACTTCCGTTACTGCTAGTAGTGGGACATACACAATTAACTCGACCGAATTTACAATTTACAATAACAACAAAGATGTTTCTTCAAACACTCAAGTAAAGTTTGAATCGATTACTATTACTTATGCTTCTGCATCTATTCCAACCACTAGTGTTAATGTAAGTCCTGATACAGTTACTTTAGCTCCGGGTGAAACACAACAATTAACTACAACAGTTTTGCCAGCGAACACAACGGATACTTTATCATATAGTTCTAATGCTAACGGTGTTGCAACTGTTAGTTCTAGTGGATTAATTACCGCTCACGCTGATGGTACTGCAACAATCACTGCAACATCTGGAAGTTATAGTGATACTTGTGTTGTAACAGTTGAGACACCTACAGACCCATTCATTACTCCAGATAAGACTTCAACAAGTGGTTACACTGGTTGTGATGAAACTATTGGATTCACTTATGGTAATTTGACCAGCCTAGGTGTTTCCACTTCGGGTGCTACTGTTTCCGCATCTATTGAAAATGATGATGGAGAAAGTGCTGATGTGGTAATTACTTTTAATACTGCTACAGCAAGCAACTCTTACGTTTATCTTAAAGATGGTTCAACCACATTAGCAACAATCACTGTAACTGGTATTACAGCATCTTCTGTCACAATTACTGGTCTCCCAGCAACTGCAACACTTTATAACAATTCAACATTAAATTTAGGCTCTCAAATTACAGTGACAGCTACCGGATCTATGTCTAGTGATGTCACATGGGAATCCGATGATGAAGATGTTGCTACTGTTAGTGCTGCAGGTGTTGTTACACCGGTCGCGAACGGTGAAGTTAACATTAAAGTTACTTCAGACGATTATTCAAGCGCAACCATGACTTGTGTGGTTACAGTGAGTGACGCTCCACAAAAGTATACAATTACTGGGCCATCTACAACTCAAGCTTCCGGTACAGGCTTAACAGTTAATACACTAAATACTTATTATCCAATTGATAGTAACGCTTATATTGAGTGGACAGCTGTATCTGGAAGTGCTTATGGTTCATCAACCTCTGCAATGAGATTTGGTACAAGTACCGCTTCTGCTACTGGTTATGTTACTTTAAGCCTTAAGTCAGATGCACCTATTTACTTTACGAAAGTAGTTGTTAATGCTAAAACTTGGTCAACTGAAACTGGTAATACATTAAAAGTTAATAATGATACCGCTTCAGTAACTACAAGTTATGATGACTATGAATTTACCATCGCAAGCGATGTAACAAGCATCAATTTTGGAAACGGCACAAAACGTGTCAATATCTATGCTATTGATGTTTATTATGCTTACAAAACACCAGAATTACATGTTAGTTCTGCCTCTGTTGAAGCCGCTATTAACACAAGTAATACACATGTTAATTTAACATATGATAACTACACACCAACAAGTTATACTGCTGTTGTAAAATCAGGTAGTTCCTTATCAGCATCTGCTGTTTCATTCAATACTTCCTCAACTCCACATACAGCAACATTTACTACTGGTTCATCTACTGGTGCTACAGTCTTTACTATTACTGGTACTGGCGGTGGTAAATCTGCATCTGTTGATGTTACAGTTACTGTTACTAATCCACGTAACATTACTGATTTAGAGATTACGACTGCAGGTACATCAACGTTTAAGGTCGGCGAAACATTTGATGTTGGTTCGCTTGTTGTTACAGCAACATTTGATGCTGCTCCAACAACAGTTGTTTATTCAAAAGCAAATGAAAATTTAGGCGAATTAACATTCAGCACTGAAATTGGATATGAATTCCTTGAAAGTGATATTGGTTCGCTAACCATCACTATTAGTAAGGCTGTCGGAACTGGCGACGAAAGCACAAGTTATTCAATAACTATTTCCGATAAAGACTACGCCACATTAGTAACATCAGTCACAGATTTATGGGATGGTCAAAAAGTTTATTTCTCTAATAATACAGATATGACTGTCAATAAGTATGTATCTGGAAATAACGTTGGTTCAAGTTCTGCTACATTCCATAACACGAAGGGCTTAGATATTTCTAGTACAAGCGGTTATGCCTATACCGTCGGAAGAACAAAGGTTGGCACAACTGTATACTATACATTTGCATTGGAAGATGGTGGTGTTACTTATTATTTAAAGGATAATGGTACATCCGGAAACTATTTGTCTAGAAGTAGTGATACAACAGATGATGCAATCTATTGGACTATTTCTGCAGGTTCAAATAGTGGTCAATGGGCAATTGTTAACAAGAGCGTTTCCGCTAGACCAAATCTGCAGATCAATGGCGCTTTAATGGCTTGTTACAATAATACACAAGTTAATCCATATCTGTATAAGGTTACTGCTTATGATGAGCAAACCGTTGCAGATGCGTTCGTTGAACGTTATCTTCATATGGAAGAAGAGGTTAGTGGTCAATGTAATACCTACTATCCAATCTTAAAACCAGTTTGGGCCGCTATGGCAGATCTTGAAAAGGCTGGTGTCTCAGGCGCCGCTTATGAAAGATTGCAAGCTTGGGCTGCTGCTCATGGTGAACATCTTGATAGCGATATGAACATTGTTGCAAACGCAAGAATTAATGTTCTTGGAAATGTTGTTCAAAATGGTAATACTGTAGCAATAATTGTTGTCATCTCAATGATTTCAGTTACTGCAATCGGTGGATATTTCTTCCTTAGAAAAAGAAAAGAAGAAATCTAATCTTTAACTATTAGGAAGCCTCTGGCTAAACTAGGGGCTTCCTTCTTGCCTAAAGTCTATTTTAAGTAATAGGTTTTATGGAGGAATTCAATAATGGACGAAAATACCTTACATAAAAATAAAGGATATATATTGTATCTCGATGTTTTGGGCTATAAAGACATATTAAATTCAAATAGAGAAAAAGATATTGACTCATTGAAGAAATTTCTATTAAAGTTGCAGCCTAAATATCTACCGATTGATAGAAGATTATTTGAAGGTTGTGATATTTACAAATTTCATATTCGTCATTTTTCAGATAATATTTTGATTTTTTATCAATCAATTGAAGAAGATGTAAAAGCTTTCGTTGGAATGATATATTTGGCCAATTATATTCAAAGTAACGGTGTTGTGCTTGGTTTTATGACTAGGGGATCGTTATCTTATGGAACAATTGAATACAACGGCAAGATTGTTTTTGGCAAGCAAATAGTTGATTCTTGTGAGATTGAAAAGAATAATCATTGTCCTTCTATTTGTTTGTCTAAAGAGTTAAAAGAGTTTGTAATTGACAATCCAATCAGAGGTATTGATGATTTATTGTCTCCCTTTGGCTATTTTCACCACACCGATCGAGATGCTCAAGACAGATGCTTAACTGGATTAAAATTAATGATTGAAAGATTAAATCATCGGTCAGCAATAGAACCTAATGTAATTGATAAGCACGAATGGCTTATTGAAGAATATAATCGTTATTTTTGTATAGAAGAAAAGAAGAAATTAAACAGATTGCCATCCGGTATGTATGGCATTAAGTAAAAGGAGATTATATGCCCATTATAAAAGAACCAACCACTCTTGATGATTTAATTAAGCATCAGAAAGACGATTTAAGAGCCTATGATCAAAAAGCAAGCGCGTACATTGCTTCAAATTCAGGATTATTTGTTATAGCTCTTTTTACATTATGCATTTTTAATATGTTTCATGTTGGAAATAATGATATTCCTCAATATGGAGTGAAATGGTGGATTTTATTAACATTGACAGCGAGTTATGTTGTATTGTTTTGCTTATCCAATATCCATTCTCTTTTTGTTCTGTTCCCACGCGTCGGAAAAGAAGATTTCATCGATACTAGTTATATGGATAAATCAGTGACGAATTATGCTACTACAAACGCTTCGAATATGGATGAACACTTAGAAGCAATCAATAATGAATATAACGAAATAAAAGAAAATCACATAAAATATAATGTTTTCATCTTAAGAAAAAAACATTTTCACTCCAAACGTATTCTCCCGTACTCCATTGCGATGAGTGTCGTTTTATTAATATCTATAATTTTATTATTTGTATTTTGATATAGAGTGATGTTTCCTTTTATTTGAAAATTGCACTTTAGCGTGCATTTTTCTTATTTTAAAATATTGAACTACCCTATTGACTACCCTATTCTACTACCCTATAATAAAAATCGGAGGTAAAAAATATGCCTAATTACGAAACTGTTGATATCGAATTTAAGAGAGAAATAAATGAAAAGAATTGGCAAAATTGGTGTAAAACAATAGTGGCTTTTTCGAACACGAAAGGAGGCAGACTTTCTTTTGGATATAATGATGATGGGACTGTTGCCGGAATTGATGCTTCACTACTTGATAAAGCGATTAGACATGTTGAGCAAATTATTAGGAGTCATGTTGAACCATTTCCGATTTACAAAATCGAACCGCACATTTCAAATGATATTTGCTTTTTTGATGTAGTTGTTTATGAAAGAAAATCGTCTATTACATGGCTGTTAGTGAATGAAAATCCGATTATGTATGTCCGGAGAGAGAAAATGTCTGTTCCAGCTACTATTGAAGAGATGCAAGAAGCATTATTGAGAACTCAGACTTTTGACTATGATAAAACCGATATTGGAATAGCATGTTCATTAAGAAATTTCACGAAACTTAATGATTTTTATAGACAAGCAAATGAAGGAATGAACTTAATTGAAAATGATTTAATATCTTTTAATCTTTGCGACGATAAATTTAATTTAACCTTAAATGGAATGCTTTTTGCTGATGATTCAAACTACCGTAATGCAAATGTGGCCTGCAATACTTGGCCAGAAACAAGCAAAGGTTCAAATCAAGTTATAGATTCAAAGCATTTTACTGGATCAATTTTACAATTATTTGAGAAGATGCTTGATTATATTCGAAACGTTTCTTTTTACAGTTATGGTGGTGTCAAGAATGGTTTATTCTTTAACGATGACGGATCGTTCTCCACGATTTCTTTAAGAGAAGCTTTAATTAACGCACTGGCTCATCGTGATTACAAAATTAGTGGAAGCGAAATAGTTGTTGATTGTTATCCTGATCGCGTTGAAATCACATCCCCAGGTTCGATTACATATTACGGAGAATCATCAAACAATGTGTCGTTAGAAGTTTTACCATCCTTAAGGAGAAACCCTAACATTTGTCGAGTTCTAGTTAAATGCAGACTTATGGAGGAAAAAGGATCGGGCTTCGCAAGAATTCTCGACGATTACAAAATGATGAGTGAAATATACAAACCAACATGTTCTTTTAATCAAAAATCTTTTACTATTTGTTTAAAAAACAAAAAGTATAAATATGATACAGCTGATTTAAATGATACCCTAACAACTAACCCAACCAACTACCTTATTGGAAAAATGATGTTTAAAACACGAAACGAATTATTTGAGGATAAGCCAAGGTTTAAAGCGCTTGAAGAATTAATTAAGCAAAACCCTAGAATATCATATGAGATGATTCAAAAAGAATTTAACATTAGTAGAGATGGCGCTAAATACTATATAAAACTTTTAAAGGAAGCTTGTTTAATCAGAAGAGTTGGGAATAATTTAAGTGGTAACTATGAAATTGTCAATGATATTGATAGACCAAGCCAATTCTTGAATTTAGATAGTGATGTTCAGTCATTTGTTTTAAAGTGGTGTAAGGAAAACTTTATCCAAACTAAATCATTTAATGAGAAACACACTTCATATGGTTTGAAGCATATTTTGCAGCAACAAAACAATACATATTTAACAAATGGTCAATTTAAAGGAGCAATGATATTGTCTGGTTTTGATGCCAAAAATATAGAAGATTTGAACTGGATTTTTAATATTTCCGAGCAATCTGCAGCACTTAAATTAAAAATCGATTAATATAGGGAGTGTTTAAATGGCAAAATCAAATTTTGAAAAAGGAATAGAATATGAACAATTAACAAAAGATGTTGTTGAAAAGTATTTAAATGATATTCGATTAGATGGAACGGTTAAGTGGAACGTGACGCTTGATGGAAAAAGTGGCGCCACACATCAAATAGATGTTTTGGTGTCTCACAAAGATGGTAAAGTTTCAATAATTGAATGTAAAAATTATGATTCTAATATAACCCAAGAAAAAATACAGTCTTTTATAACGGTTAGAGATGATTTGAAAGATTATAGAATTGTAAATGCATATTTTTTTGCAAAAACAGGATTTCAAACGGGTGCAGAAAAAATCGCAAAAGCATATGATATAAAAATAAAAAATCTAAAAGAGTATGATAGGAACGAAGATTATGCCACAGGACGTATAAAAAGTATAAAAGCCACTTTGGGAATGTATGTGAAAACAAAGTTTGAATACCATATATTTGACAAAAATAAAAAAGAGCTAACTGGCGCATCTTTTACTGACGACCTAGAATTTTATGATCGTTCAGAGCTTTTTAATTACTTTGGTTTAAAAGAAGGTTTGAGAATAACAAAAGAAGGCAATTATAAAAATACATTCCTTGGACTATCCAAATACAACATGAAAGATTGTTTGACTGGCGAAATTATTGAATCTTTTTCCTATGATGTTATTTACAAGAAAGAAACAGAAAAATTATTCGAAATTAGCGATAACTTAACAAAACAAGTTATCATAGATAAAGAGAACAATAAAATCCAGTTTTTGGATGAACAACTTGGACTTATTGAGAAGAAACTTAAATGATTTAAGGATTTCAAATACAGACATTTTTATTTTGTTTGGACTCCATTAGATTTTTGTGCTTATCTTTAGAAAAGAAACTTTTAAGTTATTATGATACAATTGTTAAGGCTTCAAATTACAAATTATGCATTGGTCGTGTAGGGAATCATAAAATCAATGCATTGGTCGTGTAGGCAAAAGACATTTGTATTCTTATAGTTATAGTAAGAAATTAATATTTAATGTATAATGAAGCCTATGAAATATAAATGTCCTAATTGTGGAACAATTGTCGATAATAAGACAAATTTTTGTCCAAACTGTGCTGCCTCAATGGAGGGAGCCATTTTAATCGAAGAAAAACCAGAAGTAGTAAAACCAGAAAACAGATTGTTACTTCCATATAACATCTTACTTGTTGTTTCGTGTTTGTTTGCTATAGGTTTCTATTTGTTGGTATTCTTTGCTCCAAATTATTTTTATGTTTATGTTAATGATGTTGAGGAAGTTATCGTTCAACCAATGTCATTATTTGTCTTCTTGATTAGATTCTTTACCATCTTATTCTCGGGAAGAATGGGATTTCCGCCAATATATCCATTAGCAATCATTTTCTTATGGTTAGTGAGTTTTATTAAATCAATCATTGATACAGTCAGAAGTATTAAATATCTCATCACAAAAACACCATATGGAAAACAAGACAATAGACTCGTTCTTTTTAAAAAAGATCCATTCAATAGTTCAATTGGTGTTTTATTTGGATGCATATTTCTTCGTCTAATCAATTACATTCCGTATGCTGGCAGCTATACTGGTACCTTATTATTTAGTAAATTTAACTGGTTTGCTCTACCATTCTCGATTGCTTTCTTAATGCTTGGAATTACGTTATTCATCGTTCGTAGGATACTTTATAAGATTGACATAAAGAGGTAATTATTGCGCCTATAGCTCAGCTGGATAGAGCATCTTCCTCCTAAGAAGAGGGTCGGACGTTCGAATCGTCTTAGGCGCGCCACAAATTTTTATATTTAAGAAAGGAAAATAAATGAAAAGCAAAAAGATTTTATTAGTGCCGATTGTTGCTATTTCATTAACAGGCTGTAGTGGTGTTCATCACGACATAAGCGAATACATTCTTACAGTTAAAAAGCGCAAACCAGATTTCACCATTTTGCAGTTAACAGATTTCCATTTTGGTGAAAAAGATAATCTTGAAATACACAAGAAGTTCATTGATTTAACTATTAAAGATGCGAATGCAGATATGATAGTAGTTACAGGTGACTTATTTACTTTTGCATCAAGAGATACCGCTAAAGACGTATTTAAGTTTTTAGATTCATACAATATCCCTTGGACTGTTACATGGGGCAATCATGATGAACAATGTTATTTCTCCATTGATTGGGTAACCAATTTACTCAATAACTATGGAAGTAATTGTTTATTCATTGATCATCAAGATGATGATGTTCATGGAAATGCAAACTTTGCAATTAATGTCATGGATGGAGAAACTATTTTTGAACAATTAATTATCATGGACAGCAATAGATATAACTTTGCTACTATGGGATATGACTGCTTCAAACAAGATCAAATCGATTGGTATGCTTCTTTAATTGACTATACAAAGAAACAAAATAATGATGTAGCAGTTGATTCGTTAATGTTCTATCATATTCCTCTTCCTGAGATTGATGCTGCATATGACATAGGAAAAGATAATTTATTGTTTGGCTCAAAAGGTGAGAAGTGTTGTCCACCAAATAGTGACCCAGGATTTTTCAAGGTAATTAAAGAAAAAGGCAGCACAAAAGCCATGTTTTTCGGGCATGACCATGATAATGACTTTGGTGTTAACTATGAAGGAGTTGATTTTATTTATGGTACAAAATCAACAAATTTAGTCTATTACACCGAAGACAAACTTGGTGGTCTAAAGATTAAAATTGATGCAAATCACGCACTTGATTATCAGCAAATCTTGCATACCTATAGTCAAGTCGAGGGTAAATAATTATGAAACTATCACGTAAAGTCACAATTATTACATTAAGTGTTCTTGCAATATTTGCTTCACTATTTACAGCGTATGCATCTAACTATTTCTTTAATGATGTTTTAAATAAAGCAATCATTACTGAAAATACAATGATTTTAATTACATTACCTGCTCTTCTTCTAGCATCTACATTTATTGTTGATTTCTTTTATGTCTTAAGACTTTATAAAAGACCAAAGACATTAAAGAGACATTCAAGATTATATGTGATCATTAATATGGTTATTCATATTCTTGGATTTATTCTTTCTATTGTCGGTGGACTTGTTGCTTATGGAACTTTAATTAGTGATTATCCATTTACAGCTTATCCACTTGTAATGATGCTTGTTCATCTTGCTTTATTAGCAGCAGATATTGTTGCTTTAGTCTTTGTTTTAAGAATGAAGAATGATGAAGAAAGATTCAAAGTTAAAGTTGGTCATGTATTTAAGACTATTGGTTGGTTCTTATTTGCATGTCTAACATTCAACAGATTTGGTACATTACTTGTTTCTCCAATGTTTATCCAATGGAGAACATTAGACTTAACATTTGTATTCTATTTATTTTTAGCAGTACCAATGCTATTTGGTGTATACAAAGTTTTAGTTGAATTAGGAGTATTTAATAAGAAAGTTGTTAAGATTGCTGTTTCCTCTTCTCTTATCGGCTTTATGTTAATTACTGGACTTACTAGTATGATTTTAGGATTAGTTGAACCTGTATTTATATCCGCTATCAGTGTTTCGATGCCTCTTGAAAGAATGGCATCACTTCCAGTTGAATTCCCAATTCATATCTTATCTTATATTGCTGTTGGAGTTATCTTACTATTTCAAGCAATAAGAACTAAAAAAGATTAATTTCACTAATCTAAATCAATAAATTATGGGACGCGTTAATTCGCGTCCTTTAACTTTGTTATTATCAAAAAATAATGATTGAAATTATATATTAAAGTTGTATTATATATAAGACTTGGGCCTGTAGCTCACCTGGGAGAGCGCCTCCATGGCATGGAGGAGGTAGCCGGTTCGATCCCGGTCAGGTCCACCAGGATAGATTTGATCTATAAGTATGATGCTTATAGTTCACGGGATAAATACGCGGGAACAACCTCTACTGAAGAGGCTGTTTTATTTTTGATTCTCCACAACTTTGTGGGATGAATATTATATAGATATTCTTTAATCTAAAATAAAACTTTATGAAACAAAAGTTGATGACTAAAGTCTAATTTATTGATTTTTTAAGTTGAGAGTATAAAATACTTCTCAATCAGGTAAATATTATGGCAAAAAGGAAATTTGGTAGAGTATCTCTTATTTCACAATTAAATATCTTTAGACTTGTATATAGATTGACTTTGTTTTTGGTGGCTGGTGGTCTTTATGCTTGGTACAAGATTACAAATATTCAAATATTTAATAACATATGGGTCGGTTTCTGGATCCTTTTAGTTATTGTAGTATTGCTTGCTGTTGAGATGATTGAAAGATTTTTCCCAGTCAAAACCTCATCAATGGGTAGTCAAAAACAATTTAAACGAAACTATCTTCCAAGCGGACAAGACAAACCTATTCTTCAATCTTGGAAAGCAACAATGACTGTTGTTATATCATGGGTAGCTTTGAATTTGGTCTTTGGAGTTTTATATTTCTTTAAAATTTTTGATAGTGGAGCAATGATGTTAATCGCCCTATTCTACGCTGTTTCTGATATGATTTGCATTCTTTTCTTCTGTCCATTCCAAACATGGATGATGCACAACAGATGCTGTGGAACTTGTCGTATTTACAACTGGGACTTCATCATGATGGCCACACCACTTGTTTCGCTTCTTGTTATTCCAGGACACTTCAATGTCTTTAATAACATGCAGTGGGAATGGGCTCAATGGTATATTATCTTTAATCCATTTATTTATATCTTAGTTGGTTTATCGCTTGCCTTATTTATTCGTTGGGAAGTCACTTATCGTAGACATCCTGAAAGATTCTCCGATAAAACAAATATGAATATTAGATGTGTGAACTGTAAAGAAAAACTATGTGCTCACAAAAAACAATTACAAGTTCTCTTAAGAGAAAGTGGTAAATTAATTAGAGGATTCTACGACGCTGAAAGTGTTATAAAAGAAGACGAAAATGATAAAGAGGGTTCATAAACCTTCTTTTTCTTTTTTGTTTAACGAAAAAGAATTAAAATCTAAAAGAGGAATATTTATGAGATACGATTTTAATAACGAAACAATGCACCTATATTTTGAAGGTGAACTAAACTCTTATAATGCAGATAATATTGATGCCGAAATTGCTAAGATATTAGAAGATAAAACTCCTAAAGCTTTGATTTTAGATTTTGCTAATCTTAATTATATTTCAAGTGCAGGTTTAAGAATCATCCTTAAACTTAAACAAAAATATAATGATGTAACAATTATTGAAGCGAATTTAGAAGTTTATGATGTTTTATCAATGACAGGTTTTACTAATATCCTTGATGTTAGAAAAGCCCTTAAAAGAGTTTATATCAACGGAGCTCAAGTTATTGGAGAAGGTTTCTTCTCAACTGTATACCGCGTTGATAAAGATACAATTATTAAAGTGTTTAATCGTGTAAGTGATCCTGAACAAATTGAAAGAGAACTCAAACTTGCAAAACAAGCATTTGTCTTAGGAATTCCAACCGCAATATCTTTTGATATTGTCCGTGTTGATGATAAACTCGGTGTCCGTTTTGAAATGCTTGATTGTAAATCTCTTAAAAATGTCTTTATTGATAATGAAGATAAATATGATGAATTAATTAAAAAATATGTCGCTCTTCTTAAGAAAATTAATACAACAGAATGTATGGATCCATCTATTCCATCTATGAGAGCATTCTTCTTAAGAAAACTTGAAGTAATCAAAAAATATTTAAGTGACGCCCAATATAAAAAGATGAAAGGAATGCTTGAATCACTCAAAGATTCAATGAATTTCATCCATGGTGATTGTCACTTTAAAAATATTATGGTACAAGGTGAAGACTTCCTTCTTATTGATATGGATACATTATCAAGAGGCGAAGGTATTTTTGAACTTGCTCTTTTAAGAGCACCTTATGTTGCCTTTGAAGAAAGTGATCCAGGAAACTGTGAGAAGTTCTTGGGCGTTTCCAAAGAAAAGTGTCTAAAACTATATAATGATCTCGTTAAAGGTTGTTTATCTAATCCAGATGAAGAAGCTTTTGAAAAGATTGAACTTCTTTGTCAATTTCATATGGTGTGGTGGAACGAAACCAATACACCAGATAATAAATATCGTCATGAATGGGCTTTGAAGAGGTTCCTAACTCTTTTAGATAAATATAACGATTTAAAGATTAAATAATATGAAAAGAGAAGTATTTGTAGTCGCTGGAGCGATTATCAAAGATAATAAAGTTTTTGCTGCTCAAAGAGGAAACCATGGAGAAACCAAATTCAAATGGGAATTCCCTGGCGGTAAGATTGAACCTGGTGAAACTCCTGAACAAGCTCTTGAAAGAGAGCTATTTGAGGAATTAAAGATTAAAGTCAAAGCTTATGAGTTAATTACATCAATTGTGGATGAATATGAAACTCAAATCCTCCACATTGATACATATCGATGCGAGCTTATTGAAGGAGAACCAACCTTAACTGAGCATATCGATATGGTGTGGTCAAATAAAGTTGAATTAGATAAATTAACCTTCTCCCACGCTGATGCCCCAACATTAAAAATAATTAAAGAAAAATATCTAAAATAAAAAGACTATCTAGACTAGAAACCTAAATAGTCTTTTCTAATTCTTATTTATTCTTTGAAATAAATAAAGCAAATTCGATAGGAGTATTTAATTTACCTAATTCTTCATTAGGAATAACAATTGAGAATTCTTCTTCAACATTAGAGACAACTGTCATATATGAGAATGAATCTCCACCCAAATCTAAGATGAAGTGGTCAGTATTAGCAATCTTAATATTTGGATCACCAATAGCTTCTCTGAATAATTCAGTCACTCTTTTAATGATTGGTTTAAGTTTTTTAATTTCTTCTTCATTGATTTCAAGGTTAAATCCACCAGATAAATCAGTAAATTTCTCTGGATGAGCTTCAAGCATATTAACTACTTGATAACGTTTAACCTTCATCGAAGAATTGATTGGAAATGCTTCCATGGAAAGAAGAATTCTTTGAGGTCTAAATGTTGGAGGAAGTTGATTAATAATCTCAGTCATCTTTCCTTTAGCAACTTTCATTTCTTCTGTTGAAAGACCTTGTTTTAAATCGATAACAAGTTCAAGAACTTCTTTATTTTTACATTTGATAGAAATTAATAAAGCATGGTTAATTTGTTCAACAGCAGTAAATCTTTTTTCAATTTCTTCAGGATAAATGTTTTCACCATTGGAAGTGATAATAACATCTTTAAGTCTCCCTTTAATATAGCATTTATCATCTTGATCTAAACGGGCAACATCACCAGTATGGAAATATCCTTCCTCATCAAGTTTTGTAGGTACCTTTTTACCCTTCAATAAGCAAAAAGAGTGGATTTGTGGCGATTTAACGCACAATTCATGGTCTTCTTTAATCTTATAAGAAACGTTCATTAATGAATGACCAATAGAACCTTTGTTTCTAACTTTTGGATCCATTGAAAGTTCAACGGAAGTAACACCAATTTCGGTCATGCCATATCCATTATAAAGAGGATAGCCAAGACCATTCATTGTTTCTAATGTATCTGGTTCAAGATAACTACCACCAGCAATGCAGTGTTTGATATCATGACCAAGGACTAAATCTTGGATCTTATTTTTAACGATCTTCCAACTTGCTACACCAGCTTCTCTTTTTGAGATTTTGCCGTTATTGTAATCCATGAATTTTTTAACGGTTTCTTTAGTCTTATCATCAAGTTTTGAATAAGCAATTTTGAATGACTTACTTACTGATTCAAAGAATAAAGGAACTGAGTAAATATGACTTACATGGTATTTCTTACAACATTTGACAATTTCTTCACTGGAAATAGTTTTTGGAAGTACAAGACACATTCCAAAGAATGTATACCATAAGAAGTTTGCAATGAAACCAAAGATATGAGCAAAAGGAATAATAATCAAAAGACGAATTCTTCCATATCTTTTGGTATACATGATAGTTCTACTCTCAGTAGGCATATCAATAGCAGACATAATCTGGTGATTAACATTTTCACCAGTATAAACAAATATTCTTGAATCTGATGTAGTTCCACTTGTGCAAAATGCAATTTCGTTTTCGAAATCATCTAAAGATTCAATTTCTTTTTCTAAGATAGCATTTAAAACATTTACAGAGCGAACTTTGTAAGTTACTTCAGTATCAGAAATAATTGCTTTAGCATCACTTTCTTCTAATAAGTAATTAGTATCTTCTTCGTTTAATATTGAATTGATAACTACTGGTTTATAACCAGCAATTAATACACCCCAGAAATATGTTGGCCAATTAATGGAGTTAGAGATTTTAAGTCCGACAAAACTTCCTTTCTTGACGTCCTTTAGTTCATTTTGAACATATGATGCACATTTTAAACATAAGGATCTATAGTCGGCATATTTGAGTATGACGGTTTTACCATCATTTGTTTCGTAGATGAAGGCTTCTTTGTTTTTTGAGAATTTAAAAGGTACTTCAAATACATTTCTAAGGGTATGCTCTTTATTCTCGATGGACTCAGCCATATCGTAGATTTTGTCAAAACCCTTATTTAAAACTACTGGTCTATTCATAATAAAACAAATATATACTATATATTTTCAAAAATAAAATATATTTTGCTTTTTATATATCTTTACTATAATCTTATCATGCAGTGGTGGCGGAACTGGTAGACGCGTAAGAATCAGAATCTTATGCCTATGCGTACGAGTTCAAGTCTCGTTCACTGCACCATGCCTCTGTGGCGAAATTGGTAGACGCAGTAGACTCAAAATCTGCCGAACGCGAGTTCGTACCGGTCCGAGTCCGGTCAGGGGCACCAGATGATTAGAAACCTACTCGGTAGGTTTTTCTTCTTTTTCTTCTTCAATTAATGGAGTGGAAGAAGTTGAAATAGATTCAAATTTAGAATTGATTCTTTCTACTCTTGAATCAAGTTTTTCTCTTGTTCTTGATGCAAGTGCAAGTTGAGAAGAGAATTGTTCCCATTCACGTCCAAACATTTCGAAGTCTTTGCCTAACTTTGCAAGATGTTTGGAAATTTCTTTTACATTTTTAGCCCTCTCAACTTCGATTCTAACCATATTGATGGTTACTAATATTGCAGGAAGAGTTGATGGCGAAGTCAAAATGACTTTCTTCTCACGAGCGTACGCGACAACTTCGTCAAGTTCGTGGTGAATAAATGCAAATACTCCATCGTTTGGAATAAACATTAATGCTTCGGGAGCAGTTTTGCCTTCAACAATATATTTATCTTTAATAACAGTAATGTGTTTCTTAACTGCAAGAGCAAATTCTTTCTTGTAAGTTTCTTTTTGAGCTTCATCTTCAGCATCAAACATCTTGTTATAGTCTTGAAATGGGAATTTTGAATCAATACAAATCATCTTGTTTGGTTCAGGCATAAAGACAACAGCATCTGCTCTAACATCGCTTCCATCTTTAGTTTTCTTCATTGTGTATTGTTCTTGATAACAATTCGCGGTATCACCAAAAACATTATGAAGAACCATGCTTAATTGATATTCACCATATTGACCTCTGGATTGATTGCCTTCTAGTACATTCTTTAAAGAAACAACATCTTTTGATAAGCTTTCAATATTTTTTTGGGCATCATCAATTGCTTGAAGTCTTTCTCTAACTTGAGCAATGGTTTCGGTGGTGCCCTTAAAACCTTGTTGAAGTTTTTCATCAACCTTCTTATTAATCTCGGCTAATTTATCATCAATTTGTTTTTTTACAGCATCAAATCTATTTTCTAATGAAGTTGTAATATTTCTTTGGAATCTTTCTAATTTCTCATTATTTGCTTCATTGGTTTTTAAGGTTTGCTCGTTAACTTTGTTCATTTCTTTTGAAAGAGCTAATTCAACATCAACTTTCATTTGATCGGATAACATTTCAATTTGTTTTGAAAGCATTCCAATTTCTTTTAAATCCATAGGAAGTTCACTCTTTTTAGAATCTTTTACTAAATTGATAATCAAAAGAACAATGGAAATAATGGCTCCAACTAGTAGTAAAGAACAAAGAATAATTGTTGTAATTTCGAACATATCTAAATACCTCAAAATAATATTATCTTATTTCACTTTATTATTTAATCAGATTTTAAAAATGTGAGAAAAAATAATATTACTTACGATTTTTATTAAATCGTTTGTATAATTACATTATGGAAATTGACGAACTTAATGATATTTCTACTGATAATCTAGCGACCGAATCACTTGATGTCACTAATTATAAAGTTTCTGATGAACTTGATGTTGGTGAGAATAATGTTGACTATCCATTATCAAGTTACGCTAGAAGCAAGAAGGTAACCAAGGCTATCAAAATTATTACAACAACATTTGCTATTGGTGTAACTGGTCTTCTTGGTGGAACAATGATTGCTTCTTTATTTGGAATTAATACTTCTAGTGAAGAAGAAGTTTTAAAAACAGAAAAAAATGAAATAAAAGAAAAAGAAGAGGAAGAAGAATCTAAAGCAATTTATGTGATTAGCTCTTCGGTAAACGAAACAAAATAAGGAGGTTCTTATGGCAAAATTTAAAAAAGAAGAAGACAAGAATATTCCTCAAGAATATATGTATGTCAATCCAAAAGCCCGACAAAAAGGAGGCTGGTGGAAATCTAAAACCAAAGCTCAAAAAGCTACATTTATCATGGCGATTGCTTTAGTTGTTTTATCTATTACCGCTCTTGTATTATTAATTTTTGCAAGAAATATCTTTGGTAACGAATTTGCAGATAGCCTTTATGGTGAAGGTGTTGCAAACGGTTTTATTTGGATTTGGGTAAAATTCAAAGAAAACGGATTTAGATTGTTATACACATTCTTAGTAATTATTGTTGGATTCCTACTAGGTTACTTCTTAGATTTATTTGTAAGACTTGTCTCAGCATCTACAAAAAGAGCCGTTACAACTGGTTCAATTATCCGTTCTTTAATCAAGTATGCTGTTGTAATTATTTGTATTGGAACTATCCTCACTATCTGGGGAGTCAACGTTGTTGGTATTGTAGCTTCTCTTGGTGTCCTAACTCTTATTATTGGTTTAGGCTGTCAGTCCCTTATTAGTGACATCGTTTCAGGTGTATTTATCGTCTTTGACGATTACTTTGATGTTGGCGATATGGTTATCATTGATGGCTTTAGAGGATATGTTGAAGAAATTGGTCTACGCACAGTTAAGATAAATGACAACTGCGGCAATGTAAAATCAATTACCAATTCTTCAATTGCCAGTTGCGTCAATCTATCACGTCATCCAAATTATATTTCAATTACTTTAGATGCTTCCTATTTTGAAGACGTTGAAAGACTTGAAGGTATTTTTGCACAAGAATTACCTTTAATTAAACAAAGAATGCCACAAATTATTGACGGCCCATTTTATAAAGGAATCGGTGGATTTACTAAAGCTGGTGTTTCCTACACATTTGCTTGTACTTGTGAAGCTCAATATCGTTTCCAAGTTTCACGTGATTTTAAAAGAGAAATCTATCAAATGTTCATCAAGAACAACATAATTGTTCCATTTGATCAACTCGTTATTAACCAACCTGATCCAAAGAAGAGACCAAAAGCTAATAGAGTTCAACTTCAAGAAGGTCAACGTTTGGTCAAAGAAAACCGCAAATTAAAAACTCCTGAAGGAAAGAAACCATTAGCAAAAAGAATTCGCAAAGTAGTGGATGAGACCGCTAATGATTTAAAGAACACTTTATAATTAGTGTTGAATCTTTATAACTTTATAACCGCTGTCACTGATGGCGGTTATTATTTTTTCTTCATTAACCTCTTTAGTCAAAACAAAAGATGCTAATCCTTTTTCTAAAGAAACATCAACATTTTTAATTCCATCAATGGATTCTAGCGCACTCTTAACATGTGCTACACAATGCATACACATCATTCCTTCAACATAAACTTTCATTTTATTTTCCTCATTTTTGTTTAATTCAATTTGTTTATATTCAATTTTTGATTTTGATTGTTTCCTCTTTTTATAAATGTTTATTAAGTTCAATCTTAAAGCGTTCAAAACAACACTGATACTCGATAATGACATAGCAAGAGATGACATCCACGGGGTAATTTTATATAGTCCAAGCATCGAGTATGCTCCTGCGGCAATAGGAATCATTAATACATTATAAAAGAATGCCCATACTAAGTTTTCTTTAATATTTAATAAAGTTTTACGAGACAAAATGATTGCTCCATAAATATCAAGTAATGAATCTTTAGATAAAACAATATCGGCAGATTCAATTGCGATATCACTTCCCTTAGCAATAGCAACTCCAATATCTGCTTGGGTTAATGCGATTGAATCGTTAATCCCATCACCAACCATCATTACTTTTCCTTGTTTTTGAAGTTCTTTAATAACTAGATATTTTTGGTCTGGTAAAACATTGGCGATAACTTGATCAACTTTTAATTCCTCTGCAACAAGATTAGATGATGTTTCATTATCACCACTCAAAAGTAGCGTTGTTATACCAATTCTTTTTAAATAATCTATTAATTTTGGAGCATCTTCTTTTATCTCGTCCTTAAGAGAAATTAAACCTTTAATCCTTCTATCAATTAATAAAAACACGAAGGTTGTGCAGTCTTTTTCAAGCTGTTTCGTTTCTTTTGTAAATGGATTATTAAGATTATTTTCTTCAACAAAATTAGGTTTAACAATTGTTATATGATGCCCATCTATTTTTCCTTCAACTCCAATTCCAATAATTTCTTTATAGTCAATTACTTCGACTTTATTTAAAGAGAGATTATCTTTATGTTTGACAATTGCTCTTGCTATTGGGTGATTTGACTTTTCTTCTAATGAAGCAGCATATTCAATTAACTTATTTAATTCGATTTCATTAGCAAATACTTTATCTACTCTAGGTTCACCTTTTGTTAATGTTCCTGTTTTATCAAAAACGACAATATCAACTTTTCCAGTTTCTTCTAAAGTAGTTGCGTTCTTATATAAAATTCCATTTCTTGCACCTTTTCCACTTGCAACCATTATTGCGACAGGTGTAGCAAGCCCTAAAGCACACGGGCAAGAAATAACCAAAACCGATATAGCTCTTGTAATCGAATAACTTAGTAAAGAAACATTTAGATTATGAGATGTAACAAAGTCTTTGCCAACAATCATCCATATTGTAAATGTAAATAGGGCAATCAAGATAATGCTCGGAACAAAAAATAAAGAGATCTTATCCGCTAGTCTTGATATTTTAGTTTTGGTTGATGAGGCCATCTCAACCATTTTTACTATCTTGTTAATAGTTGTATCACTACCAACAGCAGTAGCCTTAACAGTTAAAAATCCATTTAAATTAATAGTTCCTGTTTTGACAATATCATTTATTTTTTTATCGATTGGAATAGCTTCACCCGTTAAAGAAGCTTCATTAACGCTTGAATATCCGTCGATAATTATTCCATCAGCAGGAAATAGTTCTCCAGGTTTAACAACAAAGATATCATTTAATATTAAATTATTTGAATTAATATCCAAGATATTATCATCAACTTTTTTATGAGCAATATTCGGTCTTAATTTGAGCAAACTTCTTATAGCAGTAGTGGTTCTACCTTTTGATATTGCTTCTAATAATTTACCTATAGTTATGAGAGTTAAAACCATTCCAGTTGTTTCAAAAGAAATGTTCATAGATAATTCCATAACTTTATTAGCATTATCTTTGTTAATGAGCATCATCACATAGATAACAATGGAGTATATATAAGCAATTCCACTTCCTAACGCTACTAGAGTATCCATGTTAGGACCACCATGGAAAATAGCTTTAGTGCCACTGATAAAGAACCTTATATTTAATCCTAGAATGATAGATGCTAAGACAAGCTCTATTGTAATTAAGTCAACAGGATATTTATCTAAATTGAAAATATACCAACCAGACATATATCCAGCTGATAAATAAAACAAAGGAATTAGAAAAATGAAAGACAGTATTAAAATGACTAACAATTTTTTTGGTTGCTCATTTTTTTCTTCAAAAGATGATTTTTCACTCCTTGTTAGTTTTGCTTTATAACCACTTCTTTTAACGGCTTTTTCTATATCTGACGGTTTTAATGATTCATCATGATTTACAACCATTGAATTAGTTAAAAGAGAAACACTACAAGATGTAATGCCATCTAAATTAGACACTGCTTTTTCAACACGTGCTTGGCATGCTGCGCAAGTCATTCCTTCAATTTTATATTTTTCATTTTTAATCATCTTAGTTTCTCAATTAGTTGAATCATCTCATCAATCGATTCAAATTTATCTTCCTTTAAATCACTAGCAACACATGTTTTCATATGGTTTTCTAAAATTAGATACGCAACTTGTTTTAATGCTTGGATTGATGCTGATAATTGAATTAAAACATCACCACAGTATCTGTTATCTTCAATCATTTTTTTGATTCCTAAAATTTGTCCATCAATACGATTGAGGCGAGTTACTATGCTTTTAATCTCAGTTTCACTTCTTGGAGTGCTTTTCATTTTTTGGCAACATTGTTCCATATCAATATACCCCTATACGGTATTTAACATTATAGTAGCAGCATGTGCATAAGTGCAAGTAATATACATATGTATGTGTAATAATTTCAAAAATGTTTTATCATATCTTTATAGTATTTGAGGAACGTTATGGATAATATTGAAAATAGACTAGCTTATGAAACATGTTCAAAAGAACAAACAATAAGCAATTTTGAAACTGACCCAATTAAAGGACTATCTAGTGAAGAAGCACAAATTCGACTTCAGAAATATGGCCCTAACAAATTAGAAGAAAAGAAGAAAAAAAGTTGGATTAGAATTTTCTTTGAACAAATGAATAATCCAATGATTTATGTTCTTTTTGGTGCGGTCGCAATAACCATTGCTGTTTCAATTTACGATATTATCCACGCTAATCAATTAATAAGAAATGGTGGAGAAGCCCTTGTAGAATATCTTTCTCATCTTGGCTACACAGATCCTAAACAAATTAATTGGTTCCTTGATGTTGGCGAATGGCCTGATGTTTTAATCATATTATCTGTCGTACTTTTAAATTCTATTATTGGTACTGTTCAAGAAGTAAAAGCACAAACATCACTTGAAGCTTTAAAAAGAATCTCTTCTCCCGAAACTACAGTTATAAGAGATGGAAAAAGATTCAAAATTAAATCCGAACAACTTGTTGTTGGTGATATTGTTGTGCTAGAAGAAGGCGACACCATTGGAGCTGATCTTCGTTTAATTGAAGCTGTAAATCTAAAATGTATCGAATCATCACTCACTGGCGAATCCGTTCCTGTTGATAAAGATGCTAATGTTACATTCTCTGAAGAAGTATCTATCGGAGATAGAATTAATATGGCATATATGTCTACAACAGTTTCCTATGGCCGTGGGATAGGTGTTGTTACATCCACTGGTATGTCTACCGAAATTGGTAAAATTGCTACTGCTTTAGATAATGAAGAAGAGGAAGAAACACCACTTCAAAAAGTATTAACAAAACTTTCAAAAGTTCTTGGTCTTATGACCATTGGTATTGTTGTATTAGTTTTAGTTATTTCAATTGCTTGGATATTCATTCACGGAAATCAAACAAACGTATCCGAATGGATTGAGGCAGTACTTGGAGCTATCTCTCTTGCTGTTGCTGCAATTCCTGAAGGTCTTGCTGCTGTTGTTACCATCGTTTTATCCATCGGCGTGCAACGTATGGTTAAAGTTAATACTATTGTTAAAAAACTTCCATCTGTTGAAACTCTTGGAGCAGTTTCAATTGTTTGTTCTGATAAAACAGGAACTCTTACTCAAAATAAGATGACTGTTGTTGAAGCCTACGCTGATGGTACATATTTCAAACAAGAAGAGTTTAATGAATCTAATAATAAAGAAGAACTATTACTTCTTGCAAAAGGTATGTCACTTTGTAGTAATGCTGTGGTGGATGAAGGCCTCTTTGGTGATCCAACTGAAATTGCTTTAGTTGCATTCGCAAACGCATTTAATATGCATAAGGGCGATCTTGAAAAAGCCACCCCACGTGTTGATGAATTACCATTTGATTCAGTTCGTAAAATGATGTCAACAAAACATCAAATTTCCACTAAAGAGTCCATTATTTATACAAAAGGAGCTCTTGATTCAATCCTCACTAGAACGACTAAAATTTTAGAAAATGGTAAAGAAAGAAAAATAACTGAAGAAGATATAAAACACATCTATGAAGTTAACTCAAATTTCTCAAATAATGCTCTAAGAGTCTTGGCTCTTTCTTATACAAATAAAGACAAAATTGATGAACAAGATTTGGTATTCGTTGGTCTTGTTGCGATGATTGATCCTGCTAGAGAAGAAGCAAAACCTGCTGTTGATAAATTTAACACTGCTGGTATCACAACCATCATGATTACTGGTGACCATAAAGATACTGCCTTTGCAATTGCAAAGAATCTTGGAATCGCTTCTGATATTAGTGAATGTATGATGGGTAAAGAACTCGATGAATTAACTTTTGATGAATTACGAGAAAAAGTAAAAACTGTAAGAGTCTTTGCTCGCGTTTCTCCAGAAAATAAAACTTCAATTGTTAAAGCGTTTAAAGCAAATGGTCATATATGCGCAATGACAGGCGATGGTGTTAATGATGCTCCTTCTTTAAAAGCTGCTGATATTGGTATCGCTATGGGTATCACAGGAACTGATGTTGCTAAAGGTGCAGCAGATATGGTTCTTGCAGATGATAACTTTGCAAGTATCGAAAAAGCCGTTGAAGAAGGTCGTGGAATATTCACTAATATTAAGAAAACAATTATCTTCTTACTAAGTTCAAATATTGCTGAAGTCTTAGTTATGATGTTTATCATCTTAGTTGGATTCCAAACCCCATTTTTAGCGGTACACCTCCTCTGGATTAACTTAATTACTGATTCTCTTCCAGCTATTGCTTTAGGTATGGATCCAAAAGATTCCAATATCATGAAAGAGAAACCAAGAGATCCTAAAGATGGTGTGTTTGCTAAAGGTGGATTAAGAGACACAATCATGCATGGTTTATTCATTACAATTGCTGTAATCATTGCCTACCTTTCCGCTTATTGGCTTAATGGGTGTTTCACTTGGGATGCAATTGCAAACTGTACTGATAAATATATTATTTTACATGCTCAAACTATGTCATTTACTGCTTTAGCCTTTGCCGAACTCATTCATATGGTTTGTATGTCTAACACTGAAAAATCATTTGTTATGGTATTTAAAAACAAGAACTGGATGATGTTAATCGCTTTTGTTGTTGGCGTTGCACTTCAATTCTTTGTTGTTTTAACTCCTGGTGTTCAATCAATATTCTCAACCGCCAAATTAGGACTTTATGAATGGTTAATCACTGCTGCAGCCGCTTTAGTTCCTCTTATTGCTCATGAGATTATTGTTCTTATCAAATTAATTGTTAAGAAAACTAGAAATAGATAGTTTAAATAGTTATAAAATAAGTTGTTGAAAATTGTTTTTAACTATCATAATATATTAACGCTGTCTTGCCGTTGTAGCTCAACCCGGCAGAGCAACTGAATCGTAATCAGAAGGTTGAAGGTTCAATTCCTTTCGACGGCACCATTCCTAGCTTGGATGTTTAGCTCAGCTGGGAGAGCATCTGTTTGACGTACAGAAGGTCACAGGTTCGAGCCCTGTAGCATCCACCATTGAGCATAATTAACTCCGTAATGGAGTTTTTTATTTTCTTTGTTATAATTTTCACGTGAGAGTTAGTCGTAAACACCTACTTGTCGTAATAGCAGAAATGACAATGATTGTTACTGCTTTTTCAGCTTTAACATTCTTCATTTTAACTCTTCTTGTTAATAAAGAACCTTTTGATATTGGTCTACTATTTTCTGGTGAAAGAATCGTATCCTTTTTTATTTTCTTAGGATATATGGTGGTTTTCCTTTTCTTATCACTTATTACTGCTCTATTTACATTAATTCACCGTCATCCAATAGGATTTTTATATTCGTTACAATATTTGTTCTTTGGACTAATCCTTGGAATATGTTTTATGTTAATCCCTCGTATCGCAACATATAAGGGCGATGGATTCATTCTCTCTATAGTGGAAATTTCCTTAACAATTATCTCAATGATTTCTGCCTTTGCGATGCTATTCTTCTTTTTTATGGATGGACATGAGGTTCTTGTTAATAAAATTGCAAAAGCAAGACTCAAAAAAGAAGAACGTAGGTTTAGTAAAGAAAAGGCTGATTTTGTAGATCCAATTGAAGATCCTTTATTAATTCAACCAAAAGAAGTAAAAGTAAGAAAATTAGAAAGAGATGATGAAGGCAACTTAAACGAAGAAAAAAGGGAATATAATGCGAAAGTCTATCACGTCTCTCAACATCCAACTACAAATAAATGGCAAGTTAAATTAGCAAAGGGAGAAAGAGCATTAAAACTTTTTGATACCCAAGCTGAAGCGCTTGTGTTTGCTAAAACTATGGCTAAGAAACAAGGTGGTTCGGTTAGACTACATTCACGTAAAGGAAAGATGCGTTCTATATAAATAATACATAAATTCGCCCTCATATGAGGGCTTTTTCTTGTAATGATATATATTTGAATTATAATTCTTGCTATGAAGTCTATTAGAAGAATTGTTTTATTATCTTGTGTATCTATCCTACTTGCTGCATGTAATGGCATAGATGATATTGTTGAAAGTGTTGCCTATATTGAAGTATCTCATAGTGAACTTCTTTTAGGTTTAAATCAAACAAACGGAGTAAGTGTTAAAGCATATAACATTGAATATTACACAATCCCTGATAAAGAATTCACTTTTCAAGTGGAAGATTCTTCTATACTTTCTTATTCGACTTCTAAGGATTCTGTTTCATTAACAGCAATCAAAGAAGGAGAAACGAATTTACAATGTTTCTTAAAAGAAAATAGATCGTTATCAAAAACTGTCCATATAAAAGTAACAAAGGATTATGTTCCTCAGCAAGTTAGACTAAAAGATACGTATAAAACATATATTGATAATTATTACGAATCAATTTCGTCTTCTCCAACTATTGGAAAATCAAAATCAATCATTATTCCTGTTTGGTTCACTGATTCAAGCAATTATATAACTTCATTAACAAATAAAGAAAACGTTAGAAACGATATTAAAGTAGCTTATTTAGGCTCACAAAAAGACACAGGATGGCATTCAGTTAAAACCTATTATGAAACTGAATCTCGAGGCAAATTAACTGTTGATGGATTTGTTACTGATTGGTATGAATGTGGCAAGTCATCTACCAATTATTATAATGATGATTATGGCACTAAAACTCCGGGCTTAGTTAATAATGCTTTTGCTTGGTTTAAGAATAAGTATGGTACAAATAATCTACAAGATTATGACTGTGATAAGGACGGTTATATTGACTCAATTATGCTAATTTACGCCGCTCCTGATCAAAAAGCATTGCCATCAAATAACAGCAATATGTGGGCATATACATATTGGATGGGTAGTGAACCTAATCAATTTAAACCAAATGTTAATGTATTCTTCTGGGCTTCTTATGACTTTATGTATGGAAAAACTAGAGCCTTATTAAGAGCAGGATCAACATATGCTACTGGTGATACTACTTTCTCAAAAGTTGATACTCATACATTTATCCATGAGATGGGTCACGTATTTGGTGCGGTAGATTATTATGATTACTCAAATCAATGTAATCCTGCTGCTGGTTTTTCAATGCAAGATTTGAATGTGGGAGGCCATGATCCATATACTAGAATGGCATATGGTTGGGATAAACCTTATGTGCCTACACAGTCATGCCAAATGACAGTCTCAACATACGAATCCAGTGGAGATCTTGTGCTTTTATCATCAAATCCTGCCTCTTTTTCGAACTCTCCTTTTGATGAATATATTTTGCTTGAATTATATTCTCCATATGGTCTAAATCGCTTTGATCACGCTACACCATACAATGGTTCTTATCCAATCGGCGCAAGCGATATAGGTTTTAGAATTTGGCATGTTGATGGAAGAATCTTAGATTTAACAGGAATCAGTGATACTAGCCAAATTGATGATAGTTTAATTAGAAGAGGAATTACTGAAGGAATGCAAGTGGACCACGCTATGAGTAACACTTATTACAAAAATAATTCTAGTTCTAATAACTACATTACTCTTCTAGGAAAGAATTATGCTGATTACAATGTTCTTCAATTAATCCACAACAATAAAAATGCAAATTATCGTTCTTCTGATAATCTTTCAAATACATCTTTATTTAGAGCAGGTTCAACTTTTACAATTGATTCTTATTCCAAACAATTTGTTAAAGGAAGTAAAATGAATGATGGTTCTTCTTTCCACTGGAAAGTAGAAGTTAATCAAGTTAAAGGCTTAAGTGCTAAAATTACACTTACCTATGTAGCCTAACGCATCAGTAGTTCAGTGGTAGAACATTAGCTTCCCAAGCTAACTATGGGGGTTCGATTCCCCTCTGGTGCTCCAGAAAATTCAATGAGTCTATGACTCATTTTTCTTTATTCGTAATGGAATTCATTAAGTTTTTCGAATTAATTAAAATATTCTTTTATAAATTATTTTTTTCTAATATAATACGAGAGTTGCAAATGCGACAAAAATTTGTTTCGAGGTTACAAAATGGATAGAAGAATTATTAAAACAAAGAAGGCATTAATAAAGGCTTTTATTGATTTAAGAAAAGAAAACGGAGACAAAGTCCCATTAGTGAAAGACTTGTGTGAACTAGCTGATGTTAATAAAACAACTTTCTATCGTCACTATAAAAATATTGGTGGATTAATTGTTGATGCTTGCAAAGTTATTGTTGAAACAATAATTGGAGATGGAAAATATGTTGCATATCTCACAAGTGATCCAGAAAAATTCTTAAAAATAAATATCGAAAGATTCGAAACTTATTCAGAGGATGTTAAAGCAGTAGCATCAGTCTCTCAAGAGGTCTTCTTCCATGTATTACAAGAAAGAACTTCACGTGAATTTAGAAAAATAACTCATCGTGAAATTGATGACGATGTCCTTCAATTTGTTGCTGGAGGAGTTGCTCGTGTTGTTATCGAATTAAAAAGAAGCGATGAAAAAACACTTCATAAAATTGCTCATCTAATCCATCTTGCAATTAATAGCGTCTATTGATGGAAATATAAAATAGACATATGGAATACTTTAATTTCATATGTTTTTATTTTATAATTAAAAAACAATGACAAGGCCTAGGTTAATATTTATTCTCTTAAGTCTAACTTCCTTAGTTTTTGGCTATGGATTTATGGTTTCGACATCACTTCTTAATTACATTCCTTTCTTTAAGGATTTAATTATGATGAGTAGTGCTAACTATACTGTTTATTATGGAATCGATTATGTTAAATATTTTATTCATCACATTCCTCAATTAATCTTGTTTGGAAGTGTTGATGCAATTATTCCAGGAATCATGATTGTCTTTACACTTCTTGTTTGTATAGCAATCTTTATTTCTGGTTTCTTTAAGAAAAGAAATGAATTAGTATTCTACGTTCCATTCTTGGTTGCTTTAGCGTTTGGATCTGCTGCATTACATGGTATGTTATTTGGAATCAAATTGTATGATGGAACCGTTGCATATAATTATTTCCAACTATTTGCACTTAATGCTCAAGCACCATTAATGCCTAAAGTATTCTTCATTGTTCTTTTCGTAGATTATTTACTTACTGTTATATTTACATTCCTTTTGATTCTGTTCATCTTTGTCGCTCCTGCTAGAACAGATAAGTATTTGGCAAAACAATACGAGAAAGAATTCGCTACAATTAGAGAAGTTAGACAAGTCTCAAATGAAGAGATTGCTAAATATATTAAAGAGCACGCAAATGAAGTACGCGAGGCTCTTGGATTAGCAAATAATGCTGCACAAGTCGCTCCAATTGTTAACGAGGAAGCTAATAGTGAACAACATTCTAGTGAAGAGATTGCTCTTGAAATTGCTAAAGCAGTTGCTGCTCAAAACCCAAATACTGAACCTGGTACAACAACTCACATTATTGTTGAAGCTAATGGTGTAAAACAAGAAGTTGAAGTTAAACCAGAAGAAAATAATGAAAAACCTGCTGAAGAAGCTAAGGTTGAAGAAAAACCAGCAGAAGAGAAAAAAACTCCTGCTTCAAAGTCATCTTTATTTAAGAAAAAAGATAAACAAGAAAAGAGTGAATCATAATGGATCACCCCTCGCGTTATTTAGTTAACATTATCAATGGCGAAGCTTTTCTAAAACCTGAGCCATACATCTATATATCACTAATCATTATATTGGTTCTTTTAAGTGCCTTCTTTTCAATGACCGAAACAGCTTTTGCGTGTATCAATCAATTCAAAATGAAAGCATTAGCAGATGAGGGCAACAAGAAAGCTAAAAAGATTATTAGATTATATGAATCTTTCAATGAAACTTTAACAATGTCCTTAATAGGACATAATCTAGTTAACGTAGTCCTTTCAACTATTGCAACTGTTTTATTTTTACTCCTTTTCTTGGGTATTTTTGATGATACGATAATATCAATAATTACTACTGCAGTAATGACCATTATTACCTATATATTTGGTGATATGGTTCCTAAGATGATTGCTAGGAAAAATCCTGATAAAGTTGCTTTTACATTTATTCATCTATTCTTATTCTTCTATTACATTTTTTATCCTTTGGTTTGGATATTTTCTTTATTAATTAAGTTATTTAATAAGATTTTCCATGCAGATGATGTTCCGCAAGTGACTGAAGAAGATTTTACCAATATAGTTGAATCAATCGAGGAGAAGGGTTTAATTGAAGAAAATGAATCAGATATCATAACCGCTTCTTTGGATTTTACCGATACATCAGTTAGAGAAATTCTTACCAAAAGAAACAAAATGTTTGTTATTGACTTAAAGAAATTATCTAAAGAAGAGATCAATGAAATAATCTTATCAACAAACTACTCGAGAATCCCGGTCTGCTATGGCTCTTTCGACAAAATAATTGGGGTTCTGCATGTAAAATCGTACATCAAAGCATATTTAAAGAATCCAACAATTTCTATTTTATCTATTCTTCAGAAACCATATTTTGTAACCACTAGA
This sequence comes from uncultured Caryophanales bacterium, assembly GCA_937902735.1. Classification (GTDB taxonomy): domain Bacteria; phylum Bacillota_I; class Bacilli_A; order RFN20; family CAG-826; genus Fiminaster. The sequence continues at coordinate 29,704 of CALELS010000016.1, forward strand.
ATCAAACTTGATGACTTAATGGAAGGCTTTAAAAAGAACCACACTCACATTGCTATTGTTAAAAAAGATGAAGTAGTTGTAGGTATGGTCACTATGGAAGACGTTTTGGAAGAACTTGTTGGTAAAATTGCTGAACCATTAGTGAATAAGAGGGAGGTTAAAAAATGATTGTCATTTTAATAATCTCCATCATCTTATTAATTATTCTTTCAGGAATATTCTCTTCTAGTGACATGGTTTACGCTGTTGTAAATCAATTAAGACTCAAAAAAGACGTCGAAAAAGGAAGAAAGAGTGCTGCTTTAGCTTTAAAATTTGCAAAAGATTATGACACAACAATTACTACAATTTTGTTCTGCAACAATCTTGTAAATATTGCAGCAACATCCCTTGCTACTGTTCTTGGTTATCTTATTTTCGTTAATACTCCAGTTTATGATTTCTCTCCAACAATAATGTCTATTGTTTTATTAGTGTCCCTATTGATATTTGGAGAAATTTTACCAAAAGTTATAGGCAGAGCGTTCTCATATCCATTATCTAAGATAATGGCAGTACCTCTTCTTGTTTTAAAAATAATATTCTTCCCAATTGTATTTATCTGTTCAAAACTTGGACATTTATTGTCTCTACCATTCTTCCCAAAATCTAATAAGAACAAAGAAAAAGAATTGATTTCAGATGATGAATTAAATCAAATTGTTAGCACAATTCAAGAAGAAGGAATCATTGATGAAGATCAGGAAGAACTTGTTAAGTCCGCCATTATTTTCAAAGATACAGAAGCTCACGAAATTATGACTCCAAGTCCTGATGTTTTTGCACTTGATATTGATTCTAATATTAATGAAGTTCTATTATCTGATGATGCCTTTGGTCATTCACGTATTCCGGTGTATAAAGATAATATCGATAACATAATTGGTATTCTTCCAGTTAAAACACTATTAAGAAGCATGCTCGCTAAGCAAAAAATCACTAGGAAGTTCGTTGAATCAATACTTTTAAAGCCTTCTTATGTACCGTTCTCAATGGGTATTTCTGAAATATTAGAAGATATGAAACATACCAAAAATCATATTGTTATAGTTAAAGATGAATATGGCGCAACTGCAGGTATTTTGACAATGGAAGATATCTTGGAAGAACTTGTAGGCGAGATATTTGATGAAATGGATGATTATGTCGAAGAATATACTAGAATCAAACGAAACAGTTATGAAGTCGAAGGTTCAATGAATATTGATGACTTCTTTGAACTTGTTGATGTGGAAAGACCAGAGAACCTCGATGTTACAACCGTTGGTGGCTGGTGTGTTGATTGCTTAGAAAAATTTGCAATTGTGGGTGATAGATTTACTTATAAGAATCTAAGGATCACAATTTTAGAAGCCAGTGAATTTACAGTTGATAAAATACTTGTTAAAGTATCTAAGAAGAAAGAGCAATAATGTTAGGATTTAGAAATAACAAAGAGATGGTTGAACGTCCTGAAAAGGAACCTAAATTCTCTCTTAAAAATAAAGTAGACCGGACAATAGTTATTTTTATTGCCGTCGGTCTATTTGTTGCTATTTTACTTTTAGTAGTATTTATTCTTCTTTATTATTTTTGGCGATAATATCTTGATATAGACAGTAAATGGTATCGATAACATCATCGATACTTTTATTTTGCGTATCAATTACACAATCAACTTTACCAATTTTATCTTTAGCAAAATCAATTCGATCGTTTGTTAGTCTTTCTTTGATTTTATTTGTTTCATCGCCTCTAAGAATCATTCTCTTTTCTCTTTCTTTTTCATCACAAGTAAGTAAGAAAGAAACAATATTTTTATTATTTAATTTTTGAAATGAATGAAGACCATTTGGATCTAAAACTATTACTTTGTCATCACTTACTTGGTCAACTCCACATCCGTAGTAGTTATTGTTATATAAAGATGTTTCAACAAACTTATTTTCGTCACGTCTTTTCAAAAATTCTTCTTTTGTATAGAAAAAATAATCTTTACCATGCTCTTCACCAACACGTTTTTCCCTTGTTGTAGAAGTGATTGCTTTTTTTAGAGAATACTTGCGCTGCAAACCTAATGCTGTAACAGTTTTTCCGCTTGCAGAAGCCCCAGTAAGAATAATCATAACGAATTAATTATAAAATCTACTACGTGATTTGAAAATGTTATTTTTTTGAAAGAATTTTTCACACTTTTTCGTCAAAAACCTCCTATATAAGTATATGAAGGCGGATATTGATTATGGGACGTGCAAAAAAGACCTCAAAAGCATTTGTCTCTTATAAGCGTTTGATTGCTATTAGAGACAATTATTTCCACTGTGTTGCATCACTTAGAAACTTTGAAAGATTATCTGATAGCGACACGCTTAAATCTTCGATGTATGAAGAATATATAAGAGATGTTGATAGAGCCTTAGTGCTTCTTGACCCTCTTGATCAAAAAGTTATCAATCAAGAATTCTTCTATCAAACAAATCCTATTTGGTGGGTAGGTATGTTTTCAAAATCAACCTACTATCGTTTAAGACGTAGGGCAGTTGAAACATTTTTAAGGAATTTTTATGAGCAATAAAGTCATTTCATTATTTCCTATCGCTACAATAATCCTTTTAGGAGCAAATGTCGAAAGTAGAAGCACAAAAGCTCTAAATGAAGATATGCTTCAGGTTGCAATAATAGGTGCTTCGGAAATGGGTTATAAGACTGATGTTAGTATTATTGTTTCATTTAAAAAAGCATCAACACAAAACAAAGTCAAAATATATAAATACAAACCATTGGATAGGGTTTACTATCAGATAAGAGAATCTAAAAGAATCCTCCAAAACTTATATACTGATGAGTTTACAATTACTGAAAACTATACTTATCAACAATACCGTGATGTTGGATTATTTGGGCCAAGATTCTACATTGAATTAATCTCATCGAGTCAAACACTAACATATTACTTTGATGGAAGGTATCGTAGGGATTTTTCTTCAATGCCTATAATTGATACCTATGACAAAGAGGGTGAACAATTCGTTAGTGATGCAAATATTCTGTTATACAAGGGTAAAACAGATAATAGAGAGTATGTAAGTGAGGCTTTTGAATTAACTGAATACGCAAAAGATGCGCTATATGAATTCGATCATCAAAACAAAATTGATATATCTGAACCATTATTAACCTCAAAACTTGTTGATAGTGATTTATCTCTTTCTCTTCCACTTACTTGTGCTAGTACATATCTAACATTTAATGATGAAAACAAATATTTACCATATTTACATAGAAGTGCATCTTCAAATCTAGTTACTGTATTAGCAAGTCTTATTTCAGATAAACAAGGTTCATATTTTGAACTAAATACAGATTTATACATAGATCCAAATACAAGATACGTTTATTTTGATGAAGGCGAAGGAAGAATAAAAACTAAAAAGTTATATTTTCCTTTGGGAATTAAAAAGAAAGAAAACGTAGATAAAACAACAAACCAATTTATCTTGCATTTAGACAGAGTAGGTTTTTCGAAATCTCGTTTAACACTTACTATGAATTTGGGCGAGTTCCAAAACGCAATTATTGGTGACTGCGTTACAAGTGATTTTTGTGTCACTTATGAATATAGTGAACCAAATTTTGAAATAGGTGAGGAAATAGTTTTCTATGGTTGAAATGATTTATTACGTCATTATGTTTTCTTTCTTTTTAAATTTTTCGTTTGGATGTATTGAATATTCAAACATCAATAGAGCATTCTCTCTAATGTATCGAGGATTATTCGAAACAGCGTTAGCAACAATCGATGAAAGAGGTAACCCAGGAGCGCATTTTAATGAAGAAAAAATTGAAGAATATATTCCGCTTTATATAGGGGCAAATATGCCAAAATACGTGACTTCTTATACGATAAATTACTATTACTTTGACGAAGAAACGGGTTTGGTTTGTACTTCTCATTTTTGTAAAGCTCTAAAAATTTCTATCAAAGCTCACATTAATTATTTTTTCGATTATGAAAAAGCAATGAACTTTTATGTAAAGGAGGGAAAAGGTCTTGAATACTGAATTAAAAACATACATTGACAATTCAAAACTTGCTCCATTTTTATCTAAAAGTTCAATTACAGATATTTCTTATAATGGTGTCTCCTTATTTTATCAAGACAACATCAAGGGTAGAGCTAAAGCAAATATTGATTTTACCGCAGAAGAAGCAATTGCATTTATTAGACAAATTGCCAACATGGCTGAAAAACAATTTTCATACCAAAATCCAATTCTTGATATATCCGTGGCAAATTATCGTATTAATGCAGTTCACTCTTCAATAGTTAGATTAGGCGATGAAAAATCAATTTCTTTCTGTATTCGTATTGGCTCAATTGAATCAAGAATTCTTCATAATTATTCTTTTATGAATCGAAAAGTTAGATCAATATTAAAAGATTTTCTAAAAAAGAAATATTCGATTGTTATTGCTGGAGAAACTGGGACAGGAAAAACCGAACTACAAAAGTATTTACTATCTTCATTAGAAGATAACACGAGAATAATCATTATAGATAACATTCAAGAATTGGATTCTGTAAGACAAAACGAAGCATTGGATATTACTTCCTGGCAACTTAATCCCAATGTTAGCGAAGGAACATTTGAAAGGTTGATTAGAAACGCTTTAAGAAGCAATCCAGATTGGCTCGTCATAGCAGAAAGCAGAGGAAAAGAAATGAATGATGTATTAAATAGCGTTCTTACAGGACATCCAATCATTACAACTCTTCACGCTTATGACATTAATTCAATTCCTGCAAGAATAACAAGAATGGTAGAAATGTCGGATAGTTCACAAAAATATGATGATATCTATCATGACGTTATGGAACATATGAAAGCATATATCTTCTTAAAAAGAGAAGTAAACCATAGAGGAAATATTGTTAGATATATTTCGGAAATCGCAATAAGTGACAGCAAGAAGCTAAATATCGTTTACAAAAGAGGTAAATATAATGAAAAGTAGTGTTGTTGTTGCATTAATCGTTTCTATTATTATTGGCTTTTCAGCATATCTAGCTACAAATAATTATATTGTTGGAATAGCTATAGGACTGATATACCTTCTATATTATTTCATTTTTGCTTTGAAAAAAATTAATGCTTTTTCAAAGAAAAACTATCGCATTCACAATTGTTATAAATTTATAAATTCATTTTTAATTACAATGTCTGTTCGCGATTCTTTAGAAGAGGCCTATCGAAGTGGAGTTCAGGGATCTACTGGTGAACTTAAACATATTGTGAACGATATCGAAAATCTCGATAACAATGAAAGACTTAATTATTTAAGGAAACACTTCAATTTATCGGTCTATAAGATGTTTTTAAACATTGTTGAACTCTATCTAGACCAAGGAGGTAACATCCTAAAAATGGCAGATTCTTTAATTGCAGAAACCACTAGGATTGAAGATAGTATCAATAAATCGAATCATTCAATTAAAAGGAACATTTTTGAATTCATTATTCTCTGGGGCATGTCTTTAGGAATTCTTTTGTTTATGAGATTTGGAATTTCTTCCTTCTATATGACCATGCTCAAGTCCTATTTATTTCTTGGTTTAGTAGTTTTGTATTTCCTTATAATTCTAGTTTCGATTCATATGGCAATTCTTCGTTCTACTGAACTTTATATTAAGGAGGATAACCTATGAAATTTAAGAAAAGACTCGAGAATATAGGCCTTAATTACAAAAAAGAGATTGCAATTTATGTCGTTGTAATATTGCTTTTGATTACATCTTCTGGATTAGGTTATTTCTTTCTTAGGAGTCTCTATATATTGGTTGCTTCACTAGGTTTTGCTCTTATTTTTACTTTTATCTATTTTTCTAGATATTCTTCGATGGAAGAAAAACAAAAGCTAGATAATATAAACGATTTCATTAACGTCTTTACATTCTTTAAAACATACATCAAAAACGACTACAACATATATTCGTCGTTAAAAGAGATATCTACCTTTTCAAATCAATTTACATTAGAGAAACTAAACATATTAATTAATGAGATAGATAATGATAAAACTGTTGAACCATTTATTAGGTTTGCTAGAAATTATGATTTATTAATCATTGAACAATTAATGATTTCAGTATTTCAAATGGTTGATCAGGGAAACAATTCTTCATATATCAACCAATTTGATATTTTGTTTTCAAAACTTAAAGACGAGCAATATCAAAAAGATAACGGAAGAAAGGAGAAAAGATTATCTAGTTTAACTGTCTTTCCAATGATTGGATCTGGTTATTTAATAATCGTTATCTCTGTTGGTGTTGTTCAAATGATAGGAGAAATGTTAAGTGGGTTATAAGTTAGGATTTCTTTTATCGTTAGTATTCATAGTCCAGCTTTTCATTATCGCTGGAGATATTACTTCAATTCAAATTATCTATACCAATTTGGATGCTGTTTCAGTCACTGCTGGTTATTCAATCTCTAAATATGGTGAAATAACTCAAAGTGTCGTTCTTCTTGTGGAAAATCAGGCGAACGCCCATATAGAAGCTCTAACATATGAAGCACCATCATATGGTTCGATATTTGAATACCGTATCTACACAACTTATCAACCAATGATAATTTCATCTGAGCCGATGGAAATATCAATCTCAAGAAGTGTAGTTATTGGTTATATAGGCTAATAGAAAGGAGGTAAATTATGTCTGAAATTAAAGGTAGCCTTTTAGGCATCATCTTAACAATCACTATTTTCGGTGTTGTTATTGGTACTATGGCAGGAATGTTTCAAACTGTCACAGATATCGTCGGCGATCGTATGACATCCGTTGCCGAAGAAAACTATGTTGAAACAAATAACGGAAACTAAGCAAAGAAGAAGACAAAGAAGTGGCTTAATAGCCTCTTCTTGAAAAGTTATTTGAAGAAGCAGCCTTTCAAGAGGAGTTTATATAGCAAAATATTTTAAATGTGATAAGATAATTGAGCGAAAGAGGTAAATATATGTCATTAGGCGAACAAATCAAAGCTAAATTAGCGGAAGCATGTCATAAAGATTCAATCGATCCAAACGCTAACTTTAAAGAACTTGGACTCGATTCATTAGATGTTGTTGAATTACTTCTTCAACTCGAAGAACAATACGATATCCATTTCGATGATGTTGATATGTCAGGTATCGTTACTGTTCAAGATTTAATTGATACAATCGAAAAACTTTCAAAATAAAAATTTTGTATTGTTTTTAGATAATCGCTTTGTTATTATTTTACTTGCGATTTTATCGCATAGCATAGAAGCGCCTACCTAGCTCAGTTGGCAGAGCTATCGGCTGTTAACCGATCGGTCGTGGGTTCGAGCCCCTCGGTAGGCGCCACTAAATTGGCCCGTTGGAGAAGCGGCTTAACTCATATGCCTTTCACGCATACATTCACGCGTTCGAATCGCGTACGGGTCACCAATGTAGGTTAATAGGATTGATACAAAATATCGGTCCTTTTTTCTTGCCTTTGTTGAACAATTATAGTGATATTATATAATTGATTAAATTCTTTGAATTTATAATGACATATATACAATAAAATGATATCCTTTTTATATGCCTAAAAAGAAAAAAGGCGTTAAGCCTAATAAAACTATTGTTGAATTACTAGAAAGTATTAAAGTGCCTTTTTATGATAAGACACATAATTTATATTTATATTTTAAGGCGCAAGCAAGAAGTAATGAGACTGGTGTAGAGCATGCAGCAAAATCCTATCACGGTCTACAGCCATCCGATGTTGAAATGTTCGTAAAAAACATCAGTAAGCCTTTGCTCTTTACAAAAGACAAACGCCATAAGCATGTATTCAACTATTATTTAAAAAGGAAAGAGGACAAAAAGAACGCAATTAAGGTTTCTATTTTGATAGATAAAGACAATCCACATAGAGCAGAAATATTAACAATATTTATTACATCAAAAATTAAGTAACACATTCGTTTAGATGTGCTATAATACAAATGTCAAAGGTGGAAAGTCGGTGTTCGACCACGGCGCATTCCTTGTGGATGGAGTCAGCGATTCAGGATTCACCGCCCTGTTTGATACAAACGTCTCATATGAGATGTTTTTATTTTTTGATATAGAAAAGAAAATACATTTAGAGAAAATCCTTTGGGATGAATGCGATAAAATTACAAAATAAAAGTTAACAAAGATCAGGAAACTTTTGTTGCTCCAAATGCTGATAGCTTGATTGATGCATATTTTGCTATTACTGAAGAGGGGATGAAGGTGTATCCCTTTGGCATTTATTATGGTAAGAAAGAAGTGGGATTCATTATGATTACTTTTGATTGCCCGTGGGCTACAAAATATTATTGGCTTCCAGAAAAGTTTTATTATATTTGGCGTTTCATGATGATAAGAAATACCAAGGTCAAGGATTCGGAAAAGAAGCATTAAGGCTTGCTATTGAATTTATTAAAACATTCACAGCAGGAAAATCAGAAGCTTGCTGGTTGAGCTATGAACCAGAGAATGAAGGCGCAAGAAGCCTTTATTTGAAAGCTGGATTTGTTGAAAGATTGGATCTCCACAAAGAAGATATGGAGATACCTGCTGTTCTAAAACTTTAGCGTTCGGTGGATATATTCAAGTGTTCGATTCTATCAAAACTGTCCATTTTGGCCAACTTAGTTAAATCTGATTGATACGATTTGTCAGTCCTTTTTTATTTTGTGCTTGACCTAGAGTTAACTCTAACTTTTACTATATATTTGTGAGGTGATAAAGATGAGTTATTCCATATCAGAAGTAGCTAAGATGCTTAACGTCTCTACATACACAATAAGATATTACGATAAAGAAGGATTATTTCCTTTGGTTAAAAGAGTAAATGGAATACGTGTTTTTGAAGACAAAGATTTTCCTTGGCTAAGAATGTTGAATTGCTTAAAGAATCTAAACATGCCAATAAAGAAAATCAAAGAATATGTCGATTTAGCGTTAAAAGGCGATGAAACATTAAAAGAAAGATATCAATTGATTTTAGAGCAAGAAGAAAACATTCAAAAGCAAATTAAAGAACTTAAATATTACAAAAAACAAATAGATTTTAAAAAAGCCTACTATGAAAAGGCTATTGAAGCGGGAACAGAAGAAGTTGTGAAAGATTGGCCAAATCCAGAAGCCACTTTAGATGTCGATAAATTGCCAAATAAAGGAGAATAATATGCTAACGATATTAATCCGTTATAAAGGCACAAATGGTTCCGCTAGAAAATTTGTTAATGAAATGATTTCAAGTGGAATAGTGGAACAAATTAGAAAAGAACAAGGCAATCTTCGCTACGAATATTTTTTCTCTCAAAATGATGATGAAACAGTTCTTCTTGTGGATTCTTGGATTAATCAAGAAGCACTTGATGAGCACCACAAACTTCCACTAATGAATAAAATTAAACAATTAAGAGAAAAATATGATCTCCACATGGAGGTAGAAAAATACACTCCATTAGTCGATTACAAAGATGAAAAATACATTAGGAGATAAAAATGAAGAAATTATTAAGTTTTATTTTACCAATGTTAATTTTATCCAGTTGTATCACCAATAATAGCCAAAGTGATAATCACACTAGTAGAACTAGTAACCAAAATGTCTTAGTGGCCTATTTCTCCGTGACTAATAACACAAAAAAGCTCGCTAATTACGCACAAGAATATTTGAATAGCGATATTTTTGAAATAGTACCAACTCAAGAATATACAAGCGCTGACATCGATTATAATTCCGATTGTAGGGCTAATAGAGAACAAAATGATGATAATGCTAGACCAGAAATCAAATATACAATTGAGGATATTTCACAATACGACACCATTGTCTTAGGCTATCCAATTTGGTGGAGTCAAGCTCCTAAAATTATGTATACATTTATCGAATCATATGATTTATCAAATAAAACAATTCTTCCATTTTGCACTTCAGGAAGTTCACCTATTGGTAGTAGTGCTACTAACTTAGCTAAAAGCGCTCCTAACGCTAAATGGTTAGAAGGAAAGCGTTTCTCTTTTAGTGCCGATAAAGAAGAAATAGGTAGTTGGTTAGATCAAAATCTACAAAAGGAAAAAGACGTGAAAAATATGAAATTATTAATTGATGATAAAGAATTAAATGTCACCTGGGAAGATAACGATTCAGTCAAATCATTAAACCAAATATTGCCATTAACAATTCCTATGCATGAATATGGTGGCTTTGAACAAACCGGCTCTATTGGTCAAAGTATTGTTAGAAACGATTCGCAAATCAATGTAGTGCCTGGAGATATCGTTTTATATAACGGTAACGCTATTTCAGTTTTTTATAATAATAGCTCCTGGTCATATACTAGACTAGGACACATTAATATAGATAATAGTGAACTAAATGTTTTACTAAATAAACCATCTATTACGTTTGTAATAAAAGGAGAAGAAAAATGAAAAAGGTATTAATTATTTCTACAAGCATTAGAAATGGAAGCAATTCTGAAATGTTGGCCCATGAATTTGAAAAAGGGGCAAAAGAAGCAGGACACGATGTTGAATTTATCTCTTTAAAGGATAAAAACATCGCTTTCTGCCGTGGCTGTTTAGCGTGTCAAAAATTTCACAAATGCGTGATCAATGATGACGCGATTGAAATTGCGGATAAGATGTGTGAGAGTGAAGTAATCGTTTGGGTGTCACCAATCTATTATTATGAAATGTCTGGTCAAATGAAAACCTTGATAGATAGATGTAATTCCTTATATTCAAGGGATTATAAATTTAAAGACATTTATTTCTTAACTGTTGCCGCGGAAGATGAACAATATGTTCCTGAGAAGGCCATAAATGGCTTACAAGGCTGGATTGATTGCTTTGAAGGTGTGGAACTCAAAGACACATTGTTTGTTGGCGGAATGAACGGGCCTAACGAAATTAAAAATAGTGAAAAATTAAAACAAGCATATGAAATGGGGAGGAATATCTAATGCTTAAACTAGTCAATGAATGGGATAAAGTCTTCTCGAAAGATGAATCAATTAATCATCGAAAAGTGACATTTAAGAATCATTTTGGTATTGAACTTGCCGCGGATATGTATTGGCCAAAAACAGTAAACAGTTTTCCTGCAATCGCTGTTTCTGGTCCTTTTGGTGCGGTTAAGGAACAATCAAGTGGACTATACGCTCAAGAGATGGCTAAAAGAGGATTTTTCACCATTGCCTTTGATCCATCTTTCACTGGTGAAAGTGGTGGGGAACCACGATATATGAATTCGCCAGATATTAACGTTGAAGATTTCCAAGCCGCAGTTGATTATTTATCTACTTTAAATAATATTGACCACGATAAAATCTCTATCATCGGTATTTGTGGTTGGGGTGGCATGGCTATTCAAACCGCATGCATTGATACAAGAGTTAAAGCAACAGTTGCTATTACTATGTACGATATGTCTAGAGTGACTGGCAATGGCTATTATGATGAAGGAAATAACGAAGAAAGTAGATATCAATCTCGTGTGGCTATTAATAATCAAAGAACATTAGATTTCAAAAACGGTAATTATAAATTAGGTGGTGGAGTGGTTGATGATCCCACTGACGCTCCTTGGTTTGTTAAACAATATTATGACTACTATAAAACTCCACGCGGCTATCATCATCGTTCTTTAAATAGTAATGGTGGATGGAATGTCACCGCAGGCACATCTTTGCTTAACACAAGATTATTTACATATGCTTCTGAAATTAGAAATGCTGTTTTAATTGTCCATGGTGAAAAAGCCCATTCTTTATACTTTGGTCAAGATGCGTTTAAGCTATTAAAAGGTGATAATAAAGAATTCTTATTAGTAAAAGACGCTACGCATTGCGACTTATATGATGGTGGTATAAATCACGACAAGATTCCGTTTGATAAGATTGAAGGATTTATTAAAAAGAATATTTAAACTAATATTTATCTGTTCCAAATGTTTCAAGTTTGTTCCATTTGTATTAAAACACTGTAAACCAGCCAAATTAACACATAGGATTGATACAAGACAGTCAATCCTTTTTTTGTGTGGTACTTTCTGACAGACTTTGTGGTAATATTAAAAGGCATTTAAAAGTGAGGTATTTTTATGCAAAAGAAAAAAATAGTATTACTAATCACATCAATTATGTCAGTCGGTGCTGTTTCTGCTACCATTTTAGCGTCAAATAATATTTCACCATCCGTGAACCCTAAAGCTGATGTTGAACCATATACATTAACGATTAACGCATCTAATAAATCAAACTTTGTTCAAGATGGTGGCGTTTATAGAGGAACATTTAAAACCGCTCTTGGAAACGATATCGTTTTTAGAACAAAATCAGCCCCATCTAGTCAGGAAGGTGTTGTCTTCGAATTTACTAGCTTAAGCGATTATTTAATCAATGAAACTCCTCTTAGAGGGGTCACAAGTATCGAATTTACTGGCCATTATTTAAGAAATGGAAGTTTAAGTACATTTAGCTCTCTACACATATATTATCTAGAAGACCTTGATATGGCCGGTTTAGATAAGGTCGATCTTACTAATTCTGATAAACGCATAGAACCAGAAGGCGTATATCATTATAAATATGTTGTAGAAACTGGAAGCTCGTTTGATAGAGCGGGATCTTTATATTATTATCTTGGTAATAAAGACTATGTTCCTGAAAATTAAGATTGGGTTATTGAATCAATAAAATACGTTTTTAGCTGTCAAAGCACTAAAACATATGTCAGTGTGACAAGTTCTGATTCCTCAAAAGGAAATGTTGCTATCGATAATGCGGTAGCGAATGATAAAGGCTATAAAGTTGTCGCTAACGGAACTTCTGTCAAAATTCATGCTTACCCATTCTATAATTATCAAAATGATAATTTCTGTCTCTTTAAGGGATGGCATTTAAATGGCAGCGAACAAATCATTAGCACCGATGCTGATTACACGTTCGTAACTGAACAAGACGGTGTTTATAAGTTTGTTGCAGAATTTATCGAAGCACCAAGTGAAACTTTTAGACAAGGTGTTAGACTATGCTATCAAGAAGAAGATTATTTTGACAACATAAAATGGTATGAAGAAGATACTGATACATTCGTTAAATCTTATGATGGTGCATATTATGACCTCGAAAGTTATGTTGGCACCGCTAGTGGAAAAAACGATTGTGAAACTCAAAGCTATGATGAAGATGATTTATGGCATCAACACGCTAGAGGCACATCTGCCCTGACTCCTTATTTACGCTTAAACAAAGATTATAGTAAATACTATAAAGCGGACGGACAAGGCAACCAAGAAAAGGTTGATGTCAAAGACTTCGATCCTGATAAAGTTAGCTGCATTGAATTAGTGCTCGATAAGAGTGATGTGTGTGCAAGAGATGATCTTTCAATTACTGGCGGCAATTTTGCCCACACCAAATTAAATATCGATGATACTGACAACAAAAAGATTTCTAAATTCTATATTGATGGCTTTACAAAAGAAGAAATCAAAATCAGTATTCCTGATAGAATTAGTGACGTTAACTTCTTTAAGGTCAAAAGATTAGTGGTTCACTACAAAGTTGAAATTCCTCAACTCGAACAATAAAATGCTGATCTGCGAATAACAAAGTGGATTTAAGTGCAAATGTGATATTTAACATCACGATATGTTTTTTAGGACTCGCGATATTGCTTATCTATATTCTTGATCTCTTATTAAAGAAGAATGACTTGATCTTTTTAGTGACCATCACCAATTTGAAAAGTGCAAAAAAACACATAAAATCGTTTTATCTCACATAAAATAAAATAAATTTGGAAAGAGATTGGTTTTATCTCACAAATTTAAAGACTACTTAGAAACATTGGATTGATACATGGTGTCAGTCCTTTTTTACTTGACAAGTAGTCTACAATTTGTGGACAACTGAAACCATATTTGTTATCATGTTATAATGATAAAACACTCAATTAGGTACTTTAATAACAAACCTGTTCGTGCTGTTTGGGATAATGAACGCTCTTTGTGGTGGTATTCCGCTGTTGATTTTATTTTCATCCTAGTTGAGCCTAATTCACCTAGAAGATACTGGAATAATGTTAAGGTAAGGAATCCTGAGTTGTTTCCTTTTTGTGGACAACTTAAATTATATGCCAATGATGGTAAAAAATACCAATCTGATGTCATAAATGAAGAAGGCGTTAGATTACTTTTTTCTATTATTCCTTCAAAATATAAAAAAGCCATTCAAGATTGGATAAAGGGTTTGTTGGATCCAATTGATGAACAAAGTAAAAAGAAAGCTTATGAACTTTATAAAACCGAATTGATAAATGAAGATGAAATTGGTAAAGTGATTGCGCTCCAAAAGATTCATGCTTACCTATTTGAAGGATTAAATCCATTCGCAGGAAAAATTCGTACAAAAACTATTTCCAAAGGTGGATTCACTTTTGCGAATGGTAATTTCTTACCACAAGTATTAACTGATATTGACAATATGCCTGATCAAACAATTGATGAAATAGTGGATAAATATATCGAAATGAATGTTGCTCACCCATTCATGGAAGGGAATGGTAGAGCTACAAGAATATGGTTAGATTTATTGCTCATTAACAGACTTTTAAAATGTGTTGATTGGTCAAGAATTGAAAAAAACGATTATATGGATGCTATGAGAGCTAGTCCGGTTAATCCAAAACCTATCTATATGCTACTCAATGGCGCCTTAACTGATAATATCAACGATAGAGAACTGTTCCTTAGAGGAATTGATTACTCTTATTATTACGAGGAGGAAGAATAATATGAAAAAAAGGATTAATCCGATTTACCCAAATGCACAATTTAAAACTTTTTGCTATATCAAAAGCGTAATAACTAGATCAAACATTATAGTGGGTGACTACTCTTACTACGATGATAGTGATGATGGACCAGAATCATTTGAACAACACGTGACCCATCACTACGATTTTATAGGGGATAAACTAATTATTGGCAAGTTTTGCTCAATTGCAAAAGGCGTGGAATTTGTCATGAATGGTGCGAATCATATGCTCGATTGTTTAACTGCATATCCTTTTGAAGTTATTGACGAATTTAAAGGTTTATCTAGATCATTTGGAGATAGAGGTAACCGTGGTGATACCATAGTGGGTAATGATGTATGGATTGGACAAAATGCCACAATATTACCTGGCGTTCATATTGGCGATGGTGCAATTATTGGAGCTAATTCGGTAGTAGCAAAAGATGTTCCACCATATGCAGTTGTAGTTGGTAATCCTGCAGTAATTAAAAAATATAGGTTTGATAAAGAAACTATTAATCTTCTTTTGAAACTTAAATGGTGGGATAAAGATATTGAAGAGATTAAAAAGCTTATTCCATTACTTACTGGTGATTTATCAAACAGTAAAAAAGAACTTAGAAAACTACTTGTGAAATAACTTTTATATGGATAAAGATTTAAAAGGTTTTGAACTATATAATATTGAGCCAAATTCGCTACATCCAAAAGCTAGACTTTACACTAAAACTATTTTTTTCAATACTAAGAATGAATATAAACAAAGATTGATTAGAGTTTATCTTCCTTCTACATACGAATTTGATAATCCAAACAATAGATTTCCAGTAATATACATGATGGATGGTAAAAATCTTTACGATGATTACACATCTTTCGTGGGCGAATGGGGCATTGATGAAACAATCGAAGAATATATCGAAAGAGGATTGTCTAAAGGATATATCGTTGTAGGGATAGATGCTCCAAACGAGAATAAAGGTAGAACATTAGAAATGTCTTTCGATAATGTTCCTACTGTTAAAAGATTCTATATGGGAGAAGGTTACGCTAACATATTTGGAGATTATATCTTTGAAACGGTTAAACCTGAAATTGATAGGACTTTCTATACCTTAAAAGATAGATCTAACACATATGTCGGTGGTTCATCTATGGGTGGACTTATGGCGTATTATCTTGCAAGTCATTATCCAGAAAGAATAGAAGCTGCATTATGTTTTTCACCAGCATTCTTCTTGTTAAATCAAACAAAATTAAAAGAATTCTTAAAAATTACAATTAACAAGGATATGCCAAACTTATTTTTCTATGTAGGAAATATCGGTTTTGAGAATGTTTTTGTTAAGTCCACAAAGATGGTTTATGAGTTTTATAAAAACAATCTTCCAAATCTAAAAGTTGAATATATATTTGACGAAAATATGGAACATAACGAATATGCATGGCGACTTTATTTTAGAAATGCATTAAATTTTATACACAAATAACAAAGTAGTGATATATTTATATCAATGAAGAAAAAACTAATTATCTTCGACATGGATGGCACCATCTATCTTGGAAAAGATTTAATTGACGGTTCTCTAGAAGCTTTTAAATATCTAAAATCGAATAATATAGATTATGTATTTTTTACAAACAATTCCTCACATGATTTAGATTTTTACTATAACAAAATTAATGAATTTGGCATCCCATCAAATAGAGATAAAAACTATTATTCTAGTGTTGAAGTAACGATTGGATACTTAAAAGACAAGAACATTAAAAAGATTTTTGTTATTGGCAATAAATCATTTAAGAATAAGCTTAAATCACATTTTGAATTAGTTGACAAATATGATCCAAAAATCAAATTGGATGGACTTGTGTGCGGTTTTTCAACTGAACTTGTTTATCATGAATTAAAAGATGCAAGTCTATATTTACAAACTCAAGACATTGAATTTATAGCAACCAATGGTGATTATCGTTGCCCAATTGAAGATGGGCTATATATTCCTGATTGTGGTGGAATGATCGAATGGTTAAGACTTGCAACAAATAAGAAAGCAACAATCTTAGGAAAGCCAAATCCAGAAATAATCTATTATTTAGCGAAACAATTTAAATGCTCGCTTGATGAAATATTAGTTGTAGGAGATAGAATCTATACCGATATTTTAGTTGGAGTTAACGCTAAAGTAGATACTTGCTTAGTTTTAAGTGGTGAAACAAAATTAGAAGATCTTAAAAATTATAATTACAAACCAACGCACATAATAAACTCAATTAAGGATTTAAAAGAAATCTTATAAGGAGAGTAAATGATGGAAGGTCAATCAAAACTAAAACTGAACTACAAAAGAACGATGCTTATTGGATTTGCATTCTTTGGTATTTTGCTTTTATGGCAAGTTTATGACAGTTGGTGTCCGACTTTTCTAACCGAATTATTCACTAAAGCAATTTATCCAAATTATGCTGAACTAGAAGGAGCAGCATTAGATCGTGCTCAACGTTCTGTTCAATATATTGTTGGTATTATAATGGCTATTGATAATTTGGCCGCCTTAATATTGCTTCCAATATTTGGGACTTTATCTGATAAGACACATACAAAAATAGGTAAAAGAATGCCTTATATCTTAGTTGGTACAGCTGCATGTGCTATTGCTTTCCCATTTATTCCAGTGTTCTTCCATTTCAATAACATTGTTGGTGTTATCATCATGATGGCAATAGTTGTTATATTTGCAATGATGTATCGAAATCCTGCGGTAGCCTTAATGCCAGATATTACTCCAAAACCCCTCAGAAGTAAGGCGAATGGCATCATTAACATCATGGGATACATTGGTGCATCCTTCTCCATTCTAGTTGGTTTTGTCTTTGTTTTATCTCAATATTTAGGTACCGAAGTTGACGCTGATGGAAATTTGAAACCTTTTACTTGGCAATATCAAAATATTTGGTCTATTGAATTACCATTCTTAATTGCTTCCGTATTAATGCTAGTATCCGCTCTTGTTTTGTTCTTCACAGTTAAAGAAAACAAAGTTAACGAAGAAATGAAAGAACAAATGGAACAAGGCGAAAAAGAAAGTCAATCCATTGATAAAGTCAGTGAAGATAAACCACTGACTAAAGCTAATTTGATTATGCTCATTTTAATTCTTGTTGCCGAATTCTTTTGGTTTATGGCAGATAATGGAATTAATACCTTTATGGGTAACTACGCAATATATTTCTTAAAGACTTCAACAAGATCACATTTCTTGAACACACTTATTTTTGGTATAGGTAGTGTTGCTGGTTTTGCTCTAGGTGGAATAATTGCTGAAAAAATAGGACGTAAATTTTCTGTAGTCATTGGTTTAGGCCTTTCAGGTCTAGCCTACATATCATGGGCAATATTAACATTCACCGTGTCTTTCAAAGTTGGTCAGTTCCCGTTCTGGATTTTCATTATCTTCTTCTTTAGAGGCTTTGGAATGTCGTTAGTTCATGTAAATTCTTTCCCAATGGTTGTAGAACTATGTCCAGGTTCAAAGATTGGTAGATTTACTGGTTTATATTATGCATCAAGCATGGCTGCACAAACAATTACACCAGTTGCGCTAGGTGCTCTCTTATTGATTGATGGTTTTGGCTGGCAGTTCTTACCTGTTTACGCTTCCATCTGTGGAATTATTTCTTTGATATTCTTTATGTTTGTTAAAAATGTTAAGACTACAAAGACTTCCTTTAAAAAAGGTTTAGAAGCTCTTGATACGGATGATTAAATATGAAATCTAGAAAAGTATTCGATTTGATAGATGAAAGATTCTATTTAGGTATTGCTCATCGTGGTCTTCATAATGAGAAATACACAGAGAATGGTCTTAATGCGTTTAAGAACGCAATCGATAATGATGTTGCTTTTGAATTTGATATCCATCTCACTAAGGATGAACAACTTATTGTTTGCCACGATGAAGATTTAAGAAGAACAACTGGAAAAGAAGGTATCATCGAAGATTTAACTTTGGATGAAATTCGTAATAACTACAAACTTCTTGATGGTGGGGTAGTACCTACTTTTGAAGAAGTATTGGAACTTAACAATGAAAAAGTCCCAATGGTAATTGAATTAAAAGTATTTCGTAAAAACTATAAACCTTTAGCAAAAAAAGCCAAAGAAGTCATGAACAAGATGATTAAAGATAAATCCAAAGTGCTTCTAATATCCTTTGATCCAAGATCGCTTTGGCCATTTAAAAATGAAGGATACGTTAGATCTCTTCTTATCGCAAAAAGTGATGAATATACATTTTTCTTTAGAAACACTGTTGAAACAATTGATGTTGAAGATGTCTTGTTAAATGAGAAACGAGTTCAAAGACATTCCCTTAATCATTTTGTGAATGTTTGGACTATTGAATCTATTGATAAATTAAAAGATGTACTCCCTTATGTCGATACAATAACTTTCGAAAATATTGACTATAAAGAAGTTAGAAAAATTTTAAGAAGACATAACAATCTTGATTAAATCACAATATTTATTAAAATATTCTCACTGACAAAAAAGTCAGAAGCGAAGTTCGGCCTCTAAATCCTTCGCTTTATAAAATAAAACCAAGGAGAACAACATGAATAATGCGAGAACTAATCCAGTTTTAAACTGGATAAGTAGTGAAGCAAAAACAACCAAATTATTATTCAGGTCGATTCCTTCAGTGGTAGTCGCCCTTTTTGTTATTTCGGTTGTTTCAATGAACCTACTTGCAAACAAAACACTATTACAAATTGATTGGATTGCCGTTGATGGAGGAATGCTCGTGAGCTGGTTAACATTCTTAACTATGGATGTAGTCACCAAACATTTTGGTCCTAAAGCATCAATAAGAATGTCAGTATTTGCTCTTTGCATTAATCTATTAGCATCCCTTATCTTCTTCATTGTTAGTATCATCAACAATCAGTACTCATACGCACCAGAGGGATTTAACTCTATCTTTGGTGGAACATGGTATATCTTACTTTCTTCATCAATTGCTTTTATTGTTTCTGCGGTAGTTAATAGCTTATTAAATTTCATAATTGGTAAATTATTTAAAAAGAATCCTGATGGAGGATTTGCTTTCGTTGTTAGAGCTTATGGTTCTACAATGATTTCTCAATTTATTGATAACTTTATATTTGCTCTATTAACTTTTATGGTATTCTTTCCAATCTTCGAAGGATTCTCATGGACAATATGGCAATGCCTCGGCTCAGCATTATTTGGAGCTTTAGTAGAATTATTATTTGAAATTGTCTTTTCTCCTATTGGATATTACATGTCTAAAAAATGGAAAAAAGAAAATGTTGGAAAAGAATATTTTGAATACATCTCTAATGAAAATAAGGGGGACTTAAAAGATGAAAATCTTAATTAGTGGAACTTCAAAAGGAATAGGAAAAGCAGTTGCTATGTATTTCCTTGATCAAGGATATGAAGTAGTAGGAATTGATAAATTATGGTCAACAATTTCACATAAGAATTACACTCATCATGTATTTGATTTATGTAATTCCGATGGACTTCCTACTATAAATTCAATTGATTATATCTTTGTGAATGCTGGTTTACAGAATAGTGAAGATGATATTAAAAACAATCTATGCTCTGCTATAAATCTATGTGAAAAATATATGAATGATTCCTCTTTAAAAGGAATATTGTTTAACGCAAGTGCGTCCGCAAGAAGCGGCTTTGAATTTCCTAATTATGTTGCATCAAAAGCAGGACTTGTAGGATATATGAAAAATGTTGCCTGCCGACTTGCTGATAGGAAAGTAGTTGTTAATTCTTTATCATTAGGTGGAGTTATTAGTGAATCAAACAAAGAAATAATAGAAAACAAGGAACTCTGGAATAAAGTTATGAAAGTTACTCCACTTAAAAAATGGGTGACATTAGATGAAGTGGTGGAATGGGTTGATTTCTTATTGATAAAGAACAAATCCGCATCAGGTCAAGACTTCTTAGTTGATAACGGAGAACTGAATTTAAATAACACATTTGTGTGGCCAAAATAAGAAAAATGGGATAATCCCATTTTCTTTAACAAAGTTAATAATTATTCAACTTCTTCGAATTGATCTTTTGTGGCACCACAAATTGGGCACATATAATCATCAGGCATTTCGCCTTCAAATTCGACTTCATGACCGCAGAGTAAACAACGGTATTTTCTTACTTTCTTTTCTTCCATTTTTCTAACCTCAAAAAACAATATAAAGGATAAAGAACATAATTACCACATTTTTCATTTCTTATTTCTAATAAAATAACGGAATTGATATAATAGAAGCGAATTAATATTCAAAAGGAGTTTTTAAATGGAAGATTATAGAACAAAATGTATTGAATTATTAGAAAGTAGAGGCGTTACAGTTGATGATATTGCTGAATGCGCTCGCTTCCTCCAAGCAGACTATCACGTTGACTTAAAGAAAGAAGAATTACTTGAATCAGTCATGTCAGTTCTTTCTAAACGTGAAGTTCAACACGCAATCATGACAGGTATTGAACTTGATATTGCTGCTGAAAAGAAACAAATGAACGATAAAGACCTTCAAGCTATCCTTACACGTGATGAAGGTTTATATGGTGTTGATGAAGTTCTCGCTTATGGTATTTGCAACCTCTATGGTTCAATTGCTCTTACAAACTTCGGATTCATTGATAAAAAGAAATATGGCATCATTGCCAAATTAAATGAAGATGGTAAAGATACAGGCATTGTTAACACAATGATCGATGATATCGTTGGTGCAATTGCTGCTTCTGCTGCTTCTAGATTTGCTCACCGCTGGGTTAAATAATAATGATTGGATTTAACACTGAGACATCTCAATTAATTTTCACATTAAATAATCCATTAGTTTACATTGAATTAGGTATCTCTTTAGTGTTTCTTTTGTTTGCAAACATCTTTGTGTTTAGAACATTAAAAAGAGCTCTCCCAAAAATATTCATTGTTTTAGCAAGTCTAATTGCTTTAGCTTCATTGGTATTTGGTTTAACTTTCGTTTGGACAATTGTTATTGCTTCAATGATTGTTAGTTTAGTTATTATCTATAACGTAAACGCAGGTGAAGTTCGCCCAATTGTTTCTAATACCTTATCGAATAAAAGTGACAAATTATTTCATAAAAGAAATAGAATTGCTCCAATTTTTGATAAAGAAGAATTATATGACAAGATTGAAGCAACAGTCCGTAGTTTATCTAAAACATCTACTGGTGGTCTTATTACTTTCGAAAGAGGAACTGAATTAACCGACTATGCTAAAAGTGGAACAATTTTAAATGCTCCAGTTTCTGCTGAATTATTAGTTACTATTTTCTATCCAGGTACTCGTCTTCATGATGGCGCAGTCATCATTAGAAGAAATATGATTTATGCTGCTGCATGTTATTTTGATCCAATCACCAGTGGTCTTACTGGAAAATATGGTTCTCGTCACCGCGCTGCATTAGGTATTTCTAAAGTGAGTGATTCAGTTACTATTGTTGTCAGTGAAGAAACTGGACGAGTCTCTCTTGCTGTTGCTGGAGAACTTATCCATGTTAATCTCGATGACTTTAGAAGATTATTCGAAGAATACATGGCTAGTGAAGCCAAACCTGAATAAGATTAATTACTACAAAATAAGCAACGTCAACGTTGCTTTTTAATTTTCTCTAGACTAATGAACTTAGCTCCAATGTTATTAAATCTTTCAATTAAATCTTTTGATAAATCTTCTTGATGGAATTTTAATGCGGTTTTAATTGGATTTACTACATCATGCACTCCAACATAATGGAATGTTTTGAAATTCTCAATCTTATATCTAACTAGATAATTATCTTTATCAATCTTAAATCGTTGAACTATTTCGCCTGTTTTGTAATACCCCACTCTTCGATAAAGCAGTGGAGTGAAATAATATAGACCACTTTTATATGTACCAATATAGTTTCCCATGCGTTCAAGAACACCTACTCTACCTTTACTAACAACAATAAAACCAGTGCACATAAATAAAAGAGCACTTACAAAAAGTATCACTACTACGACTAGAGTAATAATTATTGGTTCAGGAATTTCAACAAATATTAACATCTAGATAATTCTAAACATTATTAATACTTTCTTAAAGAAAATAATTAATGTGCTAAAATTAAAAAGCATGAAATATCAAGAATTCTATGACTTTGTAGTAAAAGTCCATTCTATTGCAAAAATTGGTCTAACTTATTCAAAAGATCCTTATGCTTTAGATAACTATAATCAACTTCAAGAATTGTCTCGTGAAATGCTTGAAAAATTTATGGACGTCAAATTTGATAAGCCAAATATGTTTACCAAAAATGTCTATCCTACCCCAAATATTTCCGTCAGAACCCTCATATTTAATGAAAAGAAAGAACTTTTATTGGTAAGAGAAGCTAACTCAAATCTATATTCTTTTCCTGGTGGTTGGGCTGATTTATATGATTCGCCAAGTGAAGCAGCATTTAATGAAGTGAGCCAGGAAGCAGGAATAGATCCAAAGATTACTCGTCTTGTTGGAGTGCTTAATCGCACCCCATTTAAAGGAGATAAATCTGTTCCAGAATATGTCATCGTTTTTGAAGGTAGTGTCGAAGGAAAATCATTCCATGACCACACATATGAAACAAATGATGTTGGTTTTTTTTCAATTGATAAACTTCCGAATATGTCGAAGAAATTATCTATGGATGAAATAAACCGCATCATAAATGCAACCTTAAATGGTGAGGTTATCTTTGATTAATTTATTCAAATCAATCAATAAATTTTGTAAAATATCCCCAAGAACTCGTATATCTTAAAAATCTTGGGGGTATTTTTATGTCTATACCATATAAACAATTTATTCATCCTGTCGATAAAGCTGCTATGGAATCAATGAGAGCAGTCCCTGGTTTTGATGCATTATGTAAGAAATTCTCAGAATACATTGATGAAAAAGCATTCAAAATATGTGCAACCGCATCATATATAAAGTTAGGACCAGATCAATTTCCTAACATTTATAACAAGCTAATTCCAATTTGTGACAAACTTCAAATTGATGTTCCAGAATTATATCTAGCACCAGATGGAGATACTCAAGCGTATGCTTTTGGTGATACTGATATATTTATTGTTTTAGATGCTGGGTTATTTTGGACATTTTCTGAAGAAGAAATTGAAACTGTACTAGCAGTTCAATGTGGTCATATTGTTTGTAGACACACCCTATATCTCACTATTGCTAGAGCCATTGACCAAGGAATGGGAGACTCAACCGGTCCTGTATCTTTTGTGATTTCAAAAGCAATAAAAGGCGCAGTCTCTTATTGGACTAAATGTGCAAATTTCTCTGCAGATAGAGTAGCAACGTATTATTTCCATGATTCCAAACAAGTAGTGGATATGTGTTTCAAACTTGCAGGAGCAGCTCCATATGTACCAGGCCCTAGAAACATTGATTTATTTATTGAACAAGGAAAGAATTACCAAGAAACAATTAAGAGTTCGTTAATGAATAAAATATTAACTATATTCAATCCATTTAAACTTGATCATCCTCTAGTTGCGTGCCGCGCCTATAGTGCAACCGAATTTAATAATACTTTTGATTATGAAGAATATGAAAAAAGTATGAGACAAGAAAACTTCAAAAAGATTACTGAAGGGAAAGATGAACAATATAATTTCGAACTCAAGTTCTTATACACCAAGAATACAGGAATCCAAGGTTTAGCAAGCAAGATTCGTAATTTCATGAACAATGAAAAATTAAGTGTGAATCTTCAAGGCGTAGAATTTGATGTTGCACCAAATGGTTCTTGGTCAAAAATACTCAATCATGGAACATATGAAATCATTTTAAAAACCCATAATAGACGCGCTGAGTATAAGTTATATTTAAACTCTCACACTCGTCTAATCGTTGAATGGAATGATAAAGATGACATGATTGAAGTTAAAGAAGAAATGATTGTCTAAATTTTATAAATAAAAACATTCATTTTTTAATATTCACTTTGCTATAATAGAAGCGCAAAAATAGAAAAGACACTAAAAGTGTTATAAAGGAGAAAATATGCCAACACCACATAATAATGCCGAAAAAGGCCAAATCGCAAAAGTCGTATTAATGCCAGGTGATCCAAATCGTGCTCAATGGATTGCTGATACTTTCTTACATGATGCCGAACTCGTAAATGATGTTCGTGGTATCAAAACCATTACTGGATATACTGAAAGCGGTAAAAGACTTACCGTTATGGCTTCTGGTATGGGTCAACCATCAATGGGTTTATATTCAAGAGAACTCTTTGATGCTTATGATGTAGAAACAATCATTAGAGTAGGAACATGTGGTTCATATCAAAAAGAAATAGATTTAAAAGATGTCTTAATTTGTTTAGGCGCATGTACTGATGGTAACTGGATGGGTCAATTCCATTTAACAGGTCACTATAGTGCAATTTGTGACTATCAATTAATGGCAACTGCTGTTGAAGCTTGTAAAAAACGTAAACAACCATTCCACGTTGGTAATATTTTATCTGCAGATATTTTCTATGATTATGATAAAACCGTTTGGGAGAAGTGGGCTGCCCTTAATGTTATGGGTGTTGAAATGGAATCATATGCCCTTTATGTTAACGCTGCATATTTAAAAAGACGTGCTCTAACACTTCTTACCGTTACTGATAACTTTGTTAAAGAAGGAAGACTTTCTACCGAAGAAAGACAACTTGGCCTTCGTAACATGGTTCAAATTGCCATTGATACAGCTGAAAAATTCGCTGACTAATTATGGAAAAAATTATCTTTACTGTAGTAGCGAGTGTCTCGTTACTACTCCTCGTCTTATTTTTCGTTATCTTTCCTTTTGCTAGATATCACTATATAAAAAAACATTTCATTGAAGAATGTGGAAGAAGAATATATCATCTCGCAAATCGATATGATTATTATTTAATCAACCGCCTTCTTTTAAAAACCATGGATGGCACAAAAATAGATATTGATCATCTTTTATGTGGTAATAAATACATCTATGTGGTCCATGATGAATTCATTAAAGGGGAGCTCTACGCTAGACTTAACGATAAAAGTTGGATTAAGACTACTAAAGTTAAAAAAGAGATTAGAAAAGAAAAGATTGAAAATATGCTTCTTGTTAACAAAAGAAGAATAACAACCTTTTCTCAAACTACTAATCTTTCTCTGTCTTTAATTGTTAACATTGTCATCATTAATGATGATTGCAAATTATCTGGCTATGAACAAGAAGCTAAAAATGTATATTTAGTAAACATTTCATCCTTCAAGAAATTAATTAAAAAGTTAGAAAAAGATAACGTTAAAAACATTAAAGAAAATCAACTTAAACACGCTATAATTGACATTGCAAATCTAAATGAAAGAAAGAAAAATGTCCAAGAATATAATTAAGGAAACCTTTAAAACATATTTTGCTAATTTTTTCTCTTATCTTTCATATTCATTATTATTCACTTTCTTCATTCTTATTGGACTTGGTGCATCCTATTTCGTGCCACCTCTGCTGGTCTTTTTCATTATTTTCCTATTTATTCCCAGTGGATTTGCTCTTCATTTTTCAGTGGTAAATACTAGAAGAGGAGAACCATTTAATTTAGGATTATTTTTTAAAGGTTTTGGTTTATATTACAACCCATTTTTTAGAGGTGGATATTGCTCAATTAGAAATATAGTTTTCTCTTTAGTATTATTCCTTGGTTTAACCATTGTTATCTTTGTTCCTTTTGAAATGTATGAGATATATCACAATAAAGAATTATATGAGATGGTAATGAATGTTGATGCTTTAGATTATGAAGCCTTTTCAAATCTAATCTTTAACAACCAAACAATAATGGATGGTTTTATGATTTCCTTTAATGTAGCAGGTCTAATATCTTCTTTATTATTCTTTCATCTCCATTTAAGAAGATCATTAATTGTAAATAATCAACTATATGTTAAGCATCCTGAATCAATGGGAATGGCCAAACATTTCGGAGGATATCAATTAAAGCTGTTCACTAAACAATTCTATAAAGAGTACTTGAAGATTATTTATCTTCCACTAATTATCTATTTATTAGGATTTGCTTTGGGATTTTTTATCCATTTCAAATTCTTAGGAACTGAACCAGGAAACCTATTAGGATTCTCCTATGTCTTTGGAGCAATATTTCTAATCCCTATATATCCTTTTATATCTATATATCTAGATAACATTATTTACTTTAATTTAAATGATTTTATTGTTTGTCACGCTAAAAGTGTCATCTACAATCTAAACAGGCTTGCAAGATTCAATCTAGGCGACGAAGAAAAAGAAATGGTAGATAAGCTTATTAACGAAGCAAACGAAATTATTAATAAGAACAACAATAACAAACAATAGAATCTATATGATTATTTCTCTTGAATATCTTTGATTCTAGTATTTTTTACCTACTTGAATGGGTAAAATAAAACAGTGCTTAAGCACTGTTTTTCATCATCTGGAGCAGATGACGGGAATCGAACCCGCATAGCTACCTTGGCAAGGTAGTGTTCTACCACTGAACTACATCTGCAAATTCAGCGTTTATAATTATAAAGAATGGTGTATAATTACGCAAGAGATATTTTGATATGACTACTTATAAAGATTTAGCAAATTACATTTTCCCAGAAATAACTGAAACAATCGAAGATTTAGAAAAGATGTTTCCTAAAAGAAACCTACCAATAGGAGCAGAAGTAACTCGTTTTGCCCCATCTCCAACAGGTTTCCTTCATTTAGGTTCTCTTTTTACTTCTTTAGTAACTTCAAAAGTCGCTTTTGATACTAATGGTGTCTTCTATGTTCGCCTTGAAGATACAGACACTAAAAGAGAAGTGGAAGGAAGCGCAAAAGAATTAATTGACCAATTAGCGTATTTTGGAATCATTCCTGATGAAGGTTATTTAGGCGATCATGAAAAAGGTAACTATGGCCCATATCAACAATCTAATAGAGAACATATTTATCGTATTTGCATTAAACACTTAATGGAACAAGGTAGAGCATATCCATGTTTCTCAACCGCTAAAGAACTTGAAGAAATCCGTGAAGTTCAAGAAGCTAATAAAGAAATCCCTGGATATTATGGAGGATATGCCATTTATAGAAATACCACTCCAGATGAGGCTTTAGAACTCATCAAAAGTGGTAAACCATATGTTGTTCGCTTTAGGTCTAATGGTAATCACCTTAATAAGATAGTAATTAAAGATTTAATTAGAGGTGAAATTGCTATTGCAGAAAATGATTTAGATATTGTCATTATGAAAGGCGATGGTCTTCCAACATATCATTTTGCTCATGCAGTTGATGATCATTTCATGAGAACAACTACAGTAATTCGCGGAGAAGAATGGATTGCATCTACTCCTATCCATGTCGATTTATTTAATGCTTTAGGATTTGAACTTCCTAACTACGCTCATCTTCCTGTTATCATGAAACTAGATAATGGTAATAAACGTAAGCTTTCCAAAAGAAAAGACCCTGAAGCAAGCGTTCAACATTTCATTGATGAAGGATTCCCAAAAGAAGCTCTCAAAGCCTATTTAATGAGTATCGCTAATAGTGATTTCGAAGAATGGACTGAACAAAATCATTCATACAATATCGATGACTTCAAATTACATTTCGATAAGATCTCACTTGATGGAGTCTTATTTGACCAAGATAAATTAAACTATTTCTCTAAAGAAATCATCGCATCTTGGACTGCAGAAGAGTTATATAACCGTCTTTTAGAATATTCTAAAGTCTATAATGAAAAACTATATTCTCATTTAGTCTCTAATAAGGAATATGCTTTAAAGATATTAAATATTGAACGTGGTGGAGAAAAAGCTCGTAAAGATTTCATTTCCTATAGTGATGTCTATCCACATATTAGATTCTTCTATAATGATGAATTTAAAGAAATAGTTAAAGATGGATATGTCTTTAATGAATTCATTGATAAAAACATCATTAAAGATGTTCTTAAAGACTTTAAAGAATCTAATGATTATTTTCTACCAAATGATTTATGGTTTGAATCAATCAAAGCTTTAGCAGAACGCCATGGCTTTGCCCAATCAAATAAGATATATAAACAAAACAAGGATTTATATAAAGGTCATGTCGGAGATGTAGCAGAAATGATTAGAGTCGCAGTAGTGGGCTCAAAACAATCTCCAAATCTCCATGATGTTCTTCAAATATTAACTAAAAAAGAAGTTGATCGTCGTATCGACTTAGCACTTGAATACTTAAGCTAGAATTGCTTAAATATTCTATCTGGCCCCATGGTCAAGAGGTTAAGACGAAACCCTCTCAAGGTTTAATCCCGAGTTCGATTCTCGGTGGGGTCACCATTCGAAAATTTACCCGCTACTAAATTGTTGGAATCCCAAAGATTTCCGCAAATGAGCGGGTTTTTCTTTTGCTAACATTCATAAAAGATCAGTGCAATCCATGAATTGCTATATCGTATCAATAATTTTATGTTGGCAAATCAGAAAGAAGTTTAAAAAATAGAATGAGAAAACATTGGACTGCAAAAATCATTCCAGGAAGGCATTTATGGGATGGAGGTTTTGAATCATCAAGAATTAAATTTGATGTTATTAAAATGCTTGACACCACACATATCTTTGTATGTAGCGACATAGAAACCATCATAAAAGAAAATAAAGAAGAGGCTTCTAATAAAAGAATTGAAATAACTAATACTTTTGGCATTGAAAAATATATCGATCTCGATGACTTAGCAAAGGCAGAAAGAATTGTTACAAACAATTGTAGATGTGCATATTGTTTGAGCGACAGAACCCCTTTGATGAATTACCAATTATATGACGGACTTGAATCAGTTTATAAAATTAATAGATATGATTTATTAATTAAACAATACCTTCGACTTGATGCGAAATAACCATATAAGGCCAGAAATGAATTGAGATCTTGGCTAGGCTCGAATCAATAACTACTGCTATCAAATCAATGTTGGAATTTACTTAAGGCTGGCAAAACAAATTAAGAATTTTCTTTGAAAATAATTGATGAAGAAACAAATTATTGCTATATTATAATTGTCAAGAGGGATGGGAGACATTAAAAGACCACCCTATAGATCGGGCCGGAGATCTAAAACACCGTCCTATTAGTGGTGGCGCACCTAAAAACGCTTTTTTTATTTCTATGCAAAATTCATTTAAGGAAAACGTTAGATTACAATTGCTTGCGGCAGCTCAAGAATTTTTTGTTTTGCTTAATAAATCTATTCTTATCGAATCAGATAGTTTTGAATATCAGAAGAAATATTTGATAAACTTTAATAAAGCAAACTTTCTTCACTTAACTGGGGTAAAATCATATTTAAAAGCTGATGAGTTTTTCGACAAATGCTTCGATTCTTCGATCACTATTGATGATTTTTATTATGATGAAATAAAGAATAAAACAAATATTAAAAACAAATTGCGCTGTCTAACAGCATTGTCATCCTTTTTCGATAGAGAATTACTTGCCCAAGAACAGTTTGTTAAAAATAGGATTGTTTGCAAATTAGCCACTAGCGATGGCTCTTTTACGCTTGGTTTTACTGGTGGAAAGCACTGTGTTTACCCTAAGACCGTTTTGAATAAAAATCGTTTAGATGAAGCAAAACCAATTATAAAAATAATTCCAACAATAAAATAAACTCGAATCAATATCACATGGTTATAAAACCAATGTGGTATTTACTGAAAACACTAAAATAGACTAATAATAGGCGAAAACCATGTGTGAAATGAGACCCTCCTGTTAGTTGGTCTAACATTTGGGTCTCATCTCAAAACTTGATACCTTTTAAATTATAAGTATCTCTATAACGAGAAATATATAGTTCCACTCTTCATGCTAAGAGAATAATCATCATCAAGAACTACGGTATAATCAGGATTAATCACCATATTTGGAGAAGAATTTGGTGTATATGTAAGTACTAAATTTCCTGTTGTTTTGTTATATGTCATACAACCTGCTGCAGAATCACTTAAGTTAAAATCAGGAATGAGAGTAGACTCTATTTCGTTTCCATATAACGAATTAACAAAATAAGTTTTAACTGCAAGATTGATTGTATATTTGCTTCCTTCATTTCCTCCTTTAAGAGTTACATAACAATCATTACGAACCTCTTTAATAGAATTAGTGTAATGATATGCGCTATAAGAAGTAGTAAGGCCACTATCAAGACTATTAATAACTATATCAGTATTAATTAACCAACCTTTAGATGCTAAATCTTCTGCTAGTTTTTCGCCTTCTCTATTAGAGGCTTTTCTTTTACCATAAGTAAATTCTTCTCTTGATTGATAGGTTTCAACAATAGAAAGTACAACATCATCGTTTTTAGTTGCACCTCTTTCAACGAGTGCATATTCATAAATAGAAGAGAAATCGATAACTTCATATTTTTCGTTTAATCTAACGGAGATTTGAATTCTTCCTCTATATTCATTTAATCCAGATGTTGAATAACTTAAATCATCATAGAAAAGTACATATTCATTTCCTTCTTTCCAAACATATGTACCTAAGTATGGTAATCCATCTATTTGTGTATAGGAAAATGTGCAGTTAGTATAAACTTCGTTATTAAAAACTTCTTTCTTTTCTTCTAATGTTTCGTAAGAAGAGTAATTATCAGGATCAAATTTATAACGATATAAGCGTGGAGTATCGCTTTGTGAATTCTTTGCATATGAAATATACATATCGTGTTCTTTCGAAGTGAAATCATAATAATGTTTGGTGCTCTTTTCAGCAACAACTACAGAATTAATTTTTGTCTTTTTGACTTCGTCTATCTTCTCTTCGACATAATAATCAGAATAGAAATCAACATTTATATCATCGATATATGATCTTTCATCATAAAAATCAATAGCAATTAAATCTCTTACATTATTATAAGGATTATAATCTCTAACATGAAATTCAGTATGCACTCTTAAATTAGTAAGGTTTGTGCCTAGTTGTTCATACATTGCATCAATAACGTAATTTTTTGGTTCATCATATAAAAGCTCACCAGCAACTACTTCTTCAAGATAATCTACTTTTCCTGTTAAATCTTTTGGTTCTGTGCATCCTCCAACAGTTAAAGTTAAAGGAACAAGACTTAAAATTAATAATTGTTTTTTCATATTTTGTCCTCTTTCGATATACAAAGTTTAACATAAATATACAAATTAGATAATTCTAAAGTGCGGAAAAAAACTTCTTCTATCATGTTAATAATTCAAAAGGAGGTTATAAATATGTCAGAAATACCACAATTATTAAATGAACAAACTAGTAAGATTCTTACCAAAACGAATCACCATTTCATCTATTTCCCATTAACAAGTTGCCCGAATTAAATCATTTAATTCAATGTATTACACGAGGAATGAAACTATGGTTATCTCAATTATAATGACAGAATAAAAAGATTTAACAACATCATATGCTAAGATACATGGTTTATCTTTAAGCGAAGCAATTCAAAAATCTTTCTTTAAACATATCCAAATAAATATGTGGTACAATTAATTAATAATTAAGAAAGGATATTTCACTATGAAAAAAGCCGCTAATACAGTATTACTAGTAGGAGGCATCCTAGACATAGTTCTAGGAGCAATCTTACTTTTATGTTTAGTTCCTAATTTTCTTATCTTTGCAGGTATCTTTGCATTAGTCGCAAGGAAAAGACAAACTAAGGAATTATATATCACAACCCTCGTCTTTGCTCTTTTAAGTGCTGAACCAATTACCATTACAGGTGCTATCTTAGCTATCGTTGATGATGAGGAAAAGAAAGAAGAAAAACCATTTGTTGATGTCTCTTCTAAAGAAGTGAAAAAACCAGCAAGAAATAGTGAAGACTTTGTTGCTAAAATCAAATCATATAAAGAATTACTTGATGATGGTGCAATCACTGAAGAAGAATATAACAAATTAAAAGAAGAAGAATTCGCAAATAGGGAATAAAATATGAAGAAATATATAACCCTATTAATTCCTGCTTTAACATTAATTCTTTCAGGATGCCAAAGAAAATGTATTAATGCACTTGGTGAAGAAGTATATTGTACAACAATGATTAGTGACATCCATGTCATTGACGCACACGATGGTGGACATAGTTCATCAGAAGAAGGTGGTGAACCAGAAGGCGAAAACCACTCTGGTGAAGGTGATTCCGAGCAAGATCCTGAAGGGACAAGTGAAGAAGATAATAACCAAAACCCTCCTTCTGGTGGTGGAGAAACTGAACAAGATCCTCCTCTTGAAGAAGATGAAGATGAGGATATTATAGTAGAGAATATATCCTTAAATAAAACTGAACTCATTCTTCAATTAAGTAAATGGGAATATCTATACGTTAATTTTAATCCTGAAGAAGTTACTGAAGAGGCTAAAGAAGGTGTTTGGTCATCAAGTGATGAATCAGTTGCTACAGTTTCAGAATATGGGAAAGTAACTGCAATTAAAGAAGGAAAAGCAGTAATTAGCTTTACTACTAATATTGGTAAACATAAAGGAAACTGTGTTGTCTATGTTGTCAAAAACCAAGCTTCAATTAAAAAAGAATATCAAAGAGTAAATGATGTTGATTCTATTAAACAAGATGACATCATTGTCTTTGCATGTCCTGAAAAAGGATTAACTTCTTCTTTAGAAAGAAAAGATGGTTATTTACTCCCTGTTACTTCTACTTTCTCATCTGATAAATCAAAGATTACCTCATTAGGAGATAACACTGGAGAATATCTTGTTAGTGATGCTTTAAGTAAAGAAGGACTACCTTCATTTACATTAGAGAATCAAAACAATGAATTCTTATGTGGCAAATATCTAAAGAATATCCTTCATATTTCATCTGAAAAAGGACCAATTACTTGGCAATTTGAACATATATCTAGTAGTGAACAACCTGGAGTATCAGAAGGAGACTATATCTATAGCATGGATTGTTCTGATAATTGCTGGTTAATGTTTAATACAAAAGCTAGTCGCTTCACATTATATGATTCAAGCGTTCAAGTAGATATGTTCTTACCTACAATATATCGACTTACTGTTGTACTAAATTAATTATTTCTTATGATGGAATACTGGCCAGAAACTATCTAGTCCGTAGTCCATTTTATTTAACTTTATTAATTCGACCATATCATCTTCACTAATATTGAAATCTAGTTTCATATTATCGATGATATGTTCTTTTTTAGATGCTTTAGGAATAGAGACTAGTCCTAATTCTAAAGTATATTTAATACATAATTGCGCAACACTTACGTTATATTTCTCAGCCATCTTAACAACTTCATCATTCTTAAGAGCAGCCCCATGCGCAATAGGACTATAAGCTTCAACTACAATATCATTCTCCATACAGAATTTAATTACATCAGTTGGTGTTTCGCCAATATGACATAATATTTGGTTAACCATTGGTTTAACCCTACAGTCTTC
This sequence comes from uncultured Caryophanales bacterium, assembly GCA_937902735.1. GTDB lineage: Bacteria > Bacillota_I > Bacilli_A > RFN20 > CAG-826 > Fiminaster. The sequence goes on from CALELS010000016.1 coordinate 64,176, forward strand.
TAATATATTTTCTAAATCATCTATTAAGAAGTTAGAAACTCCAATTGCTTTAACCTTACCTTCAAAATAAGCATCTTCAAGAGCCTTCCATACTTCTTTATTTTCTTTAAAGAATCTTTTCTTACTTCTAAACAATATCCATGGTTGAGGGCAGTGGATTAATATTAAATCAATGTAATCTACACCTAACTTCTTAAGTGATTCATCAATAGATTTTTTAGCTTTAGCATAACTCTTATGTTCCGCCATAACTTTAGTGGTTAAATAAATATCTTCTCTACTTAAACCACTTTCTTTAATCCCTTTTCCTACTCCTTCTTCGTTTTGATAAGCTTGAGCAGTATCAATATGACGATATCCAGCCTCAATAGCATCTTTAACGCATCTAGCAGCATCCTTATTAGGAATTAGCCAAGTTCCATAGGCTAGGGTAGGAATTTTGTTATTGTTATTTAATATTAATTCTTTGTTCATCATTTATATCTCCTTTTTTATAAATTAAAGCAAATATAATAGCAGTTACACTTAAAAGCAGTGCGAGTAGTGAAGCGTTCATAATTGCATGGCTAACAACCCCACCTAAAACATTACTTAAAGGAATAGGAGCACCAAACGCTAAAAGAGCGCTATAAACGCCTAAAAGAATAAATACAAAGGATAATACACTAGCGATAATTAATGCTTTAATATTTTTCTCATCACGATCTTTAATCATTAAATTAAAGAATATTTGACTACCTTTCATCATTGCTCTAAAAGTTAAATAGAAAATAATAGCAATGATGATTAAATGTAGAAATAAATAAGATAATTCAAATAAATGATGCATGAGAGTTGTATCATCAGCGTCTAATACAAAACATTTAATAAGTGAATAACCACATAAAGAAAATAATAATGTTTGTAATACAAGCATAACAATATAAAAAATACGATATTTTTTCATGCTTTGATTTTAACACATCAAAAAGAAAAGTCGCCATATAAATGACGACTAATCTAAATGAATAGAATATTAAACTTCTTTTTCTTCTTTTTCTTTTACTTTTTCAGCGTGCATTAAGACTAAGCCAACGCTTACTAAAGTAGACATTGAGAGAACATATGCAGGAATACCACTAGCGAAATATTTAATAGCATTTGCATTTGTTTCTTTTTCAAAGTCCGATAAGACCTCAGTCCAATAAGTAACATTTGCCTCAGCAATTTCAAGATTTGTTACAAGTTCATCTCTTTCTTCTGGTAGAACTGTAGGATCATTTAAGGCTTCGACATAAGAATTGTAAACCTTTTGTGATTTTTTAAGTCTTGAACGAGATTGAGATAAGATAGCGTTTGATTCGCCATATTTTACTTTCTCAAACTGAGATAATGTGAAAAGAGAAATAGAAGCAACAGCAAGTCCACCTATAATAGCAGCGTAGGCAATAATTCTAGCTTTACCTTTGTTTGCTTTTTTCTCTTTAGCCATCATTCTTCCTCCTTGGTTTCCTCTTGGATAGATTCTTCTTCTTTGACTTCTTTTCCTGTTGAATCAACGTGAACTTCATCGTGTGCTTCATAAAAATGATCAACGATTAAGTTACGTTCTGTTTCAACATTAAAGAAGTGAAGTGCTTTAGATTCAAAGACAATGTTAATCTGTTCACCCATAACCATGCGAGCACGTTCTGCTTCGGTTAAGTTAATAGTTGGAATTCTAACAACAAGTTTTGTTCCATCTGAAACAGTTGAAACGTGGAGATGGTATTCACTACCCATCATTTCATTAACATCGATGACAACTGGGATAGCGTTTTTATCTTTCATACCACCTAAAGTAACGTGTTCTGGACGAATACCAAGATAGATTTCTTGAGATTCAACATTGTGTTTCTTTAAAGCTTCGGCTTTTTCACCAGTGATTTCTAAACGATATCCGAATGGAGTGACATAATATTTACCTCCATCATTGATTAAGTCTGTCTTAATTGTGTTCATCATTGGAGCACCGATGAATTGAGCAACGAAGAGATTAGCTGGCATATCAAATAATTCAGTTGGAGTACCAACTTGCATGATAAAGCCATCTTTCATACATACAATTCGATCACCTAAAGTCATAGCTTCAGTCTGGTCATGTGTAACGTAGATGAATGTGGTGTTAATTCTCTTTCTTAAGAGAATGATTTCCGCTCTCATTTGGTTACGAAGTTTAGCGTCTAGGTTAGAAAGAGGTTCGTCCATTAAGAAGACTTTACAATCTTTAACCATAGCACGGCCAATCGCAACACGTTGTCTTTGACCACCAGAAAGGGCTTTAGGTTTACGAGTTAAATATTGGGTAATACCTAGAACTTGAGCAGCATTTGTTACTCTTTCATAAATTTCATCTTGAGTATAACCTTTTTGCTTTTTACCATTCACTTCACGAATCTTCTTATCAAGACGAAGTGGGAATGCAATATTCTCGTAAACTGTGAGGTGTGGGTACAAAGCGTAGTTTTGGAAGACCATCGAGATTTGACGATCTTTTGGTTGCATGTCGTTAACTACAACTCCATCGATTTCAACAGTACCTTCAGAAATATCTTCTAGACCAGCGACCATTCTTAAAGTAGTGGATTTACCACAACCAGAAGGACCAACGAAGACGATAAATTCTTTATCGGCGATATCTAGATTGAAATCATGGACAGCAGTGACATTACCTTGATATATTTTCTTAACATTTGTTAATTTTACAGTAGCCATAAATTTGCCTCCTATCCTTTAACTGCGCCACCAGTAACACCTTCAACATAGTATTTTTGAAGGAACATGAATAAGACCATGACTGGAATTGCAACGATAACACCACCAGCGCAGAAGTGGGTAAAGTGTTGGTTGATTTGATCTGCTTGTAACCAAGACCATAAACCTGTAGCAACGTTCATACCTTGTTGGCTACCAAGTGCGATAGCAGCAGCAAAGATGAAGTCACCCCACGGACCCATAAAGGCAGTGAGAATTGTGTAAATGAGAATTGGTTTACAAAGTGGGAGAATAACTTTGAAGAAGATTTGCATTCTTGTTGCACCATCAACAAGGGCAGCTTCATCAAGTGATTTTGGAAGGGTATCTAAGAAACCTTTTGATACGTAATATCCCATACCACTTGAAGCAACATAGACAAGAATTAATCCTGGAACAGCGTTATCTCCAGTCAAACCGAGAGTGTACAAGACTTGATACAAGACAATCATGGTTAAGAAGCCTGGGAACATGCCTAGAACAAGCATGATATTCATAAGAGGTTTTCTTAATTTGAATCTAAATCTTGATAAGGTGTAACTCATCATAAATTGCATAATTGTTTGAAGAATACAGACAACTAAGGCGATGATAAAGGTATTGAAATACCATTTTAGGAAGTTCGATTCTGCACTAAATAAGTAGATATAGTTATCGAATCCTGGTTGATTTGGGAAGATATATCCAACGACACCTTGTGATTCACATCTAAATGATTGAAGGACAAGAAGTACAAATGGAGTAATCCAAATTACCGAGATGAGTACAAGAGCAATATATGAGAAGACGTTGCCAACAATACGGCGACCCTTCATAGAAGCGTATTTCTTAGCCATTATTGGAATTCCTCCTCATTTCTTGTTGATGGGATTAAGTTATAAACCACAAGGGAGATAACTGCGACAACGATAAAGACCATAATACCGATAACAGCAGCAAGGTTATAAGCCTTATTAGTGTTAGTAAGAGAGAATAACCATGTAATTAATAAGTCGGTATGACCAGCTTTATATAAGCTTTGGTCTGTTGGTCCTCCACCAGTAATTAAGTAGATAACATTGAAGTTATTCATATTTCCAGTGAAGCTCGTTAAGAGATATGGACCAGTGATAAATAACATATATGGAAGAGTAATCTTCGTATATTGTTGCCATGGATTTGCCCCATCGATATTTGCTGATTCATATAAGTCAGCAGGAATATTCATTAAAATACCAGTGACAACAAGCATTAAGTAAGGAACACCAATCCAAACGTTAATGACAATAACTGTTGCTCTAGCGAGCCACTCATTATCCCAGAATGGAATTGGTTGAGCGTCAGCTATACGGAGAACGCTTGTTGCGAATTGTAACCACAAATTGTTAATAATACCATCTTGAGCGAACATATTACGCACGAAGAGGAGTGAAATAAATTGTGGAATAGCAATTGAGAAGACAAGAATTGTTCTCCATAACTTTTTGAGTTTAATACCCTTCTTATTAATAAGCATTGCGACAAGCATACCAAGGAAGTAGTTTGTGAATGTGGCAAAGAATGCCCAAACAAGAGTCCAAAGTAAGATTTGTCCAAATGTCATTGAGAAGGATGCACCTCCTGAATTGGTCCACACAAATAATTGTGCAAAGTTATCGAAAAGCGACCAACCAAAGAGGTTAAATGGTGGCATATGAGTAACATCATATGTCGTAAATGCAACCAATATCATGAAGAATATTGGAAGTACGGTAAAGATAAGAATACCAGCGGTAGGCAATGCAAGAAGAGTAGTGTGGAAGTTTTTATCAACCATTGCTCTTAAATCATCACCAACAGTTGCAAGTTTCTTCTTATCTCTTTCAATTTGGTCATTAATCTTGTTTTGTTTTACGTTGATATACCAAGTTACTAACAAAGCAGCGATAAAGAAGAGTGATAAAACACCATATAACAAAATGTTAAATGAGTTATCACCAGGAACTTCAACGCCATCAATTGTTTGTGAGGTAACCATACCTAATGAACCAAGTTTAGCTAAATGTTGTCCTCCAATGAAAACCATAAAGAGGATAAATATCACTTGGAATACAACAAATAGAAGACCTCTGAACCATTGACCACGAGCAAATGAACCAAAACCCATGACGAAGTAGGAAACTTTAGTTTTCCAACTTCCTTTGATAAATGTCATTACTAGGTCTTTGAAGAATCTGCCTATTGCAAAAACAATGTCTCTACACTTAAGTCCGAAGTTCTTCCAGAAATTCACAAATGCAACTGGGAAATTGACAAAGAATTGACCAATGTTGTACCAGAATCTTTGGAATTTGGACATCTTTAGGAGTTCTAATTCGGTTTTACGTTTTTTAGCTACTTTAGCGTTATTATTTTCGTCCATAATCATACCTCCTATTCTGTAAGCAACGTTTTAAGCGTTGATTCATATGTATCTAACATTGCTTTAATCTCCGCATCAGATGAATTTACTTTAATTGTTTGAGTCATTGCAGAAAGAGTTGAGAACCAATCACCTGGACATGCTTCTTGTGGGATAGCATATTTATGTTGAGCAATAAGGGCATTTAAAGCAGGATGATCCTTAATTAAAGGATTCTTACTAGCTTCAATATTAGTTGGGCCCCAGCTAACTTCATCAAATCTTTCACCTTGACATTCTTCGCCTGATAGATATAAGGCAAGTTTACGGCAAACTGATGCGCGTTTAGCGTCTTGTTGAGGCTTCACGCCAAGGAGTTTGTAACCGTCGAAACTACCTAAATGGTAGGATTGACCATCAACAGTGAAATATGGGAGTTCTGCACAGCCAAGATTATCGCCAAGTTGTTTCTTAGCAGCTTCATAGTCCCAAATACCACTGATAACAGCAGCTGCTTGGTTTTTCTCTTTTGGGGAGAAAGCAGTAACGTTAATTGATGGAATAACTACGCTAGTATCGGTAAGTTCTTTAAATCCTTTGGCAGCGACAAGACCACTTTCAGTGTTGTAATTATCTTTATAATCGATAAAAGCACCAGTCTTATCATCAAGTGTCCATTTGGATGTACATTTCATAGCAATGAAATAACTTGCTCCATAGAATCCATTTTTGCTAGCAGCAAAATAGATACGACGTTTAGCGTTCTTTGCCTTTGTAATCATAGTGGACATATTAGTAACATCTGATTCACTATAGAATGATTTATCATAAAAGAGGAAATAGCCATTATCGCTTGTCATTGGCATCGCATATAAGCTGTTATTGATAGTAGCAGCAGTAATAGAGTCGCTTGAATTCATTTCAATGACTTTATCACCGATAGTACCTTCAAGTTTTGTAATAGCATTAGCGACTTTAAGAGAAGCTAATTGGTCTTGGGCAAAACAGAATATATCTGCGCCGCTTCTAACGTCTTGAAGCATATTTGTTGCTGCATCACCTTCACTTACAGGCTCAACAGTAGCATTAATAGTGTATTTGCCGTTGTTATTAGCAACGAAGTTTGCGATTTGAGATTTAGTTAAACCAACAAGTTTATCTGCCACCCAAATCTTAAGAGAATATGTACCGCCATCATCGATACCATCATCGTCATCAATAGATGTACCATCGTTTAGGCCAGGTACGATATATTTGAATTGGAAGTTACAACCTGCCAAAAGGAGTGTTGGAACAAGAAGTAACAATTTAATTGGTTTCTTCATTTTCTTACCTCCTATTTAGCTACCCAAACACCATAAAGATTTAAAATGTTATTTGGGCTTGAATCGGTTGTGAAATCCCATATTAAGGATTCATCCATACATGAGCTAGTTTCACTAAAGCCAAGGAATGTTGGATATAGTGGATCTTTAGCGTCAGCATCGCTTAATACTGCACTTTCTGGAATTTGTCCTAGTGGTGTAAGTGAATACCATCTCATTGAGAAATAAGGTTCTTCTGAATGTGAGAAATCATAATAGAAATTCACAGTCATATCAGTAACTTTACTCTCTGGTGGAAGTGCACCAGGATATTCATGTTTTGGATGATATGTTTGTTGGATACATCCAGCAAGCATTGGAAGTAACATTAATGTTAATAAATATCTTTTCTTCATTATCATTACCTCCTACATATGACCCCACGCATTGTAAATAACAATTGCGTTTTGGTCTCCACCGAAGTTAATACGGTTTGATTCATCACTATAAGATGAATATCCATATGAGAAGATTGGTTCGCCCCATTCTCCTGATGCAATCTTGTGATCGCCCCAGAGGTAACCATTAGTACCATTGACTTGCATATAAATCATGGTTTCATCGCATTGCATAGCAACGCCGGCACCTTCCCAGATACCATATTCACCGCCACCCCATGTAGCATTAACGACTGTCTTACCAGTTGATGTAACTTTGATGAAAGCATCATATTTTTCGTTATCACCAACATTTTCAAGGTTAATACCACGTTTGAGATGTACTTTTTGATGCATTCTTACTAAGGATTTGAAGGCATCATTATATTTGAATTCTTCGTTAGTAATTTCTGAATTACCACCCATAGAAGTATCGTTTTTAACTTCGACTTTAATCTTATTGCCCCATTTGAAGCCATTGACATCAAGTGAGACGTTATATGAGTTATGTGAAATCTTATGACCATACATTTCAACAACATCACCAGCGTTGATAGTTTTTCCAACGTTAGCATCATATTCTTCTTTGCTGATTTCTTTAGTTCTTAGTAGTTCTTCACCACCAAGCATAAAGGCTGCAGCATTACCTGCCATTGTTAAGGCATGTGCTTGAATAGATGCTCTTAATAATTGAAGAGCAGTTGGTGCTTGACCATCAGTTAATGTATTGAAGAATTGGTCACGAGCAGTGTAGTTATCGTGGCAGCTAACATAGTTAACTGTTTGTTCAGGATAGAAACCTTTTTGAGCATCGTTTGCTCCCCAAAGTCCTTGAGCAGTCGCCCAAGCTTGATCTCCACCAGCACCAGATTGAATTAATCCACTTCCTGGATATTTAGAGTCACCTTGGTCATTTCCACCTCTAGTACCATTACGGTAATAGTCATTGAATCCACCTAGATAAACAGGAGCCTCTACTTTAAATGAATTACATTTGTGATAAATGTGCCATGTATCAGCACCCCAGTTATCTACTATCTGTTCATTTGGATGGGAATCTCTATAGTATTGAGATCCTTCACCATGGTAACCACCAGATGTCCATCCTTCACCATAGATATAAATATCTGGATCAATTTCTGATAAAGCTTTACGAGCTTCATTAAGTGTTTGCCAATCAATTAAACCCATTAAGTCAAAACGGAAACCTTTGACTTTGTAGTTCTTGGCCCACATGCAAAGTGAATCAATGATGTATTTTCTCATCATTACTCTTTCGGTTGCGACTTCGTTATGGCAGCCACTTCCATCGAATAATTCACCTTTTGCAACCCAGACACTTCCTGCAGGTTTTTTACCATTTGGATAGCCGTCATCGTACCAGAAATCGTAATCCATACCAGCGTATCTAAAGTAATAACGTGGCATAAGTTTATTGAATGCAGAACCTGATGCACTTGAAACGTGGTTATAGACAACGTCCATAATTACACGTGTATGTTCATCAGCGTTCTCACCAGTGGTCTTACCTTGTCTTTGTTCAGAGAGTTTAAGAACTAATTCTCTGAATTCTTTAACACGAGCAAAACCATCGCTTGCTTTACTTGAATAGCCACCTTCAACTACGTTGTAGTTAAGTGGATTATAACCCCAGTTATATTTAAGTTCTTCCTTACTTTCATCGTTATCATGATCAAACATTGGCATTAATTGAACAGCTTTAACACCTAAGTCTTTTAAGTGATCATAACCAGTTGAAATATCTGTAGATCCAACTGTTGTTCCACTTTCAACAAAGGCTTTATATGTTCCACGTTTATTACCTTGTTTTGATACCCATGATTCATCACCAGTGAAATCTTGGACATGAACTTCATAGATTGATAATTCTTGAGGAGTTTCAATGTCGTAACCATCTATTCCATCCCATTTAGTAGGAAGAGCATCCCAACCTTCAGGTTTAACATCGTTTCCGTTAGGATCATAGATAAGTCCACGAACACCGCAACGACCTGCACTTGTCGCATATGGATCCATACAGACGTTACTACCTAAGACATTATCAACTTTGTAGTTATAGTATTTTCCATAACAATCACCCTTGACACTAGGATCGACTGTTAACTCCCAAATACCTCCGGAAGTGTAGTGCATATTGTATTGTTGTGCTTTATCTTCACCGCCATATTCACTAGAAGTATCGGTATCATAAACCATAAGTGTTACTTTAGCAGACATTGGAGACCATACTTTGAATGTAGCACCTTGAGGTGTATATGTAACACCAAAGTCTTTTACATTCTTATGAGCATTCTCGTAATAAGTATGGAATTTTGCAGTATCGTAGAGATTTGCAAATCCGACAGTAACGATCTTATTAAGAGTCGCCATACCTTCTTGTGAATCGGTATTTGGATCATGGCTTTCAATTTGATAAACCATGTTTGGATGAATTTCATAATCAAATTTGATAGTAATTTTCTTATTTGAGGAGATTGTCACAGAAGGAACTTCTCTAACAAGATAGTTTTTCTTCTTGGCAGCTCTTTCTCTTTCTTTGATTCTGAAATAAGTTTCATCAAGAGCATAAATCTTGTACCAGATTTTTGAGGTATCATCAGTAACATCACATTCGATTGTTTTCCAATCAGTGAAGTTAGCTAATTTAATACCATGCACTTTGGTCTTCTCTTCCATATCGAAGATTACAATTCCACCTCCAGCAGCTGGCATTGCCCACACTTCGCAGTGTTTGCTAGTGCCAATGCTTTCAGCAAATTCTTCGTAACGGAGGAAGACGTCATCTGATTGACCACCCCAGTTGAGTTGTGAGTCGCTGATTCGTTTAAACTTAATAATGAACCATAATCCAGAACGTTTGTTTAAATAAGAGAATCTAGCGTCTTTTTCAAAATCCAAGACGATAGTCATCATTGTACGGTCTTGGCTAACCGTAACGATGTCTCCCTCATTATTGTACGTATTGGAGTACTCAATTCCGTCAACACCAGTAGCCCAGATGTAGAACGCTCTTTTATCACAATCAGCATTCTCATTGTAATAATGAAGCGTCACCTTATTGACTTCGACAGCAGGCTCTTCTTCTTCCCCCTCACCATCTCTAGTGACATCAGGGAAGCCATATTTAGCATGTTCCAGGTTTGTGTCATAAACCGCTGTGTCTTCGCCTATCTCATCATCAGTGTGAGCGGGCGCGAAAACAGAAGCTAGTGGAATAGCTAGACTGAGCATGAAGAAAATAGGCATCGAAATCAGAAGCGCTTTGTGGCATTTCTTCATAAGCTTTTCCTCTCTATTTTTAAAGCTATGCTTTATTTACTATATGATAGCACTTACATTTTTTTATGTTAATTAAATAATTAATTTAAAAAAAAGGAACTCAATTTGAGCTGAGTTCCTATATGTTTTTTAGAAATAATGATGATATTTTTTCATCCATTTGAAGTCTTTTAATTTGAATGACCAGTTCTTATCATTAACTGTCCCTGGCCAGTTAATGCGAGCGCGGTTATCAAGTTTTAAGACATCTTGAAGTTGGAAGATAGTCATAAATGACGGAGCATCATATATGTATTTAATGATAATCTCGAAGAGTTTATCAATGTCTCTTTCCCCATTAAATTTATTTGCTAAGAAGTCGATATTTTTCTTGTCTAAATTCTTTAGCCAACCATATAAAGTTTCATTGTCATGAGTACCTGGATAAACAATTTGTTTACTTGTTGGATATGCATTGTTATCAAATATAGTAAATTCCATCACATTCATACCTGGTAAATTGTAATGGTCTCTTAACTGATGTACTCCTTCGAATAAATCACCTAAATCTTCTGCGATTAATTGAATGGATGGATATCTACGATACAAAGCATCAAAGAATTCGTATCTTGGACCTATTTTCCATTCGCCCCTTCTAGCGTTTTCATCTCCTGCAGGGATGACACAATAAGTATCGAACGCTCTAAAGTGATCAAGTCTAAGAAGATCACATGTTTTGGCTAAATAGCCAAGTCTATTTGTTAAGAAGAGATAATCGTCTTTTTCCATCTTTTCAAAATCGTAAATTGGAGTACCCCAAAGTTGACCATCATCACTAAAAGCATCTGGTGGACAGCCACTTACTAATGTTGGATGGAAGTCTTCATCCATAACAAATTGTTCTTTATGTAACCAACAATCAGTAGAATCAATACCAACATAGAATGGACAATCAGCAATAATTTTGATTCCTACTTTCTTCGCATATCTAAATAATTTTTGATATTGCTTATAAGCAAGATATTGTTTAAACATGATATACTCTCCTCTTTCGAGGTATTTTTCGTATATATCATTTCTTTCGTCAAAATAATGCCTTTGCCAATTTTCCCAATTAATCCACATATTGAAATAATTGTCTTCCCTTAAACAAGTAAACATTACATATCCAATTAACCATGGATTATCTTTTTTAAATTTAACGTATGCTCGATTGTTCTTGTCGAATTTTAAATATGCTTTATATAAATATTTGTTTTTAAAATTAAGGACATCATAATAATCAACTTTATTAGTTTTTGGATGATGTTTTGGAATGCGTTTGACTAAATGCATTCTTTTTAAATCATCTAAATCAATATATCTTTCATCAATAGCTTCACTGCAAGTGGACATATATGGTGAATTTCCTGGTCCAAGTGGATTAAGTGGAAGAACTTGCCAATATGAATATCCTTCCTTTTTTAGCCAATCAATAAATCGATATGCTTTGCTTGAAAAATCACCAATACCATATTTTCCTGGAAGTGAAGCAACAGGAAGAAGAATTCCAACATTATTTTTCATAAGAATTATTCCTTAATAGATAGAATTATTGTAGCACATTATATTTATAATATAAAAGAGCAAATTAAAAAGCGAACCATAGGATTCGCTTTCTAATTTAATTATTTAAAAATTAAAGAGCATTACCGGCTTTGTCGGTGAATTTACCAACAATGATCATGATGAGGTCAACGATAACACCAACACCAAATAAACCACCGGTAAAGAGATAAAGAAGACCAGTGCCAACTTTTCCAACATAGAATCTGTGGACACCAAATTCGCCTAAGAAAATACAAAGTAATAAGGCGACAATTCTTTTTTGACTCATTAGTTTTCCTCCTATTAATTTATCTATAGTATACCCCTTTTTTATAGAAATGCACTAATTTTATTGATATAAAAAAGTAAACGTTTTTCACGCGTTTACTTCTTTAATATAAATATATTTATTGATTAATTGGGAAGTCTTTCCAATCAGAGCATGTATAAGTAGTTACTCCAGACTGAACAGGAATATCATTTGTTTGGTTATAAATTCTACCTGGATCGTTGCTATCTTTACCAAGCGACCAATCAGGTGTAGTTGTACCTGGAGCACATCTAACAAATAACATACCAGTCATATTACTTGCGGCCATAAATGTTGCTGATGTCTCAGAAGTATATGCAAGAGATTTCCAGTTACCATTACCTTCATCTCCACCCCAGACCCAGGCAAAACACATACAGCCATCATCAGTAATCCATGTTGGTAGACCTTGAATAGTGTATTCGATAGCTAAACCAGTAGATGGAGTACTACTTCCGCCTCCGCTAGCGCCACCAGAACCGCTTCCACCAGTAAATGATGCATAAAGAATAGTGCCAGCAACTGAAGGCATACGTTCATAAGTAACTGGAGCACCAGTTCCTTCATATGTTATCCAACCAGCAAATTCAGAATTAGTTACAGTAGAAGTAACTTTATCTTTTCCTGGAAGGACACTACCAGCTGCAGCAGTGTATGTAATTGTATTTTCTAAGAACTTAGCATCAACGTTTTCACCAGCTTTGCCTTCATAAAGTCCAGTTGGACCAAGGACTAAATAAGCTGTAACTTGACCGCCAATAACTGGTGGTTCTTGTTCGCCACTTCCTTCGCTACTTCCACCGCCAGAGGATCCTCCGCCGCTTGGCTCAACATCACTACCGGAATTATCTCCACCAGAATCTTTTCCTTTTGGAGGATTGCCGTTGTATAAAATACATCCACTTAATAATCCAGCAAATAGAGGAAGTGTTAAGAAACGAATTAAACTCTTTTTCATCTTTCTTTCCTCCTATTTTGCTTGTAAAGCAAGAACACTGAATTTTGCTTTACCTATGTTATATCCATCAACTGGTTGTGGACCAAGTTGACCAACAACGTTGTAATCATTTGAAGAAATGACATCTGATGGATTTACTGAATAATCACTTTCATTAAGACCAGTATTAATCCAAATACCTAAAGTATTACCACTTCCAGTAACGGTAATAACCATAACGTTAGTACCGCTATTAGCGGAATAGTGAACTTTAGCATTTGATGGGAATGCTTTTTTAATCTTAATCAATGTCTTATACCAACTATACATTGAGTTTGGATCTTGCATTTGAGTTTCAGCATCTGCAATGGTCTTGTTGTAATCATCGTATTCAAAGACATATTGTCCTGATTTATAGTGAGGACGCACACTTTCATCAGCCCATTTGAATGGTTGACGATACCAAATATCTTCACTGTTTTCGTTGAGATATAACTCAATATGTTTATCAGTGTTAGATGACATACCAAGTTCATCACCATAATAAATCCAGCTACAACCTTGGTTAAGTAATGTGATTGCAGCATGAATCTTAGCTTTATTAACTTGATCACCTTGACCAGTTACTTTAGTAATAGCTACTGTTTCACCAGGTTTTTCTGCTGGAACACCATTGACTTGGTTGATAGCTCTCATAACGTCGTGGTTAGAAGTAAATGCGCCATTAATAAAGTCTGGACGGCAACCACCTTGAACAGAGATTGCATCTTCTTTATCACCAAGTTTAAAGTAATCTGATGAACCAAAGACATTAAGTGTTTCACCAGGGTGTTTGTTTTGCCATGTTGAAGCACCACCTTGGTTGTTATAAATCATTGCTGGAATATGATAATAGGTTCCAAAGTCGAATTGAGAATCAAGTGCTTGATAATATGGAGCAGTTCTTGTTCCCCAACCATCGAAGTTTTCACCTACTAAGAAGCAGTTTGGATAATCATTCTTAACTGCATTAGCAAATTCTTTCCACCAAAGTATGTTCTTCGTGAGGTTAGAAGAGTAGTCGAAGTCTTTGGTAATTCTTTGTCCTTTTTCCTCATCGTATGCTGTCTTTTGACCAACATCGACAATAATTGCATCATTGTTGGAGTAGGCTTCATCACGCATGAAGATGTGTTTAACGGCATCAAGACGGAAACCATCAAGACCAAATCCCATCCAGTATTTAGCCATATCAATAACTAATTCTCTGGTTTGTGGATTTAAGTAGTTGATTTCAGGCATGCCACTTCCAAACTTACCATAATAGTAGTAATGTGATTCACCATCTCTATACCATGATGGATTTGGACTTTCTGCATCCTCTTTAACAGTAATTTCTACGTATTGACCATTTTTATATTTTTGGATTTTATCGGTTTCATATTTCCATGTGTAAATATTACGCCAATCGATTGTTTGACCATTTGGTCCTGCGCTCTTTTCACCCCATTGTGATTTGGTAAACCATACATTACCTTTTGATGTGTGATTAAGAACTAAGTCCATAAGGACTTTCATACCTTTTTGGTGAGCTTTGTATATTAATTCACGGTAGTCATCGATCGTACCGAAGCGTTTATCTACCGCATAGTAGTCAGATATATCGTAGCCATGATATGAGTCGGATTTTTGAATTGGTGTTAGCCATAACGCTTGAACACCTAAATTTGATAAGTAATCGAGTGAGTTAATAACGCCTCTAATATCACCCATGCCATCTCCATTGGAGTCGCGGAATGAGGCGACAAAGATTTGATATCCTGCTCCAACGCTCTTATATGCTTCTGATGTCTTACTTACTGGATAGTTAAGATTTGCATATTCTTCAACATTTGAACGGTAATCACCTGTCGTATCATTATCAATAGGATTAATTTTAACTTCAGGAGCTCCGCTACCAGCAAAGAAGACATATTCATTTAAGGCACCACTTGAAACAAAGACGTGAATGGCTTTACCCTTACCATTTTCATTATCGATGTCACGCCAGTTTTCTTCAGCACGGATATCTTCGATATATGTTTCACGACCGCCATCAGAAACCCACATTGTTGAACCATCCATATGGCTTATTTGTGGGAGTAAGAATCCAATCCAGTCCGAATCTTCAAATGAAACTGATTTACCAGTCTTACCACCTCTTAAGTTTGTAGACATATAATCAACATCAGCAATTACGCCATAATCATCTACGAATGTGCCATTACCTTCGCTTCCACGTCCAACTTCATCAAATGTCATCCAGTGATTGGACATTGGTTTAAGCTCAAGTGTGTCACTTACTTTAGTTTTAGTTGATGAATAGGCCCAAAGTGTACCTTCAAGAGATGAAGGCATAAATGGCCAAAGCCAAAGAGCATAATCGTTATAGCCACCTTTTTCACCACGGTTGTAGTGGAAATATAAGTGACCTGGTTTACTCCATGAATTTAGCCAAGCATCGTACTTGTCACCATCTTCTTCGGTGTCGGCTGGAGTGTAATCTCCTCCGCCACCTCCGCCACCAGGTGTATTGTTGTTAATACATCCGGCAAGAAAAAGAGGGACAAGACTAAGAATTAAAAGTTTCTTATTCATATCAGCTACCTCGAATATCTAGTTTATATAATAAAAGCGCTTTCAATTTTAGTCAACATCGCGCATATATGAAATTATGTGTATTATGCGAAAAGAGGGGATTTGTGATAGGAAATTTGAATAACAAAAAAACGACCAAATAGGTCGTCTTCAGGTTTTATTGGATTATTTAATTTTACCTTTTTTAGCGCCTTTTGAAGCGTGGACAAGGACTGTACCACCTTGGTTATCAGCCATTTTGTTAACGTATTCAAGACCTTCTTTTTGGGTATCAAATACTTTAATGACTTTTTCGCCTCCAGCGAATTTTACAACCCATTTGTTATCACTTGCTCTTTTAGAGAGATGATAAACACGTTTTCCTTCTGCACTTGGACCACCTTTTTTAGGTTCTGGTTTTTTTACAGGAGCTTTTTTTGCTGGTGCAGCTTTTTTAGCAGGAGCTTTCTTGCATGCCATAATGTAATCCTCTTTTCTTTCTTTAATATTAGTTCAAATCTAATAAAAAATACAAAACTTTTATATATGATCCGCTAAAGAAAGACCTGATGCTATCGCCCACATAAGGTTATATCCTCCACATGGTGCATCAACATCTAAAGTCTCTCCAATGAAATAGACATTCTTTTCAAGAATAGATTCAAAATTATCTTTAATTTCTTTAAGTAAGATTCCGCCAACACTTACTTGAGAGAATTCAAAATCATAAAGTTTTTTGAATGTAAAAATATGTCCTTTTATTGAATTGATTAAATCATGTCCTTTAAGATTCTCTTTTCTTAAATAATTCGCAAGTTTTGGATGTAGATAACTATCAAGAAGTTCATCCTTAGAGTGGAATGAAAGGAATATACCTAAATCTTCAAACGCAACATTTGGAAGTAGATCAATCTTAATCTTATATTCTGCTTCTAAATCTCTTGCAATTATTCTAGAAACATTAAAGATGACAATACCTGATAAACCTTTATCTTTAAAAAGTAATTCACCGGACTCTTTATGGATTAATTTGTTATTTTTAAGAAGAGATACATCGGCTTTAACTCTTACTCCATCGAGAGTCTTTACATCTTCTTTAATATATATAGGACACAGTCCAGGATTCATCTCTTTAAGTTTATAACCATGTTCTTTAAAAGTAGGAATTAAATTACCATTACTTCCTAGATTTGGAGATGACTTACCACCTACTGAAAACACTAATTTATCCACAATAAATCTGTTGTTTTCAGTAAATACTTCTATTTCTTCATCATTAGCAATATAGTCAGTTACCTCTTCATTAGTCTTAATTTCAATATGCTCTTTTTCGAGAGCTTTTAGTAAAGCGTTTCTAACTGTAACTGCAGATTCTGAAATTGGATAAATCAAATCACCAACTTCTTTTGTCTTAATATTTAAAGAATCTAGAAATGATAATTGAGATTTGAGGTTATATTTTAAAACGATTTCATAAGCAAAATCAGAACCATAAATATCCTTTAATGAACCTTTATTTCCTATGTTGCATTTACCATTACCAGTCGCAAGTATCTTTTTAAGAGGTTCTTCTTTTCTTTCTAATATTAAAACATCATCTTTTGGATGACTTCTTTTATAAGATAGAGCAAATA
Organism: uncultured Caryophanales bacterium; assembly: GCA_937902735.1. Taxonomy (GTDB): domain Bacteria; phylum Bacillota_I; class Bacilli_A; order RFN20; family CAG-826; genus Fiminaster. The sequence goes on from CALELS010000016.1 coordinate 81,390, forward strand.
TAACCCCTGAAACGCCTGCTCCAACAACAACAATTTTCATAACATTTAAATCTTAGCAAAAAAATGTAATAAGTTAATAGATGTTATTAGACACAAGGATTTATCAAAATCAAAATAGATGGTGACTTTTTATTATACTTGCTTGATTAAGTCATTTTTAAGTTCATCAGACAAAAGTATGCAAAATAGTTTGCAATCGTTTGATAAAAAGTAAGAACAATTCTATTCTTTTAAATGTTTTAATTTAGTAGATAAGAAAGGAACTTAGTTATGAAAATTAATAAACTTATGTTATTAGCTCTTCCAGTGATGGCCTTATCAGTTGGAATCCTAGCTTTAAATTCTTCAAAGAGTAGCGATTCTTTATCAGTCAGCGCTGCTGATTACACTCCATCAAATAGAAAACTAACCTTTAATAATGATGGATCAGTTGACGCAACTTTCAGTGTTAATGATAACGTTTTAGATTCACGTGGTTGGTTACTTTGTTTGTTTAAAAGTAAACCATCATTCGATCCAGTCACTCATAAGATTAAACACTCAGATACAATGCATCCTTATTCAACAGCGGAATGTGAACATTATTTCTTCGCTTCAAACACGACTAAAGAAGGCAATATTTCTGTTAGATGGGATGCAAATTTTGCTGACCAAAAAGAAAGTTGGAGTGGAATCGAAACCACCGGTCAAGAAGGTCACACTTTAGCTGATTATCTTCTTGGGGAAACTGATTGGTATATTGTTATAGGTATTCGCCATTATAATAACGATTGGGGAACTCATGGTGACAATCCTGGCGAAGGAACAAATGGATGGTGGGAAAACACCGACTATTATGTTGGTAAAGAAAGCATTATTAGAGGCGACCTTCCATATGGTGAAATCTATCTTGATTTATCTGAACAATCAGATTGGGAAAATGATGGTGCTCAATTTGCTATCTATTTCTTCGATAAAAACGATGGAACTAATCCTGATAAAATGGTTTTTTCTGATATTGCTGTCAGTGTCCCATTACAAGACAATATTTATATTGCTTCTTATGAATTAAGTTTCCAACCAACTCATATGATTGGTGTTAGACTTAATTCCGAATGTACAACTCCAAGTTGGGATGATAAATGGAATCAAACTCAAAACTTAGATTTCTATCAATTTGGTGTTATTGGTGTCACCAGTGAGAATTATGAGGTCCCCGGTGTCTATTATGGATGGTCGGATGGACTTGCTACAGTAAAAATTAGTCGCGGAAATCAAGAAATTGAAGTCGTCTTAGATAATTATAAACGTAATGCAGAGAATAAATCCGAGCATTATAATGACTATATTGATTTACAGACAAATGATGAATTTGTTATCGAATATGGTTCAAATTCTTATCATAGTTGGAATAATCTTCCAATCTTTGATAATAACTTCAGCAATAACAGCACAGAAGATAAGATTAAAGTTGATGTCGCTGGCACATATTCGTTCTATTTTAAAGCATATGAAACTCATGAGGTTTTTATTAGTAAACCAGAAGTTGCATTTGCTGATGCGTGGGCCCAATCTTTCTTAAAAGGAAATTGTGTCGCTACAAAATCCAATTGGTCCACTTATGAAGATGAATTTGAACACTTACCTAATAGTGCAAAAATATTCTTATTAAATGTTGACCACGAACCTGATCCAGATGTTGTATTTGAAAACTATTTTGCTCAAGCAATTCAAAGATATGACTATATAATTTATCTTTATGGCACTGATGCCTATAGTGACTATATTGGTAGAGTTTATGCCGAAAAATTTACTCCACGTGTTTCTAATACATTTACCAGTGAGTTCACAAATGATAGTTCCACTGCAATTGTATTAGTGGTTATTACCTCGTTTGCTTCCGTTGGAGCTGTCATTGGCTGTCTTATTCTTAAAAGAATAAAAGAAAACTAATTAATAATTTATAAAAGACTCTGTGAATTTAATTTACAGAGTCTTTTTAATTAAACTTATTTAATATTAATTAAGGTTTTAGATGAGAAATAGAATCAATCTATTATTTAGATTGGTATAATGATATACTAACTACACGCGCCAATAGTTCAACTGGATAGAATGCTTGACTTCGAATCAAGAGGTTGCGAGTTCGACTCTTGCTTGGCGCACCATTTGAAGATTATATTTCCAATGTTAAAAAACAAAGGAAATTTTTATTATTTGTTGTTAGAAATGTATCACAAATGTGTTACAATATTCGTGGAGAAAATATTATGAAAAGTGAAGTTGTTCATGCAAGAGTTCAATCGGATATTAAAATTGATTGTGAAAAGATTTTAAATGTAATCGGATTATCGTTGAGTCAAGCAATTGATTTATTCTTACGACAAGTTGTCTTAAAAAAAGGATTACCTTTTAAGTTAGATAAAGAAGAAAAAGAAAATAACAATATGGAAAAACTTGCTTATTTAATTAATATGGTTGATGGAAAAGAACCATCTGCAAAATCTAAAAAAATTATACATTTATACGCAAAAGGAGATATTGATTTAGAAACTGCTAAGTTTGCATTAATAAGGAGTTATCAAAATGAGGGATGATTATGTATATCCAAATACAAGTCTTTTGATTAACAAACTTGATATTAAAACGCAAAAAGAATTAGATGATGCAGAAAACTCATTAGTATCTTTAAATTTGCTTAGCCTCTTAAATAATCAATTTGAACTCAAATCGGTTTTTGATATTAAAAGAATACATAAGATATTATTTTTTGATTTATATGAATGGGCTGGTGAAAATCGAAAAATAAACATTTATAAAGAAGAACCAGTTTTAAATGGGTTATCGGTCAGTTATTGCGATTATCGCGAAATTGATAAGGAACTTATAAAATTAGATAAAGATTTTAAAAGTACCAAGTGGAATACTTTATCCAAAACACAAATGATCGATAAACTTGCAAGGTTAATATCTAGATTGTGGAGAATACACTGTTTTCGAGAAGGAAATACAAGAACTACAGCAACATTTCTTTACTTATTTATGAAGCAATTATCTTTAAAAGTAAATATTGATTTTATTGGTAAACATGCAAAGTATTTTAGAAATTCTTTAGTTTTAGCATCTATAGATGAGTATAGCGAATACGAACACTTGACTAATATTTTAATGGATTCTGTCTCTTTAAAAATTATTAATGAAAAGAAATATAAAACCTTAAGAGAGTACGAAGTTGATAAATACGAATATCGACAACACAAATATAAGGAATAGAGTGCCTGATTTAACTGTTAGTACTAGTACAATAGTAGCAAATCCCTAATTTATGCATTTTTTTATCAAGTTTTCTTATTAATTTAATTATTAACATACTCAAAATATCGAATATTGATTCATTGACATTTTCTTAAAAAGTAAAATTATATTTTAATCTTCAAAAATATTTTACGAAAAAATGTTGTCTTTTTAATAAAAAACATTTAATATTTTGCTCGTGAAATAAAGTAGTCGATTTAAGTCCTACTAATCACACCTAATTCAAGTAACTTAATTGTTACTAAAAAATGACCCTTCTTTGTTGAAGCAAATGCCACGGTGAGCTAGGTCAAATGCCGGATTAGAGATAGTGATATCTTGTTATTAATTTATAAGCTTATGCTTGGAGTGAAAGTCTCCCGTACCTTGTGAATGTATAATAAGAGTAGTAAAAGTAAGAATTTACTATATAGACTCGACTTGATTACTTTGTAATCGTAAACTAAACAAGGCACAAGAAATTGTATCTTTTTGTTTAAGGAGAGATAACATGGAAAAGGAAAATCAATACATTATCGAACTAAATGATGTATCAAAACAATTTGCCGGAAGCGATACATTTGCAGTTGAGCATTTTTCATTAAAAATCAAAAAAGGAGAATTTGTCACCTTCTTAGGACCTTCTGGTTGTGGTAAAACAACAACTTTAAGAATGATTGCAGGTTTTGATCTTCCTAGTAGTGGCACCATCCTTTTGAACGGCCAAGATATTTCCCTTCTCCCTCCATATAAACGTCCAATTAATACAGTTTTCCAAAGATACGCTTTATTCACTCATTTAAATATCTATAACAACATCGCCTTTGGTCTTAAATTAAAAAAGATCAAATATGAAGTCACTAATAAAAGAGGTGAAGTTGTTACAAAAACTCGTAAATTAACAAGAAAAGAAATTAACGAAAAAGTTAAATACGCTTTAAAGATTGTTGATCTTGAAGGTTTTGAAAAAAGAGATGTTTCAACCCTTTCTGGTGGTCAACAACAACGTATTGCAATTGCTAGAGCAATTGTCAATGAACCAGAAATTCTTCTTCTTGATGAACCATTAGGCGCTCTTGATTTAAAAATGCGTAAAGAGATGCAACTCGAACTAAAAGAAATGCATAAGAAACTTGGAATCACATTTATTTATGTTACTCATGACCAAGAAGAAGCTTTAACAATGTCTGACACTATTGTTGTAATGAACGATGGTGAAATTCAACAAGTTGGTAAACCTAAAGAGATATATGATGAACCAGTCAATGCCTTTGTTGCAGACTTCATTGGTGAATCTAATATCTATACAGGTTCAATCTCCGATAAAGGAAATGTTCGTTTCTTAAATAAATATTGGAAGATGGATCCTCTAGATAAAGATAAGTTTTCTCTTAATGAAAAAGTTGATGTTGTCCTTCGTCCTGAAGATATCATTCTTTCTGAGAAAGAAAAAGGCATTACATCAGGTCTAATTACTTCTAAAATCTTTAAAGGAATGCATTATGAATACATCATTTCGGTTGGAAAAGCCGAAGTTGTTGCTCAATCAACTGAAGAACTTAAAGAAGGCGCAGAAGTAGGTTTAAATGTTGAACCAATCAATATTCAAATAATGAAAAAACCATTCGTATCTAATTTCTATGATGGATATATCAATAGAAACTACAAAGTAGAATTTGCAGATACTGAATTCGATTTAGACATTCTTCCTCTTTTTCCAAAAGCATCATTTAAAGATGACACTTTAGTAGATGAAAATGGAAAAGAAATATTAATCAACAACCTTGAAATCAATGTTGAAGTTCCGTTCGAAGCAATCACCATTAGTGATGATGAAAAAGCGAGTGACATTCACGGTCATATTATTTCTTTAATATATAAAGGCGATCACTATGAAATCATCGTTCGTACTGAAGAGGAAGAAGACTTTGTTCTTTCTACTCCTGATTTATGGAATGAAAATGACTATGTAAGTGTTATCATCGATAAATCAAAAATTAATTTATCTCGTAAAGGGGTCAAAAAATAAAATGGCTGTATCGACTTTAAAACATAAACGTCGATTTAATTTCCGTGGAAGTCTATCTATTCCATATTTAGTCTTCATGGCTATATTTGTCATTCTTCCACTTCTTTTAATTGTCTATTATGCCTTTACTGATGATAATGGTTCATTCAATTGGTTTTCTAACTGGCAAGTTGTTTTAAGTGATATTACAAACTGGAAAGTTATAGGTTCTACTTTACTTATTTCTGCTTTAACAACTGCCTTCTGTTTACTAATTGCATATCCAATTGCAATGATTCTTTCAAATTCTAAATTTAATAAAAATAAGATACTTGTGTATGCTTTTTTGCTTCCAATGTGGATCAACTTTGTTATTAGAACACTTGCTTTAAAAGCCTTAATTAACAACATGTCTAATACAATTTTTGGAATAAGTTTATCTGCGAACGCTCCATACGTCGCAATAGTGCTTGGTATGGTTTATGATTACCTTCCATTTGCTATCTTACCTTTATATAACCAAATGTTAAAAATGGACAAGAATCAACTTGAAGCCGCAAGTGATTTAGGTGCTAATCCTGTGCAAGTATTCTTCAAGAATATAATTCCGATGACTTTACCGGGTATTATTTCAGCATCCACAATGACATTTATGCCTACGATGTCTTCTTATGTCATCGTTAATTACATGTCTGGCAATACCAAATTAATCATTGGTAACTTGATTAAAACCCAGTTTGACTATACTCACTATAACCTTGGTTCAGTACTTTCTTTATTAATGTTAATAATGATTTCATTGTTTGTAGTAATAGAAGCTTTATCAGGTAAAAAGAATAAACAGAAAGGAGGAATTTTCTAATGACTAATTTAACTGTTGAAGAAGTTAATAGAAAACTCAAAGCCAAAAAAGTCCTTTCTATAGTTGGCAAAGTAGCTGCAAATGTATTTATCTATTTCATGCTTCTTTTGATGTATTCTCCACTTATTTATATTGCAGTATTTTCATTTACAAAAGCTGATATTCTTGGTCAATGGAATGATTTCTCAATTGATAACTACATTAACCTATTTAAAGCAAACAATGAGAACGCTAGGATTCTATGGTCTGCAATCAAAAACACCTTACTTGTGGCGGGTTTATCCGCATTAATCTCAACTGTTTTAGGTACTTTAGGGGCTATTGGAATTCATTACACAAGAAAGAAATGGCTTAAATCAACATATGGATTTATTAATCAAATCCCAGTTGTTAATGCCGAGATTGTTACTGCTATTTCTTTATGTGTTTTATTTATTTTATTTACTAGATTATTTAATCTTCCGACATCATTATTTACTGTTGTTTTAGGACATGTTGTTTTATCTCTTCCATATGTTGTCTTATCAGTTCAACCTAAGTTAGAACAAATGGATCCATCTGTATATGAAGCTGCTTTAGATTTAGGTGCTAATCAACCAACAGCATTATGGAAAGTTGTGGTCCCTGATGTCATTCCAGGTATTTTAACTGGATTTATGCTTTCAATTACCCTTTCTTTAGATGATTATTTAATCACCGCATTTACTAAACCAGATGATGGTGAGTTTAATACACTTTCAACATTTGTTGATTCAACTTTAGCTAGAGGTAACCCCCCAACAATTCTAAGGGCATTTACAACATTATTGTTTGTTGTTATTCTTATCGTCATGATTGTCATGAATATTAAAGGAATTAAAGATGCAAAATCTATTAATAAAAAGGAGATTAAATAAATGAAAAAATTCGCATTATCATCATTCCCTCTTCTTCTTGTATCATCAATCGCTTTTTTAGGTGGTTGTAGTGAGAACTACGATGAATATCTAACCGTTTATAACTGGGAAGACTATATTTACGCTGGTACAGACGATGATGGAAACATTGTTGCTGATGGAACAGTTAGACAATTTGAAAAATATTATGAAGAAAAGACTGGTAAAACTATCAAAGTTAATTATGTTCGTTTCTCCACCAATGAAGAAATGTATCAAAAACTTACTTTAGGTAGAATTAAAGCTGACTTAATTTGTCCATCTGATTATATGATTCAAAAGATGGCAAATGCTGGTTTACTTGAACCTTTCTCATATAATGAAGAAGCTGATACATACGCTGAATCTTTATCAAACTGGGACTTATATGGTTCACCATATATTCGTGATAGATTTGCTAAAGAAAAACTTGATGATGGTTCATCCTTCTTAAAATACGCAGTCCCATATTTCTGGGGCACAATGGGATTTACATATAATCCTGAATACTTTAATGAAGAAGAAATTACCACATGGGAATGTTTATGGTCAAAAGATGCTCGTTTCGCTAAGAAATTGACTCTCAAAGATTCCATCCGTGACACATATGTTGCTGCTATCTTCCATGTCTACAAAGATGAAATCGCTGCATTAGATGTAAATTCTCCAACATATAATAAAGAGTTAAGTGATATTTTCAATCGTCACGATGATGCTACACTTGCTTTGGTAAAAGCAGCCTTAATCGAAGCTAAGAAATCAACAGTCTACGCTTTCGAAGTTGATGAAGGTAAAAACGGTATTGTTACTGGTGAATATGAAGCTAACTTAGCTTGGAGTGGTGATAGTGTCTATTCCATGGACGAAGCTGAAGAAGGTGGAAAATATCTAAATTACGCTCTTCCAAAAGAAGGAAGTAATGTTTGGTTCGATGGTTGGTGTATGCCAAAAGGTGCTCAAAAAGAACTCGCAGAAGAATTTGTTAACTTCATTTCAAAACCATCTGTTGCCGTCGAATGCATGGAAGAAGTTGGATATACTTCCCCAATTGTTGGAGATGAAATCCTTGAATATGTTGAAGAAACATATGCTGCTGAAGAAGGTGAAACAGATACTTACCAAGTAGATTTATCATTCTTCTTTGGAGATAATGTTGTCTTAGATATTCCTAACAAAGATAAAGGACGTCAATTTGATGCCCAATATCCAACAGAAGAAATGCTTAAACGTTGCTGCATGATGAAAGACTTTGGTAAAGATATTGATAAAGTCGATCAAATGTGGAAAGAAGTTAAAGCTTAATTACTGGTCAATTGATTTGCCTCTTTTTATAGAGGCTTTTCTTTTATCTATTTATTACATTTGATATTATAAAAAAATGAAACACGTATTGAATTTACATCCAGAACCATTTGAGAAAATTAAAAGTGGCCTTAAAACTATTGAGATGCGTCTAAATGATGAAAGACGTAGGAATATTAAAGTTGGAGATCAAATTGAATTTATCAACCGCTTAACTAATGAAACATTGCTTGTTGATGTTCTTGAACTAACTCCATTTAAATCTTTTGATGAATTGTATGCTCACTATGATAAAGCAGATTTAGGATATGAAAAAGATGAAGTTGCTTCACCTGATGATATGGCTAAATATTATTCAATTGAACAAAGAGAAAAATATGGAGCTCTTGCAATAAAAATAAGGAGAAAATAATATGCTAAAAGAAATAAAACACAGGCGTTCTTGTAGGGATTTTGATGAAAATCTTTATCCTAGCGAAGAAGAAGTAAATAAGATAATTGAAGCAGGTTTAAGAGCACCTTCTGCAAAGAATTTACAAGATTCAATTATCATCCAAATTAAAGATAAAAAAGTTCGTGATGAATTGATGAGATTAAATCAATCAATCTTTGTTCGAGGTGAATTTGATCCTTTTTATGGAGCGCCAATAATTCTTCTTGTAATAGCAAAGAAATCTCAATTTGCTCAATACGATGGAGCACTCACAATGGAAAACATGATGATTGAGGCAACTCATTTAGGAATTGATTCAATATGGATACATCGCGCTAAAGAAGAACTCGAAAGACCAGAAATAAAAGAAATATTAAAAGATATCCCACTAAATCTAGATGAATATGAAGGAATAGGGCATCTTGCAATTGGATATTCAAAATCAGGTAAATATAGAGATATTCAAATTAAAGAAAATCGAACATATAAAATATAAGAAAAAGGAGAGTATAACTCTCCTTTCATCTATCGATAAATTATTTCTTGTTTTCACTACCAAGAACTTCGACAATTTTGTGTTTAACAAGTTCACGACAATTGTTTCTAGCATCAGTCATATATTGACGTGGATCGAAGTGATCTGGGTGTTCAACCATATGTTTACGAATACCAGCGGTAACAGCTAAACGAAGATCGCTATCGATGTTAATCTTGCAAACAGCAAGTTTAGCAGCTTTTCTTAATTGATCTTCTGGAATACCAATGGCATCTGGCATCTTACCACCATATTGGTTAATGATTTCAACATATTCTTGAGTAACGCTACTAGCACCATGAAGAACAATTGGGAATCCTGGGAGACGCTTGCTAACTTCTTCTAAGATATCAAATCTTAATGGTGGAGGTACTAAGACGCCTTTTTCATTTCTTGTGCATTGTTCTGGTTTAAATTTGTATGCACCATGGCTTGTACCAATTGCGATAGCTAAACTATCAACGCCAGTTCTATTAACGAAGTCTTCGACTTGATCTGGGTTAGTGTAGGATGATTTACCAAATTCAACTTTGACATCATCTTCAACACCTGCAAGTGTTCCAAGTTCAGCTTCAACAGTAACGTATGGCTTATGAGCGTGAGCATATTCAACTACTTTACGAGTAATTGCAATATTTTCTTCATATGGTTTGCTTGAGGCATCAATCATAACAGATGTAAATCCGCTATCGATACAATCTTTACAAGTTTCAAAATCTGCACCATGGTCAAGGTGTAGAACAACTGGAATATCAGTATCAAGAACAGCAGCTTCAACAAGTTTTTTAAGATAAACAGGTTTTGCGTATTTTCTTGCTCCAGCAGAAACTTGAAGGATAACTGGAGAATTTAATTCATTTGCAGCTTCGGTAATGGCTTGAACAACTTCCATATTATTAACATTGAAAGCGCCAATGGCATAACCCTCTTTATAAGCTTTTTCAAATAATTCTTTTGAATTAACTAATGGCATTTTAATAATTCCTTTCTTAACCCATATACTTTATCACTAATAAATTGTATTTTTCAAATTATTTAATTAAAATAATATGCCGCATTTGACCAAGTAAAATGTGGCTAAAGGAGTAAACATGAATAAATTTGAAAAAATCAAATATATCATTGTCGATTTAGACGATACTCTTTTAACTAGCAAAAAAACAATTACAAAACATACTAGAAAAGTATTTAAGAAAGCCCGTAAACTTGGCTATCAAATCGTTTTTAATACTTCAAGAAGTATCCAAAACTCTATTGAATACGCAATAGATTTAAATATTGATTATGGTATCTATAGTGGTGGAGCCCAAATTGTTAATCGTGATTTCGTTGAACTATTTTCAGATACAATCGAAGCTAATAAAGTCGATTTAATCACAAAAGAATTAGTAAAAATCTGTCCAAAAATATCTGTTCAAACAAAAACTAGTTTCTATGCTTCAGATAAAGAATATAAAGGACAAAATGCCAAATATTTTGATTTCAAAACACCTTTAAATGAAGAAGCATATAAGATTCTTTGTTTATCTCAAGATCATGATGCAATCTTAAAAATTGCCAAAAAATATAATCTTGAATATCAAAATTACCTAAATCGTGGTTGGCATAGATTATCTGTTAAAGACGCTAATAAATGGAATGGTATTCTCCGTTTCCTCAAAATAGTTAAAGGTAAACCAGAAGAATGTATGTGTTTTGGCGATGACACTGGTGATTTAGATATGATTCTTAAATCCGGTGTGGGAGTTGCTATGAAAAATTCTCAAGATAATGTCTTAGAAGTTGCTCCATATGTTTGTGATTCAAACAATGCTGATGGAGTTGCTAAATTCATTGAACATTACCTTTTCAATAAATCACTTCGAAAAAAACATAAAAGAACACATAGTAGAGTTAAAAAAGCATTCAAACTTAAAAAGAAAAATAAAACTCTAAAAAGAAGATTATCTCCAGAAGAATTGGGTCTTGCCCCATATACATTGGCGCAAGAACTTTGGAATGCAATTAGTCATGGAATAGGCGCTCTTTTTGGTGTCGCTTTTATGGTTTTACTTCTCATTAAAACGTGCACAAATCCATCCGATCCATATTTTGTGATGAAATTAATTAACGCAATATATTATCCATTTACCGTTATTGCATGTATGACAATTTCCTGTGTATATCACTCACTTGCTAAAAATAGGGCAAAAAGAGTTCTTAGAGTTCTTGATCATGCAATGATTTATCTTTTGGTTGCAGGAACATACGCTCCATATTGTTTAATATCAATGATAAGAAGTGGCGCTCTTTTATGGAATATTCCAGGCACTACTTGGAGTGGTTATCTCATTATAGGAATTTGCTATACCTTAATTATCACTGGAGCATCCTTATCCAGTGCTAATATGAAATATTTCCGTATCCCAGCCTTTATTCTTTATCTTGCTGGAGGACTAATTGTTTTAATTAATCCTACAGGAATATTCCAATCATTAGATTTAATGGGATTCATCCTTCTTGCTTTAGGAGGATTGTTCTATGTTGTTGGAAGTATCATGTACGCTATAGGTAAGAAGAAATCAATATGGTGGCACACTGTATTTCATTTCCTTTGTCTTCTTGGTATAGTTTCAATGTTCTTCTCAATCTATTTCTATGTCTATTAGGAGATAAATATGCCTTACGTTATTGCTATTTGTGGACCATCATGTGCAGGGAAAACATATCTTGCTAATTACTTAAAATATCTTTTTAAAGATAAAGTAACAGTAATTGGTTTTGATAATTATTGCGTGGATTATTCCTATTTAAGCCACGAAGAAATAAAAAATGTTAATTATGATTGCCCTGATGCTTATGATGGAAAATTACTTGCAGAACACGTCTCATTCTTAAAGAAGAATAAACCAATTAACCGTCCAGTGTATGAATTTTCTACACATAAAAGACTTGAAAAAACCGAAGTAGTGTATCCAACAGATGCAATTATTGTGGAAGGTATCATGACTTTCCAATATCCAGAACTTTTAAAACAAGCCGATTTAAAAGTATTTATTGATGCTGATGAACACGTTCGTTTTAATCGTCGTTTTGACCGTGACCAAAAAGAACGTGGTCGTTCACCAGAATATATCATTTACCAATTCAATCACATCGTAATTCCTAACCAAAAGCTTTACATAGATCCAACTAAACCAATGGCAGATATACTCCTTGATAACAGTGAAAATAATGGACCTGTGCCGGTAATAAATCCATTAATTAAGAAAATAGAAGAGATTTTAAAATGAAATATAAAAACGTCTTCTTTGATCTAGATGGAACGCTTTTAAAATCACTCGAAGATATTAAAAATGCTTTCAATTTAACCATGCAAAAAATGGGTATTGATGTTAGATATTCTTTAAAAGACGCTAAACCATTCATTGGAAGTGGTTTTCATGTTGCTATTGAAAGAGCATCAAAAAAACTTAATCTAAATGATTCACAAAAGAAAATATTTAGTGAACTATCCTTTAAGTACTATCAACAAGAACAAGGTAAAACTACTAAGCCATATGATGGTGAACTTGAAATTATCAAAGAACTTAAGAAGAAAGGTATCAATCTATTTGTAGTCACTAATAAACCTGAATACCTTGCTTTTGAAATAATTGAAAAAACATATGGCACAGGTTTATTTAAAGAAATAATAGGTCAAGTAGATAATAGAGAAAGAAAACCTTCCCCAATGGGAATCAATGAAATTGTTAAGAAATATAATTTAGATAAATCTACCTGTCTTTATGTTGGTGATAGTGATGTTGATCTATTAACTGCTAAAAACGCTAATATTGATTCACTTCTCGTAACCTTTGGTTATGGAGCATATTCTCCAAAGATGTTTTTAAATGCTACATATATTGCAAGAAATGTAGAAGAAATGAAAAAAGTTATCTTAGGAGAATTAACCGACAAATATTCTTATCATCTAAAAGATCAAGAATGGCCTGATAAAGGAGTGAATCACACTCGAGAAATAGCTAGAGCTATCCTAATAAATGAAGAAAATAAAGTCTGTTTAGAATACATCTATGATGATGATATGTTTGGTCATCGTGATTATTATGAAACCCCTGGTGGTGGAATGAAAGATGATGAAACATTCGAAGAAGCATTATCTCGAGAATGCAGTGAAGAAGTAGGATATGAATGCGAAATCATCTCTCATTTAGGAGATGTAAAAGACTACTACAATCTCATCAATCGAGAGAATCATAACCATTATTTCTTAGCGAGAACTACTAAAAAGACATATATTCATCAAGAACCAGATGAAGTTCAAAGAGTTAAAGGTATTATCTGGGTAGATATTGATGAAGCAATCTCTTTATATGAGAACATGCAAAATGTACTAGTAGGTAAACTAGTTAAGCAAAGAGAACTACCTATTCTCAAACTTGCTAAAATTGCTTTACAAAAGTAAAGAGAATAGTTATTATATTTTTCGCAATCTGGCGAGTATGGTGAAGAGGCCTAACACTGTCGGCTGTGAACCGACCATTCGCCCGTTCGAATCGGGTTACTCGCCCCATACGAGAAAGTTGACAATCCCTTCGGGGGTTGTTTTCTTTAAAAATATAGAATTCATCGAAACTTTTTGAAATTTTCGATTTTTGCGATAATTTTCAAAAACAAACAAAAAAACATATAATTTTGGTCAAAAATGCTTGCATACCCAAACTTGCATAACCGTGCTACGCTCTGGTATGCGAACTAAAATAAATACAATGTATTTAAATTTACTTGCTTTTTCTTTTTCTTTATTAAAACGATGGATAAAGGAGGAAAAAAATATGCGACTTGAATACACATACACAATCATGAAGAGCAATATTGGCTTTAGAAATTTTATTAAGCACGATCTTTTTCGTATACGAACAGATGTTAATTCATACGAAGATAAATATAATTATACGAACGTCGTTCCCGAACAATATGCTTTAGCAAAAAGAATCCTAACTATTTATGAAGAATATTATGATTCTTTATCTTTGGAAGAAAAAGATGCTCTCAAAACTATGAAAATGAGACGAAAAGAAAAACCATTAGATTATGAATATCACCAAACACTAAACAGAGCATATGAAAAATGGATTAAAGCATTCTTTTCACATAGCAAAACCGTTTATAAAGAAATAGATAGAAAACATTTGGGTTTGTTAATTAAGGCTATTAGAGTAGAACGAGGCAAATCATTGTTAGGTGTTGCAAATGCAACAGGATGTTCATACGCAATGGTTCGACATTATGAAAAAGGAAATGCAT
>CALELS010000017.1 GCA_937902735.1 uncultured Caryophanales bacterium
GACTTGTTTCGAAACTATTTAAATTATATACGATTTTTAAATATTTATATATTTTAGTAGTTGTTTTTGTCGTGCGAACAAATTTTACTTGATTTCGGTTATCTAATTTTCTTTTTCTAAACTAATTTAATTAGTAGAACAAGAATTAGAATAGTTATGAACATGACAAGGACCTCTTTGAGTCCAGGTCTATTGTCCATAGATTCTCACCTCCTTTCTTTATAAGGATTCAGAGAAATCCCTGAATATATAAGTGAAAGGAGATTCTACCCTGAGTTTTATACGTCTTTGCTTTGACGGAAGAGATAACTATCCCCTCGTTACTTATATAGGAAAATTTTTCGGAAAAAGTGTGAAAAATTCTTAAAGTGTGGGAAAAAATAACAATTGATAAATACAATATATAATTCGCTTTGATATAATCATTGCTAATGGTAAAAGAGTTCAAATATATCTATAACGAAAGGACATATGATGTCGTTGTTACGTATAAAAGAATTAAAAATTCTTATTTTCGTTATAAGGATGGGAAAATATATATAAGCACCCATTATTTGATGCCTCTTAAATCCCTAGTTAATCTTTTAGATAAATTTGCTCCAACATTATTAAAGAAAAAAGTAGTTAAAGAAAAACCATATTCAATAGATGAAAAATACATATATATCTTTGGTGAAAAACTTATATTAGATGATTCTTTAAATGAAGAAAAAAAGATAGATAAATATCTTAAAGATATATTACTTGATTATCTAAATAATCGAGTTCCTATATTAAAATCAGAAATGGATGTTAAAAACAATTATAGAATTAGGGTAAGAAAAATGTCATCTAGACATGGTTCAAATTCAAGACAAACTATGTCTTTATCCTTTCAATTATCATTAGTTCATTTTTCTTATGAAATAATAGATTCGGTAATAATTCATGAACTTGCTCATGATAAGGTTTTTAATCATTCAAAATCGTTTTATAATGAAGTGTATAAGTATTGTCCAAATTATTGGACACTTAAAAGAAAACTTAATAAAGGGATATATAAATGATCTTCAAAATTGATTCGAAAAGTAACACTAAAATAAAAGATGTTATTAAACTTCAAAAACCTAGTGAATCTAAAGCAAAAGGTGTATTTATCGCAGAAGGTTATCATCTTTTAGAAATGGCTATTGAAGCTAATTTAGTTGTCTCGGTTTTTACTACAAAAAAACTTAATATTGATCCTTTAATTCCTCAGTATTTAATAAATGAAGAAATAATGGAAAAAATATCTCTTCTTAATACTTCTCAAGGAGTTCTTACTTTAGTAAAAACCCCTAAGAAATCCCCTGAATTAAATAATAAAGTTTTATATTTAGATGATATTAGTGACCCAGGAAATATGGGCACAATCTTTAGAACTGCATTAGCGTTTGGATATAACGATATAGTAGTCTCAAAGAATTCTTGCTACATCTATAATCCAAAAGTAGTCCAAGCTTCCCAAGGCGCTATATTCAAACTTAATATTGTTGAAGATGATAATTATTATCTCCCAAGACTTAAAAATCTAGGCTATAAAGTAGTTGTTACCTATCTTAGAGATTCCGTTTCTTTAAAAGATGTCCCTCAACTTGATAAAATAGTAATAGTTTTAGGAAATGAAGCTCACGGAGTAAAAGATCAAATATTATCTTTTGCAGACTATAAAGTAAGAATAGATATTGAAAACATCGAATCTCTTAATGTTGCAATTGCTGGAGCAATAGCAATGTATGAACTTAAGTAACAAAAATTATTTGCTAACTCTTTATACTTATTTATAATATGTATAAGGAGTTTTTATTATGAAAAAAACCGGACTATTATTACTTTTACCATTTTTGTCATTTTTACTTGCGGGATGTGATTTAAGTTTCCTCATTGGCGGAAATAGCCAAAGACCAGAAGCACAACCAGGTCATAGTGAATATTATATTAAACTAGAAGAAGATGATGTCACTGTTACTGTTGGAGAGTATTATTCTTTTTCATACACAACAAACGTTCAATTTGACCAAATAGATTGGTACTATGACGGAGGCGATGAAATTGATTTCTACCATTCCTATAATGAAGTTTATTTTTATGCAAGAAATGAAGGCACTGTCTATGTTACTGCATATTACAGAAACGACCCAGATAATGTTTATGATACATGCAAAGTAACTATTAAGCCTTATATATACTTAGATTTTGCAAAAAATAAGCTCGATGTTTATGTTGGTGATACTTTCACATTGGATTTCTATTATGGTCCTGATGCTTCATCATTTTATTCTGGATTCTATGGGACATGTGACACTCCAAATGTAATAAGAACAGTAAGTGTTGGTGATGGTTATGTAACTCTTGAAGCCTTAGGAGAAACAACATGTAAATACACTATACATTCAAGAAACTACCTAGATCTCTACTCTACCATAACAATTAATGTTTTACCTCCAGTTGTACCTCTAGCAGATAGAATATCTTACCTAGATTTTTCATATCAATATCCACTAGAAATCTATGAAGGCGATACATTCATGTCTCAATATACTTATGCCGCAATATATTATGTTGATGGTTCAAAGGAAGATTTCCCGTATATTACAATGGCAATGATTTATGACAACGGATGCCCTGTATCCCTTAATAGTCATATATTCTCATCTGGTGAACATACACTAACTTGGGTGTATGAGGGATATAACGCTGAATGTTCAATCTACGTACATGAAAAAGAAGTGGATCCATCAGCAACATTGAATTATATATCCGCTAACTATAAGACCATGATTTATTATGGAGACTTATTCTCTTCGGCAAGTCTATATGTTCTAGCCTATTATAGTGACGGTTCAGTAAGAAATGTAAGTAATCAAGTTGATATTTACATTGATGGAACTTTATATGTAGGAGATGAGTATGTTCTAACACTTACTAATTATTCGATAGCTGTTACTTTTATGGGCAAAGTAGATAGTTTCACTTTAGTTGTTAATGGTGGATTAGTCAAAACTGATATAAACGACTTAATTAGTATGTATTTAGATTCTAAAGAAATTGAAGATGTAATAATTCCAGATTTTAACGATTATTATTTTAATGTAAATAGTTATGGTGATGACCAAAATGGTCAATATCTTGGATTCCCTTCGTTTCTAATTTTAATTGAAAGAAACGTTACTTTAACAGATTTTTATAATAAAATTACTGCCTCAAATTACAACGTAGTTGTTAATGAGGAACATTACCTTGAAGCCTATGATCAGACTCAACAAATTGGAATATCTGTGTATAGACAAGACGATAATTATTGTTACTTATTTGTTTATGCGGTTAGTGATATACCAAATAGTACAATCTCGAGCATTATTACTGAATATATCCAATCTCAGGGTGTCGAAAATGTTTTAGATTGGGAAGTATTGAATAATTATGTTACTTATTTATTCGCCAATGGTACAACCACTTTAGAAGATTTTGGTGTGGATTGCTATTACTTTGAATTTGATGGTATTTCATATGAGGAAATGGATGCACTTTTTATTAATGCTGGCTATGAAATGTATAGTAATGTTTCCTATATTGATTCCTTTGGCTACGCAGGATTAGGATTCACATTTAATGTTGCCAGAGTAACTGACACTGATACTCATTTCTATTTATATATTGTTGTTGGAGATGCTCCTTTAGGTGCTTAGTACATGAAAAAGAATAAGTTCTTATTACTTTTACCTTTGTGTGCATCTCTTTTAGGAGGATGTGATTTAAGTGCACTTATTGGTGGAGGTGGTTCACCTCAACACCAAACCTATTTTATTGATATTAAGAAAGATGATATTTATCTTAAAGTTGGTGAAACACATTATCTCGAAGTTGATTCATATCTTCCAAGGGAAGCAAATATCCGTTGGGAATTATATGAATCGGGTATTGTATCTTTCAATTCTGGACCCTTGGAAATCGTTGGATTGAATGCTGGCGATGTTATATTAAGAGCAACTCAAGATAATGATCCTCATATTTTTGATCAATGTATGATTCATATTCAACCAGTACCTTCTTCTTTAAATATTGAAGAATCTTTAACTGAATATTTTCATCAACGAGGATACAATAGTTTTATTGCTCCTTCCTTTAGTGAAGAATTGACTTACCAAGTTGTTGGCTGTGGTGTCTATACAAATTCTAGTGAATTAGAAATATATCAAGTTCACTTCAGTGGTTATCATTTTCTTGAGATCGATGAATTGTTATTAGCTGCCAATTTCACAAATGTCAGTAACATTACTGGAGTAACTCAAAAATCTACTGAATATACGGAATATATTGATAGAACAGGTTTATATTGCGCTCAAGTTTATAAAGATTTAAACCTTTATCCTCAATATAGTCAGTTAACTTCAATTGCTTTCTTTGTATTCAAAGACTATGCAGAGAAGATTGAGTCAATGTCTTTGATTGAGATGATGGTGGTTCTTAAGAACCAATATGATATACACACTGTTGATGATAGTGAACCTTACTCTGTAAGTATGTTTCTATATACCCATGTAAATGCTACACTTGATTATCTACAAAGTCTTGATGATATATATCTTGAACAAACCGATGTTTATCCAATCGACTATGTATGGAACGATGAATATGAATATTTATATGAAGATGAATTAACTTTTCTTTATTCTTGCAAAAACTATCAAAACAAAGGTAATACTAGAGTCACTATATTCATATATCCAGTTGAAGATGGTATTTATGATATAATTGTAACTATCTCAGCACCTAATTAAATCACTCTTTTAATAAATAAAAGAAGTGTTATAATAAATCTCGCGTTGATAAGAAATAGTAACTTCTAACGCAATTAGATAGGGAATGTGGAATAGTGGAACCCACAAACTAATTGACGAAGCGAATTCACCTTGGAGCATTCCTTGTAATGAGGATCGTTAGTCGCGTTAAGACTTAGAGCGTCTCAAATATTAAACGAAACGAATTAGGATGGCACCACGATTAATACTCGTTCCTTGTCATCCTTTTATATATCTAGGAGGTATGTATGGAAATATTTAAAAAAGTTGATGAACTTAAACAAACAATTCTTAAAGAATTAAAAGAAGTTCATAACATGAATGAATTAAAAACATTCCAAGAAAAACATTTATCAAAGAAATCACCTTTAAGTGGTCTTATGGTTCATATCAAAGACCTTATCGGTGAAGAAAAAGCTAAATTTGGTCAACTTGTTAACCAAACTAGGAATGAAATCAATGAGTCATATCAAGAAAAACTTGAAGCACTTTCAAAAGAAGAGATCGATGCAAAACTTAAAAAAGAAAGCATTGATATCACTCTTCCAAGTGTTAACTACAAAGAAGGTGGAATTAACCCATTTTATTTAATTCAAGATGAAATCGTTGATATCTTCGTCTCTATGGGTTACGAAGTAAAAGAAGGACCAGATGTTGAAACCGATTATTTTAACTTTGAAAGAATGAACATACCTCATAACCACCCTGCTAGAGAAATGCAAGATTCATTTTATATAAATGAATCTACTTTACTTAGAACACATACATCACCTGCCCAAGCTCACGCTATGGATGAGAAGAAAGGCGAACCTCTTCGTATTATTTGCCCAGGTAAATGCTTTAGAAGAGATGATGATGATGTCACTCACTCACATCAATTTGGCCAAGTAGAAGGACTAGTCATTGGAGAAGGGGTTAATTTTGGTAATCTCAAAGCTACATTAGAACTTTTCTTGAGAAAAATGTTTGGTGAAAAACGTGAAGTTAGATTTCGTGGCTCCTATTTCCCATTTACTGAACCATCAGTAGAAGTTGATATTTCATGTATGGAATGTCATGGAAAAGGTTGCCCAACTTGTAAAGGCACTGGATATATTGAAATATTAGGTGCTGGTATGGTTCATCCAAATGTCTTAAAAATGTCAGGATATGATCCAGAAAAATATAGTGGTTTTGCCTTTGGAGTAGGAATTGAACGTGTCGCTATGCTTCGTTATGGAATTGATGACATTCGTAAAATATATCAAGGTGATGTTCGATTTATCGAACAATTCAAACGTAAATAGGAGGTAAGGACAATGAAAGTATCATTAAATTTAGTAAAAAAATACGTTGATATTTCTGCTTTAACTGCAGAAGAAATCGCTCATAGACTTACCTTTGCTGGTGTCGAAGTAGAAGAAATTTCTCATCTTGCCAGCGGAACAAATCTTGTTGTTGGCGAAGTATTAACATGTGAAAACATGCCAGATAGCAATCACCTCCATTTAACAACAGTTAACGCCGGTGCTAAATATGGAATTCTTCACATTGTTTGTGGTGCACCTAATGTCCGTAAAGGACTTAAAGTTATTGTTGCAACTGATGGAGCAACTCTCCCTGGTGGCACTATTAAAAAAGGTCAAATTAGAGGACATGTTTCAGAAGGAATGCTCTGTTCATTAGTTGAACTTGGTGTTGATGCTAAATATTTAAGTGAAGAACAAACTAAAGGCATCGAAGAACTTAAAGTTGGTAATGTAGGGGATGAAAATGTTTTAGAACTTTTGGGACTAAATGATGTCATTCTTGATTTAAAATTACTCGCTAATAGAAGTGACCTTTATAGTGTTTATAATGTCGCTAAAGAAATAGGAACATTATTCAACTTGGAAGTGAAACTTCCAAAAGAAGAACCTGTAAAAGGATATAAATCTTCATTTAAAGTTGATTCATTAACTGAAAAATGCCCACAATTCTCCGCTATGGAAGTTAAGGGAATTAAAGTTAAAGAATCACCTGATTACATTAAAGAAGCTTTACGTAGTTCAGGTATCCGTTCAATCAATAACATCGTTGATATTGGTAACTATGTTATGCTTTTAAGTGGTCAACCTCTCCATATGTATGATATGGATAAACTTGCCAAGCAAGAATTGGTTGTTAAAGATGATCTTGAAGGCGACTTTGTTGCCTTAGATGAAAAGACATATGCTTTAAAGAAAGGTGATATTTGTATCACCAGTAATAACAAAGTTATGTGTCTTGGTGGCGTCATGGGTTCGCTTGAATGTGCAGTTGATGAAAACACTAAAAATGTTGTTGTAGAAGCTGCAAATTTTGATTTTGCTTCAATAAGAAGAACTTCAATTAGACTTGCTCTTACAAGTGATTCATCTCAACGTTTTGTTAAAGGAATTAATCCAAATCAATATAATGATGTTATGGCGTTAACTCTTTCCTTATTAAAGGAGCTTTGTGATGCTAAAGAGAATAGTGAAGTAATAACATATTTAAATCATAAATATGAACCTCGTCATTTTGTTTCATCTGTTAATAAAATTAACGCTCGACTTGGTACTAAATTCACCAAAGAAGAAATAGCTTCTTCCTTAGAAAGAGCATATCTAAAAGTATCATTTAAGAATGATAATGAATTTGAAGTAGTGGTGCCAGACCATAGAATCGATATCACAAGTGATGCAGACTTAAGCGAAGAAGTAATTCGAATCATGGGATTTGAACATGTTCAAAGTGAACTCCCACGTATGCAGTTAAGTGTTGGTACACTTGAAGAAAAACTCGCTAAGAAAAGAATGGTTAGAGCATATCTTCGTGGTAAAGGACTTGATGAACAACTTACTTATTCTTTAATTAAAGAAAAAGAAGTAGATGAATTCAGAATTCTCAACAAAGAAGAACCATATAAAGTCATCAACCCATTAACTGATGAACATCAATATGTTCGCACCAATCTTTTAGCAAGCTTAATGAATGTGTTAAATCACAATATCAACCATGGTAATAACAATGTTGCGACCTTCGAAGTAAGTGATTTATATAGCGTTCCAAATCGTCATATTCATTTAGCAGTACTTCTCTATGGTAAAGATCTTAGAAGAGGTGCTTTAGAGAACAAAGAATATGGTTTTTACCATATTAAAGGTATTGTTGAAGGTTTATTAGAACTCTTCAACATCGATGGAAAACGCGCTCAAATTGTAAGAAGTAATGAAGTTGAATTCCACCCAGGAAGAAGTGCTGAACTTAGAGTAGATGGTAAGCGTATTGCTGTATTTGGTGAACTTCATCCTTTAACTTTAAAAGCACATGATATCAAAGATAATCATCTTGCTGTTTTAGAAATGGATTTAGATGCTCTATTTAACGTAAAAACAAGTGCTAAAAAGATTGAATCGATTTCTAAATATCCTTCTGTCTCTCATGACTTAGCTTTAGTAGTAAAAGATAATGTTACATCTGAAGACATCATTAAAGAGATTCACAAAGTAAATCGTGAATTAATTCGCAATGTTGAAGTATTTGATGTTTATCGTGGTGAACATATCGCTGAAGGATATTATTCCTTAGCATTAAGTGTAACTTATTCATCGCTTGAGAAAACATTAACCGCAAATGAAACACAAGCACTTGATGAACAAATCATCAAAGCTCTTGAAACCAAATTCGGAATTACTCTTCGTAAATAATGAAAATTGATGTTTCTAAATTATCATATTCAAAACCTACTTCCATAAAGGAAGAAGTGAGTTTTGATCCTGAGAAATTTGTTCCAACTTTTCCTCTTAAATCTATTAAGAAAACTTTAGTGAACGCTAAAGTTACAAGATATGATGATTTCATTAATGTAGCTTTAAATATTAAAGCTGATGTTACTCTTATTTCCTCATATTCTCTAAAAGAATTTGATGCAACGTTAAGTGGTGAAGATGAATTGAATTTTGTCTCTGTGCTTAATGAATTTGAAGAAGACGAAGAATTAATTTTGTATCGCGGAAACTTCATCGAACTTGATGAATTTATATTTAATTTATTGTCCGCGAGCGTGCCTTTAAAGCCAATCATTGAAGGGGAAGAAGCTCCTAAAAGTGGCAAGAATTATAGAGTGATTTCTGATGAAGAAGCCCAAAAAGAAAAGCTCGAAAAAGGCGATGCGAGATTTTCAAAACTTGACGAATTAGAATTTGATTAGCATAATTTTATAACTAGTTATATGGTGCTAAAAATCTACTAATTTAGTACTAAATGAAAATTACGATAAATCATAGATTTATAAGTGATAACCTCGATTAATTCGGGGTTTTCTTTTCTTTAGAAACTTTTTTGATTTTGATATTTACATTTCATGTTCACACACATATAATTTAGTCACCAAGTGGTAGAAAGTGGGAGAAACGAAGATTATGTTTTTTGGTAGCTACATTCATGTGCTAGATGACAAGAATCGTTTATGCCTTCCAAGTAGACTTCGTCAAAAGCTTGAAGATAAGGTCTACATTCTAAAAGGCTATGATGGTTGTATTTCCATTTACTCAGAAGAAGCTTTCCAAAAATATGTCGATTCTCTTGCTACACTTTCCTTCGCTAATCACCTTTCTCGCGATGTTGAACGTATTGCGCTCTCAAGCGTGTTTGAACTCGAAATCGATAAAGCTAATCGAATTCAACTTCCAACCGCTTTAGTGAACAAATATTCAATTTCAAAAGATGTAGTGGTCCTTGGTCTAATTGATCATGTTGAAATATGGTCGAAAGAACGTTGGGAACGCTATTTAGATGAAAACGAGAAAGATTTCGAAGAAAAAAGCGAAAATCTATTAAAGCAAAATGAAAAGTTCTAAACACATTTCCGTTTTACTTTATGAGGCTATCGAATCGCTTCAAATTAATCCTGATGGCGTATATGTGGATTTAACGCTAGGCCGCGCCGGTCATTCAAGCGAAATCCTAAAGCGTCTTTCTAAGAAAGGTCATCTATATTCATTCGATAAGGATAACGATGCCATTAATGAAAGTGATTCAAAATTAGCTTTGATTGGTGAGAATTACACCTTGATCCATTCTGATTTCCGTCATTTCAAAGAGAAATTAGCGACTATTGGTGTCACATCTGTTGATGGAATATTGCTCGACTTAGGCGTTTCATCTCCTCAATTTGATAACCTCGAGAGAGGATTCTCATATCACGGAGATGCACCTCTAGACATGCGTATGGATGAATCTCAAACATTCTCTGCGTATGATGTAGTGAATACCTACACTGAGCAACAATTGTCTCACATATTCTATGCTTATGGAGAAGAGAGATTTGCAAAACAAATTGCTCATAACATTGTTAAAGCAAGAAGTGTTGAACCAATTAAAACAACATCAAAACTATGTGAAATCATCAAAGCGAGTAAACCTAATAAGGAATTATCCAAAAAAGGTCATCCCGCTAAACAAGTCTTCCAAGCCATTAGAATTGAAGTTAACGATGAATTAAATGCTTTAAAAGAAGCACTAACTCAAGCCTTAACTTTGTTAAATAAGAATGGAAGAATTGTTGTTATCTCTTTCCATTCACTCGAGGATCGAATCGTAAAAGTTACCTTTAACAACGCTTCAAGGGTAGTTGGTAACCGTATTAATGATTGGAAAGTTCCATCCAAAGATGATGAAGCAAGCTTCAAAGTCATTGGTAAATTAATTCTTCCTAGTGAAGAAGAAATGAATGATAACCCAAGAAGCAAATCTGCAAAAATGCGGGTACTTGAAAAAATCAAGTAATCAAGGAAGCAAATGAAAGACAAATTGGTAAAACATCATAGAAAATCAAGCTATTTTACCATCCGTAGATTAATAATAATCTCTTTGGGTGTTCTTTTCCTTGTGACTTCAATAGCTGTTCCATTAACAGTGTCATATGTTGCTTCTCAAAATAACACAATAGAGACGACAAAATAATATTGTGTTAGTTTCTTAAAATAAGAAAAACTTGTTTAAGAAATCACTTATATATAAAATATATGTCGTAATTAT
Source organism: uncultured Caryophanales bacterium (assembly GCA_937902735.1). Taxonomy (GTDB): domain Bacteria; phylum Bacillota_I; class Bacilli_A; order RFN20; family CAG-826; genus Fiminaster. The sequence goes on from CALELS010000017.1 coordinate 10,842, forward strand.
GGAAAGACCTAACGCAGTAATTGAAATCACTAATAGCGTAATCCGTTTAATTATTGGCTATGTCGTTAACGACAAACCAGCCATTATTTTCACTCGTGAAGTAAAAAATGATGGTGTAATTAAAAATGGAGAAATAGTTGATTTTGAAGCATTAGTTGAAATCTTAACGAACCTCAAAGTGATCAGCGATAATGAAGCTCATGTTCGCATCACCTTAAAGGAAGTAACACTTCTTTTCCCAGCTATCGGCTTCCAAGTTTATAAAAGTGAAAAATCAACTGGAGTCGTTTCTCAAAGTTCAAAGATTCAACAACTCGATATTCAAAACGCTATTGCATTAGTGCAAAAAGATCCAATTCCTGCTGGTTCATTAACTGTTGATATCATTCCAATCCGTTTCTTGCTTGATGGAAATCGCACATTCAGTGTTCCACCAATTAATGAAACATCTCAATCCTTAATGGTCTCAGCTTTCATTCATACACTTCCAAAACATATTTTTGAAAGCTATGTTCTAGCCTTTGAGAAGGTTGATATCGCAATTAAACGTTGTTTTGTTAATGTTTATTCCTTAGCAGAACTTGCTAGAAGTAAACAAAATCTTCCTAAAAACTATATCTTATTAGATATGGGTCATGGAGTTACTACATTAACAATCGTTGGCAATAATTACCCATATAATTCCACTCATTTAAATTATGGTGGTCTATCATTATTTGAACTAATAAGTGAAAATTTCAATGTTTCTTTAGAAACCGCTGAAGAATTAGTCATCAAATATGGTGTTGAAGAAAGAAAGTCTTCCTTCAATCCATCTATTGGTGAATCACTCCCAGATGAAGCAGGCCAAACAACATGCTTTACCAGCAAAGATTTAACTGCTCTAATTAAAACTTTCTTAAGTGATTATAAACTAAAACTTCAAACTGGCTTCGATGCATTAGTTCAAACTTACTCTGAAGAAGTTAGAAATCTTCCTTTGGTAATTACTGGTGGACTATCTGAACTAAAAGGAATGAAGGAATTTATAAGTGAAAATTTCGATAACGAAGCTCACTATCTTGCAAGCGATGTTGTCGGTGCAAGATCATCTCGCTTCAATGCATGTATTGGTGCATTACTACTTAGTAGTCATTATCGTGGCTCATTAAGTGATCAAAAAGCGAAAGTAGCAGAAGTTAATCGAGAAGAATAGGAGAGTGACTAGCATGAATGATTACGATTTAGATAATTATGAAGCATGTGCCCGTATTGTTGTTATCGGTGTCGGTGGAGCCGGAAATAACGCAGTTAATCGAATGATTGACGAAGATATTTCATCCGTCGAATTTTATGTTGCTAATACCGATAGACAAGCTCTTTCCACCTCTAAGGCGAGAAACCGTTTAGTGCTTGGAAATGACCTTACGCAAGGACTAGGCTCCGGTGGTGAGCCAAGCGTAGGGAGAGAAGCTGCCGAAGCTTCCAGTGAAGATATCCGTAACATTGTTAGAGGCGCTAACATGGTCTTTATCGCTGCTGGTATGGGTGGTGGTACAGGTACAGGTGCAGCTCCAGTAGTCGCTCGTATAGCGAAAGAAGAAGGTGCTCTTACCATTGCTATCGTCACTAGACCATTTGAGTTTGAAGGTAAAAAGAGGATAGTTAATTCGGTGGAAGGACTTAACGAATTACGCGCAATGGTGGATTCAATCATCGTTGTTAGTAACGACAAATTATTGATGGTTAATGGAACTAGCTCAATCCAAGATGCCTTCGCTGAAAGCGATAGAGTACTTGCTCAATCCGTCAAAACCGTCACCGATTTAATCTTAATGCCAGCTGTCATTAACCTTGATTTCGCTGATGTGAAAAACACTCTTAAAGAAAGCGGTGTTGCTCTTATTGGATTTGGTATGGGTCAAGGTCCTAATAAATCCGTTGATGCAGCCAATGCTGCTTTAAATTCACCTCTTCTTGATACACCTATCCATGGTGCAAGAAGAGCAATCTGTGCAGTTACTTGTGGTCCAAATGTTTCACTATTTGAAGCACAAGACTGTGTTGAAAGAATTATTGAAGCTGCAGGTGATTCTGTAGATGTCAAATTCGGTGTAAGTATTAACGATCAATTATCTGATCAAATTTTGGTCAGTGTTATCGCTAGTGACTTCCAAGAAGAATTTGATTTTGGTGCTAACGTTGGCAAGAAAACATTCGTTAGACCTGAAATTGAACAACATAGTGATGACATTTTAAGTGAATCGATGAATGATAATGAAATTAGTCTTGATGATGAAGAAGAAAAAGAGAATTCCCAAGAAGAGAATTTCTCCGACAATTTCTTATCTGATTTCTTGAAATCAAATCATGTTGAATAAATAGCTAAGACGAAGACACGTTTCTAATTCCCCACTAGCGAGATGAGGATGGTGAAAGCTCATCAACTAATTAGAAATATCACTTCTGAGCATGCTAGCTGAAAGATAAGTAGGCTAGCCGTAAACTGCGTTAAAGTTATTAAGAGCGTATCATAAATGATACGAATTAAGGTGGTACCGCGCAATATTGCGTCCTTATTGGGCGCATTTTGTCGTTATTAGGAGGTATATATGGAACTCAAGAAAACATTATTAATGCCAAAAACCCAATTTGAAATGAGAGGAAACCTTGCCCAAAAAGAGCCTCGTCTTATTTCAAAGTGGAAAGATGAGAAAATATATGAACAACTTTTAGAGAAAAACAAAGGACATAAAGAATATGCTTTCCATGATGGTCCTCCATACGCAAATGGAGACATCCACTGTGGACATATGTTAAACCGTATTCTTAAGGATATTGTAGTTAGAAGTCGTTCAATGGAAGGATATTATGTCCCGTTTGTGTTTGGATTTGATACACATGGTCTTCCAATTGAAAACCAAGTTATTAAACAAGGTGTAAATCGTAAAACTACTCCAGCAGTTGAATTTAGAAACAAATGCCGTGAATATGCCTTAAAACAAGTTGCTCATCAAAAAGAACAAATTTCTCGTCTTGGAGTTTTAGGAGATTTTGATAATCCATATTTAACCTTATCTCGTGATTTTGAAGCTAGCCAAATTGAAGTCTTTGCTAAAATGGCTCTTAGAGGACTTATCTACAAAGGTTTTAAACCAGTATATTGGTCTTGGTCTAGTGAATCTGCTTTAGCAGAAGCTGAAATTGAATATAAAGATGTCGAATCATATTCAATCTATGTAGCCTTTAAAGTTAAAGATGGTAAAGGTGTTATTCCAAGTGATGCAAGAGTGTTAATTTGGACAACAACTCCTTGGACTCTTCCTTCAAATTTAGCTATCTCTTTAAACCCACGTTATGAATACGGTGTTTATGATACAAATTATGGAAAACTTGTTTTCTTAAAAGAATTTGAAGAAAGATTAACTGGTGAACTAAATTTCACAAAATGTGAATTACTTAAATCATTTGTAGGTAAAGATGTTGAAGGAGTTAAATGCCTTCATCCATTCTACGATAGAGAATCTCCAATTTTAGTTGGTGAACATGTCACTAATGATTCTGGTACTGGATGTGTTCATACCGCTCCAGGACTTGGTATGGATGACTATCTTGTTTGTCAAAAATACAATATAGGTGTATATTGCCCAATCGATGATCATGGCGTTTTAACCGAAGAAGTTGGTGATGAACTTAAAGGACTCTTCTATGAAGATGCCAATGAAAAAGTTATCGAAATCATTACAAATAATGGTTCGCTTTTAAAGAAAGATAAGATTGTTCACGCCTATCCTCATGACTGGAGAACTGGTAAACCATTAATTTACCGCGCTACTCCACAATGGTTCTGTTCAATTTCTAAAATTAAAGAAGAACTCTTAAGTGAAATTAACAAAGTTAAATGGGTTCCAAGTTGGGGTAAAGACCGCATGGAAAATATGATTAAAGACCGCGCTGACTGGTGTATTTCTCGCCAACGCATTTGGGGTGTACCTCTTCCAATTATTTATGCTGAAGATGGTACGGCTTTAATCGAAAAAGAAATATTCGATAAAATCATCGAAATCTTTAAAAAAGAAGGAAGTGATTCATGGTTTATTCATGATGCTAACTATTTCCTTCCAGAAGGATATAAATCAAGCCATTCTCCAAATGGAGTGTTCACTAAAGAAAAAGATATTATGGACGTTTGGTTTGACTCTGGTAGTAGTTTCAATGCTGTCATGGTCCAAAATAATCATTCATTCCCAACTGACTTATATCTTGAAGGTAGTGACCAATATCGTGGATGGTTCAATTCATCTTTAACTGTCTCGGTTGCTTGTTATGATAAAGCGCCTTATAAGACAGTTGTTTCCCATGGTTGGGTTTTAGATGAAAAATCTGAAAAAATGTCCAAATCTAAAGGAAATGGTATTGATCCGCTTAAAGTTGCAAATATTTATGGAGCAGATATCCTCCGTTTATGGGTTGCAACTGTAGATTATCAAGGTGATGTTAGATTGTCTGATTCCCTTATTGCTCAAGTTGCTGACCAATATCGTAAGATTCGTAACACATTTAAATTCCTTTTAGGAAACCTATCTAATGGTGAAGAATCTAAATTTGATCCAATTAAGGATAAAGTTGAAAAATATGAAGCAATTGATTTATTCATTCTTGCTTCTTTAGAGAATCTCAAAAACGAATGTCTAGCATGTTATGAATCATTTGATTTTGCTTCTCTAATTTCAAAAATCATGACATTTATGTCTACTGATTTATCCAGTTTATATCTCGACATTGGTAAAGATATTCTTTATTGCAACGCTAAAGATAGTTTAAGAAGAAAACAATTCCAAAACGTAATCTATGAAGTTAGCGATACTTTAATGAGACTATTAACTCCAATCCTTCCATTTACAATGGAAGAAGTTCATGAAAACATGCCAACATATAACGCGAAAAGTGCAACTTTACTTGATATGCCAAAAGAATCTCACAAATATTCAAAAGACATGTTAAGACTTTATAAAGATTTCTTGTCTCTTCGTAACGAAGTTAATAAAGCAATTGAAGAATTGCGTGCTAGTGGAGAAGTTGGTTCTTCTCAAGAAATCTTACTTACTCTTAAAGATAATCCATTCTTAAAAGAAACTCTTTTAGATCAAAATCTTGAAGAATTAGCTAGATTATTCATTGTTTCAAAAGTTGAGATTGCTGATGAAATTAAAGCTCAAAAGATTGAAACACATAAATGTCCAAGATGTTGGAATTATGTTGATGAATTAGTAAAAATTGATGAAGAAACACATGTTTGCAAAAGATGTGCTGAAGCACTTAAGGAGATTCATTAATGAAAGAATTCTTTAAGAAATTTACTAAAAAAGAAACTTGGAAATGGATTTTCCTATCTTTCATTTGGGTCATTCCTCTATCAATTATCATTGATTTTGGCACTAAATGGTTATTTAATTCCATTTTAACTTTAGATGACACTCCGGGTGTACAAGTAATTCCAGGATTCTTCTATCTTGCGCTTCGTCATAATATAGGTGCTGCTTGGTCATTTAGCTTCATTCCAGATGAATTCTGGGGAAGAATGATTCTTCTTGCCATATCTTTAATTATGTCGGGCGTTTTATTGTTCTTCTTTATCAAGAAGTTCAAATCGTTAAATACTTTATACCGCATTGGCTTAACACTCATGGCTGGTGGGGCTATTGGTAATTTAATTGACCGCGCTTTCTATTGGAAAGCAATTGTAGGCCATGATGGGGTTATCGATTTTTTATCTTTCTATGTCCCATATTTGGATTTTTCTACTGGTAAATTTGTTACTCCATTCCCAACTTTTAATATTGCTGATAGTTGTCTTACAATTGGGGCAGTTGTCTTAGTTGTTGCAGTGGTTATTGAGACAATTAAAGACATAATTAAAAAGCAAAAAGCTGGTGAATATAAATACTCTCCAAAAGAACTTAAGGAGATGGAAAAAACCAAAGAACAATCTGTCAACGAAAAAGTTGAAACTAAAGATGAAACAAATAAAGATTAATGACGAAAAATTTGTTAATGATAGACTTGATAAAAGTCTATCTTTAATAATGAATGACATCTCCAGAAGTAAGATTCAAGAACTTATTAATGAAGGTAAAGTTTTAGTCAATGGAAAAAAGGAAAAATCATCATATAAAATTCAATTGAACGATGTAATTGAAGTAGGTGATATTGTCGCTAAAGAGCAGACATTTGAAGCTGAAAATATCGCTCTTGATATTGTTTATGAAGATAACTATTTATTAGTTGTTAATAAGCCAAAAGGACTTGTAACTCATCCAGGTGCAGGTAATCCAAATCACACTCTAGTTAACGCATTAAAATTTCATTCAAAAAATCTATCTTCTATCAATGGTGAATATCGTTTAGGAATTGTTCATCGACTTGATAAAGATACTGGTGGACTATTAGTAGTTGCTAAAGATGATAAAACTCACGAATTTTTAGCATCTCAATTAAAAGATCATACTTTAGGTAGAACGTATATTGCTCTTGTTGATGGAGTCATTAAAGAAGATGATGGAACAATAATTGCTCCAATTGGTCGAGATGATAAAAATCGCCTAAAAATGGCAGTTGATTTAAAAGATGGAAAAGACGCTATAACACATTTCAAAGTCTTGAAAAGATATTCATCTTCTACTTTAGTAGAGTGTAGACTTGAAACAGGCCGCACTCATCAAATTAGAGTCCATATGAATTATATCAATCATCCTATTATTGGAGACCCTTTATATGGTAAGAACAACCGTAGACTTTATAATGATGGTCAATTATTGTTTGCATACAAAATTAGTTTTGTTCATCCAAAAGATAAAAAAAGAAGAGAATTTGAAGTTTCTCTTCCTAAATATTTTGTTGACGTGATTACTTCTCTTTATTAAGAGATTTAACGATATCTTTATAATTCGTGAAATTCATTTTCACGTTTTTATTTAATTCTTCAAGACCGTATTTATTTACAAATTCAAGGGCAAATTTATCAACTTTAGAGGACGCTCCAAAAGGAATTTCCATTTTGTATTGTTCACTCATTTCTTTCATTTTAGTTAAGAAAGCATAACGAGCAACAATACTTGCAGCAGCAACACTTGGGAAATAAGATTCACCCTTCGTTTTGAAGAAGATTTTAGTAACAATATTTTTAGAATTTTCTAAATATGAGAAGTATTTCTCAGGCTCACAGAATTGGTCAACATAAACATTTTCAACATCTGGATGAGATGCAAGAAGAGTTGCTAAAACTTTGTTATGAAGAATCGCTTTTATAGCGTTCATGTTATAGCCTCTTTGAATTAAAGCATTATATTTTTCAAGCGATAATGAGATATGAGCAACCGCTAAACGTTTGATAAGTTGTGGTGCTATGTTCATAATTGTTTCATCATTCAAACGTTTTGAATCATCTACACCAAGTGATCTAAGGAAAGTAATATCTTCCTTTTTAACAAGAGCAGCGCATACACTAATTGGACCAAAGAAATCACCTGTTCCGACTTCATCACTACCAATTTGAAGAGCTAAATCGATCCAGTTAGCTTTGCTACCTTCTTTTTTAACTTTGATTTCAATTGGTGTAGCCTCATCATCCCATTTACGAGCTTCGATTAAGCTACCTTTGCCGGAGAAGAAGACTTTAAAAACATCTTCTTTTTTTGAAGAATAAATAGTGATATTCATATCTTCTTTGGATGCAAAAAAGATGACATATTCACCAGAATTAGGTTGTTCAAAAGGAATGTAAGCTTTGATAATCTCATCTTTTAGGAGAGCATCTACGGTTATACTTACCATTTCCATAGCAACTTTATTTTATCATAAAGTTATTTCTTTGAGAAAAAGATTTTTTAAATTGAGTCGATAATATCGACATTTTTGAAACAAAAATAGCAATATTGTTTCACTATGTTATCATACTAATATGCTCGACATATATGCCTCTTTAGAAATATCTAAAATAGTTGATGAAATATCATCTTACTCTCATAGTGAACTTTCAAAAGCGAAATTTGCTTCACTTAAGATGTTTTCTAGCGTTACTGAACTTAAAGAGGAATTAGCAAAACTAGATGAGATGATTTCACTTATCTATCGTCATTCTAATCTTCCGTTTACTAATTCGTTCGATATCAAAAAATACATTGATTTTATAGCTAAAGGTGGAGTATTAACCACCCTTGATATCTCACATATTCTCGATGATATTGCTCTTTCAAGAGGTTTATTTAATTATTTTAAAAAAGTTGAAAAAAACATTTATCCAAAACTCTTTGAATTGATTTCAAAATTGAATGATTTAGAACATCTAGAAAATGAGATTAATCGCATTGTTGCACCAAATCTATCTATAAAAGATGACGCTTCAAAAGAATTAGCAATCATTCGAAAAAGGATCAAAGCTAAAGAGAATGATGTTCATTCATTATTATCTTCTCTTATACTAAAGTATAAAGATTACTTAGTTGAACCTAATTATACATTAAGAAATTCTCATTATGTTCTTCCAATTAAGATTAGTGAAAAGAATAAAGTTTCAGGTATCATCCATGATGTAAGCGATAGTGGTCAAACTTCCTATATAGAACCAGCGTCATTAGTAGAATTATCAAACGAAATCTATCTATTGAAGAACGAAGAAAAAGAGGAGATAAACCGTATTTTAAGAGAACTGTGTTCTCAAATCTTAAAAGAATCTGATTCTATTTTAGAAAACAACCTCATCATTGGTGAACTTGATTTTATCTATTCAAAAGGTAGATACGCAATAGATAACGAATGTCTTGTTGCTGATATTGTTGATCAACCATTTTTAGATTTAAAAGGTGCTAGGCACCTATTAATTGATAAAAACAAAATAGTTAAAAACTCATTCCATCTTGATGAAAAAAATCGAATCATTGTCATTAGTGGTCCAAATGCCGGTGGTAAATCAGTTGCTTTAAAAACAGTTGGATTACTTACAATGATGAATCAAATGGGTTTGGCTATACCAACTAGTGAAAAAGCAACATTGTCTTTCTTCCCAAAAATCTTTGCAGATATTGGAGATAATCAATCTCTTGCAGAAAATTTATCAACTTTTGCTGCTCATATTTCGAATATATCAACAATTTGCCATTATGTTGAAAGTGATTCTTTAGTACTTATTGATGAATTAGGTACAGGTACATCACCAAGTGAAGGAGAAGCAATTGCTTTAGCAGTTCTTTCATATTTAAGTGAAAAACATTGTTTTGGTGTTATTTCGTCTCACTTTGACCGCGTAAAAGAATTCGCATATTCTAAAGGCGGATTAATAAACGCCATGATGGTGTTTGATGAAAAGAGGCTTCTCCCAACTTATATATTTAAAATTGGTTTACCTGGAAGAAGCTATGGTCTAGAAATGGCAAAAAGATATCATCTTGATGAAGATGTTATTAAAGACGCAAAAAGAAGACTAAATAAATCGAAGAATGATATTAATGATGTCCTTGATTCTTTAACTAGATCTTTAAAAGAAGCAGAAGAAACAAACGTAAAACTTGCTGAAGAAAGAAGATTATTTGAAGTCAAAAAAGATGAATTTTCTAAAGAAAAAGAAGAACTTCGTCTTAAAAAACAAAATCTTTTAGATGATGTAAATCAAATCAAAGAAGACATGATTTATGAAACAACTAAAAAGATTGATGAAGTAATTAAAAAGTTACCTAAAGACAACGAAAAAAGAGCGGAACTTACCTATCTAAAAGCAGGCCTAGTTAAAGAAATTGTAAATGATGTTGTCTTTGATGAAGAAATAAAAGTTAACGATTTTGTCAAAGTCGAACATCTAGATATTGTAGGAAGAGTTCAATCAATCAAAGGTGAAAAGTTAGTAATCATTTCACCTGATGGTATGACTTTGAAAGCGATGAAAAGACAAGTCAGGCTCACTAGTGAGCCAATCATAAATAAGATACATCGAAATAATGTAGATGAAATGTTAAAAGTCAAATACAATGTTGGCTTAGAACTTAACATTATTGGCCTTCATATTGATGAGGCGAAAGAGATAATTGGTAAATACCTTGATGATGTAAGAATTAAAAGATTCCATCAAGTTAGAATTGTTCATGGTAAAGGTAGTGGAGCATTACGTAAACTCACTCATGATTATCTTAAAGGCTGTGACTTTGTAAGTGAATTTCATCTTGCAGGGTATGCCGATGGAGGCGATGGGGCAACTATCGTTATTTTAAAATGACAGAAAAAGTAAGACTCGCTATTCCATTACTTCCTCACTCTCCTGGTGTTTACATCATGAAAGATGATACTGGTAGGGTAATTTATGTTGGAAAAGCAATAAATCTTTATAATCGTGTTTCTCAATATTTCCTAAAAGAACAATTTGGGAAAGTAAAAGCAATGGTTAACCATGTTGATTATTTTGAGACAATATTGACTAAGACTGATAAAGAAGCTTTTCTTCTTGAAGAAAATCTAATTCATACATATTACCCAAGATATAACATCCTTTTAAAGGATGATAAACATTATCCATATATTGCTCTTAAGAAAAAAGGTGATCCATTTTTAAAGATTGCTCGTAATAAAAAAGACAAAAATTATTACTATTTCGGACCATATTCAACTTCATCCTATGCCTACGAAATCATTCATCTATTAAATAAGATTTTTCCAACTAGAAAATGTCGTAACATTCCTTCCTCCCCGTGTCTTTATTATCACCTTGGACAATGCCTTGCCCCATGTGTTAATAAAGTAGATGAGAAGACATATTTAGATTTATCTAATCGCATTCATTCTTTTTTGGATGGACAATCATCTGAGATTAAAAAAGAATATCTAGAAAAGATGCTTAACGCTAGTGATAAGCAGGAATATGAAAAAGCAAATGAATACAAGGAAATTCTAAAAGCAATAGATCACATTCAAGCAAAACAAACTGTTGAAAGAAATGACAATGTTGACCGTGATGTATATGGTTTTACATCCCATGATGGCTATCTTTGTTTAACAATTCTTACATATAGAAATGGAATTCTTCTTGGAAAAGATAGTTATATCGTTGAAGAGTTTGGAGAACAAAACGAACAAATTACTGAACTAATTTTGCATTATTATCAAAATCATGATTTACCTGATGAAATCCTGATTAATATTCCTTCCATCAAAGATGAAATCAATAAAATCTATGAAGATGTTGATATAAAATCTGCATCAAAAGGTCAGTTGCTCGATTTAATCGAGATGGCGATGGTGAACGCTAAGAATGCTTTAGATTCGCATTTTGTTAGCGCAAGACTCAATGATGATACGGCTTCGCTTTTGGATGAATTAGGCGAATTACTTCATATTAAAACACCATATCGCATAGAACTATTTGATAATTCGCATATTCAAGGTGATGCACCAGTTGGTGCAGTAGTTGTTTTCATTAATGGTGAACCAGTTAAGAAACTATATCGTAAATTCAATATAGAACATATCGAAAAGCGTGATGATTTTGCTTCGATGAAAGAAGTAATTTCTCGAAGATATAACCGTCTCAAAGAAAATAATGAAGATATGCCAGATTTAATACTCGTTGATGGTGGTTTAACACAAATCCACGCTGCAAGTGAGATTATTAATAATCTCGAACTTGATATTCCTATCTTTGGTTTATATAAAAACGATAAACATCAAACCAAAGGAATTATGGACAAAGATGGCAATACATTTGAAGTTACAAATAAGTCTTTGTTCTTCATGCTTGTAAGAATGCAAGACGAGGTTCATCGATTTGCAATTGGCTTCCATCATCTAAAACGTTCCAAACAATATAACAAATCTGTTTTAGACGACATCAAAGGACTTGGTGCAAAAAGAAAAAATTTAATACTTCATCGTTATCAAACCATAGATGCGTTAAAAGAAGCTAGTTTAGATGAATTATCACAGCTGGTTCCAGAAGACGTTGCTAAAGCAATAAAAGAAAAACTCGCTTCGTGATTAAGAAATAATTCGCAAAAATTAAGGGACTTCTTGTTCCTTTTTTTGATTAATTCACAAATAATCCACATTTTAAATCTTTAGATTCAAAATTACCTTTATTATGGTATAATCTCTCCGGAAAGTGAGAATAAGTATGTTAGAAAAATTATTTGGTATAAAAAGAAAACAAGCATCGATTAAAAGTGAAATCATCGGTGGTTTAATTACTTTTATTGCCATGTGTTACATCCTTCCTGTTAATTCAGCGATTCTTTCTGATATGGGAATGGATAAAACCGGTGTATTTGTAATGACCGCTATTGTTAGCTTCATTGTCACCATGATTATGGGCGCAGTTGCTAACTATCCAATTGTTCTTTCTGCTGGTATGGGTTTAAATGCCTTCCTTGCTTACACTTTGAGTGATGCTATGGGATTTTCATCCTGGCATCAAAAGATGATTTTATTAACGATTGCTGGTGTTATTTTCTTCGCTTTATCGTTAACCCCTCTTAGAAAAATAATAATTGAGGCTATTCCTAAGGACTTAAAATGCATTATTTCTGCTTCTTTGGGTGGCTTTATTATGTTTGTTGGACTTCGTAATTCCGGCATTATTGGTGATGGTTCTACATTAGTTGAACTTGGAAACTTAGGTGATCCAGCCATCTTAATTGGCTTAGTTGCTGTTGTTATCACCGTTGGATTTATGTTCTCCAAAAACAAAGTTTTATCTACAATGGCAATTCCATTTGGAATCTTAATTGCTGCAGTTATAGGTATTGTTACCAGTGAAATTCTTGTTTCAACTGGTCACTTAGCAATCTTCCAAGATAGTTATGGAGTTGATTATTGGGGATATAAATTCTGGGATGGACAAGTTTTACATCAAGTTAAAACAGCACTTCCTATCGCTCCATGGAGAGATAATAGTGTTCTAGCTATGTTTAACCCAGTAAACACCTTTGGACAAATCAAAGAAGTCTTTGCTTTTGGTCTTTTAGGTAGTGGTGACATGATTCAAAACACTGAAGGTGTTAAGGAACTTGTTCCATATACTGCTTCAACATTTGGTAATGACATTATTACAGTTTTAGCTAATCCAGCAACTTATGTTGCTATCTTCTCATTAATGTTTGTTAACTTATTTGATACAACTGCAACATTAATTGCTGTTGGTGAAAAGACAGGCATTATTGATGAAAATGGTAAGATGCAAAATTATCGTAGAGCAGTCTTAGCTGATGCTACTGGCGCTTTAATCTGTGCTCCTTTGGGAACATCAACAGTTACCTCATTTGCTGAAAGCAATGTTGGTATTGCAATGGGTGCAAAAACTGGATTGAGTGCAGTTGTTGCGGCTTTTATGTTCTTACTTAGTATCTTTATCTACCCAGTATTTTCAATATTTACTGCAGGTAGTGTTACAGTTCCAGCCCTCGTTTGTGTTGGATTATTAATTATGATTGGTGGCTTCAAAGGTCTTAATTTCAAAGATCCTGTTGTGGCATTTACATCCATTATAATGGTTGTATTCTCTGTCCTTTGCTATTCAATTTCGAATGGTATTGGTATTGGACTTATTGCTTATTGCGTGATGATGCTATTCTCAAAACGCGGAAAAGAAGTGTCTGTTCCAATTTATGTTATAGCAGCGTTATTTATTGTTTCATTTGCTGCGACAACGGTAATCAAATTTATCTAATGATAATGGGAATCCTCGTGATTCCTTTTTTTCTTTTATTAAATATAATATAAGCAAGAGGAAATTATTATGAAAAAAGCAGCCCAGATTATTTTGCTTGTAATCACCGTTATTTTTGGAATTGGTTTATTACAAAATTTCTTATATTTAGTCTTATCAACCGCTCTTGAGGGATTTGGTATTGCCTTAGCTTTTGGGGGAGATTACATTTACACCCAAATTATAAATAAACTCTACCCAAATGGTGTTGATGATTCTGTAGAAACACTTGAGAAAATCTTACTTGCTCTAACAACAGTTTGGGGATTTATTGTTTTAACATTTAATTTCTTTGTGTCACTTGTATCAATGTCATTAAGTGCTGCCTTGTTTGGTTTGCTTCTTGCAGGAACAATAGTTGGCTTTAGAGCAAAAAAGAAATCCCAAACAATGTTCCCAACAGTAGTTTCTTTCATTCTTGGAGGTCTATATTTCTTAGGTGGAGCTACGATGGCATTAACAATTGTTGCAGTCCTTCCTGGCGTCTTCTTCTTACTAACTAAAGATAGTGATTACGAAGTAAAGAAAGAAGAAATCAAAGATATTGAATCGAAAGAGGTTAAAGAAAAACCTGCTGAAGAAAAGAAAACAGAAGGACCTTTAGAAGCCGCTGAAGCTGAAGGATAATATCTTAAGATAAAAAAACACAACAGAAGTCCCATAAAAAGTGGGATTTCTTTTATTATAAGAAATGTTGTATAATAATTTCATTACGGAGGATTATTATGAAAAAAACAATCAGAGTTTTATCAATGATTGGCTTAATTTTTGCAGTCATTGAACTCGCAGTTCTTGTTTGCGTTGTTCTTGCAGGACTTGGTTTAATTGTTGTCCCAGCTATTATGGGTGCAAACGATGGTTCGTTACAAGCAGTATTTGAATATGTTAAACAAGGTACACACGGAGAAATTGATGAAGTCATTCAACACGGTATTATTCTCATCCTATTTATTGTCTTAGGTATGCTCATTATCGATGTATTTGCTGTATTTGCAGTTTATTTTGGTGCAATTGTTGCCATGAAAGCCGTCTTTACACAAAAAGCAAAATTCATCGAAAATTCCAGAGATTCCAAGATGGTTGCACCTTTAGGTGTCCTTGCTGGTCTCTTAGACTGTGATCCACTTGTCTTAGTTGCTGGTTTCATGGCATTCGCTTATAAATCAGAAGCTGAAAAAGAAGCATTAGCTATTGCTCGTGGTGATAAACTTCCAGAAGAAAAACCAGTCGAAGTCAAAGAAGAACCAACCAAGGTTGAAGAAAAACCAGTCGAAGAAAAACCTGCTGAAGAAAAACCAGCTGAAGAAAAGAAGGCAGAAAAGAAAGCTCCTGCTAAAAAACCAGCTGCCAAAAAAGCTCCAGCAAAGAAATAATTTGATTATTAAAAAAACAAAAAATCCCATTAATTTGGGATTTTTTCATATAATGAAATCTTATAATAATTCTACAATGTATTTATCAATTTCTTCAGGAGTTACTGAATGATTGAAACGATTTACGATATTACCTTTGCGATCTACTAAGAATTTTGAGAAATTCCACGGAATTCTTTTACCAGTATCTACTGGACAATTATCTTTTAAATATCGATATAATGGGTGTTCATTTTTACCATTTACATCAATTTTATCAAATTGATCAAAAGCAATAGCAAATCGTAAAACACATGCATCATGGATTTCTTCTGCAGTACCAGGTGCTTGCATTAAAAACTGATTGCAAGGGAAATCAAGAATTTCAAATCCTCTTTCTTTATATTTTGCATACAAAGCTTCAAATCCATCATATTGAGGAGTAAATCCGCATTTAGTAGCAGTATTTACAATCAAAAGAACTTTTCCTTCATATTTTTTGAGACTAACTTCCTTGCCTAAGTAGTCTTTAACGACAAAGTCATATAATGTCATAATTAGTTCCTCCTAACTACTAAGATAAAGTAAATTAGAACCACTTTCAAAAGATATGCACAATTTTAAAAGTTTCTAAAAGTTTTATATATTATAAACCTTTAGAATGATATAATCTTTTTGCTTATGAAGAATAGATACGTTCAAGCTATTGTTTCATCAATCTTGAGTATTGTTCCAATAATACTCATTGTTTTAGTTTTATCTTTCACAGGAATTGCTCCTCTTTCATTAAAAAGAGGGGACTACCTATTGCTTATTATTGGAATGATTGTCCTTATTATGGGACTTGCAATATTCCAAATTGGTGCTTCCCGTTCACTTACAAAAGTGGGTGAATATATGGGTTCATCATTATCTAAACAAAAGAATTTATTCATCGTAATATTGTTTGCCTTTGCATTAGGAACGCTTATTACAATGGCAGAGCCATCAATTTTAATTGTTTCAAAACAAGTTAACATCAATCCAATCATATTAATTGGTGGTATTGCGTTAGGTGTTGGTTCATTTGTCGCTATTGGTGTATTAAGAATCATTTTCCATCGTAATTTAAAACTCTGGTATTTGTTCTTCTATGCTTTAACATTCATGTTATTGATATTTGTTGTAATGGATCCAAATAAAAAGATCTTTTTACCATTTATCTTTGATAGCGGTGGAGTTACAACTGGCTCTGCAACTGTTCCATTTATTCTTTCTTTAGGTGCAGGTATTGCTATTGTTAGAGGTGGTAAATCATCTCAAAATGATACATTTGGGCTAGTAGGTATGGCTTCAATTGGGCCAATTTTAACAGTGGCGTTAATGGTTATTATCATGCCTACAAATGGTAATTACATTCCTGAATATTTCTCATTAACAAGTGTTGAACAACTTCCAATCTTCAATATGTTCTTGAACGCTCTTTTGCCTATGGGTGGAACACTTGGAAGCATGATAGAAGTTTTAATTGCAATTGCTCCAACATTAATCATTTTCTTAATTTACAATTTTATATTTATAAAATTACCTATCAAAAAGATTGTTGAATTATTAATTGGATTTGGCTTTGCTTATTTAGGATTAACCTTATTCTTAGGTTCTACAAGCGCAGTCATGACACCAATAGGGAACTATGTTGGTTCAATGCTTGGAAGTTGTGAAAACTGGCTCATCATTTTAGTGAGTTTTGTAATCGGTCTTGTCACTATTTTATGTGAACCTGCAGTCCATGTTTTGACCACTCAAATGGAAAACATTTCTGATGGACATATTAGAAAAATCACTGTTTTATTAACTTTATCTTTGGGTGTTGGAGTTGCAATTGCTTTAGCAACTATTCGTGCAATATATAATTTCTCAATTATGTACTATATGGTCCCAGGCTATATCATTAGTCTAGTTTTGATGTTTATTTGTCCTGATATTTATACTGCAATGGCTTTTGACTCTGGTGGAACTGCCTCAGGTCCAATGTCTTCTTCCTTTGTACTTCCAATGTTAGTAGGAATTGTATCTGCCTTAAAACTTAAAAATCCAGAAACTGAAATTAATTATTACGAACAAGCCTTTGGCTTAATTGCTCTTATTGCTCTAACTCCTGTTATTGCAATTCAAATTTTAGGTGTTGCTCAAAATGTTAAACGTGATCGTGCAAGAATTTCCATTATTACTCGTTCACTTGACGTTAATGATGCTCAAATCATTCATTTTTAGGAGGGAATATGTCGTTTTTGAATAAAATATTTAAACCAAAAGAAACAAAAGCAATTGATCCTAATTATGAAAAGACTAATGAGATCAAGAAACTTTCACTATTTATAAGTATTGTTCCTCAAGGTCAAGCTAACGCTATTATTAAAATATTTGAAGCACAAGAAGTAGGTGCCCAATTTGTTCAAATTGGTGAAGGCACCGCCCAAAAGGAAATTAGAGACATTTTAGGTATCGAAGATAATGCTAAAGAAGTAGTGTTCTCAATAATTAAAGATGAAAACATTCCAAACGCAAAAAAAGAATTAGAAGCCTTCTTTATGGCATCAAAACGAAATAAAGGTGTAGCTTTTAGTATTCCATTCACTTCAATGATTGGAGTTAATTTATATGAATTCTTAATAAATAAGAAAGGATAATATCTTATGGAAACAGATTTTGAATTAATTGTCGTATTTGTAAACCAAGGATTCTCTGATGTTGTAATGGATGCAGCAAGAGAAGAAGGTGCTCGTGGTGGAACAATCATTCACGCTAGAGGAACTGGCACAAAAGAAATGGAAAAACGTTTTGGTATTATCATTACTCCAAATAAAGAAATGATAATGATTTTAGTTTCCAAAGATATTAAAGAAAAAGTAATGAATGCCATCTATAAAGTGGCTGGACTTGCCAATGATGGACAAGGAATTGTATTTTCTCTACCAGTTAGTGAGGTTGCTGGGTTAAAATTTGATAAGTAATATGGAAGATAGATTAAGCAAGAAAGAACCTAAAACAAAAAAGAAAATGTCCTCTTCAAAGAAGATGATTATCTTTTATAGTGTTGAACTTCTCGTAATTGCAGCAGTCTTTATTACTATTGCAATATTAGATTTAACTGGAGTGCTAACAATTTCAGTAAGACAACATATTATTTTCAATTTTGTCACTGTTTTAGGTGGTGCTTGGTTTATCGCAGACTTTGTCTGGGCAACATTTTCTTCAAAAAGAAAAGAAAGAATTTGTTACATTGATAAAATTCTCCATCTCCCTTTAGGATTATATTTAATTGCTTTTGACACAATAATGTTTGTTCATTGGAATGTCCTTGCCTATGAAGTTTATCTTTATGGTATGACAGGTGCTTTCTTATATATCGGGATATGTTACACATTTGAAGGAATATATCATTTCTTTAAACCAATTCCTTCAATGATTGAAGAAGAAAAGAAAGAAGATCCAGCAAGTGCTGAATCTCCTAAAGATGATACAAATGATGTAGTTTAAACTACATTTATTTTTATTTCTTTATCAAAGTCGACAATGTATTTGTGCTTTGTGTCGATTTTTCCTTCGATAATATTTGTTGCAATAATTGTCTCAATATTATTCTGGATAAATCGTTTAATTGGGCGCGCTCCATATTCTAATGAATATGCATTATCGATAACATATTGTTTTACATTATCAGTAAATTCTACTGAATAATAGTTTTCTTTTAGACGATTAACGAGAATGTTAAGCATCTTTTCAACAACCTTATATTGAGTAGATTTATCAAGAGGATTAAAGTAAACAATTTCATCAATTCTATTTAGAAATTCTGGTCTAAATGATCTACGTAATAATTGTTCAACTTCATCTTTCTTATTTTGAAGTAATAAATCACTTCCTAAATTAGAAGTCATGATAATGATAGTGTTTTTGAAATCAATCACTCTACCTTGTGAATCACTAATGCGACCATCATCTAGAATTTGAAGAAGTAAATTAAATACTTCAGGATGAGCTTTTTCGATTTCATCGAATAAGACAATGCAATATGGATTTCTTCTAACTTTTTCAGTTAATTGACCGCCTTCTTCATAACCCACATATCCTGGTGGGGCTCCAATAAGACGAGAAGTTGAATATTTCTCCATATATTCAGACATATCGATTCTTACCATATGTTGCTCACTATCGAAAAGTGATTCTGCCAAAGCACGAGCAACTTCGGTTTTACCTACGCCAGTTGGGCCTAAAAACATGAAGGAACCTATAGGTTTATTTTGATCTTTGATACCTGCTCTTTGACGAATAATCGCCTCAGAAACTAGTCGAATTGCTTCATCTTGACCAATTACCCTTCTTTTTAAAGTATCTTTAAGATGAAGTACTTTTTCTTTTTCACCTTCGTTAATTTTACTTACTGGAATATTGGTATGTTTTGCAATAATCTTAGCAATTTCATCTTCGGTGACTATTTCAGAAAGAATCTTTCCTTTTGTCTCATCAGATTCAATTTCTTTTAAACGTTTTTCCATTTCAGGAATTTGTTTATATTGGATTCTGCTAGCTTTTTCATAATTTCCATTATTAAAAGCAGTTGTTAATTCGAACCTAGCTTTATCAAGATTTGTTTTTAAATTCTTGGCTTCTTCAATTTCTTTCTTTTCCAAAGTCCATTTCTCATTTAATTTAACTTCTTCATCTTTCAAAGACTTTAGTTGTTCAATAATTTTTTCTAGTCTCTTCTTAGAAGAGTCGTCTTTTTCTTTTTCAAGAGCAACACGTTCAATTTCTAACTGTTTAATCTTACGGTGTAGTTCATCAAGTTCTTGTGGTGTTGATTCAATTTCAACACGGATCGAAGCACAGGCCTCGTCTACCAAATCGATAGCCTTGTCAGGTAAGAATCTATTTGTGAGATATCTATTTGATAAGGTAACTGCTGCAATTAAGGCGTTATCGGTGATTTTTACACCATGATGAGATTCAAATTTATCTTTTAAACCACGAAGGATGGAAATAGTTGCTTCGACTGATGGTTCATGAACCATAACAGGTTGAAATCTTCTTTCTAAAGCACGATCTTTTTCAATATACATACGATATTCGTTTAAAGTAGTTGCGCCGATACAATCAATTTCACCTCTAGCTAGTAAAGGTTTAAGCATATTTGAGGCATCAAGTGCTCCATCAGTTTTACCCGCTCCAACAATTAAATGAATTTCATCAATGAAAAGAATGATTTTACCATTTGATTCTTTAATCTTGTTTAAAACTGCTTTAAGTCTTTCTTCAAATTCGCCGCGATATTTAGCACCTGCAACAAGTGCACCCATATCAAGTTCATAAATAGTTTTTCCTTTCAAGGAAGTTGGAACATCATCACTTACAATTCTGTTAGCTAAACCTTCCAAAATTGCAGTTTTACCTACACCTGGTTCACCAATTAAGATGACATTATTTTTATTTTTCCTAGCAAGGACCTCAATTATTTGACGAATTTCATCATCTCGACCAATTACAGGATCAATTTTTCCTTCTTTAGCTTGAAGAGTGATATCTCGTCCAAATTTTTCAAGGATATTTTCATCGCTTGAATAATCTTCCATACCATTAATATCTTTCATAATTTTGTCCTCCTTTTTAATCTATATTTTGGCACTCTCAATACTTGAGTGCTAACTACATTATATATCGATTTTGGCACTCGTCAAGAAAGAGTGCTAATTTTTTGTTGAAAATATAAAAATTCTCTCTATACTATATGGTTGAAAGGGCGAAGTTTATGTCTAAAAAAATCAAAGCTTTATTCGATGGAAAACAATATGATTTGGTCATCAAATATGGTTTTAAAAATGAAGAAGTTATCGATAAAATGTACGTTTTATCATCTATGATGATACTTGCAAAGGACTTGGACGCTATAAATTATATTAAAGAAAATATTGATTCTTTATATAGCGCATATCCTAAAAAAGTTCTTAACGCCCACTTTGAATTACTTCTAAAAAACAAATTATTTAAAGAGGCATATAAGGCTCTTGAGGTATATGAAAATAAGCCATATGTCTCCCAAGAAGTTGAAGAATTATTAAGAGAATTGAAAGAAAGAATTGCAAAAGAAGAGCATCCAAATCAGAAACAAATTAATGGTATTGATGAGGTCAATGAAATCTTATCTAATTCCACTAATAATGCTGATTTAGCGCGTGTCTTATTCTCACTAAAAGACTATAACTTTAATGCCTATGTAGATTCGCTTTTACCTATCTTAAAAAACGAGAATATTCACCCAACTCTTCGTACATACGCTTTAATAGTTTTAGTGGAAAATTCCTATAACAAATCAACTCTTTTCCTTAAAGGAACTAATATGATGAGTGTTTTACCAAGTGAACTTACTCCACCTTTCTTAAGTGATGTTCATAACTCGTTAATTGAGAAAATTCATAGTCTTTCTAATAACAATATTTCTTTAGAAAATACTGCAATCCAATTATTAAATTATTATTCAATGGATATATATCCTGAAGTAATTTTAAAAGAAGATATTGATAAAACTTCTAAGGCGTTAATTGCATTAGCAAAACAATATCTATCAATGGAAAACGTTGAAAAAGATGAAGAGATAAACGCTCTTAAGAATCAAATTGAATTAATCATCAATTCAACCCCAGCCCTTGAGATGTGATGATTTTATAAATCATTTCTCTTGCAATAAAAAGTTATATAAGTATACTTTACAAAGTAATTATTCAAAAATAAAAGGAGATCATAAATGAAAAGAGTAGTTAATAAAGTTGCTAATTCCAAATTTGAAGTAACAGTTACTGTTGAAGAAAAAGTTTGGAAAGAAGCCCAAACTAAAGCTTTCGAAAAACTTGCTAAAAAAGTTAAAGTTGATGGTTTTAGAGAAGGTAAAGTTCCAGAAAGTATCGCTCGTAAACATGTTAATCAAGGTGATATCTTCAATGAAGCAATCAATGCTATGGTTCAACCAGCATTCGATGAAGTGATGAAAGAAGAAAAATTAATTCCTGTTGCTCGTCCAAGTGTTGATGTTACTAAAGTAAGTGATGTCGAACTCGAACTTAAGTTCGTCATTGTTACTAATCCAGAAGTTAAACTTGGAAAATACGTAGGATTAAATATTGAAAAAGAAACACCAGTAGTTTCTGAAGAAGAAATCGATCAAGCAGTTAATAAACTTGTTGAACAAAATGCTTCACTTGTTGCTGTTGAAAGAGAAAGCAAAGTTGGCGATACAGTCGTCATCGATTTTGAAGGATTTGTTGATGGTAAAGGCTTTGATGGCGGTAAAGCTGAAAACTATAGTTTAGAACTTGGTTCTCATTCATTTGTACCAGGTTTTGAAGAACAACTCGTTGGTAAAAAAGCTAATGAAGAAGTTGAAGTTAAAGTCACTTTCCCAAAACAATATGTTGAAAACCTTGCTGGCAAAGATGCAACATTTAAAGTAACTGTTCACGAAGTGAAAGAAAAAGTAATGCCAAAACTTGATGTTGAACTTGTAAAAGAAATCAACATTCCAAATGTCGAAACAGTTGAACAATTAAGAGAACATGAAAAAGGACATCTTTTGTCTCATAAAGAAGAACACGCTAAAGGTGATGTCTTAAACAAAGTTTTAGATAAAATTGTTGAAGCAAGTGAACTTGAACTTGCTGATGAAATCGTCAAAGACGAAATCGAAAACATGCGTAAAAATATGGCCGAAAAGATTGCTCAACAAGGTCTCACTTTAGAACAATACTATCAAATCACTGGTCAAAAAGAAGAAGATGTCGAAAAGAAATTCGATGAAGATGCTAGACGTAATTTACGTGCCATGTTTGTCTTAGAAGAAATTGCTAAGAAAGAAGGTCTTGAAGTTAGTGATGAAGAAGTTGACTTCGAAATGGCTAAGATTGCTGATCAATACAAGATGGAAATTGCTAAGGTTAAAGAAATCTTAGGTGCAAATCTTCCACAATTCAAAGCTGAACTTCGCCAAAGAAAGATTCAAGACTTCTTATTTGAGAAAAACGTTAAATAAAAAATAATAAATTTT
This sequence comes from uncultured Caryophanales bacterium, assembly GCA_937902735.1. Taxonomy (GTDB): domain Bacteria; phylum Bacillota_I; class Bacilli_A; order RFN20; family CAG-826; genus Fiminaster. The sequence continues at coordinate 33,988 of CALELS010000017.1, forward strand.
TAAAGGAGGATTTATTATGGCTTCTACCGATAAAATTATTCTCCCTTTACTTGTTACTAAAGCTACGACAATCATTCCTTCTAGCAAGGAAGTTAAAATGGATGTCGCTCGCGATTTTACAGTAAACGCGGTTAAACAAGCACTTAAAGCAAATGATGCTTTGATTTTAGTTGTTTCCCAAAAGAACGCTAATATTGAAAGACCTACTGAAAACGATTTATATCATGTTGCTACTTTATGTCGCATTGTTGCCTCAACCGACACTAAAAACTTTCTAAGAATTAGAATTACTGGATTTGCTCGTGTTGAACTAAGCACGATTGCTTATGACACTAACAATTATTATGTTGGTCAAGGTGAAATTATTGAAGCTTTGGAAACTAACCATGAAAAAGATCTCGCCACGCTTCAATCAATTATTGCCTACATTGAGAAAAACCCAGAATCATTAAGAGGAATTCCTAGAAGTGTAATTGATCAACTTACTACAAAGGGAATGTCTGCAAATGATTTTGCTGATTTATTTGCAGCATATTTCACCCTTTCTAAAGAAGATCAACAAAAATATTTGGAAATTCGTGATATAAGTGAAAAGCTTGCTTTCATCTCTTTAAGACTTGATTCTAAAAAGATTGAAGCAGAAGTAGATGCTCAAATTAATAAAAATATTGCTGAATCTACTGAGAAAGCTCAACGTGATTATATTCTTCACGAACGTCTAAAAGCTGTTAAAAAAGAACTTGGAAATGATGAAGATGGCGCTCAAGACACAGATAAAATCCGTGAAAGACTTGAACAAAATCCTTATCCAGAACATGTTAAAACAAAAGTTAAAGCAGAACTTCGTAAATACGAAATGATGCCACCAGCATCACTTGAATCTTCTTTAATCATGTCTTATATCCAAATCTTAATGGATGTACCTTGGTACCAATCTACGACCGACAATGATGATCTAGAAAATGTCCGTCGTATTTTAGATGAAGATCATTTTGGGTTAACTAAAGTTAAAGAAAGAATTGTTGAATACCTTGCTGTTAAGAAAATGACGGGAAATCTTAAGGCTCCAATTCTTTGTTTCTATGGACCTCCAGGATGTGGTAAAACCTCACTTGGTGCATCAATTGCTCGTGCTTTAGGTAGAAAATTCTTTAAAGCATCTCTTGGTGGTATTTCAGATGAGGCTGAAATTCGTGGGCATAGACGTACATATGTTGGCTCAATGCCAGGAAGAATTATTTCTGGTATGAGAAGAGTTGGTGTTAATAATCCAGTTTTCCTACTTGATGAAGTTGATAAATTAGCTTCATCTTATAAAGGTGATCCTGCCAGTGCTCTTCTTGAAGTTTTAGATCCATCTCAAAACACTCAATTCAATGATAATTATCTTGAAGAGCCATATGATTTAAGTAATGTCTTATTTATTTGCACTGCGAACTATTTAGAAAATGTTCCAGCACCTTTAAGAGATAGACTTGAACTAATTGAGGTCAATTCCTACACGGAATTTGAAAAAATTGAGATTGCTAAAAACTTCTTAGTTAAGAAAGAACTTGTTAATGCAGGTCTTTCTGACAAACAATATTCAATCACTGATGAAGCAATCAAATTATTAATTCAAAAATACACTCGCGAAGCTGGTGTTCGTGAACTTCAAAGATTAATTGCTTCAACAATGAGAAAAGCAGCAGTTGAAATTCTTACTGATAAGAAAGTTAAATCAATTGTTGTCGATGAAGAAAAAGTTCTTAAATATATGGGTAAACCAATATTTGAGAATTCCAAAAAAGAAAAAGAAGACACTGTTGGTGTTGTAACAGGTCTTGCTTATACCCAATTTGGTGGAGATATCCTTCCAATTGAAGTCAACTATTTCAAAGGAAAAGGCGGTCTTGTCCTTACTGGAAAACTTGGTGATGTAATGAAAGAAAGTGCAACAATTGCTCTTGACTATGTCAAGGCAAATGCTGATAAATATCATATTGATCATGCTTTATTTAGTGAAAATGATATTCATATTCACGTCCCAGAAGGAGCAGTACCAAAAGATGGTCCATCTGCAGGTGTTGCAATTACAACCGCAATTATCTCTTGCTTAAGTGGAAATCCAGTTCATAACGACGTTGCTATGACTGGGGAGGTAACACTTAGAGGTAATGCTCTTCCAATTGGTGGATTAAGAGAAAAATCTCTTGCAGCTTTAAGAAGCGGCATCAAAACAATTATTGTTCCAGAAGATAATAAACGTGATGTTGATGAACTTCCTGAAGAAGTTAAAAAAGGTCTAAACATTGTCTTTATGAATAATGTTGATGACGCTGTTAAAACAGCCTTTGTTGAAAGATGATAGATTTTACAAAAGCAACATTTATCAAAAGTGCGCCAAGTCTCTCTTTGGCGCCTTTTGACTTAAAAAAAGAAGTTGTTTTTGTTGGTAAATCAAACGTAGGTAAATCATCTCTAATTAATGCATTAACCCACAAGAAGTCCCTTGCTTTTACTTCATCAAAGCCTGGTTTTACCAAACTTTTAAACTATTTTGCAATTGATGATAAGTTCTACTTAGTAGACGCTCCTGGATATGGCTATACAGCTTCAGGAAGTAAACATTTAGATAATTTTGGCAAGATGATGGAAGAATATTTTGATAATCCTCATCTTAAAGGGGTTGTCTTTTTGGTGGATTCTAGACATGATTTAAGTAATGATGATATTGATTTTTATCACTATTTAGTAGATAAAAACATTCCTTATGTGCTAGTATTTACTAAAGCAGATAAACTTAATCAATCCGCAAAAGCTAAAGTTTCAAAAAGGGTTAAAGAATTAGAAATTGATTCATATTGTTTAGTGTCCACCTTAGACAATAAAAGCCTTGATAAACTTAAAGCAGAAATCGATAAAATGATAGGAGGGAAATAGTCATGGAAACAATGACAATGAAGGTTAGACCATCTGAAGCCGAGAAATATATTAATACTGTTTCTAGATTCGGCTGGGTTTTAGTTAACCGTATCGATATGTATGATAAGTCCCTCGATCTTGGACCATACACTCCAAGAAATTACAAAACAAAATATCGTGGTAAAGTTGCTCTTTTAAATTTTGAAAGAGATCCAAATAATGTTCGTTATGCACAACTTAAAAGGCTTGAAAATGAATATCTTTCAGTCTCTGAAGATGCTACAAAATTCCCAACATCAGTTCCTTTAATTGTTGGAATTGTCTTTCTAATTACTGGAATTATTGCTCTCCTTATTATGGGTGGTTTATCCATTTTAGGTGCAATGGGAATTAGATTACTTGTAGTTAAATTTACTGACGCATTTAACTGGCTCATTGATACAATCAATGGAATATTATCTTTAATGAACAATATTTTATCTTTCTTTGGACTAAGTGGTCTTGATTTAAGTCAATATCGAATCGAGGCTGCTAATTTAGGGAGAAATACAGGTATTGCTTCTGTCTTAGTGCTTTGGGGAATTGCTATTACCTCAAACACTTTGTTCTTCTTTATTCCTGCTTCAATATTGATATTTATTGGCCTAATTATTTTATTCGTTAGAATTATCAAATATTTAGTTGCCTTAGGAAGAAACTCAAAAACTAAGAAAGTAAGGAAAGAAGTTACGGTTAAAATCGAACAGATAACAAAAATAAAGGAAGTTGAAGAGAATTAAATCTTTGATATAATAGACTCGCCTAAGATAAAGAGGTTATCTAGTAAATTGATATTAGAGAGTGGTAGATGATGGAAAATCCACATCAAGACTAGATATTGTCGCTTTTGAGGCTGAATAGGAATATTCCGCTTATTCACGTTACGAATAAATGAAGTGCATATCATTGATATGAATTAAGGTGGTACCGCGCAATATTGCGTCCTTAAATAGGACGTTTTTTATTTAAAAGGAGGAAGAGATATGTTGGATAAAAGATATGATCCTCATAAAGTTGAAGAAGGAAAATATGAAAATTGGAAAAAGAAAGGTTATTTCACCGCTGGTGATAAATCAAAACAAGCATTTTCAATGGTTATTCCTCCTCCAAATGTTACTGGTAAATTACATCTTGGTCATGCTTGGAATACAACAATCCAAGATATAACCGCTAGATATAAAAAACTCCAAGGTTATGATGTTCTTTGGCTTCCAGGAATGGATCACGCAGGAATCGCAACTCAAGCAAAAGTTGAACAAAAACTACGTAGTGAAGGCATCTCTAGATATGATTTAGGACGTGAAGGTTTCTTAGAAAAAGCTTGGGAATGGAAACGAGAATACGCTGATAATATTCATGCTCAATGGGCTAAAATGGGTTTAGCGCTCGATTATTCTCGTGAAAGATTCACTCTTGATGAAGGTCTAAATAAAGCAGTTAATCACGTTTTTAAAACACTTTATGACAAAGGATTAATTTATCGTGGTGAAAGAATTATCAATTATGACCCAGAGCTTAAAACTGCTCTAAGTAATGTAGAAGTTATATACGAAAATGATCCTGGTAAATTCTATTATTTTAAATATAACGTAGTTGATAGCGATGAATATCTAATTGTTGCTACAACTCGTCCTGAAACAATGTTTGGTGATACCGCCGTTTTTGTTAATCCAAAAGATAAAAGATATAAACATTTAATTGGTAAGATGGTGATTAATCCAGCCAATCATGAACATCTTCCTTTAATGGCGGATGAATATGTTGATATTGAATTTGGAACTGGCGCAATGAAATGTACTCCAGCACATGATCCAAATGACTTCGCTTTAAGCGAAAAATACAATATGAAACGTATCCGTTGTATGGATTTAGAAGCCAAGATGAATGAAAATGCTGGTATTTATCAAGGATTAGATAGATATGAATGCCGAGACAAACTTGTTGAACAAATTAAAAAAGAAGGCAATTTAATTAAAATCGAAAATATTACTCACCAAGTTGGTCATAGTGAACGCTCTGGATGTGTTGTTGAACCAACATTATCTAAACAATGGTTTGTTAAGATGAGACCTCTTGCTGATCAAGCACTTAAGAAATCTCAAGTTGAATTCTTACCAGAAAGATTTAATCATACATTCCGTCAATGGATGGAAAATGTTGATGACTGGTGTATTTCACGTCAACTTTGGTGGGGACATCGTATTCCAGCTTATTATCATAAAGATACTGGTAAAGTCATTGTTAGTGAGACTCCTTTAAATGATCCAAATTATATTCAAGATGAAGATGTTCTTGATACATGGTTCTCATCTGCTTTATGGCCGTTTTCAACTCTCGGCTGGCCTTCTAAGACCGAAGATTTCGAAAGATATTTCCCAAATGATGTTCTAGTTACAGCTTATGACATTATTTTCTTCTGGGTTTCAAGAATGATTTTTGATTCATTAGAATTCACAAAAGAATCACCATTTAAGAAATGTCTTATTCATGGTTTAATACGTGATTCAAAAGGAAGAAAGATGTCAAAAACTCTTGGAAATGGCATTGATCCTATTGATGTAATCAATAACTATGGTGTTGATGCTTTAAGATATTTCCTTACAACTGGTAGCGCTCCTGGACAAGATATCAGATATATGGAAGAAAAAGTTATCGCCAGTAGCAACTATCTAAATAAGATTTGGAATAGTGCTAGATATGCCTATGAAGTAATAGGAGAAGACTTTGTTCCATTTGATATCGATTATTCAAAACTTTCAATTGTTGAAAAAGATATCATTCATAAACTTAATCAAACAATTAAAAAAGTTACCCATTACATGGATAAATATGAATATTCTTTGGCGTCCACCTATTTATATAACTTTGTCTATGATGATTTCTGTTCAAATTATTTAGAAATGTCTAAAGTTTCTTTATCTAAGGAAAATGAAGAAGATAAGAAGGCTGTGAAGAATGTACTTTATCACATCCTAAAATCAATTCTAATTATGATTCATCCATTTGCTCCATTTATAAGTGAAGAACTTTATTTGAATTCTTCATCTCATCTAGAATCAATCATGCTTGAAAAATATCCTATCTTAATCAAAGAAGATAAGACAGATTTAACAAGTGTTGATACTATGTATCAGATTATTGCAGACGTAAGAAATTATAAAGTTAATAATAAACTCGCTCCAAATGCTAAGTTAACTATTAAAATATCTTCTAAAAATAGTGAATATGAATTACTTAGAGATTATTTAATAAGATTCTTATTTGCTAAAGAATTAACTATTTCAAAAGAAGATGTTACTTCAAGCGGGACCAAACTTGTCTACAAAGATGCTATTGTCTACGTTGAAGATAGTTTATCTAATGAAGAAAGAGAAGCTAAGAAAGCAAAAGATATCGCATTCTTACAAGCAGAGATTAAACGTTCTGAAGGAATGCTAAATAATCCAAACTTTGTTAACAAAGCTCCAAAAGAAAAAGTTGAAGCAGAGCGTACAAAACTTGAAGATTATCGTAATAAATTAAAAGAGCTCATGTAATTGTGAGAAAAAAATTGAGATGCTAAGCATCTCTTTTTTTGTTTTTGAAATTATTTTTCACACTTTTTCCTCAAAAAGGCGGATATATATAAGTGAAGGGAAATATCCTTCAGAATGGAGGAAATTATGAGTACTGCAGTAAAAGTATTTATTATCACCTTGGTAGCAACTGTTGCCTTAATTGTTGTTTTCCAAGTGCTTGATAGTGGGATTCTTTTTGAAGGTGAACAAAATGATGTTTCATATGTTGTAAATGACAACAATGTAACTAACTCTGATTCGTCTTCTATAAGCGTTACTATATCAGGAGAAGTAACACGTGTAGGAACCTATATGATGGATCCTAAATCAACACTAGGAGATTTGATTAGTGTTGCAAGTGGCGTTACAAGTAACGCGGATGCACTAGCATATGATACAAACTACATTTTAGAAGACGGTTATAGTTTTTATATCGCTCCCAAATATGATATGAATGATGTTTGTTCTATGTCGCCAATAACAAAAGTTTGTATTAATACCGCTTCAAGTGAACAACTTCAAACAGTAAGTGGTATAGGTGCAACCGTTGCAAATGCAATCGTGTCATATCGCACGAGCAATTCGACTTTTGGTCGAATCGAAGATCTCAAAAATGTTAATGGTATAGGCAATGCAACTTTTGAGAAGATTAAAAATTATGTAACACTTCGTGTGCAATGATAATTCTTTATATTGCTTTATCTTATTTTTTAGGTTTAAACGCCTATAAAATAGCGATTCCACTTTATATATTTATAGGCGTATGCTTTATAATGCTCTCTATCTTTCGATTAAGAAAGAAATCGATCCTAATAATTGGCGTATATTCTCTCTCCTTACTTTTTGCGACAATTTATAATTTTGCTGAACCTAAAGCGGAATCCTATTTTGGAATAGTGGTGGATTCTAGTGAGAATTATTATTTATTTCAATCTGGAATCCATCGCTTTTATGTTTATGAACAAGATAATGATAAACAATTTGGCGATTTTGTAGAGATCAATGCAAGCGCAAAACCATTAAGCTTTGTTACATATGAGTCTCAATTTGATTTTAAAGAGTATTTAGCGAATAGAGGTGTTAATTATGAACTAAGCTCTTATAACTCTAAAGTAGTCTTTGCTCTACCCTTAAGAGTTAAAAAAGTTAAAGACAGATTTTTAAGTCATTTTGATGATAACACGAGATTTTTGATTGACGCTTTTTTGTTCTCAAATAAAGACTACAATTCAAGCGTAATAAAGAATGCTGATTCACTAAATTTAATCTTTCTTTTTTCAATGACTGGAATATATTTTTCATTTCTGTTAAGAGGAGTAGGAAAGATACTAACTTTAGTGTTTAGAAAGAAGATTGCAAGCGATCTTGTTTCCTTGGTTGTTTTTGTTCCGCTATATTTGTTTGTTTTCCCTAAAATATCAATAATTAGAGTTACTTTATTACATATTCTTAAAGTAATTAATGAGCATGTTTTAAAGAATAAGTTTAATTCAATATATTTAACTTCATTTTTGATGTTAGTGTTGATGCTATTCAATCATGCATATGCTTATCAAATGGGTTTTTATTTACCGTTTTTCATTTCCTATTTTATTTATTATTCCGGAGACTTAATTTATCGTTTTAGGAAGAAGTGGAGAAGCATTATCACAAAACTTTTGATATTTGCTTTTATGTTTCCAGTAGCTTCATATTTAAATGGTTCTTTCCACCCTTTTTCTTTAATTTATCAAACTGTATTAATTCCAATAAATCTTGTATTTGTGACATTAAGTCTAATCTCGTTTTATGTCATTCCTATTCCTATAATGAACTACTTTGGTCTTGCTTATAGCAAGACGTTTGAACTATTATCCACTGCAGATGTTTCATTAAGCATGGGTGATTTTGGTCCAATCTTCATTCTTTTATATTATGTTTTATTAATTCTAATTCTATATAGTATTGAGAATATTAGAAAACGACTAAAAATTATTTGTTTGAGTTTACTTTCTGCTATTTTCCTTTTATCTTTCATTCCTCTCAGAAATGTATTTTTAAACGCTATTTATTTCATTAATGTTGGGCAGGGGGATGCTACTTTAATACAAAATAAACATTATGCTGTTTTAATTGATACTGGTGGTAATTTAAAATTTGATATGGCAAAAGAAACACTAATCCCATTTTTCAATAAAAGACAAATATATAAACTTGATGCTTTGATTACCACTCATAATGACTTTGATCATAATGGAGCAGCTTCATCATTACTAAAGAATTTTAAAGTAGATAATTATCTATACAATAAGGAGCAATTTCCTTATCAAATTGGCGATCTAAATTTTGAAAATCTAAATACTTTTTCACGAAGAGAGGATAATGAAAACTCTCTTGTGTTTAAACTTACTTTTATGAAGAAAAAATTCCTACTCATGGGAGACGCTTCTATAAGCGTAGAAAAGTTTTTGATTGACAAAAATTTTGACCTAGATTCTGATGTTTTAAAAGTCGGCCATCACGGTTCGAAAACGTCAACTTGTGAGGAATTTTTAAAAAGAGTAACCCCCAAAGAAGCGATTATTTCTTGTGGCGCTAAAAACATTTATCATCATCCAAATAAGGAAGTTATTGACTTGCTTAATAAATATAATGTCCAAATTAGAAGAACTGATTATGAAGGAACAATAACCTATCAACAGTTTTGCCTATAACATTTTGAACTCATAATGTTATAATCTTTCTAATGAATTTTATTCTTCATGGCACACAGTCGCCCCAAATTAAAAAAAGATTAAAAAAGATTCTCAAAGAACGTCTTGGTGAAGTTGATGATTTTAATGTTGTAAACTTCGATTTGAACGAAGATAGTGAAGAAGAAATAATTGATGAATTTTCATCTTTTCCTCTTGGATATGATAGAAAAGCGGTAGTTATTGATAATGCATCCTTTTTAAGCGGTGGAAATAAAGATAGAAGCGAAAAATTTGCTAAAGCAGTTACGACCGATGACATGATTGACATTATTTTTATTTGCCGTGATAAGTCACTAAATGAAAAAGATCCACTATTTAATGTTATTAAAGAAGAAGGGACAATATTTCACTTCAATGAAATTTCAAAAAACGAATGGCCGATTGTTGTAAAAGAATATTTTACTAAACAAGGCGTTAAGATTGATAAGGATGCAGTTGATGAATTAATTGCTCGTACCGAAGGTGACTTAAATAGATTTATTAACGAAGCTGATAAACTTTGTTTATATAAGGATCATATTACACTTAACGACATCATCATGATGGTTGCTAAACCAATTGAGGATGATGTATTTGCTCTATCTAATGCTTTGCTTGCGAAAGATAATTCATTAGCCTTGGAGATTTTTCGTGATTTAAAATTACAAGGAAGCAAAGCTCTTGATCCATTAATTCCTCTTTTAGCTAATCAATTTAGACTAATTAACCAAGCTCTTTTCTTAAAAAGAAAAGGATTAACAATTTCTGAGATGGCTCTTGAACTAAACAAGAAAGAATACCCAATTAAAAAAGCTCTTGAGAGCGCAAGAGGACTTCCTAAAAATGCAATCGCTAGAGCTTTAGATGATTTATATTATCTTGATTATAGAATTAAAAGCGGCCAAATTGACCGCTTCTATGGAATTGAATTATTCCTTATAAATTTTCCAAATTAATTATTTATTTAAACCGTTAACAAGTTTAGCAAGAGCAGCTTTTTTACGAGCGGCTGTGTTTCTTGTATAGACACCAGCAGTTACAGACTTATCGATTAATCTTGTTGCTTCTTTTAAGAGTTCTTGAGCTTTAGCAACATCTTTTGCTTCGCAAGCAACTCTTACTTTTTTGCTAGCAGTAGCAATTCTTGAACGATAAGCAACATTACGTTGTCTTGCTTTTTCATTGGTTTCGATACGTTTAATTTGTGATTTGATTTGTGCCATTTTGTATACCTCAATAAATCTAACGCGATTAAGTTTATCAAACTTATTTGTTATAAACAATCATTATTTCTTTTTTTGAACCCCGGTAAGTTCAAGGATGCATTCTGCAAAATCATTAACTGTTGCAAGGACTGCATATTTTTCTTCAGGAATTTCAATATTGAATTTTTCATTGATTGATGTGATTAATTCAATGTAGGACATTGAGTCTCCACCAAGATTGTTAATCCAGTGATCATCGTCACCAATTTTTACAACTGGAAGGAGGAGTGTTTTTGAGAAAATCTTACGAACAGCTTTAACAACTGGTTCAACATCTTTTTTATCATAGCCTTCAAAGTCTTTGACTTCTTTCTTATCATCGAAGGTTAAGAATGCCTTTGGTTTAATCTTTAATAATTCTTTAACTTCAAAGCGTTTAACTTTCATTGATGAAGTAAGTGGAAGTCTATCTTTAAAGATTAAGAAATCACCAACACGTTTTTCATTTGTAAGAGTTGTGTTGATTTCCAAACATCTTTTCTTAATTGTTTCAAGAATATCATCATCAACATCATTATTGAGTTCTAAGATACAAGTAATTGTTTCGTGTTGTGAACGTCCTTTTCTAACGCCGATAACACAAACATTACTAACGTGTTCTATTTCTCTAAAATATGATTCGATTTCATCAGGATATACGTTTTCACCGTTTTCATTAATAATGACATCTTTAATACGACCCTTGATAAAGTAGAATCCTGTTTCATCAACTTTAGCAATATCGCCTGTATGTAACCAACCATCTTCTAAATCAGGTTCTTGTTCAACTCCACCAATGATTTCTCTAACGTGAGTAATAGGGGAACGAATTAAGAGTTCGCCAACATTTGGATGACGTTTAGTTGTGTTGATTAATTTATATTCAACATCGTGGAATGGGCGACCAATGCTTCCTTTAAGGCGGTATTCAACTTTATAAGAAAGTTCAACGCTGGTAACGCCGACTTCAGTCATACCATATCCATTATATAATGGATAACCAATACCATTGATAACATTAAGAGTCTCGTTATTAATATAACCGCCACCAGAAATACAGAAGCGAATCTTGTGACCAAGTAATTGATCTTGAACTGTCTTTAAAGCAACGCTACTTGCAGCAAGTCCAGCTTCCTTTTCTGTAATCTTGTGAGTGTTATAAGCAATCATCTTAGAAAGAATTTCACTCTTCTTTTCCCCTTCAAGATCAGCTTTACGAATAATGTTTTGAGCAATACTATCCCAGAATAGTGGAACACTATAAACGTGTGTCACATCACATTTTTGACATGTGTTGAATATTTCTTTAGGTGATAAATCACGAACAAAAACTAAGTTTTTGCCAAAGAATGAATACCATAAGAAAACGGCAACGAATCCAAAGATATGGTGGAATGGAATTATTGAAAGAATATTTACATCATCAGGATACATAAGTTCGCCATTTGATTCAGGAACATCAATAGCAGCTCCAATTTGATGACAAATATTACGTCCATTAAAGACCATAAGTTTAACATTACCAGTTGTTCCAGAGGAACAGAAGATAATTTCATCAGCCCATCTAGCAGCAAATTTATAGTTAACTTTGAGTGAGGATAAAGTCTCGTAATTAATTGTTGGAATACTATATTCACATGTTTCGCCAGTAACGATTGCTTTAACTTTGCCTTGTTCAATCAAGTTTTCCGTATTATCTTTTGGAAGTTTTGCATCAATTAATAGTGGAACATAGCCACACATTAAGATAGCCCAGAATAAAAAAGGCCATTTTGGATTATTTTTTAGTTTTAATGCAACAACTGAATTTGTTGGAAGTTCAGATAATCTTTGTGATAATTTTGAAGCAGTTTCGAAGGCGATTGTACGATAATCTTTGTACTTAATAGATTCCTTCTTATCCTTTTCATCGAGCCAAGTTAAGGCACGATCACGGCGGTGTTTACGATGTGTAATTGCAAGAAAGACATCTTGCATCGTCATACTTGTTTTAAGTAAATCACCGATAACGTTAACGTAGGATCTTACTTTCTTATATTCACTATACATGTTAAATCTCCTTTAAGGGGGTTATTTTATAATTGAATTAGCTGGAACATCTTCTCTGATTACTTGGTTAGCACCAATTTTTGCATTGTCACCAATAGTGACTCTACCGAGAATTTTTGCTCCTGAACCAATGACAACGTTGTTGCCAATGATTGGATGACGAGGTTCTTTTTTTAAAGAAACGCCACCTAAAGTAACTCCGTGATACATAGTTACATTGTCACCGATTATTGCAGTTTCACCGATAACAACACCCATACCATGATCGATAAATAAGTTTTTACCAATCTTTGCAGCAGGATGAATCTCGATTCCTGTTTGTCGGCGCGCGATATACATTATAACACTTGCGCAAAACTTGAGGTGGGCGCGATAAAGAAAATGAGCAAACCTGTATTTTCGCAAACAAATGACAGATGGATATGTCCAAAAGATTTGCCAACTACTTCTTGCAGCTGGATCTCTTCGTTTTATCGAAGCGTAGTAAGATTCCCCTTTTCTCGCCATACTCGTAAACAATATAAACATTTTATTATAAAATGCAATTGTTATGCTACAATTGAAGGCGAAATGAAGAAAATTAATGAATATCGCATCTTATTTATCGGAACCCCTTTAATTGCTTCTTTGGTCTTAGAAGATTTAATTAAAGAAGGTTTTAATATTGTTGGTTTAGTTGCTCAGGAAGATAAACCTGTTGGTAGAAAAAAAGAGATAGTACCCGTACCAACAAAAAAAGTAGCCCTTAGATACAATATTCCAGTTTATCAACCTCATAGAATTAGAAAAGATTACGAATTTATTCGTAACTTGGATGTAGATTTAATATTAACCATTGCTTATGGTCAAATAATTCCTCATGAACTTTTATCAATTCCAAGATATGGTTGTTTGAATTTACATGGATCACTTCTTCCAAAATATAGAGGTGCCGCTCCAATTCAAAGAGCAATTTTAGAAGGTGAAACTAAAACTGGAATCACCTTAATGGAAATGGTTGATGAAATGGATGCAGGCGATATGTTTTTTAAGGAAGAAGTCGAAATATCTTCATGCGATACTTATACAACTCTAGTTCCAAAAATGGCTAAGGCTGCAAGTAAGATTTGTATAGAACATCTTCAAGATTACTTTGATGGCAAATTGCCTCGTATAAAACAAGATACGACTCTTGTTACATTCGCTAACAAAATTCTTCCCGAGGACGAGAAACTATCTGTTGATGAAACTTGTGATTTATTTATTAATCATGTACGTGCGCTAAGTGAAGAACCTGGCGCTTACTTATATTTAGACAATAAAAAATTAAAGATTTTTATGGCAACAAAAGCCTGCGATATTTTGATAGAAAAAGTTGGAGAAATCCTCATTAAAAAAGGATTGTTCTTAAAACTAAAAGATGGTGTTGTTCGTTTGAATAATATTCAACTTGAGGGCAAAAAGAGAATGGATGATGTCTCTTTTGCTAATGGTTCTCAAGTTTTAAATCACTTACTTGTTAAATAATGGAAAAGATTATTTCCTTAAGCGTTCATAATCTAGTCGACTTCTTGTTTAGAAAAGGAGATATTGATGAACGTGTTTTTAATACTTCGACTATGTCGGAAGGAATAAAACTACATTCATATTATCAGTCGAAACAAAACCGCGAATATCTTGCTGAGTATTATTTGTCAGAAGATCTTTGTTATAACGATTTTATATTTAGAATTGATGGCAGGGCTGACGGGATTATTCTAGATGATACTAATCCAGTTGTAGATGAGATAAAATCCACAGTTGTTGATTTGAACGAGTTCTTTGATAAAGAAGGAGAATGGCATCTAGCTCAAGCCAAAGTATATGCTTTGATGCTTGCTCATAAATTTAATTACCAAAAAATTAATATCCAATTAAGTTACATTCACCAAATTGATAAGAAGGAAATGTATCGTTATTTTTCATTCACGAAAGATGAATTAGAAAAAGATGTTAACGATATGCTCAAAGAGTATTTGGATTTTTATAGATTTATTGAAGAACACATAAATAAGAGGAATAAAAGTGCTTTGCACTTAGAATTCCCTTTTTCTAGATTCAGGAAAGGACAACGTGAACTTGCAAAATATAGTTATGGAATAGCAACAAATGGCGGAATCTTATTTGTTGAAGCTCCGACTGGCATTGGAAAGACAATGTCAACATTGTTTCCTTTTACAAAATCCTTCAAGGATGGTGAGAATGACAAAATCTTTTATCTAACAGCTAAAGGTAGTGGAAAAGAGATTGCCTTTAATTCAGTAAAAATCCTAAAAGAAAACAATTTTGACGCTTATCAAATAGTACTTACCGCCAAAGATAAGATTTGCCCTAATCCAGAAAAGGGATGTAATCCTGATGAATGTCCTTTTGCAAAAGACTATTACTCAAGCCTAAAGAAAGCTTTGATTTATTCTTTGAATAATGAGTCTAATTTTTCAAGAGAAATAATTTTGGAAATTGCTAAAAAATTTGCACTTTGTCCTTTTGAATTTTCATTAGATTTATCACTATTTATGGATATTATCATTTGTGATTACAATTATTTCTTTGATCCAATGGTTTATCTTAGAAGATATTTTGATGAACCTATTCACAGAACATTGTTACTAATTGATGAAGCACATAATTTAGTTGAGCGTGGTCGAAACATGTATAGCGCATCTTTTGACTCATATTCTTTCCATCTTGCTAAGAAAGCAATGAAGCATTTAGAACATAAGAAAATTAAGAATGCGATAAAAAGAATATCTAATATATTTAATTCCTTCGATCAACTTAATAATGGAGAAACACTAATTGAACCACTTGATGATAAGGCTTTAAGAGGAATAGATGTCTATCTTTTAGCAAGCACTGATGTTTCCAAATATCACCATCAAGCTGCAACTGAAGAATTTATGGATTTCTTTTTCTCACTTAACAAATTCCGTAAGCTTTATGAATTCTATGATGAAAATTTTGCTCTTTATGTGAAAAAGAATGAGAATTTTATCTCAATCAATTTATTCTGCTTAGATCCATCAGAACTTCTACGTAATTCGTTAATTACAACAAAAGGTAAGATTATTTTCTCAGCAACTCTTTCTCCTACAGACTACTATGTAGATATGATTGGTGGAGCTAGCTTTGACCCTCTCTTAAAACTGA
Source organism: uncultured Caryophanales bacterium (assembly GCA_937902735.1). Taxonomy (GTDB): domain Bacteria; phylum Bacillota_I; class Bacilli_A; order RFN20; family CAG-826; genus Fiminaster. The sequence goes on from CALELS010000017.1 coordinate 49,663, forward strand.
ATTCACCATTCAAAAAAGACAATTTGATGTTAATGATTGCTCCAAATATTTCTATTAAATATAAGAATCGACAAGCAACAATTCAAACTGTTAGTGAATATATCAAGCAAGCAGTAAAGAACAAGGTGGGTAATTACTTTGTGTACGCACCTAGTTATGAATATTTAAATCAACTTCTTCCTTATTTAGAAGATGGAGACTATGAAATTATCGTTCAAGAAAAAGATATGGACGAGAATGAAAAAGAACAGTTCCTTTCCTTATTTAAGGAAAAACCAACAAAAACTACATTAGGAGTTCTTGTAATTGGCGGGGCATTCTCTGAAGGTGTTGACCTAGTTAGTGATCGTCTTATTGGAGTAATTGTTGTAGGAGTTGGCTTACCTCAACTTTCTTATGAAAGAGATCTAATTAAAGATTATTTTGATAAGAAAAACGGTAAGGGATTTATGTACTCATATGCAGATCCGGGGATGAATAAAGTTATGCAAGCTGTTGGTAGAGTAATAAGAAGTGAACATGATAGAGGCATTGCCTTACTTATAGATGATAGATATCTAAACGCCAATTATCGAAACCTATTTAAATCTAGTTGGGATAATTATCAAGTTGTAACATCTATCGATGACATCGATAAACTTACTTCTTCTTTTTGGAAAAAATAATTCAATAATTACTATTTTATGTAATAATATTAGCCATGGCATACGATAAATCACACATTCGTAATTTCTCAATCATTGCACATATCGATCATGGTAAATCTACTTTAGCAGATCGTATTTTAGAATTAACTGAAACAGTTTCTCAAAGAGAAATGAAGGATCAGATCCTTGATTCTATGGACCTCGAAAGAGAAAGAGGAATTACGATCAAATTAAATGCTGTGACAATCAAATATCACGCTAAAAATGGTGAAGATTATTTATTTAATTTGATTGACACTCCAGGGCATGTTGACTTCTCATATGAGGTATCACGTTCTCTTGCCGCTTGTGAAGGTTGTCTTTTAGTTGTTGATGCTACTCAAGGAGTAGAAGCTCAAACATTAGCAAATGTATATCTAGCGGTTGATAACAATTTAGAAATTCTTCCAGTTATCAACAAAGTTGATTTACCAAGCGCAATGCCTGATTTGGTTAAAGATGAAATCGAAAAAAGAATTGGTATTTCGTGCGAAGATGCATGTCTTGTAAGTGCAAAGACTGGTTTAGGTGTTGATAATGTTCTTGAAGCAATTGTTAAAGATATACCTGCTCCAGAAGGTGATGCATCAGCTCCTTTACAAGCATTAATCTTTGATTCTTTTTATGATTCCTATCGCGGAGTTATTGTTTTAATTAGAATTAAAAGTGGAACAGTTAAAGTCGGTGATACAATTCGACTTATGGCTGCTGGAAGTGAATATCTAGTAACAGAAGTAGGCATTAGAACCCCAAAAGAAGTTAAAGTCGATTCCTTAACAGTTGGGGAAGTTGGCTATTTAGCTGCCCAAATTAAAAACATCAAAGATGTATTTCCTGGTGAGACAATAACTTTAGCAAATAATCCTGCCGAAGAAGCTCTTCCTGGTTATAAAAGAATGAATCCAATGGTCTATTGTGGTCTATACCCTGTAGATAGTAAAAAGTTCTTAGATTTAAAAGATGCTTTAGAGAAATTATCTCTAAATGATTCATCTTTAACTTATGAAGCTGAGACTAGCCAAGCTCTTGGATTTGGTTTTAGATGTGGTTTCTTAGGTCTTCTTCACATGGATGTAATTCAAGAAAGACTTGAAAGAGAATACAATCTAGATTTAATTTTAACTGCTCCAAGTGTCATCTATCATGTCTACCTTACCAAAGGTAATGAAATGATTAAACTCGATAATCCATCAAAATTACCTGATTTAACTCTTATCAAAGAGATTCAAGAACCATATGTTAAAGCATCCATCATGACTCCAAAAGAGTACGTTGGACCAGTTATGGAACTGTGCCAAGATCGTCGTGGTATTTATATCGATTTACAATATTTTGATGACACCAGAATGATTATTAACTACGAACTTCCTTTAGCAGAAATTGTGTACAATTTCTTTGATAAATTAAAAAGTTTTACTAAAGGATATGCTTCTTTTGACTACGAATATAGTGGCTATCGTGCATCAAATTTATCCAAAATGGATATTCTTCTTAATGGAGAAGTTATCGATGCACTATCGACAATTGTCTATAAAGGCAATGCATATGAACGTGGTAGTTTAGTTGTTCGTAAATTAAAAGAAATCATTCCTCGTCAACAATTCGAAGTCCCAGTGCAAGCTGCTATCAATGGCAAGGTCATTGCAAGAGCAGATATTAAGGCTGTTCGCAAGGATGTTTTGGCCAAATGTTATGGTGGTGACATTTCTAGAAAACGTAAACTTCTTGAGAAGCAAAAAGAAGGCAAAAAACGTATGAAAGCTATTGGTTCTGTTGAAGTTCCTCAAGAAGCATTTATGAGTGTACTTTCAATTGATGATGAATAGATTTGTAGTATCATTTTGGTTCAAAATTAGTAGTTCTTATTGTAATAAGTAGAAATGCCTCTTATAATATATGCGTAAGAGGTATTTTTTATGGCAACAAATGATTTAGGCTATCGTTTTACTGAAGAAACATATGCCACTAAGCAAGAAGTTATTAAAGCTTTAAACACCAGCCTTGTTGACTCTATTTGGAGCAACATTTTAATGTATCGTCACGACTATAATCGTTTCACGAAATTACGTGATGTTTCAAAGTCTTTATTTTGCATTTGCTACTTCAAAAATTTAAAAACTAAGGCTGAAGATTTAGAACAAAAATTCGTTCGTTTAAATGATCGTTACTCATTGCTCAAAGTTAACACTTTAGAAAAATATCAAATTGACAAGCCTGCATTAATGAAGATTCTTCGCGCTGTATCACGTGAGTTAAATATCTATGTAAATGATGTCGCATTAGATAACATTATCTCTAAAAGAGATGTAGGTGAAGAATACGCTGCTTTAGTAAATTATTACAAAGCCCTTTTATATATCGATAAGTATCATATGGATGCGATTGATGATAATCTCGTTGCTAAATTATATTCTCTCCTATTAGGAGGTGGAGAACTTAATGCATTCTATCGTCTCAGTGATTTTGTTTCCTATCAATCAAAAGCTCTTATTAACCGTGAGTATGAAGGTGTACCTGCAAGATTAATTGAGGATTCTATGAATAATTTATTTGATTTCTTGGGTGATGAGGACATGTCGATTTCTTATAAGATAGCTATTACTTATTATATGGTTAATTTTATTAAACCATTCGACAAATATAATGAATTAATTGCCGTATTATTAATCAAATATATTCTTTTAAGAAGAAGTATCTCTGGGGCAACTTATATTCCCTTAGAGAATATTGTTGATCAAAGCGAGAATCTTAAAGTCGTATTCAAAGAAGTTCAAAAGAGTCGTGATTTAACATATATCATCACACGTTTCATGCCATTTGCTAGTAGCTACACAAGCGAATTACTAGATGATTTAGTTAAATTAAATGTATCCCAAGCACGTGATCAATTTGTAGGAAAAGATGAACTTGAAGATTATGAAGCTCCTGAAAGTTTTGTTGAAACTCCAAAGTTTGAAGAAACTAAAGAAGACATAAAATTTGAACCTTCCTATGGAGATGAAAACGAAGAAATGCTTGAAGAAGAACTTCAAGAAGAAACTCTAGAAGTGACTCCTGAACCTATTGTGGAAGAATATCATCTTCATAAAGAAGCTATTGAATCTACGAAAGAAGAGAGAGCGAAAAAAGAAAGAAAACCATATGAACATCGTATGGTTAGCAAACAAAAAGTTGCTCCAAAAAATTCTTATGAAGAAGAATTGCTAGCTTTAGAAGAGGATATGCTTGAATCTGATCCATCCTTAAAATCTCACCAAGCTCATTTCTATGTGCGTCATAATACTGTTGGTAAATTCTATACAATCCAACAATATAAACGCTTGGAGGGATGTGTATACGAAACTGCTCGTACATCTATGGATAATTTAGCAAAAAAGGGATATTATAAACGCGAACAAGTCAAAAATAAGTTCGTATATACCCCAATTAAAAGAGATTAAGGAGAAAATAAATGTTAACATTTGATAAAGTAGATTTTGGAAATTTCCTTCCCCTTGTAATTATTTTTGGGGTTTTAGCATTCTTTGGACTTATAGTTTTAGTAATTATTATTGTTAAACGCCATGTAAGTGCTCTTCAAATCAAAAAAGAAGATATCCCTGAAGAAGAAGCCATCGAGCAAGAACTCGATCGCATTTTAGTTCCTGTTGAAGATGAAGAAACAATTAAAGAGATGGCAAAAGAAAATATTGAAGAAATAAAAAAGGATGCCGAAAACAAATAACAAAGTTAAATCTTTATACATCCACATACCTTTCTGCGATCATATATGCGCTTATTGTGATTTCCATAAGCTAATATATAACGAAAAGTTCGCTAAGAATTATGTGGATGTTTTATTAAACGAAATTGATTCATATAACCTTGAATCTCTTTCAACAATCTATATTGGTGGTGGTACCCCAACATCTTTAAAAGATGAAGATTTCGAAAAACTTTTAAAGAGATGCTCCTCACTTTTAAGTGATAAATATGAATTTACCGTGGAAGCCAATGTCGAAAACCTTACAGACAAAAAGCTTCAAATAATGAAAAATTACAAAGTGAATCGTTTGTCTATTGGCATTGAATCCACAAACGATTGTGTTTTAAATCTCATAAATCGTCATCACTCATTTTTAGATGCAAAAGATGCAATTTTAAGAGCAAGGTCATTTGGGTTTAATAATATCAATGTTGATTTAATCTTTGGTCTACCAAGACAAAATAAAGAAGTCTTAATCGAAGACTTGAAGAACATAATTGCTCTTAAAACCGAACATATTTCCATATATTCGCTTATAGTTTCGAAAGGAACAATATTTTATAACAAAAAAATTAAAGAATTGGATGAGGATACAAATCGTCAATATTATGATTTAATTCTCGATACATTACGAAAAAACGGCTATGAAAGATATGAAATATCTAATTTTGCTAAAGATCATCATTATTCAAAACATAATTTAGTTTATTGGAATGATGAAGAATATGTTGGAGTGGGCCTATCTGCAAGTGGTTATATAAATAATAAAAGATATCGTAACACATTAAATATTAACGAGTATCTAGCAGGCCATTATTTAAATAATCAAGATATCGAAATAATTGATGAAAAACGTCATTTAGAGGAATATCTAATGCTTAAATTAAGACTCGAGCAAGGTTTTGATTTGTCTGAGTTTGAGAATACATTTGGTTTTGATTTTATAACAAAGTTTAAAGATGTGGTGAATGAATTAACTAAAAATAGTTTAATGATAGTCACAAAAAATAATGCAAGATTAACTGATGATGGGCTAATGATTTTAGATAATATTTTGCTCAAATTTTACAAAAATATAGACTGAATAGTTTACTTATCTCTCGCGCGCGAACCTTATTATATAAATATAATATACAAACGCAAAATTTTTATATAAACAAAGTTTTTATATTTTTTTAGCACTTAAGTGTTGACAGTGCCAAATATTAACTTATAATGTTGTTAGCACTCGAGATAAAAGAGTGCCAGAAAGGAGCGATCTATGACAAGAAGAGAACGCGTCTTGAAACTGATTGTTGAGCACTTTATTAAAACTGCTGAACCAGTCGGAAGTAACACCCTTATAAATGAATATGGCTTAAATTACTCCAGTGCTACGATTCGAAGTGAAATGAATGCTCTTGAACAAGATGGATTACTCGAAAAAACTCATACTTCAAGTGGTAGAGTCCCTTCCTCTAAGGGATATCGTTATTATATCGAAAACCTTCGTGAAAGAAGTGTTGACGAAGAATTCCGTTATCGCGTAACTCAAGTCTTAAATGAAAAAAGACAATCAGTCGATGAGGTAATTAAACAATCTTGTGAAATCTTATCCGAAATGACATCTCTTGCTTCTGTCGTCCTTGGCCCTAATGCAAATGAAGAAAAACTCGTAAGTGTCCAAATTATTCCAATTTCAAATAATTCCGCTACATGTGTCTTCATTACAAACCAAGGTTATGTAGAAAACAAAACATTCATCTTTGATGAGAAATACAAAACAGAAGATATTGTTAACTGTGTCAAACTCCTCAATGATCGATTAGGTGGAACATCTATTGCAGAACTCATTCCAAAGATGGAAGCCATCAAACCATTACTTAGTGAATATGTAATTGGTCAAGATGTAATCTACCAGGCAATGCTTGAAGCATTCATGGGATTTGCAAAAGAAAGATTATCTACCTATGGTAAAGGTGAGTTATTCGAACAACCAGAATTTGCAAATGATGCTCAAAAGATTAAAAAGCTCCTTGAATTATTAGAAAATCCTGAAGTCATTAAAGAGGTTGTGACTAAAGGAGGGGGAGACCTAAACGAAGATATCACTATCCATATCGGTGGTGAATCTCCTGTAGACGATGATGTCTCAATTGTCTCAGCAAAAATTGTTCTTCCAAACGACAAAGAAGGAAACATCGCAATCGTTGGTCCAAAACGTATGGATTATGATCGCGTTGTCTCTAATATGCAATATCTAATTCAAGAATTAGATAAATACTTCGAATCCATCTCGAAGAGAAAGGATAAAAATGAAGGAAAAGAAAACTAAAGAAGAGAAAAAACTCGAGAAAGAGGAAAACGCCCTAGCTAAAGCAGAAGCCGATGCTGCTCATTGGAAAAATGAGTATTACCGTGCCTATGCTGATATGCAAAACCTTCGTAAGTTGATTGAAAAAGATCATAAAGAAGCAATTAAATACAGAACCGAAGGTTTCATTGGAGAATTAATTCCAATATTAGATAGCTTCCACTTTGCTCTAAAAGCAGAAGCTAAATCGGAAGAAATGAAAAACTTCCTCGTCGGGTTCCAATATATATATCGAAACCTCGTTACAGTTTTGGAAAATGAAGGGGTGAGTGAAATATCTCCAGTTATTGGTAAAAAATATGATCCAACTTGTATGCAAGCCCTCGAAACAAAAGAAACTGACGGCGAGGAGAACATCATTCTTGAAGTTAAAACCTTAGGGTATAAACTTCACGACCACCTTGTGAGACCTGCTATCGTGGTTGTCTCAAAAAATAAAAAAGAAGAAGCACCAACTGAAGAGGTTGATGCATAAGGAGGAAAATTATTATGGCAAAAGAAATTATTCTTGGTATCGACCTTGGTACCACAAACTCAGTTGTAAGCTATCTCCAAGCAGATGGCACTGTTAAAGTTATTCCAAACCCAGAAGGCACAATGACTACACCTTCGGTTGTAGCTTTCAAGGCTTCTGGTGAGGAAATTGTTGGTAATGCTGCAAAACGTCAAGCAATTACTAACCCAGATACTGTCTCATCCATTAAACGTAAAATGGGTAGTGCAGAAAAAGTTCATATTGGATGCATTAAAAAGGATTTAACTCCTCAAGAAGTATCCGCTAAAGTTCTCGCATATATGAAGAAATATGCTGAAGAAAATATCGGTCAAAAAGTTCAAAAAGCCGTTATTACTGTTCCAGCATACTTCAACGATGCTCAAAGACAAGCTACCAAAGATGCTGGTCAAATTGCTGGGCTTGATGTTGTTCGTATTATTAATGAACCAACTGCAGCTGCACTTGCATATGGTCTAGATAAAGAAAAAACCGAAAAGATTCTTGTTTATGACCTTGGTGGTGGTACATTCGATGTTTCTATCCTTGAAATTGGTGATGGTACTTTCGAAGTTATCTCAACTGCTGGTGATAACAAACTCGGTGGTGATGACTGGGATAGAGTCGTTGCTGACTGGATCAAAGCTCAAATCAAGATTGAACACGGTCTAGATATTAACGATAAAATGGCTGAACAACGTTTTATTGACGCTGCTGAAAAAGCCAAAATTGAACTTTCAAGTTCACTTCAAACAACCATTTCACTTCCATTCATTGCAATGTCTGCTAATGGTCCTGTCAACTTCGAAACAACTCTTACAAGAGCTAAATTCCAAGATATGACCAAACATTTATTAGCTCGTACTGAAGAACCAGTTCGTCGTGCATTAAGCGATGCTGGACTTAAAGCAAGTGATCTTAACCAAGTCTTATTAATTGGTGGATCCATTCGTATGCCAGCTGTTCAAGAATTAGTTAAGAAATTAACTGGTAAGACACCAAACTTATCTGTTAACCCAGATGAAGCTGTCTCCATTGGTGCCGCTATTCAAGGTGGTGTTGTCAGTGGTGACATCAAAGATGTCGTCCTTCTTGACGTCACTCCATTAACCTTAGGTATTGAAACATTAGGTGGAGTTATGACCGCTCTTATCAGTCGTAACACAACAATTCCAACTACCAAGAGTCAAATCTTCTCAACTGCTGCTGATAATCAACCTGCAGTTGACATTATGGTTTACCAAGGTGAACGTCCAATGGCTGCTCAAAACAAACTTCTTGGACACTTCCAATTAACTGGTATTAGACCAGCTCGTAGAGGCGAACCACGTATTGAAGTTACATTCAATATCGATGTTAATGGTATTGTTAAAGTTACTGCTAAAGATCTTGACACTCAAAAAGAACAAGAACTTGTTATCTCTGGTAACAATGGTCTTTCTAAAGAAGAAATTGATCGTATGGTTCGTGAAGCTGAAGAAAATGCTGAAGCCGATAACAAACGTAAAGAAGAAGTTGAGCTTAAAAACAAAGCTGAACAATATATCAACGAAATTGATCGTTCTTTACAAGAAAAAGGTGATAGCTTAGATCCTGCTCAAAAAGAACAAACCCAAAAAGTTAGAGATGAACTTAAAACAGCTTTAGACAACAACGATATCGAAACACTTAGAAGCAAAATTGGTGAACTCGAAAAAGTCGCAGCGATGATGGCTGGTGCTCAAGCGAATCCAAATAACGCTGGAGCAACTGCTGAGGGTCAAGAAACTGCTGATGATGTTGTCGATGCAGATTCTACCGAAAAGAACTAATTACATAAAGTAATTAAAATGGGCCATGCAAGTCATGGCCCTTAAGTAGTTAAATTAGAAAGGAGAAGGTATGGCCAAACGCGATTTTTATGAAGTACTTGGTGTAAATAAGTCAGCTTCAAAAGATGAGATTAAATCTGCTTATCGTAAATTAGCTAAAAAATACCACCCAGATATAAATAAAGAACCAGGCGCAGAAGAGAAATTTAAAGAAGTTCAAGAAGCCTATGATGTTTTATACGACGATCAAAAACGTCAAATGTATGATCAATTTGGTATGGCTGCTTTTGAACAAGGTGCATCCACTGGTGGACAAGGAAATCCATTCCAAGGTGGCGGCTTCTCATCCCAAGGTTTTGGTGATATCAATTTAGGCGATATATTTGGTTCCTTCTTCGGTGGAGGACAAAGACAAAGAAGAAATACTGGTCCACAAAGAGGCGACGATTCACTCTTAAGAGTGCGTATCGGCTTTATGGACGCAATTTTAGGCAAAAAGATTGTTGTTCCTGTACAATATGATGAAACTTGTGAAAAGTGTCATGGTACTGGTGCGAAATCTCCTGAAGATATACATACTTGTTCAAGATGTGGTGGAACTGGTTACATAAGAACTACCCAAAGAACATTATTTGGTATGATGGAAAATCAATCACCATGTCCAGATTGTGGTGGAACAGGAAAGATCGTTGCTAATAAATGTCCAGATTGTAATGGCAAAGGCTTCAAGCATGTTAAACGTGATGTTGAAGTTAATGTTCCTGCTGGTATTAACGCTGGCCAACAAATTCGCCTTAAAGGAAAAGGTGGAAGAGGTACTCAGGGTGGTGAAAATGGTGATTTGTATCTTGAAATCATCATTAACCCACACGATTTCTTTAAACGTGATGGAAACGATATTCATTTAGATGTACCACTTAGTTTCGTTGATGTGACTCTTGGTACAACTATAGTTGTTCCTACTGTTTATGGAGATGTTGAGGTTAAGGTGCCTGAAGGTAGTCAACCAAACTCAATACTTCGTTTGAAAGGACGCGGTATCAAAGATATGAGAAAAGGCACTCCTGGTGATATGTATCTCCATCTTGTTGTTGAAACACAAACAAAGATTTCTAAAGAACAAAGGAAGATTCTTGAAGATTATAAAAATACCATTAAGAGTGGTGATAGTACTTACGAGCAATTCAAAAAACGCTTCCGTAAGTGAAATATTTCTCAAACATTTTAGGCGGTTTTAACCGCCTTTTAATTTATAGGAAGTCGTGCGGATTTGATTGTTTTATAAATTGTGATTTGAAATTGTGAGAAATAATTCACACTCTTTTGAGAATTATATCTTCTATTTTGAAGATAGTATGGAAAAGTCGTTTTATAATGTTATACTACTTGCGATATGAAATGTAGACACTGTGGTGAAAGCATCTCTAGACTCGACAAAGATATTTGTCCATTTTGTGGCGGACTAAAACCTTTGGAAGGCGAGAATGATCAGACACAAGATATTACGAAAGTAATTCAAACGGTAGAAGTCGAGAATAAAATCGAAAAACCTAAATATCGTTTAATCGCTTTCTTTCTTGAATTCTTTCTCGGTTTCTTGGGAATTGATAGTTTCTATCTAGGTAAATGGAAAAGAGCCTTAATTATTATTGGAATCACTTTAGTGATTGTTGCTGGTGGTGGCTTATTATTATTCTTTGTTGGTAATATGCATAATGCTTGGGCTTTTGTAATACCACTAGTTGTTATTATTGTTGGTCATATTACCTTCAGTCTAAATTATTTATTTAGACATGATATAAAAGATAGCAAAGGAGTATTTCTAAAATAATGGAAAGACAAAGATATTTTGGTCAAATTATTGAAAAATCAGCTATTTTAAGTGACGATGATATTTTTCATTGCGTTCGCGTAATGAGAATGAGAGTCGGTGAGGAACTCGAAGTAGTTTGTGATAACCAAGCTTTTCTTGGAGTAGTAAAGTCGATTAAACCATTTCAAGTCGACATTCTTGGCAAACTTAAAGAAAAAAGAGAACTTCCAAACGAAATTATTCTAGTTGTCTCGCTTTTGAAAGGAGATAAGTTAGATTTTGTTTTACAAAAAGCTACTGAACTTGGTGTTTCGGAAATAGTCCTTTGTCAATCTAAACGTTCAATTCTTCGTCTTAAAGACGTTCAAAAAGAAGCTAAACTCAATCGCTTTCAACGCATTTTAAAAGAAGCTAGCGAACAATCTAAACGTTTAAGAATACCAGAATTATATAGAATCATTCCATTTGAGGATATTGATGATATCAATGCCGATGTAAAAATGATTGCCTATGAGGAAGTTGCTGGTGAAACAAAATCGTTTAACGAACAACTCAAATCACTTGAAAAAGGACAGAGACTTGTAATCGTGATTGGCCCTGAAGGTGGTTTTGAAGAAGATGAAATAATTTATGCTAAGGCAAAAGGATTTACTCCAGTTTCTCTTGGTAGAAGAATTCTTCGTGCTGAAACAGCTTCATTATACGCTTTAAGCGTAATTTCTAATTATCTTGAGAGAAAATAATGACTTTATTTGAGATTCTTGAAAGAAAACAAAAACGAATTAATTATCGTAAAAGCGAAGATTATTTTTATTTCGAAGAGAATCGTCAATTGCTTCCGAATATTGAAATGTATCGTTTTTTATTCACGCCAAAAAATGAATTTGATGTGATAAGAGCAAACATTGTTATTCGTGCTTTGAAAAACAAAGCAGTCTTAGATGACACAATCGAATATGCTTATCATGGCTCAATGATGAATACTAGCGACGCTATGAATTTTATTCATGAAAGAATGACTGGACTTCCATACATTCAAGAAGGGGATAACAAGATTTATATTCCAATTTTCTCAAAAGCTATTAATACACTTTATTATCAAGATTATGGGCGCCTTCTAAAAGCTCCTTACAATCTTTTATTTACTGAATTTGCTAGTTCATGTATTGATCCATTCGAGACCTATTCATTTTCGCTTTATGATTCGATGTTTACAAAGTTAATTACGGTTTACCGTAATGATGATATTCTTGTCGCGTATCATTACGATTTCCATTCTCTTTATATCATTAATGATCAAGGTAGATTAGACGCTAAAATAGCTTTATTTGATCGCTATATTCGTAAACCAGTGACAAATCATATTATTGACCGTATTAAACCAGTAATAGAAGCTTATCTTAATGATGATCGTAAAGCTTTCTTGCTCGCTTTAGCGGAGAATGATTTAGTATCTTGGAAACTCATTAACGAAATCAAGAAAAGTGATGAGAAAAAAGAGAAAAAGCAAAATAGAAGAAAATGAAATTTTTAACCGTTTCACTTGGATGTAAAGTTAACTCCTATGAGAATGCATCCCTTAGGGAAATTTTTATATCTAAGGGTTATATTCCATCAAAAAGTAAACCAGACATTGTCGTTATAAATACATGCTCAGTTACATCAATTGCTGATCAAAAATCTCGCCAGATTATTCGTAGATATAGAAAAAGATTTCCTAACGCTATATTAGTTACAATGGGATGCTTTAGTCAAAAGAATGCGCTGGTTGCTAAAAATTGTGGTTCAGATATTGTTGTTGGAACAACATCTAGAAACAAAATCCCTCAATATATCGAAACTTTTATTTCTAATAAAAAACCAATCATTGATATTAATGAAGATGTAAGACATTTGACTTATGAATCGTTTGGTTCTTTTGCCCTTCCTGATTCAACAAGAGCGTATATAAAGATTGAAGATGGATGTAATAATTTCTGTACTTATTGCACAATTCCTTACACTAGAGGTAAAGCAAGAAGTAGAGACAAAGATGAAATAATTTCTGAAATAAAATTTCTCATATCTAAAGGTTATAAAGAGTTTGTTTTAACTGGAATTCATACTGCTCATTATGGGGTAGACCTTAAAGGAATCACTTTTAGTGACTTGGTAGAAGAAATCCTTAATATTGCAGGATTATACCGTCTAAGAATATCTTCAATTGAAGAGAGTGAAATTGATGATAAATTAATCTCACTTTTTGAAAAATATGATAATTTAGCAAGTCATCTTCATATGCCTTTACAATCTGGATCATCTACGACACTTAAGGCAATGGGAAGAAAATACAATGTTGATGATTACATCAAGAAAGTTGAAAGAATTAGAAAAGTAAGACCTGATATTGCAATCACAACAGATGTGATAGTGGGCTTTCCAAATGAAAGTGAAGAAGATTTTTTAGATACATTTAATTTTATTAAAAAGGTTAATTTCAGTGAGCTTCATGTTTTTCCCTTCTCTGCTAGGGAGGGAACAAAAGCTTATTTAATGGATAATCAAGTTGATAGTGAAACAAAATCTAATCGTGTTTCGCGTTTAATAAAATTAAGTGATGAATTAAATGAAAAATATCGTCAAAAATTTATTGGACAAGAACTAGAAGTCATACTCGAAGAAAGAAATAGATTTACAAACAAACTATCGGGATTCACATCTAATTATCTTAAATTAAGTGTTGATTTACCAGATGAATACATTGGAAAAATCGTAAAAATTAAAGTCGAATAAATCGATATAAATACATAAATCTTTGAACATTGTATTAATTTTGTTTGACTATTTTACACCTACATATATAATAGTTAGCGTTTTCTAAAGAAAATTTAGGGAGGTATAAGAATATGGCAGTCCCATTCAGAAGAACTTCAAAAACCCGTAAAAGAATGAGAAGAACTCATTTTAAATTAGCCGTTTCTGGCTTAGTTAAATGCCCAAATTGTGGTGCAACAATTCGCGCTCATAACGTTTGTCCAGAATGTGGTTTCTATAACGGTAAAGAAGTAGTTAAAGTCCAAAAGGCTGAGAAATAATTAATTTCTAGATTAAAATAAGGTACAATTTCTCTTAGAGGTATAAAAATGGAAATTAATCGTTTAATTGATCACACATTGCTCAAAGCTGATGCATCCGTTGATGCTATTAAAAAGCTTTGTGAAGAAGCTCGCGAATACGAATTCGCTAGTGTATGCGTCAACCCTGGCTTTGTCCCACTTGCTCATTCCTTATTAAAAGGAAGCATTGTCAAAACATGCACAGTTGTTGGTTTCCCACTTGGAGCAACACTCCCAGAAGCCAAAAAACTTGAAGCTATGCTTGCTGTTGATAATGGTGCAGACGAAGTTGATATGGTCATTAATGTTTCAATGGCGAAAGAACACGATTATAAATACGTCGAAGATGAAATCAGATTAGTTAAAGAAGGCTGCAAAGGCCGTCTACTAAAAGTAATTCTTGAAACTTGCTTGCTTACTGACGATGAAATCGTCGAAACATGTAAGTGTGCAAAAAGAGCTGGTGCTGACTTTGTCAAAACAAGTACTGGTTTCTCAAAAGGTGGCGCAACAGTCCACGCTGTAGAAATCATGAGACAAACAGTTGGTGAAGCTCTTGGTGTTAAAGCAAGTGGTGGAATTCATAACCGTGAAGAAGCAATGGCTATGGTTAAAGCTGGTGCTAATCGTATCGGTGCATCCGCAGGTATTGCAATCGTCAAAGGTGAATAATTTACTTACGTAACTTACGTACGAAAGGAGATGAAAACATGCCAAAAACAGTAGTTCGCGAAAACGAATCTTTAGATGAAGCACTTCGTCGTTTTAAACGTTCCGTGAATAAATCTGGCGTTCTCCAAGAAGCACGTAAAAGAGAATTCTATCTCAAACCAGGTTTAAAACGTAAACTTAAAAGCGAGATGGCTCGTCGTAAATCGTATTAAGTTCGAGTAAGTTATAAGAGTTAGCTAAAAAAAGTTAACTCTTTTTTATTTATAAATAAATAATAAATTAAATTTAAAAAAATTTTTCACACTTTTTCCCAAAAATCTTCCTATATAAGTAAGTGAGGAGGCAAATTGCGAAAAAATTATGAAGTATGTCACATACCAGGCTAACGATCATGACTGTGGGTTCGTCGCCCTTAAAATGCTCTTAGCGACTCTTTCTAAAAACAAGTCATATCTTTATCTTCCTAAGGATGGAAAGATTAGAAATTTCTCTTTTACTGATTTAATTAAAATTGGTAAAGAACATGGATTAGTCTTAAAAGCTTATGAAGATGAAGATAAAGATGTCGGTTTTGTTACAAAAAGTCCTGCCTTGCTATTACTAAACGATAATAAGACGTACAACAATCATTTAGTAATGGTTTGGAAACTACGACGTGGAAAAGTTTATTTTAACGATCCTAGTGTAGGGGAAGTTGTAATGAAAGAGGAAGAGTTTCTAGATTTGTTCACTGGTAAGTACTTACAGGTCGATTCTTGTCAGATTGAACCTTATCAAGCGAAGGAATTTAAAGTAACCCGATACACTCAAACCATACCCATTCTACTAATTAACATTCTTTCCATAGTGTTTCTTCTTACTGGTCTATTCTTCGTTAAAAAAGACGAGTATGTGTTCATCCCGCTTATTTTTCTCGCTCTCTTTTCAATAAGTGAATTAGTCGAAAATTGGTATTACATCAATTTGCTTAAGCAATTTGATATAGCCTACTTAGAAGACTACATGCATTTCTCCAAAGACCGTGTAAATGACTATAAGGAATATTCAAAGTTTAAACTTCTCTCTTTCTCGAAATCCCGAAACATCTACACCTCTATAACTATCTCGGTCTCAATCCTCATAGTTCTTATAATTAACGACACGGTCAACGTATTTCCAATCCTATTACTAATGACTCTTGCATGTATTGATTTTCTAATCACTCGAAAAACATTTAATAAAGAGAGAATCTCCCAAGAAGAGAATTCTATTATGTTTCGTACTAAAGCGGATGATTTATCGCAAAACCTCCTCGCCTTTAATGAAAGAACTAACAAGATTGCATTTAATCTATCGTTCAAAAAGTGCCTAATCACATTTCTAACTTTGTTTATGGCGTTCTTGATGATGATTATAAATCATCTTGTATCATCAAATTATATAATCTTCAATTTTGCTGCTTATTATTTCCTATACGAACAATTTGGAAGAATATTAGATTATGAACCTCAACGACTTGAATATCTTAAAGCTAAGGAAAGATTTGTCGAAGTAATCGCTCTTTCTAAAGGAAAACAGAATGTGTTATAATTTTTCTCCAAGACAAATTATGGAACTAGATTTTGTAAATAATGGTCCTAAACAATACGATGAGTATGAAGAGGTTTTTAATTTGCTAATGGAAAAGACATTTTCTCATCTAAAGGTGAAAGGCAATTATTTAGTTGATGTCACAATACTGAACAACGAACAAATCCATAAAATCAACAAGGAATACCGTAATGTCGATCGTCCAACAGATGTAATAAGCTTTGCTTTCCTTGATGACAAGAAAGAGATTATAAATGGTATCGTTCCTAGAAGTCTTGGTCAGATCATCATTTCTTATGAAAAAGCCATCTCTCAAGCAGAGGAATATGGTCATTCTCTTAATAGAGAAATGTCCTTTTTATTCGTTCATGGATTACTTCATTTGCTTGGCTATGACCATATGAAAGAAGAAGATGAGAAAGTCATGTTTAGAATTCAAGATGAAATCTTAGGAGGAAGATTCAATGGATAACAAAGAATTAATCGCTTTAGCAAAAGAGGCACGTGAACTTTCATATTCACCTTATTCACATTTTAAAGTTGGTGCTGCTCTTTTAACAAAAGATGGCAAAGTTTATAAAGGTGCCAATATTGAAAATAGTGCCTATCCACTTTGTATGTGCGCTGAAAGAAATGCTATTTATCACGCATTGATGGAAGGTGAAAAGAAAGAAAATTTTGTTGCCTTGGCGTTAATTGCTGATTCACCAGAACCATGCTCACCTTGTGGTGCTTGCCGCCAAGTTATGAGCGAACTTCTTCCAGTTTCAGCTAAAATTATCATGGCGAACATGAAAGGTGATGTTCAAGAAACTAACGTAGTTGAATTATTACCATTCGCTTTTAGCGAGGATGCTCTTAAATAAGTAATGAAAACAGGTTTCGTTGCAATAGTTGGTAGAAGCAATGTTGGTAAATCAACAATTTTAAATGCTATTTTAGAAAGAAAAGTTTCCATTGTTGCAGACAAACCTCAAACCACTCGCAATGTCATCAAAGGAATTTATGACGATGACGAATATCAAATTGTATTTGTAGATACTCCTGGAATTCATAAAGCCTATCATGAATTAGGCAATAGAATGAATAAAGAAGCTTTCGCTTCAACGAAAGGAGTGGAAGCAATTGTACTAGTAGTTGATGCCTCTAAACATTTTGATGCTGGTGATCAATACATCAGTGAAACAATATCGACTAAAGATACAAAAATATTTGTAGTAATCAATAAAATTGATTTAGTTCGACTTCCTGAAGCTCAAACCCTCAAAAAAAAATATCAACAAATATATAAAGATGCGACCATTATTGAAATGTCTGCAAAAGATAATTTTAATATCGACACTTTATTAAGTGAGATTAAAAAAATTATTCCAGAAGGACCCCTATATTTCCCAAAAGACACTGTTACGGATAAGGATGCTTCATTTTTAATATCAGAAATTATCCGTGAAAAAGCTCTCAATATTTTGAAAGATGAAGTACCACATAACCTTGCTGTTCGAGTTGATGAAATTAAATCTAAGAAAGATGCTAATTATATTAGAGCAACTATTATTGTTGAACGTGACTCGCATAAGGGAATTGTCATTGGCAAAGGTGGAAAACGTCTTAAAGCTATTGGTATGAGAGCTAGAAAAGATATTGAAGAATATTATTCTAAGTCAATTTTCCTAGAATTATTTGTTTCAGTGAAGGAAGATTGGCTTAATAATCCAAGGCTTCTAAAAGAACTCGGATACAATAAATGAAAGAAATAACAGGAATCGTTATTCGAAATACTCAGTTTCGAGATAGTGACGCAATGGTCACTGTTTTATCTAATGAAAAGATTTACTCTTTCTTAGCTAGAGGAGTGCTCAAAATAAAGTCAAAAAACGCCTCCAGCGTGAACCTATATAACAAATCAAAATTTACTCTAACCAAGAACAAAGATGGGTTTTCTTTAAGAACTGGAGAAGTAATTAATTCATACAAAACAAGTCGAAAAAACCTAGAGACTCTTTCTGTGCTAGATTTTTTAGGCGAAGTAACTAATAAGTTAATTATTTCTGAAGATGCTGAGCAAGCATATTTATGGTTAGATGCATTACTTGATGCTTTGGATGATGGGCATGATCCATTAACCATCGCTTTAATCTATCTTTGTAACGTTTTGAAGATAAACGGCAGTGGAATTAATGTGAATGAATGCGTTATTTGCCACAAAAAAGAGGCAATAGTGGGGCTAAACTTCTCTCTTGGGGGATTTATTTGTCGAAACTGTGCTTCGAGTGGTAATGAGCCTAAAATCGATCCCGAGAAATTAAAGATGATTCGTTTTCTGTTTAAAGTTGATATTTCACATATAACGTACGCTATCGTTGGTTTTAAATACGGACAAGAATTCTTGAAAGAATTAGGTGAATATGTCAATAATCAGTTCGACGTTACTCTGAAGTCTATCCAAATATTGGATAAAACATTGAAATAATAGAAAAATACACTTATAATAGGTTGACACTATACGTCTCTGAACGCATAATTTAAGCCATATTTTTAATATAGAGGTTATAAAAATGGAAAAGAAATTCGATAAGATTGTCACGCATTTAATCACGAGCGGGTTCGTGTTTCAAGATAGTGAGATTTACGGTGGGTTATCAAACTCTTGGGACTTTGGTCCACTTGGTGTTGAACTTAAAAATAATATTAAAAAATTGTGGTGGGACAAGTTTGTTAGACAATCTCCAACTAATGTTGGTGTTGACGCCGCTATCTTAATGAACCCAGGTGTTTGGAAAGCGACTGGACACGTTGCCACATTTAATGATCCACTTATTGATTGCAAAGAATGCCATGCTCGTCATCGTGCCGATAATTTGATTGAAGAAGCTTATCCTGATGTCGATGTTCACGCAATGACAAATGATGATTTGATGAAATTTATACGTGATAACAAAGTTAAATGTCCTGTTTGTGGTAAGTCTAATTTCACTGATATTCGTCAATTTAATATGATGTTTAAAACTCATATCGGTGTAACCGAAGACAGTAGTGCTCTTGTTTATTTAAGACCAGAAACTGCTCAAGGTATGTTCGTTAACTTTAAGAATGTCCAACGTTCAAGTCGTAAGAAAATTCCTTTTGGAATTTGTAATATTGGTAAATCATTCCGTAATGAGATTACTCCAGGAAACTTTATCTTCCGTGTACGTGAATTCGAACAAATGGAAATGGAATTCTTCTGCAAGCCAGGTAGTGATTTAGAATGGTTTTCCTATTGGAAAGATTATTCTCTTAAGTTCATTGAGTCTTTAGGAATTAAAGAAGAGAATCTCCGTTATCGTGACCATGAACCAGAAGAACTTGCTTTTTATAGTAAAGCAACTTGTGATGTTGAATATCTTTATCCATTTGGCTGGGGAGAAATTCTTGGCGTTGCAGATAGAACTGATTATGACTTAAAACGTCATATGGATGCCAGTGGTGAATCACTCGAATACCTCGATCCAGAAACAAATGAAAAATACGTTCCATATTGTATTGAACCATCCATGGGTGTTGAACGCATCTTCTTAATGGTTGCATGCGAAGCATATGATGAAGAACAACTCGAAAAAGAGACTAGAATTGTTATGCATTTCAAGCCTCAACTCGCTCCATATTTAGCAGCTGTGCTTCCTTTAAGTAAAGAGCTAAGAGATAAAGCCAAAGAAGTGTTAAACACACTTAATAAGTATTTTTCTGTTACATACGATGAGACTGCATCAATTGGCAAACGTTATCGTCGACAGGATGCTATTGGAACACCATATTGTATTACTGTTGATTTCGATACTGTTGAAAAAGATAATGCTGTCACAATTCGTGACCGCGACACGATGGAACAAGTTAGAATCAAAATTGAGGATGTGAAATCTTATCTTTTAGATAAATTATATAATTAGTTAGAAATTAGTAGTTTTATAGTATTTAGAAAGGAGTTATTGTGGCGTTAGATAAAGACCTAATCGAAGAGATAAAAAGTCGTGCTGATATAGTCGATATTATTTCTTCATATATCTCCGTAACAAAAAAAGGCAGAAACTATTTCGCAGTCTGTCCTTTTCATGATGACCACAATCCTTCCTTATCAATTAACAAAGACAAAAACATTTTTAAATGTTTCGTTTGTGGAACAAGTGGTGATGTATTTAGTTTTGTGTCAAAATACGAAAAAATTTCGTATGTTGATGCCGTAAAACGTGTCGCCGAATTAATCAATTTTGATGACTCTCGTTTGCATGAATCTTTTAGATTAGATAAACCAGTAGATGAAAATCTACAAACACTTTATCGCTGCGCATCTGAACTTCAGAAATTCTATTCTTATTCGTTACTCACTGATGAGGGTGCAATTGCTCGTAAATATCTAAAAGATAGAGATATCAGTGAAGAACAAATCGAAAAATTTAAAATTGGTTATTGTCCAAAAGATGGATCATCCTCCATTGAATACTTAAAACGTAAAGGATTTTCTTTAAAGAATATCGAAGATATTGGTATTTCAATTGTAAAAACAAACGGAATGAATGATAACAATGCTGGTAGATTAATTTTCCCAATTGTTAATTCAAACGATCAAGTTGTCGGCTTCTCAGCTCGTCGATTAAACAACAATTCTGATGAAGCAAAATATGTAAACTCGCCAGAAACAAAGATTTTTTCCAAAGGAAATGTCTTATACAACATGCATAATGCAAAACAAACGCTTAAACGTGATGGATATTTATATGTTGTAGAAGGTTTTATGGATGTTTTTGCACTTGATGCAATCGGAATTCCTTCAGTTGTTGGTCTTATGGGAACAGCAATGACAAAAAGTAACGTTGAACAACTAAGAAGATGCAATGTTGAAATTAGACTTTGTCTAGATAATGATAATGCTGGTCAAATTGCAATGATGGCAATTATGAAAATGTTCGATTCGGCGAAAGTTAGTTATCGATTGGTTTCTAAACCAGAAGAAAAGATGAAGGATTCTGATGAAATTCTAAAGAAAGAAGGACCTGAGGCCCTTAAAGTTTACGTTAACACTTTAGTCGATCCATTCTATTTTGCTCTAAATTTCTACACTCATATATCTCCGCTCAACACTAGTGAAGATAAAAAGAAAGTAATTAAACACTTTGCGCCAATGATTGCTAATCTAACTACTAAGATTGAGCAAAATGACTACATTTATAAACTTGCAAGCGCAACTGGATTTGATGCTAATGCTATCCGCGATTTTATCGCTGACTATAAAAAGCACCCAAGTTCTAATTCTGATGAAAGAATCGATTTTAGTGGATTCCCAACACTTCAGACAAATAGAGTAAAACGCGAAGTCTTAAGACTTAATAAAGCCGAAAGAACTGTTTTACTTGAAATGCTTGAATCAAAAGATGCTGTAAGATATTACGAAAACAATATTAAATACTTCTATAATGAAGTATATCGAACAATTGCTAATTTTATTATTGAATATAGCAATTCTCACGATGTTATCGACACTAGCAACATTATAGGATTGATTGAAACTAGTGAAATAAATAATAAAGAAGAGGTAGTCAATGAGGTGACGTCTATCTCTTTTGATAAAGCTCCTCCTTATTCAAAGGAGCTCATGGATGATTGCTCTGAAATCATAAATGTTGAACGAAACAAAATTTATGAAAGAAACAGAACAGCAAAAGCTCTCGAAGGTAAAAGCGATGAGGAGAAAGCGCGAATCCTAAGAGACTATCTAAATAGGACTAATCCAAAAACCTAAAAATAGAACGAGAAAGAAAGAAGGTAAGGAAAATGGCTGAGAAAAAACAAAAAGCCCCTAAAAAAGGCGCAAAAGAGGTTAAAAAAGTAAAACCAACAAAGGTTAGTAAAGCAAAAGCTAACCCTGTCGATGAAGAAGACGACATCGAAACAGTTGAATCTATCAAAAAGAAATTGATCAAGCGCGCCAAAGAAGAAGGCGAAATCGAACAAGCAGAAATTGCTGAAGCTTTTGAACGCTATGATTTAACTGATGAAGATGTTGAAAACATGATCGAAGAATTCCGCAAAAAAGGAATTAATGTTATCTCTGATAAAGATGAAGATGAGATTTCAGATATCGAATTCGATGAAGGAAATCTTGATGCTGACGATTTACTTAGTGATGACTTCCTTGATGATGACGTCCAAATCGACGAAGATGATGTTCCAAGCGAACAAGATCTTAATGATCTTTCAAAATTCTCTACTGGCGATGTTAAAGTCAATGACTCAGTTAAGATTTACCTTCGTGATATTGGTAAAGTGCCATTACTTACACCTGATGAGGAAGTTGAAATTGCAAAAAGAATCGCTGAAGGCGATGAAGAAGCTAGAGATCGTTTAATCGCCGCAAACTTAAGACTTGTTATTGCAATTGCAAAACGTTATGGTGGTCGTGGCATGCCTTTCCTTGATTTAATCCAAGAAGGAAACGCAGGTTTAATTAAAGCCGTTGAAAAATTTGATTACACTAAAGGATATAAGTTTTCAACTTATGCCACTTGGTGGATTCGTCAAGCTATTACTCGTGCAATTGCTGACCAAGCTCGTACAATCCGTATTCCTGTACATATGGTTGAGACGATTAATAAAATTACACGTGCTCAACGTCAACTCGTTCAAGAACTTGGACGCGAACCAACTGCCGAAGAAATTAGCGCTCAACTAAATGGGCTTTTATCACCAGAAAGAATTAGAGAGATTCAACGTCTTAACCAAGAACCAGTTTCGTTAGAAACTCCTATTGGTGAAGAAGATGATTCACATCTTGGTGATTTTATCGAAGATAAAGAAGTTCTTTCACCAAATGAATATACAACCAAACAATTACTTCACGATGAATTATACAAAGTTATGGAAGAATTAACTGACCGTGAAGAAAGAGTATTAAGACTTCGTTATGGGCTTGATGATAATCATCCACGTACATTAGAAGAAGTTGGTAAAGAATTTGGTGTTACAAGGGAACGTATTCGTCAAATTGAAGCTAAAGCTCTTCGTAAACTTGCTCACCCAACAAGAGCAAAACGTCTTGGAGATTACAAATTCAACAGATGATTTCCAAAAGGCTTTCTACCATTGCTTCCTTGTTAAAAGGAAGAAGAATAATTGATGTCGGCGCTGATCATGGTGATTTTGAACAATATGTAGTTAATCATAATCTCGCTGATAAAGTTGTTGCTGTTGAAAACAAAGAAGGTCCATATTTTCGACTTACGAAAGCTGTTAATAAATTAGATAAGGTTAAACCAATTTTGTCTGATGGATTAGCCATGTTAAGTGAAGATATTGAAGTCATTGTTTTAGCAGGAATGGGTGGAAACCTTATCGTAAATATCCTTAAAAAGGATTTTGATAAAACAAAAAACGTTAAACAAGTATTAGTAGATGCTCACAGAGATAGTCCTAAAGTTAGAAAATTTCTTCTAGAAAATGGCTTCAAAATTGAAAAAGAAATCATTGTTCACGAAAAGAAAAAACATTATTTCATTATCTCCTTTGTTAGAGGTAATCAAAAACTAAAAGAAAGCGAATTGTTATTTGGATATAAAACAAATAAAGATCCACTTTGGGCAAATTATTATAAGATGACATATCGACTTTATTCGAGACTATATGCCTTAAACAATTCTGATAGCACACTTAATTTACTAAGGAGATTAGAAGAACATGAACACGATTAAATTATTACGTAATCTTGCTAAAAGATATCCTAAATCAATCGCATCTCGTGGTGATTATGTTGGTCTAATGACTGGAAAGCTTAAAGAAAACACCAAGCACATTGTTTTATGTCTAGATTTGGATGATATCTCATTTAATGAGATAAAGAAACTAACAAATAAACCAGATTTAATCTTAACTCATCATCCTTTTCTATATGGCACTCGTTATCGTGTTTTTAAATACGATGAGATTAAGAAACGCCTTTGTTTAGAAGTCGATTCATATGACATCCCTGTTTATTCTATGCACACTAATTTTGATACTGGTAGGGATGGAATGAATGATGCTTTAGCAAATAGATTAAATCTAAAAGATGTAAAACCTCTGGAATTTTCAAAAATGGCTCGAGGTGGATATCTTCCTGAGAAAATGGAAATTCATGAATTTGCTAAATATGTCACTAAACAGTTTGGTATTGAATATTCTCAACTCGTACATGCTGGTAAAGATTATATTGAAAGAGTTGCTATTGTTGGAGGCGGTGGTTCTCGCCGCTATGATGTCGCTATTTTAGAAGGATATGATATTTTGATATCAGGTGATGCTCCTCACCATGTAAGAAGAGAAATAATCGCTAACCATTTCAATTACTTGGAAGTTGCTCACGAAGTAGAAAAAATATTTATGCCTCAAATGAAAAAAATACTTCTAGAGATCGATCCAACCTTAGAGATAACTATTATTGATCACGAAAAACTTCCTGAATTAATTCAGGCTTAATAGATAATCACGAATCTCCTCTAAAATATATTTTGGAGAAGATGTTCCCGAAATTATTGCAACATTTGAAAGACCTAAAAGGTCTTTTTTATTTAAATCATTCTTGTTTTGAATGAAGAAAATTTTACTATTTGGGAAATGTGATAAAGCAAGTTTGTGGAGTGTTTTAGTATTGTTTGAATTCTTTCCCCCAACAACAATAATCGAATCAATGTTTTTATCAATATTAAGCAATGCTTCTTGTCTAATAAGCGAAGCATTACAAACACTTGGCGCAAATCGTAATCCAGGTATTGCTCTTTTTAAGTTTTTCTCAATAATGTTTACATCCAATTTTGAGAAAGTTGTTTGTGAGATAAGTAATGGACTTTTATCTTTGAGACTCTTTAAATCACATCCTTCTTTTATTTCATAAAGAATTACGTCATTGGATAAAGATAGCGCACTGATTGCTTCTGGATGATTCTTTTTACCAATATAGATAACTTGATGATTGTTTCTAGTTGTTTCTTTTATTTGCTTGTGTGCAAGTTTTACAAAAGGACATGTAGCATCAAAATACTTGATATTTCTTTCTTTTAGTCTTTTTTCAACTTCGAATGGATGACCATGAGCGGTAAGTATGACTATGTCATCATCTTTTATCAAATCAATTAAATCTAGATACGACTTATTTTCTTGATAAATTGTTTTGATGTTTAATTCATCTAATTCTTTTAATGCGTCATTGTTATGAACAAGCATTCCTAAAACAACGATATTTCGACCTTTATAATTCTGGGCTACTTCTTTTGCTAATTTAAAAGCATTGGCAACGCCAGAGCAATATCCAGAAGGTTCAATAATTTTCACATCCATTGCACGATTAGTTTATCATAAATGATATTTTTCGTGTATAATGAGCGCGTATTTATGTCGTTTAAATCAATCAATTTAACCACTAAAATGCTTGGATCTTTGTCTAGACAAGGTTATTTTTCTCCTTCTCCAATCCAATTAAGAGTAATTCCAAAAGCTCTTAAAGGTGAGACGCTAATGGTTCAAAGTGCAACTGGAAGTGGAAAGACCCACGCCTTTTTAATACCAATTGTCGAATCGATTGATTATAGGAATCAAAATGTTCAGGCAGTAATTGTTGCCCCAACTAGAGAGTTGGCTACGCAGATTTATGAGTTTGCTTACAAATTTGTTAACGAATTCAAAGAACTTAAGATTAAACTACTGATTTCTGGTAGAGAAAAGAAAGAAGATGGAGCAGGAACTAGTGTCCCCCCTCATATCATTATTGCCACTCCAGGAAGACTTCTTGATTTTATAAATGCGAATTATTTCTCACTTCGTTTTGTTAAAACTTTTGTCCTTGATGAAGCTGATATGTTACTTAAGGAAGGATATTTCGATAATATTATCGAGATTAATAATAAACTACCTGAGAATATCCAATATTTAGTTTTTAGTGCAACCTTAGAACACAACCTCAAAGTCGAACTTGAGAAATTTGTTGGCGTTAATATTCCAATTGTTAATGAAGATGTTTTAACAAGTAAGAACGTCACTCATTTCTTAATAAACATTAAAAACAATGACATTTATGAATCCACAGTAGACTTTATTGAGGATAGACATCCTTATCTACTTATGGTTTTTGCCTCTAAGAAAGAAACAGCCAACAAACTCTATATTTATCTAAAAGAGAGGAAATATAAGGCTGGTCTTTTAACTGGTGATTTATCTTCAAGAGAACGCAAAAACATCATGAAAGCAATTAAAAACGAAGATATTTATATCATCGTATGTTCTGATATGGCTGCACGTGGACTTGATATACAAGATGTAAGTGATGTATTAAACGTTGATCTTCCAAATAATCTTGAATTTTATTTCCATCGAGCTGGTAGAACAGGAAGATTTGATAAAACTGGAAATTGCTTTATTTTTTATAATGCAGACTCAACCTCAAAACCTCTTTCTTTAATAAATCAAGGTGTTGAATTTACCTATCTTGCTTCAGCAAATCATACACTTGTTCCTTCTAAAGGAATTGAAAAGAAACATCCAACTAAATCAAAATTAGACCCAGAACTTGCAAAAGAAATCAAGAAGATAAATGCAATGAGCAATGCTAAAAATAAGAAAGTTAAACCTGGCTATAAAAAGAAAAGGAAAGACGAAATTGCTAAAGCAAAGCAAAAACATCGTCGTGAAATAATCAAAAAAGATATAAGAAGACAACGTGTCGAAAGATATAAAAAGGAACATAACAATGGCTAATGATTATGAGCTTTATTTAGGCAGCCACGTTTCAATGAGTGGTCCATCATATTTTGAAGGTAGTGTTAATGAAGCTATCTCTTATGGTGCAAATACATTCATGTTTTACACTGGTGCTCCGCAAAATTCTTTCCGTGCTCCTTTGGAGAAATGCAAAATTGAAGAAGGAAAGATATTAATTAATGAATACGGTTTTAAATTTGAAAAATTAGTTGTCCACGCTCCTTACATTCTAAATATTGCTAATAAAACTAAACCTGGGTTATTCGATATTTCAAAAAACATTCTAAAGAATGAATTGATTAGAAGCGAAGCATTTGGCGCTTCAATTCTTGTTCTTCATCCTGGAGCACATGTTGGTCAAGGTATTGAAGAAGGTTTAAATAACATTGTAGAAGCACTTGATGATGTTCTTGATAATGATAGTACTAAAGTCAGAATTGCCTTAGAGACAATGGCTGGAAAAGGTAGTGAACTTGGTTCTACTTTTGATGAAGTTGCCTACATAATCAATCATTCAAAACACAAACATAGATTAGGCGTTTGTTTTGATACATGCCATGTTAATGATGAAGGATTAGATTTATCTAATTTTGATGATGTATTAGAGTCTTTCGATAACATTATTGGATTAGATCGATTACTTGTTGTTCATGTGAATGATACTAAAAATCCTATTGGTGCTCATAAAGATAGACACGAGAATATTGGCTATGGTTATCTTGGATTTGATACATTAAACAAAATTGTTCATCATCCAAAATTAAATGGGATTCCAAAAATTCTTGAAACACCTTACTTTAATGATAAACCTCCATACAAGATGGAGATTGAAATGTTTAGAAACGAAAAGTTTGTTGATGGATGGAGAGACAAATTATGAATTCGAATTTAGAAAGAGTTGTTAAATTTATTGATAATGCAGGAACATATTTCCTTGCAACAATGGATAATGATCAACCACGCGTTAGAGCGTTTGGGACTGCACTTATCTATAAAGATAGGCTCTATATTCAAACAGGAAGAATTAAAGAAGTTTCACATCAAATTGCCAAGAATCCAAAAGTTGAGATTTGTGCATTCAAAGATGGAAAATGGGTTAGAATAACTGGTGAATTAGTCGAAGATGATAATCGCGAAGTTAAAACTCTCATGTTAGATAAAATGCCTACGCTTAGAAATATGTATAGTGAAGATGATGGAAATATGCAGATGTTGTATTTTAAAAATGCGAAAGTAACTTTTTCATCATTTACGGAAGCTCCAGAAACATTCCAAATATAGAATGTGAAAGAAAAACCGTATGAACGGTTTAACTAATATAGATTATAATTTCTCAATTTCCTTAATTAATTCGGTATAGATATCTTTATCTGGTACCGTTTTTATTATTTTATCTTTTTTAAAGATTACCCAACTACCTTTACCACCAGCACAACCGATATCAGCACGTTTTGCTTCGCCAGGTCCGTTTACAATACAACCCATTATAGCGACAGTTTTATTAATGTGGTTTTCTTCAAGATTTGCTAAAACTTTTTTGGCAAGTGGAACCAAATTCACTTGTGTTCTACCACAAGTAGGACAAGAAATAAGGTTTGGATAATCGTTATTGATTTCTAAGTCTTTTAATAAACGTTTACATGCTTTTATTTCTTCTTCGGGTTCATCGCTTAATGAAATACGAATCGTATCACCAATACCTTCTAAAAGAATAGGGGCTATACCACTCACAGAACGGATTAATCCAATATCTTTTGGCCCGGCTTCAGTTATTCCAACATGAAGTGGATATTCAAATTCTTGTGCAGCTAATTTATAAGCTTCGATAGTCTCTAATACATGGCTTCCCTTAAGGGAAATGACGATATCATAGAAGTCTAAATCTTCTAAGATTTTAACTGTTCTTTTTGCAGATTCAACAAGTTCTTTTGCTCTTACAACTGACGTTGAATCATTAATATTTTTATCAATAGAACCAGAGTTAACTCCTATTCTAATTGGGATATGCTTTTCTTTTGCAAGATCAATAACAGCTTTGATGTTTTCTTTAGAACCTATATTTCCAGGATTTAATCTAACTGCATCAATTCCATTGTTAATAACTTCTATAGCAAGACGATAGTCAAAATGAATATCTGCAGTTAGTGGAATATTAACTTTAGTTTTTATTTCCTTGATTGCTTTAGCATCATCCATATCCAAGATGGATAAACGCATTAAATCTGCACCAAGTTTAGCGCATCTATTAATTTGATTGCTAACCTCTTTAACGTTAGAAGTTTTAATATTGCACATTGATTGGATTAAAACTTTGTTTTGCCCACCAATGTAGATATTTCCAACTTTGATTCTTCTTGTATTTACACGTCTCATGCTTAAATGATAGCATTTTCTAAATAATTTAGTGAATATCTTGTAGATATCTATAAAATGTTGTGATAATATATTGCTCGTTAAAAAGGAGAAATGAATTATGGCAAAAGCTAAAGGCGCAAGAAACTCCATTACCCTAAAATGCACAGTCTGTGGTGAAGAAAACTACATTACTTCAAAAAATAAAAAAGAACATCCAGACAGACTTGAATTAAATAAATATTGCAAGAAGTGCAAAAAGGAAACTCCACACAAGGAGAAGAAATAAGAAGGAAAGGACAAAGTCCTTCTTTTTTATGTATTAAGTAGTAAATACTTTAGTATTTGAATAATTATAGTCTTGCTA
Source organism: uncultured Caryophanales bacterium (assembly GCA_937902735.1). Taxonomy (GTDB): domain Bacteria; phylum Bacillota_I; class Bacilli_A; order RFN20; family CAG-826; genus Fiminaster. Next base: position 79,374 of record CALELS010000017.1, read on the forward strand.
ATATAATAAATACGATTTTTAAGGAGAATTAAAATGAATGTTACAGAATTAAGACCTGGAAACTATTTCATTGATGAAGGAAACCTTTATCAAGTCTTAGATATCCTATTAAACAAAACAGCCATGCGTAAAATGGTTGCAAAAGTCAAAGCCAAAAACATGAGAACAGGTGCGATTACTGAACTTGCTCGCAACTCTGGCTATGATGTTGAAAAAGCTTATTTGGATAAGAAGAAAATGGCTTATCTATACGACGCTGGTGAAGCATTTGTCTTTATGGACAATGAAACCTATGAACAAATTGAAATTGCTAGAAACAAACTCGAATGGGAAAGCAATTTCTTAACACCAAACCTCGAAATTGACATTCTTTTCTATGAAAATGAAATTCTTGGTATTACTCTTCCAATCACAGTTCCTCTTCAAATTGTTGAATGTGAACCAGCTGTTCGTGGTGACACAGTTAACAAAGCTATGAAAAATGCAGTTATGGAAACTGGTTACAAATTAAGAGTTCCTCTTTTCATCGATAATGGTGAAACCATCATGGTTAGAACCGATACCGGTGAATATGATGGCCGCGCTAATAAATAAGGAGAATAACTATGCCTGAATTTACTTTACAACTTTGGGTTTTGATCCTTGTCCCAGTTCTCACTTTGCTTGCTGGTGGTGCTGCTGGATTCTTCGGTGGAATGTTCTATTTCAGAAAGCAACAACAAAAGAATCCTCCAATCACTGAAAACATGATTCGTGCAATGTTTGCTCAAATGGGTCGTAAAGCTAGTGAGTCTCAAATTAGAGCTGTTATGAATTCAATGAATCAAGCCGCTCCAAAAAAGACAGGAAAACCTAAGAAATAAATTGACTAAAAATTATACAAAAATTGTGTCCTAACGATTGGACACTTTTTTGTTACTTATCTTAGCCTTCTGAGTCGTTGAGTAGTAGCGAAAATTCTGTTGTTAAATAGATCGACAATGATGGCTAAAAAACGGATGTAGTAGGGCTATAAAATAGTTTGCTTTGAATAAAAAAATCATCTTTGTCTGATGGTCATTCGAAATAGTTCTTTAATGTGGATAATTTAAAAAATGTCAATGAAAAAAGTCCATTCCATCGAAACTATTTTCATCTAATCGATAGAGTGGACAAATTATCAACAATTCTAATATTAACTAAAAAACTACTAATTTTCTGCTACTTTCTCAACATTTTTCTTGCTATGAATTTTATTTTCTGTTCCGTTGAATAGGCGTTTGATATTAGCTTTATGACGGATGATTAAGAGGCAAGCAATGAGAGTTATCACCGTTGCGTATTCCCATCCAATTGTAAAGAATGGAGCAAAACCAAAACCCCACATTGTTAAGTTTAGACTGACTGAATCTATATTCTTAAAAACGGTAATTTCCAAGACAAATAAAATCCACGCAAACAAGCTAGATATAATTGCTAGCATAATGCTTGATAATGAAACATATTTAGATTTTTTAAGCGTAATAAAGAAAGCTAAAACGCCTATAAGAACTAGAAACCAGTTAGTTCCAATACCAAATCCTGCATAAACAGCTACAGTTTTTCCACCTTTAAAACCAGCATAAAGCGGCCAACAGTGTCCAATTGCAGCACCTAATGGAGTTAAAAAGATATATAAAGTGACATTCCACATGTCTTGTCCAAAGGCATTTTTAAATGCTTCACGAGCAGGAGTGAATGCAAAAATAGCCCAAGCAATCCAAACTGGGACAATGACCTTAAGCATATCAAGTAAAATGGTGATAATTCCCCATTTCTTTCCGTACACTCTAGCGACATTTGTTCCACCAGAATTGTTTGATCCAAATTTTCTAACATCCGAGTGAAATAGTAGCTTTGATATGATGATTCCAAATGGAATCGAACCACACAAATAGCCGAATAATAAACAGGCAAATCCGATAAGTATATTATATAAAATAATATGCATACAAAACCTCCGAAAATACTCTAACTATTATATAAAATATAACTTACTTTTCAACTTATCTTTTGATATAATCAACAATTGTTAAATACCCCTATGAGTGCAGCAAATAACAAAATTACATCTTATACAGCTGATGATATTGATATTTTAGAAGGTCTTGCTGGTGTCAGAAAAAGACCTGCCATGTATATCGGTTCAACTAACTTAATGGGTCTTCATCATCTTGTCTGGGAAATCGTTGATAACGCAGTTGATGAAGCATTAAGTGGCTTTGGAAATATTGTTACAATTACCATCCACAAAGATGGTTCTTTATCTGTGCTTGATGAGGGTCGTGGTATACCTGTCGATTTACATAAAGCAACACATATGCCAGCTGTTCAATTAATTTTCTCGACTCTTCATAGTGGTGGTAAATTCTCAAATAAAGTTTATACATCATCTGCTGGTCTTCATGGCGTTGGCTCGGCTGTAACAAACGCTTTATCACTCTATTGTGATGTTACTGTTTTCCGCGATGGAACAATTAATCATCTTCGTTTCGAAGATGGTGGTAAGTTAGTCACTCCTTTAGAAGTAATCGGTACAACTAAAAAACATGGAACAATGGTTAGATTTAAACCAGATCCAAAAATCTTCTCTAGTGTTGATTTTAAATACGATACTATTTGTAACCATGTTCAAGAATCTGCCTATCTTCTAAAAGGTGTTAAATTCATAGTAATCGATGAAAGAAATAATGCCAGAAGCGAATTCTGTTACGAAGAAGGTATCAAAGAATACATCAAAAACTTGAATGCTAACAAAAATACAATTGGTGAAATTATTGCTTTTGAGGGTGAGGATAGCCAAATTAAAATTGATATTGCTATGCAATATGCTCTTCAAGATTATAATGAATCAATCTATTCATACGCTAATAATGTAAGAACCCGTGATGGTGGAACCCATGAATCAGGATTTAAAATGGCTTTGACTAAAGCCATCAATGATTATGCTGAAGAGAATTCACTTCTTAAAGGCAAAGGAAAACTTGAAGGAAGTGATATTCGTGAAGGTTTAACTGCCATTGTTTCACTTCGTATTCCAGAACAAAAACTTGAATATGAAGGTCAAACTAAACAAAAACTAGGTACACCTGAGGCATTAACTATTGTAAATAACTTTGTCTATACAAATTTTTCATATTATTTGAATGAAAATAAAGAATTTGCAGTCAATTTGATTAGAAAATGTCTAGATAGTCAAAATGCACGTGTTGCTGCAAGAAAAGCTAAAGATGAGGCAAGAGGCAATAAAAAATCAAAATCAGAAATGATTTTGTCAGATAAATTAACTCCTGCTCAATCAAAAGATTATGATGCAAATGAATTGTTTATAGTTGAAGGTGAATCTGCTGGAGGAACTGCTAGAAGTGGCAGAAACCGTATTCATCAAGCAATCTTACCACTTCGTGGTAAACCACTCAATACCGAAGTGGTCACAAAAGACAGAATGCTTAAGAACGAAGAGTTTGCCACAATCATCAATACAATTGGAGCAGGAATAGGGGATGACTTTAATCCTGATAATTCCCACTATGGTAAAGTCATCATCATGACTGATGCTGATACTGATGGAGCGCATATTCAAACATTGCTTTTAACATTCTTCTATCACTATATGAGACCACTCATTTTAAAAGGTAAATTATTTGTTGCAATGCCACCTTTATATCGTGTATTTAAAGAAGTTAATCATAAAATGATTACCCGTTACGCTTGGGATGAAGCAGATTTAGAAAATGCACGTAAAGAAGTCGGTGCTGGAGCAACCGTTTCAAGATATAAAGGACTTGGCGAGATGAATGCAACTCAGCTTTGGGAAACAACAATGAATCCTGAAACAAGACAATTATTAAAAGTAACCATTGAAGATCCACTTTTAGCAGAACAAAGAGTGAATATTTTAATGGGAAATGATACACAAGTTAGACGTCAATGGGTTGAAGAAAATATTAACTTCAGCGAAATTGATTCTTTCATGGATGAGGTGAAATAAAATGGCTAAGAAAGTTGAACCAATTGTCCGTGAAATAGTAGAAAACATCCATAATGAAACAATGGAAGACATTATGGGAAGTCGCTATGCGACTTATGCCAAATATGTCATCCAAGATCGTGCTATTCCTGATGCTCGAGATGGTTTAAAACCTGTTCAAAGAAGAATCATCTACTCAATGTATAAAAATGGTAATATTTTCTCTCGTCCAACAAGAAAATGTGCTCATACTGTTGGGGCTGTTATGGGTAAATATCATCCTCATGGTGATACATCCATTTATGAAGCTCTTGTTCGTATGTCTCAATCTTGGAAAGTTAATAACCCATTAATTGACTTTCAGGGCAATAATGGTTCTATCGATGGCGATGTTGCCGCAGCATATCGTTATACAGAAGCTAGATTATCTTTAATCGCTGAAGAAATGGTTAGAGATATTGAAAAAGAAACTGTTGATTTAGCGCCTACATTCGATGATTCGGATAAAGAACCTGTCGTAATGCCTGCCAGATTTCCTAACCTTTTAGTGAACGGAACAGAAGGTATTGCAGTTGCTATGGCAACTGATATTCCTCCTCATAACCTGAGAGAAGTTATAGATGCAGTCATTTACCGAATAAATCATCAACGTGTTGAACCACAAGATTTATTAGAATTTATTCCTGGCCCAGACTTCCCAACTGGAGGTTATATTTATAAAGGACAAGGTTTGATTGATACATATTTAAAAGGTCGTGGAAGATTTGAGATTGCTTCAAAATGTGAAGTAATTGATTCAAAAGGCGAGAAACAAATCATCATAACCGAAATCCCATATGGTATTACTAAGATTTCTCTTGTCTATGAAATAGACAAATTACGTCATGATAAAGTAATCACAGGTATCCAAGAAGTTAGAGATGAATCGGATAGAGAAGGTCTTAGAATTTGTATTGACCTTAAAAAAGACGCTAATGTTGATGCTATTTATAAATATTTAATTAATAAAACATCACTCAAAATATCATATTCACCAAATATGGTTGCCATTGTAAATGGTTCACCAAAAACGATGAATATTCTCGATTTTGTCGATTCTTATATCGACCATCAAGTCGATGTAATAACAAGAAGAAGTACTTTTGATCTTAAAAAATCTAAGTCTAGATTAGAAATTGTTGAAGGTTTAATTCACACTGTCTCAATTGTTGATGAAGTTGTTGCGACAATTAGGTCATCCAAAGATAAAAGTGATGCAAAAATTAATCTTCAAAATAAATTTGGTTTTAGTGAAGCCCAAAGTGAAGCTATCGTTATGCTTCAACTTTACAAGTTATCAAATACTGATGTCACAACATTTATTGAAGAAAGAAAATCATTGCTTGCTAATATTGAATTTCTAGAAGGAATTCTTTCTGATAGAAAGAAACTAGATAGATTACTTATTGCAGATTTAAAAGAGATTGCAAAAAAATATGGTTATGACCGTAAAACTAAAATCATTGATAAGACCGAAACAACATCAATTGATAAGCGTGATTTAATTGCCAAAGAAGAAGTGTATATTGCAGTTACTCGTGATGGATATATTAAACATTCACCAGTTAAGTCATACCGAAGTAGTGGTGAAAACCCTCTTCCAGGAATGAAAGAAGGCGATGCTTTAGTCTTTGCAGGAAGTGCAATTACTACAGATTACCTAATTTGTTTTACTAATTTAGGTAATTTCTTACATATTCCAGTCCACGAAACAATGGAAAACAAGTGGAAAGACGAAGGAAAACATATCAATTATCTCATCTCGTTAAACCCAAACGAAAAGATTATTCGTGCGTTTGTAGTTGAGGAATTTAGAAATGATTTATCAATTGGTTTAGTTACCCGTTTTGGTCAAATCAAACGAGTTCAATTAAGCTTATTCTCTGTTATCAAATATCGTAAAACTATCACTTGCATAAAACTACTTAGTGATGATGAAGTTGCTGATGTGTTCTTCCTTGATGGTAACTCGAATATTGCTTTATTTATGGATAATGGTGAAGCCAATATGTTTAACGAAAATGAAATACCATTTGCATCCTTAAAAAGTGGTGGTGTTAAGGCCCTTTCTAAGATGAATGGTGCTTGTGTTGTTAGTGCACTTTCATACTCGTCAGAAGATACTCGTGGAAAGGTTGTTTTGTTAACCGATAAAGGGGCTGTTCGTATCTTAGATATTAGCAATATTTTACTTACAAAACGTTTAGGTAAGCATACCATTGTTTTCCGCTCATTTAAGTCTGAAGTGCATAAACTTGTTTATGCAACTAAGTTAGATACAAAGATTGAAGTCAACAATATTTTAATGCTTTCAAGTGATAAAAATATCGTTACTATTAAGGTTGATGATTACCATGTTACTCCAATGGATAAATATGCAAAATCATCTATCTCTTTAGCAAGAAATGCTACCCTTGAAATTGCTTTTAAAGATCCTTTTGAACGTATCACAAAAGACTATGTTTCTAAGATGGAAAATATTCCTAATAATGAAGAAGAAAATTCACCTGAGAATACCATGGATATTGCTCTTGATTTAGACATAAAAGAAAGCAAAGAAAAAGAAGTCGACGATTCACTTCCTGATGATATTCCTGACACTGATGATAAGGGATATAAGCAGATATCGATATTCGACGATGACTTCTTTGGTGATGAAGATTAAGATGCGTCGAGAATCTTTTTTATAACCCACTTACTTACAAAAGATTTATCTTTTATAAGCGACTAGACTATAATAGAAATATATGTGTAAGAGATATATTCCAACTTTTCATTCTAAAAGTGTATATGATATACCTCTTTCTTTTTATAAAGAAAACAACATAAAAACTCTTTTAGTGGACCTTGATAACACGCTGGATTCATATAGAGCTAAAGTCCCAACTGAAAAAGCTATTACATTAAAAAATAAACTTGAAACAATTGCAGTTGAGATGATTATTGTTTCGAATAATAGACCAAATAGAGTAGGTTTATATGCTGACACTTTGAATGTTAGATATGTTCCTTCGATTGGAAAACCGTTTGCAAAAGGGATAAATAAAGCGATTGCTAACCTAAATTTAGATAAAGAATCGATTCTAATGGTAGGGGATCAAACTTTTACTGATATTGCTGCAGCGAACCGTGCACATCTTAGATGTGTTTTAACTGATAAAATCGTCAAAGAAGATCAACCTACAACACATTTTAATCGATTATTTGATAGACCAATTAGAAGATGGTTAAAAAGGAAACAACTCTTAAATGAGATTAAAGGGGAATAAAATGGAAAAGATTAAAGAAATCAAACGCTGCTATAACTGTGGTGAAATCCTTCAAAACAGCGATCCTAACGCTCCAGGATATATTCGTGACGAATTATTCGATGAAGCAAAACGTTCATTTTTCTTCTGTGAAGATTGCTATCGAAAAGAAAAATATCATAAACATGATAGCGAACCTTATGTTAATCCTGATTTCTTTACCATCATTGAAGATGCTAAAAAGCGTAATGGTGTAGTGCTATATTTCCTTGATTTAATCTCTTTTGAAACATCTTTCTCAAAACGTGTTAGCAAAGCTCTTGAAGGAATGGATGTTGTTTTCGTTGCATCTAAATTTGACTTACTTCCTAAAGGTCTAGATAAAGAAGCTCTTAAAGATTACATCATTCACCATTTAAAGATGGCGAAGATTAAAACTGAACCAGATAAAATTATTCTTTGTGATGCTTTCAACACTGAAAATGTCTTGCTTCTTAAGGATTATGTAATGAATACTCCAGTGTATATGCATCGTGATATTTATATCATTGGGGCAAAAATGTCTGGTAAAACAACATTTACAAACGCCTTTATGAAGGTTTACCACAACGATTCCAAACGACAAATCGTTACTCAAAAATATCCAAATACTGAATTAAAAGTTCTTTCAATTCCTTTTGGCAAATATCATTACATCTATGATGTGGATGGAATTGATAACAACAATTCAATTGCATATAAAGCTGATAATTCCTTATGGAGAGCAATATATATCAAAGAATCTCTAAAAGTTCGTTCAATTAATCTCAATTTCTTCAATAGAGCATTATTTATTGGCGGAATTGCAATGGTGGAACTCGAAAAGAATCCTAAAGATAATAAATTAGTACCTTCTACGATTGATTGCTATTTTGCTGACACAGTTGAATTAAAGAAATCATCAGCAAGAAATAATGAGCAATTATTCTCTAAGAGAATATCTGCAAGAAAACTATATCCAATTAAAAAAGGCTGTGAATCAATTAGAGATTTCGATACTTATGAGATTGAAATTGACATGAGAGGCACTAAAGATATAGGCATTGAAGGACTAGGCTTCATCAGTTTTAAAGCGCAAGGACAAACCTTTAGAATATATGTTCCTAAAGGTGTAAGTATTTATGTTTCAAATACAAAAGTCCTTCTTAAGAAGGAATAGCAAGTGAATTACATAATTTTTGGTGGTAGTTTTGATCCAATACATAATGGTCATATCCGTGTTTTAAAAGCGGCAATGGCTAAGTTTAATGCTACCCCAATAATTGTTGTAAGTAAGTCTCCTAGATGGAAATCTCCTGTGGAGAATGCATCTGACAGACTAAATATGGTAAAGATTGCGGTGGAGGCTCATTTAAAAGACGCTATAGTATCAACATATGAACTGGATAGTGATACTGAGATTAATTACACCATTGACACCATTAAACATTTTAAGAAGCTTTATCCTAATGATAACTTGTACTTTTTAATTGGTGCAGACCAAGTTAATAAATTCAACGAATGGAAAGATGCATCGGAGATTGCATCGTTAGCCAAGATTGTTTATTCGAATCGACCAGGATATAAATTGTCCGATAACAATATTTCACAATTTAAGATGGAATCTTTAGATTTTTATGATAGTGGAGATGTTTCTTCAACTGATTTTAAAAATATTAAGTGTATTGACGTTCCTGATGAGGTCTTAAGATATATCGAAACTCATCGTCTTTACTTTGTAAAAAGGATGCTAGATTATATTCTTCCTAAACGTTTAGACCATTCGATCGAGGTTGCAAAACTTTCTTATGAAGTTGCTAAAGTGAATAATTTCCCAAATCCAGAAAAAGCTTATATTGCAGGATTATTCCATGATATAGGCAAGTCTTTTAAGTTTGAAGGTGAAATCGCAAAGGACTACATGAGAAAAAGATATCCACAATATGAAGATCTTCCTCCATTTTCCTACCATCAATTTATTGGCAAGGATATTGCTGAGAAGGAATTCGGTATAAATGATGTAGAAATCTTGTCTGCAATCATTTTCCATTGCACAGGAAACGCAAATATGACACCTTTAGCTCAAATCATATACGCGTGTGATAAGATTGAACCAACGCGTGCGTTTGACTCAGCATTCTTGCGCTCTTGTTGCATGAAAAATTATGAATATGGTTTCTATGAGACTTTAGTTGATAATAAAAAATATTTGTTAAATCACAATAAAGACATAACAAACAAACTTACAGATGCTTGTTTCAATCAATATCTAAAAAAATTAGGAGATAAATATGCCAAGGAAAGATAAAGTTTTAAAAACAATAGAGGATGCCTTAAACGAACACAAGGCACTTGATATTCAAACGGTTGATGTTCGTGAGAAGAATCCGTTTACAGATTATTACGTTATTGCGACTGCAGGAAACATTAGACAGCTAAAAGCATTGGCGGAAATAATTGAAGATGAGTTAGCTAAGATTAAATTTGAAATTGGTCACATTGAAGGAAAACCTGAATCTGGTTGGATCTTGATTGATGCCCATCATGTTATCGTAAACATTTTCTCAAAAGAAGAAAGAGAAAGAATCTCTCTTGAAGAAATATTAAGTTCTAAGTAAAACGCTCTGAAACTAGGAATCACTCGCACATACGCGTGCGATTTTCTTTTTATTTATTAGATATTAAAGAAGTAGAAGTCATAAAAAAATGATTAGGTCTTTAATATTGAGTTTTGAACAAAAAAGAGAAATTTTATCACTTCGCATAAACGATATTATGTTAACCAAAAGTAAAAAAGAATCGATTTTATCGAAAGAAAAATGTAATAATTAATGTATAGCTAATAATGTAAAACACATCTAAAAGCACAGTTATCCACATATAAAAGGGTAAAATCAAACTACTAAAAAACTACTAATTCTAATTTTGATCAACTATATGATATAATCCTGTTATGGGATTTACAGCAACCGGAGTTCTCATTGGAATTTATTGTTTTGCGGTCATGTGGCCACGCTTATTTGTTTTTATTTTTTCTGGCAAAAGACTTTATGGCTCAATTTTATTTAAAGGTCGTTGGCTCGCTATATTTATATGCATGTGTATATCCGCATTAGGATCCACTGCTTTTGCTTTCATCAATTCTGGAGAGCTAATAGAACTTTATCGAATCCTGATATTTATGATTGTTGGTACCACTCTCGTAAGTGCATATTACGCAGCGTATATAATTTACTTGATGCATGGGCGTGATATGAAATATTACTTTGCACTAGTCCGTGTTATGCCAGCACCATTTTCTATCTTTTCAAGTGTATTAGCTTTATTGGGAGCTCTTATTTGTTTAAATTGGTACATGCTACCATTCGCAATAATTTATTCAGTTAGTTCAATTGCATTTGATTTGAAAGGATACAGACTTTCTAATGTGCGCCCATAACACGCATCATAGAATTAATATTCGAGCATGCACGTCTAGAACTATTACTTTCATACACTGCGCATTATGTAACAAATATATTTATTTACCCGTGTGCAATATGTTCTGGGCATTTAAAAACACCAACGCATTATAATATGTGCAGCGTCAAGTAATATTATTATCGCTAAACGAGTATATACGCTAGTCTAAAAAATTAATTACGTATGGGCTCATACGCATATCTCGAATATAATTTTTGCCTGTGTAAAAGAGTCTGACAATACTTTCAGCTTATGAAATATAGTTCTCCACAACAAGAACAGAATTTGTGATATCTTCATCCACTACTTTTCCACAGATTTCTCAATCATTTGTGCTTTAAATTTCACAATCACAATATGCTCATGTGCTGAACAAGTACTTTAAATATCCCGCTCGCAACACAACTCGGCAATACATATTGGGCGCATAGCGCATGCATCTTGTTTTTATTTTCCTGTATGCATACGACAAATACTTAATTTACGCATATGTTCAATACGCGAACCAAGTATTGATTAATGCGTGCCTGTTAATATTTTTTGTGCCTACATCTTGTATTTTTATATATTGCGTATCGTGGTTCCAGTAATTAATTTTATTACATGTATAAGTCGCTCAAACATGTGTAAAAAGATTGTTAAAATTCACTTTTTTGACGAATAAGCTTTTGAAGAAATATTAAAAAACGTCCTCAAGGACGTCATTTCGAAACTTTTTCTTTGAGTTTCTTCTTTGCAAAATATAAACCAACATCTGTTAGCAGAATCATCACAATAGCTATTAACGAGTAGGCGAATATCTCAGGCATATACGCAAATTGCGAGTTATATTGGATAAGACTTCCAAGCGAGATAAAACTACTTGAGGATGTTAGAACTTCAGCCATAATTGTCACTTTCATTCCTAGCCCAATTGTTTGGGTCAAACCAAGTAAAATATGCTTGTAAGAAAGTGGTAAATAAATGCGAAAAACTCTTTTGAAAAATGAAGCCCCATCAACATCCAAAGTATCAAGAATAACTTGATCAATTGAAATGAAACCACTTACAACTGCCTCATAAACAACAGGAAAAGTAATGATGCTTGTGACAATAATTGAAGCAAACATTGGTTTAGTGAAAACAATTAGGAAAAATACCACTGCTGCAGTCGGAACAGATTTTAAGACAGTGATGAATGGTTTGAAAAATGCTCTAAATCCTTCAAAAACGCCCCCAAATACGCCGAAAAAGGTTCCGACGAGGAATGATACTACCAAGGAAATTACAAGGCTTAAAATGGTCATTCCAACAGCTTGATATGTTTGAAGTTTACCTAAAAGGCTAAATAATGTTGCAAAAGTGATAATCGGAGTTGGATATAACGATGTATTTGCGATTAATGAAGTAACCAACCACACAAGAAAAAAACCAATTACCCCAAGAATTGAGTAGATTAGTACTTTGTTCTTCTGGTAAAAGGTTTTCATAAAATTAAATATTTACAAAGTAAGTTGAAGGATAGCCAACTTGACCAAGTGTCTCAAGAAAGACATTTACATCAACAGTCTCGCTTGTTTGAATAATACCAAGTCGATTCTTATTTCCACTCTGAAGTGCCTTCAAAACATTGGCATTAATACCAAATCGATTTTTTTGAGTATCGAGATCAGCACTATATTCGTTAAGACAATTTGCGGCAATTTCAGGGTTTGAAACTAATATATCGCATCTTGACTCGAGTTTTCTCATAAAGTCGCTTAAAAGGGCGTTTTTGCTCGAAATAGACGACTTTCTTACAAACACTCCGGCTTGTACAATTGCGTCTTGGTTATATTTTTCTTTCCATTCAGTTCTCATGTTGTAAATTTCAGTTAGGCTTACACCTTCATCAAGAGAGTTTTTTACACTAGTAATGACAGGTTCGGCACTTAGGACATAATCAACTGGCTGACCATTGAACTTTCCTGTTTTTAAAACAGCAGCTGTTGAAGAGACGTCTCCAGTTACATATTCAATATTGAGATTTGAACCAAGACCCCACTTTTCATTAGCGAGATTAAGGAATACTTTGTCAGGAGCTTTGTCTTTTTGGAAAGAAACAATTTTGCTTTCACTTGTAGGAATGTCATCGGTGTTAACACCCATGAGGAAAAAATTTCCTCCAGTCACTACTTTAGCAAGTACAAAATCCAAATTATTCTTTCGAATACTTTCCAGTCCAGTTAAAGCATCAAAAACAACAACATCGTAAAAGTTTCCTTGAAGTTCTGCTGGTAGATTAACTGGGGCTTTAGCATCCCAATCTGCATTTGAACCTTGGTCATACATAATTGCAGATGGTGCACCTAAAGGTGTAACAATTCTCAAAGTATTTTCAGATGGTCCTTGGTTTTGACAGGATGCTAGAAGAAGTGAACCTAACAAAATAGGTACAAATTTTTTAATCATTTAATAATTCCTCAATTGGTTTACCAATCTGATTTGGAGTTTTCTTCAAACCAAAGTTTTCTAAAACAGTTGCACCGATGTCGGCAAATGTTTCTCTCTCATCAAGATAACGACCATGTTTGAATTGTTTTGAATAAACAAGTAGAGGGACTTTTTCTCTAGTATGGTCAGTACCTGTATGAGTTGGATCATTACCATGGTCAGCGGTAACCATGACTAGGTCATCATCACGGACCACTTCAAGTAATTCACCTAATTTAACATCGAATTCTTCGAGACATTTGCCATATCCTATTGGATTACGACGGTGTCCGTATTCAGAATCGAATTCAACTAGGTTGACATAGCATAAACCAGTGAAATCATGGTTTTTAGCTTCTTCGATTGTTTTGTTCATACCATCGATATTACTAACAGTTTTTTGAGTCTTAACAACACCAACCTGGTTAAAGATATCGCCAATTTTACCAATGCAGCTTGTCATATAACCATGTTCTTTAAGAACATCCATAGTTGTAATTCCGCTAGGGGAAACAGCTAAATCGTGACGGTTTGGAGTACGTTTGAAGTTGGTTTTATCTTCACCAACGAATGGACGAGCAATAACTCTACCAACGTAATATTCGGGTCTTAAACAGATTTCGCGAGCAATTTCACAGCAACGATAAAGTTCTGGAACACCGGTTGTTTCTTCATGTGCAGCAATTTGAAGCACGCTATCAGCGGATGTATAGACGATAAGTGAATTATCACGTTTTTGTTGTTCACCTAATTCGACTAAGATTTCAGTTCCACTAGCGGCTTTGTTACCAATAATTTTGTGACCAGTTTTTTCTTCAAGTTCTTTAATAAGAACATCTGGAAATCCAGTGTCTGTAAAGGTAATAAATGGTTTTGTTGTGTATATTCCCATCATTTCCCAGTGACCGGTCATTGTATCTTTACCAGCACTGGCTTCTCTCATTCTCATAGCATAAGCATGAGGGTGAGCGACTTTATGGGTTCCTTTGATGTCGGCAAGATCGCCTAAACCAAGAGAATTCATAACCGGGACATTAAGTCCACCACATTTTTCAGCTGTGTGGACAAAGGTATTTGTTCCTTTATCACCGAATTTCTCAGCATCTGGCATTTCGCCGATACCAACTGAGTCAGTGACGATTACAAATATTCTTTTAAATTTCATATAGTGCCCTCCTAGGACAATGTAATTCTAGTCTATTTTTTACGCTTAAACAAATCATATGCACTCAAAATGTGCTCGCTTGATACGTTTGTGTATATTTGCGTGGTCGCAATTGAACTATGTCCAAGCATCTCTTGTATCGATCTTAAATCTGCATCATTTTCAAGCATATGAGTTGCAAAGCAATGTCTAATTGTGTGAGGTGATAATTCTTTGTTAATATGAGCAATTTCACCATATTTTTTAATTTGTTTGAAGAAAAATTGTCTCGATAATGGTTTTCCATATCTATTTAAAAATAGAACGTTAGATTTATGACCAGGATTTTTCTTTCTGACTTGGTTAATATAAGCATTAACAAATTCAAGAGCATATTCACCAACTGGAACTATTCTTTGTTTGCTACCTTTTCCTCTGATTCTTATAGTTTGTTTTTCGTTTGAAATTTGTGATGTTTTCAAAGAAAGAAGTTCACTTACTCTAAGTCCACTAGAATACATTAATTCCATCATTGCCTTGTCTCTAAGACCATCTGGTTTTCCAACATCAGGAGCATCTAAAAGAGCATTAATTTCTACAACTGAAAGCACTCGAGGAAGGCTTTTTGCACCTTTTGGAGCGTCTACTTCTACCATATGTTCTTGAATATATCCCTCATTCTCAAGAAAGAGATAGAAATTTTTTGTTACTGATAATCTTCGTTGTACTGTCGAAGTCGAAAGAAGATGTCTATTTTGGATTCGCACAAAATCAAGAATATCAGTTGGTAATAAATCATCAGTATCTTCCTTTGGAAGCGCAATGAAAAATTGTTTTAAATCATATTGATAAGATTTGATTGTTTCCTCGCTTACTCCTTTTTCCACTCTTAGATACCGAATGTAAAGGGTAATTGCTTTATTTATTTCCATGTTTTTGGTCCTTATACATATCTCCAAGTGTTGTTAAAACGTTTTTGTTAAATTTGCGATTTAGTTCGTTTACCAAGAGCTTTGTTGCGTATTTTTCTTTGATTTCATCATAATTATCAAAAATTGATAACTGTTCTACATAATCTTCTTGATCAACTAAATCTTTAAGAGAAATACCGACTAATCTGATTTCTCTCTCACCAAGGTTTTCTTTAAGAAGTTTGATTGCGGTTTTCTTAATGATTTCTTCATCAAGTGTTGCTTTTTCAAGCTTTTTGGATCTTGTTATCGATTTAAATTGTCCGTTTTGAATGTGTGAATCTTTTAGTGTGATTTGAACTCCTTGAGCAAGTTTATCTTTTTCTTTAGCCCTTTTAATTGCCCAATCACAGAGTTTCAACAAAGTTGCTTCAATTTCTTCATAATTGTTTGTGTTGTGAATTAGAGTGTGTGAATGTCCAATGGATTTTGGATCAAATGGTTCAATATCGATTGAGTCATCTCCATAGCCATTAATCCAGTCTTTCATCACAAAGTAAAACTTTCCAAAGTGTTTTTTGACTTTGTCACCCTCATTATTTAATGCTTTTGCTAAGTCACCAATTGTGTGAATACCCATTTGATGAAGTTCTGGAGCACTTCTTTTACCAATACCAAAAACATTATCTACTTGAAGAGGATAAAGAAGAGTAGGAATATCCTTCCTACGTATAATAGTAATTCCCATTGGTTTTTTAAGGTCACTACCCATTTTTGCTAAGAATTTTGTGGAAGCGACACCAATCGAGCACATCAATCCAGTTTCTTGATAAAGGCCATCTTGTAGAGCTTTTAATTTCGCTAACACATCATCGCCTTTTGAAAGGTAGTCAGTCATGTCAACGTAACATTCATCTATAGAAGCTTTCTCAATTAATTTTGAATACCTTTCTATATACGAAAAGAATTTATCCGACATTGATTCATAATATGAATAATCACCAGGAATTATGATTACATTGCGATATTTTTGCTTTGCCATGAAAGTTGGCATACCGCTATGTATTCCATATTCACGAGCTTTATATGAGCATGTTGAAACAATTCCGCTTCTTCCTTCGTGCCCAATAATAACAGCTTTGCCAATTAATGAAGGATTCTTGATTTCCTCGCAACGGACAAAGAAGGCGTTTAAATCAACATGGAGAATAACCTTACTCATACTTCTAATATTAATATATAGAAGCATGTAACTTACTTCAATATTATGTTAACCAAACTGAATTGAGAACAAAAAAAGCAATTAAAATTGCTTAATTTGACAAATTTTTTACTATTTGATTTTTTCTAGAATCTGTTCAACGCTTAAATAATAACGTTTTAATTGTTGTTCTATTGTTGCTTGAGAAACGAACTCGTTTGGAATCGCAAATGGAATAATTTCTCCTTTGTACTTAAGTTCAACCAAATGTTCACTTATGTTGTTTACAAAGCCAGCATAAGTTGAATAGGAATCATAAATAACAATGCGTTTATATTTAAGACTTTCCTTAAGGAATTCCTCATCAAATGGAGTGATATATAAAGCCAAAACCACATCATAATCAAGTTTTGTTGCCTTGATCTTTTCAACTAATTTATTGGTGTTTGGTCCAACACTAATAATGAGTGTGTCGCTCTTATTTGCCTTATGTTTCATGACCCACTTAGAAAACGGTAATGTCTCGTTTTTGATAGTTTCAACTTTTACATAATCACGTGGATAGCGAATGAAGAATGGACCATGCTCTTTGGTTGATTCAATAAATAATGCCTTTGCTTCACTTGGACTTGATGGCATAGTAACAACACAATTTGGAATAGTCATAATGTAAGATTCATCATAGATGCCTTGATGTGTTTCGCCATCAGCACCAACTAATCCACTACGATCAACAAGGAATGTCACATTTGCATTCATACGAGCGATATCATGCGAAATTTCATCATAGGCACGTTGCATAAATGTGCTATAAATCGAAACTACAGGATGATAACCACTTAAAGCTAATGCGCCAGACATTGTGGCAGCGTGTTCTTCACTAATGCCAACATCGATTGTTCTTTCTGGATATTTTTCAAATATATTTTCAAGTCCGCTTCCTTTTTGGGTTGCTGGAGAAACTAACACTAATTTGTCATCTTTCTCCATTTCTTCAAGGGTTATATCACTTAATAAGTGTGACCAAGAAATTTCACCTTCTCTAGTGTTAAGAGGTTTACCAGTTTCAACATTAAATGGAGAAACTCCATGCCAATAACCAGTTTTATCTTTTTCTGCAAATGGATAGCCTTTCCCTTTTGTTGTACAGATGCCGATAACAACCGATTTAGAAGAGCGTTTAGCCTTATTAAAGGCTCTTTCCATAGCTTTTATATTATGACCATCAATTGGACCGATAAATCTAAGGCCTAATGTATCAAAAATGGTTGAAGGAACGAGTTTGGACTTGATCCAGTCTTTAACTTTTCTTAAGAAAGCATATATTTTTTTAGTTGCTTTTTTATTCTTTAAGAAGCCTAATTTATTTTTAAAACGGTTGTAGCCTTCATCTATCGAAATATTTGCGAAGGCTTTTCCTAAACCACCAACTGGTCTAGAAATCGACATTTCATTATCGTTTAAAACGATTATGACTTTGTTAGGTAAATGGCCTAAATTGTTAAGTCCTTCAAATGCTAAGCCATTTGCAATAGAGCCATCGCCGATAAAAGCAACAACATCATATTCTTCTTTCTTTAAGTCTCTTGCAATTGCAAAACCTGTTGCAACTGAAATTGATGTTGATGAATGGCCTGCTTCGAAATGGTCATATTCACTTTCGTTAATTTTTTGGAATCCACTTGGACCACCTTCTGTTCTGAGGTGTTCTAAAGAACGTCCAGTTAGGATTTTGTGTGTGTAACATTGATGACCAACGTCAAAGATAATTTTATCTTTTTTAAAATCAAAGGTACGATGGAGAGCAATTGTTGCTTCAACTACTCCTAAATTGGAAGAAAGATGTCCACCAAATCTAGATGTAACATCAATAATTTCTTCTCTAATTTTTGTGGCTAAAACATTTAATTCTGGGTATGAAAAGTCGCGAAGAAAAGATGGATCCTTGATGGTATGCAAATCGAATTGTTTAACTTTGTTAAGTTTA
The DNA here is from genome assembly GCA_937902735.1 of uncultured Caryophanales bacterium. Taxonomy (GTDB): domain Bacteria; phylum Bacillota_I; class Bacilli_A; order RFN20; family CAG-826; genus Fiminaster. Next base: position 97,823 of record CALELS010000017.1, read on the forward strand.
TCTTCTTTCATACTAAAAAACTACTAATTATTTACTATTCTTTCTCAGTTTTCTGTAGTTCTTGGACTTTCTTTTCAGCTTCTTTTAAGACACTTTCAAGATCTTTAATTAGAGCTTTTGCTTCTTCATAAAGCTTGAGGTTTTCTTCAAGAGAAAGAGATTCGTTTTCAATACGTTCAGTGATTTCGTCTAAACGTTTGAGAGATTGTTCAAAATTTGTTTTAGCCATCTTGCTTCTCCTTTGATAATATTTTGCTTTTAGCAATTCCATCTTTGAAATGGATATTAACTATTTGGTTTATATCTAAATTATTGATTGAGGTTATTAGATTTCCTTCTTGATCAGATACTAAGGAATAACCTCTTTTATAGACATTATTTACGTTTAAAGATTCAAGGTGTTTGTTTCTCAAAACAATAACCTCTTTATATTTACTTAGTGCACGATTAAGTGAAATATCTAAATTATGCGAAAGAGATTCAAGTTTTTCCCTTTTTGTTTTGTAGATATTCACAGGATTGATTAGAATACTTCTTTTCGAAATAAGACCTAATCGTTCTTTATAAGAAGCAATTTTATTGTTTAGGTAATTATCTAAACGAAGCTCGTTATTATCAATTCTTTCATATATTTCTCGTTTATCGATAACTGCAAGTTCTGCTGCACCAGTAGGAGTTGACGCTCTTTTATCAGCAACAAAATCAATCAAAGTGAAATCCACTTCGTGACCAACAGCAGAAATAACTGGAACAGGGAATTTGGCTACTTCTCTAACAAGTGTTTCATCATTAAAAGCACTTAAATCTTCTTGAGATCCACCACCACGGCCAATGATAAGTGTATCTAGATTGGCGTTTTTGGCATCATTTAAGGCGTTTAGAAGCGATTTAGGAGCATCTTCGCCTTGGACTAGGCTAGGAAATGTTTTGACTTCACAAAGCGGATATCTTCGATGAATATTTTTAACAATATCAGCTAATGCAGCACTTCCTTCAGCACTTATCACACCAACTACTTGAGGAAATATGTTAATATTTCTTTTGCGCGATTCATCAAAAAGTCCTTCGCTAGCGAGTTTTCTTTTTAATTCTTCAAATCTTAAGAGTTGTTCACCTAAACCACTTTCTTCGAAAGCTTCAGCGTAAAATTGATATTCTCCTCTAGCAACATAGACAGAGATATGACCTATGGCCACTACTTTGTCGCCGTCTTTAAAATTGATCTTCGTTTTTCTAGCGTTATCTAAAAACATAACCCCTTTAATAGAAGAGAGTTCATCTTTTAAAGTGAAATAGATATGTCCACTAGGAGCAATTTTAAAATTAGATAGTTCACCTTCAAGTCTAATATTTTTCAAAGAAAAATCGTTATCAATTTTGGCTTTGATATAGGCATTTAGATTGGAGACTGTATAGGTGAATGAATTCATAATGCGTTATCAAGTAGAGCGTTGACGAATTTATAATCGTTTTCGTCAAGATATGTTTTGGCAAGACGGACAGCAATATCAATGATGACACTCTTAGGAGTGACCTCTTTTAGATATTTTCCTTCACTAATAGACATAATAAGAATTGCTTTTGAGACATTGTTAAGATGATCAAATCTTCTTTTTGGCATAAAAGTTTGAGCGTATTCAATAATCTCTTTAAGACTCTTTAAAGATGTAATTACGACTTCCTTAGAAAATGATGGGATTTCTTCATAAGGAGCATCATAAACTCCTTCCATTACTCTCTCCAAAGAAAATTCTTCATTAAGGGAAATATATAAAAGAGCATCATAGATGCTAGACATGATTAATTCATGTTGTTTATTACGAGAAAGATTATTATCCATGAGCGATTACCTCACTATCTTCTTTATCTTCTAAATCGGAATTATTGTTACCATGATATTTCTTTTCAATATCGATGACTCGATAAAAACAAATAAGAGCATACACTAAAGCACCTAAAACAATGACATGTGTTGCAATTGAAAAAAGATAATTAGTCCAGGAATATATTGGTGCAAGGTAGAAATAATAAACGAAGAATAAGGCTGCAAAATCTAAAAGATATAAAGAGAATCCTAAGAATAAGAATAATCTTTTACCTTTGCTGGCAAAAAAACCTAATGCAGCTAATCCTGCCCCTACAATAATTGATGATAAAAGTATCAAAATGTCGCTAATTACAGGGTTTTGAATTGAATCAATTAACAATCTATCAAGAGCGATAAGAGCAGAAAGTGATAAAGAAAATCCACTTTTTGGCCAATTGTAAGATACTTCGTTTAAAACGAATAGTTGGCCACTTACCATTTGAATAACACCAATAAGAGCAGCGCCTAATGATAAAATTCCAGCCCAAAAGAGAAACATTGAGCTCTTGCGGTAATGATTTACCGCTTTGTTATGAGCTTCAGCGTAGCTTATTTCTCTTCTAGGCTTTGGAATTCTTTTATTTCTCATTTGTTGATACGAATAATTTCAATATTAATTTTGAATGGAACATTTTCCGTATAAGCAAGCAAGGCATTTGTCACTTTTTCTTGGATTGCAAGTGAAACTTGGTCAGCGTTTACACCTTTCTTTAAAGAGATGGCAATGTTAACATCGACATCTCCATTTCTTTTAAAAGAAACTTTGACAGGTCTAAACCAAGTGGCAAGCATTTTCTTGATTGTCTTATTTTTCAAATTAATCTTTTCAGTTACTTCTGCTCCAATGACTTCGTTGGTGGCGTTAGTAGCTATTTTTTCAAAAATAGGACGAGAAATGGCTAATGTTCCACGAGATGATTTTCTTACAGTTACGTAGTCAGCCATATTTTCTCCTATTTTGCAAATTTTTCTAAAACAAGGTTAACAAGATGATCTATTGTGAAATCAAATTTAGCAATTGCATCTTTTGCAGGTGCGCTTAAACCGAAAGTATCAATACCCATTACTGTGTAGGCATATTTATACCAACCAAAGCTTGAAAGCATTTCAACTGCAACAACTAAACGTTTATCACTTCCTAAAATTGAGTGTTTGTATGCTTCTGTTTGTTTTTCAAACAAATATGTTGAAGGCATTGAAACAACTCTTACATCATAACCTTTTGCTTTAAGTGCTTCTTTAGCATCAAGTGCGAGTTTAACTTCGCTACCAGTAGCAAGTAAGACTACATCAACTTTCTTATCTTCTTTAGAAATGATGTAAGCACCTTTTGACACTAAATCATATCTTGAAGATAAAAGTGGAAGATTTTGTCTTGAAAGAATTAAAGCTGTTGGAGTTTCTTTTGATAAAAGAGCAATTTCCCAAGCAGCATATGTTTCACGAGCATCAGCTGGGCGGATAACATTAACATTAGGAATGCTTCTAAGCATTGCTAAATGTTCAATTGGTTGATGGGTTGGACCATCTTCGCCAAGAGCAATTGAGTCGTGGGAGAATAAATAAATTGCAGGAAGTTTTGATAATGCTGACATACGAACAGCACTCTTCATATAATCACTAAAGACGAGAAAACTTCCAACATAGGTCTTAAGACCTCCATGTAAGAGCATACCATTTTGAGCACTTGCCATAGCAAATTCTCTAATACCAAAATTGATATTTCTTCCTTCAGGAGTTTCTTTAGTGAAATTAACTCCGTCAGTAATTTTAGTCATAACTGAGCCAGCAACGTCTGCACTACCACCCATTAAGAATGGAATCTTAGCGTGGAGTTCATTTAAAGCTTTTCCACTACTTGTGCGGCTAGCATCGTTATTTGCTAAATCAAAGTGTGGTTCTTCGTTAAATGCATATGCTTCAACTTTTCCAAGAAGAGCATTTTTGAATTTAGCATATTCGCTTGGATTGACTTTAGCGTAATTTTTTAAATTACGACGATATTTGCGATATGCTTTAAGTCCACGTTTAGCGAATGTGTTTCTAAAGTTTTCGTACACTTCTTCACCAACATAGAACATTTCATGGTTAAATCCATAGGATTTTTTGGTGGCTTCGCCATCTTCTTCTCCTAAAGGAGAACCATGAACTTTTGAAGTACCAGCTTTGCTTGAACCAAATCCAATGACTGTTTTAACAATGATAAGGGTTGGTCTATCTTTAGATTTTTTGGCTTTTTTAAGAGCCTTATCGATAGCTTCAACATCATTTCCATCTGCGACTTCAAGAACATTCCATTCACTAGCAAGGAATCTTTTCTTAACATCTTCTGAGAAGGAAAGTGAAAGACCACCATCTAAAGTAACATTATTTGAATCATAGATTAAAATAAGTTTATTTAAACCATGGTGTCCGGCAAGTGAGATTGCTTCTTGAGAGAGACCTTCTTGAAGACAACCATCACCACATAAACAATATGTATAATGTGAACAAAGGACTTCACCATCTTTATATTGATGAGCAACAGCTCTTTCTGCCATTGCCATACCTACTGCTTGAGCAATACCTTGTCCTAAAGGACCACTTGTAGCATCAACACCAGCAGTATGTTTAAATTCTGGATGTCCTGGAGTAAGCGAACCAAGTTGACGGAATGATTTTATATCATCCATGCTAACAGCGTAACCAGAGACATGAAGCATAGCATATAAAAGTGCGCTAGCGTGTCCTGCGCTTAAGACAAAACGGTCGCGGTTAAAGAAACTAGGATCAGCTGGATTAGCCACTAAATGTTTTGTGAATAAGGTATAAAGGATTGGTGCACTACCAAGAGCCATACCTGGGTGGCCACTTTTTGCTTTATTGATTTCATCAATACATAAAGACCTAATAGTGGCGATTGATAAAGAGTCGAGTTCTTTTTGTTCCATTTTTATTCTCCTTTTGAATCTATTATTTGGATACCAAGATCTAGTAATTGTTGTTCATCAACAGGTTGAGGAGCATTGCTCATCATACATGTTGCTTTTAAGTTTTTAGGGAATGCAATAACATCACGAATGTTATCCGTTCCACATATAATCATTGAAAGTCTTTCTAGGCCAAAGGCAATTCCACCATGAGGAGGAGTACCATAGTCGAAAGCGTCGACAAAATAACCGAATTTACGTTTGATATCTTCGGAAGTAAAACCTAGAATTTCAAACACTTTCTTTTGCATATCTTGATCATATATACGAAGGGAACCACCGCCAGCCTCATAACCGTTAATGACTATGTCATATGCAGCACTCAAGACCTTTGATGGATCACTATATAAATATTGTTCAGTTTCTGGTGTTGGACGAGTAAATGGGTGATGAAGCGGAGCATAGCTTCCATCATCTTTCTTTTCAAAAAGTGGGAAGTTAACAACCCAAAGTAAGTCATATGTATTAGGTTTAACAAGACCTAAATCATGAGCGTATTTGCTTCGCAAAGCACCCAAAGCAAAGCATAATCTATCATGGCTTCCACATGAAGCAACAACAATATCACCTTCTTTAAGGTTAGTTAGTTTGATTAACTGTGCTTTTGCTACATCATCTAAGAATTTGACTAATGAGCCTTCGAGTTCGCCATTTAGATATTTAAAGACGGAGACACCACCAAGGCCGAATTTTTTCATTTCTAAAGCTAGTGAGTCAACGACTTTGCGTGAAGTTGCTTCGGCAACGCCTTCGACTTTAAAACCTTTAACACATTCAGCGTTTTTATATGCTTCAAATTCAGATTTAGCAAAAACATCTTTGACGTCTACTAAGGTCATATCAAATCTAGTGTCAGGTTTGTCACTACCATACTTATCAACAGCTTCACTATAATCCATTTTTCTAAGTGGAGTTTTGATATCTACATTGATAACTTCTTTGAATACCTTTTTAAGGTATCCTTCCATGATAGTTAGGATTTGATCTTGATCAAGGAAGGACATTTCTAAGTCAATTTGAGTAAATTCTGGTTGTCTATCTTGTCTTAAATCCTCATCTCTAAAACAACGAGCGATTTGGTAATATCTCTCCATACCACCAATCATGAGTAATTGTTTGAATAATTGAGGTGATTGAGGAAGAGCAAAGAATGAACCATGAGATAATCTTGATGGAACAAGATAGTCTCTAGCACCTTCAGGTGTTGATAAGATAAGACATGGTGTTTCAACTTCAATAAATCCATTTTGATCGAAATATTCATGAGCACATCTAACAATTTTTGCTCTTTTAATTAAGTTTTCCTGTAAAATGGGACGACGTAAATCTAAATAACGATATTTTAAACGTACATCTTCTAGAGCATCAGTTTCATTAGCGATGATTAAAGGAGTAGTTTTAGCTTTTGATAAAACCTTCACCTCTTTAGCAACAACTTCAATTTCACCAGTTTTAAGTACTTTGTTTGGAACATCTTTCTTTGAAACAGTTCCTTTCACTTGAATAACATATTCATTACGAACATCAGGAATTTCCACTCCGTTAACAGTAATTTGGATAATTCCACTTCTGTCTCTTAAATCTAAGAAAATGATACTTCCAAGATTTCTTCTTTTTGAAACCCAGCCTACAAGAGTTACTTCTTGACCAACATTACTTAGTGTAAGTTCGGTGTTATAACATGTTCTTTCCATTAATTTGCTTCACCTTTCTCTTCTTTTGAACCAAAAAGGTCATAAAAATATTTTTCCATGTAATCTTTCATTAAACTCGTTAACACTTTTTCAAGTTCCGCCATCTTACATGTAGTTTGTTCTTCGTTTTGCATGTTTTTGATAGTAGCGATACCTTTGGTATATTCATCTTCTCCAATAACAATTGAGAATTTAGTTTTCTTCTTACTTGCAAGTTTGAAGAGTGACTTAAGTGATTTAACTTCATAGTTCATCTCAACGGCAAAGCCTTGAGAACGAAGCATATCCGCTAAATTGAAATTCTCTTCAATTAAATATTCATTTGTGCCCATAAGATAGACATCTGGCCCCATATTTGGGTAGAAAGTATTTGGGGAAAGATCTTTTACTACATAATGTAGTCTTTCTAAACCAATTGCCATTCCAATACCTTCTAAGTCTGGTCCACCAACTTCTTTTAAAAGATGAGCGTAGTGACCACCACCACCAATTGCGCCAACATCAACACCATCATTTGTTTTGACATGGTATTCAAAAACAACGCCTGTGTAATAATCAAGTCCTCTAACAAGAGAATCATCAAGTTCAACTTTAATACCAATACGATTTAAATCGGCAATAACGGCATTTAAGTAATTTTTTGATTCTATGCTTAAGAAATCAGACATTTTTGGAGCGTCTTTAATGATTTCTTGATCGCTAGGAACTTTACAATCGAGGATTCTTAAAGGATTAATTTCTAATCGCTTATGGCAATCTTCGCACATATTGTCGATTCTATCTTTAAAGTAATCTTTTAAAGCCTCTTTATAGTTTTTACGAGACTCTTCATCACCTAGCGAATTGATTTTGATAGTGATATTTTCTAATCCAAGAGAAGTTAAATAACGTTCTCCAAAGGAGATAACTTCACTGTCGTGGTGATAAGAAGATGCACCAACAACTTCAATACCAAATTGATGGAATTGACGATATCTACCAGCTTGTGGTCTTTCATATCTAAAGCATGGTCCAATATAAAAATAACGAAGTGGTAAATCTACATTAGCGTATAACTTATTAGTTACAACGCTTCTAAGTACACCTGCGGTAAGTTCTGGTCTTAAAGTAATTGAGCGACCACCCTTATCATCAAATGTATACATTTCTTTAGTTACAATATCGCTTGATTCACCAACACTTCTTAAAAAGAGAGGAGTGTGTTCGATGATTGGAGTGCGAATTTCTTTAAAATTAAAAGTGTGCGAAATGTCATACGCAACTCTTTCTAAAAAACGATATTCTTCTGCCTCGCTAGCAATAATATCGTGTGTTCCTTTAACTGGATTTACTTCCATAAGCATTTCCTCGTTTATAGCCTTTAATATTATAAATATTTCATCCTATAAGTTCAATTTAAATAAATTAGAGATAAAAATCGCTTATTCTTTTTCATCATAAGATGTTTTCCAATAATAATAAAAAAATGAGCGAATTAGCTCAAATTTCATATAGGAAGTCGCCTCTTTTATTTTAACTTTGTTAATTCTTAAAGTGTTCTAAGATAGCAAACGTTGCAATTTTTATTTGATTAAAAACATATGAAAAACGATTGGTGTACCATGGGTCTTCAATATATTTTTGATCGCTAAATTCACTTAAAAGATGAAACTTATTTATATCATTAGGAAAGTACCAATTTATGAGTTCTAAATTATATTTATCCATATAGAAAATATAGTCTGATTCATCAACTTCTTTTTGTGATATTTTTTGGGCAAAATGATGATCTGGTTTATAGCCATTTTCAATGAGTGTTTTCTTCATCGGGAAATAGATATCATTTCCATATTCTTCGTTACTTAAAGCACGTGAAAATACCTCGATACCATCGATATTATTTTCTTTTATATATTGTTTTGCGATAACTTCTGCAGCAACACTTCTACAGATGTTTCCATGGCAAAGAAAACATATTTTCATTAGTGGGAAACTCTTTCGATGGAAAGGACTGAATTTACATTACTAATAGCGTTGGTAACATCTCGCAAAACTTCAGCGTTTTTAACATAAATAGTTACGTTAATTGTACTTGTTAAAGTATTAGGATGACGGAATGCGTTAATGGCGGTAACTGGAGTTTTCTTTTGGTTAAAAATGCCAACAATATCTGCAAGTAAATTATTTCTATCTTCTGCAGTAATTTTTAAATCAACTGGATAGATTGATTCTTTTAAATTATCATTCCAATAAACATCAATTAATCGCTTTGTTAAACCAATAACATTTGGACAATCTTTACGATGAACTGTGACACCTTTACCTTTGGTAATATAGCCAACAATATCGTCTCCAGGAATAGGTGTACAACAGCTTCCTAGATTAATTGCAATATGACCTGCATTTTTAACGTAAACTGGGAATTTAGAATCAACAGTTGAGTGAACTTTTTGTAAGTTAATTTCGTTTTTATTCTTAATGTTAAGGAAATCTACTAAAGCACCTGGAGTAGGATTCTTATTAGCAACCATTAAATAGAGTTGTTCTAAATCCTTAACATTAAAATGTTCTAATAATTTTTGGTCGTTAAGATATTTTTCCATCTCACCTTCACCAATATCGAATTGCTTGAAGGCTTCTAAGGCAGCTTGTTTTCCTTTATTTATCTTATCTTCTTTTACAAAATCAGCGTTCTTCTTTTGAAGTGCTTTTCTAATGTGAGATAAGGCAAAGTTTGTTGTAGCAATTTTTAGCCAACCTTCGTTAGGTTCACTAGTTTTTGAAGTTTTAATTTCAACAATGTCACCAGTCTTAAGTGTTGTTGAAAGTGGCACTAAAGTGCCATTAACTAATGCACCAACGGCTTGATCGCCAACTCTGGTATGAATTTTATAAGCAAAATCAAGTGGAGTTGCTCCATTAGGAAGGTCCACTACTTTTCCAAGTGGAGTAAAGACGTAGACGTTAGCGTTAAAAATATCGTGAGATAAGTTATCCATGTATTGTTTAGCGTCAACATTATCTTCACTAAGTGATACTAAATCACGCAACCAATGAAGTTTTGATTCAATTTCTTTTTGTTCGGTCTTTGGATTATACTTTGTTCCTTCTTTATATCTCCAGTGAGCAGCAACACCGCCTTCGGCGGTTTCATCCATTTCCCTAGTTCTAATTTGAATTTCAAAGACATTTCCATCACCTGAGATAATACATGTATGTAGTGATTGATACATGTTAGGTTTTGGCATAGCAATGTAGTCTTTAAATCTTCCTGGAATTGGAGAGAATGTAGCGTGGATGATACCTAAAATTTCATAACATCTTAGTTCGGTATCAGTAATAATACGAAGTGCTAAAACGTCATAGATTTCTTCGAATTTATGGTTCTTTTCATATATTTTTCGATAAATCGAATAAACCGATTTAATACGTGATGAAATTGTGAAAGGTATATTGTGTTCAAATAAGATATCTGCGATTCTCTTTTGAAGTGATTCAAGAGATTTCTTTCTATTGGTAGTATTTTCATCAAGTTTTTCAACGATTTGGTTAAATTTTTCTGGCTCAAGATATTTGAGTGATAAATCCTCAAGTTCAGATTTAATCTTAAAAATACCAAGGCGATGAGCGATAGGAACGAATACTTCTAATGTTTCTTTCGCTAATGCAAGTTGTCTTTCTCTTGATAAAGAAGAAAGTGTTCTCATGTTATGAAGTCTATCAGCGAGTTTAATGATAATAACGCGGATATCTTTAGCCATTCCTAAGAAAATCTTACGATGATCTTCAGCAACGAAATCTTCCTCGGTTCTATGTGAAAGTTTTAAACGTTGAATCTTGGTTAAAGAATCAACAATGGTCATAACATCAAGACCAAATTTTTCTTTTATTACTTCTAAAGAAGTATCAGTATCTTCAACAACATCATGAAGTAAAGCTGCAATGATTGTTGATGGACCACCTTGGAGCTCTGCAACAATATAGGCGACTTCGATTAAATGATGAATGTATGGTTCGCCACTTTTGCGGAATTGATGAGCATGTTTTTCTTTAGCAAATTCATATGCTTCTTCAATCTTTTTACGAGATTTTGGATTATTGATGTAGACAAAAAACTTTTCTTGAACTTCTTCAAAAGTATGTAATTTTGGTTTATTAGAAAAATCGTTTGTCATCACCATGCTTTTAATAGTGTATCACAAACGATTGATTCTAATTAATAAATATTTAATTAGCGGTGTTTTGCTCTAAAGGAAATACCAACGGTATCAGGACCACAATGTGCCCCGGCAGTTGGGTTAACTTGGAGATAATCAATATGGAGATCATCACCATATTTTTCTTTTAATTTATCTCCGAGCATTGAAGCAAGTTCTTGGTTATCACTACTTGCAATAACAACTGGATAATCTTTAGCGTTATCTTGAAGTTCATCAAAATAATCAACTAAAGCTTTAAGAGCAGCTTTTCTTCCTTTGGCTTTGCCAATTGAGACCATTTTTCCTTCTTCATTCATGTAAATCAATGGTTTAACTCCAAAGATATTTCCCATGAAAGCTGCGATACCTTTAACACGTCCACTTCTCGCGAAGAATTTAAGATTGTCAGCAAAGAAATATACAGCAAATTTTTGAACGTTATCTTCACCATATTTGACTAAATCTTCAGCTGAATAACCTTCTTTATATCTTTTCATTATTTCTCTAATTAATGAATAGGCTCCGATTGTAATTCCTTTAGCGTCTATTTCATAGAATTTACGTTCTGGGAATTCTTCTAAGAGTTCTTTTACACCTTGTCTCATGTAGTCAAATGAGGCCGACATAGCACTTGAAAAGTGAGCGTATACTATGTCTAATCCTTTTTCAAAAAATGGACGAAAATAAACTTTGTAATTTTCAGCGTTTAAGGCACTTGTTGTAGACATCTTGCCTTTTCTTAGTCTTTCATAGAAGGCATGGGAATCAAATTCTTCCCAGTCAACATATGGATAAACTTCTTCTCCGGATTCACCGCTATAAGGCATGGAGATTAATCTAGCGCCATATTCATTAGCTTCTTTTAGAGTGACATCGCAGTCACTATCGACAAATAATTGATATTTCATATTAGTTCCTTTTTTTATTTAGTTTTATATAGACGATATTTATTTTGTTCTAAATGTTCATAAATTAACTGTCTTGATAAATCAGACATTTCTTGAGTAGACATTTTTTCTACTTCTTCTTTAGAGATTTCTTTGACTACATCGATATAAATCTTTGTCCAAAGTAAAAGTCTATGTTTCATCTTATCAGCGTTTTGAATAGTAATAAGAATGATTGGTAATTTAGTTTTTTCAGGAATGATAAAAGTTGTTGCGTGGAATGGACCAAGTTCACCAGTTTTACTTCTTGTTCCCTCAGGGAACATACTTAAAGAAGTTGTTGGATTTTCTTTTAGGAAATTTACTGATTTTGAGATTCCTCTTAAGGCTTGCATTGGATTATCTCTATTAATCGAAATATTTCCAGCGCGATAAGAATATTTACCAATAACAGGAATCTTTTGAATTTCTGGTTTTGAAAGGGCCACTACTGGCATGCCTTTAAAAAGTGACCAGAATAAAAATTGATCTAAATTGGAAGTATGGTTTGCAACAATTATATGAGGAATTTTGCTTTTGCGTAATTCTTTGAAGAATTTACGGTCTTCTTTCTTCATAATTACAGGAGTTCTTAGTAAGAATTTAATAACATCTCCTGCTTGAGATAATATCCATTGGCAATATAGATTTGGCATATCTTGTGGTTTTTTAACATTAATAAACCAACTACTAACGATAATCCAAAGGCATAATAAAATGAATTGGATTAGCCATAGACCAAGGAATACTACGATAGGAAACCAAATTAAGAAGGCTAAGTTAGCGTATAATCCTGTGAAGATATATATTAGGGCACTACCAAGCGCGCTTAAGATTGTGAACAAAATAATGAAAAACATGTCTATATCTTATTTATTATTATATAAATAGTAAAGAGGAAAGAGACTTATACATACAAAATAAAATTAGATAACAGAAATCAAGCATATATTTCATGCATGACAAAAACA
>CALELS010000018.1 GCA_937902735.1 uncultured Caryophanales bacterium
GATCTACACTCTTTCCCTACACGACGCTCTTCCGATCTTCGATTCTTTGGATTTTCCCCGGGGGTGATTTTTTGGAGGAGGCCTACCTCCATTACCTGCTTTTAATCATCCTCGTGGGGTACTAAAAAGTTTTTAATTTTATCTTAGATGGTATTTAAAGTGATTTATAGGGTTGCAAATATTCAATTCGGATAACCAGAATTCATAAATAAACCTCCTGTTCGAGTTAAAGCTATGTTTATTCTCCTTTCTAATAAAGAATATATTATTGTCCACCTTATAAGTCACTTTAAATATCATCTAAGTGTATATAAACACTGCTAAAAGTGATAGGAAAGGAGACATTACTATGGCAAAAGTTACAAATGGCAAGTCAAAACCCAAGAATGTTAATGATATCCGACCTGCACTAACGCCGGAAGCCAGAGAAAATCAATTAATATATTTGGCTACTGAATTGGCAGAGCAACAATTGAGAGATGGTACAGCATCTTCTCAAGTTATTACACATTATCTTAAGTTAGGTTCTACAAAAGAAAAAATAGAAAAAGAGATTTTAGAAAAACAAAAAGAATTGATATCTGCAAAAACTGAAGCTTTACAATCGGCAAAGAAGATTGAGGAGCTATATGCAAATGCTATTTCTGCTATGCGTCAATATAGTGGTCATGACAATAATGATGAGGTAGATGAAGATGATGACCAAGACTATTAGAACATATTCTGAATTAATTCAATTACCAACATTTGAAGAACGACTTGAGTACTTAAGATTACATGGTAAAGTTGGTGCAGATACGTTTGGATTTGATCGATATTTAAATCAGCTTTTTTATACTTCTATCGAATGGCGACATTTACGAGATTCTATTATTGTTAGAGATAATGGTTGTGATTTAGCCATTCCAGAATTTGAAATTGTTGGAAAAATTTATATTCATCATTTAAATCCATTAACAAAAGATGATATTATTAATAAAACCGATTATTTATTAAATCCTGAGTATCTAGTCTGTACATCGTTTGATACTCATCAATTAATTCATTATGATAATAGGGATCCATCTATAAAAAGACGGACTTATTATAAGAACAAAAAATGATACATGCCCATGGAGGCATTGAAAGGAGGGTTAAGATGTCACATCGTCATAATTATTCAAAGTATTCAGAACAGCCAAAACTTAAAGGTGTCACTGATATAGTAAATGACACAGAAGTTGATCCAGTAGTTATTGCTAAACCAATTGTTGAGACAGAAGAAATTCAAGATTCAGCAGATGAGTTAGTAAACGATGAAATTATTGATCAACCAATATCAGAGAATGTTGAAAAACAAGAACCTGAAAGCATTATTGGTATTGTTAGTAATACTCAAAAATTACGTGTGCGTAAGGAAGCAAATGTTGATTCTGAAATCTTATGCGTAATAGAAAAAGATACGGAAATTAACATTGATCTTAAAAATTCTGCTGAATTCTTCTATAAAATAGTGACACCAGCAGGAGTAGAGGGTTATTGTATGAAAGAATACATAACAATTAAGTAAGGGGTGATTATATGGAAGAAAGTATATTAACAAGTATTAAAAAATTATTAGGTATTTCTGAAGAATGTACAGACTTCGATGTAGATATAATCACTCATATAAATACTGTTTTTATGGTTCTTACTCAGTTAGGAATAGGTCCTAATGAAGGTTTTTTTATTGAAAACAAAGATGATGTATGGAGCGATTATATAGATGATGAAACTAATTTAAAAGCTATAAAAACATATATTTATTTGAAAGTAAGAATAGTATTTGATCCACCAACTAATACATCACTTTTAGAATCTATGCAAAATTCTATAAAAGAATTAGAGTGGCGTTTGAATGTTCAAGTAGAATCTGTTAATAAGGAGGTGCAATAATGTGGCAGTATCAAAACACTGATGAACTTTATCATCATGGAGTTCTAGGTATGAAATGGGGTATTAGACGTTATCAAAATGCTGATGGTAGCTATACTAATGCTGGTAAGAAACGATATTTAAACGATAAAACTAAACATATTAAAAATGAATCTGCCAGATCTCAAGCTATTAAAAAATATTCTAAAAAATGGAATAATAATAGTCAAGTTAAAAAGTATAGATCTAGTAGTCAAGATGCGAAAGAAGCTTCTAGAATTGGTAAAAAGAAATTATATCAAATGAGTAATAAAGAATTGAGCACCTTAAATAATAGAAAACAATTGGAATACAACTATAAATTAAATCATCCAAGTACAGCTAAAAAGATTATGCTTGGAACAGCAGCTGTTGCTGGGGCTATAGGAACAATTAATAAATTATATAGTAATAGTAATACTTTAAAAAATAATGGAAAAAAAGTAATAAATTCAGGTAAAAAAATATTTGAAAAAGTTAAAAATAGAGTTTATAAATAAAGGAGAATAAACGATATGGCATTATCGAATACAGCTACACCTCGATACTATGGAATGTTTCGTGATGCCGTAATTAGAGGTGAAATTCCAGTATGTGAAACAGTATCTATGGAAATGAATCGAATAGATGCTTTAATAGAAAATCCTGGAATATGGTATGATGATCAGGCGGTGGAAGGTTTTATTAAATACTGTGAAAACGAATTAACATTAACCGATGGTGAAGATTTAGTTCTTTTAGATTCATTTAAATTATGGGCTGAACAAGTATTTGGTTGGTATTATTTTGTTGAAAGAAGTGTTTACGTTCCCTCAAAAGATGGTCATGGAGGTCATTATACAAATAAACGTATAAAGAAGCGATTAATAAACAAACAATATTTGATTGTAGCCAGAGGTGCTGCTAAATCACAATATCAATCCTATATACAAAATTATTTTCTTAATGTTGATACAAGTACTACTCATCAGGTTCATACTGCTCCTACAATGAAACAAGCAGAAGAGGTGTTATCTCCGATTAGAACTGCTATTACTCGTTCAAAAGGACCTCTATTTAAATTTCTTACTGAAGGATCAATAAATAATACAACTGGTTCAAAAATAAATAGAGTTAAATTATCATCAACCAAAAAAGGTATTGAAAACTTTTTAACAGGTTCTTTATTAGAAATAAGACCCATGACTATTGATAAACTTCAAGGTTTAAATAGTAGAATTAATACTGTTGATGAATGGTTGTCCGGTGATATTCGTGAGGATGTTATAGGTGCTCTAGAACAAGGCGCATCTAAAAATGAAGATTATCTAATCGTTGCTGTTAGTTCAGAAGGAACGGTGCGTAATGGTCCTGGCGACACAGTAAAAATGGAGTTAATGGATATTCTTAAAGGTGAGTATGTTAACCCGCATGTATCGATATGGTGGTATAGATTGGATTCTATAGATGAAGTAGCAGAACCAGATAAATGGCAAAAAGCAAATCCTAATTTAGGTAAAACAGTTAGCTATGAAACATATCAATTAGATGTAGACAGAGCTGAAAAAGCTCCTTCTACTAGAAATGATATATTAGCTAAACGTTTTGGTATACCTATGGAAGGTTATACATATTTCTTTACATATGAAGAAACATTAAAACATCGTAAACGTGATTATTGGGAAATGACATGTGCGCTTGGCGCAGATTTATCACAAGGCGATGACTTTTGTGCTTTTACTTTCTTATTTCCATTAAATAATGGTAGTGCTTTTGGTATAAAAGCTAGAAACTATATCACAGAACATACTCTTATGAAATTACAACCAGCTATGAGAATGAAATATGAAGAATTTATAAAAGAAGGCACATTAATAGTTATGCCTGGGACAGTTCTTAATATGATGGAAGTTTATGATGATTTGGATAATCATATTATAGAAAGAAATTATGATGTAAGATGTTTTGGATTTGACCCATATAATGCGAAAGATTTTGTTGAAAGATGGGAAAGAGAAAACGGTCCATTTGGTATTGAAAAAGTTATACAAGGAGCTAAAACTGAATCAGTTCCATTAGGTGAATTAAAGAAACTAGCAGAAGATAGGTTATTATTCTTTGACGAAGAAATTATGACATTTACAATGGGTAATTGTATAACATTAGAAGATACTAATGGTAATAGAAAATTATATAAAAAACGTTATGATCAAAAAATCGACTCAGTTGCTGCTATGATGGATGCATATGTTGCATATAAATTAAATCGTGAAGCGTTCGAGTAGAAAGGAGTTTTATCATGTGGCAGTATCAAAATACAGATGAACTTTATCATTGGGGTGTTTTAGGTATGAAATGGCGGAGTTAGGCGTTATCAAAATGCTGATGGTAGCTATACTAATGCTGGTAAAAGAAGATACCAATCAACTGGTATTAGAGCGGCTATAGCTAGACATCAAAATAAAAAAGTGGATGATAGTTTTAAAAAATGGAAAGAAAATAGTCAAAAACGTGCTGATGCCATAGAACTTGGTAAAAAGAAAAATCTAGCACAAAGAGCTTATGAAAATGATAAATCTAATAAAGATCTAAAAAACAAATATAAAGAAGCCAAAAAAGCATATAAAGATGCTTATAAGGGTAATACAACATATAGAAAAGGACAAATAAGAAAAGAAGTAGGATCTGATTTATCTAGAAAATATTTAAGCGAGGCTAGAAAAGTAAAAAAAGAAATGATTAAAAATCCAAATGATCAAAGTCTACAAAAGAAATATAATAATCTTATGAGTAAACATGATATAGAAAGAGCTAAGGCTAGAAAAGCGCCTGATGTAGCAGCCAAAAGATCTGCTAGAAAAGCATCAATGAAAAGAATGATGACGATGTCTGCGAAAGCTGCTGCTGGTACAGCTGTCGCTGTAGGAGGAGCTTATGCTGTAAATAAATATCTTAAAAGTCATGATGTTCGATTAAATGGAAATCCTATACGCATTAAAACTGATACTATAAAAGCTGCTGGTGAATGGATACGTAAAGGTAAGAATTTTATGAATTATATATATTAGGAGGTGTAATCATGTGGCAATATCAAAATACAGATGAACTTTATCATTATGGTATACTTGGTATGAAATGGGGACATAGGCGTAGTGAATATAGACAAGCCGTTATCAGTGCTAAACAACGTTATCGTAATAGAAATTCTGCTATACAAAAACGTTATGATATAGCTGAAGCTAATATAGAAAGCAAGTATAAAAGAGGCCAATTATTATCAAAAAAAGATCAAGCAAGAGAAAATCATGTAGATACTCTTGCACGAAGGGATTGGGCTCGATCAAAGGCAACATATAAAAATGACAGAAGAATAGCCAAATCTAATTATAAAGCAAATGTTGCCAAAGATAAACAACAATATAAAGCAAATTATAAAAAATTAAAAGAAAATGATAACGCAGCTGACAAATTAATATTTAATACTGCAACTAGAAAGAAAGCGGCTAAATATATGACATTCGATAAAATGTCAATGAGTGATGCACGAAAAAGAGCACGTAAAGATGCTATTCGTAATACTGCTATCATAGCTGGTATTGGTGCAGCACAAATTGGCGCACAATATATAAAAAATAGAATAGCTAGAGGTAGATCATATATAAATGGATAAAGAAGGAGGAAATTTAAATGGAATTATCAATAAATTCTAGATTTAAAAACGCATGGAATGCTTTCATGAATAAAAATGTTATTCCTCCAGATAATACTTATTATGGTGGTTCTTATTATAGACCGGATCGACTTCGTTTAACACGAGGTAATGAACGTTCTATAGTAACAGCTATATTTAATAAAATAGCATTAGACATCTCAACTATTGATATAAGACACTGCAAACTAGATGAAGATGATCGTTTAATGGATTATATTTCTTCTAGACTTGACAATTGTTTAACTTTAGAGGCAAATATTGATCAAACAGGTAGAGCCTTTATTCAAGATGTTGTAATGTCTATGTTTGATGAAGGTTCGGTTGCTTTGGTTCCTGTAGACACAATACAAGATCCTAATAAAACAGATTCTTATGATATTATATCATTAAGAACCGGTAAAATAATAGCCTGGTATCCTACAATGATTAGGGTTGAAGTTTATAATGATAGAACCGGACTTAAAGAGGAAATTACTCTTCCTAAAAGAATAGTGGGTATAGTGGAAAATCCATTATATGCTATAATGAATGAACCTAATTCAACATTACAACGTTTAATTCGTAAGTTAAATCTTTTGGATGCTATTGATGAACAATCTGGTTCTGGAAAATTAGACCTAATAATTCAGTTACCTTACATTGTAAAATCACAAGCTAGAAAAGATCAAGCTGAAGAAAGACGTAGACAAATTGAAACACAACTTTCAGGTTCAAAATATGGTATCGCTTATACTGATGGTACTGAAAAAATTACGCAGTTAAATCGTCCAGTTGAAAACAATCTATTAAAACAAGTTGAGTATTTAACGAGTATGCTATATAGCCAGTTAGGTATAACTCAGGGAGTTTTAGATGGTACAGCTGATGAAAAAACTATGACTAATTATTATTCACGTACTATCGAACCTATAATGTTAGCAATTATTGATGAAATGAAACGAAAGTTTCTAACAAAAACTGCTAGGACTCAAAAACAAACTATCTTGTTCTTTAGAGATCCATTTAAATTAGTTCCTGTAGAGAAATTGGCAGATATTGCTGATAAATTTACAAGGAATGAAATACTATCTTCTAATGAATTAAGAGGTATTGTTGGAAGAAAACCTTCTGATGATCCAAGAGCAGATATGTTAATCAACAGCAATTTAAATCATGGTAATAATATGCCTACACCTGGTGGAGGTATGCCTGTACCTGAATATGCTGACATGCAAGGTGGTATAAATAATAACTATAATATGGAAGGAGGAGACCAAGTTGAAGGCTGATTATGATTTCGGCGGATGGGCTACCAGAAATAACATTAAGTGTTCAGATGGTAGAACTATTTTAAAGGACGCATTCAAACAAAATGATGGACAAAAAGTACCATTAGTTTGGAATCATCAACATAATGATCCAAGCGAGGTATTAGGTCACGCATTGTTAGAGAATAGAGCAGATGGTGTTTATGCCTACTGTAAATTTAATGATACAGAATCGGGTCAAACAGCAAAAGCTTTAGTAACTAATGGTGATGTTGATAAATTATCAATATATGCTAATAAACTAAAAACTCAGATGAATAATGTTATGCATGGTTGTATCAGAGAAGTTAGTTTAGTCTTAGCCGGTGCTAATCCTGGAGCATATATAGACTCAGTCATTGTTCATGGTGATGGTGCAGAAGAAGAGGAAGAAGGAACAATTTATACAGATGAACATATAGATCTTCCAGATGATTCTGAAGAATATCAAAATGGCGGTGAAAAAAATGAATCTGATAACGAATCAGATAATTCTGAAGAGAATAAAAGCTCTGAAGAAAATAATAAAGAGGAGGTAAAACACAGCGATATGAACGAGGAGAATAAAGGAAATGAAAACAGTGAAAAAACTGTTCAAGAAGTATTTGATACTCTTAATGAAGAACAAAAAGATGCAGTTTATGCTATCATCGGGCAAGCTGTAGAAGATGCTACAAATGGTGAAGAAAACGATGATGAAAATAATGAAGAAGGAGAAGAAAATATGAAACATAATGTTTTTGATAATGATAATAATGAAGTATTACAACACTCAGAAATATTGGGTGATGCTTTAGCAGATGCTAAAAAATATGGATCTCTAAAGGATAGCGTTATAGAACACGCTGCATTAAATAATATTACAGATATTGGTAAATTGTTCCCAGATGCAACAGAATTATATAAAGAACCTAGAATGATCGAAAAAGATAATTCTTGGGTTGCTAAAGTTATGAATAGAGTTAAACATACACCATTTTCAAGAGTTAAAACAACATTTGGAAAAATGACAGAACCACAAGCAAGAGCTAAAGGTTATATTAAAGGAAATAAAAAGGCTAATATACAAATGGCTGTATTAAATCGTGTAACAACACCTACAACTGTTTATATCAAAAATGAAATAGACAGAGATGATGTTATTGATATAACAGATTTTGATGTAGTTGCTTGGCAAAAGAAAGAAATGAGAAAAGAATTAGATAAAGAATTAGCATTAGCTATGTTATTAGGTGATGGTAGAGATGTATCTGATTCTAATAAAATTAACGAACAAAATATTAGACCTGTTATTACAGATGATGATATGTTTACAATCAAATATGTTATAACAGAAGGAACAGATTATAATCAAACAGGAAATAGTTATTCTGAAAATGATAGCTTTACAAAAGGTATCATAAGAGCAGCTGTTAGATCTAGAAAAGAATATAAAGGCTCAGGACATCCAACATTCTTCACAACAGAAGATTATTTAACAGATATGCTATTAATTGAAGACCAAAATGGTAGAAGAATCTATGAGTCAATTGATAAATTAGCTACAGCTTTAAGAGTTGATGAAATAGTAACAATACCAGAAATGGAACAAGAAGAATATTCTGATATCGTAGCAGTTATAGTTAATATGGCTGATTATACAGCTGGTGCTGACAAAGGTGGATCAGTTAATATGTTTGATGACTTTGATATTGATTATAACCAAATGAAATACTTAATGGAAACAAGATGTTCAGGTGCATTAACAGTTCCATATTCAGCAATAGTATTAAGAAAAACAGCAGGTGAAGCTAATAATGAACAAGCTGCTGGATAAAAAATAATATAGGAGGATTTAAAAATGGCTCAATATATTGAAACTGAAACAGATGTAAATGTTGAAGGTGTTGAATTTTTTGTAAAAGACACGCCAGATGGATATATTTATGAAGATGCTGCATGTGAAATTAAAGCAAATTGTGAAACATTAAAACATGCTTTTAATATGAATGATATCGTTATTATTGATAATGGTGTAGCTTGTAGACCTTGCAATCTAAGCATTGAGGAAGGGGTAGCTACAGTATCATATTTTGGTTTTACAGAAGTTGAGAATACTTTGACTGCTGTTCCAAAGCAAGTTGTGTCTTACGATGAACCAGCTGAAGAAAATAATGATGGTGAATAATGAAGGAGTTAATTAGCTATGGCAAAATTTTATGGAAAAATTGGCTACATTGAATCAGTTGAAAGTGAACCTGGCTATTGGGAAGAGCAACCAGTAGAAAGAAATTACTATGGTAATATAACTAGAAATACTAGCCGCTATCGAAATGATAGTCAAGTTAATGATGATATTATTATTAATAACATTCTTAGTATTGTAGCTGACCCATATGCTAATGAAAACTTTCAACATATACGTTATGTAATATGGATGGATACTAAATGGAAAGTAACAAATGTTGAAGTTCAGTATCCTCGTATTATATTAACTTTAGGAGGTGTTTATCATGACCCAGAGGAATAGATTAACTTTGCAAACTTTATTAGAGGAGTTATTAGGTTCTAGGCATGTATATTATCAACCTCCTGAAAAT
Source organism: uncultured Caryophanales bacterium (assembly GCA_937902735.1). GTDB lineage: Bacteria > Bacillota_I > Bacilli_A > RFN20 > CAG-826 > Fiminaster. The sequence continues at coordinate 9,489 of CALELS010000018.1, forward strand.
TTACAGATGGAATATCCAGCTATTAGATATTCTAAAGCGGATATTTCAAGCGTTTATGCTAATAATAAAAAGTATATTTCACATGATGTGTATGATATTGTAGTAATATCAAAAAAACCAGATAATCCAGTTATTCAAAAAATATTGAATTTAGATTATGCTGATTTTGATAGACATTATGTGTCTGATAATTTAAATCATGATATAATAAGATTATATTATTAAAAGGAGGAACTTTAATTATGGGAAAACTTACATGGGACCAAACAGGTGAAAGAATTTATGAGACAGGTGTTAGTAAAGGTGTACTTTACCCAATGTCAAATGGAGCATATCAAAAAGGTGTTGCATGGAATGGATTAACTAATGTTAATGAGTCACCATCAGGTGCAGAACCAACAGCTTTATATGCTGATAATATTAAATATTTAAATTTGATGTCTAATGAAGAATTTGGAGCAACAGTTGAAGCTTATACATACCCTGATGAATTTGCTGCATGTAATGGTGAACAAGCTTTAGCTAGTGGCGTTACAGGTGTTTCTGTTGGACAACAGAAAAGAAGTCCATTTGGATTATCATATCAAACAAAAATAGGTAATGATACAGATCCAGATGCAGGATATAAAATACATTTAGTTTATGGTGCTTTAGCTAAACCATCTGAAAAATCATATGGAACAGTTAATGATTCTCCAGAAGCTATAACATTCTCTTGGGAATTATCTACGACACCAATTGAAGTACCAGGAATGAAACCAACAGCGTTAATAACAATCGATTCTACAAAAGTAGATGCTGCTAAATTAGCAGAATTAGAAGATATGTTATATGGTAGAGATGCTGTTGAAGCTGATGCCCAAAATAACATTGAAGCTGTTACAGCTATTGAACCTAAATTACCAACACCAGCTGAATTAATTAAATTATTCACTGATGATGAAGAAAATGGTTAATGATGAATGGATAAAGGTTATGGCGGTGCTAAAACCGTCATTTCCTTTTTATAAAAAGAATTTGAAAGGAGAATAAATAATATGTTAACAAAAACTATTAAGTATACTGATTATAATGGAGTAGAAAGAGAGGAAAAGTTCTTATTTAACCTATCTAAGGCTGAACTTATGGAAATGGAAATGGGAACTGCAGGTGGTCTTGCTGAAACTATACAAACTATTGTACAGACTCAAGATGCACCAAAAATTATAGAAATGTTTAAAAAATTAATATTGAAGGCATATGGAGAAAAGAGTGCAGATGGTAAAAGGTTTATTAAAACAGATGAAAATGGCAAACCACTATCTATAGGTTTCTCTCAAACTGAAGCATACTCTGAATTGTTTATGGAACTAGCTACAGATGATGTTAAAGCTGCTGATTTTGTAAAAGGTATTATACCAGCAGATCTTGATGTAGATGGACAAAAGCAATTACCAGCATCTAATAATGAATAATTTTACGAGAGGTGATTTTAGTTATGTTAATAATAAAAATACCAGCTAGTGAAATGTTTAATGATGCTACTCAAGAGTTTATACAAGTAAAAGAACAAACTTTACAATTGGAACATTCGTTAGTGTCATTGTCTAAATGGGAATCTAAATGGAATAAGCCATTCTTTTCGAAGACAGAAAAGACTTTAGCTGAAACTTTAGATTATATTAAATGCATGACTATAACACAAAATGTAAAACCAGAAGTATATAGTAGATTGTCGGCTTCTAATATAGAGGATATAAATAAATATATAGAGGCACCCATGACAGCCACTACTTTTTCTAATCTTAATGTAGGAGGATCAAGAGAAATTGTTACTTCTGAAATAATTTATTATTGGATGATAGCACTGAATGTGCCAATAGAATGTCAGAAATGGCATTTAAATAGACTGTTGACTCTTATAAGAGTATGTAACATTAAAAATACTCCTCCTAAGAAAATGAACAGAAGGGAAATTATGAATAGAAATGCAGCGCTTAATGCTGCAAGAAGAAAACAATTAAATTCTAAGGGATAGGAGAAAAAAATATGATAAGTTTTAGACAAAAGGGTGATTTTTCTAAATTAACAAGATTTTTGGAAAGAATAAAAGAAGTAGTTAAACTTGGTGATTTAGATCGCTATGGTCAAGAAGGAGTGGCAGCCCTTTCGTCTGCAACTCCAAAAGATTCTGGTGAAACCGCTAGTTCTTGGTATTATACTATAGAACACAATAGAGAATCAGCTTCTATTTCTTTTCATAATAGTCATATTAATGATGGTGTTCCTATTGCCATAATATTACAATATGGTCATGGAACTCGCAACGGCGGCTGGGTAGAAGGCCGCGATTATATTAATCCGGCAATTCAGCCGGTTTTTGATAAAATAGCAGAAGATGCTTGGAGGGAGGTTACTAAGTTATGAGTGGTAAAACAATTGATGAAAAAGTTGTCGAAATGCGTTTTGATAATAATAATTTTGAACGTAATGTAAGCACAACAATGTCGACACTTGATAAATTAAAAGAAAAATTAAATTTAACTGGTGCTTCCAAAGGACTTGAAAATATAAGTAGTGCTGCAAATAATGTAAAATTTGATGGTATTAGTAATGGTCTTGATAGTGTTCAAGCTCATTTTTCGAATATGCAAGTTGTAGCAATGACTGCTATATCTCGTATTACTAATGCTGTTATCGATTTGGGTAAAAGAATTGTAGACACTTTTGCTATTCAACCAGTAACTACAGGTTTTAATGAATATGAACAAAAAATGGGTGCTATACAAACTATTATGGCGGGTACTGGTGAAAAATTACCAACTGTTAAAAAATATTTGGAAGAATTAAATAAGTATGCAGATGATACTATCTATTCTTTTTCTGATATGACAACAAATATTGGTAAGTTTACTAATGCTGGTATTAGTCTTAAAGATTCTGTTGCAGCAATAAAGGGTGTTGCTAATGTTGCTGCTGTATCTGGTGCAACTGCCGCACAAGCATCACATGCTATGTATAATTTTGCACAAGCTTTATCTATGGGATATGTACAACTTATAGATTGGAAGTCGATTGAAAATGCAAATATGGCTACTGATGAATTTAAAAGACATTTGTTAGATACAGCTGTTGCTTTAGGAACTGTCAAAAAAGAAGGAAAAGATACATATAAAGTAATATCTAAGAATACAAAAGGTAAAACAATGGACGGCCTGATTACAACAACTAAACATTTTAGAGACTCATTATCTTATCAATGGATGACTACAGATGTGTTAGTAAAAACTTTAAATGATTATTCAGATGCAACAACTAAAATTGGTAAAAAAGCCACAAAAGCAGCAACTGAAGTAAAGACATTTACAATGATGATGAATACTTTAAAAGAAGCAGCGCAATCAGGTTGGGGTTATACATGGGAATATATATTTGGTGATTTTAATGAAGCCAAAAAAATGTGGACAGAAGCATCAAATTATTTTAGTGGTATATTAGATGCATCAGCCAAGGCTCGTAATGATATGCTTAAACAATGGCATGATTTAGGTGGTAGAAACGATTTAATACAAGTCTTTAGAAATTTAGCGGGAGCTATTGAATCATTGATTAAACCAATTAAAGAAGCATTTAGAGAAATATTTCCTAGAAAGACAGGAAAAGATTTGTTTGAAATAACAAAACGTTTGAAAGATTTTACTGCTCGTTTAAAAATAGGTGAAGAAACAGCTTCGAAGATCAAAGCAACATTTAAAGGTTTCTTTTCTATTTTATCTACAGGTTTAAATATATTTAAAACTTTAGCTAATGCTGCTTGGGAAATAGTAAAAAGTTTATTTGGTTTCTCAGGTAATATATTGGATGCCACAGCAAAAATTGGAACATTCTTTACTAAAATATCGGAAGGACTTAAACAAACTAATTTCTTTAATAATGCTGTAAGCGGAATGACTAAAATGATTAAAAGCTTTATAGAATCTCTTAAAGGATTTAGTATTGGTTTTTTAGGTAAATTTGGTGAAGTTATTAAAACCATAGCTACTGCTATCGGTGGGGCTGTAAGTAGAATATTTAAAACCGTCGGCGAAGCAATTAATAATGGTGATGCTGCTAAATTTATGGATTTATTGAATAAAGGACTATTTTCTATGGTTCTTTTAAAATTAAAGAAATTCATAAATTATATGGCTAAAGGTGGCACTTTCTTTGACACATTAAAAAGTTTTGTTAATAGTGTTAAAGGTATTGCTGATAGTATAGCTGGTATTTTAAATACCGTTAAAGATAGTTTGGTCGTATGGCAACAAACTTTAAAAGTTAAAGTATTAATGAAAATAGCTACTGCTATTGGTATATTAGCTTTAGCTTTAGTTGTGCTTTCAGATATACCAAAAGATAAATTAGAAGCAGGTCTAAGTGCTATTACTACCCTATTTATTGACTTAGTAGCAGCATTAAGAATATTAATGGCTGGTAAACTTGATGGTGGTAAAAGAGCTATGAATTTAGCTATTGGTTTAGCAATCTCAGTAAATATATTAGCCAGTGCTTTAAATAAAGTTGCAAAATTAGATGCTGGAGAATTAACAAAAGGTGTTATAGCAATATTTGCTCTGGTAAAAATAATGACTACAGCAATTAATAAAATAGCAACAAATACTGGAAAAGCGGTTAAAGGTGCTTTAGGAATAATTGCTATGGGTGTAGCTATTAAGATATTGGCTAGTGCTGTAGAACAATTAGGTATGTTAGACCTACCAGATTTAGCAAAGGGTGTTATTGCGGTTGGTGCTTTGATTGGTGCTTTAGGTTTATTTATAAGATTCTCAAAAACACAAAATGCTAAAATGGTTAAAACCGGTTTAGGTATAATTTTATTAGCTGCTGGTTTAAAAATATTAGCTAGTGTGTGTAAAGATCTCGCTGAGTTATCTTGGGAAGGAATAGGTAAAGCATTAGCTGGTATTGGCGGTTTATTGGCAGAGATTGCTGGATTTTCAGCATTAACTAAATTCTTTAAGAAAACTATAACAGCTGGTATAGCAATGAATATATTTGCATTAGCAATGAAAAACATGGTAAAACCAATTAAAGAACTTGGTGAAATGGATTGGGATGGTATTAAACGTAGTTTAACAGCTATTGGTGGTGTATTTGCTATATTTACAGCCACTATGTTAGGATTAACATTAGCAGCAAGATTAAATAAAGGAGATCCTTTTGGACTTAATTTAATGTTTGCAGCTATGTCTATTCAAACATTAACTAATATGCTAAGTAAAATTTGTGAAGCTTTTGTTGAATTTTCTAAATTGTCTTGGGAAGATATAGGTAAATCTTTAGTATCAATTGGAGTGTCAATGGGTATATTAGTTGGAGCGACTAAACTCATGAAAACACAAGAAGCAGTTAGGATTATTATTTGTGCCGAAGCTTTAAATATTTTAGCTAAATCCATAGCAATATTAGGTAGTTTAGGTTTGCAAGGAGTTGCCATTGGATTATTAGGCTTTGCAGGTATATTTACTATATTAGCAGTTGCTGGAAAAGTATTAAAACCATTATTACCAACATTCTTTAAATTAGCAGGAGCCATAGCTACTTTGTCTGGTTCATTTATATTATTATCAATTAGTATGGCTGCTATGGGTGCTGGATTGGCAGTATTTGTAACTAGTTTAGTTGGTGCATTTGTTGGTTTTAAAATGCTTGGGTTAGATACTATTGCTAAAGGATTAATTGCATTAGCTGGGGCATTTATAATAATAGGTGTAGCAGCTAAAGTGTTAAGACCTTTAACAACTAGCATATTAGCCTTAGCAGGTACTATGATAATATTTGGTTTATCGGTAGCAGCGATAGGTGTTGGGGTGTCATTGATTGCTTCAGCATTAGCAACAATGGCTGCTGTTGGTAAAGAAGGTGCTGAAACTGCTGGTTTAGCATTAAAAGCATTAGTACAACATATTTTAGAATTAATACCAATTGCTGTAAAACAAATTGGTTTAGGGCTTATAGAATTACTAAAGATTATAAGAGATACAATGCCACTTATTGGTGAAGTTGTTAAGGAAACAGTACTAATGTTAGTTGATGTTTTAGTAACTTGTGCTCCAGCAATAGCTAGAGGATTCTTTGAAACAATTGTTGAAACGTTAAAAATGTTAGTACAATATGTTCCTCAAATAGTAGATTTATTATTTGAGTTTGCAATACAAGTATTAAATAAACTTGCTACTAAAATACCAGATTTTATAGTAGCTCTATTTAATTTCTTGAGCACATTATTCGATGCATGTATAGCGGCATTTAATAAATTAGATCCAAATACATTCTTGAAAGGTGTTACTGCATTAGGTATATTATTAATAGCAATGCATTTAATGGCTAGTATTGTAACGATAGCTCCAAAAGCTATGTTAGGTGTGTTAGCATTTGGCGTATTACTTGCTGAATTAGCAGCTGTATTATGGGCTGTTGGACAACTAAATCAAATACCAGGATTTCAAGCATTGGTAGAAAGTGGTGGTAATTTATTACAAGCTGTTGGTACTGCTATAGGTCAATTTATTGGTGGTATAATTGGTGGATTAGCTAAAGGTATGACTTCTGTTTTACCAGATGTGGCTACTAATTTATCGCAATTTATGACTAATTTACAGCCTTTCTTGGAAGGTATAAATAATATGGGATTAGATGTAGCAGCTAAAACTGCTTTATTAGGAGCAGCAATATTAGTATTATCAACGGCTGGTTTTATAGCTGGTATACAACAAATAATTCCATTTGTACCGGATTTAGCTAGTTTAGGAACTCAGTTATCAAACTTTATGACTAATGCATCTGGATTCTTAGAAGGTGCAAATAGTTTAGATGCTAATGTAGTTAATTCAGTAAAAACATTAGCAGAAGCAATATTAATACTTACAGGAGCTAATTTATTAAATAATTTATCATCATTTATGTCATTCTTTACAGGAGGTAATTCTCTTGAAGGATTTGGTAAACAAATAGAGTCTCTTGGTAGTTCAATAAAAGGATTTATGGACAGCATTGGCACTTTTGGTGATGAACAAATTGCAAGTATTCAATGTGCCTGTGAGGCATTAAAAATAATAGCAGGTGTCGGTGATGCTATACCTAATTCTGGCGGATTAAATGCTTTATTTAATGGTGATAATGATTTAGGAGCATTTGGTGCTAAGTTACCATTAATTGGTATGGGATTATCATTATTTTTACAAAGTTTAGGCACATTTAATGAAGATCAAATAAAGACTGTTGATTGTGCTGCTAGGTGTATTAAATTATTAGCAGAAGCTGGTAATGAAATACCTAATTCCGGAGGTTTAAATGCGTTAGTTAATGGTGATAATGATTTAGGATGGTTTTCTGCTAAATTACCAATTGTCGGTTGGGGATTATCAAAATTCATTGGCAATCTTGGTACATTTAGTGATGAACAAGTTAAAACTATTGATGCCGCTGGAAGAGCAATTAAAGCTTTGGCTGAAGCAGCTAATGGTATACCTAATTCTGGTGGATTAAATGCTTTATTTAATGGTGATAATGATATATCTAAATTTTCTGGTAAACTACCAAATTTAGGTACTCATCTGGCTAATTTTGTTACAAATATTGGAACATTTGGCGACGATCAAATTAAAACTGTTGATTGTGCTGGTAATGCAATTAAAGCCTTAGCTGAAGCAGCTAATGGAATACCTAATTCCGGTGGATTAAAAACATTATTCGAAGGTGATAATGATATAGCAGTATTTGGTTTAAAATTACCAATTGTCGGTAAATGTTTACGTGGATTTGTTGATTCTCTTGGTACATTTAATAATGATCAAATATCAACAGCGGAATGTGCTGCTAAGTGTATAGCAACAATGGCTACAGTTGCTAGTCAAGTTCCAAATTCTGGTGGATTAGCTAAAATATTTACTGGAAGTAATGATATTTCAGCATTTGCTAATAAATTACCTAGTGTTGGATATTATTTAGCATCATTTATAGAAGAGATTGGTGAATTTACAACATCACAAGTTGAAATAGCGAAGTATGCATCAGAAGCTTTAGCTATAATGGCAAGTGTTAATGTACCAGCTACTGGTGGATTAAGTACTTTATTTACAGGTAATAACGATATATCAACTTATGTTTCTAAATTACCTAGTGTTGGATATTATTTAAGTGAATTTATTAATCAATTAAATGGATTTAGCGAAGCACAAGTTCTTGTTACTAGATTTGCTGCTCAGGCATTAGCCGAAATGGCTAGCGTTAATATACCAACAAGCAGTAGTGGTTTAAGAGCTATATTTACAGGCAATAATGATATATCAACTTTTGCTTCTAAGTTACCTGGCACAGCAGTATATCTTGGAATGTTTGTAGAAAAATTAGAAGGGTTTACCACAGATGATGTATCAGTAGCTAAATTAGCTGCCGAGGCATTAGCAGGAATGGCTAGTGTTAATGTACCAACAACAAATGGTGGTTTTAAAGCTTTATTTGAAGGAGACAATGATATATCAACATTTGCTGGTAAATTACCACAGGTTGGTGCATGTTTAAAATCATTTATAGAAAGTGTTGGTACTTTTGGTACACAATCATTGGATACTGTAAGAGTAGCAGTTGAAGCTATGAAAGTATTCACTGGTTTGGGGCAGATTGATATACAAAATACTGGTGAAGGACTACTTTACTTTGGTAATAATATAATATTATTTGCTGATGAATTGAAAGAATACTTAAATAGAATGAGTGGTGTTGATAGTAAAACTCTAGATTCTACAATAGAAGAAGTTAATAAGATTATTAATATGGCTAAGTCATTATCTACAGATAATATAGATGGTCTTAAAAACTTCGGCGAATCTTTAACAAAATTTGGCAAAGAAGGAGCTAATGGTTTTGTTAATGCTTATAAAGATAGCCAACTTAAAACAGATTTAAGTAATGCTGTAGCTGAACTAATAAAACTTATCAAAGAAGGAATTAGTAAAAAGAAAGAAGATATAGCAAAAGCAGCAAAGGAATTAGCTAAAAAAGCAAAAGAGCCATTTAATGATAGTCAATATAAAATAGATGTTAAAAATTTAGGTAGAGCTTTTGCTCAGGGATTTGCTAATGGTATAAGAGAGAATAAACATTTAGCTGCAGCTGAAGGTACAGCATTAGGTAATGCTGCTTATAATGCTGCTAAAACCGCTATTGACTCGCATTCACCATCTAAGAAGGCTCGTAAACTAGGTAATTTCTTCGGTGTTGGTTTTGTTAATGGTATAAGAGAAAATATTATGAATGCGTATTCAGAAAGTAAAGATATGGCTGAACATGCCGTACAAGGATTAAGTAATGCTATATCAAATGTTACTGATATGATTAATAATGATATGGATAGTCAACCAACCATTAGACCAATATTGGATTTAAGTGATGTAGAAAATGGAGTAGGAACTTTAAATTCTATGTTTATGAATCCAACAATTGGTGCAGCTTCAAACCTTAATGCTATTAGTGTAGGTATGAGATCATATCGTCAAAATGGCGGTGAAGATGTAGTGTCTGCTATTAATAAATTAGGAAAGAATTTAAGTAATATGGGTGGAGATACATATCATATAGATGGAATTACTTATGACGATGGTTCAAATGTATCTGAAGCAGTAAGAACATTAGTTCATGCTGCAAAAATAGAAAGGAGGACTTAGAATATGGCAACACAATATACAGTAAAAAAAGGTGATACCTTATCAGGTATTGCTAGTAGATATAATACAACAGTAAAGAATTTAGCGGCTTGGAATAATATAAAAAATGTTAATTTAATTTATGTTAATCAAAAACTTTATGTGTCTAAGCCTTCATCTGGTTCTTCTACTTCTAAAAGTACAAAAAGCAAAAATTCAAATAAAGTTACTTTGAAAGATATGGGCGTTCAGAAAGATACTGATCGCTCTGTCTTTATAACTTGGGATTGGAGTAAAGATCATACCGATGGTTATGAGGTCAAGTGGTATTATTATACTGGTGACGGAGTAACATGGGAAGGTAATACTGAAACTGTAAAAACTAAATATTCACTTTATTCAGCACCAAGTAATGCCAATAGAGTTAAAGTAAAAGTCAAACCAGTTTCAAAGACATACAAAAAGAATAAAAAAGATGTAAATTATTGGACTGCAGAGTGGTCTGATCTAAAAGAATATAAATTTACTAGTAATCCTCCTTCGGTTCCATCTGTGCCATCGGTTAATATTACTGACCTAAAATTAACAGCCGAATTAAATAATTTAGATGTTAATGGTGATACAATTGAATTTCAGGTTGTAAAAAATGATAGTAATACAGCATTTAAAACTGTGCAGGCTAAAATTGTTAGTAGACATGCTTCAGTTAATGTTAATATAGATGCTGGTGGAAAATACAAGGTAAGAGCTCGTACTTTAAAAGGTAAAGAAAAAAGTGATTGGTCTGATTATTCTGAAAATACAGGTTCTGTACCAGCAACACCTTCAAAAATGTACGAGCCAAAAGTATTATCTAAAACAGAGATACAATTGCATTGGGAACCAGTTACAAATCCTGATGTACATGATACTTCATTTGGTTATGAAATTGAATATACAACAGAAGTTAGGTATTGGGATAGTAGTGGTGCAACAACTACAATAACAGTTGGTAAAAATTCTGGTTATTGTGAAATAACAGGTTTAGAACAGGGGCAACATTATTATTTCAGAGTTAGAACAATAAATAGTAAAGGTCATTCTGGCTGGCTGTATTATGGAACTAAAGATGAACCAAAGGCAGTGATTCTTGGTACAGTTCCAGGAGCTCCTACTACCTGGGCATCTACTACAACGGCCATTGTTGGCGAACAATTGACTCTATATTGGGTTCATAATTCTACAGATGGTTCAAGTCAAACCTGGGCTGAATTAGAATTAACTATTGCCAATCAAACGGAAGTTCATACTATACAAAATTCTACTGATGAAGACGAAAAAGATAAAACTAGTTTCTATGAATTGATTACTGTTGATGGTTCTGGTAATGTTACAGTTAATTCGAATTTACTTAGGGCTCATTATCAAGAGGGTGTTAATATTTCGTGGAGAGTTAGAACTAGAGGTATTATGGAAAATTATGGCGATTGGTCAGTGTCTAGAACAATCGATATTTATGCACCACCAACATTAGAGCTAAGTATAAGAGATAAAAATGATGAACAAGTATCAGAGATTAATTCTTTTCCGTTCTTTATTAAAGGTATACCTGGTCCACAAACACAAACTCCAACAGGATATCATGTTTCTATAATAGCTAATGAAAGTTATGAAACAACAGACAATGTTGGTCGTAGCATATTAGTTAGCGAAGGACAAGAAATATATTCAAATTATTTTGATACTAAAGTTGGGCTATTAGTTCAGATGTTGCCTAATAATATTGATTTAGAAAATGGTATCGAATATATTTGTGAAGTCACAGTATCAATGGATTCAGGATTAACTGCTACAGAAAGAATTTACTTTACTGTTACTTGGGAAGATATATTTTATAATCCTGATGCTAGTATTGAAATCAATCCAGATACTTATGGGGCTAATATACATCCATATTGCAGGTATACTCCAATTGTTCATAAAATTGTTGAACTAATTGATGGTACATATCAAAAAACAGATAATATTACAGAAGCTGGTTGGGATAATGATCATAAAAATAATGGAGATATAGTAGAAGGTTATTATGTAGGCATCGATCAAGACGATGATAATATTGATCCTGACACTGGCGAAATGATAAAAGATTTAGATATGGTATATTCTGTACAATATAATGGTCAAACTATTTATTATTGTGAAGATGATGGTGATACTGAATTAGTTGAAAACGTTACTTTATCTGTTTATAGAAGAGAATATGATGGAACATTTACTGAGATAGATACTGAAATTGAAAATAATGAAAGTAGATATATTCAGGATCCACACCCAGCATTAGATTATGCTCGTTATAGGATTGTTGCCGTAACTAATGACACCGGTGCTATAAGTTATACAGATGTTTCTGTTGATATGGAAGCTGAAGTAGGTTATGCTGGTGTTATTATTCAATGGGATGAAGAATGGTCATCATATGATGTGGATAGAAATCAAGAAGATCCTTTAGCAGCTCCACCTTGGGCTGGTTCATTATTAAGATTACCATATAATATTGATGTTTCAAATAAAAACAATGTAGATGTTGAATTAGTTGAATATGCTGGACGTAGTCATCCGGTTTCATATTATGGTACGCATATTGGAGAAACAGCATCTTGGAATTTAACTATTGATGCTGAAGATAAAGACACATTATATGGTTTACGTCGCTTAGCACGTTGGTTAGGAGATGTGTATGTTAGAGAACCATCTGGTAGTGGTTATTGGGCTAATATTAAGGTATCATTTAGTCAAACACATTTAGAGGTAGTTATACCAGTTTCTTTAGAAATAACTCGTGTGGAAGGAGGAATCTAGTATGGTTGATTGGACTAAGTCAATGCAACAGACATTCGAATATTATATTGTTGATCCTAACACTTGGAAAAATGCAAGTAGACTTGAAAATGTAAAATCATGTACAATCAATCGAGATTCTGATTCGGAAACCTTAGGTTCAGCATCTATTAATGTTGTAAATGTTCTTGGGGAATGTTATGTAAGAGTTTATCTTGTAACAAGTCAAAATGGCGCTACTGAAAAACATCCATTAGGTACTTTTCTTGTGCAAACTCCATCTTCAAGTTTTAATGGGCGTATCAGAAATGTCACAATGGATGCTTATACCCCATTAATTGAATTAAAAGAAAATAAACCGCCTATAGGATATACGATTCTTAAAAATGCTAATATTATGGATAATGCATATATGCTTGCTAGAGAAAATGTTAGAGCTCCAGTATCTAAACCTAAAAGCAGCGAGACACTTTATAAAGATTTTGTTGCTTCTACTGAAGATACTTGGATGTCTTTTTTGATAGATTTAGTAGCTAATGCCAAATTTGAATTCAGTTTAGATGAATTAGGAAGAATCTTATTTAATCCAAAACAAGAGGTTAGCAGTTTACAACCGGTATGGACATTTAATGATGATAATAGTTCAATATTATTACCAGAAATATCTATGGATCACGATTTATATGGAATACCAAATGTTGTAGAGGTTGTATACTCTGAAGGTGGTAAATACTATTGTTCAAGAGTTAAAAACGAAGAAGAGAGTAGTCCTATATCTATAGTAAATCGTGGAAGGGAAATTGTTCATAGAGAAGTAAATCCTAGTTTAGCAGGAATGCCATCACAAAGACAATTAGATGAATATGCTATTAATTTGTTAAAGACTTTGTCTTCTGTTGAATATACAGTAAGTTATTCACATGGATATTGTCCTGTTAGATTAGGTGATTGTGTAAGATTAAATTATGCAAAAGCTGGTATAACAGATGTTAAAGCAAAAGTTATAAATCAGTCAATAAATTGTAGTTCAGGATGTCAAGTTACTGAAACTGCAGTATTTACAACTAAATTGTGGAGGTGATAAGTTTGGCATTATCCTATGAATTGATCTCGCAATTTGCGAAGATAACTAATGATAAAAAAGAAATGAATAAAGAATCTAATGTTTATGGTACAATTGTAAGATATGGTAATGCGAATTATGTCAGACTTGACGGTTCAGACTTATTAACTCCATATGAAAGTACAATTGCTGTTGATGATGGAGATAGAGTACTAGTAGCTATTAAAAATCATTCTGCTACAATAACAGGCAGTACTACTAATCCATCAGCAAGTAATAAAGAATTAGTTCAAACAAATGAAAAAGTTGCAAAGTTTAATACTGTAATGGCTGATAAAATTGAAACCAGAGATTTAGAAGCTATTAATGGATATTTTCAACAAGTATTAGCTATAACAGGTAAATATGAAGATTTAACAGCAGTTAATGCTGATATTGAAACACTTAAAGCGAAATATGCTAGCATGGATGAGTTGAGTGCTGCTGATGCTAAAATTATTAATGCTGAAATCGATGTTATTGTAAATAAGGTTTTAGAATCACAAGAAATTACAACTCAAGAAATTGAAGCGGTAAAGGCCGAGTTTAGTAATTTGGCAGCATACAATGCTAAGTTTGTATATTTAATGGCTGAAGTATTAAAAGTTGAGAAAGCAGATATAGCAGAATTAGATGCAAAAAAAGTTAGTACTCAAGCGTTAGAAGCCGTTCAAGCACAAGTAGACAATTTAAATGTTAATGTGTTTGATGCTGAAACTGGTAATGTTAAATTTCTAAATGTTGATTTTAGTAATATTGATATAGCATGGATTGGTCAATTTTTCAGTGAATCTGGCGTTATACAAAATGTTCAAACTGAACAAGGTTACGTATCAGGTCAATTATATGGTGTTACTATTAATGGTGATATGATAATAGGTAATTCTATACAGGCTGATAAATTAGTGATTTTAGGTGAGGATGGTATATATTATAAACTTAATATAGATGGTCTTAACAATATCAGTACATCTCAATCTTCTAAATTTACTGTTTTACAAAATAAACCAGATGACTGGGAGACTAACTATAAAGATTACTATATTATTAATAACAACAAATATATTCATATTACTGGTGATGCCGCACCTACATGGAATGAAAATGATTATTATAAATTAAGTTCTATTCATCAATCAGGTTTAGATGGTACAAATATTTTAGCAAAAACTATAACAGCTGACAAAATAACAGTTAGTGATTTAGTTGCATTCGGTGCTACTATAGGTGGTTTTCATATTTCTAATCATTCCATATATTCAGGAGTTAAAAAATCAGTTAATAATACTACTCGTGGAATTTATATGGATGATAATGGGCAAATAGCAATAGGTGATTCCAATAATTATCTTAAATATTATTTAGATGAAACAGATAATACTTATAAATTAAAAATTTCAGCGGGTATTATAGAAATGGGTGGCACTGGTAAAACACTTGACGAAACACTTGAAGAGATTCGAGAAGAGATGACCATACATTTGGTATTAGAATCATCAAGAGGTACAGTATTTAAAAATAATCAAGCTTCTACGGTACTTTCTGTTATAATTTATAGAGGTAATGAAAGAATAACAAATATAACTGACTTAAGAGCAGCTATGGGTAATAATGTATATTTACAATGGAAATGGAGACGAATTACTGATAATGATTATGGTATAATATCAGCTAGTGATAGTCATATTTCAGAACAAGGCTTTAAATATACAATATCACCAGCAGATGTAGATACCCAAGTCACTTATATGTGTGAATTAATAAATAGTTAAAAACCGTCAAAATGGCGGAAAAATTTTGAAAGGAGAATTAATTATGGCAATTAAAGCTGCTGATCAAATTACGATCACTGATATAACCGATGCTTATTCGGTTCTTTTAACTTCTGAAGCATTTACATTTGTTGGTGGAACAGGAGGAGCTGCTTCTGGTAGTACTTGTTCTACAGATGCTGTTGCATATTGTGGTACTAATCAATGCACAAATGTAAGTGTTACTCAGAGCGCAATAAAATTTTATAACGCCAGTGGAACAGAAGTTACTACTGGTATAAGTGCTACGGTTACAAATAGTGGAACAAGTAAAGTAACAATAACATTTAGTTTATCTGCTACTTTATCCCAAGCTCTCGAAGCAGATATACCTGTTGTAGTTGATGGAATAACAGTTCATAAGAAATT
Organism: uncultured Caryophanales bacterium; assembly: GCA_937902735.1. Lineage (GTDB taxonomy): Bacteria > Bacillota_I > Bacilli_A > RFN20 > CAG-826 > Fiminaster. Next base: position 25,271 of record CALELS010000018.1, read on the forward strand.
TTCATTAGCTGTTGCTAAAACGGGTCAAACAGGACAAACAGGTGCTACTGGTAGAGGTATTAGTTCAACAGTTGTTGATTATCAATCTTCAACATCTAATACTACAGTTCCTACTGGAACATGGTCTACAACAATACCATCAGTTGATGCTGGAAAATATTTATGGACAAGAACAACAATAAATTATACAAGTGGAGATCCTTCTGTATCTTATTCTGTAGCCAAACAAGGTGCCACTGGAACAACTGGTAGTCAATGGTATTCTGGTACTGGTATAACAGGCACATCAACAACTGCAACAATATTTAGTGGTTCTGGTGTTTCTAATGCAAGAGTTAATGACTGTTATTTAAATACTGATACTGGTAATACTTATAAATGTACAGTTGCTGGTGCGGCCTCTGCTGCTAAATGGGTTTATACAGGAAATATTAAAGGTGTTACTGGAGATACAGGTAATGGTGTTAATGGAGCTACTGTAACATATGCTTCTAGTACATCAAATACAACGGCACCAACAAGTGGTTGGCAATCGACTCCACCATCTGTTGCTGCTGGTAATTATTTATGGACAAAAACAGTATTTAGTTATACTGATGGAACGTCAAGTGATCCGCAATATTCTGTAGCAAAACAAGGTTCTACAGGTGCTGCTGGAGCAGATGCAATAACTGTATCTGTCACATCTTCAAATGGTACTGTATTTAAGAATAATTCTGGTTCTACTGTATTAACTGCTCATGTATATAAAGCTGGTGCTGAGAAAACAGTTAATTCTTCTACTGGTGTAGTTGCAGACAGTTTAGGAACTATAAAATGGTATAAGGGTGCTCCAACAGATACACAACCAAGTGGATGGCCTAAAGCTGCTGGTACATTGACAATTGCTGCATCTGATGTAACTAACGTACAACCTTATACGTGTCAATTGGAGAGTTAGGTTATGGCTGTAAAGGCTAGTATTACTGTTACAATTTCTAAATACCGAGATTGTGACAGTATTACGCGTTATTTTAGGCTACAAGCTTCCACGGCTGCTGCGCCAGCTATACCAACTACTTTAACTCCAAGTTCAAGTGATTGGTCTACTACAGAGCCAACTTATACAAGTGGAAGCACAAATACATTATATTATACTGATAAATATGTATTTTCAGACGGTACATTTCAATATACTGATGATGGTAATGGTAAAGCTATCAAATCAAGTAGTTATGAAGCAGCCAAAGAAGCTTATAATAAAGCTCAGGCTGCTCAAAATACTGCTAATACTACACAAGAAAATTTAAATAATTTACAAATAAATACTGGAAATTTACTATTTAATGGTCAAGATCAAAAACCAGATAGTTCTCAATGGGGTAATAATAATTTAATATTCAGCACTGATGATTTACCAGAATCAATATATTGTAAATTTAAACATAAAGGTAATAATGCTACAAAATATAGAGTTCCATTTAATATAGATAAAATATATGAACTTTCAGTATGGTTAAAAGGTGTTAACTCATCAGATACATCATCTACATATCCTTCAATATGGCCTGTAGATATTGATGACAATATTATTAATGCCGATCATGTATGTGAAGATAGTATGAAAAAAACATATACAACATTAACTCAAGATTTGCATAGTGGTGATACAATTGTCTATGCTGATGATTTAAGTAATTGGACAACAGTAAAATATGATTATAATACAAGAATAGGTTTTTATGATTATCATTCAAATAATGGACAATTATACGATAATTATACGCGACATTGTGTTGATTTTTGCGCTTATGGTGATAATAAAACAGATTATATAAATAAAACAAATAACACAATAACTTTAAAAACAGCATATAATGGACCTACTGTATTAGCTGGTACAAAAATAGCACAACATAGATATGGTAACACTTATATTTATCCTTTTGGTTCTTTAAAAGCATCAGAAAATATAAATTGGACAAATTATTCAGTTAAATTTGGCGTAATATTTGGTAGTTCTAATAATAAATTATATCAAATAGATATTGAAAGATTAAAAATAGCTAGCTATATTCGATTTTTTACTTATGATGATAAAATGTGGTATTCTGGTTTACAATTATTAGATATCACTAATGATGAAGAATTAAATAAGGGATTAAATAATTTAAATACTAATATAAACAGTAGAATAGATGATACTGAAGGTATGATAAGCGACTTATCAGGTAAAGTTGATACTAAAATAGACGCTGCTACTGCTAATGATATAGCTCAAGATAAATTAAATTCTTTTCTAAAATCATCAGCGTGGTTAGAAATCAGTGGTTTAAATGGTGCAATTCGTGCATTAACTAATAGCGATGATGGTACTTATCAAATACTTGAGCAAAAAGATAATGAATGGACTTTTCAATTAGGTAAATTATTTACAGATGTAAAAACAGCAGTTGAAGATCTCACAAAAACTAAAGACCAACTTGATGGTTCAGAGGAATCAGCATTAAGTAAACGTATTGACCAGTTAGATGAAGATACAAAATACATTAAAATGACGACATACGAAGGTCAACCAGCTATTATTTTGGGTATGGAAAATAGCCCATTTCAGGTACGTATAACTAATACTGCTATGGAATTTGTTGAAAGTGGTAACGTTATTGCGTATGTAAATAATGGAGCTTTTTATAATACAGTTGGTATAGTAAGAGAAGAAATAAAAATAGTAAATAACAATCAAGGTTTTTCATGGAAGACAAGATCTAATGGTAATCTAGGTCTTCAATGGGTAGAAGAAACTTAAAAGAAAGGAGAATAAATAATGGGTAAAGGGAATTGGAAATGTCAAGTAAAAGTATCCACTTCAGATGATACAAATACCAGTATGAAAATAAAAGCTTCTTGCATATGGGATAGTAATGATTGGTCTTATAATATGAATGGTGTAACCGGTTGGGTTTATATCAATGGTACAGAATATAAAGTATATGACAATGGTTCAATTGATTGTTCTTCTGGAAATACAAAAACATTAGGTTCAAAAACAGTAACTATAAACAAAAATCATGGTTCTCAATCAATATCATGCTATGCTAAAATAAGATCTACATCTTCATATTCAAGCGGTACAGAAACCTCTGGAACAACAAAAAAGACAGTATCTGCTAAACCTTCATATACAGTATCATATAATACGAATGGTGGTAGTTCTGCTCCTGGTAATCAAACTAAGTGGTATGGCGAAAATTTAACTCTAAGTTCAACAACGCCATCTAAATCAGGATATTCGTTTAATGGTTGGTCTGGTAGTGATGGTAATGTTTATTGGCCAAATGGTACATATTCCGGAAATTCTGCTTTAACATTAACTGCTAGATGGACACCAAATACGTATACTGTATCATATAACGGTAATGGTGCAACATCCGGAGTACCAGGTAATCAAACTAAGTGGTATGGCGAAAATTTAACTCTAAGTTCAACAACGCCATCTAAATCAGGATATTCGTTTAATGGTTGGTCTGGTAGTGATGGTAATGTTTATTGGCCAAATGGTACATATACTGGAAATTCGGCTTTAACATTAACTGCTAGATGGAATGAAATAACATATACTGTATCATATAATGCTAATGGTGGTTCTGGTGCTCCAGGTAATCAAACTAAATATTATACTTCAAATTTAACTTTAAGTGGTACAAAACCGAATTTAACAAATTATAATTTTAAAGGTTGGAGTACTTATCAGAACGGACCAGTAATATATCAGCCAGATTCTATCTATTCAAACAACGCTAATGTAACATTATGGGCTGTTTGGGAATTAGCTTATATTAAACCTAGAATTACTAATTTTTCAGTACATAGATGTGCTAGTGACGGATCATCAGATGAAAATGGAACATATATTAAAGTTGAAGCCCATTGGGAAACAGATAAATCAGTAGGTACAGAAGTTAGTGGTTCATCTGTTAAAATTAAATGGGGTCTGTCATCAGCCTCATCATTAACCGAAATATTAGTAACACCAAGTACTACAAAAACCTCAGATGATATAAATATTGTTATAGGCGGAGGAACAGTTAGTATTGAAGATTCTTATGTCGTTCAAGTATATGTTAATGATGTTACGGGATATAATGAAACAGCAAAATACCCAATTCCTGCAGTATCTTATCCAATTGATATAAAAAAATATGGAAAAGGTATAGCTTTTGGTGGTGTAGCAAGTGAAGAAAATGTTATGGATGTTAATTTTAAAGCTCGTTTTAATCAAGGTCAAAAAATGTGGGAAACTATAAATAGTGGTAATGATAAAAGATGGCAATATCTAGGACAAATTCAAATAAATAGACAAGGTGATTATGCTCATTTTAAAATATTTGGTGGTGCCGGACAAAACGCAGGGCTTAATCAAAATATGTTAATGGATATTATACTTAAAAAAGGTTATCAGTCAGAGCCTAGTGCGACAAATTATGTAGGCGTTACATATAATATTTATAAAATGAATGATGATCGTTATAATACAGATAATGTTAAAGTAAAAGTTTTATGTAGAACAGTTGGTTATGCAGAAGTTTATGTATATTTTGATTGGCCATGGAGTGGTATGCGTTACACAATTGATGGTGTTTTTGATAATTTTATTAGAGGTTCTGGTAATGACTTAACGGAATTACCAACAGATGGAGTAGAGCAACCATGTATCGGCGGTGTTGTGCCTATATTATATAATGGTGATTTAACAATAAATTCTGGAGATTCTACACCATCACGTATTTATTTAGGAACCAGAAATGCAAATTTAGGGGACACTGAATTAAGAACTTTAAGTAAAGCTTTAGATATAGGAATCGGAAATGACGCTGCTGGAGCATTTAGAATATGGGATTTTACGCATGGTAAAGATGTTTTAAGATGTACTTCTGAAGGAGTTAACACTTTTAATGGTCATGCGAATTGGGATGTAGCTTTAAAAAGTCAGATATATTATGCAAGTTGGCATAGTATAGTATTAACTAGAAGTGACGACACATGGTTAAATATAATATTATATGGTTCTAATACACTTAAAGAGGGGGCATATAGTATTGCCAATGATTTCAAATTATATACTATAGGAAGAAATGCTAATGTAGAATTAACCATACCAACATCGGCTATAGCGAGTATTAATAGAGCTGATTGGGGTTTTGAAATAAATGTTAGAAGAAGTGGTATCTCTGGAGATACTCAAGGTGATTATAATGGAATTGCAATTGTTTCTAGTGGAAATTTAGTATTACGTTCTACTTAATTAGTATTTTAAAGGAGGAATTTATTATGGATTTTACAATGATAAGTGAAAACTTTATATTAATAGTTGTATTAGCTTGTTTAGTTATAGGATATATAATTAAGCATGCAAGTTTTTTAAAGTGGATTAACAATGATGATATACCAGTTATACTTGCTATATTTGGTGCGATTGTTAATGGTATAGTGAGTGGTGTATCAGTAGAAACTGTTGTTTATGGGGCACTTATGGGATTGTCCTCAACAGGATTACATCAATCATTCAAAGCTTTTGTAGAAAAGAATGATAATTAAAAGATAATGGATCCAGCTATAGGTCAATTATTATCTACCGTATTAGTTGCTATAATAGGGCTAATACGGTATTATTATTCAAACAAAATCCCATAATAAGATAAAATCTCAAGAAGATATTATGAAATCTGTTAAGAAAGAAATTAATGATTTACGAAAAGAAAGTAAAGCCGATGACGTACGACTTAATGAAAAGTTAGATACTATTAATATGGATGTCTGTAAACGTTTTCTAATTGTTGAAATGACAAAAATACAAGATGGTGCTTATGTTCCAAATGAAGAACAAAAACGTATGTTGCATGAAACAAAGAAAACATATAATGATAAGGGTGGCGATAGCTATGTTGATAGTATGTTTGACAAATTATTAGATAAAGGTCTATTATAATGAAAATGGAGGTTTACTATGTTAAAAATTAATGGAACAAAAATATTGTTAACTAGAGGAGATAGAGGCACTATTACATTAAAATTAAAACCAAAAACACAAGATGATGAATATGTTTTAAAACCCAATGATGTTATATCTTTCGCTGTTTATAATAGAAAAGCATTTGATAAAGAACCTCTATTAGTAAAAGAGGTTAAGATAATTGAAGCTACAAATGTTGTAGATATTAGTTTAGATAGTAAAGATACAAAAATAGGTGAAATACAAAATAAGCCTATTGATTATTGGTATGAAATTCAATTAAATTATAGTCAAACTATAATTGGATACGATGATATAGATGGACCTAAGATTTTAACATTATATCCAGAGGGGAGTGATGCTAAATGAATGATGAAAATAATGTTGAATTATATAATAATGAAATCGAAATAGAATTTGAATTATATCCTAAAGGACCTAAAGGAGAAGATGGTTTTTCGCCTATTATAAGAACCATAGAAACAACCGATGGATATGATATAGAAATAACAGATATAAACGGAACCAGAACAATTACTGTTTTAAATGGTATGAATGGTAAAGATGGAATGAATGGTCAGGATGGAAAAGATGGACTTAATGGTCAAGATGGAAAAGATGGAGTTGACGGAAAAGATGGAGCAAAAGGAGAAAAGGGTGACCCAGGTAATCCGGGAGCAACGGGGAATGGAATAGCGAGTATAGTCAAAACTAATACAAGTGGATTAATAGATACTTATACAATAACATTTACAAACGGAACATCTACTACTTTTCAAGTAACAAATGGACAAAATGGACAGCCAGGTGCAGATGGAAAAGATGGTGAAAATGGAACAAACGGAGTTGATGGACAAGACGGACAAGATGGATATACACCACAAAGAGGAATAGACTATTGGACAAGCTCTGATATATCAGCAATTGAGAGTTATTGTAATAATTACATTGATACCCATATAACACAAGTGTTAGGAGGTAGTTATTAATGGCAAGAACAAATAATTTAACTAATTTTCTAACAGATGTGGCTACTTCTATTAAAGCAAAGACAGGAGATAGTTCATTAATCCCTGCAAGTCAATTTGATACAAAAATCGCAGGGATAACAACAGGGAAATTAAGCAACGAAGAATATACAAAGGCTAATAATAATTTAGATGAAATACTGTATCAAAGTCAAAATGTTTTACCTGATACATATCAAGAAGTCGAATATTTGGAAGCCTCAGGAACACAATATATTGACACAGGTGTAAATGGTGATTGCTTAGTTGAATTAGATTGTCAAGGAACACTTAAAAATACTGTTTCACAAATTGCAATAGGTTCATATACATCGATAGGTTCTTTTTTCGGACAATATCTGTCTACGGGGAAATATGGATTTTCTAATAATGAAGGCTTGACAAACGTAGATTATGATGAAAGAGCAATGTTTAACATACATTTTTCTTCTTTACAAAGTAGTGTTACTGTAAATAATCAAACTTACACAGTTGATGTTTTAGATCCTAATGAGAACAATTACACTCTTTTCCGTGCTAAGGAAAAAGCCAATAAAAACTACTATTATGCGAATGCAAAAATTTATTCTTGCAAAATTTCAAAAGATGGTATTCTAGTAAGGAATTTTATACCGTGTTACAGGAAATTAGATAATGAGACAGGAATGTACGACACAGTAAATAATGTATTTTATACTAATGAAGGTGAAGGAGAGTTCATAGTTGGAGCAGATGTCGACGTATTGAATACGAAAATAGAGAGTGTATTAACAGAAAAAAATACTAAAATTCTTCCAAGTAATATAAAAAAAGATGTAAAAGTATTAGGGATAACAGGAACTTATGAAGGACAGCAACCAAGCGGAGAAATAGAAATAACAGAAAATGGAGTGGTAGATGTAAGTAATTATGCAAGTGCTAATGTAAATGTAAGTGGTATCATACCTGAAATGGAATCTTTAGATGATTTTAATAGCGAAATTTCACAAGTAACAGATAAATTTGATACTTTTTTACAAAACAAATTAAATTCATACCCTGTATATTCTGAAAATCCAATTACTTTATATAGACCAAAATATGATAATGTTTTAGACATTGGTACTAGTTATATTATACACAAAAGAAGTAGTGGTAAATATAGAATTATATGGGGTAGTGAAAAATATGCAGTAATTAAAGATAATGGTAATTCTGTTGGATTTTTCTCGTTTTTTCTTACTAATAACAATAAAGTAATTGCAGATTCAAAAACAGGACATTTAGACGTAGTTTTGAAAAGATTTATGTATTCTGATGAAGTAAGTACACTAGAAGAATTGATACAACAAATAACTAATCCTAATAACACCTTAAATTATACTGAATGGTCTGAGGGTTCTTATTTTAGTGCATTATTAGATAGTCCTTATGAAATAACTTATACAAATATGAATATATTTGATTTGAGAAATAATGGTAGGGTACTTATGAGCAGAAGATTATCACAAAATGAAACCTATGCAGATAGAAGTTAGGAGTTGGAATAGATAGATATATTAAATACAAAAATAAAAAATATATTAACTGAAAAGAACACAAAAATAATTCCAAGTAATATAAAGAAAAATATAAATATATTAGGAGTAACTGGTAACTTAGAAGTATTAGATACAAGTGATGCAAATGCAGAACCAATTAATATTAAAAAAGATAAAACTGCTTATGTAAACGGACAAAAAATAACGGGAATTTTACCAGTATTAACTTATCCTATAAATCCTGATAATCCATCAGATTTTGATTATCAGTTTATAGAAGCAAGTACGGCAAAAAAAGTTACTAGAAATAATACTACTTATGTAATGGGAGCTTATCAAATAGCAGGAAATAATGATCCTGATAGTTGGATGTTTGAGGGCAATAGAAAAATGAAGTTGGGAATATCTCAAAGTAGAGTGGCAACAGCAATAAGTTTAAATGCAAATCAAATTAAAAAAGGAGAAAAAGTTTTAGGGATAACAGGAACATACGAAGGGGAAGGCTCTACAAGTACGAACAATGCAAAGATACTCCCTAGAACTGGTGGATATTTTAATATTCAAGCTTTTATAGAAAGTATAGATGATAACTATGATGTGTCAGCAGTTACAAATATAAAGAGTTTATTTACTCAATTATTTTCATTAAAAATTGCTCCAACAATGAACACATCTCATATAACAAATGCACAACAACTTTTTTATGGATGTGAAAGCTTAATTACAGTTCCTATTTATAATTTTTCAAGTTTAACTGGAAATAATAATTACAATATGTTTTATAATTGTACAGCTTTATCAAATGATAGTTTAAATAATATTTTAGCAACTTGTATAACTATGACAAGTGTTACAAATAAAAATTTAAAATATATGGGATTATCAAGTACACAGGCGACTACTTGTCAATCTTTAAGTAATTGGAATGATTTTGTATCAGCAGGTTGGACAACAGGATATTAATAAGAAAGGAGAATAAACTATGATGGAGGAATTACGTGAAAAAATTGTAAAAGATGTAAATGAAGCTAACTTGCCATTAGATTGTGTATATTATTTATTTAAAGATTTATTTAGAGATTTGGAAACGGAATATAGTAATTATATACAACAAATGAAAATTCAAAAACAGAAAAAAGATGAAGAATCTAAAAATAATTCAAAACCAAAACTTCAACTTATAAAAAACGAAGAGAAAGGAGAGTAAACTTATGGGAAATGATAATTTCAAAGTAGAAAATATTACTTTGTTGGAAGAAAAAAATGATATTGATGAAATAATAGAAGAAGATCCAAGTTCTAAGGATATTCCTAATTTTACAGAAGAAGAAGCTAACGATAGAGAATATGAAATCATTGAAGGAAATGAAGAGGAGGGTTTGTAGTATGAAAAAAGTATATTATAATCAAGCTGATTCTAGATGGGCTAAACATCCATATCCATCTAGAGAGTTGCCTAAAGCTACAATAAAAAGTGGAGGTTGTGGTCCAACTTGTGCTGCTATGGTAGTATCTAGTTTTAAAGAAACCGTAAAACCTAATAAAATGGGAGATATTTCAATAAAAAATGGTTATAGAGTAAATGGTGGTACTTCTTTTGAATTATTTCCTTTTGTAGCTAAAAAGTGGGGATTAAAGACAAAATCTATCTCGTCTTCATACGAAGCATTCGAAGCATGTAAGAATGGATATTTTGTAGTTATATTATGTGGTGCTGGTTTATGGACTACTGGTGGACATTTTATTTTAGCAGTTGGTGCTAAAGATAATAAAATAGAAATATATGATCCATATTTATATTCTGGTAAATTTAATATTTATAATAGAAAAGGTAAAGTCGAAGTTAAAGGTAATAGTTGTTTTGTTGATATCAATGTATTTAAACAATATTCTAATGCTCGTAGATTCTTTGCTTTCAAATCTGATAAAAAAACTGTAAAAAGAAATACTGTCGGACAGTTAAAAAGATTTAAAGGAAATACCATAATATATGAGAAGAAAAATTTATCAGGAACAAAATATAATTATTTACCACAGACTCAAGTAAAAATTTTAGAAAATGTTTCAGATGATATTGATAAAATCAAAGTTGTAAAAAATGGTAGAGTCGGATATGTTAAGATAAATGTATATAAATAAATTTAAAAAAGGGTGTATTATAAACATACACTCTTCTTTTTGTCAAAATGGCGGAAAATTTCAAAAAGTTAAGAAAAATGACCTTCGAAAATCGTTTTTAAGCGTTTTTAATTTTTTAGGAATATAACTTGTTTATAAAGGGGGTAAAAACGATTAAAAGCGATCCTCGTACGTATACAGCGATTTGACCATTTTTAGGGGTGTTTTTGAGTTATTTTCGCGTAATCTACATATATTTTTATAGAAAGGCGGTGAATATCATGAAAGAATTTGTAAAGAATATATTTAAAACAATTGCTTATATAGGAATAGGTGTTTTCACAGCAAATGTTATACAAGATAATCGTAGACCAATTATTATAATAAAAGGAACTTATGATGGTGCAGTTAAAGCTATTAATGATAGTGACATGTGGTCTAGTGATAAATTAGAAACAATAAGTATAATTAAAAGAGATGAAACATCTGAATACTATAATGCAATTATTAGTATAGCTGATAGTGATATGTGGTCAAAAGATAAATTAGAAGCCGTAAGAAATATTAATAAAGGAGTCAACTAACTGACTCTTTTGTTTTTCGCGAAATCTACATAGTATATTATAGGAAAGTTAATTAGAAAGGATGTGAATTTTATGAGTAATAAAGATCTTGTAAAAGTAGTATTAGCAATTACTATAGGTCCAGCTATTGTAAGTATAGCAGTTGGAGGTATAGTAGTTGGTATAGGAGGAGTAGCAAATCTTATTCAGAAACATAAAATTAAGAAAGGACTAAAAAACGGAACAGTAGTAGAAATAGACGGAAAATATTATAATGTAGTAGAAGAGTCTAAATAAAATAGACTCTTTTATTTTTGGAAAGGAGGTTTATTTATGGAGGTTTTAAAAATTTTTGCATACGTAAGTATAATAACAGTAAGTATTACTTGGTCTACAGTGGGTATAATAACATTGTCTAAATTATCAACATTAGATCGTGTAAAAGATCAAACTGTAAAAAAAGTAGATGATTCAATAGATACTTTAAAAGAAGCATCTGACAAAATTACAGACACTTTTGATAAGACATCAAAAGTCATGAGCAACATATTTAAAGGATTATAATCGCGGAATCTACATAGTATATTATAGAAAGAATAGAAAGGAGAAAAACTTATGAAAAAGAAATTTGTATTAACAGAGAGATTTTATGCACTTATGATAACTTTAATAGGTTTAGCATTAATACCAATATGCAAATATTTTAATGACGGAGACATAACAAGTGTTATAGTAATATTACCATTAGGTATATGGAGTTATATTTCGACATTTTTTGAAAACGAAGAGGATGAATAGTCTTCTTCTTTTATATTTTTAGAAAGGAGGTTTATTATGTCTGTAAATTTAAGTATAAATCTTAAAGAATTTGAAGAATATTTGGTTGATACCTTACCAGATTGTATTATGGGATATTCAGGAGTACATTATATTTTAAAATTTCCAAATGGATATCGGCGCATCAATAGCTAAAACTTTTGGTAGTATGGGTTATGAACAAGATTTATGGGAAATGGCTGTACTTATATATAAAAATAAAGAACAAGGTCCCTATCCATATGATATTGCTCATGATCAAGATATTTTCGATAATGATAATGTACGGTGGATATTTGAATGATGAAGAAGTATTAAATTATTTGAAAAAGATACGCGAAATAAACACATTCTATAATGAAAACAGGAAGAAATAACATTATAATTAAAAATTTATAATTTTTATATACGATTACATTGTAATCGCAATTTATAACGCGTTAACATTCAGTAATTGTATATCACTCTCAGGAAGTGTAAGAAATTATGCTTCTTTTATTTTTTAGAAAGGAGGAAATATGTTACCATTTGTGAATTATGTTGTTGGCATAATAGTAGGAATAATCATAGGCTGTATTTTTATGTCACGAAAAAATCAACTTACTAAAATTAGTGGAATAATTGAGGTAGATGAAAAAAATAACCTAGTTAGAGTACTTGTAACTAGTTCAGAATTAAGTAATCCAAAGATTCTTAGAGCTAGTTTTAAAGTTTCTCACGGTATTGATCTTTCGCGGAAAAAACAACGCCTATAATGAGAACGTATAGTTCACTATAACTTTTAGGAGGTAAAAATATGAAAAAAATTGAGGATGCCTTATGGCAAGATTACAAAAAAGCTAGTGATCAAATTAAAGATCTGAGTTTAGCGACAGAAGGGTATGAAAAATTACTGGAAGAAAGAGATAAAATTAGAAATGAATTAATCAAATTAAAACAGATTGAAGTAGAACAAGATGGAAATATATTTAAAGCACAATCTGAAGATAAAAGAGATAAAATTCGTAATATTATATCGATTTGTACTTTTACAGTAACCACGTTAGTATCTATATGCACAATAAACAAGACATTTAAATTCGATCAAGAGTCAACTGTAACCAGTACATTGGGTAGAAATATTTTGAATGGGGTTTTACCGAAAAAACGTTAAAGCGATAATATAATCTCAGAGAAAGGACAATAATTAGTCTTTTCTTTTTGATTTTTATTATAAATATTTTTAAAGAAAGGAGTGTATATTTATGAACAAAATGCAAATTTTATTAAAAAGACATTCATCAACCATACTTACAGTAATAAGCGCATTAGGAGTAGTTGGAACTACAATTTTAGCAGTAAAAGCAACACCAAAAGCAATAGAATTGATAGAAAATGCTAAAAAAGAAAAACAAGAAGATTTGACTAAGCTTGAATCCATACGAGTTGCATGGAAACCTTATATTTCTACAGCGATTAGTGGTATTTCAACAATAGCATGTATATTTAGCGCAAATTATCTAAACTTAAGAAATCAGGCGTCACTGATGTCTGCATATGCTTTATTAAGTAATTCATATCAGGAATATGTAGAAAAAACAAAAGAACTTTCTACAAATGATGAAAAAACAGTTAATGTTGTGCATAGTTTAGTTAAATCAAAATTTGATCAGAATATTATATTAGATGAAGATAAAAAATTATTTTTTGATTTTCAATCTATGAGATATTTTGATTCTACTTTAGAAGATGTTTTAAAAGCTGAAGATATGGTAAATCAACAATTTGCAGCTACTGATTGTGTATCGCTTAATGATTTTTATAGATATTTAGGTATTGAACCAATCGAGCAGGGTGATTATATTGGTTGGATGTCTGATGGTCATTATTATGAAATATTATTTAATCATGAACGAGTGCAATTAGATGGTGGAATTGAATGTTGTTTGATAACCATGGAATTTCCACAGTACATTATTTAGTTCGCGTAAAAAACATTTACTATAATGAAAAGAAAGGAGGTTATGAAAGATGGGATCTAACGGAATAAAAATAGTAAAAATTCTTAGTATTATTGCTAGTGTAGCAGGTATGGTAGGTTCAGCATGGGCAAGCAGTAAAGAGAATAAAGTTATTTTAACTGATTTAGTAGAAAAGCATTTTCAAAACCAATAAAAAATATATTAGGAAGACTTATTAATAGTCTTTCTTTTTATTTTTATTAGAAAGGAGAGTAAACATGAATCAAAAAATAACTAATTTTTTAAATTCTACAAAATCATTTCTAACTAAACATAGTCCAGAAATATTGACTGGCACAGGTATTGCTGGTATGATATTTACTACTATTTTAGCAGTTAAAGAAACACCTAAGGCTTTAGATCTAATAGAAATGAAAAAAGACGAATTGAAGAAAGATAAATTAACTGTTATAGAAACAGTTAAAGCAGCATGGATTCCTTATATTTCACCAGGAATTACAGGAATATTATCTATATCTTGTATAATAGGAGCAAGTAGAGTTAATATAAAACGAAATACAGCATTAGCAGCAGCATATTCGATATCTGAACAAACTTTAGTTAGATATAGAGATAAAGTAATAGAAACTATTGGCGAAAGAAAAGAAAAAGAAATCCATGATAAATTAGCGCAAGACCGAGTAAATGATAATAAATTATCTAATTCCCAGATATTTGTATCTGGAAAAGATAATACTCTATGTATGGACACAATATCTGGACGATATTTTAAGTCTGGAATTGAAACTATTAAACAAGTAGTTAATAAATTAAACAGAAGACTTGTTTATGAAAATTATATTTCGTTAAATGAGTTTTATTATGAATTAGGTCTAGATGGCACTAAAAATGGTGACTTAATTGGATGGAATTTGAATTCTGGTTTGATTGAACCAATGTTTAGTACGTGCTTAACAGATGATGATCAGCCATGTATAGTAATCGATTTTATGGTTTGTCCAAAATACGATTATGATAAGATCATATAATTCGCGAATAAAACATGGTATATAATAGAAAGGTAATAAACTTTTCAACAAAATATTTTTATAAGGAGGTTTCATTATGGAACAAGAAAATTTAAAAGAAATCAACGAAGAGGTTGTAAATCCAGTTTTAGAGGAGGTTAGCAAGTCTAATAACGTACTTATCAAAGTTGTAGCAGGATTAGTTGTAGTAGGTGCTGCAGTAGGAGGAGTTATATTATTTAAAAGACGTAAAAATAAAAAATCTATAAAACTAGAAAAACCAATCGCAATTGATGAAAATGCAGAAGTTTCAGAAGAAGTTACAATTAATGAAGAGACAGTTGAAGAATAATTATCTTAGAACGGGATATCATCTAAACATGGTATCCTTTTATTTTTTATTAGAAAGGAAATAAAACAATGGAGGATTATAAACCAAATTCTAATCGCTTCAAAGAAGAACAAAATGTTAAGAATACAGATGTTACAAATAAACTTGATGAAAAAAGAATTGACAAAGTAGTAACTGGAGCGGTTAAAACTAGAAAAAAGAGTAAACTTAGTAAATTTACTCAAGAATTTATATCTGAAGATGCAAGAAGTGTAAAGTCTTATGTCTTTGGAGAAGTATTAATACCGGCTATAAAGAAATTGATATCTGATATTGTTACAGACGGTATAGATATTATTCTTTATGGTGAAAGAAGAGGAGGAAAACGTTCAACAGCAGATAGAGTATCATATAGAAATTATTATGATGATCGAAGAGCACCATCAAGATATGATAGACCAAGTGTATCATACGGTTATAATTATGATGATATTATACTAAGCACCAGAGGTGAAGCTGAAGATGTAATTGCAAGAATGGACGAATTAATGGATACGTATGGATTAGTACGTGTAGCAGATCTTTATGATTTAGTTGGCATCACTGGTAATTATACTGATAATAAATATGGTTGGACTAATATTCGTAGTGCAGAAATAATGAGAGTACGTGATGGATATATGATAAAAATGCCAAGAGCTGTACCAATAGATTAGGAGGAAAATAAAATGAATATGTTAACTGAATTTATATTTGAAAAATTTGAAGATGCAATGGATGTTCATACAAAATTATTCAGAATAGGTTTTCAAAACGGATATGTAACATACAATGATTTATATTCTATGATAAATAAAATATTTGGAAAAGAATCAGAGTTAAAAGATTTAGATATTTATAACAAACATGGTTGGACAAGACTAATTGATACAAAATTAGAACAAATAGGAGATGGGTGGATGTTAATCTTACCACCTATCGAAAATTTAGAAAATTTAATAAAATATAAAAAGGAGGATAATGATTAATATGAAAAAAGAATTAATCGAAAATTTTAATAATTTAGCAAATAAAGTAACTGTACAATGTAAAAAATATAGTCCTGAAATATTTTTAGGATTAGGTATTGTAGGAACAGTTGCTAGCACAATTTTAGCTTGTAAAGCAACAACAAAAGTAGAAAAAATAATGGAAAATAAACAAAAACATGTAAATGCAGTGCATGAATGTTTAGAAGATAAAACTGTAGCTTATGATGAAAATGACAGTAAAAGAGATTTAACTATTATATATGCTAAAACAGGATTATCATTAGTTAAATTATATGCTCCATCTATTATTTTAGGTGGTTTATCTATTGCAAGTATTGTATCAGGACATCAAATATTAAAAAGAAGAAATGTTGCACTTGCAGCAGCATATGCAGCTGTTGATACGGGATTTAAAAAATATAGGAAAAATGTTGTTGAAAGATTCGGTGATGAAATAGATAAAGAATTACGTTATGGCATAAAAGCTACTGAAATTGAAACTAAAGTAAAAGATAAAAATGGTAAAGAAAAAACTAAGAAAGAAACAGTATTTGAATTTACAAATGGATTAGATGGTATAAGTGATTATGCTAGATTTTTTGATTGTACTTCAGCAGAACACAAAAAAGATCCAGAATATAATTTGATGTTTTTAAGAAGACAACAAGATTATGCTAATGAAGTATTAAAAGCAAAAGGGCATTTATTTTTAAATGAAGTATATGACATGTTAGATATTCAAAGGACTAAAGCCGGTCAAATAGTTGGTTGGATATATGATGAAAAGAATCCAAACGGAGATAACTATGTTGATTTTGGTATTTATAATCCAACTTTATCAAATCACAGATTTGTAAATGGTTATGAATATAATATTCTTCTTGATTTTAATGTAGATGGTGTTATCTATGATAAAATTTGAGGAGGTCTAGATAGTATTTTATCAGGGGATTACTATCAAGATAGTTTAAATTTTCCCTATTTATTAAATTAAAGGAGGTAAAAATAGTAATGAATAAAGTAATTATATTTATGTTAGGTGTTGCTACTGGTTCAGTAGGAACATATTTTGCAGTAAGAAAAGTTATTGAAACTAAAACTGATGAAGAAATAGAGTCAGTTGTCACAACATTTAAGAAAAGATTTGAAGAATTAGAAAATAAACAAAATTCAAAAAATAAGGAACATAAGAGTAATGTAAACGATGCTGCAGATGCTTTGGCTGCATCATTTAAAAATTTAAAAGAAAGCGTAGAGAAATTAGGATATTCTAACGGAGTAGATTTATCCGAAGATGAAAGTCAACAAGTTGAAGATACTGTAGCTATTAGAGAAGAAAATGATATTCCACCTTATATTATTGATGAAGAACATTATGGTGCTACAGGTTTAGATGAAGAAACATTAATATTGTATGCTGATAATATTTTAGCAGATGAAGAGGATAATGAAATTACGGACCCAGAAACAATGATTGGTAATACTCTTGATTACTTTGATGATGAAGACGATCGAATGATAGTTCGTAATGAATCTAAAGGAATAGAGTATACAGTATTAAGATCTGAACGATTATATAGTGATATTTTAGAGGAAAAAGTAGAGGAGGATAATTAGTGGCTACTTATCGAGACCAAATAAAAGAAAGATATTTTGATTGGTTGTATGATTATGTCTGTAAAGGCAGAGTTAATAGTAGAATATCCTATAGAAAATTATTTACATTATTACACAATATAGATTTTGATTTTTATATTCATAATGATGTTAATCGCGCAATGGATGGTATTGATTTACGTAATAGATTTGCTACTGTCATACATGATGATGATGTAACAGATGTATTAGATGATTCATGTAGTGTATTAGAGATGATGATAGCCCTAGCTATTCGATGTGAAGAAACTATAATGGATGATCCAAGATATGGCGATAGAACCGCACAATGGTTTTGGGATATGTTATCAAATCTTGGATTAAATCGTATGACAGATGATATTTTTGACGAAAAATATGTAACACAAAGAATTTATATTTTTATGGAAAGACAATATGATCCAGACGGTAAAGGAGGATTATTTTATATACATGATTGCAAATATGATTTAAGAAATGTAGAAATATGGTCACAACTTTGCTGGTATTTAGATAATTTTAATTAGAAAGGAGGTAAAAATTTTGGACTTAATAATAGAAAATATAATAAATAATAAAGAAGATATTCGTATGATTAAAAGAAAAATTAAAGAGCATATTATTAATAATCAACAATCTAATAAGTTAATAGTGTGGAATTTTATATTGTTGACAGGTGGATTTTATTTAATGTATAGAGTAATAAAAGCACATGACGAAAAAATTGATGAATTAGAATGTGAACTAAAAGAGATAAAATCGAAAGGAGAATAGATATGGTAGATTTTTTAATCATATCGATGCGTTCGACAAAATCAGGCGTTGAAATATATCCCAAATTTCGATTATATCCAAAATCTCAAGATCTTATGATTAGAGGTGGCGATTTTTATGCTGTGTGGATTGAAGAAAAAGGTCTTTGGTCTACAAATGAAGATGATGCCTTAGCTATAATTGATTCAGAATTAAGTAAAAAGTATGATGAATATCATGCTGCACATCCAGAAACACGAATAAATGTATTATATACTTGGGACTCTACTTCTGGATCAATTGACTTATGGCATAAATATTGTCAAAGACAAAAAAGAGATTCATTTGAAATGCTAGATGAATCATTGATATTTTCAAATACCAATGTAACAAAAGCAGATCATGCTAGTAAGAAATTACCATATCCTCTCGAAAAAGGTAATATTACAGCATATGATAAACTTATATCTACTTTATATGATGAAGAAAATAGACATAAAATAGAGTGGGCTATAGGTTCTATTGTTACAGGTGATTCTAAATATATTCAAAAATTCATGGTGTTTTATGGAGCAGCAGGTACAGGTAAATCTACGATTTTAAATATTATTCAAGATTTATTTGATGGATATTATTCTGTATTTGATGCTCGTGCACTTGGTTCATCTAGTAATAGCTTTGCTCTTGAACCATTTAAGTGTAATCCTCTTGTAGCTATTCAACATGATGGTGATTTATCAAAAATTGAGGATAATACACGATTAAATAGCTTAGTTTCTCATGAATTAATGACTGTAAATGAAAAATTTAAATCAACATATTCAAATAGATTTAAATGTTTTCTATTTATGGGTACTAATAAACCAGTAAAAATAACTGATGCCAAGTCTGGTTTAATTAGAAGATTAATAGATGTTACACCAACTGGAAACAAACTACCAGTATCTGAATACAAACGTTTAGTAAAACAAGTAGCTTTTGAACTAGGGCCTATAGCATGGCATTGTAAAGAAGTATATTTGAAAGATCCCGGGTATTATGATAATTACATACCCGTATCTATGATGGGAGCTTCAAATGATTTTTATAATTTTGTATTTGATTCATATCATATATTTAAAAAAGAAGATGGTGTGTCATTAAAACAAGCATGGGAAATGTATAAAAATTATTGTGATGATGCAAAAGTTGCATATCCTTGTTCTAAGAGAGTTTTTAAAGAAGAACTAAAGAATTATTTTGAAGATTATAATGATCGATTTAATATGGAAGATGGAACAAGAGCAAGAAGTTATTATAGTGGTTTTAAAATTTCTATATTTGAAGAAAATAAACAAGAATTAGAACAAAAAGTTTCTAATGATTCTATAGATTTTAAAGAACAGGAGTCTATATTTGATAAAGAATGTGCAAATTGTCTAGCACAATATGCATCTTCAAAAGAAACACCTAGTAAAAAATGGGATGATGTTAAAACGACATTAAAAGATATAAAGACATCTCGTATACATTATGTTAAAATACCGGAAAATCATATTGTAATAGATTTTGATATTAAAGATGAAAGTGGCAAAAAATCTTTTGAAAAGAATTTAGAAGCTGCTAGTAAATGGCCAGCTACATACGCTGAATTAAGTAAAAGTGGAGCAGGTATACATTTACATTATATTTTTAATGGAGATGTTACAAGATTAAGTAGGGTATATGCTGATAGTATAGAGATTAAAGTATTTACGGGAAAGAGTTCGCTTAGAAGAAAATTAACTAAGTGCAACAACTTACCAATTACAGTTATTAGTTCTGGTTTACCGATGAAAGGAGAAAAAAGTATGGTAAGCGAAAATGTTATAAAAAGTGAGATTGGACTTAGAAAACTTATTGAACGAAATCTCAGAAAAGAAATTCATCCAGGAACCAAACCTAGTATAGATTTTATATATAAGATATTAGAGGATGCTTACGATAGAGGAATGAAATACGATTTATCAGATATGAAAAATGAAATTTATGCTTTTGCTGTAAATAGTACAAATCAATCTGATTATTGTATTAAATTGGTTAACAAAATGCATTTTAAATCCGATGACCCATCAATTCCAATTGATAGCAAAGATGAAAAAATTGTATTTTATGATATTGAAGTATTTCCAAACTTATTATTAGTAAATTGGAAATTACAAGGTGAGGGTAATCAAATAGTTAGAATGATTAATCCGTCATCAAAAGATATTGAAGAATTATTAAGATATCGTTTAGTTGGTTTCAACTGTCGTAGATATGATAATCATTTAATTTATGCACGTCTTATGGGATATTCTAATGAACAAATTTATAATTTGTCTCAAAGAATTGTAAATGGAGAAAAGAATGCATTTTTTGGTGAAGCTTATAATTTATCATATACTGATATTTATGATTTTGCTTCAGCTGGTAATAAAAAGTCATTAAAGAAACTAGAAATTGAAATGGGTATTCATCATAAAGAATTAGGTTTACCTTGGGATCAACCAGTGCCAGAAGATAAATGGATTGAAGTTGCTGAATATTGTGATAATGATGTTATTGCAACGGAAGCAGCATGGGATTATTTATCTGCGGATTGGTTAGCAAGACAAATTCTAGCAGATTTAGCTGGTATGACGGTTAATGACACTACTAATACTTTAACAACTAGAATTATATTTGGCACAGAAAAGAAACCACAATCTAAATTCTTTTATAGAAATTTAGCCGAACCTGTTACAGAATTACCTGCTGATATTTTAAAATTTCTTAAAAAAGCTTGTCCTGAGATGATGAAACAAAAACATGGAGAAAAAAAGAGTCTTTTACCATATTTTCCAGGTTATACTTTTGAAGGAGGTAAAAGTATATATCGAGGAGAAGAAGTAGGAGAAGGAGGTTATGTTTATGCTGAGCCTGGTATTCATTGTAATGTTGCTTTATTGGATGTTGCTAGTATGCATCCCCACAGTGATATTGCTGAGTGTTTGTTTGGTCCTGATTATACTGAAAAATTTAGGGATATCGTTGAAGGACGTGTTAGTATCAAGCATGAGGACTGGGAAGCAGTTAGTAAAATGTTGGATGGAAAACTTACGCCATATATTCAAAAAGTAAAAGATGGTGAAATTACATCTAAAGATTTGGCTAATGCTTTAAAAACAGCAATTAATTCAGTTTATGGATTAACAGCTGCAAATTTTGATAATCCTTTCCGTGATATTCGTAATAAAGATAATATAGTAGCGAAACGTGGAGCTTTGTTCATGATAGATTTAAAACACGAGGTACAAAAAAGAGGATTTACTGTCGCACATATTAAGACAGATTCAATAAAAATACCAAATGCTACTCCTGAAATTATACAGTTTGTTATGGATTTTGGAAAGAAATATGGTTATACTTTTGAACACGAGGCTACGTACGATAGAATGTGTTTAGTCAATGATGCTGTTTATATTTGTAAGTATAAAGATGGCAAAAAAGCAGGAAAATGGGATGCTACAGGCACACAATTTCAGATTCCATATGTATTCAAAACATTATTTAGTAAAGAACCAATAGAATTTGATGATATGTGCGAAACTAAATCTGTTACAACATCTTTATATTTGGATTTTAATGAAAAATTACCAGATGTATCTGCTGAGGAAAAGGAATTACAAAAGTTAGAACAACAATTTAAGAAAGAGCTTATATCTGAAGCAGAGTTTAATACTTTAAGTGAGCAACTTAAAAGAAAAATTGCAGAAGGTCATGATTATCAATTTGTTGGACGTGTTGGTAATTTCTGTCCTATATTACCTGGTCATGGTGGAGGTTTATTGGTCAGAGAAAAGGATGGTAAGTATTATGCGGCAACTGGTTCAAAAGGATTTAGATGGTTGGAATCTGAGATGGTTCGTGGTACAAATGAAGAATTTATTGATAGATCTTATTATAATAATTTAGTTGATGATGCAGTTGAAACTATATCTCAGTATGGAGATTTTGAATGGTTCGTTTCAGACGATCCATTACCCTCCTAAAATAGAGAAGACCATATGGGGTACTTATGAAAAATATCCCCCATGTGGTGATCCTCACACAGTAACGTGCTGGGAGTGTCCATTATTTGTAGATAATAAATGCAAATCTGGGCATGATTTATCGAAATATGTTTGTCATCATAAATAATTTATATTTTTGAAAGGAGAATAATATTATGAAAATTAATTTCACAAGGGATGTTCTTGAAATAGAAGATGCAAGGATAATTTATAGAAATTTTGCAGGTATAGGAAGTAAATATAATAGGGAAGGAGATAGAAACTTCGCTGTTATAATTCCTGATGAAGAAATTTGTAATGAATTAACAGAACATGGTTGGAATGTAAAAATTAAACCACCTAGAGAAGAAGGCGAATCGCCATTTATGTATTTACCAGTTAAAGTTAAATTTAATAGTAGAGGGCCAGCAGCTTATGTCAGATCTGGTAAATTAGTTCAAAGATTAAATGAAGAAACCATATCAATGTTAGACGAAATTGATATTTATAGTGTTGATATGGATCTTAGACCATATGATTGGGAAGTAAATGGTAAAACTGGAAGAAGTGCATATTTGCAAGCTATTGATGTTGTACAAAATATTGATAGATTTGGTGCGAGATATGCAGATTCTGATGAGTTAATGAATTAGGGTCTTAATAGACCCTTTTGTTTATATTTTTTAAAGGAGGTGAAATTATGGATCCATTAGCAAAAGAAACAAATTTAACAGTTGAAGAAATTGAACAATTAGATGAAATCACTTTAAGAGAAACTGTTGGATTAATGAATAGTGAAGATTATAGAGACAGATTTGTAGCTGAATATTTGCAAACAAGAATAAGATATATGTCTTTGCATAAAATGTGTATCAGATACGAAGCTGGAACTTTATCATTCACACCTAAATGCTCTTTAGAATTATTGAAAGAGCAAAAATCTTATATGGGAAACTATCTAAGATGTCTTGAAGTAAGAGCTGAAATTGAAGGTATTACATTACCATGTATTTAAAAATTTTGTTTATATTAGAAAGGAGAATAAACATATGTGGATAAAAAGAAAAGAATGGGAAGATAAATGTGATTCAAATAAAAAATTATTAAGAGATAAAACGGAGAAAGATCAGATTATAACAAGTTTACACGAGGAGTTAAATAATGCTGAAAAACATGCTATACAATTAGAAAACGATAGATATAATACTGCACAAATGGCAGGATTATATAAAGAAAGAATGGATGATGTTATAAAACAAAACGATGTTTTAATGAAATCTAATCAAAAATTAATTGAATGGATTAATAAAATAATAAATGAAGTAGGTATTTATAATGTTGAAGATAGAAGAACTATTACAATACCAATATATAGAAATCCGGTTAAAGCTATGTATGGCACATCTGAAGAAATCTCTAATAATTTAAAAGATTTTGTTCAAACAGAAGAAATAATTATACCAGAAATAAGATTTGTAAGAATGAAGTAAGGAGGAATTTATATTTATGGCAAATAAAAACAGAAGAAATGAACCTTATCATAAAGTTTATAATAGAAAAATTCTTAGAAATATGCTAAAACATGCATTAAAAACTAATAAAATTAAAAATGCATGGCATCAATTAAGAGCAGAAGGGAGGATCTAAATATGAGTCAAAAGTATGATGAATATTTAATAGAACATAAAACTAATGTAAAAAATGCTTTTTACTTTTTAAGAGATAAATTACCAGAAATATTTAATATTGACGGTATTAATATTTTAGGAGATGTTGAACATAACGTTGTATATGCTCATGATATTTCTAAAAATGAACCAGACGAATATGAAGCATATGATAATTATTTTTATGGACATAATAGATCCTTTGATGTTGTTAATAAATTTAATCAAGCTTGGTTAAAACATATTCATAGAAATCCTCATCATTGGCAACATTGGATATTAATAAATGACGATAAAAAAGAAGGTGTTATATTATTAGATATGCCTGATGTTTATATTATTGAAATGATATGTGATTGGTGGTCATTTTCTTGGAATAAAGGTAAATTAGATGAAATATTTAAATGGTATGATGAACATCGTTTATATATTAAGATGAGCGATTATACACGAGGTCGAGTTGAACATATTTTAGATTTGATAAAAGAAAAATTGGATGAGCCTATCGATGAACAGTAAATCTTTTTTATACGATTATCAAATGAAAGCGGTAAACAATATGCGAAATGGTTGTATTCTAAATGGGGGTGTTGGTTCTGGCAAGTCTAGAACTGCCCTCTATTATTATTTTATAAATCAAGGTGGTAAAATAGATGACACATACGTACCAATTAAACCTAATTCTAAGGATTTATATATCATAACTACAGCAAGAAAAAGAGATACTTTGGAATGGGAAGGAGAATTAGCTAACTTCTTAATGTCTACAGACGAACAACAAACTAAGAGATATGGCAATAAAATCGTAGTAGATTCATGGAATAATATCAAAAAATATGCCCGGAGTTGAAAATTCATTTTTCATTTTTGATGAGCAAAGAGTTATTGGATATGGAGCTTGGACAAAAGCATTTTTAAAAATAGCTAAAAATAATGAATGGATATTATTATCAGCAACACCTGGGGATACTTGGTCTGATTATATTCCAGTATTTATTGCAAATGGTTTTTATAAAAATAAGACAGAATTTACTAGGGAGCATATTGTGTTTTCACGTTTCACTAAATATCCAAAAATCGATAGATATGTTAATACCGGCCGATTGATAAGGTTAAGAAATAGAATTTTAATAGATATGGATTTTAATAGAAAGACTATAGCACATCATGAAGATATTTATACTCTATATGATTTAGAAAAATATAAACAAGCAATACGAACTAGATGGGATCCTTATAAGGATGAACCTATGCAACAAGCAAGTAGTTTATGTTATGTTTTAAGACGTATTGTTAATGAGTCAGATGATAGAGTTGTAAAGCTTCTTGAAATAGCTGAAGAAAAACCAAAGATAATTATATTTTATAATTTTGATTATGAACTTGAACTTTTAAAAAGTTTAAATTTCTGGGGTAGAGAAATTCGAGAATGGAATGGTCATAAACATCAACCTATACCTTTTAGTGATAGATGGGTATATTTAGTTCAGTATAATGCTGGGGCTGAAGGTTGGAACTGTATTACAACAGATACAATTATATTTTTTAGTCAGAATTATTCATATAAAATTATGGAACAAGCTTCTGGAAGAATTGACAGACTTAATACTCCTTATACTGATTTATATTATTATCATCTAAAAAGTAGAAGCGGTATTGATCTGGCTATTTCAAAAGCATTAAAAGAAAAAAGAAATTTTAATGAAACGAGGTGGGTAAAATGGTAACAAAAATAATAAAAGATAGTGTACAACACCAAGGTATTGGTGGAAAAAAATTTATAGTAGACGAACAAATAACTGAAACGTTGTCTAACGAAGAAGTGTGTAGACAATCTATTATGGGTAATATAGCATGTATTAATTTTATCAACAGAAGAAAAGATTTTACTGATATATTAACCAACCACTTCGAACATAAATTATATTATGGAAAAGTAGACGGACTAGGTTACATAGTGGCCGAAGACGAATTTAAAGAAGAAGGAGAATAATAGATAATGGAAAAATATGATTTTATTAAGTGCATGAATTTGCATAGAAGATTAAAGAAAAGAATAAGAGGTACAGTATTTATAGCATTAGAAGATGGAGTACTTACGATAAATATTAACCCTGATAAATGGATTAGAGGGGTTAGATACAGACGAAACATCAATGATATTACTAATAGATTTGATGTTGAAGAAATGGCCCAGGAAATAGAATATGATTATGTAAGATTTATTAAAAATAAATTTTTCATAGAAGATGAATAGGAGGTAATAAAAATGAAAGGAACTATAAAATTATCATTTAGTAGTATTAAATTAGGATTTGGATTTTATATCGGGTACACAATAGCCCAAGCTTTAGATAAACAATTAGGTCAAATTTACAAAAGAGTTAAAGAACAAATTACAAAATAAAATCATATAAATTATATTTTAAGAAAGGAGATTATGCAAATGGAATACATTGATAAAATCGTAGATTTTCATAAGTATTGTCGTTTATGCGAGCACGAAAAAGAAAGTGAAGACAAAGATCCTTGTCATACTTGTTTATCAAACCCGACTAATATTCATTCAGCAAAACCTATAAATTTTAAAGAAAAAATAATAAAGAAAGGTTAAATGGTAAATAATTATGACAAATGAAGAAATGTTTAATGATAATATTAAGCTTGCTTATAGCATAGCACATAAATATCAGATTAATTATCCAAATGAGTATGAAGATATTTTGCAATGTGCTTTTATAGGATTATGGAAAGCAATTAGTATATTTGATTATGAACATAAATTAAGCACTATAGCATATACAATAATGTCTAATGAAATTAATTATTATTTACGTAAGTATAGAAAAAATCAGACATTAACTTGTGCTATAAGTTTAGATGAGGTCATATTTAAGAACAATGATAGAGATGAATTGACATTCGGTGATATTCTTAAAGATGATCGTGATATGATAGATGATGTTCTATATAATATTGATGTTGAGAATAGCATGAATAGAATGTTTTTAACTGAAAAAGAAAAAGATGTTGTGCGAATGAGAATGGATGAAAAAACACAAAAATATATTGCAAAACAAATGGGACTATCTCAATGTCAAATTTCTAGAATACAGAAAAAAGTAAGAGACAGACTAATTAATTTAATTAATCGGTGATGAGAATGATATTTCTATATTGCCTAAACTAAGAAATTAAAGGAGGTAAAAATATGTCAGAAACAGTAGCTTATGAACATAGAGAAACAAATCATTTACAACAGACAGAGCCATATTATCATAATATATGTGAAGCGGTAAAAGCAGCTGAAGAAGCATCAGGTATAACTGAACTTGAAAAATTAAAAATAGAAAATTTAAACGCAGCTAAATACATAAAAACTTTGGAAGCGATTAACGCTACAAATGAAGAAAAACTTAGAACTTATATTCCTAGGAGAAGGGTTCGTAGAGTATTTAAAGATTTAAGAACTATTTTAGAAAAAGATATTAAAGATGAAAACAAAGAATATGTTAATCAACTTAGAGAACTTTGTATAAAAATTGATAAAGAGGGACCACAGACAGTTGGTAATGATATTCGTATGGCATTAGAACACATATTAGGAAGTTATGAAATAAATGTCTTAAATGAACCAGACCCAATACAGGAAAGCATATCTGAAGCAGTGCAAAAAGCATTAGGGGGTATGTAATATGTATGAAATTATATTATTAAATGAAAAAGGTGAAAAATTTAAAAAGGAATTTAATAGTCCTTATTTATTTAATAAATTTTTGAATAAAGTAAAACATAGTAAAAAATTAAAAGTGCTAGGATATGGTAAAAAATATTAAGGAGGTATATAATATGAAAATAATGATTAGTCAGCCAATGAATGGTAGAAGAAATGATGATATTAAAAAAGAAAGGGACGAAATAATAGATAGATTTAAAAAATTACATATTGAGGTTATTAATTCTCTTATAGAAGATACTGCGGATCCAAAAACATATAATGAGTATCATCCAGCATTATATTACTTAGCAAGATCTATAGAATTAATGGGGCAAGTTGATGCTGTATATTTTGTAGATGGATGGCAAGAAGCTAGAGGTTGTAGAATAGAAAGAAGAATAGCAGAAGAATATAATGTTAAAATATTAGAATCATCATTTATATATCCTGAAAAAAATAGAGGATTTGATATTAACAAATTAACTATAACTCCTTGTAAAGAAGATAGAATATTAAAACCTGATTATCAAATAACATGTGTACAAACTAAAGAAGAAATGCTAAATAATAGAACAATGATATAAGGAGGTACAAAAGATGAATATTATTTGGAGTGAAGATGATCAAGCTTATATTACTATACCAGATGGTAGTATAGCTACTCATCAACAAATTAAAGAACATTTTGAACCTAAAGCTTGTGAAATTACACGACTATATGCAGACGGTAAAATATATGCTACGTTTGAAAATCATATACCAAGATTAGATTGAAAGGATGATATTTATGAAGGTGTGTACAAACGATGGTAAAAAAGAAAATTGTGAATGCGAAAAAAGAGGTTGCAACGGATGTTATTGGTATAAAGAAGAAAAATCGAAGGAGAATAAAAAATGAATTATATATTTTTAGATGTAGATGGTGTATTAAATAATAAAAGACATTATTCAAGACAACATAAAAAATATGGTGGAAGATTCTTTTGTGAGAATATGCCATTTAATCCTCGTAGTTTAAAAAATTTAAGAAAAATAATTGATCGAACAGGTGGAAAAGAAAATACAAGTATTGTACTTACGTCATCGTGGAGAAGAGATGAAAAATGTATGACCGTTCTTAGTGCTAGATTAATGGAGTATGGTATGAAAATTAAGGCTGGTTATACGACTGAAAATTTAGAGAATGGTTCTAGAGGTAAAGAAATATTACAATGGTTGAACGCACATTGTTCTGTTATAACATCATTTTATGCAGATAATATACCATATAGAACTTATGATATTTCTAGAGAAAATAATTTCATTATATTAGATGATGAATCATATGATATTGAAGAATTTTTTACAAAAGAACATATAGTTCATACAAATTGGACAAAAGGTCTTACAAGAAGAAAAAGGAATGAGGCTATTGCTAAATTAAATGATTACTTTAGATAAGGAGTTGTATATTATGTTAATTAAAATTGATAATACTGGTAGAACCAGAAGTATATATGAATGTGATAAATGTGGAAAAAGAATTAATACAGCCACAGAAAGACGCTATAAAATTCGTTTAAATACTTATAAAGGTAGATCTTCTACAGAAATAGTTATAAGAAGCTATGATATGTGTAAAAGATGTGCTAGTATAATTAATAATTACATAATGAAAAAGAAAGGAGATAAAAAGGAGGAATAATTTTGTGCAAGACGGATTTATATATTTTGATAACGAGTCTAGACCTAGAATGGTTTATACTCCATATGTTTATTCTTCCATAGTTGATTGTAGTAAACATTACATGATATTTAAGAAAGGAGAAGCTCGAACAGTATTAAAAAAGGAGGTTGAGAAAAATGTTAAAAAAAGGAGACACAATAGCATTTGATTTTGATGGTGTTATTCATAGATATTCTAAAGGATGGGGGGATGGTAAAATTTATGATACCCCCGTCAATGGAATTAAGCAGTATATTGATGAATTAAGATCACAAGGTATCAAAGTTGTTATATTTACAACTAGAGCTGTTGGAATTAAAAGTACAGGCAATATTAGAAAATGGTTGAGACAATATGATATTTCTGTAGATGAAATAACTAATAAAAAACCAATTGCTAAAATTTATGTAGATGATCGTGCTATTAATTTTAATGGTAGTGTCGATAAATTGAAAAAAGATATTTCTATATTTAAAACATGGAATGAAGGAGCTCATAAAAGATGTCCACTTTGTGGAAAAGAATTTATAGTTGATAGACTAACATCTAATCGTAAGAAATATTGTTCTGATGAATGTCGTATATTGTATAATAGACATAAAGACGCAGTGGATAAATTAACTGATATTAGAAATTTTTATCAAGGAAAGGAGTGCTAATATGCGTAATCCAAATAGGATTGAACCATTTATGAACGAACTTACAAAAATGTGGAAAGAAAATTGCCCGGACTGGCGTTTTGGACAACTAATTGAAAATGTTTTTGGAAGTAGTGAATATCTAACATGGTTTGTTGAAGAAAGTACAATGATTGATATTTTTAGAGATTATTTTAAAAGTAGATACGTACGTAGAACACCTTATCCAACAATTTATATTTTAACTTATGGAACAAATTGGAAGTACATTAGAAGCGGTCTTGATATTTTAAAAATAGTAATTGGAGGTTTATATGGCTGAAATATTAGAACATGGAAAATATCCAGAAAGTAATATTAAAGAATGTACAGAATGTCATTGTGTATTTAAATATTATAATTCTGAAATAAAAATAGAAACTAGCACACCAGACGAAGAAGATATATTTGATGGTTTTGGTATATCTAGAGTAATTACGTGCCCTGAATGTGGTAGTGACCTAATTATTAGCTGTGATTTTTATCCTAATCCATCATTAGGAGCGGTAATAAAAGATAAATTAAAAAATAATAAATTAATTAAAAAAATAAGAATAAAATTTAAGAAAAAGAAAGGAAGTAAATAATATGAAAGTATTAGAAGTTGATGTTTTAAAAGTAAGTAGTAAAAGTAATCCAAATAGTGTAGCAGGAGCTATAGCTGGATTAATTAGAGAATATGATAAAGTAGAATTACAAGCAATTGGAGCAGGAGCATTAAACCAAGCAATAAAAGCAGTATGTATAGCTAGAGGTTATGTAGCACCTATAGGTATAAACTTAATTTGTATTCCAGCTTTTGTTGATATTAATGTTGATCAGGAAGATAGAACAGGTATTAAAATAATAGTTAAAAAAGGAGAATAACATTTATGGACTATGAAGAAAAATGGAAAGAATTAAGACAATGGTTAATAAATTATAAAATAGAAAAAAGTAGCGACGGACGATATCATAGAGACGTTTCTGGAAGATATTGTATAGCTATTTCAATAGATGATATTCTTGATAAAATGAATGATTTTAAGGATTAAAAATTATATACAACTGTATATAACATTTTTTATATTTTCTGGCCAAAAATATCTAAAAAAGTGGTCAAAAAGTGGTCAAAAAGTGGTCAGAAGACAAAAATGCAATTATATACAGTTGTATATATGGCCAAAAAAAGTGGGCAAATGGACACTTTTTTTTCAAAAGTGGGCAGACGATATCCTTAGAGGCTGTAGGGTTTCCGGGTTTTCTGGCCAAAAACCCACTTTTTTTTCTTATTTTGTTAAAAAAGTGAAAAATATATACTGTTGTATATAAAATTAAATATTTTTTAAAAGTTTGTAAAAAAAACTGGGCTTTTGACCAAAACGATATTTTTTATATACTATTGTATATAATGAGTTATATTTAGAAAGGAGAAAAAATGGAGGATAACGATTGTTTATATTGGCCATATGTATTACATATTAGACCTTTAGCAAAACAAGAAGATGTAAAAGTATTAAAATGGATTACTAAAGATGATGTGTTAATTATATTTACAGATAATAAAAAATATATTTATGATGCTTTGACAGGAATGAGTAGATACATACGCTATAATAATATTGAAGATATGACTAATGATGATTGGGTACGAGAATTTAAAGATCGACTAAATATTATGTTAGCACGTTCATATATGAGTCAATCAGAATTAGCAAAAAAATTAGGCACTACTCAACCAATGGTTAGTCGTTATATTTCAGGAAGAGATATGCCAAGTATATATATTATAAATAAAATAATAAATGTTTTAAATTGTGAATTAGATGATCTGTTTTTGATACCACATATTTTAAAAACATATCGGAGGAGGTGAATAAGTTATGTATAATCTATTTTCTATTATATTTTTTATATGTTCATTATTTGCCATACAAAATGATTTTGAAAAATTTATGTGTTTAATAATCGTTTCTGGTATATTTGCAATAGCAGGAGCAATTGGTAGTATTAGTTCAAGTATAGATAAATTAGTACAAGGAAAATTTATATTTAATTATGAAACACAAGAACGTGTGGGTACTAGAACAAAAGCTAAATTAAGCATAAAAAAAGAAGTTGAAAATCAAACACAAGAAAATAATTGATTTTTATAATTCGCGTGAGAAACATAGACTGTTATGAGAGGAAAGAGAAAAATAGTAGGATGGTCATTTATAATCGACTCATCCTATTTTATTTTCTTAAGGAGGGGTATTTATGAAGAAGGAGAATGACTTTCAATCAAATCTAAAAAAAGAATTGAAAGCAATGTTTCCAGGATGTATAGTTACCAAATTAGATTCTGGAGATATTCAAGGTATACCTGACTTACTTATTCTTTATAATAATAAATGGGCTACTTTAGAAAATAAAAGAAACAGTAAAGCTCCTAAACGACCTAATCAAGAATATTATGTTGATAAGATGAACAAAATGTCATTTTCAAGATTTATATATCCTGAAAATAAAGATGAGGTTTTAAGCGAATTACAAAATGTATTTGAAGAATAATAGGAGGTACACTAAATGATATTTAACAAACATACAAATCTTGAAGGGCTTCATGCTCCTTTTGGTGCTAGTAAATCTAGTTGGTTAAGATATGATGATGAAAAAGTTATTAATGTTTATCAAAATATGAAAGCCGCAGAAATTGGTACTAGAATGCATGAATGGGCTAAGACAACAATTGATCTTGGTATTAAACAACCTAAATCTAAAAAAACTATCTATTCTTATGTGAATGATGCAATAGGGTTTAAAATGGATACAGAGGTTGTTTTATTTTATTCTGAAAGATTTTTTGGTACAGCAGATGCTATATCTTTCAGAAATGGTGTGTTAAGAATACACGATTTAAAAACTGGACAAAGACCAGTACATATTGAACAATTAGAAATATATGCAGCATTATTTTGTTTAGAATACAAAATAAAACCAAGTGAAATAAAAATAGAATTACGCATTTATCAAAACGATGAGATATTAGTTCACGAACCAACCATAGAAGATATTTTACCAATTATGGATAAGATTGTTCATTTAAATAAATTATTAGAAAATATGGAAAAGGAGGTATAATCTATGAACCCTTTAGTAGAGGAAATGAAAAGATATTTTGGTTCAGGACAAATGAGTGAAGAAGAATTTATAGCTCACTATGGCACCCCGCATCAAGGTTCTATCCCCCATTCGGGTCGTTTCCCTTGGGGTTCTGGTGAAGATCCTTATCAAGGTGAAGAAAACTCTTTTACTTTTATGGATAAAGTTAATTCTTTAAAAAGTAAAGGATGGAAAGAAACACCAGAAAATATTAAAAAAGAATTTGGTCTATCTACAAAAGAATATCGTATGGAAAAGTCTATTGCTTTAGATGATATTCGTATGTATAATGTAGCTAGAGCTAAAAGATTACATGCTAGTGGACATGGTTATACTGATATTCGGTAGAAGAATGGGTGTTAGAGAATCTACAGTAAGAAGTTGGCTTGATCAAGAATCAGAATCAAGAATGAAACAAGCCAGAAATACCGCAGATTTTCTTAAAAAGGAAGTAAACGAAAAAAAAATGATAGATGTAGGTGTCAATGTTGAAAGAGAATTAAATATATCTAGAGAAAAACTTGACACAGCTTTATATTTATTAAAAAGAGAAGGGTATCATGTATATTCTGGAAGAACTCCACAACCAACAAATAAAAATAAAATGACAACTATAAAAGCTTTAACTGTACCAGAAAAAGAACATAAAGATATTTATAAATATGATGAAATTAAAACTATTACTGATTATATTTCTAGAGATGGTGGACAAACTTATGAAAAGAAATTTACATATCCTACTAGTTTAGATTCAAAAAGATTAAAAATAAGATATGATGAAGATCGGAGGAACATTGAAAGATGGTATTGTTGAACTTCGTAGAAATGTACCAGATTTATCTTTAGGCGATTCAAGATATGCTCAAGTTCGTATATTAGTCGATGGTACTCATTATATTAAAGGAATGGCTGTTTATGCAGATCACATGCCTGATGGCGTAGATGTTATATTTAATACTAATAAAACTAGAGAAAAATGTCCTAATAAGACAGATGTATTAAAACCTATAAAAAAAGATCCTGATAATCCTTTCGGATCAGCTATAAAGGATGCAGATCAAGGTGGACAATATTGGTATGATTCAAAAACAGGACAACGTATTAGTGGTGCAGATAAAAATCCAAATAAAAAATTAGGTTTAATAAATAAAAGAGCAGATGAAGGTGATTGGTCTGATTGGAAAGATGCACTTCCTTCTCAATTTTTATCAAAGCAGTCAACTGCTATGGCTAAAAAACAATTAGATTTAGCTAAGGCTACTAAAGCTGCTGAATTTGAAGAAATTAAATCATTGACAAATCCAACAATTAAAAAATATTATTTAGAAGATTTCGCTTCAAAATGTGATGGAGCCGCTGTTGATTTAAAAGCTGCAGCTTTACCTGGACAAAAATATCATGTTATTGTACCGGTTAACAGTTTATCTGATACAGAAATATATGCTCCACAATATAGAGCAGGTACTAAATTAGCCCTTGTTAGATATCCTCATGGTGGTACTTTTGAAATTCCTATATTAACAGTAACTGATAAAAATATAACTGCTAAAAAAATAATAGGTACTAATAGTAATGATGCTGTATGCATAAATAAAAAAGTAGCAGATAGATTATCTGGTGCTGATTTTGATGGTGATACTGTTATGTGTATTCCGACCCATGATAGGATGGGCAGAGTCAAAGTTGCTAGCCAACCAGAATTAAAAGGACTTAAAGGATTTGATCCAAAAATGGAATATGCTAGTGAGGCTAGAACAGATTCTAAAGGTAATACTACATATTATAGAGCTGGTCATAAAGTAGATATTATGCAACGAACTGATTTTGAAATGGGAAAAATATCGAATCTTATTACTGATATGACTTTAGCGGGAGCACCAAATGACCAAATAGCCCGTGCAGTTAGACATTCTATGGTAGTTATAGATGCGGAAAAACATAAATTAGATTATAAACAGAGTTTTCAGGATAATGGTATAGCTGATTTACAAAAACAATGGCAATTAAAATATGATAAAAATGGTAATCCTAAATATGGAGGAGCTACTACCATTGTTTCAAAAGCAAAAGGACCAGTAACAATACCAAAAAGGAAGGGGGAACCTAGAATAAATGACCCCTCTAAATCCTGGTATGACCCTAGTAGACCAAAAGGATCGCTCATATATTTTACTGCTCCAGACAAAGAATTATATTATGCTGATAGTAAGTATAACAAAAAGACTGGAGAGAAAACGGTTATTACTATTAATAATAAAAAAATAACATATAATATGAACAACCCGGGGGATAGAGAAAAATATGAACCCATTATGAAAAAAGATCCTAAAACAGGAACCGTATATTTTACAAATAAGGATGGGTCCCTACATTATAAAACCAGGACCCGTACAATGGATGTAAAGAGGATGACCTTATATGACGATGCTAATGACCTAGTATCAACTATGAGACACCCTATGGAGTTACTATATGCAGACTATGCTAATAGTATGAAGGCCATGGCTAATCAAGCTAGAATCGAAAAAATAAATACTCCTAATCTTAAGTATAATCCTACAGCTAAAAAAATATATGCTAAAGAAGTTTCTTCTCTAGAATCAAAGCTAAATAATGCAGAATTAAATAGTATTAGGGAAAGAACAGCTACCCGTTTAGCAGCAGCCGAGATAAGACGTCGTAAGGAGGCAGACCCAGATTTAAAGGGGGAGGATTTAAGGAAAGTTTCACAACGTGAAATGACTAAAAGAAGACAAGAAGTGGGTTCAGTATCTAGAAGAAATAGAAATTTTGATATTACAGACAGAGAATGGGAAGCTATACAAGCTGGAGCTATTACAGAAAATAAATTAAGGAAGATTCTTAGAAATTCAGATCCTGATAAATTAAGACAAAGAGCAATGCCTAAACAATCAAAAGGTTTAACAACAGCTCAAGTTGCAAGAATTCGTGCTTTAAGTAATTCAAACTTTACATTAAGTCAAATAGCTGAAAAGATGAATCTTTCAACTTCAACAATTTCTAAGTATTTGAAAGGAGTGAAATGATTATGAATGAATTTGAACAATTAAACAATCTTCAATCTAAACGAAAACGTGTTACAACAATTGACAATCCTTTTGATCCTTTCAAAGACTTTGTTTCTTGGTTTCTATTTGATACAGAAAAAGGTTACTTTACTTGTTCAAAGTTAGCAAGAATTGCAAATACAACAAATCATATGACAGAAAAAGAACAAGAAGAAGCAATTGAGTATGCAATGAATAGATTGGTTGAATTAGATCCTTTGGATGTTTATGTAATTGTTGAAGAAAAATAATAAATAAATGAAAACAAAAAAGAATAATAAATAAAAATGAATGCCGTAACTACTTTTAAAAGGGATAGAGGGGGGTATAGAAAAAACATACCCCCTCCGTCAT
>CALELS010000019.1 GCA_937902735.1 uncultured Caryophanales bacterium
AATCTTCAGTGGTGTTGAAGTAGCCAAATCCACTGACTACAAATTCAAAGATGGCATCATCTGCTATTAAGCATCTGTCTTTACTGGTGGTAACGTCATCGGCTACAAAGGCTTCCTAAGAGTCAAGAAAGGTAGTGCCGAAGCAAGCAACACAAACGCTAACTCTGGCAACGCAAATAGTGGCTCAAGCGAAGTCACTCCTGAACCAGCTAACCCTGAAGACGGAGAATAGACTACGGTCGGAACGCGGAGGGTAGCCCACTAGCAATGGTGGGTCCTTCCGTTTAAGAGTAATAGGAAGAATTCTAAATGGAATTAATAGAAGAGGAGGTGTCTAAAATGTCGAGCCAAAACATGCTTTTGAAAATGAAAAAAGCTTTGCTTATCCCTGCAACAGAAAACTACGCTGATGATGAAATCAACATTCATATCGCCTCGTGCCGCCAGCTACTTGTCACAGCTGGAGTTCCTCGTGAAATCGCTGAAAGTGACGATGATTCATTAGTGACAGCTCTTATTACCATATTTGTGAAGACGAATTTCGGATTTAAAAGCGATGGTAGTGTGAAAGAACTTCCCAAGAGCTTTGACGTCTTACTCAGACAACTGTGCTTGCACTGCACTGAGGTTGGTGGAGGTTCATCCTCGTGATAGCCTATCCTAATTCCGGCAACATTTCCTTATTCCTATTACGTGTTAAAACAGATGCTGATGATTTGGGAAACCAAGTCTTGCGTTTGGTCGGCTCCAAAGAAGTGGTGGGAATGACTAGTTCCATCACTTCTAAGGAATTCTATAATTCAAAACAAACTCAACTTAAGCTGGATTTCAAAGTATCTATCCAGTGTTTCCTTTACGATAAAAGCAAATTCATCTATGTGCCTAATGAAGACATTGTCTACAAAGTAGAAAGAACCTATCAAAACGGCATGATGATGGAACTATATTGTTCCGAAACCGATATCAAAAAGGAGGACATCAAAGGATGGAATCTTTAGAACTCACAGCTTTGACACCAGAAATTGAGCGTGCGGTGAAATCATATTCTCGTGAAGTTGAATTAGCGATAATTGAACGACTCGACTACACCGCGGATCAAATACTGGATTACATCAAGAGCAATGCACCTAGAACGCCCTTTAACAAAGAGCATCTAGGCGATTCTTTCATTAAGGAATCATATGGTGAAGGAGTGAATAAGACCATAGTCATTTATTCCAAAACTAAAGGTTCCATCGTTCATTTAGTAGAACTTGGCTTTAAACATCGAAGTGGAAAACTTGTATCGGCTAGGCCATTTCTTCGTCCTGCCTATGATGAGTTCACTCCAAAGATGCTGGAAGATATCAAAAAGATTATAAGTGGAGGTGGCTAATGCTTAAGCAATTAAGAAAAGTCCTGTTAACTGTTGTCCCAACGGTTATGTACGCTCATCTTGATTACGATAACGAGCAAAACGCAAACCCGCCATTCATTGTCTATCAAGAGATATCTAAAAGGCCAATGGAACCTGCCGATGATAGGCCAAGCTATTATCTAAGAACGATACAAATCACATTATTAACCAAAAAGAAAGATGAAGACCTAGAGGAGAAGCTTGAGTCTGCTCTTCTAGATAATGACTACATCTTTTCTTTGACTTCTGAGTATAAAAACTCGGATGGCTCTATAAATAGAGTATACGAAATTAGGCTGGAGGAATTTAAACATGCCAAAAAATAAAATCACATTCGGATTACGAAATGTTCATTATGCCATTGCTAATCAAGACA
>CALELS010000020.1 GCA_937902735.1 uncultured Caryophanales bacterium
CACTGCTTATGCAAGAATTGGAGAAGCATCTTCTTCATTAAGTAATGCAACACTGACTTATTCTAAAGCAGTGGCAGGTTATTCTTCTGCAACAGAAAGTGTTACAGCATCAAAGAGTGGTTGGACTACTTCGAGTAGCGGAACAAAAACCATTAACTATTCAATAGTTGCAACTAGAACAAATGAAATATTTACTTGGACTTCATCTATTACAGTCTATGATTTAACACATATTACAATAGGAACTTCAAGTGTCACTAAAGCATTTAATTGCAATGAAACATTCTCTTATAGTGGTCTCTCTGTCACCGCACACTTTGGTGCAAATGATGAAGCTGGAAATGAAACAATAGCAAGTGGTTATACTGTTAGTGATTTACCTATCGAAGTTGGCGAATATGACATTGTTGTTTCCTATAAATACACTCCTAGTGGAACAACCAAAACCGCTTCTTATAAAGTCATTAGAAAAGGTATCTTAGACTTTGACGTTGAAATACCAGATGATAAGAAACGAATTGCTAAAAATGGTGTATTTACCAAAACTGGTTGCACACCAAAAGTCAAAAGACTTGGCTATGCTAATGGTCAAAAAACAATTGATGAAGTTTGGCAATCTTATAGTGGAAGTTGGGAGATCTCTTCTCCTTTAGACACAACTCAAGTTGGCAATCAACAAGTTACATTCAAAGCAACTGAAAACGGACAAGATATTTATGTCACAAAAACCATTATGGTCTATGGTCATGAAAGACTTGAAGTTAGTGGTATTTCAAGCCCTATTTCGATCTATGTCGATAATCAAACAAGTGTTAAGAAACTTAATGAAACTGATATTCCTTCTCTTGCTAACTTAGTTGTTAAAGCAGTTACAAGTAATAATCAAAAGATTACTCTTACAAGAGGAGCAGTAAATGATGGTTATAGATTAAGCCCAGCCTATGGGTCAAATCTTTCCTTTGGAATGAAAACAATTGAGATTATTGATTCCAGTGATGAAAGTATTAGAGCGACCTTCAAAATCAATGTTCAAGAAAACCAAATCGACTTCGATAACATTGCTTCCGTAGTCGTTAATGGTAGCATTGCACCATATAGTGAAGTTGGTGTTCCTATTGATATGAGCAATGTTCATGTCTATGCACCAATGCTTGACGGAACTACTAAAGATGTTTCTTTCCAAGCAAATATTGAAGATAAAGAAGGTCTTACTTTCTCTAGTGAAGACACTATTGGAGATAGTTACGATGTTGAAATCTACATTATTGAAGATAGTGAAACTAAACACTTAGTTGGCACATTCTCAACCACATTAAATGGTATTTCTTCCATTTCTAATGTTACTGCCACTAAGGGAACTACTAATGCAACCGCTTATGAAGTTGGAGAGCAATTCGACCCTTCAACTGTTGAATATGATATTAACTTTGTTAATGGCGATGTTGAACACCATAAAGTAAAAGAAGATAGTTCAAACCCTATCACTGATGAAAGAACAACTGTCTTTGCTTATAGTGAAGCTGGAGATAATAGTGGTGTTGGCTCACTCACCTTATCATTCAAGATTAAAGGATTTAGTGTATCTTTAGGTGTTAAAGTAAAGAAAGTCATTTCTTTAGAATTTGCTGTTCCAAACAACACAAGTCTAGTTTATCAAATTGGTGATGAACTCGATTTAGAAGAAAAGAATATTGGTATTAAAAAAGTCTATAACAACAATGATAAAGTTGATGTCACAGAAGATGACCCAATTGAATGGGTATTTACTGATGGAACAAATGATATTGACGCTTGCACAAAGCAAAGACTAATTCCAGAAGCAACAAGAATGACTGCAATGGTCAAGGCTTATGCTTACATGGATATATATGGTGGTAATTATCAAATTGATTCATCTGCTTTAGTGCTAACTGTTAAAGCAATTAGAACAGTTTCTCTCCTTGATGAAGATTTAGAAGCAATTACACAAATCATTGTTAATGATAAAGATATTCTTGAAGACCATTTAGTTGGCAAATATCTTTTAGTCAAGCTTAATGATGGTAATAACCTTACCGCTCAAGAAATTACATCTTCTTATGAAGGGTGTTCTC
>CALELS010000021.1 GCA_937902735.1 uncultured Caryophanales bacterium
ATGAAGCTTTAGAAATAGTTTCAGAAATTTTATTAAGAGACGCCAGAATTCTATATTATTTCTCTAAATTTGAAATATTAGACAAAATAGAAAACATTTTAGCAGAAGAGAATTTACCAAAATGCAAGATAAAACAATTAAATGAAGATTACAAATATATAAATAATTCTTGGATGAAATAGGAGAAAAATTGAAGATGAAGACATTTGAAGCTGTATTTGCAGTAAAAAGAGTATTAGGAAATTCGTGGTATTTTCAAAGGGGTTGTGTTTTTGCAAAGACATTTAAAGCAGCAAAAAGGGTATTCAAAGACCATGTAAAACATTTAAATAAAAATCATAAAGATGTTTTGCATTATGTTATATTAGAAATAAACGAAATATCAAAAATGTCATTAGAACAATGGACTAAAAACCTTAAGAAAAAAGAACCAACAAATTTGATGGAACAGGAGGACCAAGATGAAGATTATATTACAGAACAAGCAAACTAAAGAACACATCAAATTGGAAAACAAGGCAAAGCTTTTAGAGTGGTGCTTTAAGAATGCGGATGATGATTCGCAGCTTCTTATGGACATGCTTAACTTACCTTCGAACATTCCAAATGTGAATGTTGAAACAATTTGCAGATTATGTCTTCCAAAGGGGTATGAACGCATATGCGGTATGCCTACAAACAAAGATTAAAATATATAAATTGGCGTTCTGAAGCTGTAATGAAGAATATAAAAAATGAGGATTTTAAAGATAAATTAGAAGAATTAAGAAGTTTAGGCGGTCATCCAACTGCAACACAAACATCAAGATTAGAATTTATAAATCATAATTATCATTTGGACCTAAAAGGATCATATCGTTATTTATACACCAGAGAAAATAATAGATACACAATATATACTACAAATATACATGATGATAATAAAAATACTGGTATGATTAGTCATTCTGGAAGAACATCAATTACCAACTTACAGAAAGAATTTAAGAATAGATATGGTTGCACTTTTAGAAAAGCTTTTGGCTATAC
Organism: uncultured Caryophanales bacterium; assembly: GCA_937902735.1. GTDB lineage: Bacteria > Bacillota_I > Bacilli_A > RFN20 > CAG-826 > Fiminaster. Next base: position 1,030 of record CALELS010000021.1, read on the forward strand.
GCCTGAAGATTATAAAAGATGTATTCCTAAAAGTTTTATCTATTTAAATCCAAAATGTATTGGTAAAATTATGCCATTAGTTAGTGCTATTGATGGATGTAGTCAATACCCATCAAGCCTATGTGGAGATTTACCTGATGCACACGACTGTCAATTTTATGATGGAACAGTTAAGCCAACAGCTGAATATCCATTTGCATTTTATCTTAATTCAGGACATGTTGCACAATATCGGGTATTAGATACACATAATTGGACAAAAAATTATTATTATCGTTTTCTGTTCAACTATGATATATTTGATGCTACAATTAAGCCAGAACAAGATCAGACAGTTTTAATGGCCAAAAGCCCATTCAAATTCGATGATTTAATGGAACATTATTACGAGCAGCGAAAAACTAATCCTGAAGCTAAAATGATATTAAATTCCACAATTGGGTATTTTCATACCACAAATTACAAAGAATTTCAATTAGCTCATTTGGCTGCGATCACTATTGCCAGAAGCAATCAAAGAATGCTTAATATGATAGATAAGATTGGTGGTCCAAACTGTATTGTTCATGTTGTTGTCGATGGTATAATTTATATTGGATCTGATAAAGTAGGATTAGATGAAAAAAAATTTGGAACATTCCATCAAGAGTTCACAGGTTGCAAAATATACATAAGAGGAACGAATGCTTATGTTGTTATGGACAAGGATCAAGTTATTAAAGTAAGACATGGAGCTTACAACAAAAACAAAGATGGAACGCCAATTGTTGAAGAAGAAGTCAAAGGATTCAAAGATGCAGACAATTGGATCAAACATGATTATTTTGAAGAAATAGAAAAGGAGAAGATACATGGCAAAGAAATCAGAGATAATTTATCAGGCGGATGGTATAACGAGAACAGCAGCTCAAATGAAGAGAAGCTATAATGCTTATTTAAAATGGCGTGATTATTGGTCAGAAAGAGGCTACAAGCTTAATGAAAAAATGACACCTAAACAATATACAATTTGGCACATGAGTCAAAGTTTAGACAATTTGAATAAAGAAGCTGCTGGAGAGCCTTATGATCCAAATATCGCCAGAACAATTGTAAAAAATGAATTATCATATACAGGTGGAGCTGCACAAAAATTAGCAAAACAAGCAAAAAAGATTAAATATGTTGAGTATAAAGAAGAAGATTATGATTACGATATTTACGATGTGGCAGCTCAAAATGAACGAAGACAAAATGAAGAATTAAAAAACATTGCCAAACGCTGGAGCAATTGGCGAGATATTATTGCGGCCGAGGACAGAGAACAAGTTTTTTTAGAATTAGCTAAAGCCGAAGTAATGGATGTGGACCTTTGGGATTAGGATGAACAAACAAGAGCCAGATTGTATGGAGATCAAATCAAAAGATTCAGAGAAAGATTTGAAGCTGATCTATATCGAGGAAGCAAAGGCAAAGGCACAAGATGAAAAAGCCAGAGCAAATTAAACGAGAAATGAGAAGAGAAAGCAAAGCAATACGCAAAAAGCAAGAGGTAATGAGCAGAGAATGGTATTCTTTGCGATCTCTTTTGGGAAATGAGTGGGCAATGTTTTATTTTCTATTAGGTGGTCGTGAAGCTGGTAAGAGCTATGCAACTACCGACTTCTTTGTAGGTCAATGGATCAAGTATGGCAGGCCATTTTATTGGATGAGACTGTCAGAGACTTCCGCAAAGAAACTACTTCAGAACAATGCGGAGAAGCTTATTGATCCAGACTTAAGAAGAAAATACAGTTTAGACATCGTTACAAATGGCGATGCGGTTTATCAGGTTTTAGAAAGACAAGAGGGAACAGGTAAAATTAAAAAGAAAGCACTCATGGCCAGAGTTCTATCTCTTGCAACTTTCTACAATGATAAAGGTTCAGGACTATTTGATAAAGATTTTCTAAACGATCCAAAAATGTATTACAACATAGCTTTGGATGAAATGAACAGGGAGAAAAGTGAAAAGCGGACATTTGATATTGTCTATGCTTTTGTAAACCAATTGGAAAACCTTGTTAGATCAACCAAGCAAAGATTAAGAGTAATTTGTATAGGTAACACGCTGGAAGAAGCATCAGATATTCTCTGTGCTTTCAACTTCCTACCTGAAGATTTTGGGCGATATAAGCTCAAAAAGAAAAGAGCTGTAATTGATTATATTGAGCCAAGCGAAAAGTATTTAGAGAGAAGAAAAGGCACTGTTGCGGACATTTTAATGCCAAATGCATCAACTTTTACAAATAAGGTTGACACAGATTCTACTTTGGTATATAATGGGCGTGTAAGCAGACCAACTTGCGTTATAAAATTTTCTAAAGAACAAGATTATTGGTTTACTGTATGGGATTCCAATATAATCGCACAATATAATGGAGAAAAAGTCAGAGCTATTCCAATGAGACCATATCTTGATGAAGTATTTATAGCTGAAACAAGAGACAGTTTTATTCAAGCTTTTGACACTCGATCACTCAAGTTCAAGAATCTCATGTGTTTTAAGAGATTCCAAAAAGAGCTTGAATTACTTAAGCCTCGTAAGTAGCTCCAGAGTTGCCTTAATATATTGCGTTATAATCAATTTGTTGGGGTTTACCCGAAGAGGGTCCAATGATTGAGAGTGGAGAAACAGCTCGATAGGCTATTAAGGGCCAGCCTTAAGGAGTTATTTATGAAGATTAAAAAATTTCTCAAGAAGCTTATTACAGCTGCAAAAGACCACGCTAAAAATCCAATCTTTTGGATCTTCTTTATCGTTACATGGGCTGTTCTTATGAGTCCAATGTTATTTGGGGGAGTGATGTTCGTTCTAACCAGAAATGGCTATTGGCTAACAGTCAGTGCATCATGGATTGCCTTGACTGCTCCATCACTTCCAATACCAGTGATTCCACTGTCTATTGCAGGAGGAATTACTGCATGCAAAATTCAAAGAAAGATAAGGAGAAAGAAAGAAAATGATAAACAATGTTGAAGATCAACAACCAAAACAAACCACAACGGTGGAAAGTCCTTTGAAAGGAATCGAAGAGGACTATATCGAACAAATAAAAAATTTAAAACAAAATTCGATTCCAAAAGAAGCATTCGAAGAATTAGAAGCTGAACACAAAAGACTTGTAAATGAACTTGTCAACGGACAAAGCATACAAGTTGCAGAAGAAAAGCCTGACATTGCTCAAATGCGAAAAGAATTATTTGATCCAGAAGCTCAATACTCAAATGTTGAATACTGGTCAAGAACTTTAGCATTAAGAAAAGCAGTAATGGATGAGGGAGGAATGGATCCGTTCTTGCCTTATGGTCCAAATATCAGTCCAACTTCTGCTGATGAAGAAGCAGCTCAAAGAGTAGCTGATGTTGTGCAAGAATGTCTTGACACAGCTGATGGTAACAATGAGATCTTCACAGCAGCTCTTCAATCTCGAATGGTCGAACCTTTAATGCCAAGAAAGAAAAGATAGAGAGGAGATAAACAAACATGGGTGCATTTTCAGGAACATTAAACACTAATGAAATTTTTAGTGCTTTATACAACATGATTATCAGCCAACAAGTATTTGCTGATAACATTGGAAAAAAGCAAACTCTTGTTGACAAAGCAAGAGTAGATGGTAGTCTCTATGGAGATACCACACTTTACTATGCAACAGATGCATTAAAATCTGCTGTTTGGGGTAATGATGGGGAAGCAAGCAATTTATTAGCTTTACATAGACCAGCTGATCCTCAATGCCAAGCTATTACAATCAATAAATTCAGACAAATTTCTTTAACAGTTGACAACTATCTTACAAAGAGAGCTTGGGCGACTGAAGCAGCATTCTCTGATTTTAACAGTGTAATGCTTGGATGGATTGGAGCAACGAAAGACATTTATGATGGAACACTTTACAATGCTTTCATCGGAACAAATGTTTCTTCAGAAACAGCACAAAACATCAGCAAATCTTTAACATCTGGTAAAGAAGCTCAAGAAATTGCAGAAACACTTGCAAACTTAATGGTTGAAATGGGCGATTATCGTAGAGATTTCAACGATTACAAGAACTTAAGATCATACGCAAAAGATGACATTAAGATTATTTGGAACGCTAAATATGTTAACATGGTTAAGTATATTGACTTACCAACTATCTTCCACGCTGAAAGATTAGAATCTCATTTTACTGAAGATATTCTTCCAGCAAGATACTTTGGAACAGTTATTACTTCAAGCAATGTTTCAACTTATTCAGATTCTACACCAGCTACAGGCAAACCTATTGACAGTGATAATGGTCAATACACTCCTGGAGTAAATAATGCTAATGGTTGCATTCGTTCACTTGTTGAAAAGACTTACACAATTAGCACAACTGTATATCATGTCTTCCCAGGCGATGAATTACAAGCTGGTGCAACAATTGGTGCTTCATCAACTAACTTCTTATATGGCGAAGTTTATATTGAAGATCCAAAAGTTATTTGCAAAGTTGTTGTTAAGCTTCCACCTTACATGAGTGCATTCTCTGTAGCAACAAGCTTCTTTAATGCAAAATCATTGACTGAAAACCATTACTTAACATTTGGTCATAACAGTCTTGAACACTTAAAGAACTACCCATTCATTACTATCAAACAAAGTAATTAGTAGCCAATGAGGCAATGTCGATTTGGGCATTGCCTTTTTTCAAAGAAAGGAGAATACTATGCCAGATACTAATTTTGTCAATGTAATGTTGATAAGTGGCAATATCAATTACTTCAATAGAATCATTAAGAAGTATGACACGCTTGAGGAATATCAAGCTTTAGGTTCATACTATACAACCACATTAAACTTTGATCCTGGCAATAACTTAACAACTAATTTAATTATTGGATCAACATCTGTAAACGCTTTGACATTTGATTGTAATTATTTGTTGGTTTATACCACTACAAATAATATAACTACAATTCAACAAAGATGGTGGGTAATGGATCAGAAGAGAACAAGAGCTGGTCAGTATACTCTTTCTTTGAAAAGAGATGTCATTGCGGACTTCTATGATATTGTAATCAATTCTCCATGCTTTATTGAAAAAGCAACAATTAGAGATTATAGCAATCCACTAATTTTTAATCCAGAAAACATGACTTTTAATCAAATTAAAACACAAGAAAATTTATTACAAGAACATGCAAATCCAGCCTTTGGCGTTCCAGAGGGGTATACAATTGATGAAGCTTGGATTGTTGGCTATGTTGCAAGAAACTATGCAGGAGAGACTTTTGATTCAATTTATGATGTAAGAACAGATTATACTGATGGAACACTACCATATGTCAATGGTGTAAAGGTAGCACCAGGCGTTTATCAAAGTGGAAGAAACATCCGCTTGAATCTTTATTATCACACACCATCAGACATAAATAGCAATTATGGTTATTATTCAAAAAGTTACATTGTTTTTGATAATGATTCTTTTAATGATTTTTATACAAATTATCAGCCATTAGAAAAAATGAAATGGAACACAAGCGAAAAAATGGTTTATGAGGCTAATGGCTTAATGAGTTCATATTTGTCGATTGTAGGAAACGAAATCAAGAACAATCATTCAGCAGCTCAAACAGGATTCAGACAATTAGATTTTAATGCACAACATTATGCTTATGATGAAGAATTCAATCAAATCTTAAATCTTAATGGAAAAACATTACATGATACAAATACTAATAAATACTATCGTATGTCAGTAACATTAAGCCATTCGATGAAAGTTATTGATTTAAGATCTAATACTAATTTTGGCTATGCTATTGATTCAGCAATTAAAAAGCCAGTTCAAGATGGATTATGCACACTAACAGGCAATTATGCATCAACTAATGGCTATACTAAAATGTCATATGACATGTATTCTGCAACAGTTTCATTCAATGAATTCCAGCCTGAAGCAATGAGAATTAAATTATCATCTGGAAGAAATAGATTAAATGATGCACCATATGACATGTTCGCAATACCTTATTCTGTTATAAAATCAAGACCAACACCAGGTGCAAGAATAGTAAAGACTTATACAGATTACGAACATTTTACAGACTTCTATTTTTCAAAAGAAGATGCTCTTCATGTTGCCGAATCTATTGGTGCAAAGCTTGGTGCAAATTTATATGATATTCAAATTTTGCCTTATGGACCAATAAGCAATTTATACAAAACAATTGAGTATGATCCACCGATTGATGACAGTGTAATTTATTTAGGCGAACTAACAGAGGGCAAAGACTATGATTTTGTCAAAGACACAGCCGAATCTAAAGAAATTGGAATTATTTTCTGGGCTACACAATCGCACAAGACTTTTGACATACCTTTTCATTTGACTGTTCAAAATCCAAAAATTGAAAACGAAACAAAGCTATATAGATTAGTCAGCCCAAACTATTCAGGAATGTTTGAATTTTCTCCTGCTAAAAATGGTGGAGTAGATTACTTTAATGTTGATGTAACATTCAAGCCTTATCAACCATACATTCATATAAATCCTAATTTTAAGTTTATGTATGGAAGTGACTTTAATGATTCAAGAGGTTTAATTTGTGGTGGCGATTTTTCAATAGCTATTGTTGATGATAAGTGGGCAAACTTTGAAATCAACAATAAAAACTATCAAATGATTTTTGATAGAGAAGTTCAAAACCTTGATTTTAATCGTGGCCAAGAAAGAATTTCTCAAGTAGTTGAATCTATTGGAGGAACTGTTGCTGCTGCTGTTCAAGGTGGTATGATGGGCGGTGCTGCAGGTGCAATTGCTGGCGGTGTTGCTTCAGCTGCAGGCGGTGTAGCTGATTTTGCAATGAGTGAAGCAAAATACAAGGAGCAGAAATCACTTAAAACTGATTTATATAACTATAATTTGGGAAATATCAGAGCTTTACCTAATAGTTTGACAAAAAGTATGTCCTTAAATGGAAACTTCAAATTTTGGCCATTTTTAGAGGTCTTTGCTTGTTCTGATGCCGAAAGAGAAGCTTTAGAACTAAAACTACTATATGATGGAATGACAGTTATGAAAATTGGTCAAATTGCGGAATACATAGTTGAGTCAGAAAAAACATTTGTCAAAGGAGAAATCATAAGATTAGAAAATCTACCTGAAGCAACAGATGTAGCTTACGAGATTTACAATGAAATCAAGAGAGGAGTATATATCTAATGGGACCAATACAATCTACGATCAATAGTTTAATCTTCCAAACAGCTTTAATCAAGAGCTTCAAAGAAAACAAAGCTAAACAAGCTGAAGCCGATGAAAAAGCAAAAGTAAACGAAGAAAGGAAAACTGAACTCTTTAATAAAAACAAAGAGGTTTTAGAGAAAAAAGATAAGCTTGCAGAAGAGAAGATCAGAAGTCAATCAGCTCTTGCTCAAGAAAGAGAACAAAGAGTAAAGAACAATCAGATGAAAGGCCAAATTTTGGAACAAAGACTTCAAGCAGCTTCAGCTAAAGCAACTTCAAGAGCCAATGAAGAGATTGTTTCTAAATACACGCAAGCAATCAACTTCAAAGATAGGCACAACAAAGCGATTATGCGGAGAATGAACCTAACTGAACCGCATAAACCTTTGCCTAAAAAGGAGGAATAGAAAATGGCTAAAAAATCAACAGGACCAGTGTTGCAAGATAAGGCATTGCTATATCAAGCAGGCATTGAGCCAAAGACTGGATTACCTATCAGGATGGACATTTGCGATGATGCCAAAATCAAAAGTGGTGTAAAAGCCTTTTTAAGAATCGTGGATGAACAAGATGCGGTCAATCGTGGTAAATGGTTTAATCTACCTTGCAACATTACAGGGCAAGAGCTTGAAAGAATGCTTTACTATAAAGGCCAATTAGCATTCTTCTACTTCAAGGAATTAGATGAATTCTATTTTATGCCTTACGCTTTGGATGGAACAATAGACTTCTATGGAAGATTTAATACAATCCATCCATTACCATTTACAAATGGAACAACTGAAGATAAGAACAAAGCAAGCATACCACTTACAGCTTTACTATCTCAAAAGAAGTTCAAATGTATTTACGGTGTAATTCAAAACGAAGAAGAGATCACACAAGAACTTTTAGAAAACTCATGTGTATTACTTCATGACTATACAAAACAATTATCGCAAACAATCATACCAAGAAGAGACATCAATGAACCTTTACTTGATGTTATGTCCAACATTATTCCTTATGTTAACACCAACTTACTACTTAATTCTGGTGTAAAAGGATTGAGAGTGCAAGATGCTGATCAAGCACAGAATGCCAAAGATGCTGGTATGCTTTTCAAAAAGGCAGCTTTAGAGGGAACACCATTTACTCCAATCGTGGGTATGCAAGAATTTCAAGAATTAGGCAATGTAGCTCAAGGCAAAGCCAGTGAATACTTCATGGCCTTACAATCACTTGACAATTTAAGATTGAGTGGTTATGGATTGGAGAATGGTGGCCTATTCGAAAAGAAAGCACATGTCCTTGAAGAAGAACAAGCTCTTAATTCAGGAACAACAGGATTGATTTTACAAGATGCAGTAAGCATCAGACAAAACTTCTGTAATATTGTTAACTCAATTTGGAACTTGGGAATCTGGTATGAACCAACCGAAAATGTAGTTGGCGATATTGATGGGGATGAAGTTGCTTATGATAGAAACGAAGAAGAAGAAGCTTCAGGAAGTGAGGTAAATAGCTATGCCAATGATTCCAATGTATGATACAAAGACATTTTCTCAAATTTGGGAGGAAGCAAGTGATTTCAAAGCTGATTATCTTGATAATGGTATTTCTCCAACAATCCATTATGGAGAAACAAGTGGCGGAGTCACCTATAAAGACAACATTACCTTGCTTTATTATCTGCTTTATGCTTCTTATGGTAACAGTCCTATTGCCAATCTTGATGAAACTCAATTCAAGTATAAAGTCTTCTCAACCATCTTCCAATATGGACCAACATGGGAAAAAAGACTTGACATCCAAGAAAAATTGAGAGCTTTAAGTGAAGCTGATTTATTACAAGGAGCAAGACAAATTAGCAATCATGCATTCAATCCATCACAAGATCCATCAACATCTGGTTTAGAGGAACTTCCATATATCAACGAGCAAAATGCTCTAAATTACAAGCGGAATAAATTAGATGCTTATGGCTTATTATGGGACTTATTAAGAGTGGATGTAACGAAAGTCTTTTTAGATCAATTTAGAAAACTATTCAGACAATTCGTTCAGCCAATGGTTACAGCAATCTATGAAACTGAATTAGAGGAGGATGAAGAATAATGAATGTTGAAGATGTAGTTACTTATATTATTTCTATTGCTCCAGCGATTACTGCTGTTGTCTCTATCATAGCTTCTGTTATCGTAGCTATTAAGAAGACTAAAAGCTTAAATGCACAAACGATCACAAAGCTAACCGAAGTTAGCAAAGAGATGCTTGAACAAACTTTTGAAACACAAAAGCAGAATCAAGATTTGAAGCTTGAATTAGTCCAAGTTATTCAAGACAATGTAGAGCTTAAGAAACAGTTGCGGTCTCTTACTTCCAAGATAAAGGAGAAGTAGATCATGGCTAAACACAGCGAATACACAAAGAAAGCTTACAGAAGATGTTGGCTTTTAAGAGCAATTGACTTTGCGATTCTCTTTGGTCCATTCATCTATGAAGTAATTAAAGCTATTATTGCACCATACTCTACTCAACAAAAAGTAGTTGTATTAGGAACAACAGCTGTGGCCTTTATTCTTTGCCTATTTAATTTGATTGCACAAAAGCACTTAAGGTCTCCATTATGGATCATCTTTTTAGGATTATATTTTTCTGTCAAAGATTTGATTCCATTGGTTATTTGGGTTGCGGTTGCATCGATATTAGATGAATTTGTCTTAACGCCTCTAATCAAGTATTACAAGTCAAAGACTATTGCCAATATGGCAATGGATGAAAGACTTGGGGTTGAGGCTGGTGTTAGCGAATGAATTTCAACGAATACA
>CALELS010000022.1 GCA_937902735.1 uncultured Caryophanales bacterium
TTTCATGTTCATATTGCGTTTAATTTCTTCGTATTTTGCAATGATAGTTTCAAGACCACCAAGCATTGCTTCAATATCATAAGCCTTCGCTCTAACAGCAAACCAAACGGCATAGAATTCAAGAGGGTGATAAATCTTAAAATACCCAACTCTAACAGCCATTGTGACATAGGCAACAGCGTGAGCTTTTGGGAACATGTATTTAATTTTGTAACAAGAATTAATGTACCACTCTGGAACATTATGCATTCTCATTAATGGAACATATTCATTTTCTTTAGCTTTAAATTTGCCCTTTCCTTTACGAACAGCTTCCATAATTGCAAAAGCTGTATCATTTGGAATACCTTTCTTAATAAGATAGGTCATAATATCATCACGACATCCAATAACTTCACGAATGGTACAAGTACCATCACGGATTAAATCTTGAGCATTATGTGCCCAAACATCTGTACCATGTGATAGACCAGAAATAACAACTAAATCTGCGAATGATTTTGGTTTAGCATCAATTAGAATTTCTTGAGATGTATCAGTACCAAACTCAGGAAGACCTAATGCACCTGTTTTTGAATGTAAATAATTAGATTTCTTCCCTAGTGCTTTATCGCTTGTGAATAATGAAATGACTCTTTGATCATTTAATGGAATTGATAAGACATCAACTTTAGTTAAAAGTGACATCATACGTAGGGCAAGTGGGTCAACGTGACCTAAAAGGTCAAGTTTTAATAAACCTTCATGGAAAGCGTTAGTGTAATCAAGGTGGGTTGTAAACCAATCTGATTCGTTATCATCAGCAGGATATTGAATTGGGGTGAAGTTATAGATTGGTTCATCTTTAGGAACAACAACAATTCCACCAGGATGCTGTCCTGTTGTGCGTTTTACATCAACACATTTACTTGCTTGATAAGCTAAGATTGGTTGAGGAATAGTTGTTGGGTCAATACCTTTAGATTCGTAATATCCTTTTACATAACCAAAAGCAGTTTTTTCAGCAACTGTTTCAATAGTGCCTGCTCTAAAAACATTCTTTTCACCGAAGAACACTTTGGTGAGGTTAAACGCTCTAGATTGGTAGTCACTAGGGAAATTGAGGTCAATATCTGGGGTTTTTTCTGCATTAAATCCTAAGAATGTTTGGAATGGAATGTTTTGACCATCACCTATCATTTTAGTTCCACAATGTGGACAAAATTTATCTTGAAGATCATAACCTGAGAATACATTTGGATCATCAACAAATTCGAAATGCTTACATTTTGGACAACGATAGTGAGGTGCTAAAGGATTAACTTCAGTGATTCCATACATTGTAGCAGCAAAAGATGAACCAACAGATCCACGACTACCTACCATGTAGCCATCATCATGTGCTTTTTCAACAATCTTGTGGGCAATCCAATATGTAATAGAGAAATTGTTTGAAATAATACCATCCAATTCTTTGTTTAATCTATCTTCGATTGCTTCAGGTAAATTATCACCATAAAGTTCATGGGCTTTTGCAAAGCAACCATCACGAAGTTCATCACTTGCCGTTGGAACAACTGGAGCATGAAGCGTGTCAGTAATAACTTTTAATTCGTCAGTCATTTCAGCAATCTTATTAGGATTAGTAACGACGAATTCTAAAGCGCGGTCATGGCCAAAGATTGGTTCAAATATTTCCATCATCTCTTCCGTAGAACGATAATGTTGATCTGGATTTGGACCAACTTTATTTCGAGATAACGGATGTGGTTTTTTACCTACACCTAAGTTTGCGATAAAGATATCACGAGTAAATTTATCGTCAGGATTTAAATAGTGAACATCACCGGTTGCAACAACTGGAATATTTAATTCGTCAGCTGCTTCAACAATATCTTTTAGATATTTGATGATTTCTTCTTCGTCAGAAACTTGGTTTGTATAAATTAGATGTGAATAATTAGCGACTGGTTGAATCTCAACATAATCGTAAAATTTCATGAGATTTTTTAAGTCTTCTTTAGATCTTGTTCTTGCAGCATCAAAAATCTCTCCATTAAAGCATGCTGTACCTACTAAAAGATTCTTACGATAATTAGCAATTTCGCGTTTTGGTGTTTTAGGAACATCTGCTAAATAGTCGATGTGTGCAAGGGAAATTAACTTATATAAGTCGATTAAGCCTTGCGAATTTTTGGCAATAACAGTTGTATGTGCACCCCTCATATGAGTAAGCATTTCTTTGGATGTTTTAATCTTTGCAAGTTCACTATGTTTGAGATGGAAATTATCTTTAAGTAAACGATTTAGCATGGCAAGCCAAACTTCGTTTAAAATACGAGCATCATAGTCAGCTCTATGGGCGTCATCTTCATCATATGTTGCAATCCCTAAATTACGAGATAATGAACCTAGTGAATGCCTAGATGATTCTGGGAACATATATCTAGACAAAGAGAGGGTATCAATTAATGGGTTTGTAATTGATGGTTGCCCCATTCTTCTTAATGCTTCATTCAAGAAGCCAATATCGAATGTAATATTGTGAGAAACAACAATTGAATCTTTAAAGTAAGATAAGATTTTTGGCATTACTTGTTCAATTGTTGGAGCATTCTCCACCATATCCTGAGTGATTTTTGTTTTCTTTTGAATAAGAGGTGGAATTAGCATCTCAGGATTAATGAAAATATCAACTTGTTCAACAATTTGACCACCTTCAAAAATAACTGCACCAAATTCAGTAATACGGTCATAACGAGTAGATAATCCAGTGGTTTCTAAGTCGAATACAACATATCTAGCATTGTTCAGTTCAATATCTTTAGGGTTTAAAGCAAATGGTAATTCATCATTAACCATATAAAGTTCTGAACCATAAAGGATTTTAACCCCTATCTTTTTAGAAGCTAATTCAGCTTCTGGGAAAGCTTGCACAACTCCATGGTCAGTAACTGCAATAGCTTTATGACCCATATTTTTAGCTAGTGCACAGTAATCTGAAATTGTTGATACTCCATCCATAGCAGACATTTTTGTATGGAGATGTAGTTCAACTCTTTTTTGTTCATAATTATCTTTTCTCATCTCAGGAGGTGGGAGAAGATCAATTTGAAGAACATTAATTAATAATGCTTGTGTATATTTATCCACAGTAACATAGCCTTTAATTCTGGCGTATTGTCCAGTTTTAAGTTCATTAATTAAATCAGCAGAAATATTGTCGTTTTCTAAAATCTTTATAGATATAGCTTTTGATTTAGCGCCTATACCACAATTTAGGAAAGCACGACCTTCTTTAGTTGTTTTAGGTTTATCAATTCCATATAGTTCACCAATAAGATCAACATTTCCACTCTTTTCATTGATTTGATCGATGTCTTCAATGACTACGTATGGTAATTTATCTCTCCATGAATTATTGGATGAATATTTATAATATTCTTTTCTTTCTTTATTAACTTTTTTGAGATTGGATTCAAGTTCTTTTTTATTATCTTTATAGAATTCTTCCATTTCTTGAGCCTTATTTTCTTCAATGGTGTCGTTTGTGTTTTTATAATAAGACTCATTCGCATCAGAAACAGATTCTTCAATAATTTCTTTAGATGCCTCTTCTGCTTTTTGAATAATCTTCTCAGCTTTCTTTTCTGAAATCTTATTAATCGAAGAGACTTCTTTAACTTCAAAGTCTATAGCAAATCGATATCCAATGAAATCTAGGAAATCTTTAAAATCCATCAGAACCTGGGTATTTTTTGATTTTTCTTCCTCATTAGCAAAAGAGAAACAAATTATTTGTCCATTAGCAGATATATCAAGGTTTGCATTAAATCTATTCCTTGAACGATGCCAATCATCAAATAATTTAATCGCATCATAAGTTGATGGAGCTTTCTTATATGAGAAAGTCATTTGATATGGATAATCAATTTTGTTCAAAGATTCTAAGAATTGTTCAAGCAATGAGTATTCCCAAGGTGTTTCCTTGCAAATAATCATGTCTACTTGTTCTCTAACGAATGGGTTTCTTCCGACAAGATCAAAGTCCATATCAAATCTTTCGACATCATTAATGCCGATTGAGTTTAGGAATCTCTTCATCTTCTCTTTCATATCTACACCCAAATCTAATCTAATGAACAACTAATCTGATAATATCAAGGATAATAATTGCTACTCCAAATAGGAGCAGTAATCCGATTCCGATTGCGGACACTATATTTTTTACTTTGCTTGGAATTTTCCATTCTTCAAATTTAATATTTTCGTTTTCTGGTTCGGCTTTCTTAGCTTTTTTATAATCATTTCTTCTTTTTATATTTCCAATACCTTCAATGAGAGTTACTAAAAGTTGCCATCCATCAAGGCCTGGGAAAGGAAGAAGATTAAAGACTGCCAAATTAACTGAGATTAATCCCCAGAAATAGAAATACATTCCTATTCCATATGAGGAGAATACACTTGCAGACATCGTGAATATGCCAACAATGCCTGAGATATTTTGAATACCACTAGTAAAAATTGAAGCAATACCCATAAAAACAGCACCAGAAGCGTAAGCAAAGTCTTCAAATATACCAACTACTCTTTCACCAAATGGAGCCCAATAATCTTTGACTTTTAAAACAAGACCTATATCGTTCCATTTATATAAATTACCATCGGCAAGAGTAGAAATAGTTAACTCGTGCATAGTTTTTTCTTCTGAGAATTTATCATTTCCTAAATATTTCAAAGTGTAAATATCAAGGTTTGCATGCATATCATATGAAGGAGTTAGGGCTCCGTTATAAACATTAGGATATTGACTTAATGTGTAGCCTTTTTCAGCCCATCCTTTATTATTCTCATCAGTATTTGTGAATGTATTTGAAAACTTCTTAGTAGTTTCTAGATCGCACGCTTCATAAAATCTAATGGCTTCATTGAAACGTGTTGGATTTTTTGCACCATTAGGGTAATAACAAGCAACATAGTGTTTCTCATTAATAACAACATCATCATCAATTATGAAATAGTAGCCAAAATATGTTCCTTCATCGTTTGTGAAGTCGTATTCAAACGAATTCTTATTTAATCCAGTTAAGTCAGGACCATAAGCATAAATTTTATCTGCATCAACAAAACCTGCATGCATCGCAATTGAATCTTGATCGACCTGAACCATTCTTGTAGCCATACGTTGAGGAAGACAAACATTGCTAACAAAGAATAATCCTATGGCAAGTATGAAATTCATGGTGATGCCTGCAACCATAATTGCGGCTTTTTTCCATCTATTGATTCCATCTAAGGAACGTGTTTTAGGAATGTTGACACCTGGCTCAAGTTCAACATCTTCTCCATACATTGAAACATAGCCACCTAACGGGATAGCTCTTATGGAGAAGTATGTTTCTTTTCCTTTTCCTCTTACATGAAGAAGAGCCGGACCAAAGCCAATTGAAAATTCTTGGCAATAAACTTTAAATATCTTAGCCATTGTTAAATGACCTAGTTCGTGAAGAGTAATTAATACTCCTAAAGATATTACAAATAGAAGGATAGTTAAAATCCATTCCAAGGGATTTGATGGATTAGTTAACATTATTTATCTCCTTTCTAAGCGTTTCTTTTATACGAGTATCTATCTCAAGAACCTTTTTAAGGTTAGGTTTTTTAATTAAAGGTTCATTATCAACATATTTTTCTACATATTTGACTATATCAAGATAACCAATTTTGTCGTTTAAGAATTCATTAACTGCAATCTCATTAGCTGCATTAAGCGCAACTAATTTTGATCCACCTTGTTTTAGAGCTTTTTTAGCTAAGGCAATTGCAGGATATCTTTCAGGATCAAACCTATGGAAATGGCAGCCTTTTAATTCATGATAGGATTTACATCTAATAACATCTTGATATGCGTTTTTCAAAAACATTGCATAGCGAATTGGGTTATGCATGTCAGGTTTTGAATAATCTAAAACATATTCATGATTTTTAGTTAAAACTAAAGCATGGATAAGAGATTCATCATGCATTAACAATCTAATTTTAGAAAGTGGGAAATGATAAAGGTAATAAGCTTCAATAATTTCAAAGCCTTTATTCATCATTGTTGCACAATCAATAGTGATTTTATGACCCATATTCCAAGTAGGATGTCTTAAGGCATCTTCTGCTTTCATATCTTTTAATTGTTCAAGTGGAACTTTTCTAAGAGCGCCTCCACTAGCGGTAATTATTAATGAAGAAACATCTTTTCTATCAACATTATCAAGGCATTTTGCCAAAGCAACATGTTCTGAATCAATCGGATAAAGTGAACCGTGGCCATTCTTTAATAATTTATTAATAATATGTCCACCAGTAACTAGTGCTTCTTTATTTGCAAGACAAAGGATTTTATCTTTCTTAAGCGCAACAACGCTTGGTTCAAGTCCACTAATACCAACTAATGCATTGACACACATGTCAAAGTCGGCTTCTTTAGTGAATTTAGCTAAACCTTGTTTTTCTGAATAGAACTTAACACTAGGGAAGAGTTTACGATATTTTTTCTTTTTTGAATTATCTCTTAAATAGACTTTTTCTACATGATGATGTTTTTCAATGATATTAGGAATATATTCATCTTTTAGGCCAACAGAAAAGGCAGTTAAAACAAATTCTTGAGGATTTTCAAGAATGATGTCTAATGTTTGCTCGCCAATGGAACCACTTGCACCTAAAAGAAGAACTTTTTTCATATTAAACAATACCAAATTTCCATCCACCACTAACCATTACTAAGAAGCAAGCAACTGTAACGGAGCAGAAGAATATTGAATCAAATCGATCTAACACACCACCATGTCCTGGAAGAATATTAGAGAAGTCTTTAATACCAAAATGACGTTTGATTGCAGAGAAAACGAAGTCTCCTAAATCAGCAACAATAGGGACAAAGGCTGAAATAATTAAGATGTAATAGAAATGGGATAAATCAAGATAAGGGAAAATTGGGAAATTACATGCAGCAAGAATAAGGGCAAATCCTGCCGATAAAATAAATGAGAACACAATGCCTCCAGCAAATCCTTCCCAAGTTTTCTTTGGAGAAATACGTGGATTTACTCTGTGTTTGCCAAATAAAATTCCTACAAAATAAGCACCTGTATCGTTGAAGATAACACCAAGAAGTACATAAACAAGTAACAAAGGTGATTGTAGATATTGGAAGATTGGACTATTAACATCTACTGTGTCTTTATAAATAGATCCTTCAGCAGAAAATGCGCTAAATGGTGCATAACGAAGATACATCAAAGCTTGAATTGAAACACCACATATTGCAGCCATTGCAATGTAATACATAACATTTGATATTGTGGTGTCATCATCAAGGAACGAGAACATAAAATAAAATAAAGCCGATACAATTAAGGCAATAATTGAAATATAAATATCATTAAAATTTGTATTAAATATTGTCCAAATTGAATCAAATGTATGTTGGTTATTAAATAAATCAGTTAAATTATTCTTTAAGAATATCCAGAACACATAAGAAAGAATTAAGAATATCGTCAAGATGTAAATTGGGATCCTAAATCTTTTTGATGGTTTAGAAGCATGAACAATTTCAAAACCAACAGCAACTGCTAAAAATACACCAACAATTGCATAAGCAAGAGAACCAACAAAAACGCATGGAACCAAAACGGAAAGCATAATTACAGCTGTGATGATTCTAGCGCGTAAAGATTTCTTTATTTCTGGAGTAACTTCGTTAGTCTCAATTAATTTATTTTTCTTCATTATTAAAGTCCTCCAAATCTTCTGTTTCGATTATTGAATTCTTCTAAACATGCATTAAAAGCATCTTCTTTAAAATCTGGCCAATGAACATCAGTAAATACAAATTCGCTATAGGCGTTTTGCCATAAAAGATAATTGGATAATCTTTCTTCACCACTTGTTCTTATCATTAAATCAACGTCAGGAAGACCTTTTGTATATAAATGATTAGATACTAATTCAGGATTAATATCTTCAATATTTAGTTTTCCTTCTTTAACATCTAAAGCTATTTCTCTACATGCTTTTGCAATTTCATCTCGAGATCCATAATTAAGACAAATATTCATGACATAATTATGACAATCTTTAGTCATTTCCATTGCTTTTTTACATGTGTTTTGAGTCTTTAAAGGTAGACGAGTAATATCGCCTGAAATAAGTACTCTAGTACCATCCTTGATCAAATGATTAATCTCACGTTTGAAGAATAAATCTAGATAATTAAATAAATGTCTGATTTCATCTTTTGGACGATTCCAATTTTCAGTTGAAAAAGCATAAAACGAACAAACTTCAATGTTGTAGGCTTTGCATAAATCGTAAACTTCAATAATACGATTACAGCCTTCCTTATGTCCTAAATGGCGAGGAAGTCCTCTCTTTTTGGCCCAACGTCCATTTCCATCCATAATAAAAGCAACATGCTTAATTGGTTTATTTAATTTTACTAGCTCTTTCATAATGCATACATTATACACGTAAGAGCAACACATATAAAATAATAATTCTAAAAATTTTCAAAGAAAAAAGGACCCAATTGAGTCCTTATATCTTTTTTGAATTTTATTACATCGACATGATGTCTTTTTCTTTTTCCACTAAGATGGATTCGATTTCAGCTATTGCTTCATCAACGACTTTTTGAATATCATCTTGAACACGTTTTTTGTAGTCATCAGTGAAATCATCTGTATCTTTAACAAAATCGAGATAATCACGACGGATATTTCTAATAGCAACTTTGGAATTTTCAGAAGTTGCTTTAGCTTTTTTAACTAAATCACGGCGAGTATCTTCAGTTAATGCAGGAATAATTAAACGAATTGAATCAGCATCAACGATTGGATTAATTCCAAGATTTGATGCACTGATTGCTGAAGCAATCGATTTAACATCTCCACGATCATAAGGTTTGATTAAAAGTTGGCGTGGTTCTGGGACACTAATTGATGAGATTTGGTTAATTGCGATTTTATCACCATAATAATCACATTCAATTCGATCAAGCATAGCTGGAGTAGCTCTACCTGTTCTAAGTGTTGCAAGTTCTGCTTTGAAAGCTTCGATGGTCTTAGCCATCTTTTCTTTTGCTTCGAGTGCTATTTCATCCATTTTCTTATCCTCTTTTTACAGTAGTTCCGACATCTTCACCATTAATGACTTTAAGGAAATTATCACTATTAGCCATATTGAAGACTCTAACATCAATGTTTTGATCTTTGAGCATTTCAATAGCAGTTAAATCCATGACTTTAAGTTTCTTTTCAAGGATCTCACTACAAGTAATACTCTTATACATTTTGGCGTTTTTGTTGATGCGTGGATCGTCATCATAAATTCCATCAACACCATTTTTTGCAATTAAAATTGCATTTGCATTAATTTCGATAGCGCGAGTTGTTGCACAAGTATCAGTTGTGAAGAATGGTTTTCCAAGTCCACCACCAAAGACTACAACGGTTTTATTTGATAAATATTTATCAGCTAATTCTTTAGTAAAGGTTGGGGTAAATTCATCAATTGAAACTGCACTTAGAACAACTGAATCAACTCCAAATCTTTTGATAGCGTCAGCCATCGCAAATGAATTGATGATTGTTCCAAGCATGCCCATCTTGTCACCAGTTACTCGGTCAATACCAGTGGATTCAACAAGTGAACCACGGCAAATGTTTCCAGCACCGATAACAATTGATACTTCTGCACCACTTTTTGCAATATCAGAAATTACTTTTGCAGTAGATAAAAGGGCCTTGTTATCAATGATTCCACTATTCTTCTCACCGGAGAGAGCTTCTCCCGATAATTTGATAAGAACTCGTTTATATTTCATTTTTCAAGGCCCCTTTCAAACTTATTTATTTGCTTCTTTCATTACTTCTTCAGCGAAGTTATCAACTCTTTTTTCGATGCCTTCACCAACAGCGTAACGAACAAATCCAACAACTGCATTGCCTTTTTCTTTTAAGACTTGGGCAACAGTTTTTTCTCCATCAAGAAGATATACTTGAGCAGATAATGTTGATTCGCTAAGAACTTTTTGAACTTTACGATCAGCAATTTGAGCAAGCATTTCTGCAGGTTTATTTGCTAATTTTTCATCTTGTTTCATGAGTTCGACTTGAATAGTCTTTTCATGAGCGATTGCATCAGCTGGAATATCAGCTTCAGAGATGAATTTTGGAGCATTTGCAGCAACGTGCATAGCAAGTCCTTTTGCAAGTTCAGCATCTTCTTTGGCAAGTTTAACTAAGACAGCAATCTTACCACCCATGTGAACGTAAGCGCCAAATCCTTCTTCAGCTTTCTTTTCAACGATTTCGAAACGACGATAGTCAAGTTTTTCACCCATTGAAACAGTAGCATCAGTGAATAAACCTTTGGTTGCTTCACGAGCACAGTTGATGCATGCTGGTTCTTCTTTTAATGTGACATCAAGGACATCATCCATTAATTTATGGAACTTTTCTCCTTTGGAGACAAAGTCAGTTTCACAGTTAATTTCAGCGATAACTGCTTTGTTGCCATTAACTTTTACGCCTGCTAAACCTTCAGCAGCGATACGGCTTGCTTTAGCTTGAGCTTTAGCAATACCTTTTTGTCTTAACCAGTCGATGGCTTTTTCAACGTCTTGATTTGTTTCTTCTAAGGCGCGTTTGCAGTCCATCATACCGGCCCCAGTACGATCACGTAACTCTTTAATGAGTTCAATCATTTTTGCCATAATTATTTAGCCTCTTCGCTAGCCTTTTTAGCGGCTTTCTTTGCAGGAGATTTTTTAGCTTCGGCTGGTTTTTCTTCAGCTTTCACTTCTTCAGCTGGTTTTTCTTCAGCTTTAGGAGCGACTTTACCTTCTTCACGAGCTTTACGATATGCTTCGCGTTGAGCTTGCATCTTTTCGTAGCGTTCTTGTTTTTCTTGGCGAGCTTTACGGATAGCTGCTAATCTTTCAGCATTTTCTTTATCTGCTTGTCGAATAGCATCTTTCATAGTGACATCTTCGCCTTCATCTTTGATGTAAGCAACTTCTGTGATTCCACCTTTGCTTTCAACGATAGCATCTGCGAGAACTGTCATAACGATTTTGACAGAACGGAGAGCGTCGTCATTAGCTGGGATTGGATAATCAAGAACATCTGGATCACTATTTGTATCAGCAATGCCAAATACTGGGATGTGAAGTTTGCGAGCTTCGCTTACAGCGTTATGTTCCATTTGTGGATCAACAACAATGACTGCGTTAGGAAGTTTACGCATTTCTTTGATACCATCGAGGTTTTTAGCAAGTTTTTCTTTTTCTTTCTTTAAAAGAGCAACTTCCTTCTTTGGTAAACGATCGTATGTTCCATCGATTTCCATTGATTCGAGTTCTTTTAATCTACGAATACGGGATTGGATGGTTTTAAAGTTGGTTAATGTACCACCTAACCAACGGTTGGTGATATAGAATGAACCACTTCTAGCGGCTTGTTCTTCGATAACGGTTTTGCATTGTGGTTTGATGCCAACGAATAATACTTTTCCGTTTTCATCGACGATTTTCTTTAAAGCTAAATAAGCTTCTTGAATCTTTTGGGCGGATTTTGCTAAGTCAATGATGTAGATACCATTACGAGCACCATAGATGTATTGAGACATCTTTGGATTCCATTTTCTGGTTTGATGACCAAAATGGACACCACCTTCAAGTAATTTTTTCATGGTAATGATTGGAGCATTTGGATCATGCATGACCATTTCCATGACGTTACCTTCAGCTTCAGGAGCTGGGGCAACAACCTTTTCTTCTTCGTTCATTTATGAACCTCCATTTGTTTTCTACCTCCATTAGTTCGAACATCATCCCCCTTATTTGACCCCGTGGTCGAAGGGACTCGGACGATGAATTCCTAATGTGTGTGTTTCTGTTTATAAAAAACAGCGTTGCTATTCTATCACACATATATATGCGTAGGCAACGAAAAATAAAAAATATTTTTTGATTATCTTCCTTAAGGAAATTATTTCTTTTTTGCTCTAGGGTGAGCTTTATTAAATTGATATTTCATGTTTTCTTCGGTCACATGAGTATAAACCTGAGTGGTATTAAGTGATTCATGACCCAAGAATTCTTGAATGGTTACTAAATCAGCGCCTGCTTCTAAAAAGTGTGTAGCGAATGAATGTCTAAAAATATGAGGATGTAAACCATAATCTAATCCTGTTTTCTTTTCGACGTTTTTTAGAATATATTGCACCCCACGAGGAGTAAGTTTTTTACCCTTATTATTTAAGAAAAGATAATCGATATCTCCAACCAATTTGTTCTTTGCTAAAAGCTCATCACGATGGATTTGGACGTAGTTCTTGATGGTTTTTTGGGTTTTTTCATCAAATGGAGTTAGTCTTTCTTT
The DNA here is from genome assembly GCA_937902735.1 of uncultured Caryophanales bacterium. GTDB lineage: Bacteria > Bacillota_I > Bacilli_A > RFN20 > CAG-826 > Fiminaster. Next base: position 12,420 of record CALELS010000022.1, read on the forward strand.
CTTGCCTTTTCCAACAACTCTAAGCATTCTTCTACGGATATCAATATCAGAAAGTTTTAAATTAACTAATTCACTAACTCTGATACCTGTAGCATATAAAACTTCCATAATGCATTGATCGCGATATTTAAATTCATCATCTCTTTTCATGTTTAGAGCGAACAAGGTATCAATCTGTTCAACATACAATGCATGCGGATATTTAACATGAGATTTTGGAGTGCCTACAAATAAGAAAGGATTAATTGATACATAGGAATGTTTAACTAAGAAGCGATAAAAATGGCGTAGGGAGGACATGTGTCTAGAAATTGTTTGTCTTGCCCTATTCTCTTTTAAGAGTTTTTCAAGATAATCACGAACAATATTTTTATCTACTTCGTTAATATCTTTGCCTTTTTCAAAAATGAATGCATAAAAATTGTTAATATCACGACTATAAGCATCAATAGTCATATCCGAATAACGTAGATCTAATCTAAGGTGGTTAATGAATTCATCAACTTCTTTAATCATGATTGTTCCACCATTTTGTAATTCCATCTAAGGAGGCTTTAATTATCTCTTCTCTATTATGTTTGTTTGCTCCTAAAATGATACCAAAATTTGCATTCATAGGAGAGAAATTATCTTTTGAGGCATGACAAATATAATTACGTAAAGAACCAATGATTGTGTTAATTGGTGGCATTTGTGCAGTTTTATTTGACATTTTCATATCTAAGAAATATGCAGCTAAGATACCCATCGCAGCACTTTCAACATATCCTTCAACTCCTGATAGTTGACCTGCAATAAAAGTGTCATTTCTATTCTTTAAAGATAAGTCATCATTAAGCGCTAAAGGTGAACATATGTATGTGTTACGATGCATGAGTCCATATCTAACAAATTCAGCATTTTCGAGTCCGGGTATCATTCTAAATACACGTTTTTGTTCGGGATAAGTTAAATTCGTTTGGAATCCAACAATGTTATATAAATCGTTTGCGACATTATCTTGTCTTAATTGAACTATTGCAAAAGCTTTAGGTCTATCCATCATTTGAAGTCCTTTAGGTTTTAAAGGACCATAACGCATTGTGTCATATCCTCTTTTTGCTAATACCTCTATTGGCATACAACCCTCAAAATAATGTTTATCAAATTCGTGAACTTTTGCTAATTCGGCATTTATAAGTTCGTTGTAAAAACGATCGTATTCTTCTTTAGTAAATGGACAATTTATATATGAATCATCACCTTGATCATATCTTGATTTACGATATGCAATATCCATATTTATTGAATCTTTTCGAATTATTGGAGCGCTCGCATCAAAAAAGAATAATGATTCACTACCAATAAGATTTGAAAGTTTATTTGCTAGTGGTTCGCTAGTTAATGGACCGGTTGCAATTATCGTATATCCATCCAAAAAGTCTTCTAAATCTTCATTATGAATAACTAAATTAGGAAAAGATTTAAGTTTTTCAGTAATTGTCTTTGCAAAGATATCTCTATCAACACTTAGTGCATTTCCGCTAGGAACTTCGCTCTTTTTGGCTGCTTCTATCATAATTGAGCCCATAAGTTCCATCTCTTTTTTAAGCAAACCACAAGCATTATCAAGAGCTTTTGATTTTAAAGAATTAGAACAAACAAGTTCACCAAAATAGGAAGTATGATGAGCGCCCGTTTCATATTTAGGTCTTTTTTCATAAAGATGGACTTCATATCCTTTTTTCAAAAGATAATAAGCCGCTTCACTTCCTGCTAAACCTGCTCCGATTACATTAACTTTTTGCATACATTAAATATATCAAAAAAAGAGGGTAATTAATAATGATATCAACACCCTCTTAAATTAAGGACGATTATTTATTTATTAGAAGTAAATTCTTTGGTTCTATCATAGATGACATATGGTTCATTATTAGAGATGTTATGTTCATCCATAATGTATTTAAATTCACGATAAAGGGTTCTTTCAATATCAAAGATGTCTTCTTCGAAACATGGAACAGCATAAATCATTGCCATACCATTTGCATCCATTGAAGCAACACCTTTATAGATGATTTTATCAACATTATATTTCTTTAATGCTTCAAGCATTTTTGGGAAATATGATTCAAATCTATCTTCTGTAGCTTTTAAGTTTTCACTGCTAGCAATATAGATGGTGACTTTTGCAAGTGATTTGTGATTTGTTAAATTAACAACAGTCTTAATTTCTGAGTTGTTAATAACTTTAACATTACCACCAATATCGACAATTGATGTTGTTCTAATACCAACGGATTTAACTTTTCCACGGAAACCATCAACAACAACGATATCATCGATTAAGTATTCACCTTCAATGACGATGAATAATCCAGCAAGAATATCACTGATAAGATTTTGGGCACTAAGACCAACAACTAAGGTAATTACTCCAGCAGAGATTACTAATGCGGTTGGGTCAATACCAAGAGCAGCAAGAATTGCAATAATACCTGCTACAATTGCTATCCATTTCACAATGGACATAATGACCTTGTAGAGTGTTTTACCTTTGAATGTTAAACCGATATTTAGTTTGATTAAGATATTAATTAACCAAACAACGGCAAACATGATGGCCGCAGCAATCAATGCGCTTCCTACTTTTGGAAGATAATCAATTACTGTATTTAAGCCAGGAATTGGTGTGTCAGGAATTTGAGCAATTAAAGCATCAATATTTCCTTTAAAGATTGAGAAGGCAACAATAGATGCAACCACTACAACTAGTATTAAGTAGTGAATGACTGCAGATACTATCATTCCTCCTTTTGATTTTACTTTCTTTTGATCCATAAATTTTTCCTCCTTAATTTGTTATCTTTGGCTTGAATCATAAGTAAATGTATAGGAACCGGAAATTACTTTTCCAGTAACAGTATCAACAACTTGGATAGTGTATTCATCACCGTCAATTAATTCGCTTAATGTAAAGGTATAGGATGCAGATGTAAATGGTTTTTCACCATGAATAGACTTATCTGATTTAAGAACTTGGCAAGTGTATGAAGAGAATGATTCGCTCATGTAAAGTAATTGAGCATCAAATGTAACAGCGTTTGCAGCTGTAAAACTTGGCATAAGATCACTTATAACAACTCTATCCGGATAGAAATAAATACTATCATTATCAACAAGAACATCATTATCGTGATAAATTCTATATTTCAGTTTTCTATTTGATGTAATTTCAGTTTCTAAATCAATGATTTGTTCTAAATTATTTGAGTCAAAATACAATATTGCATACACGGTTTCATCCATCTCTCCAGGAAGTGGGTCAGAATAAACTTGGACAGAGAAATGTGAAGAATAATAGATATTGGTTAGTGTGCCAGTAACTTTAACAGATAGAGTACCTTCAATTTGCTCAATTGAAGCAGAATAGTTAAATGCTGGGTCAACATAATCTATTTGTTTCGAGTCAACTTCTACATCGTTCTTGTATAGGACGAGTTTATAGGACATATCTCCATTTCTAAGAGCGCAATAAGTGACATCTGTTAATTGAGACATCATTGCAACATCTTTGTAATCATTATTAACAGCAGTCCATGTACCTCTATCATTGTAGAAAACTGTATATGTGTAGAGAGTGACTTCGTCATAATCTATTGAAACAGTCCAAGAAACAGCTTCCTTCTTTTGTGAACCAGAAATACTTGTTTCTGGAGCAGGTGTAAACGAAACGTTATCGGTGTAATTCACCAAATCTTCCGCATCGAGAATCTCTAAATAGACATAGTTAATATCATCTTTGTATTGAGACACATCAACATCTACACTGAAACCAGTGGTTAATGGGAGATCAGAATAGTTTGCAAAATCAACTCTTCCATTAGTATTTGATTGACCATAGAGATTAACTCTGTAATCAGAAAAATCATCGATTCCATATGGATCGATTACAAATGTGACAGTATCCTCATTTCCAATAACTTGATAGATATTAGAATCGAACCAAATACCATTGTAATTTACAAACTTAGAAGTTCTAAGAGTGGTGCCTTCATAAATTTCAATATAGAAATTACCAGTAGTTCCTCTTTCGTTAAGAGGAATATTAAATGTATTATTACCAGTTTTATTTCCTAAGGCTTCATCAATATATAAACGCTCGGATGTAGAACCTGGTTCCTGGAAATAAACCTTCTTAGTAAAAGATGAAATATCACTAACATTACCAATATCCCAAGAATAAGTTACTTTATAGTTTGTTACAGTAATATCTGCGTTATAGTATTCGCGAGCATATGTAATTGACTCACTAGCAACTAATGTAGTATCAAGATAAACTTCTAAAACTAAATCAAAGTTTGTACCGAAATTAGCAAAATCGAATGTTCCATAATATGGACTGTTATCAATATTGCCTGTATCAAATGTCATTGGATTTGCAACAGGATTACTATCCGCAGTTTTTAAAACATATGTGTAACCGGTGAAATCAGTAACATTATTAATTGTGATTGTATACATCAAACTTGTGTTAACTTGATAATGATCGAACGAATAAGTTGGCGGTACATAAGGTGGAACATAAGTAGCGGTTGTAGTTTTAATTACACTTCCATCTTTACTAAGGGAAAGCTCTAAATCAAAACCATTATTATAATTAGCTAAATTAACTGTTCCAGTCGTTTTTGCCGCAACAACTCGTCTATCTTTAATAAATATTTCACTACTAGCACCAGCTGGTGTTTCAACAATTGAGAATGTGTAACCATCAAACGAAGTAACATTTTCGATAGTGATTGAATAAGACATTATTCTCTGGCCAGCATTTTGTGAAAGATTAAGTGTATATACTGGAGTTGGTGCAGGAGTTGGTGCAGGCGCAACAAAATCCTTTTGATATTTCTTAAGTTCTTCATCGTTATGGAAAACACTGATATAGATGTGACATGAAGGCAAGCTGGCTACTGAAACACTATCTTTGGTATTAGCAGCTTTAATGATAGTTGTAGGTAAAATCGCCACATAACTATCAGGTGTTGCATCAGTGTTATATTTAATGTCATATGTGTATGAATTGTCTGAAAAATCATCAACATTACTTATATTGATTTCATAATCTAATCTAAGGACCGTCGAATCAATATCATCAGCTTTAATCTCTACTGTTGGTGTGTTTGTTGCAACAACTGCAACTGTTCCAGCGACAACTAAAGCAGCAGTACCTGCAGCAGTTGTTAATGTAGTTGTTAAAAGTGCAGTTGTTTGGGAAGTTTTATATGATTTCAACAAATCTTCATCAGATTTATTAGAAAATAAACCAGACTTTTTGTTTTTAAAATGAGAGGTATAATTTAAATCGTTTACTTCTTTTAAATCAGATGCATGATGAAGATGATCGTTATTACCACGAGCTACTTCATCATTATTTCCACGAGTTTGTTTTTCGTTGAAATCATTCATGTGAAAAATATTAGCATATAAACAAAAAAATCTCTAATATTAGAGAATTTTTCGTAATCTATGAATCCTTGGCTTGATATTTCTTTGCTTTATAATAAGGTTCTTGATGCTTGCAAGATGGATAATTTGAACAGCCAAGGAATCTTTTGCCCTTTGAATATTTGATGATAATGTTGCCACCACAATCAGGACATTTTTTGATTATTTTTTGAGATTCTTCCGTTGGTTGAATGTAATCACAATTTGGGAACGCACTACAGGCAATAAATTTCTTTCTACCTGTACCTTGTCTATAGACAAGAGGGGAGTGACATTTTGGGCATTCGCCTTCAGCGTATTTTAATTCTTCATGTTCGATTTCTTTATATTTACAAGATGGATAATTTGAACAGCCAATGAAGTCACCATATGGTCCTTTTTTGATAACTAAAGGAGAACCACAAATAGGGCAATCTCTACCTACTTTGATAGCCTCATCTTTATACATCAGTTCACTACCTTTTTCCGCAATATCCATGAAGTGATAATAGAAATCATTTAAAACATCAACACGTGATCTTTCACCTTCTTGAATTTGGTCAAGATCTTCTTCCATGTTAGCAGTGTAGTCAATATTGACTACATCAGGGAAATATTTATTTAGAACAAATGATGTTTTCAAGCCTTGTTCAGTCGGAATAATTAAACCTTTTTCTGAAGTTACATATTTTCTTTCAATTAACGTATAGATAGTAGATGCATAAGTTGATGGTCTACCAATACCTTTTTCTTCCATTAATTTAACGATTTTTCCCTCCGAATATCTTGCAGGAGGTTCAGTAAATTTTTGTTCATCAACAATATCTTTAACATTGTAGTGTTTGTTGACCATTACTTCTGGAAGATTTTCAATGAGTTCTTCGTCATCTTCTTTAACTTTATTAACTTTCTTAAAACCATCAAAAATAGTTTTTGTACCACTTGCTTTAAAACCAACACCATTGGTTTCAAAGGTAACAGTCTTAACTTCTTCTTTTGCGTTAGACATTAAAGATGCAAGTGTGCGGTTATAAATAAGCTTATAAAGCTTATACATATCAGGTTTTAATTGAGATTTTATTGAATCTGGGAAACGATAAATTGATGTTGGACGAATACCTTCATGGGCTTCTTGAGATAAAGCAGCAGACTTAATTGTTTTAACTTGTCCAACATAGTCTTCACCATATCTATTTGCAATAAATGAACGTGCAGATTTAACAAATGATTCTGCTAAAGTTGAACGATCAGTACGAATATATGTGATTAAACCAACATGTTCACCATTGATTTCAATACCTTCGTAAAGTGATTGAGCAACAGCTGCAGTCTTTGATGCGCTGAAGCCATAAACACTAAAAGCTTCTTGTTGTAATGTTGATGTCTTAAATGCTGGTTTAGATTCAACAATTCGAGTGGTTTTCTTAATGTCAGTAACAACTACTCCTTTACCAATTAAGTGGAGTATCTGTTCGTTTTCGAGGCTATTTTTGATTTTTGTAGTCTTGCCATTAAGTGTCGCAAACTTAGCATCAATGAGTGTTCCATCAACATCAATTTTAGCTACCAAAGACCAATATTCTTCAGGTTTAAATTCACGTATTTCTCTTTCGTGATCACATATTAGTTTTAAGGTAGCAGATTGAACTCTACCTGCGCTACGTGAATTAATCTTCTTTTGTATAATATTAGAAAGTTTAAAACCGATAACACGGTCAATAATTCTTCTAGTTTCTTGTGATGCAACAAGATTCAAATCGATAGTGCGTGGACTTTCGATTGCTTTTGTAATTGAATCACGAGTAATTTCATGGAATTCAAGTCTTTTTGTCTTATTAGGATTTAGTTTTAAAATTTGGCTTAAGTGCCATGCAATAGCTTCTCCTTCACGATCAGGGTCGGTAGCAAGAATGATTTCACTTGCGTGTTTAGCGTCATCTTGTAATGATTTAACAATTTTATATTTGTTAGGAATGATTTCGTAGATTGGTTTAAAATCTTCTTCTGGCACTATGCCAAAACCACCAACACCTTTCTTTGAAAGGTCTCTTACGTGTCCTTTGGAGGCTACAACCTTATAGTCATTACCTAAGTAATGAGAGATTGTCGTGCATTTATTTGGTGATTCAACTATGACTAATTTCATAAATTCCGTTGTTAAATATAGTCATCTAAATATGACTTGTCAATTGCAATAAATTGTTTGATTTTACCTTAAAGAAATATCTTTAAATAGGTAATAAATTTTCTTCATATTTCTCACCAACTTCATCATAAAAGTCTCGAAACGAATTAATCAATATTGCGCCTTCTCTAATCAAAGCATTACAAAGCGAATCATTAAAAGCATGAGTAGGTAAAACCATTACATCCTTCCCCATATTTAATGCGTAATAGGTTGTAATCGCTGTTCCACTATGAGATTTAGCTTCAGTAATTATCAATTTCTGTCCAAAAGCTGCTACTAGTCTATTTCTTTCTGGTAATTTTTCTTTATTTGGTTTGGTGTTCAAAGGCAATTCGGAAATAACAAGACAATCTTTGTTGTTTCTAATATCCCAATATAAGCCTTCATTTGTTTTTAAATAACAATATTCGATTCCATTACCAAGTACAGCAATTGTTTTACCACCCACTTCTAAAGCAGATTTATGAGCAATTGCATCAATACCTATAGCGAGCCCTGACACAATTACATATTTTTCTGCTATTTCATGAACAAGGCGCGCTGTTGCAATTCTTCCATATTCACTTGGTTCTCTACTACCTATGACTGACATATTTTTCTCAGTATTATGTATTAGCGAAATATCACCATAGTAATACAAAACAAATGGTGGTTTTTGTATGTTATGAAGATATTCTGGATAGTTCTCATCAAACATTGTAAGAACCCCACACTTCAATGAACGTATCTTATAAATGATTTCTTCATTATCGATTTTTAATTCTTTGTTAACTATAGAACGATATATTTTGTCCCAGTTACCTTCATATAAAAGTGAGGCATAAATCAGAAATTCGCGGTTTGTTAATTGCATAAAAGTCCTCCTATTACTTATATAGGAAGATTTTTCAGAAAAAGTGTGAAAAATAATTAAAATAGTGGAATAAAAGAGACTATATCGTGAACTGGTTTATAGGAGTATCTATGAATACCTTCAATAGGTCCAAATTCTTTTAAAGCATCCATATGAAGTTTGGTTCCATAACCTTTATGTTTTTTAAAACCATACATAGGATATTTCTTATCAAGTTCATCCATCATACGATCGCGAGTTACTTTTGCAATAATGCTTGCTGCCGCAATACAAAGAGATTTGGCGTCTCCTTTAATAATAGGAATAACTTCAACATCTAAATCTTTGATAGGCATTGCATCTGTTAACACTAAATCATATTTGTGGTTCATATCTTGAATAGCAAGTTTCATGGCAAGTCTACTTGCTTCATAAATGTTGATTTCATCAATTGTTTTAGCATCAACGATGCCAACTCCAACAGCGATGGCATTTTTCATTATTTCATCATAAAGTTTTTCACGTTTTTTAGCGCTTAATTGTTTGGAATCGTTAATATCCTTATTTATATACGCGCGCGATAAAATAACAGCGGAAGCAACAACCGGCCCAGCTAATGGACCTCTTCCTGCTTCATCACATCCAACAATATAGTTAACAGAATCAGAATAATAGGCGTTTTCAAAATCTAGTTTATTTTCTCTAGTGAACATTGTCCTAATATTCCATTCTTAAATTCATTTAGTAATGCAATTTCTGCTTTTGATTCATCAAGTCCGTCTTTTAAAAGGAAACCACGTTTTTTAGCGAGTTCTTTAAAAAATGTATTTTTATTGATTACTTCTAGATCATATCGTTTTAACAGATAAGATGGATAGTTAATAGATAAAAAATCTAGCAAGGTATTAGCGAGGAAAGTTGTTGGAAGGATATCTTGATTAATCGAACCACATAAAGCGAGATTAATCGCCTTATTTTTGTCTTCGAATGATGATTGAAGAATTCCGGGAGTATCGAGTAGTTCAAAATCTTTATTAACTTTAATCCATTGTTGAGCTTTAGTGTGTCCTGGTTTATTTTGCACACTGGCAGCTTTTCGATTTGCAACTTTATTTATTAAGGTTGATTTACCAACATTAGGTATACCAATAATCATTGCTCTTACAGGCGATGGTTTAAGACCTCTTTTAATTTCTTTTTCGTGTTTTTTATCGCCACATTTTGAAGCAAGAAGAACTATTTGTTTGATATCTTTAGGATCATTTAAATCCGCAAGAACTGCCTTAAATCCCAAAGATTGATAATATTTAACCCAATCTAATGAGATTAATGGATCGGCTAAATCTTTTTTTGTTAAAACGATGAGTCTTTCTTTATTTTCGCTCATCTTATACAAGGTTTCATTTCGTGAAGAAAAAGGAATGCGAGCATCTAATAATTCAATAACGCAATCGACTATTTTGAGCTTCGCATCAATTTCATTTTGGGCTTTCTTCATATGGCCCGGAAACCAATGTATTGCTTTTTCCATATTTAAAATCTAGTTGGCCAATATCTTTTAATGTATGCAGATTTAAGTTTGTTATCGCTTCCTCTAATAACACTACAAGTACCTTCAAGTCCAATAGCGACACCTTTGATATTACTTTTTAATATCCCTTTTGGGTAACCTCTAGAATCACTTGAACAATCTGGAAGACGATTATCACCCATAACGAAATATTCATCTTTATCTAATTCATAACCGGTATTATATTTTTCGTTTCCACCAGTGATCATGTAGTTACCAGCACGTAATAATTCAACACTTATAAAATCTTGTGCAACATACTCAAATTCGTTGGTGTCTTTGTTCTTTACGTAGAGATTTCCATTATCGCCATCGGCTTCTTTGTTATTAGATGAAACGATATAAAACTCCTCACCAGGAAGAGCAATGACTCTCTTAATAATATCTTTTTCACTTCCTATTTGATGACAAACAATAATATCGAATCTCTTGATGTTATTGATCACTGATTCATGTTTATCCATATATCCATAATCAACATCATAATTGCCTTCAGCATCTACATCTCTAATTCCGATTAGACGACCATCAGATTTTTTTGCATTTTTATTTAAAGTTGGGTACATGCTTTGTCCATTGACCCAAAAGAATTCGTAATAATTGTTATGAAAGATAATTGTGCTTGAAATTGCAATCGAAGCAACTGAAAAAAGAGTAGATAAAATAACGAACACTAATTCGAATATTCCTTTGATATCTATCTTTTTAGTTTTTAATGTCTCCATAAGCAGACATTATTATAAATATTTAACTTTTAAATATCAATTGTAGCGATTGAATCGCTAAAAGAAAACCCACCGTCCTGGTGGGTAATTCTTATTTAAGAATTTCTTTAATTCTTGCAGCTTTGCCAGAGAGATTGCGAAGGTAATTAATTCTACTTCTTCTAACTTTACCTCTTTTAACTCTTTCAATTTTCATAATTGCTGGAGAGTTAACTGGGAAAGTTCTTTCAACACCAACACCAGAAGAGATTTTTCTAACTGTGAAGGTTTCACTGACACCGGAGCCGCGGCGTTGCATAACTACGCCTTGGAAAACTTGAAGACGTTCTTTCTTGTTCTCGATAATACGAACATAAACTTTTACTGTGTCACCACTTTTGAATTCAGGGACATCTTTTTTGATTTGACGTTCAGTAATTTCTTTAACAATGTTTGTATTCATGTTTCATTCCTCCTTCTTAACAAAATTCTTCTTAGGGCGTTCATATCATATGACTTGAAAGCGGGACGTCCGCATCGTGTTTAGAAAACGCGCAAAAAAGATATTAACAAATATGTTTTTATTAAGCAAATCTTTTTTATTCTTTGAAAGCAATAAATGCTTTGTAGGCTAAATATGCTTCATAAACGTCAACTTTTGAAACAATTTCCATTGGAGCATGCATATTGTGTACAGGAATGCCTGCATCGATAACGTTCATGTTGTAGTTGCCCATAATATAGGCGATAGTGCCACCACCACCTTGATCAACTTTGCCAAGTTCACTATTTTGCCAGCAAACATTGGATTCATCCATGATTTTTCTAATATACGCATAATATTCAGGATTGGTATCATTTGAACCGCTCTTTCCACGAGCTCCTGTATATTTATTAAAGACAATACCATAGCCAAAATAGGCACAGTTTTTCTCTTCAAGAACACTTGGATATAGTGGATCATAGGCTGCTGAGACATCGCTCGAAATCGTCTTTGAATTTTCAAGAGCAATTCTAGCAGTGTATAAAGGATGACTATCACCAACTTTTTCAGCTAATTTTGCAATTAAATTTTCAAAGAAAAGTGATTCAGCACCGCTTGCGCCAACAGAACCAATTTCTTCTTTATCAACTAGTAAACAAACTGCTGTATATTCAACATTTTTAGAGTCGATTAAAGCCTTTAATGAAGTATAAGCACATGAACGGTCATCATGTCCGTATCCAGCAATCATGCTTCTATCTAGGCCATAATCTCGAGCCTTACCAGCTGGAACTGCTTCAATTTCTGCTGAGATGAAGTCTTCTTCTTCAATATCATATTTTTGTTTGAGAATATTCAAAATGTTTTCTTTTACTGTACCATCGACTTCGTTGCTTGGAATGTTACCAAATGAGATATCAAGATTTTCTCCTTCGATAACTTTTTCAGCAGTTTTTGCCATTTGGTCTTTAGCTAAATGAATGAGTAAATCTGTGATACCAAAAACAGGATCATTTGGTTCATCACCGATGTGAATTTCCACCACATCTCCACTCTTTTTGACAAAAACACCATGTAAAGCAAGTGGATAAGTAACCCATTGATATTTCTTAATTCCACCATAATAATGAGTGTCTGCTAAAACTAAATCATGATTCTCATAAAGTGGATTTTCCTTTATATCTAAACGAGGTGAATCGATATGAGCACCCAATATCTTAAGACCATCTTTCAATGGTTTTTTACCAATAATAAAGGCTGCGACGTTTTTATTCTTGTTAATAAAGAAAACTCTATCGCCTTTCTTTAAAGTTTTAACTTTTTCTCCATCAACAAATCCGTTATCAAGGAGCATCATTTTTGCTTCTTGAACTGCCATACGTTCTGTTTTGGCATAAGATAAAAATTCTTTATAGCCTTCAGCGAAATCAAATATTACTTTTTTATCTTTATATTTTCGCCATGCATTTTTACGATACATAATCTCTACCTCCTAAATGATTAACGCTATATTTATATAGCAAATGAAAATAAATGACAAATATTATGACTAGTGTAAAGTAAAAATGCTTGACACATATTTTATCTATTTATATTATATATAAGGCAAAAAGGAGATTTGAAAAATGTCAGTAAAAATTAGATTAACAAGAATTGGCCGTCATAAAACTTCAATTTATCGTGTTGTCGTTGCAGATAGCAGATTTGCACGTGATGGACGTTACATTGAACAAATTGGTTTCTATGATCCAGCCAAAGGCGAAGAAAACGCCGAAATCAACGAAGAACTCGCTTTAAGTTGGCTAAAGAAAGGTGCACAACCAAGTGAATCTATCCGTACTTTATTCTCCCGTAAAGGAATCATGGAAAAGTACGCTAAAAGCAAAAAGGAAGCAAAATAATGGAATTCGAAAAGATCATTCATACTATTGTTGATCCATTCCTTATTAATCCTGAAGCACTTATGGTAAGAGAATTACCAAGTGATAATCCAGATGAAATTACTTTATTAATTGTTGCTGAAAGCGAAGATACCGCTAGACTCATTGGTCGTAAAGGTAACGTTGCTAACGCACTTAGAGAAGTTGTTTCAGTTGCTGGTAAAAGCGAAGGAAAACATATTCGTCTTAAATTTGAATCTTTTGACGAAGAAACAAAATAATGGAATATTTACTTGTCGGAACCTTAATTAAAACCATTGGTCTTAAAGGTGAAGTTAAAGTATATCCAACTACTCATTTTCGTGATTCTCGTTTTAAAAAGGGGAATCACCTTTTCTTATCTAAAGATGGTGAGATGAAAGAAGTCACTATTAAATCTCACAAAACAAACGGGAATTGCGATAACCTTATTTTTAATGAATTTAATTCAATTGAAGAAGTCGAAAAATATCTTCATTACGAATTATTAGTAGTTAAAGATGAAAAGAATCTTAAAAAAGATATGTATTACTTTTCAGACTTAATTGGACTTGATGTATTTTTTGATAACGAAATATATATTGGAAAAGTCAAAAAAGTCGAAGAATATACTTCTTATCAAACTTTAAGAGTAAGCCGTGAGAGTGAAAAGGATGTCTTAATCCCATTTGTAAAAGCTTTTATCAAAGAAGTTAATTTAGAAAACAAAAAGATAATTGTTAATTATATCGACGGTTTATTATGAGAATAACAATCTTAACTCTATTTCCAGAAATGTTTGAAGGGTTTTTAACTAACTCTATTATTAAACGCGCAATTGCAAAGGGTGTTGTTGAAGTTAAAGTTGTAAACATTAGAGACTACACAAAAGATAAATATGGACGTGTTGATACTCCACCAATTGGAGGAGGAGCAGGTCTTATCATGAAGTGCCAACCAATTGTTGATGCATTAAGAGTTAACTCTAATGAAGATACTCATAAGATTATTCTTTCACCTAGAGGTAAAACATTTAATCAAAAGAAAGCTATAGAATTATCGAAGTTAGATGATGTAGTTATCTTATGTGGCCATTACGAAGGAATCGACGAGAGAGTTAATAACTATTTTGATGAGATGATTTCAATTGGTGATTACATTCTTACTGGTGGCGAAGTAGCATCAATGGCTATATCAGATTCAATCATTCGTTTATTAGATGGAGCAATATCATGCGAGTCTTTAAGCGAAGAAACATTCACAAATGATACACTTGAGTATCCTCAATTTACTGAACCAAAAGAATTTGAAGGGAAGATTGTTCCAGACATTTTATATACTGGTAACCATACTGCAATTGAGAAATTTCGCCGCAAAGAGTCCCTTCGATTAACAAAAAAGTATCGTCCTGATTTATTTGACAAAATTGAATTTAGTAAACAAGATAGAAAATTATTAAAGGAAATTGAAGATGGCGATGATAATCCAAAATGGATGAAAGACGCACTTCGAAAAGGGCAAAAGTTTATCAAATAAGAAAATAGGTCAAGCGACCTTTTTCTTTAAAAACCAAATCCGTTCATTCCTGGTGGAACACGTCCGGATTTTTTATATTGATTAAGCTGCTTCATTGCTAACTTCATTTGATCGTATTTCTTTAAAACACGATTGATATCAGCATTGGTTTTTCCTGAACCTTTAGCAATTCTAACTTTACGTGAATTTTTTAATATTTCAGGATGTCTTCTTTCCTCGGGAGTCATTGAATTAACAATACACTCAACATTTTTCATTTCTTTTTCGGCTTGTATTCTTTGATCTTCACTAATAGATGGCATTCCGGGAATCATCTTCATCAACGATGAAATTGAACCCATTTTTTGAATCTTTTTAAGTTGAGCAAGCATGTCTTCAAGAGTGAAGTCGCCCTTCATCATCTTTTCAGCATCTCTTCTTGCTTCTTTTTCATCCATTTCTTCTTGGACTTTCTCAACGAGCGAAACCACATCGCCCATTCCAAGAATACGGTCCGCCATACGATCTGGATGGAAAACATCTAAGTCGGTTAATTTCTCGCCAACACCAGCAAATTTGATAGGAAGTCCAGTCAAATGCTTAATTGAAAGGGCACTACCACCACGAGCATCTCCATCAAGCTTTGACATGATGACACCAGTTAATTTAAGTTGTTCATTGAATGCATTAGCAACATTAATTGCGTCTTGTCCACTCATTGCATCGACAAGAAGTAAAACTTCATCAGGGCTAATTTCTTTTGAAATATCATTAAGTTCTTTCATTAATGGTTCATCAATTTGAAGACGACCAGCAGTATCAACAATTAAAACATCATAATGTTCATTGAATGCTTTATCTTTTGCTTTCTTAGCAATTTCAACAGGAGAAACATCTGTTCCCATTGAAAATACTTCAACATCAATCTTTTCGCCAATTTGTTTTAATTGTTCAATAGCGGCAGGACGATAAACGTCACCAGCAGCCAGAAGTACTTTTTTTGCAAGTTTTCTTTTCATTAAATTTGCAAGTTTACCAGCTGATGTGGTTTTACCAGTACCTTGTAAACCAACAAGCATAATGACTGTTGGACGATTGTTTTGATAATGAATCTCACTATCAGTTGAGCCAAGTAAAGTTACTAATTCATCATGAACGATTTTAACAACCATTTGAGAAGGATTAAGTTTTAAATATACTTGTTCACCAATTGCTTTTTGTTTAATTTGTTCAATGAATTCTTTAACGACTTTAAAATTCACATCAGCTTCAAGTAATGCGATTCTAACTTCTTTAAGCATATCATCCATGTTTTTCTCAGTTAAACGAGATTGTCCACGGATAGATTTAAGTGCTCTTTGGAAACGTTCACTTAGTGATTCAAATGCCATCTTTAATCCTTTCTAAAAGGTGTTCAATATATTCTTTTTTATCAGGAGAAATTTTAAGTTCTTCATCAAATAAAGCACATATTCTCAACTCTTTTTCGTATTTGTTCAATTTTTCAACGGATTTATTTATCGCATCAGAAATTGCTGCACGAGAAGATTTCCTTAAGTCAGCAATTTCGGAAAGAGATAAATTGTTTTGATAATAATCAGTCATGATTTCTTGTTGAGAATTTGTAAGTAATCTTCCATAAATCTCAAACAATTTATTATTACGTAATGTCTCGTCTAATGAATTCTTCATTGTTCATCTCCAAGGCATAAACCATATAAATATTTATCAAGATCAAATTCTTCTAAATCGGTCATTTTTTCACCTAGACCAATAAATCTAACAGGAATTCCAAGTTCGTCTCTAATTGCTAGGATAATGCCACCTTTTGAAGTACCATCCATCTTAGTAATAACAATACCTGTTAGTTTAACGCACTCAGTAAATTGTTTTGCTTGAATGACACCGTTTTGTCCTGTAGTTGCATCAATTACTAATAATGCCTCGTGAGGTGCAGTAGGAATTTCTTTAGAAATAACACGAGAAATCTTAGCAAGTTCATTCATTAAATTAACTTTGTTTTGAAGTCTTCCAGCAGTATCAACGATTAATAAGTCAACGTTTTGTTCCTTGGCTCTTTTTGCGCCTTCAAAGGCAACACTTGCTGGATCAGAATCAACTTTTCCTGTAACAATATCACAATAAAGTCTCTCTGCCCAGATAGATAGTTGTTCAATTGCGCCTGCCCTAAATGTATCAGCAGCGCATAACATTACTTTTTTTCCTTGAGATATGTAACGATATGCAAGTTTAGCAATTGAAGTGGTTTTACCAACCCCGTTAACTCCCATGACAAGAAGAACAGTTGGCCCATCTTCTCTAAACTGAATTTCGTTAACGATATTTCCACCTTTTGTGGCATAGCCTAAAAACATTTTATCCACCACAAGTTCATTAATTTGCTTAGGTTCTGATATGTTTTGAGCCTTAGATTCACTTAATGCTTCGTCAATGATTCTTAAGGTTAAAGAAACTCCTACATCTGCTTCAATTAAGATTTGCTCGAGTTCTTCAAAGTATTCTTCGTTTACTTGTTTATAACGTTTTGAAAGATTATCAAGTTTAGAAGCAAAATTCTTACGTGACTTTTCAAGTCCTTTAACGTAAGTTTCTGTATTTTGTTTTACTTCTTCATCTTTTTTCTTGCGAGAAAATTTCTCTTTTAAAAACTTAAATAATCCCATTTTATTTCAACGCTCTTTTTTCAAGAGCAGCTCTAGCTGCTGCTTGTTCAGCTTCTTTTTTGGTTGAACCGACCCCTACGCCCATCACAATATTGTCAAACAATACTTGAATAGTGAATCTTTTGTCATGAGAAGGTCCTTCTTCTTTGATGGTTCTGTAGACAACTGATTCACGATGTTCGGCTTGAACTGCTTCTTGTAGTTTTGATTTGTAATCAGTTAGATTTTCTACAGTACAACTTTGAATATCTTTATAGAATAAAGAAATAATGAACTTTCTTGTGCTTAGAAGCCCTTGATCTAAATACATTGCTCCAATAAAAGCTTCAAAAACATCTTCTAGAAGAGAATCAGATTTTATTATTTCAGTAGAAAAAGAATTTCCTACTCTAACATATTTTTCAAAATGTAGTTTTCGAGCGTAATTAGCAAGCGACTTAGTTTGTACAAGAGAACTTCTAAGTTTAGTCATTAAACCTTGTCCCATTTCTGGATGAGCCTTATATGAAAGTTCTGCAACAACAGTATCTAAATAACTATCACCTAAAAATTCTAGTCTTTCATAGTCATGATGCTTTGTATTAGCATCAGCGTTATATGATGGATGTGTGAAGGCAGTTTCAAACACCTCAATATCATGAGGTTTAATATTTAAAGTTTTTAATAAACCTTCAACATTCTCCATAAATTATAAATTTTCTTTAATACGATCAACGACACCATTTTTGGCAAGTCGATATGCAATCTTCATAGAAGCACAGAATGAATCACCAGTGGAGTTACCATGAGCTTTAACAGCAATTGTGTTAACACCTAAAAGAAGTGCTCCACCAACTTTTTTGTAGTCCATTTTGGCTCTAAAGTCATTAACGCCTTTCTTGGCAAAGACATAACCGATTTTGCAAGCCGCGTTATATGTAAAGGCATCTTTCATGAATCCTGCCATCATCTTGGCAACACCTTCGGCGGTCTTTAAGAAAACATTTCCAGTGAAACCATCAAAGACAACGACATCAGCATGTCCTTCAAAGACATCACGTCCTTCAACATAACCTTTGAAACATGGATCTCCTTCTTTTAAAAGAGCATATGTTTCTTTCATTAAAGGTGAACCTTTACCTTCTTCAACACCATTAGAAATTAAATATACATCTGGTTCAAATTTACCATAGACGGCTTTATAGTAGGCTTCACCCATTTTGGCAAATTGAACGAGTTCTTGTGGGCTATTATCGTTTGAAGCACCAACATCAAGAAGAACAACGTGTTTATCTTTAATCTTAGTTGGGAATGGTGTAACTAAAGCTGGACGAAGGATTCCTTCGATCTTCTTAACGATTAAGGATGTTAAGGAGAGGAATGCCCCGGTTGATCCACATGAAACAATACCATCAGCTTTTTCTGAAAGTACTGCGTTAACTGCTTTATACATTGAAGAATCTCTCATCTTCATTGCTTGCATAACAGTTGATTCCATTGGAACTATTTGAGTTGATGGAATAATTGTTGCTTTTCCTTTTAAAGGTTCGAGTTCTTTCTCATCACCGACAAGAATAAGTTCACAGTCTGAAATTTCCTTAAGGAATAATTCAACTGCTTCAATGGTGGCTTTAGAACCATTATCGCCACCCATCATATCAATTACTAATTTGACCATATTAAAAATCTCCGTTTTCTATTTTATCAAAACTTAATATTAATAAACAATATTTATTAATCTCTGGTAGTTGTTGAACCATCTTTACACTGCGTTGGAATATAACGATTCCAACCGGTATTATCTTGATTCCAGTTATCTTTAACAATATGTTTTAATTCATCGATAGTGCCTTCAAATGTGAAATTATCAATATTTCCACAGTTACAGAAAGCGTTTGTATCAATTAAAGTGAGAGATGATGGCAGGGCAATTACTCCAGTAATACCACTACCATGAAAAGCACTCACATGAATACCAAGTAAGTTTTCTGGAAGTGTAATATTCTTTAATTCTTTACAAGAATAGAATGCGTATGCACCAATAGATTGGATAGTGTCTTTAAATCTTACATGATTCAAAGAATATGCATTGGCGCATAAATAAGCAGGTACATAAGAAACTGTATCAGTGAATAATAATACTTGAATTTCTCTAAATGGAGAGCACCAATCTATAACATAAAGTGCATCACAATTGTATGTGACATTTGTTGCGACACCAAAAGCCCAATTTCCTATTTCTTCTAAATCAATTGGTAGTTCGACCTCATATACATATGTATCATCAAAAGCTTGTTTTCCAATTGAAATTAAAGATTCGGGTAGAATGACTTCATTTGCTGTTGATTTATAAAAAGCATAATCAGATATTGATAGAATTCCATTATTAAAATTTGCTCTGGCTAACTTAGCGTAGCAGAACGCATATTCCTCAACGTATTTCATCGTTGATGGGAACTTAAGTTCTCCGGAAATAGTAGCGTTATAAAAAGCATATGGACCAACTCTTTCTAAAGAGGTATCTGATAAATTACCATTTATCACAGATTTATAACCAGCACCATTAAAGACTTCATTAACAACATATGTTCCTTGATAGCCTTCGTATGTAACTGAATTAGGTATTGTAACGATATCATTAGAAACAATATCAACAATCATCGCTTTGTGTGAATTTTTATTAAGTTTGTATTCAATTCCTTCAATAACAACTGGTTCATAATCTTTGGTCACGTTATAGCAAACTTTTGACATATTTTGATATGAAACAGAATCAAATAACCCATCAGAAACCACTTCATTTAAATAATCAGTGTAAATTACACCTAGATAATTTGAAAGTGCTCCATTAGCTATTTGATTAACGCTTTGTGGAATAAATACAAACCCTTTTGTAGACACATCATATAAGAAATATTGACCTAAATATTCGTATGTATCAGGAATTATCACTTTATAGCTATTACTTAACCATTGACCATCTAGATTATCAATGCCTTTAACTGGTTTATTGTTATAAGTAGTTGGGAAATAAACTTCTTTTTTATAATCATTTTTGAAATATTCATAGGATTCGATAATGTAATGTGTACCATCGCTTGATGTTCTGAAAGTCATATGTTTTAAGCACTCACTTCCACGTGTTGGAGTGATCAAATCTTTTCTATAACCACAAATCTCACAAGTCACATGTGATCTTTTTTCATGTTCATCATCACCTTCATAATCAACGATCTCTTCTCCGAATTGATGATAACCACCAATTTCTTCGACATAACAATCTTCTCCAGGATTTGGCACTAACCAGTGAACCTCATCACTATATTGATAATGCATAGCATCCATGGAGCATTTTTCATCACTTGGAGTCATAGTTGAAAAACAACCGCCAAGTAAAGCAATGGATAATAAGCCTAAAGGCAAAATTTTGTTTAATTTCATAATTACTTCCTTGATTACATTATATGTTATTCAGTAATAATTAAAAAATCCCTTTTTGAATAAGGGATTATTTCTATATCAAATTATCATTCAACCCCTAAGAGGAAGAAATATACAGGTTGATCGCCTTCTCTAATTTCAGTTTCTAGATCAGGATATGTTTCCTCAATGTGTTTTTTAATTCTTTCTGTTTCTTCTTTTGTGACACCTTCACCAATTAGAAGAGTTAAAAGATATGAATCTTCATCAACCATTTTTTCTAATAATTTATAAAGAGCGTCAATCTTATCTTCTTTACAATCAATGATGGTCTTACCAAATATTGACATATATTGATCTTTCTTAATTTCGACTCCATCAATGGATGTATCTTTAATAGCGTTTGTAACTGAACCAGATTTAATTCTAGCAATAGCATCATTCATTTCTTCAATGTTTTCCTCAAGAGAAGCATCGGGATTATAAACTGACACTGCATTTATGCCTTGAGGAATAGTCTTTGAAGGAATAATTTCAACATTACATTCACCAGAAATTACGTCTTTAGCTTGAGTAGCAGCAAGAATAATGTTGGAGTTATTTGGGAATACAAAAACATTTTTTGCATTTAATTTTCTAATTTTTGAAACAATATCCTCAGTGGATGGATTCATTGTTTGCCCACCACTAACAATTTCATCAACACCAAGTTCTTTGAATAATTCATCAATTCCTATACCAGCAGATATTGCTAGCATTGCGAAGTCTTTTTTAGGACCCACTGGGGTTTCTTCTTTTTGAGGCTCTTGTTCACTATCAACACCTTGTTTTAATTTAGTGTGTTGCTCTGTCATATTTTCAATCTTTAAAGTAACAAATTCACCATAGTTTTGAGCGTATGACAAAATATCACCTGGAGTTAATGTATGAATATGAACTTTTACAATATCATCATCACGAACAACGACAATGGAATTACCTCTAGAACCAAGAACTGATTTAAATCTATTCTCATTGAATACCTTCTTTTCATCAGTTGGTCCTAAACGCATGATGAATTCAGTACAATATCCAAACGCATCTTCAGCTTCAATCTGGGATTGAACATTACCTTTAATTGCAGGCTTTTCATCCATTGATGTAACACCGATTTTTTCGATAAACGCATCATGGAGAGCGCTTCTCATACCTTCAAAGATAGTAACTAAACCAGC
Source organism: uncultured Caryophanales bacterium (assembly GCA_937902735.1). Taxonomy (GTDB): domain Bacteria; phylum Bacillota_I; class Bacilli_A; order RFN20; family CAG-826; genus Fiminaster. The sequence goes on from CALELS010000022.1 coordinate 34,371, forward strand.
ACCACCAGAGTCTACAACTCCTACTTCTTTTAAAACAGGAAGAAGGTCAGGAGTTCTCTTTAAAGATGCTTTAGCTTCACTAAGAAGGATATCCATCGCTTTTTCGATAGTCATATCTGGCTTAACTTTTTCATTAAGCATGGAAGATGATTCACGAATAACAGTTAAAATAGTACCTTCAACAGGTCTCATAACTGCTTTATAGGCGACTTGTGAGCCATTTACGAAGGCATCAGCAAAATCAATAACAGTTAATTCTCTTTTGTTTTCAAGTGATAAAGCAAAGCCTCTAAAGATTTGGGATGTAATAACACCAGAGTTACCTCTAGCGCCCATTAATAAACCTTTTGAAAAACTTGAAGCTATTGTATGAGCATTATCATCATTACGATTAATTATTTCTTTAGCACCACTGGACATGGTTAAATTCATGTTCATTCCAGTGTCACCATCAGGGACAGGGAAAACATTTAAAGCATCAATTTCTGGATACTTATTGTATAAGTTGTTAGCTCCAGAAATGAGCATGTTTTTCAATGTTTCAGCATTAAGTGTTCTCATAACTATTTAATATCCGCTGCAAAAACGTTAACTTCTTCTAATGAGATTTTGAAATAACGTTCAACATCATATTTAACTTTCTTTTGTACTTCTGAAAGAATCTCAGTAATTTTAACTTTTGAAGCTACAACTAGATATATTGAAATAATATAGCTTTTTTTACCTTTTGAAATGCTTACGCCATTATCAAATTCATGAGGTTTTAAAATACGAACAATTTTAGATTTTAAATCACCTTTTTTAGCAATTCCAACAACGCCATAGCACTCACTTGCAGAATCACCTGCAACACTAGCAAGGGCACTATTGGAGATATTGATTGAACCGTATTCGTTTACTTTACTTAAAGCCATATTATTCCTCAATATTAGCGACGCTAATATAACATATAAATAAACAAAATGTCAAAATTAGTTACAAAACCTTCTTAAGCTCGTCCTTATGATGACCATAAAAGACAATTAGATGGTTGCCACATGGTTTAGCCTTGATGTTTTTAATTTCTGTTGAAACATGAACTTTAATTTGAGATCTACAAAGTGATTTGATATCTAAATTATTTTCAATATTACCTTCAAGACACAAATATTCTTCTAAATTTGAAGATAATTTAAAGATTGTAATTTCTTTTGGAAGAAGTTCGCCTTTAATACCTAAACCGATTCCGCTTTCATAATGTGTATCGAAACGATATGAAGAAACCATATCAAGTGGAAGAGTACAATGTGCTAAATAAAGGTAGTTCTCTTCTTCCTTAATATATGAAGGATTCGCTTGGAAAGAAGATTGTCCAAATTGTTTCATGATTATGTGCATGCTAAGCATTGCGGGAATATCACCTTCACAAGTTGCAGTTATTCCTTCTTTATTTAAAAGGGCAAGCGCTAAGCAGGAAGTTGATTTGACTGTGCTCAATAAGTCAAAACAACGAACGGTAAGTCCATTTAATTTATATTTCTCGATTAAATATTTAAGCGCACCATAAATCTGAAGTGCATCATCAATATCTTTTTGTTTAATTACGGAATTAACATGATTTAGAAGTTCTTTATAATCAACCTCAAATTTGTGTTCTTCTAAAATTTCATGATGGAATTCGTCAAATGAAATATTGATTAATTCAACCCCAAAAGTATCTTTAGCTTTTTGATAATTTACATCACTAGAAATAAGCCAATCAGATGGCATTCCAACAACTCCAAGACGTTCCCCTTTTAAAAATTGTTTTCTCTCTTTAAGAGATTCTAAATGAACTTCATTACTATCAATTTTTTCCAATAAAGATATAGGAAGTCGGCTCAATTGCTCATGAATGATTCTATATTCTAAATTATTCTTTCTTAAAAATGAGGCTATTTCAAGGGCTGCTGGAAGCGAATTATTAGCATCTGTTGCAATTAAATAATAAGGTGGTTTATAGTCCTTATAAATGCGTCTAAACAATTCTTCAGTGCCACCAGATTCAATAAAGAAAAATGGCGTTCCTTGATCAGACACTTTAATTCTTTCTTCTTTAGCTAAATAGTTTTGAAATGTTTGTTTTTGTAAATCCGTGAAAGGATTTGAGGAAGATATTTCACTTCTTAAATAAATAATTTTGATGTCCATACGTATAGTATACATTATTTATATTTTTCTTAAATAAAGAAAAAAGCCCGGCGGCTCGCTATTCTCCCTGATTGCTCAGATACCTTCGCCACTACGGTGCTTAACTTCTGTGTTCGGGATGGGAACAGGTGTGTCCACCGCGCCATCGCTACCAGACTTTTTTCTGAGAGACATTTTACTACTATTGTTCTCTGAAAACTAGATATTAACGATTCATGTTCCAAAATAATTACGTTACCCTTTATTTTACTTTTGAATTTTTCGATTAATCTTAAAATTTTATGAAATTAAGTCCTCGATCTATTAGTATCAGTCGACTGAATGCATCGCTGCACTTACATCTCTGACCTATCAACCCGCTAACATTGCGGGGGTCTTACTTCTTGCGAATGGGAAGTCTCATCTTGTGGCTGGCTTCACGCTTAGATGCTTTCAGCGTTTATCCATTCCGTTGGTAGCTACTCGGCCATGCCACTGGCGTGACAACCGACAGACCATTGCAACGTCCATCCCGGTCCTCTCGTACTAAGGACAGATCCACTCAAACTTCCTACGCCCACGACAGATAGGGACCAAACTGTCTCACGACGTTTTGAACCCAGCTCGCGTACCACTTTAATGGGCGAACAGCCCAACCCTTGGAAGGTACTTCCCCTCCAGGATGTGATGAGCCGACATCGAGGTGCCAAACCTGATCGTCGATGTGAACTCTTGGATCAGATCAGCCTGTTATCCCCAGGGTAGCTTTTATCCGTTGAGCGACGGCCCTTCCACGCGGAATCGCCGGATCACTAAGCCCGACTTTCGTCCCTGCTCGACTTGTTTGTCTCGCAGTCAAGCACCCTTATGCCTTTGCACTCGAAATACGATTTCCAACCGTACTGAGGGTACCTTGGGGCGCCTCCGTTACATTTTGGGAGGCGACCGCCCCAGTCAAACTACCCGCCTAACACTGTCCTCCAACCGGTGAGGTCGTAAGTTAGACTATCCATAATTCAAGAGTAGTATCCCAAGGTCGACTCCTCCGAAGCCAAAGCCCCGGTCTCAAAGTCTCCTACCTATCCTGTGCATGAATTACAGATAATCAATATTAAGTTATAGTAAAGCTCCATGGGGTCTTTCCGTCTAGTCGCGGGTAACCTGCATCTTCACAGGTATTAAGATTTCACCGAGTCTGCTGTCGAGACAGCGCCCAGATTATTATACCATTCGTGCGCGTCAGAACTTGCCTGACAAGGAATTTCGCTACCTTAGGACCGTTATAGTTACGGCCGCCGTTCACT
>CALELS010000023.1 GCA_937902735.1 uncultured Caryophanales bacterium
ATGGTGAGAGAATATGGCATTAGACCGATTTTTATTGGCTACGACCCATGGGGTTCGCTTTACTGGGTTAAAGAGATGGAAGATGCTGGATTCACAATGGAAAAAGTAAGGCAAGGTGTTTACACCTTATCTGAACCTATGAAACAGCTAGAAGGTGACCTTAAAAACAAACTAGTCATTTATGACAATAACCCAATCCTTAAATGGAATATAGCAAATACGCAAGCTAAAGTTGACGTTAATGGAAACATTCAACCTAGCAAGCTAAACAGCAAATTAAAAAGAATCGATGGATGCGTGGCGTTGATTATCGCCTATGCCGTCCTTACTCGATACAAGACAGACTACGAGAATTTAATTAGTTAGGAGGTAGCTATGGCATTCTTTGACATTTTTAAACGCAAGAAAAAAGTAGTGGCTCCTGTTAACTATGATGCTCGAGTCTTTAAATCGACATTAGATATCTTTCAAGACTTTGGAAACAATATCAACATGTCAGATGTGGTAAAGATCTGCATTGATCGAATTGCTACTCATGCAGCAAAGCTAAAGCCAAGATATGTCAAAACTCAAGATGATAAAACGGTGCAAGAAAAGAATGGTAACTTAAGTTATTTACTCAAGTTCCAACCAAACCCTTTAATGTCGCCTTATGATTTTATCTATCGAGTTGTGACTCTTCTTTACTTAAACAACAATGCATTTATTTACCCAGTTTACGATTATGAAACCTATGAACTCAAAGAGCTATGGCCCTTAAAGCCAAACTCGGTAGAGGTTCTTAAAGATGAGAGTGGAGCAATGTACCTCCGCTTTTATTTTTCTGATAAAAAAGGTTTCACGCTTCCATATGAATCCGTTATTCATCTTCGTAGGTTCTATGGAATAAACGATGTCTTTGGTGGGAGTGGTGCTATTAGTGACCATGCCGCACTTTTAAAGACAATTAAAATCAACGATTCCGTCCTTCAGGGTTTGGATAACGCTATTAAAACAAGCTTCCAAATTAAAGGTTTATTAAAAATAAACGGAATACTATCTGAAAAGGATAAGAATCGA
>CALELS010000024.1 GCA_937902735.1 uncultured Caryophanales bacterium
TCGATTTCATCCTTTCTATTAGCTAGCAGCTTCAACCGTTACAGAAATCGTATCGGTATGAGTAGTCGTACCATCTTGATCAGTTGCAGTAACAGTGATAGTAGCAGAGCCAGCAGCTTTACCAGTGATAATTACATCGCTGCCAGAAACTTCGACAGTAGCGTAAGTCGTAGCACTTGAGGAAGCACTGAGGGTAGCAGTGGAGTTAACTGGAGTGAGGGTAACATGAGAAGTTACCTTCTTACCGGCAGTAACAGTGACCGTATCTGGATCAGCAGTTACAGCAGTTGCTGGAACATCTGGATCATCAATCGCAATTACAACACCATTTGCAAAGAGGGAATAGTTGTACATCTTGACAACGTTGAGGTAGTATTGCCAGCTACGGTTGTTAGGATTGAACCACATATCAAGTGCCATATCCTGTTGCTTAATCTTGAACCATGCTTTATCGCAGATGATACCATAGATGTTCGAACCATCGTAGATCTTAACACCATCATCACTATAGGTATCAAAGTTATCAACAGTAATGACACGACCAATGAAGTCAGCCTTATCCATGTTGAATGCAGCAGCCAAGACATCGACATCAACGGCAGCCATAATATCGGCACGAATGATAAGAACAATATCTTCAGGCGCACACCAAGTCGTAATAGGACGACCACCACCGCCAACCTTAGCCCAAGAGTTATAAGAGCTAGATGGCATCTGGAATAAGGTGTAGAGTTCACGCAGCTTCTTGATCATAGCTTTACCGGTAGCTTCATTGGTAACAGCACTGACCTTGATGTAAGCAGCTTTGTTAGCAGAGAAGGCAGCCGAGACTAGATCTTTCGTATATTGGAACATATTAATATATGCACCGTTGTATAGTGCATTAACAATACCGTTAATGAACTCCTCGAGATCACGCCAAGAAGTGAAAGCTTGACGAATCTTATCACGTGTCAAAGTTACAGGATATTGAATATCCATGTTGACATTGAGGTATTGAACCTTGACATCAGCTTCGTACTTCTGAAGAATACCAGCAAAGTCGTTGACATCGAATTGGCGACCTTTAACTGGGTTAATGTAAGTTTCTTCACCAGCCCAACCGAGAGGAATGTTTTCGCCTTCAAGTTGAGAGAGTGGATTGTCAAATAGACGAGTTACAGTTGCAACATAGGCAATCTGTTTCAAGAGACCGAAGAATGATTCTTGAACAGCCTGATAGTTTGAGCCAAAGATTGGCGCACCCCATTCGCCGATGTTAGTATTAGCATCGACAACAGGGAAGTACTGGTGGTAAATATCACCAGAGCTAACCGACATCTCACGCATTTTGTTGAGAGCGGTTACAAGTCCTGCACTAGGATTCATAATACTCCTTTATTTTAAGAAATTACCATGAGTATCGAAGATTTCGTTAAAGGAGATAGCTTTCTTTTCGCTTCTTTCTTCACGATTAACAGGTTCACTTCCTTCCGCTGGTATCTGTTTCAATAGATTACCGTTTGCGAGAATTAACTTCTCGTTGCGTTCACGTAGTTTCTCAATTTTGGCATCTCTATCTTTTAGAGCCTTTTGAGTTTCAGCGTTACTGCTGATCAATATTCCAAGATCATCTGCAATTAAGGCTGAATTTTCTTTTCCAAGTTTCTCTTGCACTCCATCTAGGAATTTTGTCAATTCTTCATCACCCATAACTTTATTATAACACCTTTCCTTTAACGTTTAAAATTTGACCAATGAGTCCATGCTACAGCCCAAGGAAAGTGATCACGCTTAGGAGTTTTACCAGATGGTGTAGGTGGAACAGGTGAACCGCCTTGATATTTCTTCCAGTCATGACCATACCCAACTTTAACAACAGTGCCATTTACGTAAACACCTTTCCAATAATGAACTCTATTTGCTAAATCCCAGTTACCACCAGCACGCTGAACTAGTCCTCTGTAGTGACCTTGACCGCAACATGTATGTAAGTGATCACCAGTAACATAACCGAATGATCCAGTTCGATAACAGAGCTGCCCTTGCTTTACCACTGTACCAACTTTTGTATAAGGTGGATTATTACAGTGCATAAAGAGAATTGTCAGATAGTCCAGTTGACCATTTGCTAGGTGTACTCTATCTACAGATTCGAAGGTTACACCATGACCACCAGAGAAACTAGACATATAATTTACTACCTTCATGGTACAAGGTGCATAAACTGGAGCATTAGCTGTTACCGAACTACCATTGTAACCTACTAAATCAATATTATATGTGCCAACGTGAGAAAAGTTGCCACCTTCATCTTGAGTCATATAAAGGTATGGCATTGGAAAAAGTGCAACTTCTTTACCATCTGATGCTATAAGAGTCTGATTAGCTTTCATTATTCGAATACGAGAGGGATTGAACCTTTAAGATTAGTAATAGTTACGGAATGTTGAGAATCAAGGTTTGTTAAACTCAAATTGTAGGTATAATCGTCAAATTCGCCTAGAATCACACCTCCATCGCTAACTAGAGCAGATGATGCTTTTACTGATGGAACTAGATCATTGAAGTTATAGACCACTACTGAAGTAGATGCAGATATAGTTAGGCTACCTTGTAAATCGAAATAGATAAATCCGACTTTACCACGTTTGACTATTAGAAGATTACCGGAAGTCCATGACGTTGCTGGAAGTAAGGAAGAATAACTTATCTCTGTTACGCTAGAATCCTTTAGTGGTAATAAGTCAGTTATATCTGATTGAATATCTGTTATATCGCCTTCGACTGTACTAACTCTACCATCTAAAAGATTAATACTTCCGTTTATATTAGTTATTGCAGAGGTATTGTTTGATATGTTTGACGTATTTGTTTCTATTGCAGTAGTCTGATTGCCTACTGTTGTTTGAAGAGCTGTTATATTTGAAGTGTTAGTTGAAACGGAATTGGTAAGAGTAGATAGATTATTACTAATAGCAGTAATAGATGAACCGGCATCCTGTATAGCTGATGTTAGAGTAGATATGTTTGATGTAATAATAGAGTTACGCACAGGATTATTAGAATCCTGATCAAGTGCAGCATCAACATTCACTGAAGCAATACCATCAGAGATGCTTAATCCGCTTCCTATCTTAATCCCACCCAAAGTGCTGGACGTAGCTACTGGAAGGTTATATTCCGTTGATTCCGCATTTAGAGTGCCATCATCCTCAATAGTGAGGTTTGTTCCTACTTTAATACCGCCAAGTGTTGTAGCTGATGCAATTGGTAAATGATAATTACGTGTAGCGGTATCGATATTAATATTTGGTGATGTTCGTTGAATATTTATCTCTTGCATATTATACCTCTGGAGTTATTACCAATTTACCTTCTACTATCGTTTCATAGTCTGAACCATAGAGAGTAGATATCTGGTAAATGTAATTAAGAAGTTGTAGATCTTCAGTGTCCATTGATGGTATAAATACATCATATGAATCCATATTCTGTACTTTTTCAATTCCGTCATTTAACTGTAATTGTAATACTGAAGTTGTATCACTTGATTTATCTTTTACATTTAAATAAATATTATCTGGTAGAGTGGTAGCATCGATAAAGTTAAGACGAAACTGTAAAGCATTACCACGTGTTACTGTAAAATTTTGATATATCATTATTTAATCCTTAGTTTTTGATTTACGTATATCAGATTTGGATTCTTAATTCCATTGAGTTTTACGAGATTTAACACTGTTGTTTTATATTTAGTAGCGATTCCAGATAGAGTGTCGCCAGACTTAACAATATAGTAAACACCTTGAGATTTACTTGCACCTAGTAATTTGTTTACTTCATTTTGAACAGCGTTATAACGGTTACCTAATTTTGCTTTACGCACAGCACCGTTTCCGAATTGTCCTTTTAGAACCATTTGAGCTAATTCCTTATCCGAGTATTCATCAAGATCGTTTTTCGCAGCTTGAACCTTTACGACTCGGACACCATCACATAGTTCACCCCAACCAAAAATAGTTGACTTAGCTGGAGCTTTTACGATTTTCCCATCAGAGTACCATGTTTTACCGTTAACGCATACTTCAACGTGTTCATATGGTGATGTTGTATTTAGATAAACTGGAACGGCACAGTTAGTAGGTAGGGTAGAAATAGGATGTAAAGTACCATTGGCTCGTTGAGATTCCATATCCGCTTTAGCAGAAGGAAATTTACCGTTTGAAATTCCGAATCCTAGACGAACATTCATCAAGCACCATCCGTCACGTTTTCCCATTTTTGATGGATTAAATGTTTTTACTTGTA
>CALELS010000025.1 GCA_937902735.1 uncultured Caryophanales bacterium
TATTACCTGAATTTGAAAATAGTAAAATTTGTAAAATAAAAAGGGGAATTACTCCCCAATCGTTCCCCGATTCATTTTACAGAGCCATCTTAGGTTCGTTTTAATTGTTGTTGCAATTTAGAAAATATTATTTATAATATCTCTCGTTGTTAGCCTCACGAGCTACAACCGCATAGAAAAGGTAATTAACTTATTCATTGAATAGACCTTAATAGCGAGTCTTAGTGAGAAAATGGAGGTGCATACATGTACGCTATTATTGAGACTGGTGGAAAACAAGTTCGCGTTGAAGTCGGACAAAAGATTTTTGTCGAGAAATTAAACGTGAAAGAAAATGAGGTCGTTTCTTTAGACAAAGTTCTTATGGTCGGAGACAAAACCTTAAAAGTTGGAACACCATATGTTGAAGGAGCAAGTGTCAGCGCCAAAGTCGTTAAAAACGGTTTAGGTAAGAAACTTCGCATCTACAAATATAAAGCCAAACATAACGAACGTAAGACAATTGGTCATAGACAACCATATACTTGCCTCGTTATCGAAAGCATCAATGCTTAATTTATGATCCGCATTGAATGTATAAGAGAGAATAGAAATATTATCTATCTATCTCTTAAAGGACACGCAAATAGTGATGAAAAAGGCAAAGACTTAGTTTGTGCCGCAATTAGTGCAATCATCACCGGAGGTCTTAACGCTCTAAATGATCCAAAATCATTCGATATTATCTTTGAAGAAGGTCATGTAGAAGTTAAAGCCAAAAATAGTGTCCAAAAATATGACTATGATGTATTAAAAGTAATTCTCACACAGTTAAAAACTGTGCAAGAAAAAAATTCCAAATACATTAATCTAGTCGAGAAAGGAAGCTAATTAATATGTTATTTGAATTAAATTTACAATTATTTGCCTCTAAAAAAGGTGTCGGATCTACTAAAAACGGACGTGATAGTGAGTCCAAAAGATTAGGCGCTAAAAAGTCTGATGGTCAAGTATGCCGTGCTGGTAATATCCTTTATCGTCAAAGAGGTACCAAAATTCTTCCAGGTGAAAACACCAAACTTGGTGGAGATGATACAATCTTCGCCCTCATCGATGGTGTTGTAAAATACGAAAGAGTTGGTAAAAACCGCGTTCGCGTTTCTGTATACGCAAAATAATAATTGAAAATATGATTAGACCACATGAATTGTGGTCTTTTCTTATTATATGTACGCGTGTATAATTTAAATATCTATGTTTATTGATAGGGCTATTGTTGAAGTTAGAAGCGGAAAAGGCGGCGACGGAATGATCGCTTTTCTCCACGAGAAATATATGCCTAAAGGCGGTCCAAGTGGAGGAAATGGTGGAAGAGGTGCTTCCATAATTTTCCGCGCTAATAAATCAATCAATACACTCTATAATTTTCGTCATTCAAGAGTCATCATTGGAGAAGATGGTGGAAAAGGTTTAACCAAAAATAAATATGGAAGAGGTGCACAAGATGTTTATGTCGATGTTCCTGTTGGCACAATCATCTATGAAGAGAAAGATAACCATCTAATTGCAGACTTATCTCATGATAAAGATGAAGTCGTTGTTGCAAAAGGTGGAAGAGGTGGAAGAGGAAACGCAGCTTTTAAATCAGACAAAAACCGCGTTCCAAAAATTGCCGAAAATGGTCTTCCTGGCGAAAATAAAAGATTAATTCTTGAACTTAAATTACTAGCAGATGTTGGGCTTGTTGGTCTACCAAACGCTGGTAAATCAACACTTTTAAGTGTTGTAAGTAATGCAAATCCAGAAATTGCCGATTATCCATTTACCACAATTGAGCCTAATTTAGGTGTTGTTAATGTCTCAAAATATGAAACATTCGTTATGGCGGATCTTCCAGGATTTATTGAAGGTGCCTCATCTGGTAAAGGACTTGGTTTAACATTCCTTCGTCATTTAGAAAGATGTAGACTCATTGTTCACGTAGTCTCAATGGAAGAAGAAGATCCATATATCTCCTATAAGGCAATTAGAAATGAACTTAAGCAATATGGTTTAGGTTTAGATAAAAGAAGCGAAATCATTGTTGCTTCTAAAGTTGAAGATGAAGAGACGGAGAAAAAATATCTTTCTTTTAAGAAAAAAGTTAAAAAAGATGTTATTGGAATTTCATCTTTAACACATAAAGGTATCGACGAATTGATTAAAAAATGTGAAGAAATCTTGTCAGTTACAGATTTCTATCCACTTGAATTCAAAGATACATCAAAAACTAAAATCTATAATGCTTATGAAGATCAAAAGGAAATCTTCAAAATCAAAAAAGAGAAAGAGCATGTTTATCGCATTTATGGCGATTCTATCGAAAGAACTTATCATCTTATCAATATCTCAACCGATGAAGGAATGATGCGTCTAATTAATTATTTAAGAAAAATTAATGTAGAAGAAGAGCTCTCCAAAATTGGTGCAGTAAGTGGTGATACAGTTTTATTATGTGATTTTGAATTTGAATATTTGGAGTAGTTATGAAATTAGAAGAATATTTAAAAGAAATTGAACAATTCCTTAAAGACTATTTAGAGAAAACTAAAGCTAATTGCTTTATTCTTGGTCTTAGTGGTGGAGTTGATTCTTCTTTAGTCGCCGCTATTGCAAAATCCGCAGTAGGGAAAGACAAATTATACTGCTACAACATTGAAATCGAATCACATAAATCTGATAAAGAAGACGCTAATGAAATTGCGAAAGAACTAGATTTGAATCTAGTTAATATTGATTTAACTAATACATATCATTCATATTTAAAAACACTAAATGGCGAAAATTTTAAAGTAATGAGCAAAGCTAATCTAAAAGTTAGAATGCGTATGGTTGCTTTATATGCTTTTGCTCAAGAAAAGAATGGTTTAGTACTTGGGACCGACAATAAAGATGAATATTATGTTGGTTATTTCACCAAATATGGCGATGGTGGTGTCGACCTTCTCCCAATCGTCTATTTAACAAAAGAAGAAGTAAGACGTGCAGCTGCTTATTATGGTCTTAGTTCCTCTTTTGTAAACAGAGTTCCATCAGCAGGCCTTTTCGAAGGTCAAACTGATGAAAAAGAGATGGGAATTAAATATGCTGACTTAGATGCTTACCTTTTAGGTAAAAAAGTAGATAAAGCCATTGAAGATAGAATTGAATATCTTCACAAAATTAGTGAGCATAAACGCAATCCTATCCCTAGACCAAACGAATTTAAAAGGGGGTAAAATGAAAGATAAAAGAATTCCTATAACAATTATATCCTCACTTTTAAGTGGTTTATTAATTGTCACTTTCGTATTCTTTTATGTTTTAATCAATCATTAATATGTATTTTTCATTTACGGGTAAAGTCATTTTTACCGCGAATGATTATATTGTTATTAATTTAAATAATATCGGTTATCAAATATTTGTTTCTCGTGCCAAAGAATATTCTTTAAACGAAGAAGTAACTATCTATCTTCATAATGTAGTTCGTGAAGATGAACAATATTTAGTAGGTTTTAGATCTTTAAAAGAAAAAGATGCTTTTCTAACTTTAATTTCAGTTAAAGGCATTGGTCCTAAAACTGCTCTTGGAGTTTTAAGTGCTACTACAAGTGAAGAATTATTTAACGCAATTGCTTCAAATAATATTGCTTTTCTTAAGAAACTTCCTAATATAGGCAATAAAGGAGCCCAACAAATAATCCTCGATTTAAAAGGACAATTGACTTCTTATATAACAAGCGTAAATCAATATTATGAAGTTAAAGAGGCTCTTAAAAACCTAGGTTTTAAAACAAAAGAAGTTGATGATGCTTTATCAAAAATTTCTATAAGAGGCGCCACAAATGAAGAAATACTTCGCGAAGCATTAAGAAAGTTAAAAAAATAAAATGCCTAGATTATTAGATTCAAACAAAACCTTTGATGACAAAATAGAATTATCACTTCGCCCTTCATATTTAAAAGAATATATAGGGCAAGATGAACTAAAAAATAATTTAAAAGTCTTCATTGGAGCTGCTAAACATAGAAACGAGACTCTTGATCATGTTCTTTTATTTGGTCCACCAGGACTAGGTAAAACGACTTTAGCTCATATTATTGCTAATGAAATGGGTGGCAATATCAGGGTCATTAACGGTCCATCTATTGAAAGAAGTGGAGAACTAGCAGCTATTCTTTCAACTTTAGAAGCAGGAGATATCTTATTTATTGATGAAATTCATCGATTGCCTCGTATTGTTGAAGAAGTTTTATATGGTGCAATGGAAGATTTCTCTATATCAATAGTTATTCCAAGAGAAAGTGGAGCAACGTCTATTAATCTAGAACTTCCTCCATTTACCTTAGTAGGTGCAACAACAAGAGCAGGAGACCTATCTTCTCCTCTTAGAGCAAGATTTGGAATTACTGAGAAAATCAATTATTACAGTGTTTCTGAAATTGAATTAGTAGTACAAAGAACTGCTAAAGTCTTCAAAACAGACATCGATAAAGATACTGTCACAATGATAGCTAAAAGAAGTAGAGGAACACCTAGAATTGCTAATAGAATCTTTAGAAGAGTAAGAGATTTTGCTAATTTTGAAGGAAAAGATCATATCTCAAAAACTGAAGCACATAATGCTATAAAAGCATTAAAAGTTGATTCTCTTGGACTTGGTGATGTTGATATTAAGTATTTAAAATCTATAAGTGAAAGATTTAATGGAGGTCCAGTCGGACTAGAAGCAATTGCCTCTTCAATTGGAGAAGAGGTCATGAATTTAGAAGATGTTTATGAACCATATTTACTACAAATTGGTTTTATAAATCGAACATCAAGAGGCAGAATAATAACCGAAAAAGGATATGCTCATTTAATAAAAGAGCATGGATTAAAATTTAAAAAATAACATATAATCATATCTTAGAAGTTAAGCCAATTCTATTGGCTTTTCTTTTGAATTTCCTATAGGAAGTCAATTCTTTTTCAAACTTATTTAGTAACTAAATCTTACACATATATTTTCAGTTTGCATTACTTATAAATAAGTAGTATTCTTTTTATCGATATTGTGTAAATAGAATTTACAAAATTTTAGAAAAATATATAGAACGGACGGATAAAAAATTATGAGAAGATTTATAGCCTACATCATAACTTGTGTCACCATGTTGGTTGCTCTTGTGGCAGGTGTTACACCAGTTTTTGTCGAAGCAAAACTTGGTCGTGAATATACCTCTGGTGAAGAATTTGTTTATGAACTTAGAAAAGCTCAAGTCGAAAAAGAAATCGATGAAACTTATGTTCCTGAAGATGAAACCACTATTAATAAAGTCGCTGATGAAATGAGAGCTCGTCTCGATGTTTATGGTGTTGAAGATTATAGTGTTATCGTCGAAGGTGTCTCCTCAATCCGTGTCCGTGTTTCTATTGATGATACAAACGAAGCCTTATACGTCCGTAAATATTTAGCATTCAACGGTCAACATTTCACACTTGCTGATGAAACAGGTGCTGAACGTATCGAACAAGAAGATTTATTTGGTGATAACAAAGCCACTGTTGTCCACGAACAAGATGTTCTCCCATATTTGATTCTTCCAGTTAAAGATACTGAAAAAGTCCGCACATTCATTGATAAATTAAATGATGATGGATCAACTGATGATACCTCAAGAAGCATCAAACCATTAAAAGCCAACGATGATTCTAATAGTGAAGAGCTCACTCCAAATGTATTCCTTTGGAATAACGTTACAGATGATGATAACTTAGCATATACAGAAGCTGCTCAAGATGGCACATTCATCGAATATCACTTAATGCATAATGAATACATGAATCCACTTCATTCAACTCGTTTCTGGTATGAAAAAAGTAAAGAAGAGAAGACTGAAATTGGAATCATGTTTGGAAAGGGTGACGAAAACAAACAATATGATACAACCGCTCTTGAAGCTGCAAATAAAGCTGCAACTCATTATATGAATCTCTTCAACGCTTCATCTTATAGTGAAGAATTTAAAGTAGTGGACTTATTTATAACCGAAGGTTCTGGTGGAGTTTCTTATAATACAATTCCTACTAAAGCAAGTATTGAACCATTCCTTTCTTATAGTTATAACGTCAATCTTGCTATGAGTTTAACACTCATCTCAACTCTAATTTGTTCAATTCTAGTTTCCTTGATTTTATTCTTCTTCTATCGTCACATGTCATTCGGCATGATTGCTACTAACTTAGGAAGCATCTTCTTAACATTCATGTTATTCATCCTAGTTATGCATGCAACATTCTCTCCGGCCGCTGTTATTGGTGGAGTACTTCTTGCTGTTGGCAATCTAGTTGTTAATATTTATTACGCTAACAAATTCAAAGAAGAAGTTTACAAAGGTCGTTCAATTAAGAAAGCAAATACTGAAGCCACTAAACGCACAACTATGATTTCTATTGATGTTGCTGTTGTTTCTGCTTTCTTAGGTTTAATGCTCTATCTTTTAGGTGGTAGTGCTCTTAAACCAATGGGTATTGTCTTATTCTTCGGTGCTCTAATTTCACTCGTAATGAATCTTGCTGTTTATCGTTTACTTAACTGGTTAATTACCAACACAACTAAACTTCAAGAAAAATATAATTACTTTAATATTGATCCAAACAAAGTTCCTTCACTTACAAGTGACACAAAAGTAGTCTACGAAGGACCATATCAAGAAAAGAACTTCATCAAACACAATAAACCATTCATGATTGGTGCAGCCGTTTTATTTGTTGCATCTCTTGCTGGCATCTTAGTGTTTGGTATCAAAGATAAATCTCCATTAAATGTTGCTTCATCTACTCAAGATTCAACAACTATTTATGTCTCTTTACGTCTTGATCATCCAGTAATTAATGACACAACTTCCTTTAAGGAATTAGTCTTAAAGAATGTTTCAATTGGCGAAGATAAATCCTTATTAGATGAATCTAACTTAAATGTTGATTACGAAACAAGAGTCACATATTCAAGCGATTCTAAATTAACTACAACATATAACTACTACATTGTTACATTCCAAGGCGCAAGAAATGCTGAAAAGACAGCTGAACTTGAAGAAAACATTTATAATGCAGTTGTTAATGTTGAAGGTAGTGATACAAACGATTACTTATATGTTTCAAGCAGAAGTGTTCGTGGCACTGTCGGTGCTCCAAATCAAGGATTTGTTGCTCTAGCAACAGGACTTGGTATTATTGGTGCAGCTCTCTACTTTGCCTTTAGATATAAACCATCTAGAGCAATTGCTACCTTAATTGGTGGAACAGCCTCAGCAACTATAGCGTATGGTGTTCTTGCTTTATTACATTTCATTCCAACAACCGCAATTACATCACTTGTAATGCCAATGACTGCTTTATTTAGCATTCTCACTACAATTTATCTCTTTAATAAAGAGAAAGATATTCGTGGCGAATTCAAAGAAGAACTTAACGCCGAAAATAAGAAAGCAATTCTTATTAAAGCTATCTCATTAAGCGCTACTCCATTATTTGTTATGGGTGTAATCTCTGCTTATATAGGCATTAACTATTTCGGTTTTGGTCCAATGGCTTTAGCAGTTATGTTTGGTGGATTTATCCTAGGAATTGTTGTTTCGCTTCTTATCAACATCATGATTCTTGGGCCACTTGCTCATCTTTTTGAAAAATTATTCTCTAAGATCAAACTTCCAAAATTTGTTCGTAAACCAAAAAGAGAGAAAATTAAACTTAAAGCACGCAAAAACTCAAGTGAACCTGAAGAAACAATTTTCATTGGAATTAATGACTAATAAATAAAGGGCTTTGCCCTTTTTTAATGTTTATGGATATTTTAGAAAGATTATTAGACTATTATTCTCTCACAAAAGAAGAATATGAGTATTTATCTCGTCCTATAGAGAAGATAAGTCTTTTAGATGCATCAAAAATTAAAGATATGGATAAAATTACATCTCGTATCTTTAAAGCAATAGAGAATAAAGAAAAAATAATCATTTATGGTGATTATGATTGTGATGGTATATCTGCAACATCAATCATGGTCAAAACATTTAAACTTTTAAATTATCCTACTTATCACTATATCCCTTCTAGATATATAGATGGTTATGGTCTTAATGTTAATAACGTTAAAAAGATGAAAGAAAATGGTTTTTCTCTCATTATTACTGTTGATAACGGAATATCAACATTCGACGCTATTGATGAAGCAAACAAAAACAATATCGACGTTATAGTGGTTGATCATCACGAAGTGATAAATGATACTCTTCCTAGTGCATACGCGATCCTTCATCCTATCGTAAGTGAAGTTAGTAAGATATACGCAAGTGGAGGATATATGTCACTTTTCTTAAGTAGAGCCTTACTTGGTTATTATGATGATTATTTAGTCACAATCGCTGGATTAAGTGTCATTTCAGATTTAATGGAACTTAAAGAATATAACCGTGATGTTGTCCGACTCGCTATCAATAATCTAAAAACAAAACGATATCTTCCTTTAATGCTTTTAGTGGACAATAAAGACATCATTTCAGAAAAGACTTTTTCACTTGATATTGCTCCAAAAATTAATGCGGTAGGAAGAATAATCACTAATAAGTCTATTAACCAATTAGTAAATTTCCTCACAAGTGAGGATTCTTCTGAAATAATCAACTTATCTAGTTGGATTAAAACAATTAATGATAAAAGAAAAGAACTTACTAAAGAAGCAAGTGAACTTATTGACAAAGATGAATTAAATGAACCTGCAATCATCTTAAAACTTGATATAAAAGAAGGATTAATAGGACTTGTCGCTAATCGCTTATTAAGTGAATATAACAAAGTATCTATTATTTTCACCGAAGATGAAAAAGATCCATCAATCTTAAAAGGTAGTGCACGTTCAAAAGAAGGATTTAATATCTCTAAAGCTTTCCAATCACTTGATAAATATCTTCTTACTGGAGGAGGACACGCTCTTGCGGGAGGTCTTTCTATTAAGAAAGAAGATTTTGAATCATTTAAGAAAGATTTCAATGCTTTAGTAGAACAATATCCAATAATTGAAACTGAGAATGTTACTATTCCTTTAGAATTAAATGAAATAACATTTGAAAATTATAAGATTTATAAATCCTTGTCTCCTTATGGAATGGGATTTAAAGAACCAATCTTTAAGATTAAAGATTTAAGCACTCATAATTTAAAATTTATCTCAATGGGTAAACATTTATCCACCGAACTTACTATCCGCTCTAAATTACTTGGTTTTAATATACCTATTGAAGAGGTATCTAAATATTCCAATATTGATTTAGAAGGATCGTTTAATCTATCATCGTTTAAACAAAAAGAAACCCTCGAATTTAGAATTACCAAATGGTATCCTTCGAAGGTTTCTAATTAATGTATTAATTAATCGCTACTTTTAACAGCGTATACAACAGTTATTGATCTAATTCTAACAACAGATTTTCCGTTGTTTGCTTCATCAATTGCTTTTGGTTTTAAGGTAATCGAAGTATCGTTAACAACACAAGCAACTCCATTTGGAGCCTCTTCAAAATGTCCTTCTTTATCACTTGAATGTTTCTTATATTCAAGAGTGATACTTTGAATAACAAATTCATCTTTAAATTCATCATTTACATAAAATGTAATGTAACCCGCTCCATTGGCTTCAAATACGGAGAATGATTTGTTTGAAGCAGAATAGTTTCCTGTGTTTCCTCCTCCACATTTATAGGAGATTACTCCATCAATAATACCAGCAGTATTGCCGGATGCAGCCCATCCATTTAATTCAGCAAGTTCAGGGACACTTTTTGTAATAGAAACAATTCCGGTATTCGTTACTTTAATTGTAATTTCGTTAGATTCAATACCTAAGACTGTAACTTTAACAGTGTAGTTACCAGCGCTTGGGAAGAATTTAGAAGTATCAATTTCTGCACCTTCGGAATCTTTAACAACATAATCATAATGTTCTCTTGGAACATATCCGATTGTGTCATTGTTAAATGATGCTTCGACTTTTAATTCGTTTGTAGCATCAAATGTAGTGATTCTTTCATAATTACCATGTGCATCGCTTAGTGTTAATTTTTTAACTCCAACAACAATAATTTCAACTGGTTCTGCATGATAATCGCCTTTTGTGACATAAACATAATATTTTCCATCTTTTTCAAATGGTTTAGTTGGATCAATATTTTCACCAGCTTCATCAGCCAAAGTATAAGTATATTCACTTGCTCCAATAGCATCTTTTCTGCCATTGCTAAATACAGAATTAACTTTAAGACCATTAACTTCAGCAAATGAATAATATTGTTCATACATATATCTAGTATTTACTGCTTCAACACCAACAAGATCAACTTGTGGTTCTTCAAGACCATAAATAACTAAGATAGAACGAAGTCTAACAGTTGCATCAGTGATAGCAGGGTCACTTGATAATACTTTATAAGTATTAGATTTTAAACCAACACCGGTAAGAACTCCGCTATCAAGGTTTTCTAATGTACCAGGTTTTGCATCAGTAGTAAGCGGATAATAAGTGATACAAGCATAATAGAGGTAATAATTATTAAGTGCGCTGAGAGTTAAATATCCTCCATTTGGATAATCACTTGATGATTTTTGAGTAACGGACCAAGTAGAATTTGGTATTGAATATCTTCCAGTTCCGCTACCACCTAAATTAATTGCGATATTTTCATCCAAATTAGCATCTTTAAAACTGGAAGCTTCAGATTGATTCCAACCATTACTTTCTGCAAGCATTGGAACAGTAGCATATGCTACTTTGTTTTCGTCATCATTTACTTTGATTGTAATTGGATCAGCGTCAATTCCTAAACATGAAACATATACAGTGTATTCTCCGCTTGCTTCAAATGGTTTAGAACTATCAATTTCTTCGCTATGACAATCTTTAACAACATAGGAATATTCTTTATCACTTAAAAGTCTATCCATTCCTCTTTCATATAAGCCATGAACTTCAAGTTGTTTGAAATCATCAAAAGCGGTGGTGAGATTATAATATGGGAATGTATCTTGAGCAGTTAATGACACTAAATCAAGTTCAACTTGCTCCAGTTCTTTAGAAAGAAGCATATTAAGTCTATTTAAGTCTTCACCAAAAGAGGAGGCTATTTCATAGCCAGTTAAAAATCCAACCATATTTGTACATATTGGAGATTCTTCACTAGTGCCTTCTAATATTGAATAGTATTCAGGTAGTGAATCTCCAAAAGAAAGATATGAATCATCATCATCAATTGGTAAGGACTGATAATAAGTCTTATTAGTAACGTGATATGAGAATGTCTTATCAATTGATACATACATAACATCAGTTAGTTGTACACCACTAAGGTTTTCAAGTTTAGTAGGGGTTGTGTAGTCAAATTCAGGGACAGCTTCATCAATCTGAACAACTTCCGCTTCTTGTGAGAACTGAGCTAAAGTACCTCTTAAACCAGTATCTCCAGTAATCTCAACTGCATCTCCAACATTAACTGAACTAGTTAAACTGTTACCAAAGGTAAGAATAATACCTGTTCCATCATAAGTTAAAAATGACGAAGCGCCTTTAAGGATAACTCTTCCTTTAATCTTAGCACTTGGAGCATCTTCACACGCTCTAACTTCTCTAATCGTATGAACATATCCATCATCAATTGGTTCTGGTCCAGGTTGTGGCTCTGGATCTGGTTCAGGATCTACTTCAGGGGTAGAGTTACAACCCGCAATTGAAAAAAGTAGAAATGGTAATAAAGCTAAATAGGTTTTCTTCATTAGAATAACCTCCCGTATATATTTAGAATAATATATCAAATAAAAAAGAGCAATCTTAACTAAGACTGCTCTTTAATTCAAAATTACTTAAGATTATTTAACGAAAGTAACGGTTTTTGGATAGAAAGCGCCATTACCAGCAGCAATTTTGAAGTATTTGTGACCAGTTGGGACTGTGTATGTGCATGTATATGTATAAACATCACGATCTTGTCCGCCACCAACTTGTTTAGCACCATCAACTTTTGTACCATTGATGGATGTACCTTCTTTAGCGGTAACTTTTGAATATGATCCTTCAGCAGCACCAGTATAAACTTGTGATAAATATTCTGATGTTTGAGTTGCATATGTAGAGAAGAAGAATACAACGATTTCGGTTGCATCTACAGCATCAAGATTTCTAATTTCACCAGCTTCTTTTGTATCATGGTTTTGTTTTGCCCATTGCATGGCACCATTTTCAAAGAAATAATTTCCGCCAGATCTTTCTGATGTCTTAAGACCTGTACCATTCGAATAAGCAAATGTGATGTCTCCTACTTCTATTTCACCAGCTTCTCCAGGATATGATTTTCCTTCTTCGACGTATTGTTCAACGACAGACTTGTCGAAAACAAGGCCTTTTTCAGCAGGAGTTGGATCACCGCCTCCGCCGCCGCCTTCGCCTCCGCCGCCTTCGCCTCCGCCTTCGGCAGGATTGTTACAGCCAGCTAATGCAAGCATTGCAATTGGTAATAGAACTAATAATTTTTTGTTCATTATAAATCCTCCTTTTCTATTACACAGCTATTATCCATCTTAATGGAATCGATCGTTTTCCACTAAAAGGGTAATAAAAAAGCGTATAAAAATACGCTATCTTTGTAAAATTAGATTTGAATTGTTGAATGTAACTATCAATCTCATAATTTCACTATATCTATTATTTCAAATTGCTATTTGCTTTGCAAGAAATGAAAAAGTTATTGCTCTTTTTTTGCCATATTTACATCGAAGAAATACACTTTATAATAAAAGTATATAGACTAAAAGGAGATTAAAATGAGACAAAAACTTTTAAAATTTGCATGGGTTTATGGCTTAATTTGCACAATCATTATGGGATTTTTAATTCTTCCACTTGCTTGGATGATTCCAATGAATGTACATGTTTATAAAGCCTACAAAGAAGATAAGAAAGTCGGTATAGTTTTCGCCTACTTCTACGCTCTACTTTGTGACCCACTTGTCGGACCATGGATTTTCTTATCCATTATGGATAAGAAAGAACGTCACACATACTTCTTCGTTAGTGGTGTACTTGGTTGTATCGCTGCTGGTTCATCCCTTGTCCCACTTGCTTGGATGATTCCTCTTACTGTTAAGATGTATCATTCAATGAATGAAGATCAACCAATGGGTCCATATGCAAAAGTATTCTGGTTATTACTCATGAGTGTCCCACAAGGCGTCATGTTATTAACCGAAGATCCAATTGAATAATTAATCTTCAATCTAAAAGTGCTTGGTAAAAGACTACCGAGCATTTTTTTACACTAAATATAGGGTTTTTCTTTTATCCAAGTAAAATGTACTTATGT
>CALELS010000026.1 GCA_937902735.1 uncultured Caryophanales bacterium
AATTGACAAAATGTCAAATTACAGGAAATGTTGCGTTAACTTTGTCACTTAACAATAGTAATTTACTATTAAAAGTTGTTGCATACTTATACGCGTGTGATATACTTATCTCGCATAACGTAGAAAGAAGAGCGCCCAAGCTTCTCACCAGATCGATTAATCGATTGGTCAATTGCTATGTAACTATGTTACTTTTAACGGGCGTGCTTCACGTCCGTTTTAATTTAAAAGGAAGGTGATTATTTATCAATAACTATCCAATGAATAATGGACCACGTCGTCCACAAAATCAAAACACCGATCTTGTCAATGAAAGAGTTCGTTTCCCAGAAGTACTTCTTATTGGTGCTAATGGAGAACAATTAGGCAAAATGTCATCACGCGATGCATTTCATATCGCAGTTGAACAAGAATTAGATCTTCTTTGTGTCGCTCCAAATGCTAATCCACCGGTTTGTAAATTAATTAATTACAATAAATACCGTTTCGAACAACAAAAGAAAGCAAGAGAATCTAAAAAGAAACAAAGAATTATCGAAGTTAAAGAAGTTCAATTAACACCACAAATTGGCGGTCATGACCTTGAAACAAAGATTAAAGCCGCAAGACGTTTCCTTGAAGAAGGAAATAAGGTAAAAGTAGGAGTGCGTTTCCGTGGACGTCAAATGACTCATATTGAAGTCGGTGAGGAAGTTATGAATAAATTCATCTCATCTTTAGAGGACGTAAGTAAAGTCGAAAAAACCCCGGCAATGGATGGAAGATGGCTAAATGCTGTCCTTGCCTCGACTGTCGTTAGTAAGAAATAGGAGGAAGTTAACATGCCAAAAATGAAAACAAAAAAGGCTTTAGCAAAACGTGTTAGAGTCACTGGTAGTGGCAAATTCAAAAGACATAGTGCCTATACCTCTCACCTTGCTCCACGCAAGACAACAAAACAAAAAAGACATTTAAGAAAAGCATCACTTGTTTCTAATAGTGATTTCAAGAGAGAAAAGACTCTCATTCAACAATAAGGAGGAAAGATAAATGGCTAGAGTTAAAAATAGTGTAGCTACTAGAGCTAGACGTAAAAAAATTCTTAAAAGAGCTAAAGGCTATTTCGGTAGCAAACATCTCCTCTTTAAGACCGCTAAAGAACAAGTCTTACGTTCATTAAGATATTCTTATATCGATCGTAAAAAACTTAAATCAGATTATCGTAAATTATGGATCAAGCGTATCAATGCTGCTTGTAGATTAAACGATATCAGCTATTCAAGATTCATTAATGGATTAAACATTGCTGGTGTTAAAGTTAATCGTAAGATGCTTGCTGAAATCGCAATCAATGATCCAAAAGCATTCGAAGAACTTGTTAAAGTTGCTAAGAAAGCTGTTAAATAATCTTAACAATTCAAATAAAAACGCCATTGCGGCGTTTTTATTTTTTTAATCATTATCTTAAGCGGTTTTCATCCAGATTTTTGCTGTTTCAGATGCAAATAAACCACCATCACTTACAGATAAATAATCATTTTCGGTGTGTGTGCTTGGTATTTCAAAGACTACATTAGCAGTTTTTTTAAGACCAGCACCTACCGAGATATTTAGACAGAAACCGCTGTCTGCATGTGATCCGGCAATACTTACCTCATATTTATTATTACCAACATAATATTTCATTTGACTATCGAATATAGTTTCTTCTTCCGATCCATTATTTGTAAAAGTAATATTTAGAATAACAAAATTGGCATCGGTATCTTTTCCATAAGATGAACCAATATGTTTCGTATCAGAAACATTGTTAACAACAAAAGTTATATTACCGACTTCTGCTGATTGAGTTAAATAATATTCTTTTACCTCTTTATCTGTATCAAATAAAAAAGAACAACCAGATAAAAGAGTAGAAAATAATGGTACAAGTATTAAAAATTTAGTTTTCATATACATCTCCTCGATTTGTATTTTATATAAAAAAAAAAATGCAAGCACTCTCCCATCAAAAGTGCCAAATCAAAACACAACATTGAATTGATAACAATTCAAATTACTCACTATTTAATGTTTAAATCAATTGATAACTCTTTCGAATTCTTGTATTTCTTTACTTTTCTTTTTCCAGAGGAAATATCTTCAACTTCTTTAAAAGCCTTTAGTGTACTCTTATTTGGTATTTCTAAAGCAAAAGGAATCCCATTTGTTCTTACAACAGCTTTTAAAAACATTGTTAATGCTGCTGTTGTTGATAATCCAAGTTCATCAAAAATAATTTCTGATTTTTTCTTTAAATCATCGTCTAATCTTATATTTATAGTCGCCATAAAGTTCTCCAATATCAATATAAATTGAAAACATATAATTGTAAAGCATTTTGCATTACAAAAATTTATAAAAGAAAAGATGGTGTAACCCATCTATTCAGTTATTTAGAATTCTTCTTTATCTTCTTTTTTAATATATAAGACTTCAATGTTTTCAAGAGCTTCTTCAATCATTGATTCATAATCAAATCTTGATTCAAATTCCATGCATCTTTTTAAGGATGGTTTAGTCTTAGGATTTTTAGGATCAAAGATTGTACAACAATCTTCATATGGCCTAATAGATATTTCATAACAGTTTAATCTACGAGATATTTTGATAATCTCTTCTTTATCATATGTTAAAAGAGGACGGAGAACTGGAACATTTGTTACTTCATTAATTACATTAATAGATTCAAGAGTTTGAGATGCTACTTGACCAACAGATTCTCCATTAGATATCGCCATAGCGTTTCTTTTATTCATTAATTTAGAAGCAATGCGATACATCATTCTTCTCATAATTGTAATCGCATATGATTCATCACTAACTTCATAGATTTTTTCTTGAATCTTAGTAAAAGGAATAATGTTTAATCTAATTGATGATTGATATCTGTTTAATTCTTTTAATAAATCTTTTAGTTTTTCAATAACACCTATATTTGTGTATGGGGGGGCTGCAAAATGAATACATTCAATTGTGAGGCCTCTTTTCATTAGAAGATATGCAGCAACAGGAGAATCAATTCCTCCTGATAACATGTGCATTACTTTTCCACCTACTCCAAGAGGATATCCTCCTGCTCCTTTAATAGTTTTAGTAAAGATATATGTTGCTTCATCTCTTACTTCTATCGAGACTAAAACATCAGGATTATGAACATCTACTTTATAGGATGTGTTTTTAAGAATTTCGGTAGCAACTATTCTATTAATATCATCAGAGATGATAGGGAAAGCTTTATTTGCTCTTTTGGCTTTAACTTTGAATGTCTTTTTATTCTCTTCTTTCGCCATTAATAGAGCGTACTTCTTAATTTGTTCGATATCTGGATTTGCCCTCTTAACTAAAGATAATGAATGGATACCACTTATATCGCTTAAAACATTAATGAGTTCATCGACATTTTCATCATTAATTTTGATATAGATATGATCATAACGAACAATGTGTTCGATGTGTTTATAGTCGCTTAAAGAATTACGAATATTCTTTGCTAAAACACGAATAAAGTCTTTCTTGTTTTTACCTTTGGTAGAAAGTTCACCAAAGCGCACCATTATGTAATCGTATGTCATTTAATATTCTCCAAAATATTCTTTAATTCTTTAATGAAGATTTTACATTCTTCTAATGTGTTAGATTCATCTAACGAAATACGGATTGTATTTTTAGCGCGTATTTCATCATGATATTGAGCAAAAACAACATAGGAACTTGCTTCTTTTTTAGAATTACATGCGCTTGTTGAGGAAACATATATTCCTAGATTTGATAAAGCTTCTACTACCACTGCTGCTTTTTTATTTATCGAGAAATTTAATATGTATTTAGATGCGTCTAGAGGAGAATTAATCTTAATTCCATCTATATGAGTTAATTCTTCTCTTAAATATTTATTTAAAGATGAAATATTGTCGTGGTTTTTCTTATTTGCTTCTAAAGAAATATCAAGAGCTTTATATAGACTTAGACAATTTGGAGTGGACATAGTGCCACTTCTTAAATTGTTTTCTTGCCCACCACCATTGATCAATGGATCAAAGGAAATATTCTTACGGAACAATAATGCTCCAGAATTTTTTAATCCATGAATTTTATGAGCCGATATAACAAATGCATCTATAGCATTATAATCAACATTTTCTTTAGCAATTATTTGAGTGGTATCAGAAACAAAAATACATTTTGGATATTGTTTAACAATATCTTTAATAGCTTTTATATCGTTAATCGACCCTATCTCATTATTGAGAGCCATTATTGAAACAATAATTGTTTTATCATTGATAGCTGCTTTTAGATCATCAAGATTAATCTTTCCATCTTTATCAACATCTAAAATTGTTACTTTAAATCCATGTTTTTCTTTTAAATAAGAAATGGTGTTTAAAACAGATGGATGTTCAATGCTTGAGGTAATAATATGATTGCCTCGATTAGAATACTTTAAGGCATAGCCTTTTAAGACTAGATTTAAAGATTCGCTTGCGCCAGAGGTAAAAACCAAATTGTAATCTTTAAGATTTAAATCTTTTAAGATCAAATCTCTAGCTTTATTTATCTTAGCAAGACCTTCAATTCCTAAATGATGTGCACTTGATGGGTTAGCGAAATATTCTAAGCTTGCCTTATTATATAAAGCGACAACTTCCTCATATGGTTTAGTTGTCGCTGCATTATCGAAATAAATATTATATTTATAATCTTTCATTTGGAGACATGTGGGCTTGTATTTTTCTTAAAGCATCACCACTTAAATGATATGATTGCTCAAATTGACCATTTAAATAAAGAATATCGGCTTGTTCGAGAATTTGAGCAATATCAGCAAAATCATTTCTTCCGCGATTTGCATATAAAATTGCATTTTTAGCCAAATTCATCATTTTGAATTCTTGACTAATTTTGCCATTTTCACTATATAACATTTCGGAGATTTCACTAAGTTCTTGAGCTAAAACATTAATTTCTTCAACATTGATTGGTTTAGCAAAAAGACGATTTTTAATTTCATCAAATAATTCATATGTACGATTAATCTTGTCAACATATTTATTTGAAATATTTTCAATATTAATTTCTCTTAAAATCTTCTCAGCATCTTTAACTTCTTTATAAACATCATGAATTAGGTTATATGCAGATTGAGAATCATCTTTTAAAGATAATAAATATTTATGGAATGTATCTAAATCATTTCTCACTAAATCTGTAGCATTCTTGAGTTCGTTCATTTTTCCAACAAGGAATGAATATGGAGATTTATTAACTGAGTGTACTGCAATATTTAAACTTCTCTTAAGAGCGCCCAATGAGTCGACATCTTGGTGAATTTTTTCTAATTTTTCTTTATGTTCATCGTTTATTACATAAACAGTTTCAAGTTCTGGAACATTATTTGCGAGTTTAACATAACGTCTTTCAACAATTGTAACTTCATGATAGATAGCGTCATTATTTTGTTCGAATTCCACTCTTGATGCTTTTTCATCTTCAAATTTAGATTCAATATCATCAATCTTTTTAATCATCTTATTTAGTGATTCTTCTACGCCACGGAGATTGAATTGTTTAATACGGGAAACATATACTCTTAATTCTGTTTCCATATTTTTAATTTCATATGGGACATTAAGTTCTCCAAGAGGATATCTTTCTTCATTCATTAATTCATATGCGTTTGTAAGATGGGCAATCTTTTCAGGAACAAGATTGTTAACCATAACACATAATTTAGGAAGTTTAGTTAATGCTTGGCTAGTTTGTTTTAAAAGAGGAGAAATCTCATTTAATACAACATTAGCATCTTCGTATTGAGCACATTCAATATAAGAATCAAAAGAATTAAATAATTCTTCAACTCGATTGAAAATTAATTCAATAGAATTACGAACTAAATCAAGTTCGGATTCTTTAGAATAGAAATCTTGTTTAATTCTTCTTAAATCTTCTTTTAATGTTAGAGCATTTTGTCTAGCGTCTTCTTCCGGTTTAATTACTGCGACTAAATCACTTGAAAGAGTGTTTACATCTTTCTCGTAAGAGGCAAGAATGATTTTTGCTTCTGCAATAGCTTCTTTAAGTTGAGAATATTTCTTTTCTTCCACTAATTCTTTAAGTTGAATGATTGTGGTTTGGGTATGTGAATCCTTTTTATCACGAATATCTTTGAATTTCTTTAGATATCTTGTGTGAGTATCAACATATAAAAGATTACTTCTAGAGATAACTTCAATTCTTCTAATATTTTGAGCAACTTGTCCAATTAAAAATGAATGAAGGTAATTAAATCTACGATCAAGTTCGCGGATTTCTTTTTTCATTTTACTTCTTACAATTACAAATTTATAAAAAAGAAAACCACCTACTATTAGAGTAACAAGTAAAACAACCCCAATTATGATGAAAATCCAATATGGGAAATTGTTTGTTGTTTGAGGTGCTTCATCTAGTAATCTCATAGCACAAAAATAATATCACAACAAAGAAATTTTGTATAACAAAAAATGATAAATTTTAGTGATGATTTTATTCAAAAAACATATAGGAAGTTAACTCTTTTTCTTCTAATATAAAATATTAGAATGTTTTGTGTTGACACTTTAAGATAGAGTCTATATTATATCTCTTGCATTTATGCAGCATATAAATACTGCTCGCCTGATGTTTAGAACAACTGTGAGATAGTAGCCGAAGCTCAAAGGTGAAATCTAATCTAATACATCCGGAGTTGGAATTTATACCTCTTGCTTAATGCCTTAAGTGAAAGGAGAACGAAAGAAATGAGATATTTAGGTCCTGATTACAAACGTTCACGCCGTCTTGGTTTTTCTACTCTTGAAACTGGTAAAGAAACTCAAAAAAGAGCCTATGGTCCAGGTCAACACGGAAATTCCCGTAAGAAAAAACCATCTGAATACGGCAAACAATTGATCGAAAAACAAAAACTCATGCAAATGTATGGGGTTAATGAAAGACAATTCAGACGTTTGTTCAATATCGCTCTTAAATCTAACGAAGTTACAGGTATTGCCTTCTTCAGAATTCTCGAATCCCGTCTAGATAACTTAGTTTATCGCATGGGTTTTGCAAGAACTCGTCGTGCTGCCCGTCAACTCGTCAACCATGGTCATATTACTGTCAATGGTGAAAGAGTCGATATCCCATCCTATCTTTGTAAAGTAGGCGACAAGATCGCTATCAAAGAAGGACACGAACTTAAAGTAGTTAAAGAAGCTCTTGATAGCAAACCAGCATCAGTTGGTTATGTCAAAGTTAATGTTGAAAAACTCGTTGGTGAATTCCTCCGCGTTCCAGAACGTAAAGAATTACCACAAGATATCAACGAAGCTCAAGTTATCGAATACTACAACCGTTTACTCTAATCAGTGTAAATGCAAAACAAAAGCTGCGATAATATCGCAGCTTTTTTCGTACCTTTTAGAGTAATTAGTCTCTTTCAATGTCTTCGTAAGGTTTTGATTCTTCGTTAGTGATATTAGGAGTCAATTTATCGATTCTCACATTATAATTAATATGGATGTCATCAAAATTCACTTCACTTGTGCGGTGATAATATGATTTTAGATGATGATATTCAACATCTATTTCCATATCGTGATGAATGTTATTTTCATCATAGTTTGCTTTCATATAAACACTATCGCTGCCCAGTGAATTGAAGAGATAACTAACCATAATGTTATTATCTTCAACAATCTTATTGTATGTATCATCTAAATCATTAATTGCATTTGAAACATATAGACGATTGTTATCTCTTAAAGTATCGATGAAAATTTGCCAATTGGCTTTAAAATTATCTTCATTTTTATAAATATCTCGACTTACAACATAAACAGGATTACCTAGATCACTAGATTTACCATCTGTGCGGGTAACGTTATAAATAATATGTTTACCATCTTCTTCTAAGTAATATTTCCATGATTCGATTAAACTTCTTTTTTCTTCTCCGTTTTCATTATAAATAGTGAAAACATATCGATGATAATATCTTTCTTTCTTATTATATAATTCCTTAATTTCGCGATAAGTTATTCCATCATTACTATTATGTTTTAGTTCATAATTATCTAAATCATATTCTTCAATAGGAATATAGGATTCACTTTCAGAATCATTAATAAGCAAATTTAAATAATCGATGCGAATTTTCGCTTCTTCTTTAGAAATGAAACCTCCATGGCATGATGCCATTAAAGGAAGGATAGATAATGTAATTAATGCTTTTTTCATTATATTAATTTAATTAGATAATAGTTCTTCTTGCCGCGTTTTAAGACGATATATTCATCATAAAGTGCATCTGCTTTAGTAACAACTTTTGTTAAGTCATTAACTTTATCTCCATTAATGGAGATTGAATTACCATTAATGAATTCACGGGCTTCTCTTTTTGATGAGGCTGTTTTAATCTCAATTAAGACATCTTCAAGAAGTGCGTTAGCGTGAGCTTCCACTAAAGAGGAACCGAGAAGTTCCATAATTGCTTCTTTGGATAAAGATTTGAAATTACCAGTAAAGAATGTGTTGGTCATTTCCACTGCTTCTTTAGCTTTATCTTCTCCATGGATTAAAGAAACAACTTCATAAGCTAATGCTTTTTGAGCAATTCTTTGTCCTAAATTTTCATAATGTTCTTTATTGATTCGCTCAATTTCTTCAAGTGATTTAAATGAGAATACTTTAAGGTATCTTGCAGCATCATCATCACTAACATTGATGAAATATTGATATAAACGATATGGAGAACATAGTTTTGGATCTAGATATAGAGCGCCTTGTTCAGATTTACCAAATTTCTTTCCATTTTGGTCAAGAAGTAATGGGACTGTGAAAACACCAACATCAGCATTACTACCTTCAACTTTGCGGATAAGTTCAAGGCCACTTGTAAGGTTGCCCCATTGGTCACCACCACCTATTTGCATTTGACAATGATGGGTTTGATATAAAGTTAAGAAGTCGATTGCTTGAAGAATTGTATAAGAGAATTCAGTAAATGAAATTCCACTTTGAAGTCTACTAGCAACAATATCTTTATTAATCATGTAATTGATTGGAAAATATTTTCCATAATCACGAAGGAAATCGAGAGTAGACATTTTAGAAATCCAATCATAATTATTTAAAATCATTCCTTTTTCAGGATTTGTTAAATCAATAAATCTTTCAAGTTGCTTACGAATTGAATTAGTGTTTTCTTTAAGTGATTCTTCGGAAAGAAGATTTCTTTCTTTAGATTTACCACTTGGATCACCAATCATTCCTGTTGCACCACCAACAATTGCAATAATCTTGTGTCCTGCTTTTTGAAGTCTCATAAGCATGGAAATCATGACAAAGTTACCAACGTGCATTGATGATGCAGATGGGTCAAAACCACAATAAATTGTGGTTGGTTTAGATAAAAGTTCACGGACTTCTTCTTCGTTTGAAAAGTCCTTAATTAAATTACGAGCAATTAATTCATCAAAAAGGGTCATATATTACTCCTTAGTTGAATCACGTTTAATGTATTGAGATTCAAATTTGTATGTTTTGTTTTGTAAATCGCCTTTTGCTAAGTCGGTTAACATATACATTGCACGACGGCCAACTTCTTGCATATCGATATAGAACGTTGAGATGGTTGGGCGAGTAATTGTGCTATATTTTGTTCCAATTAAAGAAATTGTTTCAATATCTTCAGGGACACTTAAGCCACTGTCAGTGGCTGCGTTAATAATAGCAGCAGAAATAGAGTCGCGGTATGCGATAAAATATCCACTCTTATGAGTTTTGAAATAATCTATAAAATCAGCATATGTTCTTGTGTATGAATCATCAACATTGAGAATTTCATATGCAACATTAAGTTCTTCACAAACTCTTTGGAATGCTTTTTCAGTTCTTGCTAAAAGACGACCACAGTTATGAACGTGGACAAAGACAGGCTTTTTATTTGGATAATTTTTAATGTGGGAGGAAACTACTTGTCTTAAGATATGTTCATATCCAAAGATAACACACCCACTCTTTTCATCTTCAATTCTGTTATTGATAACAATGGCAGGAACTGAGTAAGAATTAAGTTTTTGAATATCTTCTTCTTCAAGTTCATCATCAAAGATGAGTGCTCCATCTACATGAGATGTGATGACTTTTTCAAGCATACGAGCGGCATCTTCTTTAGAATGTGAAGTGACAAATAATGAAAGGTTATATCCTTTTTCTTTACATACTTCGATAATGCCATTAAGCATATTTGAAATATAAACATAATTTGCACTTGGGATGACTACCCCAACAGTAGTTGATCTATTAGTAGCTAAAGCTTGAGCAAGACCACTAGGTTTATAACCTAATCTTTTAATTGTGTCTTCAACTCTCTTCTTTGTAGCCTCTGTAACGTTACCTTGGTTATTAATAACACGAGAAACAGTAGCAAGAGAAACACCGCTTGCTTTAGCAACTTCATATATAGTTACACGTTCTTTTAAATTATCCATTTTGTTCTCCTTCTTTGAAAACATTTTCATTATATATGAAAAAATTTTCATAGACAATATATTAGTCATTTATGACTATAAAACATTTGATTTAGTATTAAAAAAGATAGACTCAAACAAATTAGTAAATTAAGTCTATCTTCTTATATTAATAAATAGGATAAGGAACTTTTTTGAGTCTATCGCTTGGAATATCTCTTCTTCCTTCTTTGGCTTGATCTTTTCCATCAAGAATAACTAAATCACCTGTAAAACCAATTGTAGTATTGTTTACTAGAGATGTTCCAACACCATAGGTGTTAACTGGGACTTTTGCTTTTACCCATTCAGCGATTTTTTGATAAGTAAAGCCACTACTAACAATGATTTTGACATATGGATATCCAGCCTTATCGAGTTCTTCTCTTAAGGCAAAAATAAGTTCTTTACAAACACCATGTGGATCAAAACCACTTGTATCTTTGTCATCAAAATAATGGTCAATAAGAGCTTTTGAAGTATCAACACGAACAGCATTTAAATCTTCTTTAAGATGAGCTGCTAAGAGGAGAGAATCTCTAACAACATTGTTGTTATAGTCAATTAAAGCTGTGACTTTTTCATTAGGGAATGTCTTGTGATATAAGTCAGCAGCTTTAATAATATCTCCACCACAAACTTGAATTAAGGCATGTGGCATTGTACCCATTCCATGTCCACCCCACCATAGTCCTTGAGCATCTGTTGAAACTTTACGAATACCAGCAACGTAGGTAGCATATCCATCACCAATTTGGGTGTTATATTCATCTTGTCTATCAGCCATTGAAAATGCATCTGCACCATTAAGAGCTTGTTTTACAAGCCAAACGTTTGTAGCTACACTACTTCTTCTGGCAAGAACACCATCAATCATTGATTCAAGGAAACCAAAGTTTTCATATTTACCAGTAATCTTTAATACTGGTTCGCCACTTTTAATAATGTCACCATCATTTAAAGCAACAATTTCCAATTCTTCTGGATGAATTGCGTATTCATGAATTAGGGCAATTGCTTCATCAAGACCACAAACCATTGCTTCTTCTCTTCTTTGGAAAAATTGCATGGTGACAATATGATTTGGATTATGTTCTTTTACAATCTTATTACTTTTCAAAAAGTAATTTGCAGCAAAAAATCCATCTTTTAAACGAGGATCAAATTTGAATGTTTTATTAGTAAGACGAGATATTTTTCCTGCTTCTTTAAGTTTAATTTCAAGTTCTTCCATTTTTTACACCTCTATTTTTGTAAAACTATGCGATGAATTGGTTTATTTTGAATACGAAATTTACGTTCATATTCACTCATTGAATCGTTAATTTCATCAAATTTATAATCAAATTCAGACTTAATTAATTTAAATTTGGTTTTTGTTATTTCTTCTAAAGTAAATTCATAGAGCGAGTCGTTATCAGTTTTGATATTAATATATGAATCATCTTTAAGAAGTTCATAATATCTTTCTAAAAATTTTATATATGTAAGTCTTCTTTTTGTATGTCTTTTCTTTGGCCAAGGATCAGAGAAATTTAAATATAATTTATTAATACTTCCTTTAGGAAGAGAAGCAAGAATAACTTCAACATCAAGAGGAATTACATATATATTCTTTAATTCAGCTTCAACAATCTTTTTTGCCATCATTCCAGCAACAGTTTGTATCTTTTCAATTGCCATATAATGAACATCAGGATGTTTTGATGCTAAACCAATAATAAAATCACCTTTACCACTTCCAATTTCAATCTCTAAAGGAGAATTATAAAATTCATCTTTTAAATTAATTTCTTCTTTGACGATTTCTGGATGCAAAGATAAATAATCTACTGCCCACTTTTTATATTTGGTTCTCATTTATTTTAGATTTCCTAAATCAAATATTGCTCTAGCATAAATTACTGCAGACAAATAGAAATCTTCTACAGGCATAAGTTCATTTGGCTCATGCATTGTTGAAACTCTTCCTGGGAAAAGCGCTCCAAAAGCAATTGTATTTTTTGCATGTTTAGCATATGTACCACCTCCGGTGGTAAGCATTGGAGTCTTATAGTCTCCGCTTTCTTCTTGATAAGCTTTATATAAAGTTGAAACTAATTTAGATTCTGGTTCATATAAAAGATATGGAGAAGGTTCTTTCATAGTAGAAGTAGTACCAAAATATTCATCAAAATGTTTCTTAAATTCTTCTGGATTAACATCATTTGGATGACGGAAATTAATAGTGAACTTTAAGATTGATTTTTCAAACGAAATTAAACCTAAGCAATAGGTTGTTTCTCCTAATAATTTAGTAGAGGCAAAACCTTCAAATGATTCACCTGAAGTATCTGATAATTTATCAGCAAGTAATCTAAATTCTTTGATGTTATAGAATTCACCAAGTTCTTTTAAGGCAATTAATGCAGCATTAACTCCTAAAGCAGGTGTTGATCCATGAACTGATTTACCTATAAAGACAATCTTATCTTCTTCTTCAATAAAATTAACATTATTATCTCGAAGATATTTGACTAATTCTTCAATATTTGTAACTTCGACTTCAACACGGTCACAAACAGCATTAGTAGCGACTCCACCCTTAATTGAGATGATTTCTGGGGCGTTAACGACTAAAGTTGGATAGAAATCAACTATTCCTTTTTCACCATAAATGAGAGGAAAATCACTATCTGGAGTGAATCCAAAATCAACATATGGTTTATGTAGTTTTTCGAAATAATAATCTAGACAAGATGAACCTCTTTCTTCGTCTCCGCCGACAACAAATATTATTTTATAATCCTTTAGAAGATTATTATCTCTTAATGCAACACAAGAGAAGAAAGCAGCAATTAATGGTCCTTTATCATCGGAAGAGCCTCGCCCATAGATATTACCATCTTTTATATATGGTTCAAAAGCAGGTCTAACCCATTTGCCAGAAACAGGAACAACATCAGCATGTGCGTAAATTCCAATTGTTCTTTTACCTTCGCCAATTGTTATCTCAGTGCAATAGCCATTACATCTATCAACTTTAAAACCGTATTTAAGTGCAAGATTTGCAACATATTCAAGTGCGTTATAAACGCCTTCACCAAATGGTTTACGTTCTGAAATTGTCTTTTCATCATATATTGAATTGATGGAAACAAATTCAAATAATGTTTTCATCATTTCTTCTTCATAAGGCTTTAGTAAAGCTTTATAGTCCATTTTTTACTCCCTTCTCATAAAGGATTTTTACTCCTTTAAGTAATAAATCTTTATCATAGATAAAGTCATCTAACAATTTATAAACATTAGAGGCATAACCTCCAGTTAGAATAAATTTTATGTTTTTATATTTTTTCTTTAGTTCATCAACATAACCTTGAATCATGAAAACATGTCCCATATATAGGCCAGATTCCATCGCTTCAATTGTGTTTGTACCCATGAATTTAATTTCTTTTTCTGCTACTTCTACTTTCGGAAGAAGAGCGGTTTTGTCACTCATTATTGATGAACAAAGTCCCATTCCTGGGAAGAAATTTGTATGAGTAAATTCACCATTTTCATTAATGAATAAGAATTTTGTAATTGTACCTAAATCAACAATTAAG
This sequence comes from uncultured Caryophanales bacterium, assembly GCA_937902735.1. Classification (GTDB taxonomy): domain Bacteria; phylum Bacillota_I; class Bacilli_A; order RFN20; family CAG-826; genus Fiminaster. Next base: position 14,141 of record CALELS010000026.1, read on the forward strand.
GCAGGATATGAATATAATTCATTTGCTGCAGCTAAATCTGCTAATAGGTCGCTTCCAACTTCATCTTTGCAAGTTATATCCATTTTTACAAAAGAATTATATCTTTTATCAATGATTGGAATTTCTTTGTTAATTACATTGTTGATTGCGATTTGAACTAATCTAGAGATTCTAGGAACTACACTTGAAATAAGACCACCATCAAAGATGGTATTTTCTTTCTTAGCATCTTTAACTACTTCAATAACTGTCTTTTTTATATCATCAAGTTCGCTACCAGAGGTAAGAATTTTCTTTGAAGAAATTATATTTTCACCTTCAAAAATAGCGAAGTTAATTGTAGTGTTTCCTATATCAACAATAAATAATAATTTATCCATTTTAATTAGCGACAATGTTGATGATTTTGTTTTTAACAACAATTACCTTTCTAATAGTTTTTCCTTCGAGATGTTTCTTAACAATATCTAAGTCCATTGCTAACTTTTGAACTTCTTCATCAGCTAGATCTTTTTTAACACGAATTGTTGCTCGCAATTTGCCATTTACAGAAACAGCAATATTGGTGTCATCAAGCACTAGTTTTGCAGCATCATATGTTGGCCATGATTCATAATCAATGAATGTTTTCTTTGTGTGGAATTCATAGATTTCCTCACTAACAAATGGGCAAACGCAGCTAAACATCTTTAAAAATCCCATCATGTATGGACGATATAAACTATTTGCTTTATAAGCAGCATTAATAAATATCATCATTTGAGATATTGCAGTATTTATTTGAAGAGCTTCAAAATCTTCTGTTACTTTCTTAACTGTTGCATTATATGCAAAATCGAGTTCATTTGAATTTGTATCACTAAAGCGATTAACAAATTCTGGATCAGTATAAATTCTATGTACACGATCAATGAATTTTCTTGCACCAGCAAGTCCACCAGTAGACCATGGGAATGATTCTTCAAGTGGTCCAGCAAACATTTCGAATAATCTTAATGCATCTGCACCATAATCTTCAACAATGTCATCAGGATTTACGACATTACCACGAGATTTTGACATCTTTTCACCGTTTTCACCTAAGACCATACCTTGATGGAATAATCTTTTAAATGGTTCAGGTGTATAGACAACTTTCTTATTATATAAGAATTTAAACCAAAATCTTGAATATAAGAGGTGCAAGACAGCATGTTCTGCTCCACCAATGTAGAGATCAACTGGTAACCAGTGTTTAATCAATTCAGGATCTGCAATTGCTTTATCATTGTGCGGATCTAAATAGCGAATGAAATACCAGCAACTACCAGCCCATTGAGGCATAGTATTTGTTTCACGAAGCCCATGAACTCCATTAACAGTAACTTCTCTCCAGGATTTAGCACGTGTAAGAGGAGAAGAACCATCTTTACTTGGAGCATATAATTCCATATCTGGTAAAGTAAGTGGTAATTCATCAAGCGATAAAACATAAGTTGATTTATCATCCATTTCGACAACAGGGATTGGTTCGCCCCAATATCTTTGACGTGAGAATACCCAGTCACGAAGTTTGTAATTTATTTTGGCTTTACCTTTTTTAAGTTCAACTAATTTTGCAATAATTGCATCTTTTGCATCCTTAATATTTAATCCATTTGCAAAGCCACTATTAATATGTGGAGCATCTCCTTCGAATGCTTTTGTAGAAACATCTCCTTCTAAAACTTGAACCATTTCAAGATTATGAGCTTTTGCAAATTCGTAGTCTCTTTGATCGTGTGTTGGAACAGCCATAACTGCACCTTCTCCATAACCAAATAAGACATAGTCTGCAATATAAATTGGAACTTTCTTTCCATTAATTGGATTAATTGCATATGCTCCAATAAAGACGCCAGTTTTTTCTTTATTCAATTCTGTTCTTTCCATATCGGATTTCGATTTAATAGAATCACGATATTTAGCGATAGCTTCTTTACAGTCTTCACTAGCAATTTTATCAACGAGAGGATGTTCAGGAGCTAAACAGCAATAAGTACAGCCAAATAATGTATCTGCACGGGTTGTAAAAACTTTAAATGATTCAGTTGAATCATATACATCAAATGTAATTTCGGCACCTAAAGATTTACCAATCCAGTTCGTTTGCATAGCAAGAGTAGATTTTGGCCAATCTAAAAGAGATAAACCATCTAATAGCTCTTCGGCATATTTTGTGATTGCTAAAACCCATTGACGCATTGGAAGTTTGATTACAGGGAATCCACCAACTTCGCTTTTTCCATCAATAACTTCTTCGTTTGCAAGAATTGTGCCGAGTTCTGGGCAATAATTTACTGGAATATTAGAAACATAGGCTAAATCATCCTTATACATCTCTGTAAATATCCATTGAGTCCATTTGTAATAGTTAGGATCACAAGTAGCAATTTCTTTTGACCAGTCATATGAAAAACCTAATTTTTTAATTTGTTCACGGAAATGATCGATGTTCCTATATGTAAATTCACTTGGATGACGATTATTTTTAATAGCATATTGTTCTGCTGGTAAACCAAAAGCATCCCATCCCATTGGGTGAAGGACATTAAATCCTTGCATTCTTTTCATTCTAGCGATGACATCACTAGCGGTGTATCCTTCAGGATGTCCAACATGAAGACCTTGTCCAGAAGGATAAGGAAACATATCTAAGACATAATATTTTGGCTTAGAAAAGTCATGAGTATCACAATAAAATGGTTTCTTTTCTTCGTAGAGTTTAGCCCATTTTTGTTCTACTTTCTTATGTTCGTAGCTCATTTTTCAATTGCCTTTCTATATATAGAAACATATTCATTAGTAGATTTAACCCAACTAACATCATGTTTCATTGCGTTTTTAATTAATTGTTTCATTGACTCTTTGTCTTGATACACTCCTAAAGTGTGATCAATTGAACCTCTAAGTCCTTCAACTTTATAATCATGGAATTTAAAACCAGTAGCTTCTTTTACGTTGAAGTTTGTGTAACCAATCACAGTATCAACAAGACCACCAGTTTCTCTAACAATTGGAAGAGTACCATATCGCATAGCGATTAATTGGCCAATTCCACATGGTTCGAATAATGATGGCATTAAGAAGAAGTCACTTCCTGCATAAATTTTATGCGCTAAAGCATCATTATAGCCAATATAGATACCAACTTTATCAGGATGACGATCTCTTAATGATTGGAAAGCTAATTCTAGTTCGTGTTCACCACTTCCTAAAACAACAAGGACTCCACCATTGCCAATAATGTGTTCAGCATTAGCAAGAATTAAATCAATACCTTTTTGCCATGTGAGTCTAGAGACTAAACCATAGACAGGGGCGTCACTATAAGGGAGATAGAAGTGTTCAAGAAGTGCTTTTTTGTTTGCTTCTTTTCCTTTGAGGAAAGCAGTCTCTGAATAAGTCTTTTTAATTTTTGTGTCTGTTTTAGGATCAAATTCATCTGTGTCTATTCCATTTACAACTCCACTGAAGTCATCTTTACGGAGTTCTAAGACATAATTGAATTTAAATTCACTAATTGGATCGAGTAATTCATTACGATGTGTTGGGGAAACGGTTGTGATTTTATCTGAGAAGACAATACCAGCTTTTAAAGTTGATACTTGTCCATCAAATCTAACTTTTCCGTTATCGAATAAGTTATCGCTTAATCCAAAGAAATTATTTAAGAAATATTTATCCAAATATCCTTTAAATGCTGGGTTATGAATAGTTAGAACATAATGAGTTGACTTAAAGAATGGATCAAAAGCATATTTTTCTTTTAAAAGACAAGGAATGATTGCACTTTGCCAATCATGAACATGAATAATGTCAGGAGAAAACTTGATTAATTTAAGAGCTTCAATAGAAGCTAGAGCAAAGAAAGCGAAACGTTCTCCATCATCATTATATGAATATAATTCTGGACGATTAAAATATTGTTCATTATCAATTAAATAGTAGGTAATCCCGTCAATTACTGTTTTAAGGACTCCACAATATTGTTGTCTCCAAGACATGAAAACATTGAAATTACCGATGAAAGTAATATCAAGATTCATGTTTTTAATCTTCTGGTAATAAGGTAATAAGATGATAGTTTCTTCACCTTGTTTGTTGAGTTGCTTAGATAGTGAATAAACTACATCAGCAAGACCACCACTTTTTACAAGTGGGTTAGCCTCACTAGCAATCATAGCAATTTTCATTTTATTTTCTTTCCTTGTTCTACATAAATTAAGTCGTTCTTATGACCAACTAATTCAGCATTTTTATAAATGTGGGCGTGTTTATCAACAACTGCATTTTCAACAATAGCACCTTCTTCAATAATGGTGTCTGCTAATACGATACAGTTTTTAACTTTTGCGTTAAGTCCAATGTGGACTCCACGAGAAATGATTGATCCTTCGACACTACCTTCAATTTTTGAACCATTTGCAACATATGAATTTTTCACATTCGCTTTAATGCCATACATGCTTGGACGCGAATTATGAGTAACTGTGTAAGCTGTCCAACCTTTATCAAATAATTCTGTTGCATTCTCATAATTGAGAAGATCTAGTGAATATTCGCAGAAATGTCGGTATGAATCAATTGAACGAACGAATCCAACATATTCATAACCATAGACTTTTGTTGTTTTACTTCTAATTAGTTTAACAATCGTACGTTTTAAAGACATTTCTCTTCCTTTAGCATTTTGATGGATGAGTTTCTTTAAAACATCTTTGGAAATAACATAGGATTCCATTGAAACAATGGCAGATTTAGCATCTCCTGTGTTTCTTTTGGCATTTTTTACGCGATTATCTTTATCAAGTTCAAGAACATTTGCATAAGGGAAAGCATCATCAGCGTTTTTAATTTTTGTATAAACAACTGTAATATCTGCTTTCTTAGCAATGTGTTCATTTAATACTTCTCTAAAATCAATTAATGAAACAATATGTGCTGGTTGAATAACGATATAATCTGGATGAGTATCGAATAATAACCATTCATTTTCACGAAGATTATTTAGTTCAGTATTGTATGTTTTATCAAGAAGTCCTTTTTCATTAAAGAGGATATATTGCTTTGCAATCTTAGTGTTATTAACCCATGTTTTCATGCTTCCAACATGTTTCGAAACACTTCTGAAGTGATCTTTAACTAAGATTGAAAAATCATCAATTCCTGAATTTGTAAAGTTTGAAAGGGCAAAGTCCATAACCGCAAATCTTCCTAAGAAAGATGTGGAACCTAAAGTTCTATTTTCAGTTAATGGACCAAGATTTGGTGAGGAATATAAATTAAGTAAACCGATTACTTTCTTTGACATATTATTTCACCTTCTTTCCAGAGATTAACATTGGATGATTCTTTTCGGCGATTAGTTTAACGCCTTCATCAACAAATGAATCAGGAGCAAGCAAGCAGCCATCAACAACTGCGCCTTTTTTAACTGTTGCGCCAGACATTAAGACAGAATTCTTAACAACTGCGCCTTCTTCAACAATAACTTCGTTAGAAATTACTGAGTGAGTAACTTCACCAAGGATTACAGCACCTTGGTTAACAATAGAATCATTTAATTTAGCTTTGCGGCCAATGTATTGAGGATGGGAATTTGTGTCTTCACTATAAAGACGATTATCTCCCATAATCTTTTCAAGATTGATATCTTTATTGGATAAAAGAAGGTCCATGTTGGCTTCATGAAGTGAAGCAATTGTACCAACATCTTTCCAATATCCTTTAAAGACATAAGACATCATAATTTTCTTCTCAGCGAGCATTGTTGGGATGATATCTTTACCAAAGTCATGAGAAGAATCAGGATTTTTAGCATCATTAATAAGAGCTTTTCTAAGGGTTTTATAAGTGAAAATATAAATGCCCATTGAAGCTAGATTAGAAATTGGATGAGCAGGTTTTTCTTGGAATTCGACAATCTTTCCAGTTTTATCTGTAACTAGAATTCCAAAGCGAGAAGCTTCTTCCATAGGAACTTCGTAAACTGAAATAGTACAATCAGCATTGTTTTTGATATGTTGTTCAAGCATTTCATCATATGTTGTTGAATAAATATGGTCACCTGAAAGGATTAAAACATATTCTGGATCAACACTATCGAGGAAATCGATATTTGCATAAATTGCATCTGCAGTACCTTTATACCAAGATAGACCTTCATCGGTTTGTCTTGGGGTAAGAGTGGAAGTTAATGAACGAACTCCGTTAAGTCCCCATTTTTCTCCATTACCAACATATTGATCTAATACAACAGATTCATATTGCATTAAAACACCCACTGTATGAATTCCACTATTAGCGCAATTTGATAATGGGAAATCGATAATACGATATTTTGCACCAAAGCTTACAGCAGGTTTAGCAATCTTTTTAGTTAGTGCTTCAAGGCGTGTGCCTTTACCACCAGCTAATATCATTGCCACCATTTTTTCTGACATAGATTACCCTCCAACTTATTAATGAACTAAATAATATTTTATCAAAAATAAATATTAATTTAAGCAGACAATAAAAAAACACCTAATAATAAGGCGTTTTCGTGACTTTTGTTCAATTAAGATACATGTATGTTTGGAAATCTAGCAACGAATTCTTCTTTAGAAATCGTGTAAGATTTTTCTACTGCGTATTTAAATAATAACCCGTCTTTATCAAAGGCAAGAGTTCTCGATTTTCCGCTTTTTAGATAAAACTGAAGCATTTTATGCTTCTTTGACCATTCTTCATCGATATAAATAATATCAACAAAACGATAAACATCTTCATGTCCCATCTTAAAATGAGATATTTGATGAGCATCTATTACATAATAAGTTTTACTAATTGAAAGAATTGCAAATACTACTGTGATGATCATTAAAGCAGCAGTGTAAATATAAAAGGAGGCTTTATTAAACGGAAAGAAATCACCTTGATACCAAGGCTGAAAAATTGAATAAAAAATTGCTTCTAAAACAACGAAAGATAAGACAAATATAAGAATGATTCTCCAAGGGTTGATTTTTAACTTAAGTGGAAAGTTCTTATTTGACATACGATAGAATTATAAACCAATAAACAATAAACCCCAAAATATTTATTTCTTAAAAGAAAAAATATAACCTCTTATATTAAGCAAATATTAAATTGAGGGGATTTGTGATAAGAAATTTAGAGATTTTAACAATTTGATATACAATCTAGTTTTGGTGTTCTAAATTAATTTAGAATTCAACTTACAAATATGTATTTACAAAGTATTTATCATTGTGCTAATATTTATGAGCGATTTTTTAAAAAAGAGGTAGCAAAAATGTCAAGAGTATGTCAAGTATCAGGTGTCGGTCCAAGAAGCGGAAACAATCGTTCCCACTCTCTTAGAGCAACTCGTCGCGTTTGGAATGCTAACTTACAAAAATATAAAGTAGTTATCGATGGTAAAGAAGTGACTGTTCGTATGACAGCTCGTGCTCATCGCGCACTCCTCAAAAACGCTAAATAAGCCCTGATAAAAAGAAATTGACTTCCTGAAGGAAGTCTTTTTTTAAATTTTAATCAACTCTACTAGGAATAATAATCCACTTAGGAACGAAATAATAATTGAAGCCCATTCACTAAAGGCAAGTGGAAATATTTTTGGTCTTTCTAACTTGCTGGTGCCATCATTTTCTTCGATTGTATTGAGCTTATACCAACCTACTAATTTTGGATTAAATTCAATTAAAATCATCAAAATTGTAAAGATTACTCCAATAATTCCAGCGACTAAATGATTAACACTAAATTCAGCAATCTTTCTATACAAGAAGAAGATATAAAATCCATTAAATGCAACCAATGCAGAGAATAAGAAGGAAACACTTATATGAATAACCGAAATTATAATATGAGGTCTAGTATTTTTTGGCGGTATATAAGAAATAGTTATATTTAATAAAGATATAAGCAACATAAGCGATCCTAATATAGCTTCAAAATAAGTTAATTCACTAAAGTAATTGTAGTTTAAAAAGATTAATACAATAGGTAACACACAAGGAATAACATATGCATATTGAAGAACTTTTAATAAAGGAGTTATTCTTTGTCTATCGTTAAGAAACTCAAATGGAAAAAATTGCAAAAAATTTAATTCTTTATTAATTTTTGTTTTAACAAAAGTAACAATAAAAAAAGTTAAAAATATTAAGGTATATGAAGAGATTAAGATGATCCAAAATAGATCAACACTTATCATAGAAGAGATTTAATCCTTTCTTTCATATCTTCGTGTCCGAAGACATAACTTCCAGCGACTAAGATATCAACGCCTGCTTCTTTAACAAGTTTGGCTGTCTCAGCGTTAATTCCACCATCAACTTCAATAAGAGTTTTAAGTCCTCTTCTATCGATTTCAATTCGTAAAGCATGGATTTTATCCACTGCTTCCATCATGAATTTTTGACCGCCGAAACCTGGTTCAACACTCATGACTAAAACAACATCTAATTTATCAAGAAGTGAAAAGATTTCTTGAGGCTTTGTTTTGGGTTTTATTGAAATTCCAGCCATGCAATTCATCGAATGAATTTTATCAATTAATTCGCTTGCTTCTTCTAAAGAAGAACATGCTTCGATATGAAAAGTTAAAAGATTAGCGCCAGCTTCAATGAATAAAGGAGCTTCAACAACTGGATCACATACCATAATATGGACATCATTAATCATGTTGTGGACATGAGCAAAAGCTTTTACATCTTCTACTTTATATGAGACATTTGGAACAAATTTCCCATCCATTACATCCCAATGAAGATATGTTGCACCAAAGTGTTCAACATCTAAGATTTCTTCTTTTAATTTTGTTTTGTCTGCTGAAAGTAGACTTGGAGCGGCATGATATGTTTTCATCTTTTGTATCTTTCCTTTCGATATTCTAATTCTTTTAGAAGTTTTAAATATACTTGATAGGCATCTTGAGATAGACTACCCTTTTTAATTTCTTCTTTTATTTTACAGTCTTTCTCATTTTGATGTAGACAATCCGAGAAATAACAATCCAAATAATGGGCGTTATACCCTGGGAAATAGGTTGCTAAATCTTCTTTAAAAATATCTAATTCTAGGCTAGAAAAACCAGGACTATCACCAATATATCCATCGTTATAAGCATATAGAATTACTTCTTTAGTTTTGTGTTTTCCTCTATTGAGAGCAAGGGAATATTCCCCCACAAGTCGGTTAAATGAAGGATCTATCTCGTTCATGAGGGTAGATTTACCAACACCTGTCTGACCCATGAATAGAGTAGTTTTGCCTTTAAGGTATTCTTTTAATTCATTAACTTTTTCTAAATCATTTTTGGATATCACAAATACTTTGATATTTAATTTTTCCAAATCTTTTACAAGGATATTTACCTCACTAAAATCGTCTAACAAATCAGCCTTTGTAAGAACAACAGAAGCATGAATATTATTCATATTTGCGTATGTTAAGAACTTATAAATAAGTTCAAGAGAATAATCTGGTTCTCTTAAACTCATTGCAATTAATAGTTCATCGATGTTGGCGGACTTTGGTCTAATAAGTTCGTTTTTCCTTGGAAGAACATCTTCAATTGTTAGAGTTTCATCATCAAAAATGACATTATCTCCAACTAACAAATTTTTATTTTGATGACGAAGATGACCACGACTAAAAACGTTGTAATTAACACCATCTTTGTAGATGGTATATGTTCCACGAATGTTAGCGAGTATCTTTCCTTCCATTATTTAAATCCAAATAGGCGTTTAAACCAATTTTTCTTTTCTTTCTTAAAATTATCACGATGTTCAAGCGCTGCTAAAATATCTTGTTTCATCTCATCAGCATCTTTATATCTTTCACTTGGTTTTCTCTTACATGCTTTAAGGATAATTTGATCAATTTCCTTAGGAACACTACGAGAATATTTACTAGTTGATGGGAATGGTTTTTTAACATGTGCTAAAGCAATTTCAACTGCTTTTCCTTCTTCGTATGGGAGTCTTCCTGTAACTAGTTCAAAGAAAGTTACACCACAAGAATAAATATCTGATTGAATGGTTGATTGGAAGCCTTCGCATATTTCAGGAGCAAGATAGAAGACACTACCTAAAATACCTTTTTCTGTTTTGGTTTCATCAATATCTGCATCAACAGCGATACCAAAATCGCTTAATTTAATTGTTCCGTCACTTAAATAGAAAATATTTTGTGGTTTGATGTCGCGGTGAATTATGTCGTGTTTATGGATGTAACTAACAGCATCTAATAGTTGAATCATAATTTGGCATGATTCATAAACAGTTAGTTGTGTTAAAAATGACAATTTTTCTGCTAAAGTTTGGCCTTTTATGTACTCATATGCCATATATGGACGACCATCAACTGAGCCATGATTATATACACGAATAATGTTTGGATGGTGCATAGAAGCACATGCCATAACTTCGTGTTCAAAACGAGCAACATTTTGTTCATCATGTATGAGATTTTCTCTCATAATTTTGATAGCGACAGGTCTACGATTAACAAAATCAACGGCTTCATATACTTCCGCCATACCACCGCTACCAATACGTCCTGTTAGACGATATCTATCATCAATTCGATCACCAATTTTTACCATTTTCGATACTCTCCCAGTATGCAACAGCGATATTATCGCTGCCGCCATTACTATTTGCTATTGAAATCAAAGTATCAACCTTTAATTCAATGCGCTCATTGGTGGATAAGGCAGCATGAATTTCTGCTTCGCTAGCGTTGTTATAAAGTCCATCGCTACAAAGTAAGATTGGTGCTTTGATATTCGGATACGTTTTTATTTCAAAAGACACTGATGGATATAGTCCAAGAGCGTTCATTAATATATGTCTATCTTTTGATGTGAGTTTCTCTTCTTTGGAGATTTTTCCAGTCTGATAGAGATATTCAACATATGTTTGATCCTCACTTAATTGTTTGAGATTAGAGTAGCGAACACTATATGCTCTAGAATCTCCAACATTGGTAATAATAATGTCGTCTTTATATAGTAAGGCTACAACGATAGTTGTACCCATATCTTTATATTCAATATTCTTTTGTGCTTCATCATAGATTGTTGAATTTATTCGTTTGATACATCTTGAAAGAAAATGTTTAGCAGATAGTTTAGAAATGAAATGACTTTTCTTTCTGAATTCTTCACTTAAAACATCAATAGCAAGTTTAGATGCATAGTCTCCTTTTGCATGTCCACCCATTCCATCACAAACACACATGAGGACGTCTCCAGACGCATTAGAAAGAATTAGAGTTTGATCTTCGTTAATTATTCTTACTCTTCCAATATCTGTTTTATAGGCAAATTGGCCACGAATATTAATTTGTTTTTTCATGTTGCTCCTTTGCCCTTAGTTGGCCGCATGCTGCGTCAATATCATTTCCAAATTCTTTGCGAATTGTTGAGTTAACACCATGCTTATGAAGATAGGAGAAAAATGCTTTAACGTCTTTGTCACTACTTCTTTCAAATGTATTTTCATCAACTGGGTTATATGGAATTAGATTGACGTATGCAAGTGTTCCTTTAATTAATTCAGTCAATTCTTTAGCGTTTTCTATTGAGTCATTAACCCCTTTTAGAAGTATGTATTCAAATGTCACTCTTCGACCAGCGTGTTGTTCATAATATTTAACAGCTTCCATTAGTTCATGCATTGGATATCCTTTAGATACAGGCATGATTTTATTACGGATTTTATCATTTGGTGCATGTAATGAAATAGCTAGATTCGTTTGTAAACCTTCATGAGCATATTTTTTGATTCCAGGAACAAGTCCGCATGTCGAAACAGTGATGTGTCTTGCGCCTATTTCAAGTCCTTGAGGATGGTTAGCGATTCGGATAAAATCCAAAACATTATCATAGTTATCAAATGGCTCACCCGTGCCCATAACAACAATATGACTAACTTTGCTTTCTCTTTCTTTTAAGATTTTGTTCATTACTAGGATTTGACCAACCATTTCATGAACTTCAAGATTTCTTTTCTTCTTAAGAAGTCCTGAGGCACAGAAAGCACATCCCATATTACATCCAACTTGTGAGGAAACACATATGGCGTTGCCATAATTATATGGCATCAATGCACTTTCAACTTTACTTCCATCTTCAAGTTCAAGAAGTAATTTGATTGTGCCATCTTTACTATCTTGTCTTTTATAGACTTTAGGAAGAGAAATATAAAATTGTTGTTTGAGTTCTTCTCTAAAAGACTTAGAAATATCACTCATCTCATCAAATGATGAAGCTTCTTTTTTATATAGCCAATTGAAAAGTTGCTGAGCTCGATATTTCTTTTGAGATAAGCTAAGCATTAATTCTTCTAATTTAGAGTATTCAATTGAATAAATGTTAGTCATGTTTTCTTTCTAATATAGCGTAGTAAAATGAGCCACTTAGGCTTTGGAAGGCAAATAATTGATTTTGTTCAACTAGTCTAAAATCACGATGTGAAGTTAGAAAATCATTAATGATTGATAAAGATTCTTTGCGATCAAGTGTATCAACAATATAAAGGAGTTTTCCTTCATCACTTAATATATTCGCCATACCCTTTAATACTTCTTTTTGATTTCTAATTAAAGCATCAAGTGAATCTTGTTTAAAATGGTGCAAGTAGTCAGGATATTTAGAAATCTTATCAAACGAAGAAGATGCTGGATAGACAATTACAACATCTTGTTTATTTGAAATATGTGCTTTTAGATTTTCAAAATCATTAATTTCGAAATAATTTATGTTTTTAGCCTTTTCAAGCCTAATTAAACGAAGAATATCCGGACGTTCATCTTGTAATGGGACAGCAACATGGATACCAAATTTTTGTCCACTTCTTGCGTAGATATCTCTAATTAAAGCATCATCATCTCCAGAATATAGTGCAACTTCTTCAACATTAGATAAATCCACTTTGTCTAGAATGGACTTTAAAGCAGGTCTAATCGAATAGATTTCGTAGTTTTGATAACTATCTGATTTACGAACATTGATTTTTGATAGTGAACGATAAAGTCCTTCGATTGGTCCTTTTTCAAAATCTTTATTATTCTTTAAAAATTCTTCTTCGCTAATTTTATTAGTGTTCAAAGCAAAATAATAATCATATGGCCTAATAATTCTTTTTAGTGTTTTAAATGTTAAAGACTTACCAAAATGTTTAAACCACATTTTCAAAACATAAGTAGGAACATTGAATCTTAAAGAAATTAACTCAAGGGATTCACTATCGAATTCACGATTTACTAAATCTAGAGCATTCTCGTTTAAATTTAGAATACTATCGATTTCTTTATCATATTGATCTCCAAGTGCTTCTTTGACATTACTAACGATTTCTTCGTCACTATATTTCTTTAAAAAGAAGTGGTTTGCTAAAGCAATAAGGAGAGCATATTTGTATTCTTTTAAATCAAATTCTCTACATAAATATTGAAGTAAAAGGTTATGACGAAGTTCACAACCTACTAAAGAGGCAACACTTCCAATAGTTTTCGAATCGACTTTTTCTTCACCTAGTTTTTTAATGGCAACCTTAAAATGTTCGCCTTTTTCTAAAATGCTTTGTAGTGTTTTTGATGCAATCTTAAATTCAGCTAGCATGGATATCACCTCTAGTTTTGTTTATCTTTGATATCTTGCTCTTTTTCTTTGTAGACTTCTTCGAGCTTTTCTTCATAGCCTTCAAAAATATTGCCGTGATATATATTTTGTTCATCTATTTCTTCTTCATCATAATCAACATCAGCAAGATTGGCTTCGGTTAAGAAACGAGGATAATCTTTGTTAACGTATTCAAAACGATCGTGATCATGATAATAATGAAATTCGACGACTAAATGAATTGTGAAATCTTTAAGTGTATTGATTAAATATTTTGCAACATTATGTTGAACCGCCTCATATTTAGATGGGGCACTAACTTGGATGATTGAATTCCAAGATGGTTGATCCACTCCGTTATGGAAAACAAGTGAATCAGTTGAAACAAATGAAATATTGTCTTCTTCTGTTTCAAACAAATCAGCTAGATTTTTAGTGTGGTCTTTTGAATAATGAGCGACTGTATATTGATCTAAGCCAATTAAGGTGATGGTAATCATAATTCTCCTCCTTACAAAGAATAGTGATTTTGAGACATATATATTATTTTTTGCTTAAATTAGCAAAAGTCTCGAATATGTGAATATTGTAGCACTATTTTTATATTTTTAAATATAAGAAAAAGGACAATTTGTGATTAGCTTTTCTTACTATGATGTTTGAAAAGTAAAATCGTCCTTTTCAAAATTATTTAATAATTTTAGCGTTCATTTTAGAACGGATAATTTCTCTTACCTCTTCGGCGGCTCTTTCAAGATCATCATTTAAAACGATGAATTCGTAATGGTATTTGAGTTCCATTTCTTTCTTTGCTTTTTCGATTCTGTTTTTAATTACTTCATCAGATTCTGTACCGCGATTGCGTATGCGATTTTCAAGTTCTTCAAATGAAGGTGGAATGATAAAGATTGAGACAACATCATGTCCTTGGCATTTTTCAAGAACTTGAGTTGTACCATTGACTTCGATTTCAAGCATGACGTTTTTGCCATCATCTCTCATACCATCAACTTTATCTTTTGGAGTGCCATAACGATTGCCTACAAATTCAGCCCATTCAAGAAGATTGTCATTATCGATATTTCTTTGGAATTCTTCCTTAGAAACAAAATAATAGTCTTCTCCATCAACTTCTCCTGGACGAGGATTACGAGTTGTCATTGAGACACTATAAAAGAGATTCAAGGATTTATCTTTCATTACTTCCTTGCGGATTGTTCCTTTACCAACTCCGCTTGGACCGGACATGATAATTAATAGTCCACGTTTCTTTTCGTTTTTCATGCTTTTTATTTTATAAAAATATATTCAAATATTCAATCACATCACAAAAATTAAGGAAAAAATATATATTTAGATAACTAAAAGTTATAATGCTTATATGCGATTTGAAAGAATTTCATTAGAAAAACACATTGAGAAACTTGATAAAGAGTTAAAAGGTAATTCTTTTTATGTTCCAATTTTACTTAACTCTAGAACATTATTGTTTCCTAATAAGGAAAAGAGAAATCATTATCTTGTTATTTCACTAAATAAAGAAACACCTCTTATTTATGAAGCAATTAGCGAGCAGTTCTACACTTCTTTTGAAAATGAATATTATTTAGTGATCAAGAAAGAAATTGATGAAATTACTGTTCTCGATATTTTCCTAGATAAAACAGATTATATTGTCTATTTGTTTGTCGAACATGATGAACTTCACAACAATAAAAGAGAATATGTGAAATTTGAGATGTTCCCTCATAATCCTCACTTATCAATTGTTCAAAATGTTGAAGCACATAATGATAAAAAGGATGAGGCGCTTAAAACTGAAGTTTTAAATAATGATATTTTAAGCAATCATTTTAAAAATGAACTAATTATTAGAAAGAAGGAAAAATACCACAATTTTCTTACCTATATTAGTTCAAAAATTAAAGCAGTTAATCGAAAAATAGATGCGATTAATAAAGATGTACTTGAAGCAAATAATAAACTCAAATATCAACAGTTAGCAGATAATATGTTCACTCTTGGTTTAAATTTAAAAATGCATTACAAAACTATCGATATTTATGGTGAAAATATAGCTCTTGATGAAAGTAAAACATTAATTGAAAATATTGAACATTTTTATAAATTGGCAAAAAAAGCTAAAACCACTATCGAAAAGAGCAATCAAAACTTATTAAAAGCAAATGAGGAGTTAACTATTTATCAAGAAATGAAAGATAGATTTGATAATACATTTGTTGAAAAAGAACTTGATAGATTAGTAAACGAAAGCGGAATGGTTAAAAAGAAAAAAGAAACAAAAGAAACTATTTTTAATCGTCCTTATAAAATTAACTTTAACGGTACAATAATCTATTTTGGAAGAAACGCTTCCCAAAATGATTATCTATCTTTTGTTATGAAAACTAATCGAGATTTTTATTGGCTTCATATTAAAGATAAACCTGGTTCTCATATACTAATTTGTAATGTAAAACCAACAGAAAAAGAATTGATTTTAGCATCAGAAGTCGCCTTAATTGCCTCAAAAGCTACTTCTGGAGAAATTACATATACTAAGAAAAAGAATGTTAAAAGAGGACATAAATTAGGTGAGGCAATATTAAAGAATTACTCCACTATTAAGATTAATAATATTAATAAAGATAGTTATAAAATTTTTGAAGAGGCCATAAAGGCTTAAATCGTATATTTTTTAATCATGTCTTTCGTAGCCAAACCTACGAATTTTTTCTGTCTTAATA
Source organism: uncultured Caryophanales bacterium (assembly GCA_937902735.1). Lineage (GTDB taxonomy): Bacteria > Bacillota_I > Bacilli_A > RFN20 > CAG-826 > Fiminaster. Next base: position 30,548 of record CALELS010000026.1, read on the forward strand.
TTTCATATAAAACAATAGCGACACTATTGGATAGATTTAGACTTCTTGCAGTTGATAGCATTGGAATTCTCAATGTATGATCTTTATGTTTTGTGAGTATATCTTTATCGATTCCAGTCGATTCTCTTCCAAACATAATATAGGTATCATCAATTGGATTAGAATAATCTACTTCTGTATAAGTTTTATCACCATATTTTGTAATGTAATAGATTTCTTTATCAGAATGTTTTGCTAAAAACTCATCATAGGAATTATATAACATATAATTAGCATTACTTATGTAATCCATTCCTGCTCTTTTTAAAGATTTATCATCAAGAGAAAATGGAATTGGACCAATAATATGAACAGTGGAATTAGTAGCCATTGCTGTTCTTAAAATATTACCAGTGTTTTGCGGGATTTCTGGATGGAACAAGATAATATGAATCATTTAAATAACTCCATCAAATTTGTAATGGCTCTATCTTTGTAATGACCTTGATTTTCTCTATCTAAAAAATAATAATCAATTCCAGCATTAATAGCACTTAAGCAGTCATTCTTAGAATCGCCAATATATACGACATCATCTTGATTTGTTAGTCCAAGTTCTTTTAGAGCAACGTTGATTGGAAGTGGATCTGGTTTTGGAACATTTGCCTCGACATTTCCAATAATAACCTTTAATAAATCTAAAGAAATATCATAAAAAGATAATATATTTCTAACGTGGTTTGAATTATTGGAAGTTACAATTCCGATTGAGATGCTGTTGGTTTTTACATAATTAAAAAACTCTAGTGTCTCCTCAAAAGGTAAAGACATTTCAACTGATTCTTTTGAGTTAAGTGTTTCTTCGATTTTTCCGATAAATTTGTCCCAAGCTGCTTTTGTTTGGGGAGCACCTAATTCTTTATATGACACTGAAAGTGGAACACGAGAAAGATATCCTACCATTTTAGGATCAATCTGTATTCCAACACTTTTATATGCTTCTTTAAAAACAAATTCTAAAGGTTTTGAAGTATCAAACAAAGTCCCATCAAAATCAAATAGATAATATTTGTATTTTTTCATCTTAAAAATGATAGCAAAATCTTATCTTATTTCAAAGAAAATCTAAAAAAGCATCTCATTAATGAGATGCGATTTCGTTATTGTTTAACTTGATAATCTTTATTTTTATCAGGGAATTTTTCAGCGTATGCTTTGATACATTCAGCAATTGTGTCCATTGCTAAATTCTTTCCTCTGATTTTATTAACAACTGTATCTTTACCTTCAAGTTGTTTATAAACTTCAAAGAAATGTTTGATTTCTTGAAGCAAGTGATCAGGAAGTTGTTTGATATCAGTAAAACAGTTCATGATTGGATCATTAAATGGAATTGCGAGAATCTTAGTATCAACTGCTCCTCCATCAATCATTTCAAGCATTCCAATTGGGTAACACTCCACTAAAGCAAGAGGAACTATTGATTCTGAACATATAACAAGAACATCAAGTGGGTCACCATCACCAGCATATGTTCTAGGAATAAATCCATAGTTTTGTGGATAGTGAGTTGCAGTGTATAAAATACGGTCAAGAATAAGACCGCCACTATATTTATCTAATTCGTATTTGTTTTTTGAACCTTTTGAAATTTCAACACAGGCTAAAAAGCTTTCAGGTTTAATTCTATTTGGGTCAGCACGATGCCATATGTTCATATTAAATCCTCCCTTTATATTATACCATCTATATCTTTAAATGATATAATAACCCTCGATGAGAAAGATTAAACCAGTATTATCCTTATTATATATTAGCGCTATTTTGAGTGGTTGTTCTTCGTTTAGAGGTTCTGTTCCAGTCTATAAAAATGGTGATTTAATCTATTCTGGTAACAATGAATCTTTTAGATATATTGAAGCTAGTTTTTCAAAAATAGATTCATTAATAACACACGAAGAAAACTTTGTTTTGTATCTTTCCAAAGAAGGTTGCTCAAGTTGTGTTTCTTTTAAACCAATTATTGAAGGTTATATTAACGATACAAAACAATCCATCTATAAATATGAGATTACAAACCAAGATTTCGTAAATGACTTTGTGCCAAAATACAAAGATTATTTCTTTCCACTTGGAGAGATTGTTACTCCTTCAATTTATGTTTGTAATAAAAAAGACTATCCAGATCAAATATCTCATAACACTTTCCAAACAAAACTACTTTTTACAAATGCCATGAAGGCGAAACTATATGAAACCGAGGTGTATACATTCACCGACTTCAATTGTGTAAAAAATTTTATAAACACTGAGGATGAAGGTTTCATATATTTATATGATAGAAATAACACTAATCAATATAATGCATATAAACAATTTGCTGAAAGTTTTATTCAAAAAACCAACAAGAAGTCAGCTATTTTCGATATCTCAGCATTAAACGAAGATGAATTAAATGATATCTCGACATATTTTAATTGCCAAGATTATAACGTATTAAATCTTTATAAAATAAAAGAGCAGAAGATTATTTCTGCTCATATTGTCGACGATTATGTCGAAAAGATTTATTGATTAAAAGTCTTAATTCTTGAAAGGGCTCTAGCAAGTGATGCTGAAGCTCTTTTTAAATCGGTTTCTTCTAATTTTTCATTTAATCTCTTAAGTGCTCTTTCTTTAGAAGCGTTGGCTCTTTCGATATCAATTTCATCTTGAGATTCTATTGAATTAACTACTAAAATTGTCTTATCCTTAGTGACATTAAGAGCTCCACCATTTAAAGAATAATACAAAGTATTGGTGCCCTTTTTAATATGCATTGGAGCAATATCTAATGTACCAATCAAAGGATAATGACCTGAAAGTATAGTGCGATAACCACTTGTCATTTTCACTGTTAAAGAATCTACCCTGTCTTCAAGATAGATACCTTTTGGGGTGATAATAACAATATCAAAAGCCATTATTTATTTTGACCTGCTTTCTTTTCAACGTCCTCGATTGTACCAGCATATAAGAAGGCACTTTCTGGATAATGATCATATTTACCATCAAGAATCGCTCTAAAAGAGCGGACTGTTTCTTTTACAGGAACATATACTCCTTTAAATCCGTTGAATCCTTCTGCAACAAAGAATGGTTGAGAAAGGAAATTACGAATTCTTCTAGCACGGTTAACAACTACTTTATCTTCGTATGATAATTCATCCATACCTAAAATAGCGATGATATCTTGTAATTCTTTATAACGTTGTAAAATCTTTTGAACTTCACGAGCTACTTTATAATGTTCTTCACCAACAATATGCGGATCAAGAATATTGCTTGTTGAATCAAGTGGATCAACAGCAGGATAAATACCTAAAGCAGCAGTATTTCTATCAAGAACTGTTTTAGCATCAAGATGAGAGAAGGTGGTTGCTGGAGCAGGGTCAGTTAAGTCATCAGCAGGAACATAAATTGCTTGAACTGATGTAATAGAACCATCAACAGTTGAAGTAATTCTTTCTTGAAGTTGACCCATTTCTGTTGCAAGTGTTGGTTGATAACCAACAGCAGATGGCATTCTGCCTAAAAGGGCACTAACTTCGCTACCAGCTTGAGTAAATCTAAAGATGTTATCGATGAAAAGAAGAACATCTTGATGTTTTACATCACGGAAATACTCTGCCATTGTAAGAGCGGTTAAACCAACTCTCATTCTAGCTCCTGGTGGTTCGTTCATTTGACCAAAGACTAAAGCGGTCTTGGCAAGAACACCACTAGCTTTCATTTCATAATATAAATCGTTTCCTTCGCGGCTACGTTCACCAACTCCACCAAAAACTGAAATACCATGTTGTTCAGTGGCGACATTATGAATTAATTCTTGAATTAAAACTGTTTTTCCAACACCCGCACCGCCAAATAATCCAACTTTGCCACCTTTAACATATGGACAAAGTAAGTCGATAACTTTAATACCAGTCTCGAGAATTTCAGTATTAACGGATTGTTCTTTAAAAGTTGGGGCCTTGCGGTGAATTGGCATTTTCGTTTCAGTTTTAACTTCCCCTAAATTATCAATTGGATCACCAAGAACATTAAACATTCTACCTAATGTTGGTTCACCAACTGGTACTGAAATAGGAGCACCACTATCAATTACATCAAGACCACGCATTATGCCCTCAGTTGCGCCCATGGCTACACATCGAACGACATCGTCTCCAATATGTTGTTCAACTTCAAGAGTTAAACGTCCTCCACTTGGCAAATCGACAAATAGAGCAGTTAAAAGCTCTGGCAATTTATCTTCGCTAAATCTTACGTCAATAATTGGACCAACTGCTTGAACGATTTTTCCTATATTTTGTTTCATATTTTTGGCCTCCTATTTATTAATAGAACTTGAGACAATTTCAGTTATTTCTTGAGTAATTGAAGTTTGTCTTGCTTTGTTATATTCGAGAGTTAAATTCTCGATTAATTCATTTGCGTTATCTGTTGCGCTTTCCATAGCGTTTCTTCTACTTGCTTGTTCACTTACCAATGATTCAACGATTCTTTGATAAAGAATAGATGTCATATAAATTGGAACAATCTCTTCAATCAAGGTCTTGTGATTTGGATCGAAGATTGCTTCATAACCTAAATCATCTTCTTTCTTCTCAATCTTTATTGGAAGAACTCTAATAATCTCAGGTTTGAAACGGATAGAATTAACGTAATGTGTGTAAACAAGAGAAATAGAACGATAGATTCCTTTTTCAAAGGATGAACGTATGAATTTAGCCAATTTAATAACATCATCGTATGAATATTTGTCGGTAAGAGTTACATAATTCTCATTAACTTTATATGAATTACGTTTAAAATATTCATCACCTTTTTGACCAATAACAAGAAGTTCGGATGTCTCTTTATTAATGCTTGTTTCAACAAACTTATATACATCATTGTTGAATGATGCACATAAGCCTAAATTTGATGTAACAACAATAATTAAGTCGACTTCTGAAGGGCTTTCTCTTTCAAAAAGAGTTTCGTCTTCTTTTTTATGGTTAACAAAAATAGCGTTAAGTAAATTAACAATTTCTTTCGTGTAAGCTTCATTATTTTCTAAAATTCGACGATATTTTTTTAACTTAACTGTGGAAACAAGTTCCATGGCATTAGTTATCTTCTTAGTCGAATTAATTGAAGCAATTCTTCGTTTTGTCTTGTTTAAATTTTGCGCCATAACTATTTATTTGTTTGCATGAAGTCTTTAATGGCTTCTTTAAGTTTTTCCTCTTCACTAGATGAAATAATCTTGTTTTTAGCAATTGAATCAAGAAGAGGTTTATGTGAAACACTTAAATAGTTATAAAGTTTATCTAATGTTTCACGAACTTTATTAAGTTCAACTTCTTCTAAATAACGATGTTTTGCTGCAAATAATTCCACTACTTGTCTTACAAGAGGATAAGTAAGATATTGATCTTGTTTTAAAACTTCCATTAAGATTGCCCCATGATTTAAGACTCTCTTAGTATCAGCATCAAGATCACTTCCGAATTGGCTAAAAGCTTGTAGTTCACGATAAGAAGCAAGTTCAATCTTGAGTGAAGAAGCAACTTGTTTCATTGCTTTACTTTGAGCTGCTCCACCAACACGGCTAACACTTAAACCACTATCAACTGCAGGTCTTTGACCTGCATTAAATAAGTCAGTGATTAAGAATATTTGACCATCAGTAATAGAAATTACATTAGTTGGAATATATGCAGAAATATCTCCTGCTTGAGTTTCGATGATAGGAAGGGCGGTAATTGAACCACCTTTATGTTTATCATCAAGTTTACATGCTCTTTCGAGCAAACGGGAATGTAGATAGAAAACATCACCTGGATATGCTTCACGTCCACTAGGACGTTTAAGTAAAAGTGATAAGGTACGATATGCAACAGCGTGCTTAGATAAATCGTCAAAAACGATTAATACATCTTTACCTTCTTCAAGCCATTCTTCTGCCATTGCCATACCTGAATATGGAGCAATATAAAGAAGAGGGGCAAGTTCACTAGCAGTTGCTGAAACAACAACTGTGTATTTCATTGCATCTGCTTTGCGAAGTTTATCGACGATTGAAGCAACGGTTGAATTCTTTTGACCAATAGCAACATAAATACAAAGAACATCTTGGTCCTTTTGATTGATGATTGTGTCAATTGCGATAGCAGTTTTACCAGTTTGACGATCACCAATAATAAGTTCTCTTTGCCCTCTTCCAATAGGAATCATTGCGTCAATTGCTTTTATACCTGTTTGAAGTGGAGTATCAACGCTTTTTCTAAACATGACACCTGGAGCAATTCTTTCGATTGGACGAGTTTTCTTTGTTTTAACTTCACCAAGTCCATCTAAAGGTTGACCTAAGGAGTTAACAACACGACCAAGAAGAGAATTACCAACTGGTACTTCCACTACTTGATGAGTTCTTTTAACAATGTCACCTTCTTTGATTGAATCAGCGTTTCCAAGAAGAACGCATCCAACGTTTTCTTCCTCTAGATTCATAACCATGCCATAAACTTCATTTGGGAAAATAACAAGTTCACCAAGCATTGCTTTATCAAGACCATATACTAAAGCAACACCATCACCGATAGTGATTACTGTGCCGACATCATCTGATTGAACTTGATATTTAAAATCAGTAATTTGTTTTTTAATTAAAGCACTAATTTCCGATGAATTAATTTTCATAGCTAATTCCTCCTTTCTTTAAGATTTAGTTTTAAATTTTCAAGTTTGCCTTTGATAGAACCATCAAAGACATGATCCGAGATAGCAATTTTTACTCCTCCTATTAAGGAAGAATCGATTTTGTTTGTTAATTCGACTTTTTGTTTTAATTTGTTTTCAATTGCTTTTTCAAGACGAGATATTTCACTATTTTCCAAAGGAACAGTGGAATAAACAATTCCTTCTTTAATACCGATTTCTTCATTTGAGATTTCAACAAATTCTTTAACAATTGCTTTAAAGAGATTAAAACGATGTTTTTTGATTAAAACTTTAATGAAGTTTGAAAGGTTTTCTAATTTGAAAGACTTACCAAGTAAGTCCACTACTTCGCATTTAGCATCAAAATCAACAAAATAGCTTTCTAAATAAACTTTCACATCTTGATGAGAAAGTAGATATTGTTCCACTTCTAAAAGAGCAAGTTTATATTCAACTACCTTGTTTTCTGCCTTAGCAATGCTAAGAAGAGCGGATGCATAATTGGAGTAGATTGAATCCATCATTTACCTTTCTTTTCTTCGTTTAATTCATTAACAAAATCATCTAAAAGACGTTTGTTATCTTTGGAGTTAACTTCGCGAGATAGAAGTTCTTTTGAAGCATTAAGAGCAACATCAACGATTTCGTCATGAATCATTTGCTTATTTGCTTCGATTTCTAGATTAATTTCTTGTCTAGCTTTTTCTTTTTCTAAGCCAGCGTCTTTTCTAGCTTGTTCAATAATTTCATCTTTTTGTTTATTTGCGTCTAATTTTGCTTTTTCAATAATGCGGTTTGCTTCTTTTTTAGATTCAGAAACATATGTATTGCCTTCGTTAATTAAATTACGTGATTTTTCTTCACGTGATTCTGCCTCGACTATCTTTCCTTCGACATAGTCTTGGCGGTTTTTAATAAACTTTCTTATTGGTTTATATGCGACAAAAAAAGCAACTGTAATAAGAATGATGAAGGCTAAAAAGACCGCGAGGAAATCCCATACGTTAAAAGATATACGACTAATAAAATCTTCAGGATTGAATGGACTTCCTTTGCAAGACGCTAAAGAGAGTGTCGTAAGAATGATAAGAGGAATGAATTTTCCTATCTTTTTCATTATTTACCTCCTTAAAAAAGATGAATGACCAATTATTTAATGTTCATTGGTAAGATGAAGATAATGAGAATGGCAACTAAAAGAGCATAGATACCACAGGTTTCGACTAATGCAGCACCGATAATCATGCTGGAATTGAGTCTTTTTGATGCTTCTGGGTTACGAGCCATACCATCGATTGCTTTTGTGATAAGCAAAGCTTCACCAATTGATGAAGCGCTAGATGACATAATGGCCATAGCAGCAGCAATTGCAATAAGAGCTAAATCTGTCATTTTATTTCTCCTTTCTAGATCCTTCTAATGCGAGATTATTAATCTCTTCAACAGGATCTGGTTTTTCTTGCGCGATAAATAACGCAGTTAATGTAATAAACACCAATGTTTGAATGTAGGTGCTAAAACCATCGAAATAGGCATGTAATAATGGAGTCATTATTGGGGCAAGAATGAAATATTGAGGACCAGCTTCAACCATGCCTGTAATTAGATTTGAGGCTTCATAACAGCCCCAGTTAACTAAAGTTATTAGAACCCATCCTACTAAAGCATTACCAAATAAACGAAGTGTGAGGGATAAAAGAGGAGCCCACATTGATAGAAGGTTAACTGGTAAGAAGAATGGGAATGGTTCAATATAACGTTTGAAATATTTAAATTTGGTAAAACGCATTGAAGTTAAATGGATAAACAAGAATGTGGTTAAACCAAGTGTTAATGGGACAGGAAGATAGGCCATTGGAGTTGGAAGACCAGTAATTCCAATGATGAAATTTAAAGCAAGGAATGGAACTATTGCGAGAAATACTCCTGCAAAACCTTCAAACCCTTCGCCCATATTATCATTAACAAAGTTAATTAGTTTCTCTACAGCAAGTTCCATCAAAAGAATAATTCCTTTAGGTCTTTTCATGTAAAGTTTTTTCTTGTTTGCGACACTAAAGATGATTCCAACAACAATAAAGAAAACTACCAAGACTAAAACAATGGCTAAACAAATTAATGTTTCAAGGTTTGGTGCAAGTTTAATATTATCTTCACCAATGTATTTATCCATTGTTCTCCTCTCCTTTTTTTATTTCGTCTTTACTTTCAAGATGTTTATTAATAAACATTGTTAAAATAACCACAACTTGAATTGGAGAATAGGCAATTAATACTCCCCAAATTGAATTATAAAAAACAGGGATCGCTTCAAAATATGTAACTCCTTTAAAGGAGATTCCAAAACCAAATAGGGCAGTTAACAAAAAACCAATAAAGAATAAGAACATTCTAACGAAATAAAAAAGTAGAAAAATAAATGGTTTTTGTTTTTTGGTAGCAAATTCACTTCCTTTATAAAGAAGGAAGATATTGATTAGGGCAATAACTGATCCAATTGCTATTCCAATAAGCCATCCACTTTGAGAAAAAGCAAATAATAGGATTAAGGATAAAAGCATTAAAAATATTGCAACGATTGATGCAATTATGAGCATCCTATAAAGTTCGTTAAGTTTCTTAAATGCCTTTATCATACGTGCATATTGTATAAAAATACAAAAATAAAAGTCAACACAATGTGCTGACTTTTAAGTTAATTGTATTAACTAGGCAACTCTAACTTTGCGAAGTTTCGCAGATTTAATGATGCCTTCTTCGTATTCAACTTTGATTTCGCCTTGAATTAATGGGAGGCAATAATCACGGAATGAAGGAGCCATATGAGTGTCATCAACCATCATTGAAGCAGGAACTTTTGATTCAACGTTAGCAATTTTAGAAATATCAACTGCTTCATAACGAACTTGATATGGTTTGCTAGAAACGCGTTTAATAGCAATCATATGTCCTGTAACACCTTCAAGTGCTTTTTGAACAGCGATTGTTCCACACATAATAGCTTCATCTTGATCAACTTTGGAAGTTAGGAATGAATATGCTCTTTGCGGAAGTGATAATTCAATTGCTCTAGTTGGTAAATCAAGTTTAGCTTCAACGATACGAGCTAAGTCTGCTGCAGCACCACCAAGTTGAACATGACCGAAACTATCAACGCGAGCGTTTGAAGCGTCTCTTTCAAAGATAATTCCTTCGGAAATTGCTGCGATTGCATGTCCTTTTTCATCAAATTTAGCTTTAACATCTTTTAAGAATTTTTCTAAGTCAAATTTGTTTTCTGGAAGATAAATGAAGTCTGGTCTACTACCTTCTTCTAAGAGATCAACTGCAGCAGTTAACCAACCAGCATTACGACCCATAATTTCAATAATGAAGACTTTACCTTTACGATAGCAACCAGCATCGATGCAGATTTCTTTAACTGTGTTTGCAACATATTTTGCAGCACTTGGAAAACCTAATGAGTGATCTGTTTCTGCTAAGTCATTATCAACAGTTTTTGGAACACCCATAACCTTTAAATCAAGTTTAAGTTCATTAGCTAAAAGTGATAATTTGTGACATGTATCCATGGAGTCATTGCCACCATTAACGAAGACATAACCAATATCGTGCTTTTTAATGTTTTCAATAATTTTGGCATATAAAGGATCATGCAAATCTTTTGGTAATTTGAAACGTGTTGTTCCAAGAATTGCTCCTGGGGTTTGTTTTAAAAGTTCAATTGTTTCAGGATCTTCTTGTTCGATATCAATTAAGTTATCGTTTAAAAGACCTTCAATACCATTTAATGAGCCATAAATATGACTAATTTGGTCTTTGTGTTTTTGAGCTTCTTTAACAGCACCATAAAATGAGGTGTTGATGACGGAAGTTGGGCCACCACTTTGGATGTAAACCATTGCTTTTTTTGCCATTTTAATTTCTCCTATTTAATTTCAACATGAATGTTTTTTAGAGCCTCAAATCCGACGTCTTGTTCATGTAAAAAGGCAGCAGAAGTCAAGTCTTTTTCGACAATGATATGAGCATTAGGACATGCTGCTTTAGCTATAACAGCGTTTGATAAAACGCAGATATAGGACACTAAACCAACAAGTGTAATAACATCATATTTTTTGCCATCAAGATACTTGGCTAATTCGATTGAACCGAATGTTGCTTTTTCAAAAGTTTTGTAGCCTTTAGACATTTCTTCAATTCGACCATAAAGTTTAGTGGATTCGCTTCCACGAATACAATGAGGAACAGGGAGATTTTTTCCCTCTTCAGTTTCCATGTAATTTTCCTCATGGACGTCTTTTGTAAAGACGATATCTTCATTATCTTCTTTAGCCTTCAAGATTCTATCATAGATTTTTGGTTCTAATTTTTCAGCACCTTCAAAGCCTAAAGCCCCATTAACGAAGTCGATTTGATAATCTACAACAATCAATAATTTCTTCATAGCGCAATAATTCTAAATGAATTATCACACCGTTTCAATATAAATAGGAAAAAGAGAAGCAAATGGTTATCTACCCTAGCGAACGTGCATTATGTATGTAAGCGGTTGCAAGCGCGCACTCTATCCGCTAAAATATAAAAAAGAAAAAGGAGGAAAACTATGTCCTTTACACTAAAATATTGCGGTCAAGAGAAGACTTTTTCAAAGAACGTAAAACTTCTCGACCTTATTGGTGATGATAAATCTGTCATATGTGCCAAAGTTAATAACCGCCTCAGAGAATTAACATATGAGGTTTATTATGACGCCAATGTTGAATTCTTAACTGTTAAAGATTCTGACGCTATTAAAACTTATGAAGCTTCATTAAGATTTGTTATGGCTATGGCTTTTAATCGCCTTTATCCAGATATCAAGATCCGCTATTCATATAACGTTTCTCGTTCCGTTTTTGTTCAAATCCTTAATGGTCCAGGACGTGCTAACTTAGAAATGGTTGAAGCAATCGAAGCCGAAATGAGAAAGATTATCGAAAAAGATTATCCTCTCAAAAGATTCGTTGTTTCAAATGAAGAAGCGAAGAAATTATATTTAGAAAGACATCTTGATGATAAACTCGATATTTTAAAATATCGTCCAGAAAAAACAGTTCACTTCTATGATTGTGATGGTTATCTAAATTACATGTTCTCGCACATGGTTCCATCGACTGGTTATTTAAGAGATTTTAGACTTAGACTATATTCTCCAGGAATTATCCTTCAATATCCTAGAAGTGAATGTGGCGGAAAAATCCCTGAATTTGAAGATGCTCCAACATTTGGTAAAACACTTAAAGAAGCCCATGAATGGGGAAAGATTGCCGGAGCAGACACAGTTGCAGGCATTAATGAACATATTCACCGTGATGGTATTGTTGATTTCATTCAACTTTGCGAAGCAAGACATAATAGAATGCTTTCTGAACTTGGTGAAATGATTGAAAAAGATATTTCAGATATCAGACTTATTTGTATTGCAGGCCCATCCTCAAGTGGTAAGACTACATTTGCTAATAGACTTCGTATCGAACTTCTTTCAAGAGGTATTAAACCTATTAGAATTTCAATCGATGACTACTATTTACCAAAATCACAAGTTCCAGTTGATGAAGATGGAAAACCAGATTTAGAATCAATCGAAGCTCTTGATATTGAATTATTCAATAAGAACATGCTTGATTTAATTAACGGACAAGAAGTTCAACTTCCAAAATTTGATTTCAAAGTTGGTCATCGTGTTCCAGGTAGAGTTCTTAAAGTTGCTAATGATGAACCAATCATTATCGAAGGTATCCATGCTTTGAACGAAAGACTTACAACACTTATTCCAAAGCATCAAAAATTCAAAATCTTTATTGCACCACAAGCTCAAATTGGACTTGATAACACAAATCCAATTTCACTTACTGATTTAAGACTACTTCGTAGAATTGTTAGAGACTACAAGTTTAGAAATGCTTCTGCTGAAGAAACAATTGGTATGTGGCCAAGTGTTAGAAGAGGCGAATTTACTTGGATTTATGACACTCAAGAAGGAGCAAATTATGTTTATAACTCACTTCTCTCTTATGAACTTTGTGTCATGAAGAAATATGCTATGCCACTTCTTCAAGCAATTGATCGTGAAAGCGAATACTTCCCAGTAGCAGAAAGACTTATCAGAATGCTCAAATATTTTGATGACATGCCTGATGAGTGGGTACCATGTAACTCTCTTATGAGAGAATTCATTGGTGGTAGCTGCTATGCTGATGTATAAGATAATCTAACTTATTTAAGCGCCCTCAGGGTGCTTTTTTTATGAAATAAGTTCTTAAATTTATTAATTCCTACCTCAAATAGATCAATTATTCCATGCATTAATATAGAAAGAATAAGAATCAAGATTGTATTACCTATAACCCAGTAAATTACATTGTTAACTAACGGTTGCAGCAGAAGTGTTGAGAAATGTAACCACAAATATATGCCTAGCGAAATATGGCCTAAGAACAAAGTAAATTTATTGTCATATCGATATTTTGTGGATAAAGCAATCATAAATATATTCATTAAATATCCTGCAAGAGTTCCCCATAAGAAGAAAAATGATATAAACGAAACAATTAAGCAGCCAATCATGATCCATATTCGTCCTTTTTTACATATCTTGTTAACAAAATCATAATAAAGAGAGTATAAAAGACCCAACGCAAAACATGGTAATCCGTTCGTGTACATGCCACCTTCATCTGCAATCTTCGACCATATTTTTAGTGCAACTACAATTGCTACAACAATAAATGTTGCAACATAGATTGATTTCTTAAATTTAAATCTTGAAAGAACAAAAAATACAACCGCAAAAACTACATATAATCCAAGGATTGTAGCAATGAACCAACCATGTCTATTCATTCGATTGAAGTTATTAAATAAATCCAAATTAAAGATTCTTAATAGCAAGTCTTTTGTTTCAAAATTATTTCGAAAAAAGCATAGGAACTCGACTGTATTTATGAAAACTGCTACCAAATATAGTTTTAAGCAATTATGAAAAATCAATTTAAGTAAGAACTTTGGACCTTTCTTTTTATAAGCAGTTAAAAGACCATATCCGCTTAAAAAGAAAAACATTGATACAGCAACCGTTCCAGAATGAGATGCTATTATTCTGCTAAGTTCATTATTTCTTGCAAAATCAAGTCCTAGATTATGAAGCATTATGAAAACACATAATATTCCCTTTAAAGCAGTCGTTGATGCTTTATCAAAAATTGCTTCATTATCTTTTCTTTTTCTAAGTGTGAAGAAAAATGATACTAAAGCAATTAGAAAGAATGAAGTCATCCCATAGACCATAAATTAAGTTTATTTCATCCGTAAAAATAAAGGAAGTAAAAAGAAAACAGTACAAAGTACTGTTATTAGTATCTGGAGCAGATGACGGGAATCGAACCCGCATAGTCAGCTTGGAAGGCTGAAGTTCTACCACTGAACTACATCTGCGTGGCGGACCGTACGAGATTCGAACTCGTGATCTCTTCCGTGACAGGGAAGCATGCAAGGCCACTACACCAACGGTCCAACAGTGAAATAAATATTATCACACCGTTTTTTATTTATAAAGATATTATTTTACGAATTCTTTTAAAACGTCTACAGGCATATAGGCGGATTCTCTTTTTACGAATTCACCGTTTCTATATAACATGAGAGTTGGAATTGTCATTACTCTAAATTGACGAGCCAAGGCCGGAAGTTCATCAACATTAACTTTTACGATTCTAATATCAACTTCTTCATCAAGTTTAACAAGTTCTGGAGCAAGCATTTTACAAGGCCCGCACCAATCGGCAAAGAAATCGACTAAAACAAGTTTACCTTTAATTTCTTCATTAAATTGTTCAATATTCTCAATGTGTTTAATCATTTTGGATTCCTCCTACGCTATATATATTAAATAAAAGATTAAGAAAATAACAATAATATGCAATGGGAAATATAAATAATTGAAATATTTAAACCATGGTTTGTTGTAGCCTCTTTTGCCGTTATAGAAAAATAGAGGAATACCTGCTAAAACGGAGAATGTTTGAATATTTGCAAACTCAAAACCATTCGAATAAACAGAAAATAAAGTCACATTGTTATATTGAATATAAGCTGTAATGAAAAGTATAAAATTTAGTAAAAATAGAATTGAAACAGAGAAGATATTTTCAACGTTTTGAAATTCATCCATCTTTGAGACAATTTCTTTTGGATACATTTCCCTATTATCTTTTTTAATTAAACAAGCATAGGCTAAGTCACTTGCAAAATAGAATCCTAGACCAAGGACTAATCCAAAAACCGAATATGATGGTCTAACCCAAGCTGGATACCACAATATTGTGATGGAATTAGCTTTTTCAATAACTTGTATAACAAATGTAAATACAAATAAAGCTATAGGAAGTCCACTTAAAATTGATAATTTGTTCTTTTTACGAAGTAGATAAACCATTAAAGCCACAAGCATTAAATCAATGAATGGAGAAGAGAAAGTTGAGAGGTCCATTACCTGAGTTATACTCATCACAAATTGGAATATGGCAATTGCTCCTCCTACTATTCCAAGTTTCATGAAGTATAACCAGAAATTACGAGTGTGCTTAACACCTTGAATAATCATATAGATATATAAAGGGAAAGCTATTCGTCCAATGATTCTAAAAATAAAACCGACAGTGAACATCCAGTTATCAAAATGTGGAGTAGAAATATCAATAATGCCACTGTAAGAGACTAGGTAAAGACCAATATGGTCTAAAGTCATTGTTACCAGAGCAATTATTTTTAATACAAACTCATTTAAAAATAGTTTCTTTTTCATTATTCAAGCAATTTCCTTAAATGGGTAAGAAGGTTTCCTAACATATTATTTGTTGCATGGCAAACAAACGAACCAGCAAAACCAAATTTGTGATATAGGAAAGTAAATACAGCGCCAGCAAACATATACATAGGTAGATTTAATAGTTCCACTATCATGTCACAAAAATATAGATAAGATTTTTCATCATTCATGTGAAGAAAGTACGCAAACACAGAGCCATGATCAAAATGGATAAAAGCAAAAAATACTATTGATAAGAAATAAGCTAAAACAATATGAATCCTTCTAAAGAAGGAAAATATGCCAACTCGATATGTCAATTCTTCACATATTGGACCAATAATTCCAAAAACAATAAGCGACATAAATGGAGAAGAAATAACAACATTTCTAACGGCTGTTTCATTAGCGTTTACGCCACTCTCAATTTTCATTAAAAAGAAAATGATGCTAGTAAATGTGCCCCATAATCCTTCTGCAATTAAAATCACTATTAAACCAGCAATACCAAATACATATGGTTTCCACGATTTAAAAGATTTAAGTAGAGGGTGATAATCATCCCAAATAACAAGAAGCATGACACCAAAGGTCACAATGTAAATCGTATAGTTAATAATTGCAGAACCTGCACCAAGCAAGGAAAGAACGCCAGTTGCAAATAATGCGAATAAGTTTAAAAACACCCAACCAGTTCCAAAGAAAGCAATTTGCTTCCACCATGGATAGAAGGCAACCATCTTTTCTTTCTTGATGATTGGATTATTATTCTCTTCACCACAATGAGGACATTCTGAAGCAGTCGACTCCATTTCTTGTCCACAATATGAACATTTACGACTTATGCCTAACATCGAAGTAATTATAATAGAAATATTTTTAAAAAAATAGCACATATTATCTTTATGAAGTTCAGTTCGTTTTGTATACTATTTGATATGCGAACAATACTTGAAAAAAATGAAGCAACAATTATTAGGGATCGTTCCTCTTTTATTGGCATTGTACTTCACGCTACAAGTAAAGAAATTGTCGAACAATATCTAAAAGAAATTCGTAAAGAATATCCAAAAGCAAAACACTATTGCTATGCATACATTATTGATGGGTTGAAGAAAGCTAGTGATGATGGCGAACCATCAGGAACGGCTGGAAGGCCACTTTTAGAACTATTGGAAAAAAGAGATTTTAATCAAGTATTATTAGTTGTAGTTAGATACTTTGGAGGTATTCTTTTGGGTGCTTCTAGATTACTTTCAACATACATTGAGGCGGGTTCTGCAGTTTTAAATGCAATTGAAACATATCAGATTAAAGAAAAATTTGTTTACCATATCAATGTTTCATATAGTGAGTTTGAAAGACTCAAATATCTTGCAAAAAGGTTATCATTTTCATTGGAAAATGTTACATATGAGACTAGAATTAATGCAGATATCTTGATTGAAGAATCATTGATTCATCAACTTATCGAAGAATTTCCTAATAACTCAATTGATGTTTTTGGTAAAAAGATTGTCTACGAAAAGGAGTAATTATGATTAAAGCTAGTGAATTTAAAGAGAGAAGAGAAAAATTGTTTCAAACAATGAATGATGGCTCAATTGCTATTATTTTTGCAGGCTATCCAAAAATGAGATCAGCAGATGCTGAATATGATTTTTCAGTTAATCGTAATTTTTATTATTTGACTGGCATTAGTCAAGAACACTCGATTTTACTATTGGTAAAAAGTGAATCTTTTAAAGAGACTTATTTATTCATTGATGAGAAAAACGAAAATAAGGAAAAATGGCTAGGCATTAAACTTGCTGTTAATGAAGCACAAGATGTTTCAGGAATAGATAATGTCTTACTAACTTCTTCCTTTGAAGGAAAACTCAACGTCATTTTGAATAAGGATTTATCTCATTTTGGAGACATAAAAATAGTTTATTTAGATTTAGAAAAAGAACTAAAAATTGGCGAGGAGATGTCCACAATCAAATATCAAGATGTTCTACTAAAGAAATATCCTGGAATAAAGATTGAAGATATTTATGCTAAGATTTGTCGTTTAAGAATGCGAAAATCCCAACAGGAAGTCACCTTAATTAAGGAAGCAATCAAGACAACAGAAGTCGGAATTAACAATGTTTTAAAAGAAATGTGCGATGGTAAATATGAATATAATCTTCGCAATATTTTCGAATACACAATTAAGGAAGACAACCAATCTGGCATTGCTTTCCCAACAATTGTTGCTGGAGGAGTTAATGCAACGATTCTCCATTATCCAAACGCAACTGATACATTAAAAGATGGCGATCTAGTTTTAATCGACTGTGGAGCATCCAAAGATAATTATTGCGCTGACATTTCTAGAACATTCCCAATTAATGGAAAATTTAGCGACATTCAAAAATTAATTTATTCAATTGTTCTGGAATGTAATAAGGCTACTATAAAATTCATCAAACCAGGTTTAAGACTTAATGAAGTAAAAGAATTTGCTCGCAACTTTTTAGCAGAAAAATGTTTAGAACATAAACTTATCAAAACATATGATGAAATTTCTCGTGTTTATTATCATTCGTGTTCTCACCACTTGGGTTTAGATACTCACGATGTCTTCGATGTTATGGACAAAGTTCTTGAAAGTGGAAACATTATTACCTGTGAACCAGGATTATATTTCAAAGAATATAATGTTGGCGTTCGTATCGAAGATGATATTTTGGTCACTAATGATGGTTCAGAATGTCTTTCTAGTGACATCATCAAAGAAATAGACGACATCGAAAGTTTATTAAGTTCAAAATAAATTTATTTGTTTCATAAGCGCCTTTTCGTAGGCGTTTTTTATTATCTAGATAACTTAATAAATTAAAATTTCGAGATAGTAATTTTAATGAGAGATATTTTGTTTTATAATTGAAACATGGAAAAATATGTACTTGCAATTGATCAAGGCACTACATCGACACGTGCCATTTTATTCGACCACGAAGGACACAATATTTCTTCAGCGGTTAGGGAAGTAACAAATCTCTTCCCACATGAAGGATGGGTTGAAATCGATCCTTTAAAAATTTGGATTTCAGCTGTTGACGTCGTTAACGAAGTCATGATTAAAGCTGATATTACAATGAATCAAATTGATTCTATTGGTATTACAAACCAACGTGAAACAGCAATTGTTTGGGATAAGAAAACAGGCAAGCCTGTTTATAATGCCGTTGTTTGGCAATCACGCCAAAGCGTTGAAATATGCGAAGAATTTGAACACCAAAAAGAATTTATTCATTACAAAACAGGTTTATTAATTAATCCTTATTTCTCGGCTAGCAAGATTAGATGGATTCTTGACCACATTAAAAACGGACAAGAAAGAGCAGAAAATGGAGAATTATTATTTGGTACAGTTGATACCTGGCTTATTTACCGTATGACTAGAGGGGCTACTTTTGCTACTGATGTATCAAATGCAAGTAGAACGATGTTATATAACATCTTTACTCTAAAATGGGATGAAGAATTACTTAAATTATTCAATATTCCAAAATGTATGCTTCCTGAAGTTAAGTCTTCAAGTGAAGATTATGGTGTAGCCTCATATTTCTCTGATAAAGTTCATATCTATGGCGTTGCTGGTGACCAACACGCTTCATTATTTGGACATAACTGCTTTAATCCTGGGGATTCAAAGAATACATATGGTACTGGTTGCTTCATGTTAATGAACACTGGTGAGAAGCCAATTCTTTCACATAATGGTTTATTGACTACAATTGCTTGGAAAATTGGTGACAAAGTATGCTACGCACTTGAAGGTAGTGTCTTTATTGGTGGCGCTGCTGTTCAATGGTTGCGAGATGGATTAAGAGCAATCGATAAATCCAGTGATTCAGAGGAAGAAGCTTCAAGAGTTGAAGATAGTGATGGAATTTATGTTGTTCCTGCTTTCGTTGGACTTGGTACACCATATTGGGATGATGATGTTCGTGGAGCTGTTTTTGGCATTACTAGAGCAACCACTAAAGCACATCTTATTAGAGCAACATTAGAAGGAGTTGCCTATCAATCTAAAGATGTCTTTGAAGTAATGGAAAAAGAATCAAAGATTAAGATTTCATCACTTCAAGTCGATGGAGGAGCAACAGCAAATAATATTTTGATGCAATTCCAAAGTGATGTTTTACAAATCGAACTTAAAAAACCAGTCTGCTTAGAAACAACTGCAATGGGTGTTGCTTATCTTGCAGGTCTTGCTAGTGGTTTCTGGAAAGATTTTGGAGATATTAAATCAAAACATAAATATGCAAAGGTATATAAACCTGCTATGGATAAGAAAACTGCAAGCGAAAAGATTCGTGGTTGGAAATTAGCGGTTGAAGCTGCAAGAGTGTTCAAACCTAAAAAGAGAGTTTAATGGAAAATATAATCAAACTAAACAAACAGGATTTTCATAACATCTATATATCACTTGGAGTTAATCCTCGACTTGATGAAGATGCAATTTTCACTGTTTATGAATATTGTATTGAAGGTGCAAAGCAAATCTTAGAAGCTAATATTTTAGGAAGTGCTGTTCCTATTAATCCAGTCTCATTAATTCTATATATTATTAATGAATATGGTTTTTATGTTGATGCAAATAAGAAACAAAACGATGAACTAAAAAATGATGAAAAATCAATGCAAAAGATTGCTTCTATTGCGCTAGATAAATATTTCACAAATGAGCATTTGTCATTTCAAAACAAAACCAAAATTTCTAAATATTCACCGCACATCTCAACTCTTTCTTTATATAACAACTTCATTTTAGGAGTGTTAACTCGTTATAAAAAGAGAGATCCATCATCGACTTTGTTAACTGATTTTTTATATAAAGGTTTTTCAATGTCAAAAGCAATTATTGAATTAATTGAAGATGGTTTTGAGACTGAAGCATTCTCAACATGGAGAACACTTCATGAGACTGAATGTATTTTGATTCTTCTTGCAAAAAATGGCAAAAAGACAATTACTTCATACCTTAGACACTTAGATTATTCAATGGCATATCGTGGAGCGATTCAATCAAAAGAAACTGTCGATATAATATTTGAAGAAATAAAAGAAAAGATGAGAGAGTTAAATCTCAAATCCAAAGATATGAAAAAATTTATCGAATATGGATGGCTTACATCTATAGATGGCGCTATAAATATGGAAGGATTTAAATATAACTTCCGTGATGGGGTTGAAAGAGTTGCTGGATTATCTAGCTATGCTAAAACTTACGAAATGGCTAGTGAAATTGCTCACTCATCTCCACTACTTATTTATTCCAGAAATGATTACTTCTTACATATTACTTTATATAATCTCTATCAATCATTCTTTAGACTTGAAGGAGTATTTGCTAGACTCTACACTGCATCGATTTCAAAAGAAGAATCAGATCGTTATTTATTAATGCGTTCTACTTATTATCCAATGATTCAATATTTCTATAAATCTGAAGAAGTTTTATTGAAAAATATGAAAAAATAACATGGATTATAAATCACTTTTGAATTATTTATTAGAAACAAGAGATGCAAAATATGCATCTTTTTCAAAAACTCTTTCTAATAGTGACTACTCTGTCATCGGAACAAGAATACCTATTCTTAGAAAATTAGTGAAAGATCATATTAAAGATGAAGAATTAGAACCAAACGATTTCGAATTAAATAAATATTTAGAAATGGATTTTATGTATTTTGGTTTATCTTTGTCGAGGGTGAAAACTATCGATGACCAATTGTTATTTTTATCTCATAACATCCATCTTGCAAAATCATGGGCAATTACTGATACAATCTCAACCTATTTAAAGAAAATGGATTTTGAGGAATATTATTCATTCTTTTTAAAGAATCAAAACACTAAGGAGATTTATCAAAGACGATTCTGTTTTATTCTTGGACTGAAATTCTATAAAAATAAAGAAATCTTAAAAGTTCTTAAATATATAAAAGAAAATGAAGATTATATGATTATGATGGCGCAAGCTTGGTTACTTGCCACTGTTGCAATATGTTTTGAAAATGAAATCTATGATTTTTTGAAGAATTTCAATGATAAAACCTTGATAAGAAAGACAATTTCTAAAATGGTTGAATCATATCGAATTAATGATGAAGCTAAAGAAAGATTTAAAAAATTTAGAGATTCTTTATAAGTAAAGAGAAATATTTTTTAATAAATGATAACTTATTAATGCAATGATTAAGATAATTAAGAAAATAACTACAAATAGAGTGTTCGTAGACCTACTAGGATTATTCCCACCTTTATTTATGTTTGTAGCTTCATTTGTTCCTATTTTCTTTACAAAAAGCGCCGAACAAGTGATTCAAGTTTTCTTAGTGGCATATTTCTTAACCGTATTTTTAATACGATTCATCCTAATAATTCTAAGAAATAGAGCTAATCGCAATGAAAGTCCGTTAAAAGGACACATTCAAAAAGCGAAAATGATGATAATTACATCAGTTCTCTCACTAATTGAATCAATAGCAATCGTTTTAGCGTTCTATTTCATTATTTTCACACAAAAAGACAAAGGATTCTTTGCTTCAAATATTTATACTGCTCTTATTTATAGTGGATTCTTTATTGTTAGATTAATTTTTAATCTAGTTAAAATGTTTGGTGGTATCTACACAAAAGATTCATACGATAAAACTATTATTTATATGGAAACTATTACTCTTCTATATATGATGGTCGTTTCATTTAATTACTTATTAAGTGCATCAAAAATTAACGCTATCATATTAGAGTCTATTGTTGCTGGTCTAGCAATATTATCTATTATCTTTGTGTGCATTATCATGTTTTTAGAAGGTGTCATTTCTCGTCATAAATATAGAAAACTTCTAAAAGAAGAAATTAAAACCTTAAAGAAAAATAAACGTATTTATAGCAAAGAAGTTAAAGCGAAAAGAAAAATTGAAAAAATAACTGGCGTTGAAGTCATTGATGAAGATGATGTTGAATATATAGAGGATGAAAGAGATGTTTGATTTACTAGTAGCAACCAATAATGATCACAAATTAAAAGAGATGGATGAAATGCTTTTACCATATGGTATCAAAGTTCATTCACCAAAAGAATTTAATATCGTAGATAATCCAATTGAAGATGGTTTAACTTTCAAAGCTAATTCATTAATTAAGGCTAATAGTTTAGCAAAACATACTTCTATGCCTTTAATTGCGGATGATAGCGGTTTAAGTGTTGATGCGCTAAATGGTTTTCCTGGTATATATTCTGCAAGATTTGCCAAAGAATGTGGCGGTAATAAGTTTGCTAATTTAGAAATAATTAAAAGACTAGAGGGTAAGAAAAAAGATGCCTCATTCTTCTGTGTTATTACATTAATGAATGTAGAAAAAGAACCTATCCAGTTTGTAGGTGAATGTAAAGGTAGAATTCTTGAAACTCCTATAGGAGAAAATGGATTTGGATATGATCCAATATTCTATTCTAATGAAGCTAAGATGGGCTTTGGAAACGCTCCAGATAATGTTAAAAATAAATACTCACATAGAGCAAAAGCAATAGCTTTATTAATTGATTATTTAAGAACAAATAAACTTATCTAATTCCTTCTAGCATAAAGAAAGAAAAATGATATAATCTAATCACTTGGAGCAATACCCAAGAGGCTGAAGGGGACGGTTTGCTAAACCGTTAGATCGGGCAACTGGTGCGAGGGTTCAAATCCCTCTTGCTCCGCCATCATCGATTGTCGAGACACGTACATGAAAGTGCGTGTTTTTTCTTGTTTTTGAGTATTTTTATCAGTAGATAAAGATTTCATAGAAATCTTGCCCATTAAAAACATCTATAAATATCTAGATTTAATCAATATTATTTTTCTTTGACTTTCTTATCAACACAAACGTCAAGACACCGAAGGAAGTTAGAGAAGTAACTACAACTAAAGCTATATAAATTATCTTATTATCACCAAATGCTTTAACGGATGGTTGTAGAGTGTTATTCACTATTCCACTTCCGGCAAATGGAGTTTCATCTCCACACGCTCTAGCCCATGCTAAATATCTTTCTAATACGGCATCGTATTTTCCAATTGTGTTATTGATAAATGTGTTTTGGATAATTTCATCAAATTCTAATAATTTAGCTTTTGCCTTGACATATAAACCAGATGATAAGCATTCCCCAGTTCCTTCTCCGATGAATGTTGAATCATCCATCTTCATATAGTTAATTGCCCAATCATCAAGTTCATTTTCGCCATAAGCAATCTTTGCTAATTTGAGCAAAGAAGAGTCACTAAAAGTAATTTTCTTATTAACGCCATTAGTGAACGATCCATTAACGGAACTGGTCTCTCTTAAAGCGTAAGAGTCAGTGACATAATCGACATAAAAACTCGCATCATCGTTAAAGACATAGTGAGTATTTTCAACACTAAATGATAAATCGAGGAATAAGTCGACATCCACGGTGGCTTCATAACGGTAATAACCGCTGTTCATGGAAGATTCAATATTCACATCATAATCCACGACTTTATTATCAAGATAATCAGCATAATAAGAATGGTATCCGCTTCTCGCATAATAAGTCACTTCTTCTAAATTATCTAAAAGATGAGTTTGCTGTAGAACACCAACTTTGGAATAAACATTAGGAGCGTAAGGAATATATTCTAAATCAGATATTAATGAAGATCTGCTACCACGCATAGAGATTGGATACATCTTTGATGTGTCATATTCATAGAGATTTTCAATCATATATTCACTTGTATATTCCACAAAGTCATTCGCGCTAGGAAGAGTAAAACTACCATTTAAACGACTTGCTGTGTTTTGGGTGTGATAAATCGGTTCGCTATTCTGTAAGAGGAATTTTTCATTTCTTCCTAAATAAACAAGCACTCTTAAATCTCCGCTTTCAGTGAGTTTCTTTTCCACAATTTGGAAATCAACATCATTTTCGACATCGTGAGCGTTACGTGAAAAATATGATTTACCATATTTGGTTCTATTCATATAAATAGTTAAATCATTATCAGCGTATTCCAAAGAATGCGACCAACCGCTGAAGACATAAACACTATCAGGCTCTTCATCCTTCACAATCGGTGCGGTTGATAAGGTGGTATTAATCTTTCCATAATAAGGAACAACAAGTGTTTCACTTTTATCACCAATAACATCAATTAATGTCACGTTAAATCCTGTAAAGGATGGATTTTCGTAAACGTTAAATGTAAATGTTTTACTGATATTATCACCAAAGGTAATTGATTCATCACCAACTTCATAATGAGCAATGGATAGAGCGTCTAAAGTAATGCTGTGTTCGCCCACTTCACCCATATAGTGTTTTAAGCTATCAGGAACGAGAGATGGAGAGTCGATGGTTTTTGTATATGTTGAATTATCGTCATAAATCAAAGTATAAACAATTGGATTTGTTGATAATTCATTAGCGAAATCCGCGCATTTGAAACTGCGGTTATTTAAATTATCAATAGTGAAATCAACGATACCGCTTACCTGCTGAACAGCGGCTTCTACATTCACAATTTTTGGTTGTAAAACGAATGATAACAATCGAAGATCGGAAGAGCGTCGTGTAGGGAAAGAGTGTAGATCTC
>CALELS010000027.1 GCA_937902735.1 uncultured Caryophanales bacterium
GGTAAATCCCGGCATCACCAATAGGATCTAAAATGTATTTAGCAATACCCTCATTGATATTTGATACAAAGTTACCAACTGTATCCCAAAATCTTTGCCAACCATTACGAGATTCTTTGTATTTTTCTTCTTGTGTAACAGTTCTTGAAGCAAGAGGGTCACTATAAGAGGTATCAACAACTCTACTATTATTGTCATCAATAGGATTTACATTAACAGCAGGGTTGACTAAATTACCACCATTAGCATTTAGTTCCTTCTTTTGGCTTAAAAGAGCCTTAAGAAATTCATTTCTTGAATGTTCGTTTCCTAATGCCATTGTAACCACCTATATTAACTAAGTTGTGACCAAGAGTTCGTTTTGTCACTATTTCTCTTTAAGGAGTAACGGTGTTCCGCCTTTTCAAATTCAGTTCTGCTGACAACTTGCCACCCATTAGAGGTTCTCTTAATGTAGATTGTGTCACCTTCACCATTTCTTACTCTAACAACACCATTGAGAACAAGAGTGTTATCATTTGAGTATTTCATAATGTCTTTGACTTCTTCATCATAATGAGAGCCAATTGTTGCGGTTGTGCCATCAGCTTTAGTATATGTTGCATATCTCAAATCATCTTCATCATAGAAGGTTGGAGTTGAGCCTTCGCTTTGTTTGAGTTCATCACTATATAGAGCATAGAGACTTCTTAATTGTCTCTTAGAAGATTCATCAAGGGAGTTGAAATAATCGCCACCAAATTGACCATTTTCAAAGGTAATTCCATACTCTTTCATAATGTTGTCAAGTTGAGTGGAAGAAGAAGCACTACTCATAAGAGTTGCAAGTGATTCAAATTCACTATTTGCAGCTTCTTTTTGTTGGTTATCAATAGCAAGAATAGATTGATCATATTCGTTTTGGCTTTCTCTTAAAGCCTTTTGATAGGTATTTCCAATGCCTAAATTAGCACTCTCACTAATTCCTTGAGTGCCATAACCATTAGAAACTAAACCATTGTTAGTGTATTTCATTGCTTGTTGTTTAGCGTTATAGGCTTGAACCTCGCCTTTTAGCAATGCCTTGTATGATTCGTTTTTCAACTTTTCATAATAATCTGGTGTTTCACCACTACCTTGAGGACTAACTTGGTTTTGAGGAGATACACCTGTAAGGTTCTCCTTAAGACTTTCCATATAAGCGTCTTTTCTTGTTCTTGAATCTGCCATAGTTCTATTCTCCTTTGCTATCAATTTCAACTTTGTTGTGTTCTATCATAAGAGGTTCTTGCTTTTCTTCTTGCTCTTCCTCTACGATTTCAGGGGTAACAGTGTTTTTAATTGCTTCTTCTCTTTCCTTTTCTTCTTGTTCGATTTGTTCATCGACAATTTGTTCATAGGTCTTTGGGAAGAAGTCTTTTTTATAAGATGAACGATAAATATCGTGCAAATCGGATTTATCATCTAACATTTCAGCTTCTAACTTGACACTTACAACAGCGGTCATAAAACCAATAAGCAAACCACTTAAGAATGTAAATAATCTAATTGTGGAATTGAGTGCCGCTTCTCTAAC
>CALELS010000028.1 GCA_937902735.1 uncultured Caryophanales bacterium
AAATGGCATTCAAGATTGCAGCTTCTATGGCATTCAAAGAAGGATGTAAACAAGCAAAATCAGTAATCTTAGAGCCTATAATGAGAGTTGAAGTAACAGTTCCAGAAGAATACATGGGAGATGTTATTGGAGATGTAAACTCAAGACGTGGAAAGATGGAAGGTATGGAAGCAAGATCTGGAATGCAAATTATAAGAGCATTTATTCCACTTGCTGAAATGTTTGGATATGCAACAGACTTACGTTCTAAAACACAAGGTAGAGGAACATATTCTATGGAACCATCTCACTATGAAGAAGTTCCAAAATCAGTTCATGAGCAAATCGTAAGTTCTAGAGCAAAAAATAATGCTGAATAATAAGGGAGACTATAGTTATGTTGTTAAGAAATTTGGAAGTAAAAACAGCAAAAAATGTAATAGAAGCAAGTGCTCAATTACTACAATTGTTATATAATGTATACAGTTTTAAATATTGTGTAAATCGATATAGAACACTTAAAAAATGGAAAGATATTAATGGAGAATTATCTAAAGAAGCAGAAAAAGAATTTAACGACATAAAGAAAGCACTTAAAGATATTATAGATGCGACTGGTAATTATGTTATTATACCAGGAAAACAAGTTATAGAGTTTTTTGACAAAGCTTGTAAAAAAATGAGAGATAAATTAATAGAACAAGAAGAACAAAAATAATAATTAAATAAGTCTTGCATTTTTACAAAAAATAGTATATAATGCAAGCAATAACAAAGTTATTAAATTTAAAATAAATAAATTAGCTAAAAGTTACGGAAAAGTAGCTTTAGCAAAAATTAAAGGAGGAATTTAAAATGGCAAAAGCAAAGTTTGAAAGAACAAAGCCACATGTTAACATTGGTACTATCGGACACGTAGACCATGGTAAAACAACAACAACAGCAGCTATTACAAAATATTTAGGATTATTAGGAAAGGCACAATTTGAAGATTATGCTTCAATAGATAGTGCTCCAGAAGAAAAAGAAAGAGGAATTACAATTAACACAGCTCACGTAGAATACGAAACAGACAACAGACACTATGCACACGTTGACTGCCCAGGACACGCTGACTATGTTAAAAACATGATTACAGGTGCTGCACAAATGGATGGTGCTATATTAGTTGTTTCTGCAGCTGATGGACCAATGCCTCAAACAAGAGAGCACATCTTACTTGCAAGACAAGTTGGTGTTAAATATATCGTTGTTTACTTAAATAAATGCGATATGGTTGATGATCCAGAATTATTAGAATTAGTTGAAATGGAAGTTAGAGACTTATTATCAAGCTATGATTTCCCAGGAGACGAAATTCCAATCGTAAAAGGATCTTCATTAAAAGTACTTGAAAGTACATCTACAGATCCTAATGATGAAGTTTATAAACCAATGAAAGAATTAATGGATGCAGTTGATAGCTATATCCCAACACCAGAAAGACCAATTGATCAACCATTCTTAATGCCAATCGAAGACGTTATGACAATTACAGGACGTGGAACAGTTGTTACTGGTAGAGTTGAAAGAGGTCAAGTTAAAGTTGGTGAAGAAGTAGAAATCATCGGACTTTCTACAGAAAGAAAGAAAACAGTTATAACAGGACTAGAAATGTTCAGAAAATCATTAGATTCAGCAGAAGCTGGAGACAATGCTGGAGCATTATTAAGAGGAATTGATAGAAAAGACGTTGAAAGAGGTCAAGTTCTTGCAAAACCAGGAAGTATCAATCCACATACTAAATTTACAGCTGAGGTTTATGTATTAACAAAAGAAGAAGGTGGACGTCATACACCATTCTTCAATGGATACAGACCACAATTCTATTTCAGAACAACAGATGTTACTGGTGTTATTGAATTAGCAGCTGGAACAGAAATGGTTATGCCAGGAGACAATGTAACAATGACAATCGAACTTATTACTCCAATCGCTATCGAAAAAGGATTAAGATTCGCTATTCGTGAAGGTGGACGTACAGTAGGTTCTGGAGTTGTTTCAGATATCTTAGCTTAATTTAAGCAAATAAATAAGTATTATAATAGTTGAGGCGAAGTCGTAAAACACTTTTGCCTCAACTTTTTTGAAAAAATAATAGCAAGGTTTTCAAATGTTTTGGAATTCCTTGCTTTTTTTCTTATTGTATAAGAAGTGCTATGAAATTTTTATATTTTGCAATACAAAGTAAAAAAAATTATACAATTATGTAAAGCAAATTGTGGATAACTCTACAGTTTTAATAAAAATAACCTTCAATGTGGATAACTATATCGAAAATGCGTCTAAAAATGAATAACTATAAATTTCCATAATTTGCCATTGTTATGTAAAGTATATCGAAGAAATAAAAAAATTTAAGCTTTTTTTCTGTAAACTTTTGAAAAATGATTGAATCGA
>CALELS010000029.1 GCA_937902735.1 uncultured Caryophanales bacterium
AAGGCGGCGAAACCGAAGATGCTCTTTCAGACGCTATTCTCGAATTCTTAAAATCCCGCGGTGTAACTGGTGTTACATTACCAAACAAAGCTGCATTTGATGCTCTTACAGAGACAGATATTCTTGAAGAAGTAGTCATTCCAGAAGAAACTGAAGATTACTATCCTTGCTATTATCTTGCTCTTTCTGGTGATAAACTCGAAGATTTCATCGCTCCATTAGAGCTTGCTGGCTGGAATGTACCAGAAGAACCAGGAGAGTATGGTTATGAATGCGTCGACCCAAATGAAAAGATTGAGATGGATATCGCTCATTATGAAGCAGAAGGTGATTATCCAGAAGAAACAGATGTTACAATCTATGCTTATGATGACATTGCTGGCGGTGAAGAACAATATACTCTTGCTGAGCTTGTTCAACTATTCTTAACTGCAAAAGAAATCGAAATCGAAGTTCCATTTGTATTAGATGTTGCAGCCGATGATGTTCTCAGTTATGGTGCAGACGAAGACCCAGATTGTGTCTATGCAATTGTTGATGGTATGCACGAAGAAGCTATTGCTCAACTATTAACTACTGCGAATTATACAATAAATGAACCAACTCAAGAAAATCCATTCTTTGTTGCAGCAGATCCAGAACAAAAAATTGTTATTGAATATGCTGAATATGAATATTCCGATGGTGAAGAAGGTGGATATACATATTTCTATCTCTATTCTTATAAAGAATACACTGATGAAGGTGGCGGAGATGAACCACCAGTAGAAAATGGAATGGTTTTCGACTTCTCAACAAGAACCGAAAAACAAGAAGGTAATACTTACGCTCCATATATTGATGCTGCTGCAAGCGATACTTTCCCAAACATGTATGGAAGTACACTCTTATTTATGCAAGCATGTGTTAGTACAGGAACTGCTTCAGAACTAACAGAAGCTACATCAAGAACTGTTGCTTCTGGAAATGGCTCCGGTGGAGCCTTCGAGAACCAAGCTGGATTTCTTAAATTTGGTAGCAGCAAAAATCAAGGTACACTTACATTGACTTTTGCTACTGCTGTTGAATCTGTCACGGTTGCTATGCATGGATGGAATCAAGCAGGAAAAGATTTCCTTTCTGTCAATAATGAAATTAAAGAAGCACCATGTGAAGGTACAGAATTTACTCAAGTAACATATACATTTGCTCAACCAACAACAACCGTTGCATTTATTAGTTGTAACCAAGCTGGTTCAGGTGCCGGTCGTCTCTTTATTCAATCGATTGCTGTAACTTTTAGTGATCTTGCTTAATTAGATTCGATTCAATAATCGCTCAATAACTGGTGGACTTCGGTCCACCTTTTATTATGGGATTATATTTTATACAAGCGTTGTTGTTGCATTTCTTCTTTAATAAATATATATTTATAATGCGTTGAAAAAGACATGTTCAATGTAGAACTTATCAAGAGAGTGGATGGTAGGTGCGAATCCATATAAGTATACATTGAGTACCACTTTGGATGCTGTTAAGGAAATAACTTAACCGTAATCTTGCGTTAAAAGAATAATGAAGGTGCATATCTATTGATATGAATTAAGGTGGTACCGCGTTAACACGTCCTTAAAGAGGACTTTTTTATTTAATTAGGAGGTAGAAAGATGGCCTTAGATAAAGATACACTTAATCACTCAACCAGCCACTTAATGGCGGAAGCAATCATGAATTTATATCCCGATGCTAAATTAGGGTTTGGTCCTTCAATTGAAGAAGGTTTCTATTATGATGTTGATTTTGTCGAACCAATAACAGAAGCAGACCTATTAAAAATTGAAAATGAAATGAGAAGGATTGCTAAAAGAAATGAAAAATTTGAAAAAAAAGAAGTTTCTAAAGAAGAAGCATTAAAACTTTTCAAAGATAATCCTTACAAACTTGAATTAATTGAAGGTATTGAGGGAGATATCACTATATATACTCAAGGAAAATTCTTTGATTTATGCCGAGGTCCTCATATTGAAAGAACTGGTTTAATTAAAAACTTTAAACTTCTTTCACTTGCAGGAGCGTATTGGAGAGGCGATTCAAAGAACAAACAACTTCAAAGAATTTATGGAACATCTTTTGAAACTAAAGAAGAACTTGATGAACATCTTCGTATATTAGAAGAAAGAAAAAGAAGAGATCATCGTTTAATTGGTAAACAATTAGGTTTATTTATGCTTAGTGATTTTGGTCCTGGATTTCCATTCTGGCTTCCTAATGGAATGGTAATTAGAACTGAAATTGAAAACATGTGGAAAGAAGTCCACCACCGTTATGGTTATCTACTTGTAGATACTCCTATTATGTTATCCAAAGAACTATGGATTACATCAGGACACTGGGACCACTACAAAGATAATATGTACACTACAATGGTTGATGAAGATGAATTTGCAATTAAACCAATGAACTGCCCAGGTGCAATTCTTTGTTATAAGAACGATCTTCATTCATACCGTGAACTACCACTTCGTTATGCTGAACTTGGTCATGTTCATCGTCATGAAGCTAGTGGTGCACTTAATGGTTTATTTAGAGTAAGAAGTTTCACTCAAGATGATGCTCACACATTCGTAAGAGTAGATCAAATTGAATCTGAAATTAAAGATATTCTTCGTCTTTATGACGAAATATATTCAATGTTTGGTCTTAATTACAAGATTGAATTATCGACTAGACCAGAGAAAGGATATATTGGAGATATTGAGATTTGGAATAGAAGCGAAAAGATTCTTGAAGAAGCTTGTAAGGCAAGTGGCAAAGAATTCAAGATTAATCCAGGTGATGGAGCCTTCTATGGTCCAAAGCTAGACTTCAAGGTTAGAGATTCTATGAATAGAGTTTGGCAATGTGGCACCATTCAACTTGATATGAATCTTCCTGAAAGATTTGATGTTACCTATGTTGATGATAAAGGTGAAAAAGTACGTCCAGTTATGCTTCACCGTGCATGCTTTGGATCTATTGAGAGATTTATTGGGGTTATTACTGAACACTTTGCAGGTGCTTTCCCACTTTGGATTGCTCCAGTTCAAGTACATGTTCTTCCAGTAAATAATGAATTCCATTTAGAATATGCTTCACTTGTTAAAGAAGAACTTGCTAAAGCAGGAGTTAGAGTAGAACTTGTCGATGCTAGTGAAAAACTTGGTTATCGTATGAGAAATGCTCAAGTTAAGAAAGTTCCTTATACTTTAGTTTTAGGTGATAACGAAAAGAACGAAAAAACTGTAACTTATAGACATTTTGGTTCTAAAGCTCAAATCACTATCCCATTAAAGGAATTTGTTGAAAAGATTTCTAAAGAAATCAAAGATAGAGCTTTACCAGTTATAGAAGAAGAATAGTAATTTACTATGTTAAATGACAAAGTTAACGCAACAAAAAAATAATATTTGATAAAACCAGCAAA
>CALELS010000030.1 GCA_937902735.1 uncultured Caryophanales bacterium
CGAGATCTACACTCTTTCCCTACACGACGCTCTTCCGATCTTCGATTGACAGCATTTAAGACGATGTCTACCGCCTGGCTTATTAAAGCTTGTCCTTTTTCATCTTTTATCTTGGTGTTGAGCCATTGCGTGAGCTTCACTCCAAGAAAGGAAATAAGCGGCAGGACTATGCATGTTACCACTGTCGCTAAAACGTTAAGTAAAATCTGGTTCATCTATGAGCCTCCTTGTTTAAATGATCTTCAATCTCGGTAATGGCTATGGTGACAGGTCCATCGCATCCTTGCTCTTTTAAACCCTTAAGGCAAGCAAGCACACCGGTTGTGAGGATCTTCTGTTCTTCTTTAATGGATTTGATATCTTCGTCTTGTTTGTCTTGCCTGAGCACCCACTTATGGATTGTTGTAAAACACCCTATGATTGTGCCTAAGGCAGTAATCACAGAAGCGATGATGACAATGATTTCTACTACATGATTCATTGTTCTTCCTCCTTATAAAGATCGAGCAGGTAAGAAAAAATCTCCTTTAGTCTTGGGAGATGTTTTTCGATGTTTAGGTTTGTTTTTAAGTCTTTAGCCTTTGCTTTAGACTCTTCTGAAAAATGATAAGTGAATTCGCCTGTATCAAGATAATGCTTCACCAAATCATAGATTCGGTATAGATGATATAAGCTCTTTTCTTTCTTATAGTTCTGAAGCCTTATGCCAAAATAGGCAATGACTCTATAGAGCCAGTCTTTGAAATGGGCTTTGAAATCGACTTTGATGAATTCGTCTAGTTTATCTTTGATTGAATCATCGATATAGACGATGTTCTCTTTAGCGATTAATAAATTGTCAATCCACACCAAGAAATAAGTTAGGCATCCTTTATCGAACTTCTTTAGCTTTTCAAAATAAGGTAATCCATATGTGAAGAAATCACTATCATCGGTCTTGACTACGTTACAGGAATCATAGCCCTCAACGATGACTGTATAGTCTTTATCACTATCATCATCGCTAAGGCCAAAAATAGATGATCCGCATTTGTAACAAAGTAAAACTTTGTAAGGACTAAAAAGTCTATCTAATAACTCTTGCATATTTTGGTTCGTTCCCCCTACTATCTTCGACATAAAGTTTTGAGCTGGTCAATTGGCATGAGAGCTGGTAGTCTTGACCCATATAGCGATATGGAACAATTCCTCCAGAACCTCCAACTGATGCTCCAGTAAACATGACAGTAATTCCGCTTACATAAACAGAAATCACCGCGTTATAGGCATTAAGTGATGTGATGTCGTCAAAAGAGTAGCAATGGCCATATTCAAGACTGGCATATCCATCCCATAAAGAACCATAGTTATCTCTTACATATTGCTTGACGTTACTATCTTTTGAATCCATCTTAGTTTCATCGTTATCTAAAGTTGGTGGCGTAAAACTAGTATCAAGCGTTACTGAAGACGTCGTCTTTTGATAGCGGCATAAAGGAAACTCATAGATGAGTCCACCATTCATTAGGTCATTTTGAACTAACGTTGGCCATGTAGTTCCGTTCTCTCTTTTTTCTAAAGAAATCGAGTTATTTCCTAGATCGATCTTTATGATGACATAGCCATAAGCACTGCCATCTAAAGAAACGGAAATCTTAGTGCCGCTTTCAACGAATATCCTTCTTCCATAGACTTGGATGTATCCAGCTTGGAAAGAGATATAGTTATTGCTGGTACTTGCTTGGCATCTTCCTAAAATGCCATAAAAGATACCGTTTTTATTAGAAGTTAGAAAATGGTTAATATCAGCGTCCATTTTTGAACTAACCGATGCAGCATCAAATGTTATTTTTTGAATGGCCATTATTTATCCCTCCTATCGAAAAGTTTTAGTTTATCTGTCAAAGACAGACGATATTCTCCAAGTGTCACTTTTGCAGTGTTAAAAGAACCTTTAAATTCCATCTTGGAGACAATGGTTTCATAGGTTTTATCTTCGTGGATGAATTTCACTATCGCTCCGACTTTCAAATCCTTTAAGGCCTCAATCTTATTTGTTAAGAAAGAGAAGTTAAAAGTGATGTTATGCTGTAGCGAAGAATCCACTAATGCTTTCGTGGCTTTGGTGAGTAATGAATCATAGTCCTTATCACCATAGAATTCATATTTCATTTTGACTTTCTGAATCCTCTTTAAAGCTGGCGCGGTTGTTACTACATGACCATCATTAGTTAAGTAATAAACGACTTGATTGGTATGAGTCGTATTTTCCGCTTTTGGGATATAGTAAACTTTGTTTAAACTTATCTCATTAGTGTCGTTAACATTGAGTTCTGTGATGGTTCCTAGGCTCGATTTCATAGTGACTCCGATTTTAGCTGACACCACTTTTATCTTGATCCTATAGAACTTACCGTTATTAAGGACCATTTCGTATTCAAGCCTAATTCCATAAGTTTTAGAAAATTCCTCAACTAAGTCGAGGATGTTTTCTTTTTTATCAGTTTCATAGGTGAGGTTGCAGTTCTTTACCACTTCAATAGCGGTTTCTAAATACGAAACGTTCTGATAGATGTCACCAGAATACTTGAAGGTGTTATTGATTAGATTCACGATGAATTGCGCTGAGTTACCAGAGAAACTAGTAGGAAGAGGGACATCGACATCTAATAGCGATAAATAATCCTTACTTTCTACTTTGGTTTGGCCATCATCTTCACTATTAATAGAAGTCACTATTCCAATGTATGGATAGCCTTTTTCTTTGACTAAAAGTAAGTCACCGACTTTGGCATTTAAACTTTGTTTATTAAGAGTGAATTTAGACTTTTGAGGCACTAAAGCATCAAGGATGATATTAAAGTCATCGGTTGCATAAACGTAATCTAAAACACTTAAATCTTGTTCACTTAAAAAGATTAATTGCATAGCTTCTCCTAGTGGGCGATATATTCTTCTTTGAAGTCGATTTCACATGTCGCTTCTTCCCTTACTCCTGGATCAAAAAAGATCTCGCTTTCTCCTGGAGGAAGAAATAAGAAGTTTTCATAAGAGAAATCTTGTTTATCGTAATAATCATCTTCACCATCAGCTGTATAGCGTCTGATGTATTGATTCGTTGGTTTAGAGCAAATCTCAATTGTTGGACTTTCCCTTTCATCTATGATGAGTCTTAAGGTTTGAATGTCCACTCCGTTTTGTCTAATGATGACTCTTGGGTTTAGACAGTTACCAGTTAAGCGAAGAGTTAAAGGAACGCTTCTAGGTGAGTTATTGATAACTGTGACTTTACCGTTAAAACTAACAGCGTAGACATAAGGATAAGAGTAAGAATAAATCTTCCCTCCACCTACATCTACGACATCGATATGAGCGGTCTTATTGACTAACCATAGCGATAAGCAATCGACCTTAACTTCGCTTCTTAAGATGTTACTTTCGAGTTGCGTTTTAGAAGAACTAACTATGTTAATGTAGCAATATTTCTTCCCAACGACAGTCTCATAAAAGAGTCTAATCTCTTTACTTTTAGTGACGTATTCTCTAAAGCGAGTAAAACCGATATATCCATCGATGAAGATAAGATTTAGATTGATTTGCTTTTGAGGAATCTTTCTTTTTGTTTCGACAAAGTCGGCATCAAAGTCAGAATACTCAATGTCGAATTCAAACCCTAATCCATCAAGCTCTTCGATTATGCATTTATGAGCGTAGTCAAAATAAAAGGTAGAGCCTACCTCATTAACAAGATATAACTTTCTTCTCATTAGTAGGCTCCTCCTAAAGCTTCATTGATTGAATCCATATCGACATCACCACTTGTATTGATGGTGACGTTATTGGTAGTCCTAGAGTAGTCTGCGTTATTATTCGTTGTTGATGATGTTTTGACGCTGTTTTCAGATGAGAAATCAACACCAAACATCTTGCCGATTAATTTTATTAACCACCCAACCGTATGGTCGAGAAGCCACTTAACCGCGGAGATAATCGCATTAAGAATATCTAGGATTGGTTTTAAGATTTGGAAAAGTAACTGCAATACAGGAAGAATCACAGCTTTTACTACGTTACCGATAATCACTAAAATCGGAGAAATCGCTTCGATGATTTCAAAAATCACGTTGAGGATATCCATAATCGGAGTTAGGAATATCTCGATTAATGGAAGGAGGATCTCAAATAAGGATCCAATAACTTCTATGATTCCTGAAATGAATTCGATTAAAGGTTCTAGGATAGCAAGAATAATCTCTAGAATCGGCTCTAAGATATCGATGATGATATCTAAAAGCACCACGATGACATTGATGACCTGGCCTAAAATATCGACAATCACGTTAATGATTTCAATGACGATGTTTAAAACGCCATCGATTAATTCAATAACCACTTCGATGATTTGGACTATGCGTTTGATGACAAGTTCAAGGATCCTCGCCACCACTTGAAGAATCTTCGCGATTAATTGAGT
>CALELS010000031.1 GCA_937902735.1 uncultured Caryophanales bacterium
TACTGGATTAGAGCATCAAGTAGCTAGAGATTCAGGTTTAGCGGTTGTTTCTGCTAATGAAGGTGTTGTCACTTACACCGATAGCAAAACCATTGAAGTGTTACCAAAAGGTGCTTCTGAACCTGTGACCTATCACTTACAAAAATTTGAACGTAGTAACCAAGGTACATGTATTAACCAAGTAAGCATTGTCAAAGTTGGTGATAAAGTCCGTAAAGGCCAAATTATCGCTGATGGACCAGCAATGCAAAACGGTGACCTAGCATTAGGTCAAAACGTGACCATCGCCTTCATGACTTGGAACGGTTATAACTATGAAGACGCGGTTATTATGTCTGAAAGACTTGTCAAAGACGATGTCTATACCTCCATTCATATTGAAAAATATGATTGTGAATGTCGTTCCATTCCAAAACTTGGTGATGAAGAAATCACCGCAGATGTCCCTAACGTCTCTTTAGATGCTAAAGCACACTTAGACGAAAGAGGTATCGTTGTTGTCGGTACTGAAGTTAAAGAAGGGGATATATTAGTTGGTAAAGTCACTCCACGCGGACAAACTGAACCAACCCCAGAAGATAAATTATTAATGGCCATCTTCGGCGAAAAGACTAACGAAGGCAAAGATGCATCTCTTAGAGTTCCTCATGGTGGTGCAGGTATTGTCTTAGACGTTAAGATTCGTAAAAGAGAAGAAAAGGCTAAAGATAATGAACTTCCACCAGGAGTAAACGAGGTTGTCACTGTCTATATCGTCCAAAAGAGAAAGATCTCTGAAGGTGATAAGATGTCTGGACGTCACGGTAATAAGGGTGTTATTTCCCGTATCTTACCAGAATGCGATATGCCATTCCTCCCAGACGGCACTCCTGTGGATATCATGTTAAACCCACTTGGTGTTCCATCTCGTATGAACATCGGACAAATCTTAGAAGTCCATCTTGGTATGGCTCTTAAGAAATTAGGATATAAGATTGCTACCCCAGTCTTTGACGGCATCACCAACGAGGAAATCTTCGAGATGATGGATAAAGCAGGTATGGCTAAAGATGGTAAAACCATCTTATATGACGGACGTACAGGTGAGAAATTTGATGAAAGAATCACTGTTGGTGTCATGTACATGATTAAACTTGTCCACATGGTTGACGATAAGTTACACGCTCGTGCGACTGGACCATATAGCTTAGTCACACAACAACCACTTGGTGGTAAAGCTCAAAACGGTGGTCAAAGATTTGGTGAAATGGAAGTCTGGGCACTCGAAGCTTATGGTGCTGCTCACACACTTCAAGAAATCTTGACTATTAAGTCAGATGATAGAGTCGGACGTAGAAAAACTTACGAAGCTATCATTAAAGGACAAGACATTCCAGAGCCAGGAATTCCTGAAGCATTCAATGTTCTTGTTAAAGAATTATCAGCACTATGTATGGATGTCCGTCTCATTGATAAGAATGGTCATGTGATTGATACAGACGCTCTCGCTCGCGAAGCACAAAAAGAAGAACGTAAGATCAATTCGACAATTCGTAATTTAATTGGTGAAGGTCACCAGGAAGAAATCTTGGCTGTCGATG
>CALELS010000032.1 GCA_937902735.1 uncultured Caryophanales bacterium
AGCAAGCATGCCTGCTCGGTGGTACTTAGGCTTAGCCATTAATCCAAGAAACATACTTACATTTTACTTGGACAAAAGAAAAACCCCATAATTAGGGTAAAAAAGGGATAGTTCCCGAACATAATAGCATATAAGTGTTTTGGAGATTTCTACCCTTTATGCAAATATTATAAATCCTATTTTATTTAAATAAAAGATTTGATTAATATTCAATTCGTTAATAAACTTTTTGTATGAAAAAAATTCTTATCAGTGCTTGTCTTATTGGTGACAAAGTTAATTATAAAGGTGAAGGTAAATACCAACCTAGTGTTAAAAAACTACTAGAAAAATATGAACTTGTTCCTTTTTGTCCTGAAGTTCAAGGTGGAATGTCTATTCCACGTAAACCAAGTGAAATTAGAGGAGACAAAGTTATTCACGAAGATGGCACTGATGTGACTGAAAACTTTAATTCAGGCGCAAGAAAAGCCTTGAATTTATGTAAAGCGCTTAATATTAAGATTGCGGTTTTAAAAGAGAATTCCCCTTCTTGTGGAACACACTTTATACATGATGGTTTATTCCAAGATCGTTTAATTCCAGGTTTAGGAGTTACTGCTAAATTACTAAAAGAGAACGGCATAACCGTTTATAGTGAAAAAGAAATAGATATACTAATATAAAAAAATGGACAGATTAAATTCTGTCCATTTTAGTATTTTGAAATTGATTATTTGTAGCTTACTGTAATTGATTCACTACCATCAGCATATGAAGTTAATAAACCGTGGGATTCAAATGTCCATGTGGTTGTACCTTCTTCATCTTTGACTTGATAGCCATTACCAACAAAATAATAGGTATAGCCTTCATTTTCGGTGAATCCACCAGCAGTGGTAGCATTGATTAAAGTAGCAACATAGTTTCCAGTTGTCTTATCACCACTGTCATAAACCCAAACTTTAAGGGTTGCGACATCTAAAACATCAGCACCAAATTTTAATTCTGCTTCGGCATTAAGACCTTCGCTTGAACGTTTAACTGAAGCTTTGGTAAAACTATGTTTTTCAGCAGCGGCAGCTTTTTCATGGAATTCTGCGTATGTTGTCTTTTGAGCACAGCCACCTAAGAGTAGTGCGGCAGTAGCAATTGCTGGGACAAATACTTTTCTTAAATTCATTTTGTTTTCTCCTTTTCTTTAATTATATAAATAAGAAGTGAAATAAGTAACAATCTTTCTTCACTTTTTATTCCAAATTTTTAATGACTAATAATTAGACTCTTGTCTTACATAATTAATATGTAATTTTGCTTTATATGAAGAGATTATATCTTCTTCACTAAAACTTAGTTTTTTAGCAATGTTTAAATATGTCTGCATTGCATCAATATAGTGTTCTAAATCATAATGATCCACTAAAAGAGTGGACTTGTGATACATTTTATGAAATAAATCGGTTAACTCCGCTTCTTCATCTAATAGTTCATAATCAAACTTTTTAGTGTTTAAAGGTATACCTAGTGAGAGCAAGAAATGAAGACCATCAGCGTATTCTTCTATTACTACTTCTTTAGGTGAAGAAGGTTTATTTGACCAATATTTAAAACATCTAGTTTCATTGGCAAGTTCACCAATTTCAATTATTAAAGCAAGGAGTCTTTTCTTATGAGTAGTCTCATAGTTAACTTCGTGTTTAATAGCGATATCTTTATCAAGTTCGGCTTGAAGGTTATAAAGTTCTTTTAAATTAATCATGTGATAATGAAACTGGTTTTAAATGCCAGATGTCTTTGACATAGTCTCTAATTGTACGGTCACTTGAGAAATAACCGCTTTGTGCAATGTTAATGAGACATGATTTAGCCCAAGCATTAGGATTTTTATATTTTTCTTCAATCTTCTTTTGAGCTTCAACATATGCTGGGAAGTCTTTTAAGATGAAATATGTATCACCATTGTTCATGATTTCATTGAAAATCATTTGGAATTGGCCATCTTTCTTGACCCATGGTCCAGTGAATAAAGAATCTAATACTGTTTTAATTCTTGCATCGGAATTATACATATCCCATGGTGAATAACCACCATTGGCGTAGTAGGCAAGTACTTCTTCACTAGTTAAACCAAAGATAACAATATTTTCATCTTTGACTAAGTCTCTAATCTCAACATTAGCACCATCTAAAGTACCAAGCGTGATAGCACCATTCATCATTAATTTCATGTTAGATGTACCACTTGCTTCTTTGGAAGCTGTTGAGATTTGTTCACTGACATCAGCAGCTGGAATAATCTTTTCAGCAAGGCTAACACCATAGTTTTCAACAAAGATAACTTTCATGAATTTTGATGCAACTGGATCGTTATTAACAACATCTGCTACTGCTAAGATAAGTTCAATAATCTTTTTAGCATATACATAGCTTGGAGCAGCCTTTGCACCAAAGATGAATGTACGCGGAGTCATCTTGAAGTTAGGATCTTTTTGAATTTGATCATAAAGATACATAATATGGAAAACATTCATTAATTGTCTCTTATAGGCATGGAGACGTTTAATTTGAACATCAAAAATTGAATTTGGATCAATATCAATATTCATTGTTTTCTTAATATGTTTTGCCAATGCAACTTTATTGTCGTGTTTAATCTTTAAGAAACGATCTTGTACACGTTTTAAATCAACAGAATCATTGAAGTCTGCAATGGATTTTTCCATATGGGTATGCCATTCTGTACCAATTTCATCATTGATGAGTTCAGCAAGTTTTGGATTGGCATACATTAACCATCTTCGATGGGTAACACCATTGGTTTTATTGTTAAATTTCTCTGGAAAAAGCTTATAAAAATCACGGAATGTAACATCTTTTAAGATTTCAGTATGGAGTTTAGCAACCCCATTAACAGAGAATGCGGCAAAAATTGCAAGATTGGTCATATGAATTTGACCATCTTTGATGATTTGCATTGCGTATCTTGAACCATAATCAATATTCTTTTCGCCTAAGAATAGGTTGAAACGACGATTGATTTCTTCAATAATCATGTAACATCTTGGAGCAACTCTTTGAACAAAGTTAATTGGCCACTTTTCAAGTGCTTCTGCCATGATTGTATGGTTTGTGTATGCGACTGTTTTAGTGACTACTTCCCACGATTCATTCCAACCATAACCATATTCGTCCATCATAAGTCTCATAAGCTCTGGAATTGCTAAGATTGGATGAGTATCGTTAAGTTGAAAGACATAATAATCAGGAAGATTAAGTAGTGTTTTATGAAGTCTATTGTGTTCTCTTAAGATTGATTGAAGACCACTTGAGACTAAGAAATATTGTTGTTTAAGTCTTAAAATTCGACCTTCTTCAGTGGAATCATCTGGATATAAACCATGTGATAATTCTTTTAAAGAATTAAGATATGATTCAAATGAAGATTCTTTTGGAAGATTAGATTCACTTGGTTCTGCACTCCAAAGACGTAGAGTATTAACAACTTTGTTACGATAACCAATGACACTTACATCATATGGAACAGCATTTACACATGTAGCATTAACTGTTCTCATAGCGAATTCGCCATCTTTTTTCATATAAGTTTCAACACTACCACCGAATTTAACTTCGACAGCGTGTTTTGGTTTACGGACTTCAAAAACAAAACCATTATTTAGCCATTGATCTGGAAGTTCGAATTGTCTTCCTTTTTCAATTAATTGACGGAAGAAACCATATTCATAGCGAATACAATGTCCGTTTCCTGGATAGCCTAAAGAGGCAATTGAATCAAGGAAACATGCAGCAAGACGACCTAGCCCACCATTACCTAGTCCAGCATCCGCTTCGCATTCTTCTAAATCATGGATATCAATGCCCATTTCTGCTAAACCTTCTTTAGCAACATGATAGATACCAAGATTTTGCATATTGTTAATTAAAAGTCGACCAATTAGGAATTCCATTGAAAAATAGATTAATTGTTTTTTGCCTTTGTTAATGACTTCTTGACGAGTGGTTCTCCATCCATAGGATGCATAGTCACGAACCATTTCACCTAAAATGTCATATTTTTCAGTAATGTGGGAATCGGAAATAGTATTTCCGTATTTTTCCATTAGGCGACGTTCAAAATCTTGTTTGAATTCAAGGGTGTTTGAAAACATATTATTTCTCCTTAAGTTTGAAGATCATTGCTCCAAATGAAGCAATTTTAATTGTGATTTTATATGGCTTGTTATACGGGCCAAATTCAGATGTTTTAACTGGTAGGCCATTATATTGGTTAGCACCACTATAAACATCTTTATCAGAGTTGAAGATTTCTTCGTATTCACCTTCTTCATTAACTCCAATATCAAAATATTCATAATAATTAGGAGTCATATTGAAGACAAAGATGAGACGAGAATCATCACTTCTTCTTTCGAAAGCTAAAATAGAATCATTCGAATTATCAACCATTAACCAGTTGAAGTAATTTGGATTATATTCATTTAAATACATGGCTTTTTCATATTTATAAATAAGATTTAAGTCACGAATTAAACGAGATATTGAATCATGTGTTGGGAATGACTTTAAATTCCATGGAAGAGATTTATTTTCATTCCATTCATCGAATGAAGCAAGTTCATTACCCATGAAAGATAATTTCTTACCTGGATGGGCAAATTGATATGTATATAAGTTACGCAGTAGAGCGAACTTATTATAATAATCACCCCAAAGCTTAT
Source organism: uncultured Caryophanales bacterium (assembly GCA_937902735.1). Lineage (GTDB taxonomy): Bacteria > Bacillota_I > Bacilli_A > RFN20 > CAG-826 > Fiminaster. The sequence continues at coordinate 4,719 of CALELS010000032.1, forward strand.
TAATTAATGTTCCTTTACCATGAACGACTTCGTCGTGAGAGAATGGTAAAAGAAAGTTTTCATTGAAATAATATGCCATTGAGAAGGTGATTTTATTATGTTCATATTTTTTATAGATTGGATCGAGAGAATAATATTTCAAAGTATCATTCATCCATCCAAGATCCCATTTATAGTCAAAACCAACTCCACCATACTCAAGAGGTTTAGTAACCCCATAGAAGTCACTAGAATCTTCAGCAATCATCATTACTGACGGATGACGTTGGTGAATATATGAATTGAGACGTTTTAAGAATTCAATAGATCCTTCATTACGTCCAAGTGCCTTGTTTCCTTCATAATATAAAATGTTAGAAACAGCATCTACTCTGATTCCATCAAAATGGAATTCACTGACGAAATAGTTCATCGCAGACATTAAGAAAGAACGAACTGGATCTTTTCCTAAATCAAAATAACATGAACCCCAAGGTGAATATCTTCTATTCATATCAGCGGGTTCAAAAAGTGGAGTACCATCGAAGTTTATTAACGCCCATGGGTCAGTAGCAAAATGGACAGGAGCAAAGTCTAAAATAACTCCAATACCAGCTTTATGCATTCTATCAACGAAAGACATTAATTGTTTTGGATTACCATAGCGAGAATCTACAGAGTAGAAACCAGTTCCTTGATAACCCCAAGAACCATCGAATGGATATTGAGTAATTGGCATTATCTCTACATGGGTATAACCGAGTTCGTTGACATAAGGAATTAAATAGTCAGCAATTTCTTCATAAGAGAGATTACGACCATCAACTTTACCTTTCCAACTTCCTAAGTGAACTTCATAAATTGACATTGGTTTATCAAAATTACGAGTTCTTTTCTTCATATAAGAAGCATCATGCCAAATAAAATCTTTATAATTAAATAAACGTGAAGCAGTAGCAGGACGGAATTCGCTATAAAATGCGAATGGATCTGCTTTATCTACATATTCATTTTGTGCATTTAAAAAATGATATTTGTATGATTGATAATCTTTTAATCCTGGAATGAATATTTCATATACACCAGAATCATCAATCTTTTGGAGTTTGTGAACTCTTGGATCCCAACCGTTCCATTCTCCAATAACTGCAACATCATTTGCACATGGAGCGTATAGTCTAAAAGTGACTCCTTCTACTCCATCTCGTTTTTCGAAATGCGCTCCAAAGTAGTGATAGGCATCAATCGTTTGGCCCATCAAAAAATCATATAATAATCCGTATGCCATACTTCAATATACTACCACATTTTAATATTTAGAAAATATCAAAATAAAAAATATATATAGGAAATCAACTATGTTTTAAAATCGACTCATCAAACTAATTGAAAGATAGAAAGAATGAAACTATAATTTTTCTTGTATTTTAGTGCTGTTTTTGGAGGAAACATTATGGCAAAAGTTATGGCGGTTAACGCAGGAAGTAGTTCCTTAAAATTCAAATTTTATGAGATGCCAGAAGAGAAAGTTATTTGTTCTGGAAATGCCGAGAGAATTGGTCATGAAGATGCAATTTTTGGTATCAAATTTAATGGTGAAAACGAGAAAAGAATTTTGCCAATTTTAGACCACGCTCGTGCAGTTGAATTATTAGTGGAAGCTTTGCTTCAAAAAGGAATTGTTAAATCAATGGATGAAATTATTTCTGTTGGTCATCGTATCGTTCAAGGTGGTAAATATTTTAGTCACAGTGAACTCTTCAACAAAGACACAGAAGATAAGATTGAATCGCTCATTCCACTTGCACCACTTCATAACAAGGCTCACCTAGTTGGATTTAGAGCTTTTAAGAAGATTCTACCCAATGTTACAAATGTTGCTGTTTTTGATACAGCTTTCCACCAATCAATGGAAAAAGAAGATTATGTTTTCCCAATTCCATATGAATACACTGAAAAATATGATTGCAGAAGATATGGCGCACATGGAACAAGTCATGATTATCTTGCTCAAATGGCCAAAAAATATCTTGAAGGAGTATCTCATCCACGCATTATTTCTTGTCATATTGGAAGTGGCGCGTCAATCACTGCAATTCGTGATGGAAAATGTGTTGCAACATCAATGGGACTTACTCCACTTGGTGGAATTATGATGGGTACAAGAACTGGTGATTTAGATCCATCAGTTATGAATTATTTATGTACTTGTACTGGTAAATCAGTTGAAGAAATGTATCAAATTTTCAATAAAAAGTCCGGTCTTTTGGGTGTAAGCGAAGTTTCTAATGACTCTAGAGATATTGCTGATGCATGTGCTAAAGGAAACGAACTTGCCCTACTTGCTGACCGCTTATTTATTAGAAGAGTTTGTGACTTTATCGGACAATATTTTGTCCGTCTTGGTGGAGCAGATATGATTGTTTTCTCTGCCGGTATTGGTGAAAATTCACCTGATTTTAGAAAGAAAGTTTGTAGTGAAATTGCTCCTTCTCTTGGAGTTAAAATTGATGAAGAACTTAACTCTACTTTAAGAGGAAAAGAAGCACTTATTTCTACTAAAGATAGCAAGATTAAAGTAGCTGTAATTCCTACTGATGAAGAAGTTATGATTGCTCGTGATGCATATCGCTTCTATTTAGCAAAATAATTCAAATAAAACTTTGTTTTCAATCATTAATCTTAAAAGTGCTATACGCGTAAAAACTTGTAAGAAAGCATTTACATTTAAATATTTGTTGACTTATCGCGTGTATGTATTATTAAATATTGATAATTTATAACGAAAGGAGATAAAAACTATGAAGAAAAGTAAGATTATTCCAGCAGTTGCAATGTCCACACTTCTTTTAGCAGGTTGTGTTCAAAACAACTCCACTCCATCTTCAGGTAATCTCTTATTAGATGCCATCGAAAAACTCGAAGTTGGCCAAGTTAAGAAAAAACAAGTTGATAAATTCTTTAAATCTAACATTGTTTCTTCTGGTGACAAATTAATCAAAAAAGCATCCTATCGCGAAGATTTATTCATGCCATATTGGATGGTTGGTGAAGGTCAAGAAGAAAAGGTGTATCGTGAAGAAGTCAAGAAATCAACTAGAACAAAAACATATACCGTTTATGATAACGAGGTTATCAAAACTACTGAAAAATCCAAGATTTATGAATACGATCCATCCACCATTAACGAAGAAAAAGAAGAAGATGATGGTATCGCAAGAATACCTACCGAAATTGAAGGTACTGCCTATATTTATCACTCTGATGAAGATGAACTTCGTTATACATATACAAGAAATGGTAAAGCTGATAACGTTTTCTCGTTCTCTGATGCTATAGACTTCGATAACTATCTTTTCGAAGATGTATCTCATAAAGGCGGTTTAGGTTCACTTATTGCTCAAGCAAAAGAAGACGTTGAAGACCAATTCAACAGCTTTGCTGCTAGTGTTTCCGATTGGGAAAGAGTTGAAGAATTTGATGCCGAAAAACACGAAGATGGTTCATTCACTCTCAAATTCACTGGTGACTTATGTATGCCACTTTATTCTGCTGAATGGGTTTGGGGTTGTTCATTCGATCCAAAAGATGAAGACCGTGAAGAACCAATCAGAAAGAAAACAAATGATTACGATAACATTTACGTCGATAGACGTATTCGTACAAATTATGAATTCGTTATCAACAAAGATGGTATTGTCACATATGGTAAATGCACATATCTTTGCTACCATACTTCTGTTTTAGAAGATCCTTATGGTTTATATACCATGGCAAAACGTAATCTTTGCTATCCACTTACTAAAGAAATGACAAAAAATTTAAGAAAAGTCTTAGTTATTCCTGATACATTTGGTGGGCAAGATAACAAATACCTTGATCCAGATTATGAATATGACGAATATCTTCCATACAATGTTGACTACTTCACTTGTAGTGCTGAAACAAATGGAGAATTCAATCGTGATACTCTTCCAGATCCAACAAATTATCGTTTAATCGAAGATAGTGTTGATGCTGGTGCATGGATCAACGCTTACGACCTCATTATTGGTCACTTATAATCTAAATACATTAATTAAGGAGTGAATGTTCACTCCTTTTCTTTCGTTTTATATATGATTCAATTATAATTTAGACATGAAAAATAATATCAATCCATTAATCAAAGAATATTCAAAAAAATTCACTAGAAAATATAACAAATTTTTAAAGCTTGTTAAGCAATATGACAAGATTGCAATCTTTCGTCATATAAGACCAGATTTTGATGCAATTGGTTCGCAACTTGCTTTATATTATTGGCTTAAAGATAACTTCAAAGATAAACAAATTGTTTATGTTGGAGAAAATTCAAGTAATTTATCACCTAAATGTTTTCCTTTTTCGATGGAAGTTGAAGATTCATTTTTTGATGATAAAACTTTAGCAATTGCAGTTGATACTTCAGGTAAAGTTCGCATTTCTGATGAAAGATTTAAAAAATGTCATTATTTAATCAAGATTGATCATCATCCAGAAGTTGATAGATATGGAAGACTTCAAATTGTTGATCCTTCATTGAGTGCTGCTGGTGAGCTTGTTGCTAATATGCTTTTCTCATTTAAAGATTATGAGATTAGTAAAGACTGTGCGATTAACTTATATAAAGCTATCGCTGGTGATTCAAATCGTTTCTTATATGATAGCGTCACTCCTTATACCTTCGCTTTATGCGAAGAAATCATGAAAAAAGGCATTGTGTTAAGTTCAATTTATAAAGAAATGTATTTTGATGATTTATCTGCTTTAAATGTTACAAGATATGTTATGGATAACTTCAAAGTTACCGAACATGGGGTAGCTTATTACATTCTTGATAAAGATACTTTGAAAAGATTTAATCTACCTCCAGAAAGAGGAAAAGATAATATTAATATCTTTGATCATTTCCATGGAATTGGCATTTGGTGTTCAATTTCAGAAGATGAGAACAAAGGTGTTTGGAGAGTTTCAATTAGAAGTGCTTCAATTCCAATTGATGAAGTTGCCGAGAAATATCGAGGTGGAGGACACGCTCAAGCAAGTGGAGCTAAATTAAAAAATCTTAAAGAACTTGATATGATGCTCAAAGACTTGGATGCATTACTTGCTTAACTAAGTTTGAAAAGGTCAATTTATTAGACCTTTTTCTTTATAGTTTATCTAATAATTGATATTATTAATGTATGAAGTTTGTCCCTTTACATGCTTATAGTGAATATTCTTTTTTAAAAAGTGGATTGAGACTAAATAATTATGTAAAAGAAGCCAAAAAATTAGGTTATAAATCACTTGGACTTATTGATTATTCCTCTTTCAGCGGGCTTCCTTATTTTGTTGATGCGTGTCAAAAAGAACTTTTAAATCCTATCTTAGGACAAGATTTATTAATTGAAGGAAAACTATTTTCTTTTGTCATATTAAATGAAAGTGGTTATCGAAATTTAATCAAGCTTTCTTACAAAGTAAAACTAGGTGAAATATCTTTAGAAAATTTCAAAGAATATACGAATGGTCTTGTAGTTATTTTAGATGTAAATGAAGTTAGACAAGAATTTGAAAATGATGAGAAATTTAATTTCTATTTAACAAATCTCACTAGCAAAATAGTTAATTTCTACATGGGAATTAATGATTTTGGTACTAATAGAGGTTTTATTAACAAGATTCGTACTTTCCTAATTAATCATGCTTATAAATTAGTTGCATATCCTCATATCAAATATGTTAAGAGAGAAGACGCTATTGTGCTTGATATGGTTGAGGCAATTGCAAAAGGTGAAAAACTTGATCATAAGGAAAGCGTTGGTAACCATTATTTATTAAGTGAAAAAGACGTTCTTCATTTGTATGAAGAGGATGAAATAAAAGCCACCGAAGAAATTGCGTCTTTAGTTAATTTTAAGATCATTGAAAAACGTGGAAAGATGATTAAATTCCATAATGAACTTGGTCTTAGTAGTGATGAATATTTAACTAGACTATCATTTGAAGGACTTAGAGATTTAAAACTAGATGATGAAGCTCATAACACAAGGCTCAATATGGAACTTAGTGTCATCAAAGAAATGGGATTTAGTGATTATTTCTTAATTGTTCAAGATTATGTTAATTGGGCAAGAAAGCACTTCATTCCAGTTGGTCCAGGAAGAGGAAGTGCAGCTGGTTCATTGGTTGCGCATACTCTTGGAATTACATCCTGCGATCCTCTTGAATACAATTTGTTATTTGAAAGATTTTTAAATAAAGCAAGAAAGACAATGCCTGATATTGACGTTGACTTCTCTGATATTAAAAGAGAATATGTTGTGCAATATTTAAGAGAAAAATATGGAAGTGAACATGTTTCCTATATTTCCGCTATTCAAACTATTGGAGCTAAACAAGCATTAAGAGATATTGGTCGTATATTTGATTATCCTCCTAAAGATATTGATTTACTATCAAGATTAATTCCAAAGAAAGTTAATGATAGTGAGAAAGATGTTTCTTTAAAAAACACATATAAGACTGTTAAAGATTTTAGATATTTGATTGATAACGATAAATACTATTTAGAGATTGTCTCTTTAGCGAGTAAAATTGAAGATTTCCCAAGACAAAGAAGTTTACATGCTGCTGGAGTTGTTTTAAATGAAGATAAATTAATTGATTCTTTGCCTCTTATCCCAGATATGAATGGTTTGATAGTGGAAGAATATGAAAAAGATTATCTAGAAGCACAAGATTTCCTTAAGATGGATATTCTAGCCATACGTAATTTAACTATTGTCGAAGAAGTTTTAGAAAAGATTCAAGAACGAGGAATCAATCTTACAATCGATGATATTCCTTATAAAGATAAGAAAGCTTTAGATATTATCTCGTCAGGAGATACAACTGGTATATTCCAACTTGAATCTAAGGGAATGAGAAACGCAATCAAGATTATTCATATTGATGATTTTAATGATTTAGTTGCCCTACTTGCTTTATATCGACCAGGTCCAATGAATGAGATTAAAACTTATGCAAGAAGGAAATCTGGTAAAGAAAAGACAACATATATATCAAAAATACAAAAACAGATTCTTGAACCAACATATGGAATTATTGTTTATCAAGAACAAGTCATGCAACTTGCTAATTTATTAGCAGGAATGTCGCTTTCTGAAGCAGATTTATTTAGAAGAGCAATATCTAAAAAAGATAGTTCAAAGATTAATGCTTTAAAAGAAACATTCATTCAAGGTGCTATTAAAAATGGATATCGAAGAGATGTTGCGACAAACATCTTTGATCATATTGAGAAATTTGCTAATTATGGTTTTAACAAATCACATGCCGTTTCCTATGCGATATTCTCATCAAGAATGGCCTATTTAAAAGCCAACTATCCAATGGAATTCTATGCTGCTATTTTAGATAACACTGGTGGAGAATCTGATTCTTTTAATATGACGATTACTGAAATGAAGAAAGCTAATGTTAAGATTTTAAATCCAGATGTTAATTCTTCGTTTAATAATTTTATTATTAAAGATGGTTCGCTATTGTTCCCACTTAATAGAATCAAAGGTCTTTATAACGAAGTTGCTAATAACATTATCTTAGAAAGAGAAGCTAAGGGACCTTTTAGAGACTATTTTGATTTTGTTGTTAGAATGAGAACTCATAAGATGGCTAACGCTCAACTTATGAAATTAATTGATGCTGGTGCACTTGATTCACTAGATAAATCTAGAGCATCACTTCGTATAAATATGCCAACCGCTATCGCCTATAGCGATATGATTGCGGATGATGATGGAAATCTCATCATCAATATGGCAGATTTTGCTAAACCTGTTTATAAACATATTGAAGATGATGAAATTGAAAACTTAAATCGTGAATATGAAGTCATGGGTTTAATGATTTCTGGCTCACCCCTTGCAATATATAAGAATTCATTAACAAAACATAAAATTACGAAAAGTGTAGATGTTATAAATTCTCAAAACGATATCACTGTTGCAGGTATTGTTAAAACAGTAAAACTTATTAAAACTAAGAAACAAGAGCCAATGGCGTTTGTTACTTTAATGGATGAAACAGGTGAGATTGAAATGACTGTATTTAGTGATTTATATGAAATCTCATTTGATGTGCTGAAACATAATTATGCCTTACTTGTGAAAGGTTATTATCAAATATCTCGTGGTTCATTTATTGCAAAAGAACTAGTTAAGTTGGAGGCCGATAAACATGAATAAAGCTTATGTTATTGATGGTAATTCACTTCTATTTAGAGCGTTTTACGCTACTTATAGAGGCGATGATACACAAGTTTTAAGAACAAAAAATGGCATTCCAACTAATGCATTATTTGCATTTGCAAATATGATTAATAAGATCCTAGGTTCATTAAAAGATGGAGACACGATGTTTGTGGCTTTCGATACAGGAAGAGCAACATTCCGTCATCTTGAAGATGAAGAATATAAAGCTAATAGAAAACCGTGTCCACCACTTTTAAAAGAACAAATGCCAATTGTGCGTGAGTTCTTAAAATCCTTAAACGTATTTACATATGAAAAAGAAGGATATGAAGCAGATGATTTAGCGGGTACTTACTCAAAACTCGCTCAAAAAGAAGGATATGAGGTTATTGTCTATACTTCTGATAGAGATTATCTTCAATTAATTGATGATCATATTACTATCCATATTTTAAAAACTGGAATGAGTAATATTTTAGTGATGGATGAAAAAGCAATGCTTGAAGAATATGGAATTAAACCTATGCAAATTATTGATTATAAGGGTTTAAGGGGGGATTCAAGCGATAATCTTCCTGGTATACCAGGTGTTGGAGATAAAACTGCTATCAAATTAATTCAAGATTATGGTTCTTTTGAAAAGATTATGGAAGTTGCTCCATCGTTAAAATCAAAAGTTGGTGAATCTTTAGTCAACAATCGTAAGATGGGTGAATTATCATATAGACTCGCAAGAATTGATATTAATGTTGAATTACCATTTGAAATTAAAGATACCATCTATGATGGTTATGAATTTAATAACATTGCTTCTTTTGCTGATAAATATGAACTAAAACAATTCATGAATAAACTTCCTTCTTCTTTAAAAAGAGGAGGAGCGATTACTACTAATATTGAATATGAAGTTATTTCTTCATTAAAAGATATTGATGTTGGTAAAGATATCGCTATTTCACTTGATAAAGATGAAGGTAATTATAATGATGCTGTTATTTATGGCTTAGCAATCATTACTGATCAAAATAACTATTACATCAAAATAGAAGACTTTAAAAATGATGAAACTTTATTAAACATCCTTAAGGATGAATCAATAAATAAATATTGTTTTGACTTTAAAGCTATTAAAGTTGCTCTTTCACATTTAGATATCGAACTAAATGGACTAAAATTTGATGCCCTTCTTGCCTCATATTTAATTGATGCAACACTTGATAATAAGCCATCCACTATTATGCAATCTTTCGGATACGACATTTCAAGTGATAAATCTGATGAATTATCATTATTTGATAATTCTGATCCAATGATGAATGTTAAATTAGCGTATTATTGTAAAAAGATTGCTAATAAAGTCATCAGTGAACTTGATAAACTTGAATGCTTAAAACTTTATGAGGAAGTTGAAATCCCACTTTGTAACGTACTTAGTGAGATGGAAATTGAAGGTTTTCCTCTCGATGTGGATGCTCTTGAAGAATTTGGTGAGACATTCAAGAAACAAATTGAATTATCTAAGCAAAAAATTTATGAACTTGCGGGTGAAGAATTCAACATTGATAGCCCAAAACAAGTAGGAGAAATCTTATTTAACAAGCTTGAATTACCTGCGAGTAACAAAAAGCAATCTACTTCGGTAGATGTACTTAAATCATTGATTGGTTATCATCCAATCGTTGGAGAAATATTAACTTATAGAAAATATGCAAAATTAATGTCAACTTATGTGACAGGATTAATCTCACACGTTAGAGAAGATGAGAAGATTCACGCTATTTTTAATCAAGCATTAACTCAAACAGGAAGATTGTCTTCTAGTGAGCCCAATCTTCAAAACATCTCTATAAGAGATGAAGAAGGTAAGATGATTAGAAAAGCGTTCTATTATAAAGATAAAAATTATTCCATTCTTTCGCTTGATTATTCTCAAATTGAATTAAGGGTTTTATCTTCCTTGTCTCATTGTGAGAAATTACAACAAGTATTTAAAAATAAAGAAGATATTCACGCTTCTACTGCTAAAAATGTATTTCATATAGAAAATCCAACCAGTGAACAACGTCGAAGAGCAAAAGCTGTTAACTTCGGTATTATTTATGGAATCTCTGATTGGGGTTTAGCGGATCAAATAGGTTGCTCACCAAAAGAAGCTAAAGCGATCATTGATTCATTCTATGAAGCATATCCTGAAGTTGGTGAATATTTTAGAAATATTGTTGAAGAAGCTAACAAGAATTCATATGTTTCTACTTTACTTGGTAGAAGAAGATATCTTCATGAAATCCATGACGCTAATTATCAAGTTAGAGAATTTGCTAGAAGAGCTGCAATGAACGCACCAATTCAAGGTACTGCTGCAGATTTAATTAAAATCGCGATGATCAAAGTTGATAAAGCACTTAAAAATAATCATCTTAAAACAAAATTAGTACTTCAGATTCATGATGAACTGTTATTTAAAGTTCCGAATGATGAAAAAGAAATAGTTTATCCATTAATTAAAGATATTATGGAACATGCTATGGATTTAGATGTTAATTTAGAAGTTGATGGAGGATTCGGCCTTACTTGGTACGATGCAAAATAATATGCCCGAATTACCAGAAGTACAAACTGTTGTATATACATTACTAAGACTCGTTCTTAACAAGAAGATAGTAGGAGTTGATATTTTATATCCAAACACTGTTGATAATTTGAAGAACTATTTTTGTGATAATTTAAAGAACGCAACGATAAAAAATATTACAAGATATGGCAAATTTATCGTTTTTCATTTTGATAATGATTTTGTTTTAGTGTCTCATCTTCGTATGGAAGGAAAATATTTCTTAAAAAACGAAGATGAAAATATAGTTAAACATGATTTGGTCGTGTTCCATTTTTCGGACAATACAAAACTCATTTATAATGACACCAGAAAATTTGGCAAGATGCGCCTACTAACTAAGGATAATTATTTAAGTGAAGAACCTCTTTCAAAAGTTGGTCCTGATCCATTCATGGTTAAAGAAAAAGATTATTTGTATTCAAAATATCGAAATAAGAATATTCCAATAAAACAAGTCTTGCTTGATCAAACAATAATGTCAGGACTTGGAAATATCTATGCTGATGAAGTCTTATTTGATACTCGTATTCATCCTTTAACTGTTGCTAAAGATTTAAACAAAGAAGAATGTAAAAATTTGCTTGTATCTTCCAGAAAAATATTACTTGGTGCTCTTGAACTTGGTGGTTCAACTATCAAGTCATATCATCCACAAGAAGGTGTATCTGGAGAATTTCAAATTAAACTGAAAGTATATGGACATAAAGATGAACCATGCCCAAATTGTAAACATAGATTAAGAAAAATATTTGTAAATGGAAGAGGCACCACTTTCTGTCCAAATTGTCAAAAAAGAAAGAATGCTCCAAAAGTTATTGGGATAACTGGTAAAACTGCAACTGGTAAATCAACAGCCTCTTTATATTTACAAAAATTAGGTTGTAGATATATTTCTGCTGATAAAATTGTTGATGAATTATATCTCAAAGACGATGTTATTAATCTAATTAATAAAAAATTTCCAGAAGTTGTAAAAAATGGTCAAATAGTAAAACCAATTATTCGAGAAAAATTAACCAATGATCCTCTTTTTAAGAAAAAATATGAAAATCTAATCCATCCTCTTGTTTTTAAATATGCCGAAAATGAAATCAAGAGATATAGAGAAGACGATGTAATTGTTTTAGAAGTGCCACTATTATTTGAAACAAGATTTGATGATTTATGCGATGTTACTATTCTTTTAACAACTGATGAGAAAAGTCAAATTGAAAGAATTTCAAGCCGCGGAGTTAATCCAACAAAAGCTATTGAATTAAACAATAATTTTAATGAAATGGAAAATAAAAAGAAGGCAACATACGTTATTGTCAACAATAACGACTTACCCTCTTTATATAAACAATTAGATATTATTTACGATAAAGTGATACACCACTAAGATCATATTCTTTTGTGGCCATATCTTTTAAAAGTCTTGCAAGTTGCTTTCCTCTTATTGCACCACTTGCTTGACCAATTGAGTACATTTGTTGAATATCAGAAATACTAAATTCACTTGTGAAGAATGTGAGAAGATTTTGATGTTCTCTTTCACTCAAAAGAGGAATTACAATGGTGTCGCGAATATATTCTGATTTATATTCTTCACCAAAATCATCAATTACTAATAATGGGACTTTACTTAATGCAAGCATAGTTTGAGCAAATTCATCTTTATTTTGGTAAGAAAGATCTGCTAATTCTTTAATTCTTTGAGGAGCGTTAATAATTGCAACAGTTCCCAAATTAGAATTAACAAATTCGTTTGCTAAAGTAACAAGAAGAAAGGATTTCCCTACTTTATGATTTCCAATTACATATATCCAGCGAGACGATTCATTATTAAGAATTTTTAGAAATTCTTTAATGATTGGCCTTCTTTTTTCAGTTAAATCAAGCGTTTTAACAGAACTTGTTTTCCATTCTTGTGGAAAGTCATCATATAAATAATGTGAATCAATTCTGATTTTTTCCATTAATTTATGACATGGTTTATATGTGACATTAATAAATTTACCTTCTTTAATTAAATCAATCGAAAGATGAGGGATTTCTTTATTGCATTTTTCGATACCAGGGCAATTCTTACAATAGTTATAATCCATGCGATAATCAGTTAAACGAGCAATATTATCTTTGACTTCTCCTACAGTAAGATTGAGTTTTTTGATTTGTTCGTAAACTTCTAAATCACTTCTTAGTTCATTAACAAGTTGGTTGATATAAGCTTTCATATCAACATCAGGCATAAAACCTTTTGGGTCTAACTTTTCCATTATTTTTTACCCCCTCTTTTCATTGCAAATCCTGCTAAGATTGAATCCATTTCATCATCAGATATATGTTCAACCTCAGTTTCGGTTACTTTCTTTTCTTCCTTTGGAAGATTTTCTTTTTTTGTAGCAGTTTTATTAACTGAATTCATATTTGTTAGATAATTCATCGTATCTAGAGCATTTTCAAGATGTTGTCTTTTAATAGATGCAGCAATTCTATCTGCAAATTTTAATCTTAAAACGTTATTACATTTAGCTAATGTGTAATCGATAATTGCGTTTATAACGCCATATGAGAAGTTGTATGTAAATGATAAATGTTCTACAACTTCAACATCTCCTTGTGATGGTTGAGTATTATCTTGAAGTCTTGAAAGATATTCAATTGGTGAAGTTTCATCCATGAATTGAATTTTCTTAATTAAATCACTGTTACCTTCCACATCTGATTTATTAATCTTTTTAATTACTACTTTTTTAGAACGTGGTGTTTTTGCTCTCTTTTTTACATTCTCTGCAACATCTTCAAATATTAGATGAGGTACCTCGTATGGCTTATATGTATCAACGACTGCAAAAGCAACACCTTTTTCATCAACACCATATAGAGAAGCGATGCGTTCTAGTTCCACCATAGTTTTATTATCAAAAACACTTCTTCTTAATTGTGAATTCTGTTCAATTGCCTCAAAGAATTTTTCATAATTAAACTCAAGTTTAAGTTTACGAGTTTTATGTCCAATTAATGTATTTGATACTTCTTTAGTGAATGAAGGATCATTATAGTCTGGTGTAAACATCTCAGTGAATGAAGCGGATACATCCTCATAACCTTCTGGTATTTTTAAATCTATTTCATATTTAGAAGCAATTTCCATTGCACCTTTTTCACCAATAGCTTGAATTAATAATCCTTTAAACAAAATATCATCAAAGAAATCACGAGGATTCTTTGGTGCAAATAACATATAGATATATGCTCTTTTATTCCCATCAACTCTTTCATATGTTTTGAGTAAACCAACTCCTTCAAGGAATTGTCTTGCACTTAAAAGCTGACCATAAGTCATTTGAGTTTGTTTTGAAAGATGTTCTAAAGAATAGAAATCATCGGTTTTTGAATTGCGTTTTTGTTTTAATAAAGTTAGGTAAAGTATTGTTGATTGATAACCAACAATTGGTTGATATAATTCAATGATTAAATCTTTATCAATATTGCTTAAAAGTGAAGCAAGTCGAATCTCATAAAAATCATTTTGTGAAGCGTACTCTACCATATTGGTTAGTATAGTATCATTTTGAGACACATAAATCTATAAAAAGTTTCGATGCTATCGAATGTTTTTGATATTTTGTGAAAAGTTTTCCACATATTAAAATTATGTTTTTTTATGATGTTATCGATACTTTTATATAGTAGGAAAAAGATATCCACAACTTATCCACATAAGATATTTTTTTCTTATTTCTAATAAGAGGATATTTGTTATTGTTTTTTCTTTTAAATAAAAGAAGTATTATAATTACATCAAGAGGTTTTCATTATGGTTAAAAAAGTAGCTGTACTTACCAGTGGCGGTGACGCTCCTGGAATGAATGCATGTGTTCGTGCTGTTGTTAGAAGCGGCTTAAAAAACGGACTAGACATGTATGTTGTCTACGAAGGATATAGAGGACTTGTCGAAGACAACATTGAACAAGTTGATCGTAATTTTGTTTCCGACACGATTAATCGTGGTGGAACTATTTTAAAAAGTGCTCGTCTTCCTGAATTCAAAGAAGAAGCCGTTAGAAAAATTGCTGTAGAAAACCTTAAGAAACGCGGAATCGATGGATTAGTTGTTATTGGTGGTGATGGTACTTATTTAGGTGCTAAGAAACTTACCGAGATGGGAGTTAGAACCGTTGGACTTCCAGGAACAATTGATAATGATATTGCTTCAACTGATGAAACCATTGGTTTTGATACATGTTTAAATACTATTTGTGAATGTGTTGATAAGATTAGAGATACCACTGCTTCACATCAACGTTGCACGATGATTGAAGTCATGGGTAACCGTTGTGGTGATCTTGCCCTTTATAGTGGCATTGCTGAAGGCGTTGAAATGATTATTACGCCTGACCATCCACTTGCTGAAGAAGAGATTTTTAGAACACTTAAAAAGTTACGTGATAGCAAGAAAAAGCATTCACTTGTTATAGTCAGTGAAAAAGTATTCCCCGATATTTATGCATTTGCTAAAAAAGTTACGATTGAAACCGGTATTGAGACACGTGCACAAGTGCTTGGTCACATTCAAAGAGGTGGATCTCCATCTGCTCGCGATCGTATTTTGGCTACACGATATGGCGTTGAAGCTATTGATGCACTTTTAGATGGTGATAATGGAATATGTATTGGATATATTAATGGAAAGATGGTTCGTTATGATATTTATGAAGCTTTAGAACTTCCTCGTAATAAACATTTCGATATGTTAAGAATCATCTCGTTGGTTAATAGATAATATGAAAAAAGTTTTATCTTTCGATATCGGTGGAACAAATACAAGACTTGCTTTAATCAATGAAAATTTTGAAATTGAAAAGCAGCTTATCTACCCTACTATTCGTGACTCAAAAGAAGCCTTTTTAGAGTCAATCAAAAAAATTATTTTAGACTTAGATGTCGACATGGATGAAGTCTCTTATATTGGGGCTGGTGTACCTGGTGTTGTTGATAAAGAAAGAGCCTATATTATTGATTTACCAAATGTTCATATTAAAGACATTCCTTTAGGTGAATATCTCGAAAAAGAATTTGGTAAAAAACTTGCTATTAGAAATGATGCTGAAGTCGCTTGTCTTGCCGAAGCAGTATTAGGAAAAGGTAAAAAATATAACCGTGTCTTCTTTATTACTATTTCTACTGGATTAGGTGGAGCACTCTGTGTTGATAAAGAAAATCAAGATTATGTTACTGAAATTGGACATACATCTTTTAGATTTCATGATGGATATTATGAATTTGAAGAACTTGCCAGTGGTACTGGTCTTGTTAAATTATGTAATCTTTGCGATTTAAAAGTTAAGAATGCGTCTGAATTCTTTAAATTAGTTATTGAGAACGATCATGATGCCTTAATGGTTTATAAAGAATGGTTAACAATTCTTTCTGATTTTGTGGAAATGATTCAAACTTCATACGAGCCTGATGTTATATGTGTTACAGGTGGGGTTATGAAAAGAAAGGATATCTTCTTTGAAGACCTTTGTACTTTAAATCCTTATTCTAATATTGTCGAATGTCATTTCTCCGAAGGCGCTGGAATTATTGGTGCTGCTATTTACGCCTTTAAATTCGTTAAATAATCTCAGTTTTTCAACTAATCAAGTTAGATAGAGTAAATAATTTTTATTTAACTTGATTTTTTTAAGCGCTTACATTAATAATGTATATATACGTAAAGGAGAATTATATTATGAAAAGTAAATACGTAAGTTTATTACTTCTCGCAGCCTCTATGGCTTTAGCAGGTTGTAATAAAACAGAACCTTCTCCAGAACCAGGTCCAGAGCCAGAACCAGGCGGCGGCGGAGAAGGCGAATCGA
>CALELS010000033.1 GCA_937902735.1 uncultured Caryophanales bacterium
AAGGTGCGACTTTGTCATCGACATGTTCTGGGAGTAAAACTCCATCAGCTGTGACGGTGATTGTTCTGCCTTCTTTTAAGGCCTTACCACGAGCTTCTAAATCAGCTTGGGTTTCTTTGTTGTTTGTTTCGATGACGTTAGCAGGATTGAATTTGTCTCTCATAGCGAGTTTCTTTTCAATTGCTTTGCGTTCATTTGTGAGTTCATCTACTTCTTTGTCTAAAGCAGAGAGTTTCTCAACATCGGTTTCGGAATCGATAAGTCCGCGGATTTCATCTAAACGGGCTTTGATTTCCTTGAGTCTAAGTTCTAGATTCATAAATGAATTTCCTCCTAAAATTTGGTTTTAATGGATAGTCTTTTGACTAACACTGTTCTTCGTTCAAGAGTCTCTTCATTTTCCAATGACTTTAGTTCTGCATCCGCAATCTCTAAAGAGCGAGCACTTGCTTGGATAGAAGTTTGGTCGTAGGCCGGCAAGTCCACGACGCTGACGTCGAAGAGCCTATCAATTGACGTGATAGTTCTTTTTGGTAGTTTTCCGCTTTTATCCCAGCTTTGACTTTTAACAGTAAAAGCAAATGACATCTTGTCTAATAGACCAGCTTCGATGGATTTGAAGATATCCCTGTTGCTGGTTGTATCAATCAACTCTGCATGGATCTTTAGACCATGTTCATCAACTGATAAAGAAAGAGAACCATTTCTGGTCCTCGCTAAGATAAGGTGTGTATCCGTGTGATTATATTTGAACGGAACATCCTTCATGTTTGTTTCTTTTAATGCGTTGGCATCGATGACTTCTATGAAGCCATGCTCTTCAGTGCCTATGAGGGTTTCCTCATTGAACACGATGGCATAGCCTTCCACTATCATCTTGCCTGTGTTTTCCTCATCGTTTCTAGATTCGATAGATGAGAATCTTGTTTCTTTATCATTCATCTTCACTAACCTCCTCCTTTGATTTAGGTTTTTTAAAGAATTTATCTAACTGATATTCTGTTGCTTTATCAGCATCAACATAGTTGAGAGACTGTAATCTCTTATGTCCGCCTTCGATTGGCTCGAAGCCAAGAAGGGCTCTTGATTCATTTAATGATAGGATTCCTAATCCCATGAGCTTTTCTATCGCCTGGACCTTAGTGTTCCAACTTGCGTATTGGAGCCTTTCGGAATAGAAGATTATTTGTTCTCCTTTTTCCAATTGCCCTCTTGTTAATAAGGCCTTAGAAAACGCCTCACTCATAGCGATTGCGATTCCTTCTATAACGGATTCATAGAAAGCGTTATATTGGTTTTCATCGTATTTGTTATCGAATATCGGTTCTGACACTCCAAAATAAGAGATGATTTTCTTTTGCAAAAAAGTGAGTGTAGTCGAATCGATAAGTTTAGGATCCACATTAAGAGGAACATATTCGCTTTTTAAATCGACTGGGACAATGGCACTGCCACCATCTTTGGTCGCTTGATTTAGTGCCTCATCGAATTCCTTCTTCTGGGCTGTCTTATCCTTATCGTTAAGAATGCCATTAATCTTAAGAAGGCCTTTGATTTGGAAGCTGCTTCTAACAGCGTTATCGACTCCTTGCAAAACCGAATCGTTGATTTTGATTGTCTGAAGCAATGCAGAATGGTCGCTTATCGCTCCACTTCCTCCGAAGATGTCATTAGTTCCAAAGAATCTCCTCAAATGGATGATTGATTCATATGGAAGTGTGAATCCTTTTGAATTGGAGAAATAAAAACGGAGAAACAACGCTCCGCTTTCATCTTTCAACGCTTCTACATTTGTAGGCTTGATTGGCCATAGAGCTTTAAGCTCATATGTGTCGTAGTCGTATTCAGGGTAAATAAACGCATTGTTATTCAAGTAAAGCAGCGTAACGATCCTATAGATAAAATCAAATGGGGTCATCAAATTATTTGGTTGATGCTTTAGCAAATATGCTAGGTTTCCCTTTTTCTCTTGAACCGTCTCGTTATCTTCTTGTTTAACGTATCTAGGTTTTAGTTTTGCTGAATGAGTGGCAATCCTATCGATGCAAATCTTAACGACATCGCTTGCGTTGATGTTGTCACCGAAGTCAGAGAAGATATTTAAGGTCGAACGATAGAATCCAGTCTCATAAGTGATAGGTTCCACTACTTTTTTCTTTCGCTTGAATATATGGAATAATCCCATAGAGGCCTCCTAACTTATTAGATTTTCATAATCGGTTTTATATCTTGTAAGGACAGCGTAGGCGATGATTAGCGCCACGCATCCGTCGATTCTTTTTAATTTGCTATTTAATTTGCTCGGCTGAATATTCCCGTTAAGGTCAACCTTGGCTTGGGTGTTAGCAAAGCACCACTTGAGGACAGGGTTATTATCATAGATAACCAGCTTGTTCTTTAAGTCCCCTTCTAGCTGTTTCATCGGTTCTGAAAGCGTGTAGATTCCCTGACGGATTTTCTCCATCGTGAAACCTGCGTCTTCCATTTCCTTAACCCAATATTGGGAGTTCCAAGGATCATAACCGATCCACATTGGACGAATGCCGTAGTTCCTTACCATAGAAACGAACCATTCAGTGACTTTAGAGAAGTCGTTTTGGTTGCCGTTAGTTAAGGTGATGAACCCTTTCTTCACCCAGATGTCATAAGGAATCTTGTCTTCCTCCACCCTTTTAAGAACTAGTTCGCTAGGCATGAAGAAATGCGGGATGACATATTTCTTGCCGTTTTTGATGACAAGCAATATTGCAGCGGTCAAGTCAGTGGTCGAAGATAAATCCACTCCACCGATGGCATAGCTATCAGCGATATCATCAATCTTGAACTTAGTTTCATTATTGAGTTCATCGAATGTTAGCCATGAGCCGCTTTCGATTTGCTTGATGTTAAAGTCCTTGCATAACATAGTCACTTTCGTTCCTAGGTCATTCTTGGCTTTGTTCATGATGTCATCGAAGTAAGACAGCGTCTTGATGCTTCCTAAAGAAGGATTGCTCTTCTGCCAGCTGGATGGATCATTGAAGATCTCCTCCATTGAATCTTGGGTATAGAGCCAAGGAAGGATCCTTTCATCTTTAATCTCGCCTTTAATCATCTTCCTGACATAGGCGAGCTTGTTATCTAAGAAGCCTCCGACAGTCGTACCTTCTGTGGTAATGATGAATATCAAAGGCTCTTTTTTGGTTGATTGAGATTGCTTAATCGCGTCATAGACCTTTGAATCGGTCATCTCATGAACTTCATCAATGCAACCAACCTCGATGTTATAACCATCTTTGTTCCTAGATTGAGCAGACAGCTTCTTTATCTTGTTTTTGTTCTTTGGAGAATAGATATAGAAAATATTCTTCCTAGAACGCTTCTCATTTGAGAGTGCTTTAGATTGCTCCCTCATGTTATTGATCTCTTCAAACAAAATGGTTGCTTGGTCGTTAGTGTTAGAAGCGCATACGATATCGGTTCCACCATCGCTAAGGAAGAATTCCGACAAATCGATTCCGGCGATGAACGTCGTCTTACCGTTTTTACGAGCGATAAGTAGCAACGCCTCATTGAATCTTCTTAGTCCAGTGTCAGCCATCTTAAAGCCATAGGCACATTCTAGGAACGCTTTCTCCCATAGTTCTAAGATAAAAGGCTGGCCATTGAACGGAGATTTGGTGTGCTTGCAAAACTTCTCTATGAATTCGATCCTTATCTTTCCGGGCGTTTCATCGTAAATGTAACGCGGATTATTCAAATCGCTTTTTAAGGCGTTTAAGACACTTTTTAACTCTTGACCAGCAATTATGCGGCCTGACTCAATTTCGTTGATATAGGATAGCAAGAAACTCATTCTGCGCTATCTTCTTCCGCTTTGATAGGCACTGGAATCTCGTGATAATGGCTCTCCGAGTCCTTTTTGCCTAGGATGAGCTTCTTACCAAGTATCGAACCATCAGTGACGCTTTGGATGACATTACCATCTTTAGCGACCAGGATTCTTCTTCCATTTTCGATAATGATCTCCATGTTAATTTTCCTCCCTTACCAAACTGAAAGTTCTATTTGTACCCACGTTGTTAGCGGAATAAGTCTTAATCTTGATTGAAGAAACTTCTCCACTACTAAGTGTGATGATTCCAGTTTCGTTGATTCTTTCGCCAACTGGAGCAGGTCTATATCCACCCCATCTATCTTCAACATAATCACCTGTTAGGGTAATCTTGAAAGTTGTATCGGTTAAGTATTCGTAAGTAATGTTGACTGCAGCATCTAAAGAATCAGAAGAAATGCATCCGATTCCTTGACCGAAATCGATATCAATTGAGGTTGTACTATTTTCATAATGGAATGATTTCCCCATTAATGGATCAACTCCACCGACAACGCCAATAGTCCAGTTCTTATCGGTTGCAATATCTATGTCGTCTTCTTCGAGTCTATCGATGACTACTTGATGCAAAGATAAAACTTTTGAGGCCGCTCCAGATAAGTCCTTTAGGTTTCTAAACATCTGAATGACTGATTCTCTAGTTAAAGAGGTACAGTTACCAAAGTTAGCGTTCACATTGAAGTTACTTTGCAATGTAATCTTTGTAAGCAAAGGACAATCTTGAATCGCTTCTAAAGGAATAGCGACATTGATTGTGTTAGGGAACCAGATTTCATTTAACATAGGACAGCCTTTGACGACTGCAGTTCCACCAGTGAATGATGTTAATCTATCTGGTAAATATAGCTTCTTTAGATTTGGAATGTTCCAGAATGCATAAGAAGTTAATTGTCTTAAATTTGAATTAGCTCCAAAGGTGACAATCTCACATCCACAGGCACTTAAGTTATATTGTCCCCAGCTTGATAAAGAAGATGGGAAATCAATATCCCCTAAATTAGGAATCCTATAAATAGCATAGTTTTCTAAAGTAGCAAGTTGACTACCAGGTTCGAATTCAATCTTAGTGCAACCGCTTTGATAAAAAGCATGTGCCTTAATGGTTGTAACCGTATAAGGGATTGTGACCGTGAATTCATTAGTGGCTTCCGCTAAGAAGTTAGTTGTGATATAAGTCACTCCTTCTGGGATTTCAAAGTGGTCGAATCTTCCTTCCACTAGTTGGGAAAGCATAGTGAATTCCTCTGAAGGATGGATGATTCCCAAATTGCCTCGTAGGACTGTTGCCACCACTGGTTCAGAAGCATAGATGTAATTCGCGGTGATTGTTGAATCACTATTGGCGACTTCATCGCAAGCGATAAAAGACATCTCCCAAGCACCCTCATAAGCTGTGATTGCTTTAGGGATTTCAAATACGTTGTTATTAACTCGATAAAGATAAGTCGCTTTTTTATGAGTGAACTTGAGGTAATGATAGGTACTATCGATTGATTCATCGACCTCAAACAAGAGTTTTACTCTTTTAGATTCGCGATACACGGATATCTCAAATGGATCCACATCCAAATCAAGTTTGCCGTTTGCGTTAACAAAGATATTTATTTCGTAAGCCATCATTTGCCTCCTTTGATTGATTTCATGAATTCATCGAACTCATCATCTTCATCTATTTTGTTTTTACCAGCGATTACGTTTATGGTCTTGATGACTTGCTGGTAGGCTTGAAGCGAAGTTAGGTATGTTTTGAATCTTTGGGAGATCCTCACGTTCCCTTTAGATGACTTCTGGGTGACACCACCCTTTTTCATCTTCTCTTCAAGAATGTCCATCTTGACCTTAAGAAAAGCCGCTTTGTGAAGCAGCTCATCCAATAATTGCTTTTTTGTTTCGTCGACGTCTTTCACTAATAACAGGAGTCGCTGATATTCGGCGTCGACTGACTTTTGGTTCATCAGCTTACCTCCTATAAAAGTTTTTTGGCTCCAGAAAAATCTGGTTTTTGAAAATTTTGGCCTCCCGTATTTCTGAGGTGGGCGCTACGGTACTGTCGGAAAAGAGACAAAGTCTCACCCCGGGGGCCATTCATTATTTTTTTATTACGTCTCCATCCTTATCGAATTTATAAGTAGTATGCTTGCCCACTCGATGATGGACTTCGTTATGACAGTGGTCGCAAAGGAGCACTAGGTTATCGGGATTGGTAGCAACAGCTGGATCATCAACGTTCCTAATGTTTAAATGAATCTTGTGATGCACTTGCGTTCCTAATCGAAGATCGGAAGAGCGGTTCAGCAGGAATGCCGAGACCAATCTCGTATG
>CALELS010000034.1 GCA_937902735.1 uncultured Caryophanales bacterium
TCATCTTTCTAAGGGTGATACCACAATTACTCCTCAAAAAGACTACTTAAGACTTACATATACAAATCCTTCCACTAATGAAACCTATAACTTACCAATGAAGTTAGATGGTGGTAGTGGAAATGCTTTAGTGCCAAAGACTATCAATCAAGCAACTGATTCAATTATCTATCTTGGAACAGTTGACAATAGTGACAGTCTTATTCAAGGTGCAATTATTCCTATTGGTTCATTTGTCTCCAAAGGTATCGAAGTGCCAAATGGTGCTAATGGATTAACTGTGACTAAAGAAGTTGCGAAGTCAATCCAACAAGATTTTGCTAACGAACAAATCAAAGAATACTTTGAGTTAGTTAGAGAACATAAAGGATCTTCTATCATTAAAGATGGTGATAGATATATGATTATCTCTAAAGCTGTTAAGGGTGAAGATGGTGAGTGGCATAGTGCTATTACTTATGTCGATTCCAAATTCAAAAACATTGAAAATATTGAGGTTTTACCAACAAAATCAATAAATGTTAGTGAAATTGCTAAGACTTCTGTCGCAATGGCAAAGGCTAATGATGAAATAATGATGTCTCTTCCAAAAGAGAGTGAACCAAGATATATCAAGGCTTATGGTGACCTCAACCATGAGAGAGTTTTATCTATGAAAAAAGCAGAGGACATTGTTGATATTGTCAAGAAGCAAATTATGGATAAAATCTCACCTAAAAAAGAAGGTTACGAATATCAAATTAAACTCCTCAAGGGTGAAACAGCCAAGAGACTTTTTGAAAACTTTAACACTCTTAAAGAAAGTGAAATCGCAAGTGCTATCAATGATTTAGCAGAAGACATTGCTAACTCAAAGATTATCTCTTACAACCCAGATAGAACAGTTAAACAAGAGTTCGTTGCCGATCATAAGGAAGACTTTGTTAAGGCTATTACTGGCTTGCTCAAGGCAAAGAGTGAACTTTCAAAGATTGCGAAACTCGAAAAGAGATTCGATTTATCTATTGAAAAAAAGAATGAGCAAATTGCCAAGATTAGAGAGAGTGCTAATAAACGAATTGAAAAGGCATACGAAGTCTTTAAGTCTATTAACAATGACCTTAAGTCTCAAATCAAAGAAGTTAAGGCTAAAAAGGATTACACTAACTTCTTATCTAGAAACCGCTCTAAGATTAAAGATTTAGCAGAAGGTGATTACACCTATGACAAGTTAGAAGATAGAGACGTTCACACTATCAATA
>CALELS010000035.1 GCA_937902735.1 uncultured Caryophanales bacterium
CCATAAATGAATGTCTCAGCGTTGAGTAGTTATTTTTTAAATAAAAAATATAGAAATTACTTTTTTATGGCGCGGTAGTCCAATGGCTAAGACATTGCCCTTTCAAGGCAGTAATGCTGGATTCAATTCCCGCCCGCGCTACTTCATCCTTCAGTAAACCGTTAAGGAGGCGGGCTGGACTGTAAATCCAGCATCTATTGATTCGAGTGGGTTCGATTCCCTCCTGGAGGACTTATAACGGGGTGTAGTGTAGTCAGGTATCACGCTTGATTTGGGTTCAAGAAATCGCAGGTTCGAATCCTGTCGCTCCGATTGGTTAGGGGGTTTAGTTCAGTTGGTTAGAGCAACCGCCTCATAAGCAGTAAGTCTTGGGTTCAAGTCCCAAAGCCCCCATAAAGGAAAGGAAAGGAAAGGAAAAAAATGGCATTTTGGGCAGTAATTGGTTATGAAAACATTTATGATGGACTTCATGGTATGCAAGAAATTGATATATTAGAAGGCACAGAAGATGCAGCATATGAACGGGCAATTGAGTTAAGTTATAATGTTATTACTTCCTATGATGATATTATAGATATTCTTGAAGAAGAAGTAAAAGATCTTTGTGATTATAATGAAATTGATTATGAAGATGAAGATAATGAAGATGAAATTGAAAATTTTAGAACAAGAGTTTATGATGAAGATATTGTAACTGAGTGCATAGAGCTTGATACAACAAAACTTCCTACTTTAAATCTTGATAAACTTTATAACATGTTTTATAATACTCCACATGACTTTCTTGAAAAATATTCTTTAAAATAAAGGAGATAAATAATGAGGGGATTAGCTTATAGAAGATCAGAACGTGAAAAACATATCAATAGAAAAGAAGGAATTTTGCGGCGAGGTCGAGGATATAATCCACCGCATTCAATTAATGATAAAGATAGTATTTATACTTTTGAAGGATGTTCTTTTTATTTTATTCCAAGTCGAGGATATTTAAACAAAGGAAAGATTCATTGTAGTTGTCCTGGCTGTAGTCCCAAAAGTAAAACAGAGGGATATACGCATAGAGACGAATGTTCTTTTTTAAGAATGAAAGATTTAGAAAAAATATATTTTAATTGATTTTTTAAAAAATTTTTGTTATAATATATTTACAATAAATAAAAAGGAGATACTAAAATGATTAAATATGTTGTATATTATGTAGATGATTTTGGTAAGAAACATATGACTTTTGTAAAAACGTTGAAAGAAATCAAATTTTATCAGGAAAGATTCATTAAAGTATCTTATGAGACTTTTTAAAGATTTGCAAAAATAAAAAATTTTTGTTATAATATATATGTAAAATAAAGACACATACAGCAATATAGAACAAGGAATAAAGCGGTAATTTATTAACTTAACAATGTGTCTAGTTCAAATATTCAAAACCTTATTAGAAGTTAAACATACTTCACTCCCTTTCTTTTGATTTTTGGACTGATTATTTTAATAATCAGTCCATTTTTTATGAGCGAGTGGCTAAGAGGTTTAAGGCAACTGGTTGCAACCCAGTGATCGTAGGTTTGAATCCTACCTGGCTCTTTAAAACAAGGAGAAAAATATGAGTAGATCTTATAAGAAAACTCCTTATTATGGAGATAAAAAAAACAAAGAAACTAAAAGAATAGCAAATAAAACTGTTCGAAATTATTTAAAAAATCCTAAACATAAATTGTCGAAAAATAGTTTTAAAAAAGTTTTTCCTTCTTGGGACATATGTGATTATGGATGGAAAAAATCTTGGGAAGAATATTGGAAAGAATGTTTAAATCACTATAAATATCATCCTAAATGGTATAAAAAACCACCAAATAAAAAAGAGGAATATCGTAATTGGTATAAACATTATAAAATGAAATAAAAAAGATGCGGTGACGGATAAAAGGGGATAAAATGTTTTTTAGAAAAGATTTTCTTTTTTATTTACCTCGACTTGATAAATATAAAATAGTTAAGGCAAGAGATGAATCAACTGCAGTTTGGAAATTAATTAATGCTTATAAACTTAAAGAAATAGATATAGAAAATTTTGTAATAATAGAAAATTTTGATATAATTAAATAAAAAGATGCGGTGGCGGAATAGGGTAGACGCTAACACACGGATAGAGTTTTGTAAAAATAGTGTTATGACACTATTCTAGTAGCGTGACGAAAGACTCATGCAAGGTTCGAATCCTTGCCCGCATCATTAAGGTTGAAAACTTACCTTTGATTCTAGATACTCAAAAATAAGTTGGATGTTGTGGACATTAAATATGCTAATAGCAACTTAAAATAATTATATAGAGTGAGTGTGATTGTCCTACCCACTTGCACCAGGGAATGTAATTCAAATGGATAGAGAGATGTCGGTTGTAATGATTGTAAGACATTGTATGTAGGTTCGAATCCTACCATTCCAATTCTTATACTTGTAGCTCAGATGGAGTAGAGCATTGACCTTCTAAGTCAAAAGTCAAGGGTTCAAGTCCCTTCAGGTATATATATAGACACATACGGCAATCTTTTTAGTGTAAGGAATAAACTTTTAATTTATTAGCCTAATCAAGTGTCTAGTGGCATGGTTATGAAAATAACCTCAAACAAAGTTTTGAAAAAGAGATAAAAGGAGAAAAATATGAATACTTTTCTTAATCAGATGAAGAAAAATGATAATATTGCTTATACAGAGAACGGCGGAATAACAAGAAAAACAACAGAATCAAAGGTTCTTGATATGTTCGCAGTTGGCGGTGCTTATAGATCTCGATCAGATGAAGACATAATTCTTCTATTTAAAAATGCTTTCCATGAAAACCGCACACTTGCGATGAAATGTCTTTTTTATCTTCGTGATGTTCGCGGAGGTCAGGGCGAAAGACGTTTCTTTAGAGTGGCTTTCCGCTGGCTTTGTCAGAATTATCCAAGAACTGCTCTTAAGAATTTTGAAAATGTCAGTGAATATGGGCGTTGGGATGATTTAATTTATGTTGCAGAAGGAACTCCGCTTGAAAGACAGGCTTTTGATGTTATCAAGCATCAGCTTGCTCTTGATATTCAGTGCAAGACACCTTCTCTTCTTGCAAAATGGATGCCTTCTCAGAATGCATCTAATAAAGAAACAAAAAGACTTGGACACGTTCTTGCAAATTATCTTAACATGACATCTCGTGAATATAGAAAGACTCTTTCTGTATTAAGAGAACGTATTAATGTTCTTGAAAGACTCATGAGTGCAAATCGTTGGGATGAAATTGAATTTGACAAGATTCCTTCAAAAGCCGGACTTATCTATCGTAATGCATTTGCTCGCCGCGATATTCTTGCAAAGAAATACGAAGCCTTTGCTAAGAATAAAAATACTAAGGTAAATGCAGAAGTGCTTTATCCGCATGATGTTGCACACAGAGCTTTTAAGGAATTTGGACTTTATGGATCATATGCTTCTATTGAAGATCCAAGACGTCTAATGCTTCAGAAGTATTGGGATAATCTTAAAGATTTTTACAATGGAAGAGAAGAAAATGGAATTGCTGTTGTAGATGTGTCTGGATCTATGTCAGGAACCCCAATGGAAGTAGCGGTTTCTATGGGAGCTTATATTGCTGATAAAGCACATGGACCTTTTGCTAATCATTTTATTACTTTCTCTGAAAAACCAGAATTAGTCGAATTTGAAGGTGTTGACATTACTGATAAGCTTAGACGTACAGTTCGAGCTGATTGGGGTATGAATACTAATATAAAAGCTGTCTTCGATATGCTTTTAAGAACAGCCCAGAATGAGCATGTTAAAGCTGAAGATATGCCAACTCGAATTTATATCTTCTCAGATATGGAATTTGATAGCTGTGTTACTCTTGGTAAAAAAAGATCAAACTACTTTAGAACCACTACAATAGATGAAGTTAATTCTGATCTTGAAAATATTAAGATGGAATGGAATGCCGCAGGATATAAAATGCCTCAAATTATTTTCTGGAATCTTGATGCAAGACAGAATAGAATTCCTGCTATTGGAGAAGGCTTTAGCTATGTAAGTGGTTTCTCTCCTTCTATGATTGATTGCATCCTTAGCGGCAAGGATGGATATGACCTTATGTTGGATAAACTTAATTCTGATCGCTATAAAGCGGTTATTGCTTAATATATGTAAGAGCGCACATTATGTGCGCTCTTATTTTTTTGACTTTTTTTAAAAATTTTTATTGGAATGTAGATGATCGCAAATCCAAAATGAAAAATGGTTTTGAATTTTTTTTGGACGAAAATGGATAATATAAATACCACTTTTTTAATTAATAATGATTATAGATAAAATAAATAATATGGAGGTAAATAAATGAGCAATCCTAGAAATGTTGCAATAGCTAGATTTAATAGATGGTCTTCGCAAGTAAAAACAGTTAATGCAACAGAATTATGGCAATATGATTATGGTCAAATTTTGCAAATAAAAGGTTTAAATTTACCTGACGGTTATGAAGCTCATTTCTCTAATGAATAGTTTGGCGGTAAAGCTATTACTCAGATAGGAACTATTAATGGTGTTACAATACCTGATCAGTTCTTAATAAGTGGTAAACCAATTTATGTATGGATATTTTTACATGACGGTTTAACAGATGGAGAAACTGAGTATAAAATAACTATTCCAATAAAGAAACGTTCTAAACCAACAGTAATTTAGCCAACGCCACAAGAACAATCGGCATTTACTTAGACTATTGCTATTTTAAATAGTAAAATAAATTAGGTTGAAAATTTAAAAGATTAGATAGCTTTAGCTATTGCTCCTTCTATTGATGTTGAAACAATTATTAATGGTTATAGAGTAACTGTAACTGATTCAAGCGGTAGTTAGACTTTTGATGTATTAAATGGATAGAAAGGTTAGACTGGTGAGCGAGGGCTTCAAGGTATTCAAGGCTAGAAAGGAGATACCGGAGAACAGGGCCCACAAGGATAGCGTGGACTACAAGGTCCAAAAGGTGATCCAGGAGAAAAGGGCTAGAAAGGTGAAACTGGTGCAACAGGTCCAAAAGGAGATACTGGATAGAAAGGTCCAAAAGGTGATCCAGGAGAAAAGGGCTAGAAAGGTGAAACTGGTGCAAC
>CALELS010000036.1 GCA_937902735.1 uncultured Caryophanales bacterium
AGAAGCTCCTATCGATCTCTTTTTTAATTAACGCGGGCATTCCAATTAAAGATATTTGTAAAAAAGAAAATATCTCTTTGAAGCAATTCTATGAGCTAAGAAAGAAATACAGCGACCTAGCAGATGTTTCTGAAAGAGGCAATCTTGAAGGCCTTTACTTCTGCATCGACAACCTAATCGATATGGCAGAGGGCTACACGATGAGAAAAGAAGGCAAGGAAGGATACAAGACCAAGACCGGCCAAGACAAATTCAAACTCATCGATATTAAGGTTCCTGTTCCTAAGAACCTTCAAGCCAACGCATACCTACTCGAAAAAGGATATGGAAAGCAATGGCTCATTGATTCTGAAAAGCTCGCATTAGCGGAAAAGAAAGCAAAACCAGAGACTTGGGAGGATGAATTAGATGACGATTCAGATGATGAAGATAACGGAGATTAAGCCATATGAGAACAATCCTCGAAAGAACGAAGAAGCGGTGGATGAAGTCGCTAGTTCAATTAAGGCATTTGGCTTTAAGAACCCAATCATCGTCGATAAAGATATGGTTATCATTGCTGGACATACCAGACTAAAAGCCGCGCTTAAGTTAGGCTTAACAATGGTCCCTGTCATTGTAGCTAGTGATTTAAATCCCGACCAAGCAAACGCACTAAGGCTCGCAGATAACAAGACCGCTGAAATCGCAAAGTGGGATAAGAAGAAACTTGAAGAGGAACTTAAACAAATTAACTGGGAGATTCTCGGGATCAATATGACTGATGTTGGTTTCGATGACATCTTCGCTAGTGAGTTCCAAGAGGTGGTGGATGATGACTTCGATGAAGGACAGTATCTATCAGCTGAACCTTATTCCCATCAAGGCGATATCTATCTTTTGGATGATAACCGTGTGATGTGCGGGGATTCCACAAATAAGGAACAGGTCAAACTCCTCATGAACGGCAAACTCGCCGATATGGTTTTTACCGATCCACCTTATAACGTGAACTACGAAGGTAGCGATGGCCAGTCAATCCAAAACGACGATATGGGCGATAATGAATTCAAAGAATTCCTCACGCTCGTATTTAAGAACCTTATTGAATCAATAAAGGAAGGCGCGCCTACATATGTTTGCCACGCTGATAGTGAAGGTCTTAACTTCAGAAGCACATTTAAAGAAGCTGGGTTCAAACTAGCCCAATGTCTTATTTGGGTAAAGAACTCGTTCACGATGGGAAGACAAGATTACCAGTGGCAACACGAACCTATCCTCTATGGATGGAAACCTGGCTCTGGTCATTATTTCGTTGATGATAGAAGCCAATCAACCATCTGGGAATACGATAAGCCAAAGAAGAATGACCTCCATCCGACAATGAAGCCTTTAGAGCTTGTCGGTAGGGCAATCAATAATTCTTCTCTTGTAGGTCAATTGGTTTTAGACCTATTCGGTGGTAGTGGTTCTACCTTAATCGCATCTTACAAAGCTAAAAGAACTTGTTATTCGATGGAACTTGATGAGAAATACGCTGACGTCATAGTCAAACGCTATATCAAAAACAAAGGATCCTACGAAAACTGTTATGTCATCAGAAATGGTGAACAAATTCCTCTAAACGCAATAGAGGATTTTTTAATTCTGGAATCAGCCAACTAGTCACTTGTTGGTTATTCAAAGTGGGTGAGGCTTTTCGTTTTTCCCTCACCCACACATTTTCTATTTAGGTCAACTGGAGAGAAGACCTTTCCATTAGGAGGTCATCTTTCATGTTGAAGGTAATTGAATTATTCGCTGGGGTTGGTGCTCAAGCAGAAGCGTTAAAGAGAGCGAATATAAAACACAAAGTAATCGCTATAAGCGAGATTGATAAATATGCAATCCAAACATATCGAAAACTTCATGGTTGGGTAACTAACCTAGGAGACATCAAAAAGATTGAGAAACTGCCTCAAGCGGACTTATGGACTTATTCGTTTCCGTGCACTGACATTTCGATTTCTGGTCAAATGAAAGGATTTGATAAGGATTCAAACACTGGATCATCTCTTTTATGGGAAGTTCAAAGACTCCTAGAAAAAGGGAAAGATAATAGGACTTTGCCGAGATTTCTTCTTATGGAGAATGTCAAAAACATAGTTTCTAAAAGGTTTCTTCCTTTATTCCAGACTTGGGTTGATTACCTTTCCTCGCTTGGCTATAAGTCGTTTTACAAAGTGCTGAACGCTAAAGATTATAACGTTCCTCAAAATCGTGAGCGTTGCTTCATGATTTCCGTTCTCAATTTCGATGGAGAGTTCAATTTCCCTGAAACGACCGAACTTAAGGTTACATTGCAAGACCTACTAGAAAAAGAAGTGGAGGAGAGATATTTCCTTAGCGATAGATTCATCAAATACGCCTGCGACATGGAGAATCGAAACGGATTCATCCGTGGGAAGAGATTCCGTCCTCATGATGGCGAATCTAAAGTCGCTTACACGATAACCACCAATCCTGGAGGAAGGGCTACCGATAACTTTGTTATGCTCCCAGCTGTTGGAGCAATTAGAGGCAGACCAAACGGCAATGGCGGTTACACTCAAAAACTACATGTGAAAGACGAACCGATAGTTAACACAATTACTACCGTTCAAAAAGATAACGTGATCCTTGTCCCTCAAGCTACTAAAGCGGGTTATGCCGCTGCAGAGGTAGGGGATGGGATTTACACAAATAGGATGAAGTACAAAAGAGGAGTCGTTCAGAAATCGATGATTCCTACTTTGAAGACAAGCGTCTCCGATATTGGGGTAGTGGTTACCGATAAGGATGAGTTAATCAATATCAGAAGATTAACGCCACGCGAGTGTTGGAGATTGATGGGTTGGGATGATGAAAGAATCGATGTTGCTTTCTCTAGTGGAAGTAGCGAAACCCAGCTTTATAAAATGGCAGGAAATTCAATCGTTGTTAATGTGTTAACTCGCATTTTTGAGGCGATGAAATTCTTCGACATTTAGCCCTTATTAACTTGCTATTATCACTCTATAGAGTGATATATATAGTAACGAAAGGAAGAAAAACGATGAAAAAAGAACAAATCAAAATCGATGATAAGGTCAGAGCGATTTTCAGAAAATACGGTCGCCACGAAGTCATCGGAACAGTGTTTGAAATAAGCACTGATGAACATGCTCTTGAAGGCACATGGGTTTCCATTAGAGTCACTGGTGGAGACATGACTGACAAGTCGGTTGCCTACATGGTTGCAAATCGAATCAATGTCATGGTTCCAATTAAAGATGTGAAGGAGGTTCTAGCCTAATGAAAGACAGAATCTCAATCAAAGAATGGATCAATAGGTTCCTTTCTGGGGAATTTGATTCTCAAGATGTAAGAGTTCAAATACAAGCTGGTTGGTACGATTGGTTTTGTAAGGACTCGAGTCTAACCAATAAAACCAAGAAGATGGGCAACATTGTCAAACAAATCAAAAGTGGTGGCAAAGTAAGCCTCGACAATTGGTACGTCTGGTTCAAGAATAACTGTCCATTAAACGGTCCTCTTTACGATGACTTCAGATTCGCAAAGCTCGACACTGGTGACGTCCAAATGACAATTCAAATCAATTGTTGTTGGAACAAACATCGCTATAGTGTCTGGGGAAGAAGAGGAGAAGATAAGGAATTCGAACATGAGAATCCTTTATTCGAAACCGATTCACTTAAAGACCTAGTAAAGTGGTTCAATGAACCTTGGGAAAACTGATAACGCACACGCGCAGAAACGAAGTAAACAAGTGTCTGGAAAATACTCCAGATGCTTTCTCTTATTAACTTGCTATATCTATGATATAGAGCGAATATATCAATGACCAAAGGAGGGTCAAATATGGCAAGACATATTGAATCAAAAGCTGGCCTTAACACCCTACTAAAAAGGGTAAAGGAATACGGTCAGAACGCAATTAGAGAAAAAGACTTCAATTTGGATGAATTCATCTATTGGAGAAAAGTGGTGGAAGGTTGCATCGATGAGAACCTCGCAATGGATGAGGTCGATTACGAAAACGCACCAAGTTGGTTCAGACCACTTTGGAGGGGATTGAAATGAAAGACAAATTAGAAATCACCTTAAAGATTACCGATAAAGAAGGAATCATCATCGGTCGCTCGGTCATCCTATTTGGTAAACCAAGATACGTTGCTGGATTATGGAATAACAATTCCGTGGTGTTTGCGACTCTTGAACCTAAAACCTTATCTGAAACCCAAGTCCTCATTTACACGATTGAGGAACTTAGGGACTTCGCTAAAGATGGTGACATCAAAGGAATGGTGGAGCTATGAAAGGCTACAAATGGGTCATTAGAGATAGGCAAGGCGAATTAGTCGAGTGGGCATTCCTCACTGGACTAGGGATACCGATGCTAAAGACTGGTAATAAACCAATCAAGTTCGATTCTGAAAAGGATATTAACTCGTATATGAGGAAGAACCACTTGTTCCAATATAACGGTTATAGAAAGGATATCATCAAAGATGAAAGTGAACTTCATTAGAAAACCGACTCCTTCTGAAATCTATCCTCAAGACGAATTCGTAATCGAGAAGGTGGTCAGAGTTTCAAAGGCTGAATTTGAGGATTTGCTTAAAGAACCACTCAAGGACAGAGATTACGTCAAAGAAAACAAAGACAAGATGTACGAGGACAAAGATGGTTATTGGCACTGCATCTATGTGGTATGCGAAGGATATGATTATGGAATCCTCATCGAAAGCGAAGGTAGTGATTACCCAAGATACACAGCCTACCTTCCAACAGCGGTATTTGATTTGAAATAAGACAAAGTCTTAAAAGATGGCATCCGAAAGGGTGCTTTTTTACTCGTTAAGGAGAAGAAATGATAAATGCACTAATCGAAACAATCTACATGTCGTTTATATCCTTGCTCATCAGCTGGATAATCGCTATGCCTTTAGGATCCGTTGTTTCTGAAACTCGACCAGGAGGGTTGTTTCCAAATAAAATCATCAATTTCATCCTTAACCGAATTGTGGATATCGGAAGATCCATTCCTTTTATCCTTCTAGTGGTGTTCTTGTTTCCATTTACTAGAATGCTGATAGGCACGGCAATTGGAACAAAAGCAATGATAGTGCCGCTTACCATTTGCGCTATTCCATTTGAAGTTAGGTTGATTGAAGAGATTCTTTCCGAAGTTCCTTATTCGATAATTGAAGCTGCCAAAATTGATGGTGCTTCTAATCTAAAGATTATCATCCGAATTAAGTGGGCTTGTAAGGTTCCTTATCTGGTCAACGCTTTAGGAATCACCCTCATCAACATCATCGGCTACTCAGCTATGGCAGGAGTTGTCGGTGGAGGAGGCCTTGGCAATTATGCGATTGTCTATGGCTTTCAAAGGTTCAATTGGGAAATCATCGCCAAATCAGTAGTCTTAGTTGTCTTGCTAGTATGCACAATCCAGATAATCAATAACATCTTAGTCCGAGTTTTATTAAGGAGAGTTTTATGCGTAAAACATTAATTTCATTTATCATGCTTGCCTGCTAATCGAAGAGCGGAAGAGCGGTTCAGCAGGAATGCCGAGACCGATATCGT
>CALELS010000037.1 GCA_937902735.1 uncultured Caryophanales bacterium
ATCGGTCTCGGCATTCCTGCTGAACCGCTCTTCCGATCTTCGATTCCATTAATAATACAGGCGTACCAACCGATAATGCTTCGTTTGGTGTAAATCCATATGATTCAGAAGTAGATAATTGTGCTACTATATCTGCCATTTTTAAATAACCAATAATATCTAATGTTGGGTTCATATAAATTATATTAGGATTATCTATTTCGTTAGTATCATCAGTAAATATAAGCCATAGATAACGAAGTTTTGCTTTATTTAATTTATTACCTATTTTTATAATATTTTCTTTTCCTTTTTCGCTAGTCAATCTTGTAGCGCTAACAATCAATAAAGTTTTTTCTGACTTGTCTATTTCAATTGGATTATATATACACTCAGCTTCTATACCACTTAGTTCTGTAAATGATGCACATGCTTGTTTACTAACACCTATAAATTTTGTTATTTTAGGATTAATAACCGGTTTCATATTTTGAAGTTTGTAATCTAAATGAATTATTTGAATATATTCTTCTGCGTCTACGTAATCAATAATAGTCGGTTTATAATTAAAAAATGCTTTTTCACATTTAATTCGCTCACCATTCCATTTTTTAACTCTTACATATTTTTTTAATCTATTTATTTGATTATCATTACCTATTGTATAATAAACAGTGATGTCAAAATCGTAATATTTTTTAGCAATATAATAAAAGAATGTCTCAACACCACCGATTTCATTTAACATATAAAAGTAAAATATGTTTTTCATTGTATATATTCTCCTTTCACTATATTATTTAAAACAACTTCCAATCTCCAATCTCTATGGTTTACACAACATTCCGAATTGCAATCTAAATCCATTAAATCTGCAGCGTATCTATACATGCTACTTTTCCATTTACCATTATGCTTGTTTTGATTCTCTACTCTACTACATGAATTAATATTATTTCTATTCCATACTATAATAGGTTCCTCGCAACTAACTATTGTCTCCAAAACATCACATTGTTTTATATGTTGCACTACGTCCTCCATTAAAGTATTTTCAGGAAAATCTACAACTAAATTACTTTTAATACATTTTGTCCAACAAGCAACATATAAGCTATCAACTAATTCTTTTTGTGTATTTCTTATCATTGGCTGATATGACAAATTATTATTAATTAAGCAATTATAAGATAAACTAACACAATCAGGTTTATTATTTTGTTCTATAATATTATATATTGTTTCTAAACATTTATTGTTATTTAACCAATCGTCATTATCTATAAACATAGTATATTCACTATCAATATCATAATGAATACCTATATTTCTTGTACCACCATTCCACAATTTCTTTCCAGGTTCAATTATGATTATATTGTCATATTGTTTAGACAAGTCTTTAACTCTATCTAATGAACCATCAGTGCTTAAATCATCAATTACTAATAAAATATAATCTTTAAATGTCTGATCTTCTACAGATTTAATACATTTTTCCACATATTCAATACAATTGTAGTTTGGTATTATGATTTTAAAAAAGTATCTGTTCATTATTTTACCTCATTTCAATATTCTTTAACTTGTATCATAGTATCTTTAACAGCCCAAGCACCACTAACAAATAAATCTATCCTACCGTTACTCATACTAGACCCACAAGAATCTAAAACGATAGCTGGGTAATCAACCCCATCAATATTTAATATAAGTTCATCGTAGTATTTGTAAGTTCTAACACCATCTGCTAAAGACCAACCATATCTAGTCAAGTAATTAGTCGCTGTAGCGATCACTAATTTACCATTATAAGTATACCAACCCTTGTCATTAACACCAAAATCCCAGCTGCAAAGTCCACTTCCTGTGCAATTACCTGTTCCGTACCCATCATTAGCATAAAAACTGGTCATACGAGTCTCATATGCATCTCTTGTAAGCTCTTTAACAGGCTCTTCATCAACTACTTCTTCAATAATTGGCTCAGATTGCACTTCAGAAGCACTCTCAACTGGCTTTTCTGGCTCTTTTTCCTCAATTTTTGTCTCTCTTACCTCTTTAAAACGCTCTCTGTGAGCCATTTTAACGGCCTTCTCAGCGTCTTTTGTATAAGCATGACAAATTATATAAGTTCCTCCATAAATAACCGTTAGAGCAAGCGTAATCATGCTCAAAACGGCTAAAATTCTATAATTAAAAATTCCTTTCCTCATAATATATAAATTTCACTCCTTTTTATCTTCTTTATACTCTTCTTTGTAATCTTCTTCATCAATTTTAGATGCTGCTAAAAAACACCACATAATAAATCCTACAAATAAAAATAACATAAGCCACCAAAATATCATTTTCTAATACCTCTTTTCTTTACTAATGGCTTGTCAAATTCTACATACATAGTGCACTGGTTATCATTTCCAACAACCATACATTCCTGATATATATTTCTATCTAAAGTATCAATAGCTGTATAAGAATACCTTTCATCTTCAAAATTAAATATAAATTCATAAGGTTGTCCTCTACCTTCTATTGGTCTTTTTCTCGCCCATAATTCCATTATTTATCCTCCTAATCAAATATCGTTTGGCCTATGTATTCAACACTAAATTCGTTTGCAAAATACATATCAACAACTGTAATAACATCATCAGTTTCTATCTTACAGTATTCTTTAAAGGATTTAATATGTTGTAAATAATTTCTTCTATTTCCCCGTACCCTTACTGACTTTAATTTTCCATCTTCGTATCTTAAATCAATAACCTTTAAACCATCAAATTTAATATTATAATCTTTGCTATAATCTCTTACCATTGTTATATCTATCATATCTCCCTCACTCCTCTACTTTTTATAATCTGTCTAAACACCTTAATTCTAATTTTTCATTCTTTAGCTGCTCTTCTAATAGTTTGATTTTTAATTCTTTATTTTCTTTCTGATAAGATTTTATAAGATTAGGGTATCTTAAGCTTTCGTTTATCTTCGTAATATCCTTCCTAATCTCAAAATACTTAAACTGCTCTTCAATAGGTAGGCTATCAAAATTATCTACAAAAAATCCAATGATCTGAACATTAGCATCATCGAACCACATATAATCACCTCACAATAGTATATTTGCTATCATTATAACAACAAATGCAATTAAAGCCAATATTATTGCTACAATGCTGAATATATAAAATATAGTTTCCATATAATCACCTCATCATTTATAATCTATTATTTACCCCTATGCTAGCATAGACTGCACTATCTATTTGTCTTTCTAAAGAATCTGACCCTATATGTTTAAGTTTTTCTAACTCCTTTATTTTCAGTTCATGGTGTTTTATATCAAATTGCTTTATTTCTTCTTTTTGTTCTTCGTTTAATAACATATATAGCATTTTGTCTATTCTTTCAATTTTATGTATTATTTCATCACTCATTTTTATGCCTCACTTTTAAATGCTTTATTGATTGTGCTATTAATATTACCTAACGCACTTTCTATCTGAGAATTATACCAATCCAATACCTCATATAAATCATAACCATTATATAACATTCTTATAGCTCTTTTATAATCGTAACCATACCCGCCTACAATAATTGCTGCTTCCACAAATTGCATAATGTTATTTAATCTTTTTTCAGTTTCATCACTCATTTTTATACATCACTCCTCTGCTTTTTCACAAATCTTTAATAATAAAATAATTATTAATAACTGATTAGCCAAAACACACATAATTAAATCGTTGTTTGTTATAGCAGAAATATATAACATTATTATCGCTACCCAACATAATATATTTATTGTTTTATCTTCTACTAACATACTATATCTACACCTCACTTTTTAATTTATACTCGTCATTCAACATCTGATTAAAAGTAACAACAGACACTATATCGATTGTATCTAAAGGTTTATTATCAACAGTTATGTATTTAAAATTGCCATCCCTATCATAACTAGCATTAACAATATAATATTGATCTGATATATATTTTCCTTGTTTATATCTAACATAATCTCCTGTTAAAATCAGTTTCTTTATATCAGGATCAGAGTTTATTATTTCATCTGGAGTTATTACATTTTTATAGCCAGTATCATGGTCGTAAGCTATATATCTGTCAATAACTATCATGCCTAAAGATTTAATCTCATAATCAATAAATTTAGCTATACCATATTTAGTACGTACATAATCACCTATTTCCATTATTAACCACCTTCACTATATCATTAATCCATTTCTTAACAGTTTGCATATCTAGTCTCAATTCTTCTATATGCATATCACAACTCCAAATATTCAATAAAATGATCCAAATTATCAACCATACTAGATAGATATGCAGTTTCATCTATAAATTCCACAAAATCACTCCTTTCTTTTTATGTAATTTACCCAATTAGAACTACGATCGCCACCATGTCTCGCTATTTCAAAAGCTTTCTTTTTATCAACTTTATCTTTTTCAATTTCGAATAAAATCTCTTTAATATTATCTTCTCCATCAGCTACTGATATAATATATAAATTATCTTCTTCAATAACGACTATATGCATATAAGATGGAATCATAAAAGCTTTACTGACAGTTCCGGATAAATAATTTATTGTGATAATAATTTTCATATATACCTCTATAAATATAAATTATGATAGTAATCACCGTCTAAATTAAGTTTATGTTCTTCAACTATTTTATTTAAATCTTCAATAAAAGGCATACCATCACATCTTCCATATTTTTTAAGATATCTAGCAATATAATCTTTTCTGTACTTTTCATTTCTTTTATCATCGGTTAAGACCTCAATTAAAGGAATATCAACTATTGCTAATTGTTTTCTATTCATATCTTCCATTTGTTGTAAATATTGAATATAACATTGTGTTATTCTATTAAAATCAACTTTTCTTTGAATTAATTTTGTATAAAACAATTCTTCATAATCTCTATATGTAGTCTCTTCCACTCCATCAATTATTTTTATCATATAAACTCCTAAATTATTTCTTTAATATCTTCTTTTAAAAATTCTAAATTCTCAGTAGGAGAAGTAGAAATAGATTCAGACCCTAATCCCCATTGATTATCTATAACACAATAACTCATGAATTCAAATAGCATTTCGTGATCTAATACATAAAAATTGTTATGCTTAGTAGCCCATTTATCTATAAAATAACAACACTCGCCAATATTTTTATTTATATCTCCGTATTTATACTCTTTATCATATCTAAATGTTAAACTGATGTTTTTACTTATAACACCTGGTTCATCTTCATAAACAAAAGGCAATTGAAATAACATATGTATTTCTGTTAATGGCAAAACCTCATCACCTCTTAACTTTGCTTCTATTGTATCCTCAATACCTTTTCTGGGTATAATTAGCATACCCCATCCTGTTTTTATATTTTCTAAATCTTTCCTATTAAATGGATATTTGTCCCTTAAAAAATATGCAAAGTTCATCCACTTAATCATTTCCTCAAAATTATAATATTTTCCTTCACTATTGTCACTCATTTTATATCCTCCTTATCTAACCATTTATAAAAATCTTCTAAATCTTTTTTATTTTCTATTCTAAACGATTTATCTTTTCCACTATGTCTAGTTTTCAAATAAAATATTATACCATCTCTTGTATCAAGAGTAAACCACAATTTAAAATCCAAATATTTTGGCATTTTTCTGTCATTTAAAGCTGAACATTCCTTCCATGAATTATTAGCCATAACATAATCAATTAAATCTTTAAGATCCTGACTCGTCATATATTTACTCCCATTTTTAATTCTTGTATTCTTTTTAATTCTGTTTCAATAAAATCTGCTAAACTACCTTGATAAGTTTCTCGTAAATATTCTAACTCATAACTTTTAAAATCTTTTTCTAATTCATTTATGATATTATTTAGTCTTTCTATTTCTCGCAAAATCACTTGAATTGCTTGGTATCTATTTTCTTTTTGCCATTCTTCTAAATTAAAATCGTCTTTTGAAGTATGCTCTAAATATAGTCTTGCTTCTTCTATTTTCACTCTTTATCACTTCCTTTGTATTTTCTTTTATAAAGTTTACAATAGTTGTGATTTCATCTTGATACATTTCAACATAACCTGTTTGTTGCAATATTGCGTATATTGTTCTCCAAGCCTTTATTATTTCTTTGTTCACTTTTCATCACTTCCTAAAATTTTTATAATTGATGATATTTTACGTTGAACATCAAAATTTATTTCTCTTGTTTCAGGCTCATATATCATATCTTTCAAATTAAGTAATTCTTTAATTGCTTCATTTATTCTTTCGTCTATACATTTTTGTAAATCCTTAATATAAGCTACCATCTCATCACTACTAAAATTTTTACCTAAACTATCTTCATAAATATTACAACATTCTTTTGCTAATATTTCCTTACTCAATGCATCTGTTTCTTCTTCAGTCATTCCACATGTGAGTTTATCAACCCTTGATTTCAAAGATTTCATTTCTTCTTCATTCACTCTTTATCACCAAACCTTTCTAAAATTGCACCACTACCCAACATGCTCATGATTTTTTGTGCGTCTGGTTTAAAAATAGGAATTCCATCTTCTTCAACATTTGTTAAAGTTATTTCACTCCTAATTGACCATTTATTTTCATCGTTTTTATATGCTTTTATTAAAAAATCCTTAACATACATATCTTTAAGTTTTACTCTATAATATTCCTCACTCACTTTTCTTTCACTCTCCTCACTTTAACTTCTTCTGTTTTTCCATTGAATTGCTCTAATATTTTTTTAATATCTTTTAATTCTTCTATTGTGAACTTTTTATAATCCAATTCATAATATAATTTTATTAATACTTCATACATAAACACTACCTCCTGTATATTCTCATCTTTTTGTTTAATATCTTATTCCAAATATAAATCACCAAAAATCTTAGTCCTATTCTTTTGAAACAATAAATTTTATCATCTACAATTATTGCGTTTTCTATTCTACTGCCATTATACATAATAAACTCTTTTCTTTTTCATAGTTTTTTCTCTTTTTTCTTTTTCCTTCCGGCAAGCTTGAAGTGTCCCCATAAATACTCTCTGATAGTTGCATCCATGAAGAGATTCAATCTCATGATATAATATATGTGTTTTTCGTCCTTCCGGCTCTTTACTTTCTCTAATAGTATATTTATCTTTAGTTATTACAATTTTCATTTTTAAATCCTCTCTTTTTTAATCTTTGAAATCTTTCATTAACTTTTTTAATTTATTTATACTTCTTTTTTTAATCCTAGATATTTGTACCTGACTAGTGTTTAATATTTTAGCTAGATCTCTTTGAGTTAAAAGCTTATCACCATCTAGAGAGTACAGGTGTTTAATTATAAACTTTTCTTTATCATCTAATTTATTAATAGAATCATACAGTTTATTGATCATATCATTATGTATTAAATCCTCTTCTAAATTAGTGTCATCTGGAATCAAATCCTCAACACAAAGATTATCATCTCGACATTCTATACTCTGTGATAAACTTATTGGATTCTGAGGCTGTCTTTTAATTTGTCTAAAATACATATATATTTCGTTTCTTATACAACTATATGCATATGAACTAAAAGACATATTTTTAGAATCATCAAAACCATTAGCAGCCTTTACTAATCCTATCATCCCATAGCTATATAATTCTTCTGCCTCTCCGTAAATTTTTGATTTTTTTATTACATAATATATTAAATTTTCGTTGTCTAAAATCAACTTGTTAATATTCTTTTCCATAAAATAACCTACCTAGTTTGTAATTCTCTTAGCAACATTTTCTTGAAATAATTCCTATCCAAAGTAGCTCCGCATAGATGACATTTACCATATTTTTGTATAAAAACTTTATGGTTTTGGTATTTACATTTTGGACAAATAACATTATCCAAAGCATTTGCTCTTTCCTCTTTTGTTGTACTTTTAAAAGAACCTCTGTTACCATATTTTTTATACTTATCTCTTATACAAATAGCCATCTACTTATCCTCCTTTGTAACATCTTTATCCATAAAATCTAATCGTCCGTTATATTTTTTAATTTGGTAGTTTGTTATTTTAACAAACATATCGCTAGCTTCAACATCAT
Source organism: uncultured Caryophanales bacterium (assembly GCA_937902735.1). GTDB lineage: Bacteria > Bacillota_I > Bacilli_A > RFN20 > CAG-826 > Fiminaster. The sequence goes on from CALELS010000037.1 coordinate 8,134, forward strand.
TTAAACCATATTTTTCTTTAACTTCTCTTTTAAACTTTTTACTAACTATAACTACATCTTTATAAATATTAAAAATTAATTCACTTTTATCCATATTAAATCTCCTTAAAAATATTATTTAAAATTAAAACCAACCACCTGAAATTTCACAAAATATTATTATAAATATAACAAATAAAATACACTCTACAAAGAATATCTTTGCTAATAATTTTATAATAGGTTTGTATTCTTCGTCTATCATATGTCTATACCACCTTTAAAAGCTAGTTGTCGTGTTAATATCCTGGTTATTTTAGGTTTTATATTCAGTAGTCCACCAACTAATTTATTTAGATCAGCATGCTTTTCGTCAGAATATACCCCCAATTTACCACAATACTCTATATTTTTATAATCAGAACATATAAATAGATAATCTGATTCTGTATCAAAATATATCAATTCTTCGTTGCCAGTATTTTTTCTTTTAACAATAGCCGTTTCCTCGCGATATATCTCTCCATCAAAAAATCTTAAAATAACAATATCACCAGATATTAATAATCTAAATATATTATTACTTGGACCTATACCATTTATTATTTCCTCATAACTATTCCATCTTAGATCGTCTTCCACAATGCTACCTTGATTGGTGTCTATGTGAAACTGGTACTGATTTTTACAAAGTCGCTCCTTATCAATCTTACCTAAATATCCTTCTGATGTTCGTATATACTTTTCTTTTATGTTTATTCCACTCATTGTAATTCCCTCCTAATTATTTAAAAAAAATAAGAGTCTAGGCTAAAATACCTAAACTCTTAAAATTTCAAGTTTTCAATTATTGCTATTAAAAACATTATGCCAAACATAGATAATCCACTTAAGATTCCAAATATTGAATAAATCATAAAGTTTTCAATCTTATCTAGTTTTCTCTTTGATTTTGCTTTTCTATCACGCTCCTCATTGAGCTTTCTAGTTTTGATCTTATTTTCTTTGATGATTTGATTCATCTTTTGATCCTCCTTAGTGCTACCTATCATTTCATATTCTTTTAACATATAATATCACTCCTCTCATTATAAGAAGTGTTTTTTACGCGAATTATTCTTCCGAGGAATCTTCTTTATAATTGTTAACCGCGAACCTATTTTGTTGTATGACAAGTTGAGGATATAATGATTCATCCTCTGAAATTTTATCAATGATCCTAGATGGTCCTGTTATAATATTATTAAATAGGTTAAATCTATGACGTTTTATATATTCTATATCTCGTTCATTATTTACATACATCGTCCTGTAATTTTCCATCTTCTTTCTCCTTTCCGGAGTATTGTTCAATAATAAGTTTAGCAGCTTCTATTTCAGTATCTGTAAGTTTTGATCTGTTTACACAATAATACACAAGTAATTTAACATCTGATTTAAGTTGCCTATTTTCATCAACTAATTTGGTATTACTAGCTATCATTCGTTGAACGTCATTATATGTCCAATTGTATCTATTAATTTTTCCTATCATCGCGAATACTTTAGACAATTATTGCTGTTAAACCAATTTATGTCTTGTGTTGTTGAGCATTTATAATCGTTATAAAAATCATAAATCAATGCATAAGCACATACTATAAAAATAATCAACACCACCAATAAACATATAAGTATGTTTTCTTTTTTATCCATATTGTCCTTCCTCCTATTTTCTTTTCTTAACTTCAGTTGCTTCTTCAAATTTAATAGGTTTTCTACTATTAATATTAACTGGATTACTTAAACATGTTTCACATGGTTCTTGTTCCCCGTCAAATTCATTTTTTGGTAAATCTCGATATTTGCATAGTTGACAATATTTTTTAAAATCTACTATTTTTTCTTCGTTATTCATTGTATCCTCCTACCAATTAATATAGTTACTTTCATTAAAATTCTTCTTTTGAGATAACGCTCTTGATATAGCTAAATCTATTCCTGATTTGCTTTTCAAATGATAATAATATAAATCTTTATAAGGAGTGTTTAGTCTATCGATTCGTCCAGATGCTTGCTCCATGATTTTATAGCTATAGTTCTGACTATAAAATATAATAGTATCACAATATATACAATTCCACCCTTCTGCTCCAGCTGAATATTGCACCAAATACATCCATCTTTCACCAGATGGTAATGGTTCGTGTTTATGGCCATTCCATTGCTTAACTTCATACCCAGGCATTTGTATGTTTAGCAGAGCTTCTAATTCATAGTCAAAGTTATAAAATATAATAGCTTTTTTGCATTTCTCTAATATCTCACATACCTTAACTATTCTGTCTGGATCATCGTTAACAATCTTTCTCAAAATATAACACAAACTGCTAGCTTGCTGTATAGGCTCGTCTTTAAATGGATCCCATCTGTTTTTTGTAGTCAAAGTATACAGATTCTTATCATAATTTACAAATATATTATCATGATGTTGTACAGTATCTCTTTTAAAATCCATATTAATTAAAATTCTATTTTTATATTCTATCAAAGGTTGTACATTTATATACTTTTCTATTTTTGGATACTTTGTAAACCTAGAATATACTACATGCTCTGCTATAAACTCTGTCTTGTTTTTATAGAATCCATTTGCTACAAACACTGGAATATAATCAGACCAGCAATCACCCGGGGTGGCTGACAATAATATCCATCTATTTTTTCTAGCTATCTTATAAAAAGTCTTAACCCAGGCTCCAGATCCAACTAATCTTTGCTCATCAAATATGAAAAATGAACTGTAAACATTTTGGTATTTCTTTATATTATTCCAACTGTCTACATAAATATGGTTTCCGTATCTTTTATATTGTTCTTCGTCCGTAGACATCAAGAAATGTGTAAGTTCACCCTCCCATTCTAAAGTATCTCTTTTTCTAGCGGTTGTTATAATATATAGATCCTTGGCAGGCACCTTCATAGGTTTGTAATCAGGGTCTATACTGCCACCTTGTTCCTTAAAATAATAATAGAGGGAAGTTCTAGATTTACCAGAACCTACACCTCCATTTAAAATACAACCATTATGCATCTTTTTTACAGCATCCATCTGATAATCATATAAAAATGGTTTACTATTTAAGCTCATTTACATCATCTTTTCTAACTTTTCCTACAGTTTTATATTCATAAGTACTTGTGCTCTCTGTGTAATAATTATATTTAACTTTAAAATATCTTATTTTATCATTATCTGTGACTGACAATTTAACAGTTCTTATATTGTTTTGTCTAGAACACTTAAGTATATTAACATCGTCTTTGTTAATTTTGCTATTATTAAAATATCTTTTATTGCAATAAAATACAACTATATTTTTTGCTAAATTAATTATATCTTGTCTAGCCATTCTATTCATAATAAATTTTTCCCTATTCGATTACGTCATTCATTCTTCTGGCAAATCTATCTGGTGTAAAATGAACACACATTGATTGTAAATATGCTGTTATTCCACTATTACCAGCAGCCATAGTCCAATGATATGGTCTAATATCCATGTCAACACTACTTATATTTAAATCATCAATCATGTTTATAACTTCTTCGCTTATCTGTTTGATATTTTCGCCATCGTCTAAATATATAGTAGGTCTCATTCTTTCTGTATATTTAACTTTAACAGGTAATGTATTGAAAGGCTCTTCACCCTCCTCAGCAGCAGGTCTTCTTTTTACATGCCATCCATCGGCCTCTAATTCATCTGCATATTCTTCCGGAATAACTATGGCAAAACTTCTTTCACCATTAGCATTGAATTTTCCAGGTGTACCACTAAAATTCCTATAAACAATTCTAGCCTCATCAATTTCTAATATAGTATTATTTCCATTTTCTCTCTTTGTAATTTTCATTTTTATATCTCTCCTTTACTTTTCTTGAAAATTTTTTAAGCTGCAAATGCTTCAAAATCACCATATTGTGATATTGTATCTACAGCCTCATCTACTAAAATATTATAATAACTTTTGTCAATTATATTTTTTCCATTATTGTAATCATCTCGAATCAATTCTGATTCTACCCATCTAAACCCTTTACTTCCTGGAGCAGCATAATAATCTCCGTTCTGATCTCTTAGCAATATACCGCCTCCGGTTCCAGGTAATACTGGACAGAAATTACCAACTTTACCAACAAATTTGTAATCATGTCCTTTTTTTATTTCAGATTCTAATTCCATCTTAGTTGTTTCAAACTCACCTTCAGATATCTGTTCTTTTTTATATGATGCCTCTAATTTCTTCAAATCTTTTTCTTTTTCTGAAACATCTGGCAAAGTTTCATTTAAATCTAAATATAATGCAGACTTGACTGATTTAGTCTCACACATATCGTCAAATTCAATAGGCTCTTTGCTAAATAAAGTTTTGAATACATATGGCACCTGAAATTGAGTTCCAGTTGCAGACCACTCGCCACCATGTTTTGAGCAATCGTCTGGCACATATCCATATAATTCTTTACATTTATCAGCACTACTATATTTAGATACATATACAGCGTCGTTAACTAAACACATTTTCTCGTATGTAGCCTCGTGTTCAAATGTATAACCATATTTCTCACCAAACTCCATAACAAACTTTATTATTTCTGGTGTTGCATTAGGTATCTTTATAGAGTCGGTCTTAATATGAACTACTTTGAAACCTCTCTTAAGAACCTCCTCTTTCAAATCGACCATAAATAATGCACCACGTTTTGCTACCAGATTATCTTTATTTCTGATATCTCTAAACGGATTATCAAAATTTGCTGCGGTTAAACCATACACAGAATTTATGGCAGTCTTTAAAGCATTAGCTAAACTCTTAGAAGTCATCTCACCATTTATAACTCTTTGAATATAAGGTGTTAATTTACCGCCTAGCATATTATTCAATTCTTCCCAAGCTTCATGTTTTATACTAACACGACCTTCAACAATTTCTCTAAATATTCTTGTGAATCTAGGTCCAAATAAACATTCAGCAATTGTGCTATGCGGATGCATTGAAGCAATATCTAATAAAGCTACATCATTATACATTCCAGGAACTGCAAATACGTACCCACCTTCACCAACTTCTTCTCCTTTGTAAGTTGATACACCAGCTTTATACTCGTATCCTGGGAAATATGGTAATAAACTTTTTTCTTTTCCATGTCTTTGTGACATCATAACTGGACAAGCTTCTTTTAAGAAATCCTCAACATCTTTAGGTAATTCTTTAACTGGTTGTGATAAATCTCTGTAACAGAATTCGCTTTGAGGTTTTCTGTTGTCTCCAAATATAATTCTTGTTGTCAAAGAGTTCGTTGTGTCATTAACAGTCATGCCTGCCAAGTCTGCTAGAATCTGTCGAGCTGTCCAATCAGCCTCCAAATGATCGAATGCCGCTTCTGTAGCGATAACATCGTCATCACAATACTCTGCCACTTTAGGCCATAGCTCTTCTGGTACTGGTTGATCCCAAGGTAAACCTAATTCATGATGGTGTATACCCATCTCTATTTCAAGTTTCTTTAAAGATTTCTTATTACCAGCAGATGCAAAATCATAAATATCCGTATAAGATAAATTATAAGCTTCCCCAAAGAATGCGTTTCGATCTCCGTTTATTATCCTTTGAGATAAATTATATAATTGGTCGTTAGAATATCCTAATAATCTAGCATATATAATATGATTATCATATCTTCTATTATTGAAGCCAATTAATTTGTATTTAATTAACTCCTCAATATCTTCTGATGCTGGATTGATCATTCTAATTACAGGATTTTCTTTTCCTCGAACTTTCCAGTTTACCTCAAGTAAATTTGGGAATACTTCAATATCGTAAAATACTATTTGGTCTTTTTTAGTATCAACACTTAAAGATGGTTCCTCTGACTTAAAATGCATTTTATTAACTAACTTTAAACAATAATCAGCATGATTTGTACTATTCATAGCAAAAGATATTACATCATTCTTCATATTTGTAACATCATAATTCAATCCTTGCTCGTATGAATCCTCTAATAATTTATATATAAAATCTATACTAGGTTTGGTCCCTGGATGAATTTCTTTATTCAAATTTCTTTCAATTAATTGTCTTAAACTTTTTTCACTTTTTATAACATTATCACTTACCACTTTTTTAACCTCCTTAATAGGTAACCCTGAATTTATGGTAGCTATTGGTATATTATTACACATTGATAACTTTCTTCTTAAAGAGCTTTTTCCAGTGAAAACTTTTATTTCAATACTATCAGCATATACTCTACTAAGTTTTGTAACATCTCCAGTATAAATATAATGTAAATGTATTCCTGCTCCACTCTTAGATAACTCAGCATATGTTTTAGGCCACTTACTAGCCTCTTTTAGATTCTTTTCATATGATTTCTTACCGTCCTCATCTTTTATATCAAAATCTATAACAATATGATTCTCTGGTATTTTAACATAATGAACTTTATGTGTATCTAATTCTTTTAATGTGGTTGTAACATCGTCCCATTTTTTGTTAGGTGTTTCATTTGAGTTAGCATATTGTGCTAGACAATCCCCACATTCTTTGTCAAATATAGATTCTCGTTCTTTAAAATCTATAATATATGAATTATCTTCTTCCTCTTTTAATTCTTCTTGATTAAATATTTCTTGTCTAAACCCACTATAATAACTTCTAACTCGTTCACCATCTACACTAAAACGATCGTTATATTCTTTGAAATAATTCTTCAATTCCTCTTTGAATGCTCTTTGAGAAAATGGATATCCCACTTTAGCTTCATCACAATATGTCTTATACATTTCCCAAGCCATTTTTAATGTAACACCGTCTTCTCGCTTAAATACATGATATGAATCAAGAACAAAATTATAAAAGTCATTTGATGCACTCATCATTGAAGTAGGAATATAATGATCATAATACCCGGGATTCTCCAAATATACTTCTCTACAATGATAGGCTATTGCTCCAAGTTCAAATTTTATTTGGTTAGTTAATATTTTATATTCTTTTGCACTAACCTTATCGCCAGTTGGATGAACATCAATTAAACGTCTTATTAAACCTGACTTACCATCAGTTATCTTTACTGGTTTATTAGTGCCCATAAATAAAAAACATTTAAATCTATTTGAATATGTCGATTTAAATTTTTCATTAACAGTCATTAACTCATGAGATACCAAACTATTTAATCTTGTATTATCTTCTATTCTAGATAAATCACCATCATGCTGAATAGCTACTAGTGGATTGGACTTAAAAGACTCCAATGCAAACGAATTATTAGCAGAACCTAATGCCTTAGCATCAAATACAGAATAGTACCCTTCAAACAATTGCTGGATAATATTCAATACAGTCGATTTACCAGTCCCAGCTGCTCCATATAATACAAGAAACTTCTGAATATATTTGGAGTCACCAGTTACGATAGCTCCTATGGCCCATTCTATTTTTCTTCTTTCCTCTGGTGAATATAAAGTTCCTACTAATTTTTCATATGCATCAATATTTCCTTTCTCAAGTGGATATGGTAATTTTTTGCTAGCATAATCTTCTTTCTTAATATCAGTATTAGCAAATACAATATTTTCGTCTAACATTTCAAAAGAATCACGTTTTTGTTTTTGGCAATATTTATGCCAAGCATCGATTGAACCACTTGAAGAGTCCCAAGTATATTTTACACTCACAGAAGCTTCTGGTCTTTCAGCTTTAACTTGTTCAGCTTTTTTATATAATTCATTATCAATTATAGATAATGCGTCGTCTTCGTTTGTAGACCATATTTTCTTATCTTCTAACCAGACCGCATAGAAATCCCCACCTCGAATCATAAGTTCAGTAGATTTAGGATAAACTCTAAACTTTGGGGCTATCTCTATAATGTTATTTTTAAGAGTACGATCAGACACAATTAAAAAATCAGCCATTTATATCACTCCTTTCCTAATATATTTTAAATCATACTACTTAAATAACATTCCGCCTGAACCCAGATTTCAACATCTCTTAAATCCTCATCTGAATTTCTAATATAAAATATATTACCCTTTCCATCATGGTTATACTCTCTTAACAGAAAACGATCTATAATTTGATTAGCTACATCTTCATCATAATTATCGTCAGTCATCATACTTAAACCAAGATTTTTCATCATTTCCCAAAACCATTGGTTAGTTCTGTCACCATATCTTAAATCGTCCATTATTTCATTCTCTATTTTCATAGCTAGTGAATACATCATTTCTAATACACTGCATGTCTTTTGTATAGTATTTGTTGCTAGAGCTGTGTCTGGATTTGTGTCTATATCAAAATAATAACGTAACTCTATTCCATCGGCAGCCCTATTACCATCCATTTGTAAAACAAAACTAAAATCTCTATTAAATAATAAACGTAATATCTTATAATAAGAAATATCATCATGGGCCCTCATTATACAAATATTATCATATAACCAATTAAAATAATATTCTTCTACGTTGTCAACTTCATTCATTTGTTACACCTCCTAGCTGTTTGGTTCTGTCTCAAACGTTAGTTTACTATATTCTTCGAAACTAATATTCTCTTTGATTATTTCATAATCTACTTTTTCATTCTCATCTCTTACAAATATAGATGTATCTTTGTTCTTTTTAGAATATATTTTCTTGTTTATAGCATCGCCGAAATATCCAATGTCTACCATACAATTATCTTCATCTAAAACAACTTTATCAGTAAAAGCTGTTAATACTTTTGTATCATAATCGTCATCATCACCGTATTCTTCAGGCGTTATAATATATGGCATTATATTATCTTCCGTTTCATTTTCTTCTTGGTTATTGTATTCTTTAACAATTTCAGTGTATTTGTCTTCATCATTACCTGATACATATCCTTTATTTGGTATATCAGAAATAATCTGATTATCATCATGAGAATAACTTACCTCAATATTGAAATCATTGACGTATTTGTTATATGCATCAGTAGCTATTTTTTGATACTCTTCTTCCAAAGAATCTATTTTTCTTTTAAAATATATAGTTGAAAAGATGTT
>CALELS010000038.1 GCA_937902735.1 uncultured Caryophanales bacterium
TAAAATAAAAAGGGGAATTATTCCCCAAATATACCCCGATTCATTTTACAGAGCCCTTTTTCTTTTGTGGCAAGTTGCATATATGTGTATTATAATAGGTACAACTTATATACCGATAGGAGAATAAAGGAATGAAATATTTAACCGTTAGTGATATCAGTAAAAAGTGGGGAATAAACGAAAGAAGAGTGCGCGCTCTTTTAAAAGAGAAAAGAATTGAAGGCGCTATTTATAAGGACCACAAGTACTTGATCCCGGAAAATGCCAATAAACCTTTAGATCGTCGAGTTAAAGGACAACGTTTATTTGAAGATTCACCATTAAAGGGAATCAATATTGACTTTAAAAACTATCGTAAACAATACCCAAGCGATGATGGATATTTTGGTCGATACGGAGGAGCATTCCTTCCTAATAATTTAAAGAAAGCAATGAATGAAATCTATTATGGTTATCAAACGATCGCTAAATCTTCTAAATTTATTGCAGAGTTAAGACAAATAAGAAAGAACTATCAAGGACGTCCAACACCTATCTATCATTGCCAAAATCTAAGTAATTACTTAGGACGTGTACAAATTTATCTAAAAAGAGAAGATTTAAATCATGGTGGATCCCATAAATTAAATAACGCGATGGGACAAGCTCTATTAGCTAAATATCTTGGTAAGAAAAAACTCATCGCTGAAACAGGGGCAGGAAGTCATGGGTCTGCTGTAGCTATGGCGGCCGCTTATTTTGGTTTAGAATGCGATATTTATATGGGTGAAGTTGATATGGAAAAGCAAGCCCCAAATGTCGAAAGAATTAAAGTGTTGGGTGCTAATGTTATTCCAGTTTGTTTTGGTACAAAAACATTAAAAGAAGCAGTGGATGCAGCATTTGAAGCCTACGCTAAAGAATATAAAAATGCTTTCTATGTTATCGGAAGCGCAGTTGGACCACATCCATATCCATTAATGGTTAGAGATTTCCAAGAGATTATTGGACGTGAAGCCAAACAACAATTCCTTGAAATGACTGGTGAATTACCAGATATTGTTACAGCTTGCGTTGGTGGAGGTAGTAACTCGATTGGTATGTTTGAAGCGTTCTTGGAAGAACCAGTAAAGATTGTTGGTGTCGAAGCTATGGGCGAAGGAGAAGAACCAGGCCATAATAGTGCCACAATGACACTTGGTAAAGAAATGGTCTTACATGGTTTTAATTCTCTAGTACTTCAAAACCCAGATGGAAGTGCCGGTGATGCTTATAGCATCGCTAGTGGTCTTGACTATCCTGGTGTTGGTCCAGAACATGCCTTCCTTCGTGAAATTGGAAGAGTTAAATATGAAGCTATTACTGATGATGAAGCAGCAGAAGCGTTCTTCCTTCTTTCTAGATTAGAAGGTATTATTCCAGCGATTGAATCTAGTCACGCTTTGGCCTACGCCATTAAATGTGCAAGAACAATGAAAAGTGGATCGATTCTCGTGTGTTTGTCGGGACGAGGAGACAAAGACATGGAATTCATGCTTAAAAGATATCCGCACATGTTTAGATAAAATTGAAGCCGTCCATCAATGAAGTGAACCCCAAAACGGACACACTTCACAAGGGCGGCTTTTTAATTATTGCGACTAATTTATGTGCTTTACATAAATAGCCGATATTTAACATATGGAGTATATAATTGCTAATATATTATCAATAATAATTGAAAAATATTGCAAATATGCTAATATTTTAGCGTATGGAAGAACAAGCATTACAATTTGTAACATATGATGAAAAACAACTCGAGATAGCTAAACGCTTTGTTACTATTAGAAAAAACAGAAAAGTGTCTCAACAAAGATTATCTATTCTATCTGGTGTTTCTTATGGTTCTATAAGAAGATTTGAAAAAACAGGGGAAATCTCTTTATCTTCGTTAGTTAAACTTGCATTGAGTCTACAGTTATATGATGATTTGGACAATTTGTTTAAGAATCATTTAGAATACAAAACAATCGAGGAAATAATCAATGATCAAAAAGATTGATGTTTACGCTAGAAAAACCAAAGTTGGTACTCTTGCATTAACAAACGACAATAGAGTGGCTTTTCAATATACCGATGAGTGGGTGAAAAATGGCTTTTCTATCAATCCTTTTAAATTGCCTTTATCTAAGCAATTATTTTTTGCATCCTCACCTTACTTTAAAGGATTATTTGGTGTTTTTGCGGACTCTTTGCCAGATAGTTATGGTGAATTACTTTTAGATCGTTACTTAAAAAGTAAAAATGTGAATGTTAACGAGCTTACATGTTTGGATAGACTTGCTTATGTCGGTTCTTCTGGTATGGGGTTATTAGAATACATGCCAGATTTAAGTATTGATATTGATAGGAACAATATCGATTTTGATGTAATTCAAAAAGAATGTAACGATTTACTTGATTCGAAAGAAGTTGAGCACATTGATGAACTATATTCTTTAGGTGGCTCCAGTGGCGGTGCTAGACCCAAATCTTTGATTAAATATGAAGGAGAAGATTATATTGTCAAATTTTCCTCTAGATTTGATCGAAAGAACATCACTGAACTTGAAAATAAATATATGACTCTTGCTCGTGAAGCTGGTATTAATATTCCAGATATTAAGCTTGTTACATCTAAACTTGGTAACAAATACTTTTTAATTAAAAGATTTGATAGAAATGGTGATAAAAGAATACATATGATAAGCGCCGCTGCATTATTAGAAGCAGACTTTAGAGCGCCTTCCCTTGATTATAATGAGTTAATAAAACTTACAAGGGTGCTAACAAAGAATGACGATGACATTTTAGAAATGTTTAGAAGAATGGTTTTCAATGTATTAATTGATAATCAGGATGACCACACAAAAAACTTTTCTTTCATTTATGATGACAGTAGTAAAACATATAGGCTTTCGCCTGCATACGATATAACTCCTGGAAAAACATATTACGGGGAGCATACAACATCTGTTAGTGGCAAGGGAAAGGATATAACTGATGAAGATATGCTTAAGATTGCCATTAATAACAAAATTGATTTAAATGAAGCAAAAGCAATTATTGCTAAATGCAAAAGCATCATAAAGAAGTAGCTGTATCGATTAAAAGCGCAAGACTTATGGTTCTACTTCCATAAGTCACTGACTAATTAGTTGTTATTGTAGCAGGACAGTCGCGACTTGCCTCAGTTGGCTAAAAATGACTTTCCTCTTAAAGCATTAGTCGAAGCATATGGTAAGGCCCTGAATTTAGTCTAAATCAATGTAAATTAAGTAGCCCATAACGAGCGGCTATTTTTATGCTGTCTGGGCGGTCTTTCTACCGTCGTCAACGTGTGCGCTTCACACGCCTGAATGTTTGATTCATCGCTTCTTTTATTAATGCACTCTATAGAAGATTAAGCTTTCTCAAATAAAAACATAAATTTAGATGGTATTATTTTCAGCTAGGCTCATACATACTTTAAAAAATTCATATATAATAAGAATGAGGTTTTATTATGAAAGAATACAAAGTACTTACTCAAAAAGATAAGTGGTTTTCAGGCAAATTTGATCCACAAAGACTAGAAGAAGCAATTAATGCTTATGCTCAACAAGGCTGGGTATTAAAAGCTGCTTTCAGTGCAGATATTCCTGGAATCTTTGCAGGAAATAGAGAAGAAGCAATTATCATTCTTGAAAGAGACATCTAATATGGCTTACAAAACTATATATAAAGATATTATTTTTATCGAAGGCGAATTTGAACATAGTAAGAAACTAGGACCAGTAGAATATAAGAAAGACAAATTCTACAACAACCAACTTCAAAACCTTGATAATGTAAAAGAACAATTATCTAACAAAGCTAAAGAACTAGGTGGTAATGCAATTATTAATTTTAAATATGGTCAAAAGAACACTACTTGGTTTAGAAGCATGCTTTTAGCATTTGATGATAATGTTAATTGGTTTGGCACAGGAGAAGTTGTTCTTTTAGAACCAGATTTATATAATCAAATCGTGGAACAAATCAGACAAAAATAAATCGTTTTTAATTCTAAGGAATTAATATAACACTATTTTTCGTGTTGATAAAACTAAATGTAGCATTTGCTACAATTTGTTTATTGTTTTATTTAACGCTAAAAGGATAACTTTCAATAAGAAAACTATTTAGTTTCAGTCAAAGTAAATTGTATAATACCAATGTTGACTCAAAAGGAGAAATATAATGAAACATTTAATTGTTGTGAATGGTAGCGCTGGAAGTTACACTCCAGAATTTGAAGCCAAAATCGAAGAAGCTTTTAAAGGTTTAGATCACGAAGTTTATAAGACAACTGGTCCAAAAAGCGTTATCCCATTCCTAAAAGAATATTTAAAGAAAGCTAAAGACACTGTTCGTATTTATGCTTGTGGTGGTGATGGCACCATCCACGAAGTTGTTAATGGTGTTGTTGGTTTTAAAAATGCCGAAGTTGCTATTTTAGCAACAGGTACTGGTAATGACTTTGTTAAAATCTATGGTGGTAAAGAAAAATTCCAAGAATTTGAACCATTAATTAAAGGTAAAGCACATCCAATTGATGTATCTGAACTTCAAGGCGAAGGCGTTGAAGGCGTTATGTATAGTGTCAACGTTATCAACTTTGGTTTTGATGCTATTGTTGGTGCTATGGGTAACTACTACAAAGAACATGGTTTACCAAAAGATGCTAAAGAAGGCACAAATCCATATGACTACGCTTTAAAACATGATGCCATGAAACATGGTCGTTTTAATGATATTGAAGTATTTGCAGATGGTGAAAAACTTAACGAAAAACAAATGCTTCTTGCTACATTAGCACAAGGTCAATACGTTGGTGGGCAATTTAAATGTGCTCCAAAAAGTGACAATACTGACGGATTAATTGATGTCTGTGTTCTCAAAACAATGTCATTCATTGGTCTTGGTATGATCATTGGAACATATACCAAAGGTAAACACCTTGATAAACCTCGTAAGAAAATCGTTTATCGTAGAGCAAAAGAAATCAAAATGTGCTCCCCACAACCATTCGATGTCTGCGTTGATGGTGAAATGATCAAAGGTAACAACTTCACAGTCAAGGTTGTTCCAGGCGCTGTTAATCTTGTCTTACCTGAATAGTTTTTAAACTAATTTAAGGTCTATTGAGTAGACCTTTTTTATTATTCACATGAAATACAAAAAAATGTTCATGATTGCGTACAATTGTACTTGATTACGTACAACTATGTAATTATATTAAGGAGAAAATGTTTATGTCGGTTACAAATATTTCTGTATTAAGAAAGAATCTATTTTCAACCATTGATAATGTTATTGAATTTAATGAATCTGTGACTGTAAGCACAAAGAATGGCAATGCTGTTATCATTTCCGAGGATGAATACAAAGCAATGATGGAAACTATATTTTTGGTTTCACAAAAAGGATTGGTTGAAAGAATTAACCTTCAACATAGGCTGGTTTATAAACTACATAAAGATATTAATACAATTATCATTCATTCAATGTTGTCATATTATGGAGATAATTAAGCTTTGCAAAATTTCAAAAATCACATAAAATAAAAACGCATCAGAGGACAGTACGTCGTAACGTAGGGGAGACAATAGTCGGCCGCCTGTTAGATAAGATGCCGAGTGAGCTCGTATTACGGGCTTTTTTTACACTAAATATAGGGTTTTTCTTTTATCCAAGTAAAATGTACTTATGT
>CALELS010000039.1 GCA_937902735.1 uncultured Caryophanales bacterium
AACATAAGTACATTTTACTTGGATAAAAGAAAAACCCTATATTTAGTGTAAAAAATGCCTGAGCCATCGATTAACCTAGACCTAAAAAGATATAATATATTACTACCCGCCTCCACATGAATTTGCGCTTCGAATATTCAGTGAGGGAGGCAAGGTAACTTGCTCTTTAATATTTTAATATTTAAAGCTTATGAATCAAAGAATTTTATTCTTCATGATTGCTTTGTTAACCCCACAATAGTTTAACCAATCAATCATTTGCAATTACTTCCCAGTAACCAGTTTTATTTGAACCAATTCTTCTTATTTTATTAAGCGCTTTTAGTTCTTTGACTATTGTTGATATCCTAGAAGGGCCAAGGCCAACAACACGTATTAATTCATCCGTGGTAATACTTGGTTTAGTAATAATTGCCCTCAATACTTTTTCTTGAGAAGAACTCAATGTTGAAAAATCATTACCTTCATTTTTTAATTCAAACGGAAATTTCAAAGTTACCACAACATGATTGTCTGTAATGTTAAAAGCTTCTCTGCCATAATTTTTGATAATCTCTAAAACACCATGCCCTGTTTGTTCAACAATACCCAGTTGACCTAAGATTTTTTGCAGTTGTTTATTAATTGGATTGCTTATACCTTGATAAAAGTCATCCAAAGAATAATCGACAGGAAGGCCACCAGTTGATATTATTTCAATTCTGTCTTTGAAAATATAAATGGCAGGCGGAACCATTTTGTCCCATCTCGTATGAAGACAAGCGTTTGACCACGCTTCTCTTAAACTCTTCTCATCAAAAAGGTGTTTTTCTTCTCTAGCGGCATTTCCAGTTAATTCAACTCGTGTCTCATTAAAAGAAAGAACGTAATTGAGTGCTGATTGAAGAGCGAGAACCAAACATTTATAACCATATTCATTTCTAGAAATCATCTCTGATTTATCAGTTCCAGCAAACCTTACCACTTTTATAGAAAAGCTGTTATTATCGGATAACAAGTTGGCCAGCAAGTTATATTTATGGTTTTTAGTTAATAAACCATTGTTCTTTGCAAAGGAGGAATCATTGATTGAATAGCCGCGAAGAATAAATAGTTGTTTTAGCTGATTAAATGTCAATTCCTGATCGAATGATTCAATCTCCGCCATTGATTCTATTGAACTAGAAAAAAGTAATTCCTTCATTATTTCAGGATCAATCTTTTTGTTTTCGCTTCCACTTCTAATGAGATATTTACCGTCCGCTGAATAGGGTTTATTGTGCCCCACTACCATGACTTTTATTATTATTTTCCCATCATATTCTTCTTCAATTATAGTAGGAATGATTGATGGTTTAATCTTTGAACACAAAGCTTCACTGATATCTTTTAACGTCTTATTGCCAATATCAAGTTCTATTGGTTTTCCATTATCTTTTACACCAAATAGGATTGTTGCTTTAGAGTGCTTATTCAACATTGCCGCAATTGATTCAGCGGCCCTTGATAATTGACTTAACGATTCTTTGAATTCAACAAATTCGTTTTCAATAAATCCAGGCATAATGGCTTCCTCCATTTATTCTACACTTATTCTACACTTTATTCTCCAGTTCGTAAAGCGTTTTATTCTACACTTATTCTACACTTTATTCTTCAATTTTATTTGTCTTAAAAACAACACACCTTTCCTTATAGATGCTATTCATCAACTAGCTATTCGGTATATTCATAAACAAATAAAAAATCCCATGACCTAGGTACTGGCTATACCAAAATCATGGGTTTTAATTTGCTTTTTTTATTTCGCGCCCGTCTTGTCAAGGTGGTTATGCAGTGTTGGGTGGTGCAAGCGAGGTTGGGATTCGAAACGACCAAAAACCGATATTTTCTGATTCCCATCCACTGCCCTTATTTCACCGAAGTGTGAAAATATGGCTAAAAATAAACAAAAATGCCCGTTTTAGGCAGGCATTTATGCTGTACATTAAGAATGTCTTTTGCCTACACGACCAATGCATTGATTTTATAATTCCCTACACGACCAATGCATCGTTCAGGATGTAAAAATCTTAATTATTGTAACACAATCATTCAAATATCGTGGTCTTAAAATAAAAATAAAAGCGACTCGATTCGAGCCGCCTTGCTACAACGCTTAATATTTTTAGTTCTTTCAAGGCGTTGTACTCTTCTAACCACCTATATAATATAGGTATTTAATTCAAATGTAAATACTTTGAACAAAATTTTACAATTTTTCCTGGTTTTTTTGAATTTTCTTGCCTCTTATAATTCTAAAACCATCGAGTTTTGCGACATTTTTTGTAAAAACAAAGGCTCGAATAATTTCATAGACTAAAATACAGGCATAAATAGCTATAGGTATACTAATAATTGTTAAAATGACGAGAATTTTCGGAGAGTCAGTGAATAAAGAATACATTAACCCTGAATAATGATCTGAAGTACACCCTTTCGCTACCTTTGCAACTAATCCAAAACTAGCAACAGAAATAAACAAACTAATAAACGTTAATAACAAACTATATCTGTTGTAACTTTGACTGCTCATGAGATTTGCGCTTCTCCAATTTATATCTGTGGTCTCATTTACCTGTTTTTCTATACGTTTTAAACCCATTTTTTCGAATAAAATATCAGAAATATAATTGCTATCAACTTTAATGCTTAACGAACGATTATTATAGAACGAATTAATTCTAGAAAGGACTCTACCGAGTCGTGCCTGTTTAATATGAACAGCTTGTTTAAATTTTATGTCAGAGATTTTTCTTTTTATATAGTCAAGTAATAATGTATCGATCAATATAGCTGTCGAACCAAGAGCCAAGGCATTGCAAATATATATAAAATCCCAAAACGAGTATATTCGTAGTTGATGTGAGTTTACATCAGTTGTTATCTCGCCACCTCTTCCAACAAGCTTTTTTATTTGAGCCACATTGGCCGATTCATCAATTGTAGATAAAACTACCAGTGAGTCATCTACATACATATGCTCGGTTGGTTTATTAAGATAATCTATTAATCCGCGTTTTTCTTCTTTTAGATAACACTTAAGCAATGTATTTTCATCATAACTGTGGTGATATGCGACAAGCAACGATAGATAATTATAAAACTCAAGACATGATTCAGGAGAATAATCTTCTTCACTTTCATCGACAATCATTCTCATAAATATTGCTTTTTGATTGGAAACCTTTTTGTATAAATTATTACATCTTGAGGCATTTAAAATATTTATATTTCTTATCATTTTTCTCGGATGATCATAAACAGCAATCTTATCCTCGAATCCCAAAAATCTATTAATATCTAAAATAGAAAATACTTTTGGTAGTTTATTAATATAAGAAGTAATTATTTTTGAAACTCTGTTTGCTTCTGATATTAAATGAGGATTTTTTAATATTTTCTTATTTGTCTCATATTTACAATTTATTTCATTTTCAAAAACAATTGAAATTTGAATTGTTCCTGCTTTAGAAACAAGGGCTAGAATTTGCATTCTTTTTTCAGACAATAAAAATGCATCCAGAATATCAAGCACTTTATGTAATTGATTTAAATTATCTAAACATTTACGATAAATCTCACTCTTAGTTTCTGCTTTGAAAATCTTGATCGAAACAGGTTTTAATAACTTACTTAAAATTAAGACTTCTTCTCTCAATTCTGCAGCAGTTAGTTTTTCGTTACACTTAATTTGCATGTTCGATATCTTGCTTTTTAATTCATCTTTCCTGAGCCCAATTATATGTGATAAAAATTTGTCGTTTTTTTCCAAAAAGGAAAGTATCTCGTTAAAGGATTTTATTAAAGTTCCCAATGAAATCTTTAGCAAGTTTTCAAGATAATCATCTGTTTTTAACAAAAATAAAACATGTTCGCTTTTCTTTGCAATTTTTATTTTGGATGTATTTTGATCATTCTTTTTAAATTTATAGGTATAGACATTTCTTAGAGGTGTTAGTTCTTCAGAGTTTAAATACGATTTTAAAAATTCTTCAGTCATAGATAGTTGATTATATTCATCAAAATAACTAGATTTATCTGAGAGTCTTTTTATTAGGTCGGCAAACTTACATGTAAAAATAAATGGCCTGGTTGTATACGAAAGATATTTCAAATTAATTCTATTCATTATTTATTCCTCCACAAAAGTTACTAATAATTAATAAATTTTGAGGAAGAAGGAAGGCTCTGCGAAAACCATAGAGCCTTCCACTAATTAGATCAATTAGATTTCTTCTTTTCTTTTTCTAAGGAAGAAATATCCACCGATTGCAGTAACTGAAATCATTGAGATGACAACAATAATTGCTACAGTATTTCCATTAGAACCAACAATGCTCAATGGAGAAATTGTTGCTCTTTGTGCAACAGGTGGTCTGTCGATATCGGCTAAGAAGTCATCAAGTTTGTATTTTGCACAGATATATTCATATCTAGCTAACATATCTTGAAGTGTATCTCCTTCTTCGACAGCATCAGCTCCAGCAAATAAAGCTTTGCAATGAGTCAAATTGTCACCGTTGAATGAATCTAATAAATCATCGAAATCACCAGATAAGGTAGACCATTTACCAGAAACATTAGCGGTTGTACCACCGTTTACACAGTTCATTGTATCGTTGAAATGTTCAGCATATTCAAGGACTGCTTTTTGGACAACAGCATTTGTATTAGCGATATTGGATCCACTTGGAACCCATGTGGTTGCACCTTTGTAAACTTGAATGCATGGGAAACTGTTAGTTGATAAATAAGCACAGAATCTTGCCTGTCCAGAAGAAGTGTTGTAATGAATTTCTCTTTCAGTGTTATGAACATTGACAAGGCTCACAACATCACCATCGTAAGAGACAGTCCAGGATGACGTGTCATTAACTTCACTCACTTTATGTAAATTGTTGTTTGATGTTGTTCCTTCATCTTTTGTATATGCAACATAATCAGTTCCATTTTTAAATGCAAAACTTCCTTCTTCGGAACCTTCTTCAACAGTTAAGGCATATGTACCAGCTGGGTTAGTGGTAAATGAACCAGCTTCACCAATTGAACCTGTATTACCAACCATTTCCATGGAACCGTCATCGTATGCAAAGACAACTGTATCACCAACAGCAATTGGATTAGTTGCAGAAGCTTTTGTTGTAAATGTCATTTGTTCAACTTTGCCATAAACAGCATTGATAGTTTCGACAACATTAACAACACCAGAATATAATGTGTATTCATCGTATGTGACGCCTAAATACTTACCGTTATCGTTTGTAAGATTCCATGTATAGGAAGCAGGATTTGCGATGTCGTGAGCTTTTGATCCAGAAGTGTTGTTATAAACAGCAACTGTGCAATCATCCAAACTCAACGCGACAGTTGATTCATCATCGTAGTGTTTTTCAAGAGTTCCGAATGAACCAATTGTAGATCCTTCAAAAATTGTTCTTGAAACACCTTCCTGACTCCATACGATACCATCTAAATTCGCTGTATTTTCAGCAGCCACAACTGTAACTTGACATGTTTTAGTAACGCCACCTTCGGTATAACTTAAGGTAACTGTATTACTACCAGCAACTAACGTTGCACCAGAAGTGACTGAAACATTTTGTGTAACAGTTCCACTTTCAGCAGTGTCATATAACGCAGTAACTGTGAAATCAGCAGCAGTTAAGATATCGTCTTCTTTTTTCTCATTATCTGCTGGCCCAACTGCTGTAATTCTAATTAAAGACTTAGTACCTGATGGGGTATCAGTCTTTGCGAATAAATGAGGTGCTTTGCTCTGCCCTGAACTGTAGCAAGCAAATCCAGAGGTTGTATTACTTCTTAAATATCTGTTCGCTGGAGTATCGGATTGACTTGCTCTCCCAAGATTTTCAAATACAAAGCCAGAAGAGTAAGTAATTGTCCATTTCGCTAAATCATCGGTGCCATCTGAAATAAAATCAGCTTGGTTTTTAGAAGATTTACCAGCAAGATATTTACCAGCGTTTGTGCCAGTGTCCGGGGAAATTGTGTAATAATTACCGGATTTTGCAATTGTATATACATAATTCGTATAACCTGATGCAATAACGGTATCTGCCGAACTAATTGTGTTTCCGCTTGAATTCTTTAAATCAGATAACGTTCCGTTTGTAACCCTGTTTGATGTAATGGTAGTTCCCATGACATAAGCGTTATCCGAACTTAAAATCACATATTTACCTGACCAATCACTTTGCGAGGCACTAACCTTCACATAGGTTGTTGTTGTCGAAATTGACTTTCTTGTGACACTAACCGTATATGAAGTAGAAACCGAACCGTTTGATTTTAATGCCACACTAATTGTGTAGGAGTTAGATTCGGTAAATGCATTATAAGCACTTGAATCAATATTAACTAAGTCAGTGCTAATTGTTACATTTGTTGAACCAGCCACATCATCATAAGATGCTTTGACTGTTCCTCCGAACGAGAAATCTTCACCTAAAGTGAAAGCTGTTTTTTGTCCAGAAACTGTAATGCTTGTAATAGAAGCGGCAGGACATGTAGCAGAAATTGTTACATTTCCACCAAGACCAAAGATGTAAACAATGCCATCAGATGAATCATATTCCCATCCTAAATCTTCTTCACCAGCACCTTCAACTGTAACTGATGTTGGATATTTGTATAAAGCGCTTGGGGTAATTTGCACGGTATACTCACCACCCTCAACTTGTTCTCCGGTATCACCGCTCAGAGAGCCATTGGTAATTGATCCACTAATGGTATAGGTTGTTGCATCAACTGGACATGTTGCGTTAATAACAACATTTCCTGTAACAGATGCAATTGAGAATGCACCAGTACCAGAATTGTACGTATATCCAGCATAAGCCGATCCTCCCATAGTCACACTGGTCAATGTGGTTGGATGTTTGTGACCGCTACTTGGATTAATTGTAATGTTGAGCGCGCTTCCGTGACTAACGTTGGCTGTACTACTTAAAGAACCGTTTGTAATGGTTCCTCCAACTGTATAACTATTAGTCGCCCAAATAGCATACAAAGAAACCGTAGCTTTTGGTTTCGCACCAACAGCATACGTTGTTCCATTATCGGTTGCTGAAGTATTCCAGTGATCGAAATGTTTTCCTGTAGGCGCCGTGAATGTACATGATGCAACAGCCGGATCAGACCCTGTGGTAGATGTCATTGTGCCAGATCCACCATTGTTGTTGTATGAGATAGTATAGCTGGCCGATTCTACGAGTTTGTACAAAACGAGATTTGCATTAGTGTTGGTATTTGTATAACTTCTGAAGTCTTGAGTATTATATCTAGAAAGATATCTGCTTTGGTTCGACTTTAAGTAAAACTCATTTGTGCCGGCAGATGAAATTGTCCAATAATGGCCGGTAGTACCAGTATTGATTTTCATGCCATTATTTTTTGAGCCTGTATTTAACCATTTAGTAGTGTCAGTTGCCCTGCAAAGCTTAATAGAACTTCCGCTACCAGAAACCGTAAAACAATACGTATTATTTGCGGTTAACGTTGGTAAGTTATTACTCAAAGTCAAACTGCCCATAGTTGGACAACCAGATGACCCAGTAGTGGCATCTAAATAGTATGCGTCTTGAGTGATCAAAATTGTTGTGCCATCAACAAATTCGCTTGTGGATGTAACTTTTTGCCAAGCATAACTAACAGCTTTTACTGGGGTGGCTTCTTTTTCACTACTTGCTAAAGCAACGCCAACACCTACAGCCATTGTCGCACCTAAAGCAAGTGCGGCAATTTTTGTAAATAATTTGTTCATATAAATTTTCTCCTTTCATTTATTCCTCCGGC
>CALELS010000040.1 GCA_937902735.1 uncultured Caryophanales bacterium
TCGATTAATTGAGAAATAAATGAAAGATAGAAAAAAAATAAATATTAACAATATTAACAATTCATCCTATAATTCTTGCTTCTTGTTCATGTTTTGGACGACGATATCTTTCGTCTCCCCGACGGGCAGCAATTCTGACGTATAAAATTAGCATTTTAATATTTTCTTTATTTTTATTAAAAAAATTATTCCAATATCAAGAATAGATGTTCAGTATAATTTGTATCGATTGCTGTTTTGGCCATTATTTTTGTTTGTAGCCCCAGTTGATATGGCCAGGATTTTAAATACCGATTTGGATTGTTCAAAAATTGCCTAAACAAAAATTTGGCAAACGGAGAATATGATACAGGCTGTTAATATCAGAAAAGTAAAGGCTCTTGAAAAGTTAATCTCAATTTTAGTCGAGTCAGATTTTATGAAATAGTCTTGTCGACAACATCTAGCACTTGGTATACGTTGGCAAAAAACTTATATGGTAAAAGTGTACTTTTTTTGGTTAATTTCCTATAGATTTTTGGTTGTTTAGCTGGCTCTTGGAAGAGGATATTCCCGCATATTGTGGTATTGATGGAGAATGAGATATGGCCGGACATATACGGCAGGCTAGGAATCTTGGTGTTCTCGTGATTTCGATTAACGCAAGAATTTCTGATAAAACTCTAGTTCGCTATAATATTTTGTGAAATCTTGCAGAGCCGAACTTGGATGAAATTTGGTATGTGCTCTCACCAGATGCCATATCAACTAATCGCTGTAGAGAAATCGGAATTCCTTCTACGAGGATAAAAACTATCGGCAATATGAAGTTTGATAACGAAGTTGAGAAACTTTCAGAAAATGAAAAAAGTAAACTAAAAGTATATTTGGGATCCAACAATGATGACATGATTTTGCTTGGATCTTCTACCTGGGATAGTGAGGAGGAGATGCAGTTGAAGGCTTTTAAAAAATGCAAAAATATTTATTAATCATCCCACGGCATGCTGAAAGACATTCTAAGATCGTTAAATTTTTTAGAATATCGAAGTTTAGTCGGTGTCAGAAGTTGCGTGGTATTGATGAATCTGGCGTTGATGTGTGTCTTGTTGATACAACTGGAGAGTTTCAAATGCTAACATAGATAGCTGATATAGCATTTATTGGGAAAAATTTATCTCCAAATATAGGTTGGCAGTCTCCACTTGATGCCTTTTGTTGTGGTGTTCCGATTGTTTATGGCAGCAATATGGCGAATTTTTGTGATATTTGTTTGTCTCTTGAAAACAACAACAAGTATGTCGTGAAGGTTGGAGATGAAAGTCGTGAAAAAGGCACCATTTCGACATTAGCTAAAGATTCATCCAAGAGAACGATATTGTCTGAAAATCTCAAAAAGTGGCATAAAAACAATTGCGGTGCTTCGACATTGCAAAAAGATGTAAGAGATTGCATTATCGGTGAAATGAATTGGTATAATATGCTTTCTGGCAGACAAAATGATACAATAGAATTTGTCTGTAAACTTAGGGACAGGACAAAATTTAATCGTTATCAGATGTTTTTGACTAAGGCGTATCTTGATTTAGGACGTGCTATAAGGTGTAATATAAGTATCGACACTAAGTTCTTCTATAGAGACTTTAAAAAAAGTGGTGAACAAGAAGATGTGCTCAGTGCCTCTGAAGAGGCTGGAATAAACATATGTGAGGTATCTCATGATGTATTTGAAAAAATTATCAACCAAGATAATTGAGATGGATTAATAGGGTTAACTAATTTTCTGGATACTAGTGTAGAACTTGCAAATGATAAAAATTTGTCATTTGTTTTTGTAGCATAATGTATCGAAAAGCCAGGAAAATTAATGGCATTAATAAGCTCAGCTGAGTCCGCTGGAGTATATTTTTTATTTTGTGTGACCCAGTTACTGATATTTTTAACCAAAATATTGTTCGAGCCTCTCGGTCGGGTTTTTGTGCAAACATAATTATCACTGACAACGAATCAGAATTTTCTCTTTTTAGAAAAAATAATGCCAATTTGTTTGCCACAACGCCAGTTTCTGACAATATTTACTTTAATGAAAGTTTTACTCAAAATTGTGCAATATTAATCGATGCAAAACATAGTAGGCTTTGGGATTTTTAGTTTAAAAAGGATGATAAAGCAAAAAAAAAGTAATGGAGTATCTAGGAAAAAATTGCAAGAAATGGCCGAAGCAAAAAAAGCCTAAAGAGACCAACAACATTGAATTGGATGAAAAGAAAGATAATGAAGAGTGATTTTGCTAATGTCAAAAATAGTGTAATATGTTAAAAAAATTTCGTTGCCACTGTCTGGAGTATGCGATTCGTTGAATGTTAATGATACCATTCTTGTGGTACTTTATGAGGTATAGAGGCAGAGGATATAAATCAAAGATTAATGAAATATAAAAAATAAAAATAATAATTCTAGAAAAAGATAAAA